>JAPOSZ010000015.1 GCA_026709415.1 Flavobacteriaceae bacterium
ATAAGATCAATCTAAAAAATCAGTTACTTTTGAGCACTCAGGTATATAAGCCCCATAAATTTTCGTTCCTTTCAAGACAATTTTAGCACGGCATGGTATTATTGAGTGGATATTATTTTTTGCAACAAACCTCTGAAAGTTTCAAAATCGACAGTATATGACAATCCGATTCCCTGAGTATACCCCAATTCATCACCGATGTAACGCAGTTCATTTTCTCTATTGAATATCCTTGCTCTTAATGTTCCTTGTTGATTGAGAATAAAATCTATTCGAATATCTCCGATAATAAAGGTCTGCTCGATGCCACCGATTGGAACGCCCAAATTGCCTTCAATTAAAATACGATCCGTAATTTGAGTCGATAAACTCAATCCCAAACGATCAGCTGTTGTAAAATCTAGAATTTGACTTTTATCTCCTTGAAGATAATTAAGTCCCATTTTAAGTTTATCCTCTTCTTGTCCTAATAAATTACTGACAACATCTGAAAATGCTTGAAAAATATTGCTAGTGATTCCTGCAAATGAAACACTAACGTCCCGAATAAAAATTCCTTGAGATAATAAAGAAAGAGCTTGTAATTGGGCATTCTGAGGATCGGCTAATCGGTAATTAATTTCAGATATAACGACTCCACTGGCATTGGGAAAATCGATAAAAAACACTGGATCATCAGGTCTCTGAATATTACCTTGAATTTCAATATTGACATTGGTAGGAATTTTTTTGCTAAAGCTTGGGGTCTCTAAAAGTACAGATGGATTGGCCCCTCCAGGGACTTGATAAACGGCATTAATGGCCATTTGAGCTTGAGAAGGATCCCCATTCCATATAATGGTACTTTCTGGTAATACCTCAAAGTCTTTATCTATCAAGCCTAAATATTTAAAATTATAAAGACCTCGTGATATTGTATATTCCCCCAACATATTAAATTTCCCATTGGTGTCAATTTCAAGTTGTAGATTTCCAGTACCTCGACCTGATAGATAGCTACCAAACTGTGGTTCGGTTACAATTTCAAACCGAGCTTGGTCAGTAATGTCTAGATTAAAATCTAAAGTGATCCCCCTAATGATTTGGGGTTGCAATGATTCATTGATGGATATAACATTGTCTAAAACAGCATTCCTATCCACGAAACTGATGAATGATGTATCAACTAATGCATCTGAATCGATTAGCTGTGGAATGCGTATTGAGGTGCCGACTTGGGTTTGTCCTGAAATTTCTATAAATAAACTACGAGTCAATCCTTCAATGTGCACCGTTCCATCTATATAACCTAGTCCGGTAAATATGGCATCTTCTTGGTCATCCTTATTGACAAGCAACATCCTATTAGACCGAGCATCTAAATCCAATTGCCAATTCTTAAAGTCTTGATGAAAAATTCTTCCTCCTAAGAACATAGAAGTACCATATGTGGAATCAAAATATTGGCTATCACTAAAAATAAATGCTTGATTAGATAATTTGACTTCGACTGAATCTGAGGAATAATCTATGTTCAAAAATGGGATCGAAATCCCTGCATTGGAAAGCAACAAATGACCATTGTGTTGAAGATTATCTAACTGTCCGTTAAGCCGAACATTTCCTAAAACAGTTCCTCGAATTTGATTGACCGAAGGACCTGCTATGCGATTTAAAAAAGTTATATCGAAATTATTGAAATCAATATCTAAGTCAATGCGTGAATCATTATCTAACCATAACTGGCCTTTTGCTTCTAAATGATTCAGCCCACCATTGACGATCTTTAAATCCAAATCAAGAAAATCTTCAAAATTTGATTGCTGTATTTGAAAGGTTGTATTTCCTAAATACTGATTATTCAAAACAAAATCTTCGATATTGGCATTGAAGTTTAATTTGTCTGTGGATCTTATAGTAGAGTAATCTATAAATAGGCTGGCTTTTCCCCGAAAAGAAAAATCCGGAGACGGTTGAATGATATTTTCTAGTGATGCATTCATCACTTGTAGTTCAAACATCAAATTTTCCTCGTCGGAATTAAATCCGGTTAACGAAATGGATTTATTGGGCCCTTCGACAACAAAAGACTCTATAGAGAGTTGGTTTTGAGGTACTTCATAGATTATTTGTTGTTGGCCATCTCTAGCTGCTGTTATAATCCAATCAACACCATTATAGCTGATGCTGGAATCTGAAAAATCAATCAATAAGGCACGATCATCCTGAAATTGATTGAATTTGATTTGTCCTTCATTTTTATGATTTCCAACAAAACTCAAAATGTAATTTAAATCTCCATTTTCACCATGAGCCACCAAGGATGTATTCATTAATTCAAAGTCATCT
Source organism: Flavobacteriaceae bacterium (assembly GCA_026709415.1). Taxonomy (GTDB): domain Bacteria; phylum Bacteroidota; class Bacteroidia; order Flavobacteriales; family Flavobacteriaceae; genus Bin25. Next base: position 2,329 of record JAPOSZ010000015.1, read on the forward strand.
CTTTGAAAACCCGAAATAGAAAATTGATTGTGATGTTGAAAATCTTTGAGGTTTAGAAGCAGTTTTAATTTTTCAAACTTTAAATTTCGATATATCATTTGGTTTGAATTGAGTTGCAAATCAAAAAGATTTTTTTGGGTGGAAACTTGACCTCTAATTTCTAAATCATCTGATTCAAAAAGATCAGGAAGTAAAGAGGATATGAACTGTTGCCCAAAAAAGAAGTCGAACTGAAACTCTTGATCACTTGATGGCTTTGAAGTTGTATTATATCCTAAGCTCTTACTAAGTGCTTGACTAAATGCCTCCCACAATTGCGCATACTGATATTGACCCAATACATGGCCTTTAATTTGTTGGTCTCCCCATAATGAAATGGAATTAATTCCATCCATATTTTGAGACAAAACAGAGATATTATTGATGGGAATGTTTTCATTTTGATTTCTAATGTTCAACTCATCAAACACAATGTTTCCAAGAAGACTCCCCCAGTCAGTTCCACTTAGATTTGCATATGATTTTCCTTCAAAATAGGCGTTATCCCACTTTGGAAAAGGCAACAAATCGTTTTTATTATAAAATGCAAATTGGTTGTTAATCTGTAGGTATTTGACGCCTTGTTTAAAGCCAATCAGGTAATTTCCTTTGTGATTTAAAACTTCAGCATTAATATCTAGGTCCAATACAATTTCACTATTCTTGATACTTCCTTTACAAGCAATCGAGTCAATAACAGAGTTTTTATAGATACTTGAAAACTCTTCCATTTCCCAGTGAAGATTTAGAAGATTATCAACCAGTAACTCTGGACTATTCAGTATTATTTGACCATTTAATTGCAGTTGATCATTGATTTTCAATGCTTGGTGTAAGTCAAATGCTTGAAAATCAAGAATTAAATCTGTTGATTTATCGGGGTTCTTTTTTTGGATTAACCCTCGTCCGATCTGGCCTTTAATATTCAAACGTCCCAAGTTGGAACCTCCATTGACATCAACTTGAACCGATTGGTTATTTAATGCAATGTTTCCGTTGAAACTCAAAGAATCAACAGAAATATGACTTAATTCTTTTTCAATTGGAAAATTGATTCCCCGAAACGCAGAAACGGAAGCATTTAACTGTTTAATATCCGCATTTAATGTTAGATTTTCTGACAAGAAATTATTGAAGTGAATATCTCCCAAAAAATCAAATTGGTCATTTGTTAAAAGGAAATCTGATATTTTGATGTCATCGACAGATCCCTCTATTTGGGCGCTACAATTCAGACTATAGTCCGAAGAAAAGTATTGATTTAAGCCTAATCTTCCAGGATATAAAACGGCGTTTTGAAAATTGATATCTACAGTTGATTCACCGTCAAATTGGTTGATCAAAGCTCGTAGGTTATTGATTGATATATCTCCTGAGATTTTAGACTGTTCGTAATCAACCAATAAATTATTGATGGCTATATCTTTCCCATTTGTGTACGCCAAAACTCCAGATATGGAATTTTTATGATTATCTGAATACTGATTTGAATGCCATTGAATATTAGTTAGCGTGGCAAACATATCATCTGATTGAATATCAACATCATGTAATAGCATTTGGAGAGAATCAATGGCATAATTATTGGAAGGCTCTGCTAAATCTCGATAAGAAAAATAGGCGTTGTTCAAAAATACAGATTGTGTTTTTAATTGAAACTCCCTTTGGGTTTGTTGCTTTGATTTGATGTCATTAAAGAGGATTTCTAATGAATTGATTGAATCCGTCTGGTATTTATTGACTTCTAAGTTTAACCCGTTTAACTCTAGTTGTCTAAAATCTAATTCTCCATTGATTAGTTTATTGATTTCTGTAATTGATGTTTCGATTTGATCGATTTCTAATAAAGGGTTTTCCCGATGGTCTTTTACTTGGATGCCCCTTAATCCTAACTGCCCATCAAACTTTAATTCTAAAGATTCAATTTGAAAGTCACCACCAACTTTTTCACTAAGGTTTTTGGCAATTCGATTAACGATTCGATTTTGAACGCTCGGTAAAGACAACAATAATGGGCCTATCAATAGGATCACCAATGTGCCAATCAACAAATACGAGAGAATTCCGAGACCTCTTTTAATACTCTATTTTTGTACGTTTCAATCAGTGAGGACTCATGCGAAATTACAAATATATCTTGTCAATTGAAACTTCATGTGATGATACAGCAGTTGCCGTATTAAAAGACAAAAGCATCTTATCCAATGTTATTTATAGCCAATCTGCACACAAATTATATCAAGGTGTCGTCCCAGAGTTAGCTGCTAGAGATCATCAAAAAAAAATTCTACCAACCATCAACCATGCTTTAGAATTAGCCAAAATCAAAATCAATCAAGTTCATGCAATCGCCTACACAGTAGGACCTGGCTTGATTGGATCATTATTAGTAGGTAGTTCTGTCGCAAAATCTCTGGCTCTTTCATTGAAGATTCCACTCATTGAAGTCCATCACATGCAAGCACATCTTTTAGTTCATTTCATCAAAGGAGTGCATCAAAAGGAGCCTACTTTTCCTTTTTTAGGAATTACGATCTCAGGAGGTCATACCCAAATAGCCATTATTAAGGATGTTTTTACTTTTCAAGAAATAGGAACCACTTTGGATGATGCCATTGGTGAATGCTTTGATAAATGTGGTACTCTAATGGGATTGGATTATCCTTCTGGTCATTTAATTGATCAATTATCACAAAACGGAAATGCGGATCGATTTCAATTTCCAATTCCATTCACTCCAGAGTTTAATTTGAGTTATAGTGGGCTTAAAACGGCATTTAAAAATTTTGTTTTACAAAGAGTGAGTGAGGATAAAAACTTCATAGAAAACAACAAAGTCGATCTTTGTGCATCCATACAGAGAGTCATCATTGAACATTTGATTCAAAAAATTAAACGTGCAGTGGATAAAACTGGACTGAGGCAAATGGTCTTTGGAGGAGGTGTTTCATGCAATCGTTTTCTTTATGAACAATGTAAAAATCTATCTGAACTCGGTGAATATACTTTATATTTTCCTCCCAAGCAATTCACAACAGATAATGCAGCAATGATTGGTATTGCCGGATATTTCAAGCTACAAAATGGACAGATCGGAAATCTAAATACGACTCCCAAACCAAAATTAGAATTGGCCCATTCCTGAAAGTACAAATCCGTTGTATCATTATATTTGGCTATGAATTCATCTGAAATTTCTTCAGGGATTTTAAAAGCAGTTTTTCGTTTATCACTCATAGTTGTTGTGATTTGGCTTTTGATTGAGGTTAAATCACTGATCGCATACATTGCTATAGCAGGTGTACTGAGTTTGATCGGTCATCCTATCAATCACTTTCTACAAAAAGTTTTTAAATTCCGTCACGGTAATGTTTTAGCATCAACTGTTACTATTGTGTTGATGCTAACCATAGTGCTGATGCTATTTTGGCTATTTATACCACTGATCGCCCAACAAGGTAGAAATTTATCCTTGCTGAATGTAGAAAATCTCGAATCTGACATAGAATATATCCTTCAAGAAATAGGGGCTGTTCTGAACATCAATCATCCAATTTTAGATAATCAACTGGAGTTTTCTAATCTAATACAAGATTTAAATTTAGATTTCATTCCTCAATTATTCAATAGTTTATTGACCACTATAGGTAGCATCACCTTTGGATTATTTTCTATTGTCTTTATTCTTTTCTTTTTTTTTAAAGATAGTATGCTTTTAAAAAGAATGATATTGACATTATCTCCTGAAAATATCAAAAATCGAGTTAACGCTTCGTTGAGCAAAATCAAAATTCTACTGTCTCGATATTTTGTTGGCTTGGTCATGCAAGTATCTATTTTAATCGTCATATACACCATTTTGTTGACCATTTTTGGGGTGAAAAATGCCTTCATCATTGCCTTTTTATGCGCTCTGATGAATCTTATCCCCTACATCGGTCCCATCATTGGCGGAGTTTTGATTACCCTATTAACCATGAGTAGTTTTATTGGCGAAGATTTCACTTCCTATATACTCCCTAGGACTTTGTATGTTCTCATTGGCTTTATTTTAGGTCAGTTAGTTGATAATTTTTTTAGTCAACCTTTTATTTACTCGACTAGTGTAAAATCTCACCCTTTGGAAATATTTATCGTTATCCTGGCGACTGGTATCATCACGAGCCCCCTGGGTATGATTATCGCTATACCCGTTTATACAGCTTTAAAAGTCATTTTAAAAGAATTTTTTCCTGAAAATGAAATCGTTCGTTCTTTGACTAAAAATTTCTAATAATCGCTCAATTTCTATAGGCATCAAAAACTGGTTGAGAAACTATTTTTCCATTGACAATATTGAGTCCCTTTTCGATCGCTGAATTATTCTTCGCTGCGGTTTGCCACCCTTGATTGGCTATTTCCAATACATAATTTAAAGTTGCGTTGGTCAGTGCAATAGTTGAGGTATTGGGGACAGCACCTGGCATGTTGGTGACCGCATAATGGATAATGCCATTTTTAATTTTTATGGGATCTTGATGAGTTGTTGGCTCCGAAGTTTCAAAACAACCCCCTTGGTCAATAGCAACATCGACTAAAACCGTTCCATGATGCATTTTTTGGAGCATGTCTTTGGTGATTAATTTAGGAGCTTTAGCTCCTGGAATTAATACCGTACCAATGATTAAATGTGACCGTTGAATTTCTTGTTGAATATTCAAATGTGTTGAATAAATGGGAGTGACATTGGGGGGCATGATGTCATTTAATTCCCTAAGTCGATCTAGATTATTATCATATACAGTCACATTCGCCCCTAAGCCTGCGGCCATCTTTGCGGCCTCTGTCCCGGCTACTCCCCCACCCAAAATCATCACATTGGCCGGAGGAACCCCCGTCACGCCACCCAGAAGAATACCAAATCCTAACTGTGGTTTTTCTAGATATTTTGCACCTTGCTGGGTAGCCATTCGACCAGCTACTTCTGACATGGGTATCAAAAGAGGCAAGCGTCCACTTTCTTCGACTGTTTCATAGGCAATACACGTTGCATTGCTATCCATCATGGCTTTTGTTAGCTTTTTATTTGAAGCAAAATGGAAATAAGTGAAAATAGTATGTTCTTTACGGATTAACGAATATTCTTTTTCTATCGGTTCTTTTACCTTCAGAATCATTTGTGATCGCTGATAAACTTGTTGGATATTGTTTGCAATTTCACACCCAACTTCTCGATAAGACTGATCATCAAACCCACTCAATTCGCCTGCTTTTGTTTCAATTAAAACCTTATGCCCATTTTCAATTAGAGTAAGTGCACCAGAAGGCGTCATTCCGACTCGAGCTTCTTGTGGTTTAATTTCTTTTGGTATGCCGACAATCATGTTTTAACCCTTAATAACTCAAAAACACAGATTAAAATTAAATTTGGAGTGCCAATAAATCTACATGGCAAAATAAGTTGAAAAAAGTATCTTAAATGGTCTGTTAGATCTAAAACTATTAAATGAGTTATTTATTGAGAAACTGTAGCTAATGATATTATTTTGATTGTAACTATTCAAAAATAAACTGCGAAAGAATCGAAAACAACAAAAGAATCACACATTTTTGATAAAGAAAGTAATTAGATTTTATTTGAATCTGATTACCTCCATGGCGTAAATCACCTTTACTATACTTCGAATCATCCTTTTGTCCGTTCCCGCCTTTTCGTTGTACGGTGAAACATGGGTGTAAATTCACAACCCCTCTATTTGAAACGCAAACCAATACATCAGTCTTAATTTTCTGAAGTAAATCTTGCATTTGATAAAAATGTATTGACTGATTGGCTCGGTTAACCAAAATAAACAGATCTGGATTGTTTTCTCCTAGTAGAGATTTCTTAATTATATCAAAAGCTATGTTTTGAAAAATGTCAATGGTCTTTTCACTAATATCATCTGTTATCCATTTGTCTGATTTTTTAATGCCCAGTTAATGGTTACTTCTTTAAAAAACCTATTGTGTTCAGAGATATTGAACTCAGACGTAAAAGCATCAATTTTGGTTCTCAGAATTTGATTAAAACCAGCATCTTTGAAAGATTTAACAGATGCCTTGTGTATATAGAATCCTGTTTTGGTCTGGAACTTCAAAATCACATCTGTTTTTTTGCCTTTATAACCGACTCTTTTAGCTGAACAATCGATAATTTGATTTTTATGATTAAACACAGTCGATATTTTCTTAACTATATCACTCTCACTGCTGATATCATTGAAAATATCCTCTATTAATTTTTCTCCTTTTTGACCTAACAAAGCATTAATGTTTCCCTTCATATCAATAGTTACAAGCTATAATTTCACATGATGATTTTTTTGTAGCGTATTGCAAGGAACGTTTCAGCAAAATGTCAAATACCTTGTATTTACTAGATAAATTGAATATTTCAGGATTATTTTGCTCCGATAGCATCACACAATTATCGTTCTCAATTTTCCTCATAAATGAATTGAATTCTTGTAATGATAAAACGCCATTATAGTGTCCATTGGTGTTATTAAAATACGGCGGATCTAAATAAATAAAACTGTTTTTGACCCTATTGAAATATTGGTAATCCTCATTTGTAATGGTCATGTATTTAATTGTTTGACTTAAACTCTTTAAATGATTCCATTCAATTTTTGGGCATCTACTTCCTTTTCTTTTGGGAGTATTAAATCTTCCTTTTTTATTAAATCGAATTTTACCCGAAAATGCATTTTTACACAAAAAAAGAAAGTTAACCGCTCCTTCTATTTCTTTTTCAATGTTCTTTTCACGAATAAGGTAGAAATAATCATCGTTGTCAATAGAATTATAATAGTGATTTTGATACCCATCAAACAGTTCCATTGGATTTTTTTGCAAATGAGAAATTAAGTTAACAACCGTTTTATTGTTGTCGTTATAATTCACTTTTTCAGAACCAAATCTATCGCACATATAAAATGAAAATGCCCCGCCCCCTCCAAACACGTCATATATCTCAATTTTTTCAACTTTTTCATCAATTAATTCATCAAATACGTGTTTAAACCCAGCTTTACAACCAATATATGGAATCAACTTGAGTGGTTCTTTATGTTTATTATGAATTGAATATGTAGTTTTCGTTTTTTCGATGAGTGCTTCCATTTGACTCTTCTATAAAATAATATTACACGATCACTTTTTTCCCTATTCCACGAAATTAATTCGTTTGTGTACTAACAAGATAATGAGTAATTTATGAATTTTAAACGAATCATTTTGACAAACTTTATAATTCAAATAAAAAACACATCAAAAATCAGCTAGCACTAGTTGGAAAGTAACATTTTTAATATACCCGAATCCGTATAAATCTGCTTAATTGTTTTTTTTTGAATCTATTCCTAAAGAAAGTGAACGCGATAGGATTCGAACCTATGACCGTCTGCTTAGAAGGCAGATGCTCTATCCAGCTGAGCTACGCGTCCATTATGTTGATTCTGATTGAATCGATCTTAAATTACTTTTCAACAAATCAAATCACCTACAAAAATTGAAAGTAATTAAAAAAATGCGGAGAGACAGGGATTCGAACCCTGGAGCCGCTTGCACGACTACAGATTAGCAATCTGCTCCATTACCACTCTGGCACCTCTCCAAAAGGGATACAAAAATAACTTTTAAGAAATGGAATTTAGTCCAAAAAATTAAATGTTTGGCACTATTTATTTTAGGTATTGTATACAAAAGTGCATAAAACAAATAAGATGAATCCTAGTATTGATCATTTCACGCCATTGGGATTGTTTACTCCCATTTGACTTTTATTATCTTACGAGTTAAACTATCTAGTGCAACCATAACAACCCTAATCAATCACTTGACTGGGGAAGTCACTAAGGTTTAATTTGATTCATAGTTTATTTCCCTTGTCCGTATAATAATCGCCCGAATGGTTCGGAGGCACCTTGGGTTTGTTCTGAAACGGTTTTTTCGAGATGTTTCTAAAATTTTGAGATTGACTTATTGAATCAATCTCTCTTGTATTATAAGTTGATTTTTTATCGATATTTTTAGATATAACGAATAATTGATGTATCCTTCATGAACAATGTATGTGCTCATAAGCCTTGGTCGACATTATGACATGCTTAGCAAATAGAACTCCATGTCCATCTTCTGCTGACCAATGATTTGGTAGCAATGATCCCATTATTTTTGTTTCTGATCCTCCGATTTTCGAGCATTGGAACGATAGAACAAGCCTCTGGCTCGTTGTTTAAACTCTTTTTTCCAATTGGGTATTGGAATAGGACGAACTTCAAAACGGCGGAGCTAGTTCCTATCTACTTTGATATTCTTTAAGCAACCTTAACCTTAGAGTCTCTTGTCATCGCCTCATATGATAAAAATAGCTCCTGCAAGTATAACCTAAACGACTGTCCTAATTTCGGGCAACAGAATACGTGTTAACACAAGACACACATTTTATTTTAGATTTACGACACTTCGTTAGCGAATAGGTTTTTTGACGTTTATCTATGAGGCCCAATTATTCCGATTCAACAGAACAATCCTGGTTGTACAAATCTCTGTATTGATTCAATTTTTCAGAATCATCAAGCACATTATAAATATTTTGAAGCGTGCGAATTACCCCACAATTGTTTTCAATGGTCAAAGCTTTTTCTAAAAGAGGTATGGTCTCAAGATATAGCGTTTCTCGCTGCGCTTTCAATTCTTCATATTTAGCATCATCGGCTTTAGAAGTGCCTAGATTATTCATTTCATCAACTATCTTTTGATCATCTTCTAAAATAAGATTTGTCAAATTCAAATATGCATTCATATATGTGGGATCTAATGCAATGGACTTTTCATAATACTCAAGTGCTTTTTCTTTTTCTCCCAAATCCGAAGTAACTACACCTAAATTGAAAAAAATAACGGCATTGTCAGGATCTCTTTCCGCTGCCATTTCCGTTAATTCTAAAAACTTTTCTTTTTCATCCATTTGGATATAGATATTTCCTTCTGTTAAAATCAATTCTAAGTCTTCGGGATTTTCTTTTCTGGCTTCTTGAATGACTCCTAATGCAGTATCCATTTCTCCAATTTGTAAATATAAAACTCCAAGATTTTTTACTATTTCTGGATATCTCGATGGGGTTTGTTCTGTTCGAAAATTTTCATAGTCTTTTGAACGTTGAAAAATTTCATATTCAGATAATGAAACTTCAAGTTCTTCTCCAGTACTTTTGTCCGTTACAAAATATTTCGTTTGAATGCCTTCGTATTGGATATCTTTTAATTGATTATAATAATCTAGTGCAGTTAAAGTGTCCCTTGCGGTTATGGCACTTGAAGCAGCGAAATAAAGATAATCTTGATATTGATCCGGACGGAGCAAATAGCTCATATAAAGTTTCTCGGCGGCGCTTCCATAATTGCTGTTTTCATTAGCCTCTATGGCTTCTGAAATTAAATCATTAGCCAAAGAATCTTTCATGATACTCACTTGCTCTGCATAAGATTCTTTAGATTCTAAAGATTTTATAATTTCTAATGCCTTGGAGTAGTCACGATCTAGTCGAGCAATTTTTCCTTGTAATACACTCAAGTCATCTAAGATACCTTGGTCAGCATTATCAAAAATAGCCTGATTTTCATCAAGGTAGGCTTTTAATTCTTGTAATTGACCTTTTTCAAACATTTTGTTGGCAGTTCTCAACTCTCTCTTTTGAGCACTGACTGCGTTGGCTGTAATAAAACAAATGATTAAAATCCAGTTTAAATTTCTCATTATTTGGTTATTTTTTTAGCGAATGTCTGCTAATTTATAAAAATAGATAAAAAGTCTAATCTTCTTGCTGTATTAATTCTTGCCCAATTTTGGTAACCGAAGCAATTTTGTCTCCATCGTTGAGTTCAATGATTTTAACCCCCTGAGTACTTCTTCCCATGACTCTAATAGCTTCTAATGAAGTTCGAATAGCAATTCCAGATTGATTGATAATCATCAATTGATCTGTTTCTTGAACACCTAAAATGGCGATTAAATCTCCGGTTTTTTTAGTGATTTTAAGACTAATGACTCCCTTTCCACCACGGTTGGTTAAACGATAATCTCCAATAGCAGATCGTTTACCATACCCATTTTCGGAAATGACTAACAAATCCTTTTTTTCATTCTCAACGGAAACCACGCCCACTAAATAATCGGCTTTTTTATCAATCTTGATTCCTTTAACTCCTCTTGAATACCGACTAGTTGGCGATACTTTAGATTCATCAAATCGGATGACTCTACCTGATTTTTTGGCCATTAATATTTGAGATTTACCATCCGTCAATTTTGCTGCTAACAATTCATCTTCGGGAAACATCTTCATGGCTTTGACTCCATTAGTACGAATATTTGACAAATTCTTCAACAATGTTTTTTTTATGATCCCTTTCTTAGTGACCATGGCAACATAGTGGTTGTCGATATAATCTTTGTCTTTAAGATTTTGAACACAGATAATGGATTGGACTTTTTCACCATTTTCTAGTTTGATCAGATTTTGTATTGGTCTTCCTTTTGAAGTTTTAGATCCTTCTGGTAGTTCATAAACTCTCAGCCAATAGCATTTTCCAAAGTCAGTGAAAAACATCATGTATTGATGCATTGTGGCCACGTAAATTTTTTCGATAAAATCTTCTGTTTTGGTATCTGATGCCTTTTGACCTTTTCCTCCCCTATTTTGAGTCCGATAGTTTTCAAGTAATGTTCTCTTAATATACCCTTGGTTGGATACCGTAATCCCCACTTGTTTATTGGGGATCATATCTTCAATTTGAAATTCCCCACCTTGATAATCAATTTGGGTACGGCGTGCATCACCAAAACGTTCTTTTGTATCGATAAGTTCTTGTTTGACAATCTGCATTCTCAAGTCTTTGCTAGATAAAATTCGTTTATAGGATTTAATCTTTTCGGTTAGTTCGTCAAACTCTGAATGTAATTTAGATTGTTCTAGCCCCGTTAATTGCCTTAATCTCATTTCCACAATAGCTTTTGCTTGGAGTTCGCTCAAACTAAATTCTCGTATTAATTTTTCTCTTGCAAAATCAGGACTTTCTGAATCTCGGATCAATTGAATAACCCGATCAATATGATTGCTTGCTATAATAAGACCTTCTAATAGGTGAGCTCTTTCTTCAGCCTTTTTGAGTTCAAATTCATGACGTCTGACAATAACTTGGTGTCTATGATGTACAAAATAACGAATCAAATCTTTGACATTCAATAACTTAGGACGTCCTTCAACCAATGCAATGTTGTTGATGTTGAAAGAAGATTGTAACGCTGTTTTTTTATACAAATTGTTTAAGACCACATTGGGATTAAATCCTTTTTTGATAAAGTACACAATCCGTATACCATCTCTATCGGATTCATCTCGAATGAGACTGATTCCATCAATTTTTTTATCGTTGATGAGTTTTCCAGTCTTGGCTACTAAATCCGCTTTATTGACTTGATATGGTAGTTGCGTCACTATAAAGCACTCTTTATCTTGAATCAATTCTCGATCGATTTTAGCTCGCATTACAATTCGTCCTTTTCCAGTATTATATGCGTCAAGAACTCCTTGATAGCCGTAAATAATTCCACCTGTTGGAAAATCAGGCGCTTTGATATGGTCCATTAATTCAGCAATGCCTAGGCTTGAATTATCGATATAGGAAACTGTGGCATCGATAACTTCATTGAGATTATGAGGTGCCATGTTAGTTGCCATACCGACGGCAATTCCAGAGGATCCATTGATTAACAGATTTGGAACTTTACTCGGTAATACTTCAGGCTCTTGTAAAGAGTCGTCAAAGTTTAATCGAAAATCTACCGTTTCTTTTTCGATATCCGACAAAAGAGCTTCTGATATTTTTTGCATTCTAGCCTCCGTATAACGCATGGCGGCTGGTGCATCCCCATCAATCGATCCATAATTTCCCTGACCATCAACCAGCAAATACCTTAAATTCCATTCTTGAGCCATTCGAACCATGGTATCATAAATAGAATTATCACCATGTGGGTGATATTTACCTAATACTTCACCGACAATACGAGCCGATTTTTTGTAAGCGGAATTAGATCTGACACCTAACTCATGCATGCCATATAAAACTCTTCGGTGCACTGGCTTGAGTCCATCTCTAACATCGGGCAATGCTCGAGATACTATCACTGACATTGAGTAATCAATGTAAGCGGTCTTCATTTCCCTATCAATACTAGCGGGGACTAGCTTTTCTCCATTATCCATTAAACTTTATTAAAAATCAATATTTGAAGCTTAAAACTTCTATTTATTTGAGCCTCACAAATTACAGAAATTCGCATTATTCTTAGCGATTTTTATGGACATCTTCATGCGAAAATTCGTCCCATTAAATTACTTTTTATTTGATTTTTGGTACGTGGGTTTATTATTTCCTACACAAAATCTGATCAATTACTTTTTATGTGAATTTTAAATATGAAGTTGATTGATTTTTTCCCATTCTATGGGGAGGGATACTCTTATTATTTATAAATTCTATAAAATAGCAACCGTCATTGATTATTATTTCCAAAAAAATAGTTTTTTAAAATTTTGTTGATATAATTTTATCTACGAATAAATTACATTTGACTTAACAGAATATCCATGGATAAAAAGTTCTCTCCAAAGATTAAAGAGGTTTTGGTTTTTAGTAAAGAAGAAGCAGAGCGTTTGAGAAGCAACCTCATCGGTACAGAACACTTAGTACTGGGAATCCTTCGTGAAGGTGACAATATGGCTGTTAAAATCTTTAAAAATCTCAATATCAACCTAGATCATCTGAAAACAAAAATTGAGAGCATCAATTTGGCTATTTATCTTGGTGATGATACACCCACCAAAAGTGAAATGGGATTAACACAACAAGCTGAACGCGCCATGAAAGAATGTTTTGCTGAAGCCAAATACAGCAATAGCGATCACATCAATACAGGACATCTTTTATTATGCATTCTTAGAAATCAAAACGATCCAACCACCAAAACTTTTGAAAGATTGGGGGTGACTTATGGCAAAGTCAAATCTAATTTTAGTGAGAATAAAACAGAAGAAAAAAGAAAATATCGCTTACCTCGAATGGAATTCCCTATTAGCGAAAAAAGTTCTTCAAGATCAAGTAAACCCAATCCAATTTTTGAGGGTTCAAAAGATTCTTCCAGATCTTCATCTCAAAAAGATTCAAAAACCCCAGTGATTGATAATTTTGGAAGAGATATCACAGATCTTGCTAAAAAAAGCCAATTAGATCCCGTTGTCGGACGCACCAATGAAATTGCTCGACTATCACAAATATTGAGCCGACGTAAAAAGAATAATCCGCTATTGATCGGAGAACCTGGTGTTGGCAAAACGGCAATTGTTGAAGGCCTGGCCATTCGAATAGTCAATAAACAAGTTTCTCGAGTTCTATTCAATAAACGAATCATTTCAATCGATATCGCTGGCCTAGTGGCTGGGACAAAATATCGAGGCCAGTTTGAAGAGCGTATGAAAGCCTTGATGAATGAATTAGAAAACCAAAAGGATATCATCTTATTCATTGATGAAGTCCATACGATCGTAGGGGCCGGAGGAGCCGCAGGAAGTTTGGATGCTTCAAATATGTTTAAGCCAGCTTTGGCTCGAGGCCGATTACAATGTATTGGTGCAACGACGATTGATGAATATAGACAACACATCGAACGCGATGGCGCCCTAGAAAGACGGTTTCAGAAAATTATTGTAGAGGAACCTTCGGCTGCAGATACCTTGGAAATCCTCAAACAAATCAAAGCTCGTTATGAGTCCCATCATAATGTCATATACACCGACCAGGCTTTGATTGCTTGTGTTGAGTTGAGCAACCGTTACATGACCGAAAGAAGTTTGCCAGATAAAGCCATCGATGCATTAGATGAAGCTGGGTCAAAAGTTCATATCAGCAATATTAGAGTCCCTTCAGATATTTTAGAATTAGAACATCAACTTGATGAAATCAAAAGAGCAAAAGACTCAAAAGTTTTGGAACAACAATATGAACTAGCTGCTAAACTTCGAGATGATGAAAATGAAGCTAAAAAAAATCTTGAGCTAGCTCAATCAAGATGGAATGAAGGGGCCCAAAATGATAAACCCTTAGTCAGTGAAGAAGAAATAGCTGAAGTTGTAGGCATGATGACTAACATTCCTGTGAGTAAAATTGTTTTGGATGAAAAAACAAAACTCTCCAAGTTGTTTGAGATTATTCAAAAGAAAATTATTGGTCAGGATGAAGCCGTTGAAAAGATTGTAAAAGCCATACAACGAAACCGAGCCGGTCTTAAAAATCCTCAAAAACCAATTGGTTCATTCATCTTTTTAGGTCAAACCGGTGTAGGCAAAACGCAACTCGCCAAGGTATTGGCTTCAGAACTATTTGATTCTTCAGAAAACTTAATTCGAGTGGACATGAGTGAGTTTATGGAAAAGTTTTCTATTTCTAGACTCATTGGTGCGCCTCCAGGATATGTGGGATATTCAGAAGGTGGACAATTAAGTGAAAAAGTCAGAAGGCGACCCTACTGTGTGGTCCTTCTGGATGAAATAGAAAAAGCACATCCCGATATCTTCAATATTTTGTTGCAAGTATTAGATGATGGGTTTATGACAGACAGTGTTGGAAGAAAAGTGAACTTTCAAAATACCATCATCATCATGACATCCAATATCGGTTCAAGAAAGGTCAAAGACTTCGGATCAGGGGTTGGTTTTGAAACCGTAGCCCGAAAATCGCAATCAGATGCTCATGAAAAGAGTGTTATCAATAATGAATTAAAAAAGACTTTTTCTCCTGAGTTTTTAAATCGAGTCGATGATGTGATCATATTTAATAAACTCAATAGGGAACATATTGGTAAAATTGTTGAAATCGAAATCGCCCGTTTATTTGTGAGGCTCGAAAAACTAAATTATACGTTCAATATTGAGGATTCGGCCATCGAATTCATCACTAAAGAAGGTTATGATGAAAAGTATGGTGCTCGTCCACTTCAAAGAACGATACAAAAACACATCGAAGATTTGATTGCTGAGAAAATTGTCAGTGATGATATCAAAGAAGGTGATGATTTGATCATCTCATGGGATAAAAAATCCGATGCACTTGATATTACTGTAAGAAAACCAGAAATCGAACCCCATCTCTAATTTTCCAGTTAACAACACCCCGCTTGATTCTGTAACAGACTCAAATAATCAAATTAATCTATATTTGAACTGATTCAAGTCATTTTTTAGGTTTTTGTCATAATTACTTGTTTTTCAATATATTATTCATAATTGACCTCGATTATGTAACTATCTCTAAATCGTAACCACTTCTTGTTCAGCCTAAATTCGTCTTGTTTTTTCAATTTGTTATGACACTACTTGCAAAGATATTCTGCACGGTATCGGACATCGACAACTAAATTTATTACTGTTAAAAAAAACAAATCCAAAATCAGTCAAGAGGCCATTGATAAGGATAAACATGATGATGGATTTCATGGATAAGATCTCTTGAAAAGGAAAAGGCTCTTGACATTGTCTATCATTATGGTGATTTATGGCGTTTCGAACACCATTTTCAGATGATGAAATCAGAATTAAAGTCAATGTAGGAGACCTTTGCACTAAAATTTCGGCTTTTCGCTAAAATAAAGGATTTAATCGAAAATTCCCTTCTTTTTATTTGACAATTTGTTTTTATCATTTTGTTTTTGTC
>JAPOSZ010000009.1 GCA_026709415.1 Flavobacteriaceae bacterium
TTAACCATAATGAAATCAAACGATGATGGCTTGGCTTCGAAAAGTCATTGAAAACACAGATCAGTATTAGCTCCATGATATAGTGTCGTATTAAAAACCAGACATTCACTAGGTTAAACACGATCGTGTGACCAATTAATTTACGCACAATTTCGCCAATGGTTCTCTATTTCTTCTAGTGTTTTTCCTTTGGTCTCAGGCAAAACTTTCATTACAAAAGGAAATGTTAAAGTTGACAAACCAGCGAGCAACCAAAAGGTGCCATTTTCACCAAGAACTTGCGATGTCCATGGAAACATTTGAGCCACCAACCAATTCGAACCAAATAAAGCAAGGGTCCCTAGAGCCATCGCTCGTCCTCTAATTTTGGTTGGGAAAATTTCTGACATGATAATCCAAGGGATCGGACCGAGAGAAAAAGAAAAACTGGCAATAAAAAAGGAAATGGCAATAATGAGTGGGGTTTCCACATTTTGATTCAAATGAAACAAAAACCCAATGACCAAAAGAGAAATGACAACCCCAAAATTACCGATGAGTAATAATTTTCTTCTACCAACCCGATCGACCTTCCACATGGCTATGGTCGTAAAAACCACCAATACCACTCCAAATATAATTTGTCCATTAAGCGATTCCCCAAAAGTAAGTCCTCCCCGCTCTAAAATCAATGGGCCGTAATGCAGGATGATGTCAATACCACTTAATTGAGAAATGATCGCCAAAAACAAGGCGATAAACGTGGGCTTTCTCAATTCAGGATGAAACAGTTGAGAAAAAGTCCCTTTTTCTAGTTTTAATGATTCATTCATCTCTTGAATCTCCTTGACCGCCATGTCATGTCCATTGACACGGGATAAAATAGAAAGGGCTTTATTTTTATAACCAATAGAAAGGGCATACCTCGGACTCAAAGGGACAAAAAAAAGTAATATCAAAAAAGCTGTGGCTGGAATTAATTCTGAGCCTAACATCAATCGCCAGACATCTCCCATAAACCACATAATAAGCATGGATGAATTTTCGTTAGCAACAAATCCTTCAGCTATCGATCTAAAAAAGTCATTGCTGAAATAAGCAATCAGCACTCCAAATGTGATTGATAGTTGATACATAGCCACCATTCTACCTCTGATTTTAGCAGGTGAAATTTCAGAAATATAAAGAGGGACAACCATAGCAGCTATACCGACACCCAATCCACCCATTAAACGGAAGCTGATAAAGAACCAAAGAGTTTCAGCCATCGCGGAACCCAAAGCTGAAAACGTAAATAATACGGCAGCAATAATTAAAGTTCTTTTTCGACCTATGTAGTCGGCTATACCAGAACAGGCCGCTCCGATGACACTTCCCAATAAAACAGAACTGACTACCCAGCCTAAAAGGACTGGTTCGTTTTCCAAATGAAAATAATCTGATAAGGGACTTATTGCTCCAGAAATGACTGCGGTATCAAATCCGAACAAGAATCCCCCAAACGCAGTAATAATACATATGAGAACAAAGTAAAGCAAGTTCCCCTTTTCTCTTCGCTTCCCAGTCACTTTTTTAAATAATCAATTACTAAATAATGGGTTTTGTATAAACCTTTTTTTGGTTACCTTGGTTATAGTAACGGTTTGTATAATTGATGGGTAGACATTAAAGCTTCTTTAGTTTAGTTTTTTGGGTTTGAACATTTGCATATCATCTGTTGCAATGGGCAAATAACTAGCATTATGAAGTCTAAAGCCGGCCCAATAACCGAGCCATCGATTATCTGCTTGCATGATCTTCGCCACTTCAGTGATGATGTATTTTCTTAATTCTTCTTTATCTGAATCATAAAAGTGATTGATTTGAGTATCGGCATCGATATTGTAGAGCTCTTGTGTTCCCGTCGATAGATTATAACCATAAAACCAGTGCGTTTCATCCACTTGAAATTGATAACCAAATCCATAGTTAACCCCCACATGCCAACCCGTTTGAAACACATGATGTAGTTTGGAACGTTGGTTACCTTTAATAACCGATACTAAACTTTCTCCTTCCATATATTCTGGGGTCTTGATGCCAGCATAGTCTAATATCGTAGGACCAATATCCAAAGTGGAAACAGGAGAGTCAACAACCTTTACCTTATTGCTATTGCTAGGCTCTTTGATATAAATTGGGAGTCGAAAGATATCAGGTTGAAAATATACTCCCTTGTCAGCCATCCCCATTCGACCGTTCATGTCGCCATGATCAGCATAAAAAATAACGACTGATTTTTCCCACAATCCTTTTTCTTTTAAATAATCAAAAAACATTCCTACGGCCTTGTCAACCACTTCCATTTGTAGCAAATGCCCAATAATATAATCCTTGAGCATCTCTTGATCGTATAAGCCCCAATACTGACGATATAACTCGTAAATATTATCTTCCCCTTGTAATTGAGAAAAGTTTGAATCAAGGACTCTTTGATAACTGGCAGGCAATTTAACCACTTTTTTGAGCGTTTCATAACGTTCTTCAAAACCAGCTGGTATAGAATATGGTTGATGTGGATCAAAAAATTCTAATTGCAAAAAAACCGGTTGATCAGCATTCTTGTGCTTAAAATTATCAAGTCTTTGTTTTGCTAACTCGGCTAAAAAAACAGAATAATGAGCTTCTAATGGAAATGGCTGATTATCTTGTTGTACAATCCAACCCCCTAAAGAATTGCCCTTGGTTTGACGGTCATACTGCATCCCAAAAATTTCTTTAGAATATTTCTGTGGTTTTACTTTTTTATCGTTTAGATAAGCAACATACAATTCATCGTCTTCAAGCGGTGGAGCCCATCGATCCCAACCGTGTTGGCTTTCACCAAACGTTTGCACGAATTTTTCAGCCCCTACATGCCACTTCCCAATATGCTTTAATTCGTAACCCGATTTTTTTAGATATTCTGGAAAGATGATGTCTTGTTCACCGAGGTTACGTTTCATTCCAAGAGGGGCACGGTCCCCATTGGTCAAATAAGATTGATGCCTTCCCGTCAAAATCGTGGCCCTTGAAGGGCCACAAAGTGGAGAGGTACTAAATGCTTTATTAAACACGGTTCCTGATTCCGCTAGCTGATCTAAATGAGGCGTGTGGATATATTTTTGGAGTACTCGAGATGGTAAATAAACATCTGGCGATAACATATCAACCGTAATCACATAAATATCAGGCCGGTTTTTTAAGTCCCCTTTCTGCTGAAAAGGGCCGATACCTTCTCTAACATTCAAATAATTTAGTTCATACTTTTCTGATTGATTTTGTCCATGAGATTGTACAACAAAAGACATGAAACCAATCGAAATCATTAATCGATGTGAAAACGATGTTGATAATCTCATATTCAGTGTTCTAATAACAAAAATAAACTAGACTGTGGTTTAATTGTATAGGAAATTGATTTGTTGGATTGATCAAGAACTTTATTCTCATAGACATCAATAACGTCTACTGTTCTATCTATTCCTAATGTTTCTAAATCTATTTTGATGCGTTTTTCATCAACTATAGAACGATTCAATAATAGAACAGCCACATGCCCGCCACGTAATTTTTTTGCCCATACTTCAGATGATTCATCTTGTAAAATTCTTTTGCCTTGTTGAGTGGAGTCTTGATTGATTCGAATAGCGGTTCGATTTAATATGATTTTTCGTTCCTCCTGGCTTATCTCCAATGGATTATTGCCCAACATTAATGGTGAAGACATGATGCACCATAGAGCAAAATGGCTTTTTTGTTCGGCAATGCTCATGCCATGATCTCCGGTAACCAACATATCAGGATCATTCCAATATCCATTACCAGCATAACGATACCACTTATTATTTTCTTCTGCCACTTCCATGATGGTGTACACTTTCCATGTGGACTCATTTTCAGAAATACTACCATCAAAAACAGCATCCGTTCCAGACATTCCTCCTACTCGAGCACTGATATCACCAGTAGTTCGTGACATATGGCTTATTTGGGGATTCCATGTTCTGAATTTATAACCACTAATACTAAAGATAATACGCTTGTTGGATTTTTCATTGAGCAATCGGTGCCACTTAAAATAGGTTTCTTTTAATAACTCTTCAGTCCATCCATCTTTCAAAATGCACATATCTAATTTGACAAAATCAATGCCCCAATCAACAAACTGTTGTATATGAATTTCCTCTTTACCAAATCCTCCCACGGGATCATTGATGCAGTCATGCGATCCAGGGACCGTATGTAGTCCAAACTTCAATCCTTTGGCATGGGCATAATCCACCAATACTTTCATACCATCGGGGAATTTTTCTGGATGGCTTAGTAACTGGCCCTGTGGACCTAATTTGGTGTCTCTCCATCCGCCATCTATAACGACATATTCATACCCAGCATCTTTCAGTCCATGATCTGCTATGGAATCAATAATTTGTTTGACTAGTTCTTGATTTATTCGTTGTTTTCCAAAATAGTTCCAACTGTTCCAACCCATCGGAGGACTCGATGCCAAAATGGTATCTGGCTTTTTTATACTTTGTATTGAATGATTAAACGTATTTGTTTGACTGGAAAGCCCATTTTGAATCGAAATCCCCAAAAATAAAAACCCAAAAATCCACGCTTTGAAGATCATTTTCAGACTCTTTTTACTGTAGCAATATAATTTCGACATCTAAACTCTCAAGAGAAATTTCAATTGTTTGATCAACTATCTCAAGGGGTTGATCAAAGAGATTCGTTGCTTTAGACCATGTCCCTACTGAGATATTTTCTGTGAGTCGACGAGCTGTTGGGTTTGTGATGATGATGGCCTCTTTACCTTCAATTTTTCTTTTTCGAATGAAAAATTCACCATCATGTAAGGAATGAACATTGCATAAAGCCAAGAGTTTTTCGACAAATTGATTGGTTGACTCATTTTTGTATGCATTACCATTATGCCCCACATAGGTTCCCAATAGCCATGCTTTTCCCTGGCCATGATCCCGCACCGTACCAGCCACTCGATTATTATATTTCAAAATCGGGATGCTATTGATGGGAGCATAAGTCTGAATATAGACATTGGCCAAGGTTTGATCTCCTTCTAATACATCGGTTCCTTGTAAAAATGTGGACTCTAGAAATTCACCCCAAGTCCGATCCCATGGTGACCATCTCTTTTCATTATTGGGTTCCCGAACCATGGTGAAACTAACTTGTCTAACTCCAAATAACTCTTGAGCTGCTTGAGACATTTCTCCACGGATGCTGTAGGAGTCTTTCGAATATCGAGCAATGCCTGCCTCACTGACTAAATTCCCTCCTTCTCGAACATAGTTCCCTAATTTTTCTAATGAATTATCACTGATTGATAATGGAAAAGGCATGATAATCATATTGTATTGGCTTAAATCTATTTCATCCAAATAAGAAGATTCAATGAAGTCTACCGGTATATTTTGCTCCCATAATAAACGATGCCACCCTCTAGTGGAATACTCCAGATTTTGACCACCATTCAACATGTTTTTGCATATTTGGTGGTTGTCTTCATTAATAAAAATAGCTACATTCCCACCAACATATGAAGGTTGAGAAAAAATATCTTGATGTTTAATCAAGGCGTTTCCTATTCTGGCGACTTCATCTAATCTTTCCGTGGTTTGACCGTCGCTATCCAATAAACTGAATCCGTTGGTTTCATGAATCATGATTTCAGCTCTGGTAACCCAAAATGAAATGGTGTTCACGCCTGCACCTATCGAAGTGTACAACCAACGTCTCATATCGTCTTTGGAGGGGACCCTCCCTTTATGGAATCCCGTTGAAACAGGACCCCCTTGAAACTCAGCACTCCATACGGGATTTCCCTCTGGATTGCTCGATCGTAAAAAATCCAATCGTAAAGCCAGCATGCGCCATATTTCATGTTTTAAAGCGATGTGCTTGATGGGGGGACTTCCTATGCCATCATCCCAGGCGTCAAATTCACCCCAATTGGATGCTGGATATGAAGAAGATCCTAAAAAATCATTGGCTCGAGCCCAGCGCCAATCTTTACCAGATCCATAATTCCAACTTCCTAAATGGGTAAACACCGGACGATTGAAAGGATCGTATTGCTTGATAATATTCATTCTCTCTTCAAGTGTCCTAGTGATTTTGATGTTGTCCATAAAATAACTAAAGCTCACTTCTTGAGGCATGGTAAATCGCCTCTTGTAACCTCGATTAGGTTTTATATGCTCCCATTTCTTGTACCGAGTATTCCACTGACCGTTCAATGAATCTAATGATCGATAGGTTTCTTTTAGCCAATCTCTATAGGTCGAGAGTGTATAATCACTATAGTCAATGGTTTCTCCAACAATCTGTTCGGACCAATAGCCAATTTCTTGCCAGGTATTCCATACTAAAATATTGTCATGTTTGCCTAGGGTTTCCACGAGAGCTTTGATGAATTTCTTCTGGGCTGATTTGACTCCCGGGTGATCAAAGTTGGGGCCTGGTTTGCCATCGGCTGGAACTGGGGCTTGAGCTTCATGCATGATGGTTAATCCACTTCTGGAAACCATTCTGGCATCCGGATACTTTTCATACAACCAAGCTGGGGCTTGCTCCATGGTCAATCCAAAATAAACATACATCTCTAACTCTTTTGCGTAGGCAATCAATTCCTCATATTTACTGAAATCATATTGACCCTCAATTTGTTCATCAGCTCCCCATGACTGCTGAAGTTTGATGAGATTGAAACCCTTGGATTTTAAAATTTCCATATCACGTTTCATCTCGGCCATAGGAGGCATTGGTTCTCGGGCCAAATGAGAACCTAAATAAAATTGTTCATTGAGTTTGTCAAGGTTGGATTTTTGTAATTCATTTTGATCAAATGCCGATCCTTTCTTTTCACCTAAGGAACAAGAAAAATAAAGGAACGTCAACAGCAGAGTGGACGGCATCAATAAAACTCGTCTTAATTGCAACATCAACTTTTGATTCAGGGCGACTATTCAATAACGCCCAAATGGGGTTATTGAATAGTTCATAGGCTATACATTAAAAATTCAATAACCTGGGTTTTGATCGGCCGCCGTTAGGCCTGCGTTTCCATCAATTTCAGCCTGTGGGATGGGAAACAACTCATGTTTCCCTGCAACAAATGGAGAAGTTTCATTACCATCATCATCTTCGATCACAATGGCATCGGCGGCATCGCCCCACCGCACCAAATCTTTGTAGCGTTTCCATTCATGCATGAATTCAATCGATCGTTGATGCTTGATGACATTTCTGATACCATCTTGATCGATACCCGTCAAAAACAATGGCCACCCACTATGGTCTCCACCCGTTAGCTGTGCCACCGTCTTTAGTTCTGTAATGCCCGTCCATTCAGAAGCATCCGCCAATCCAAATTCTTTTCGAACTCTTTCGATCACTAAATCAATTTGGACAATCGCCTCTGGGGTTTGTCCGTTTTCATTAAGAGCTTCAGCATACATTAACAAGACATCTGAGTAACGCATGTCTCGGAGATTAACATCGGATTTTTGACGTATAACTAACTCAGTATTCACATGTTTTGTTATTCTTGGGCCTTCACCAGGGCCTCTTTCACTACTAAAAGTTGCCATTCGTCGGGGACCAATGCCCGCCCACTTTGGACCAAAGTATTGGTTCCTTCTAAAATTTAACATGCCACCTGTTTGCCTCCAATAAAAATATCGAACAGTCAAAAAATTATGCTCGGCACTAGCCGGCTGATCATCACTCCATAGGGCAGTGCCATCTCCTGAAAATTGAATTTCAAATACAGACTCGGCATTGTTTTCTGTTTCTTCTGAAAAATTCTCAGCATACTTTTCCATTAGTTTGTATTCACCAGAAGCTATTACTTTTTCGAATTGCTGAATGGCTGGAGTCCATTTCTTCTGAAACAAAAAAGATTTTCCCAAATAGGCACTGGCTGCCCCTGAAGTGGCTCTTCCAGCATCGGAAGAGCTATATTCTGATTTTTTTGGTAAATTATTTTCCGCAAATTTAAAATCAGTCTCGGCTTGAGCATAAACTTCTTGCCGCGATGATTTTGGAAAGTTGTACTGGCTGTCCACCGTGATTTCGTCCAAAACAATGGGAACCCCCCCCCACATAGTCGCCAATTCATTATAATACCATCCCCTTAAAAATCGAGCCTCACCAAGGATGCGATTTTTTAAGGCAAAATCTTCCATGTCCCCTACACGGTTGATAACCAAATTAGCTCTAAAGATCCCTCGATACAATGCATCCCACATGCTATTGGATCTGGCCACTTGAGGGGTGAAGTTAAAAAGATACATCGCATCATTGACAGCATCTTCCAAAGAAATCCATCCACGGTGATCATCCATGCCATCCAAAATAAACCAATAGGCTTCTTTAAAAAGATCTTGATGTTGTAACACCGCATAAACCGAGTTTAAAGCCTGTAATGCATCTTGCTCACTTTGATAAAATTCACTGCTGATGATTTCATTGGGATTATCACGGACTAAAAAGTCTTTTTTGCACGCAGATATGCCACAACAAATGAGTAAAAAACTCATGATACTTAGGCATTGATACCTTTTATTATTCATGATATTCAAATTAAAATTGTAATTGTAATCCCACCAAAATCGTTTTTGGCTGTGGAATGATTCCATAGTCTACCCCTTGATTAGCGACTTCGACGCCCTGATTAAACCCAATCCCAATTTCTGGATCGTATCCCGAATAATCGGTAAAGGTTAGTAAATTTTGCCCTGAAAAATAAATCCTTAAACTTGAAACGAATCCATTTCCAAAACGATCCAATGCCCTTTGGGGGATTGAATACCCAATGGCAATGTTTTTTAATCTCAAAAAAGATCCGTCTTCTAGGAACCGGTCGGATGCCCGACGATTAAAGTTGGGATCTCCCAGAACAGCCCGTGGTATGGTATTGGAAGTTCCTGGCCCGGTCCATCGGTCTAAGGCTACGGTGGTATGATTAGTAATTTCAGAAAGACCCTCACTCCAATACCTCAGACCGTTATAGATTTCAAGACCGGCCAAACCCTGAAGAAATATTGAAACGTCTATATTTTTATAGTCGAGCGAAGCCGTAAAGCCGTAGGAAAGATCGGGAACTGGTTTCCCCAATATTTTTCGATCGTCATCATTGATCACCCCATTGTTATCTAGATCTTTAAACCGAATATCACCTGGGGCTGCATTGGATTGGTTGGCATGAGCCTCCACTTCTGCTTTGTTTTGAAAAATGCCATCGGTCACATGCCCAATAAAACTGTTGATGGTTTCTCCTTCTCGGATGACTTGTAGTACAGAGCCATCCCCGTCAGGGAACCTTCCCTCAATGGGAAGACCGATTCCAAGAGATTTTACCGTGTTTTCTAAAAAGGTAGCATTGGCCCCCAATTCAAGACGGAGATCACCCATATTGGTTCTGTAATTCGCCGTTAATTCCACCCCTTTATTTTCAATATTTCCTGCATTGACTAGTGGTAATTCCGTAATGCCCAATGATCCTGGAAGGGGAGCTCGCAAGATGATGTCTTTTGTTTCCTTAATAAAGTACTCAACACTCAGTTGTAATTTGTTTTGATACATCGCCAAATCCAATCCAATATTGGTTTGAGTAGAGGTTTCCCATTTCAAGTCTTGATTCGCTAAAGTTGTTTGAGTGACTCCTGTAGCGACACTATTTCCAAACACATAGTTTGCATAGGTGATCAAGGTGGATTGGAATCCATAAGGGGGTATTTCTTGGTTTCCTAATTCGCCGTACCCTGCTCTTAATTTTAAGTTATTAACCACCTTACTGTCTTTTAAAAACTTTTCTTCGCTCAACACCCATCCTAAAGAAAAAGATGGAAATACCCCATGTCGATTGTCTTCAGAAAACCTCGATGAACTGTCCCTTCTAATATTGCCCGTAAATAGGTATTTACCTTGATAGCTATAGTTTATCCGGCCCAGAAGAGACCTGATGGCCCATTCATCATCAAATCCTGATAATACGATTTCAGCATCTCGACTTGATGTATTAAAGGTTCTGAGGTCATTACCTAATAAGGCACTTGAAAATCCAGAAAATCTTGAAAAGATATATTCTTGTTGGGTAAATCCAGCCAATAACGTTAGATTATGGTTTCCAAAGTTTTTATTAAAGGTGAGGGTGTTTTCGATAAGAGAACTTAATTCTTCGGTATTATAGTCTCGTAATGTTGGATTGGGCTCTTCAAACCCTTCAGAAAAATAATAGCGGGGTCTATAGATGGAACCGTTGGTAAATACAGCGTCCAAACCAAGGTTAAGTCGATAAGATAGACCATCAAAAAATTCAAATTCGCCATACACGTTTCCTATAATGCGATTGCGTTTGACATAGTGTTCGGTCAATTCAGCCAGTCCAATCGTGTTCCATCGGCCATACCCATCTCCTTCACTAGGACCATTAAATCCCCCCTCATTTTCATCATTATAAATATCGATAGTCGGTGCGTGCTTAATGATGGTTCTAATTTGTGATCGAGCGGCTAGAAAAGGCGCTCTTCGATTCATCGATCGACTAAGGGATAATGATTCCCCAAACTGAAACTTTCCTAAATGATAATTTGAATTAACACGCAACGTATAGCGTTCAAATCCCGACCCAACGGTCGTGGCGTCATTTTTATGATATCCGCCAGTAACAAAATAATCCGTGTTTTCAGTGCCACCAGAGACTCCTAGATTGTAGTTCTGTACCATCCCTTGTTTAAAGAATGCCTCCTGCCAATCCGATCTATCCACGACATAACTTGGATCCAATAGATTGGTTGGTTCGTTATTACTGTCAATTTCCTCCCCAGCATTTTCAAACATTTCAAGGATTAAATCAGCGTAATCTCTTGCTTTGAGTAATTCTAACGTATTCACACTTTGAAATGAGGTGTAGGCATCAAAAGAAAATACGGGGGCTCCTTTTGATCCTCTTTTGGTTGTAATGATGATCACACCATTGGCCCCTCGAACACCATATATTGCGGATGCAGAGGCATCTTTTAAGATGTCGATGGTCTCAATTTCATTTGGATTCAGATTAGCCAATGGGTTGGATAACTTGCCATTACCACCAGTCAAAGGGATTTCCGAATCGACATTATTGACCACTGGTACCCCATCAATGACATACAAGGGGTCGGAGTTTCCAATGGTTCCTTGTCCTCGAATCCGAACACTGACTCCGCCTCCTGGATCACCACTGTCATTGATGATACTAACACCAGATAATTTCCCTTGCAATGCTTGGTCAAGGCTAGTCAGTGGATTGGCTGATAGTTGGTCTGATGAAATAGAAGAAACGGCTCCAGTAACATCTCTTTTTCTTTGGCTACCGTAACCCATAACCACCACATCTTGAAGAGCACCAACTTGGACATCAAGAATAATATTGATGGTGTCCTGTCCATTAACGGCAATTGTTTGGTTTTCAAACCCGAGGTAACTAATGATGAGTTGTGAATCGGTGGAAACAGTTATTTGATATTCTCCATCGAAATTGGATACCACCCCATTGTTAACGCCTGATTCAAATATGTTGGCTCCAGATAAGGGCAATCCATCTTCCGAAGACGTTACAGTCCCAGAAACCGTTATTCTATCTTGCTGTTGACAGTATAGAATAAGTTGTCCAGAAATAAAAACAAATAAGATCAACTGGTGTCGTAGTTTATTCATAATAGATATAGTTCAGTCTACATATTGCCCCCCTCTTAACTAGGACGCTATACAATCTTATGGTTTTCATCTACCTCTTGCAATTGATATATTCCCTAATATCAGCACTATATTGATATTTTTTTCTTAAAAGATCGTTTTTTAGGGCAATAAAGTAACTATTAAACGAGGATTTTAGTCACTTGTGGGGGAAGTTGAAAGTTCATTTTTAAATCGCGACCAGAGAGAATTATTATTTGTTCTAGCGTAAATTTCATCGTAATTCTCATGTAAGATTCCAGCATCAGAGTAATCCCAGTACTTCCAATATACATTTTGTGTTCCCAATTCGTAATCCATTGATTCCCAAACATCTTCTCTGTAGGCATAAAATGACCAATGCCAATTTTCTTCATTAAAAATGTCTATTAAATCATTGAGGTAATTTTCGGCTCCTTTGGTCTTTCGATCACATCCAAATTCTGCTGCCCAGATTCTATTCGAAGGAATCTTATTTTTTTCTGCCCAATCTTTGACAGGATTCAAAAATTCATGCAGCGATTCTTTATTCATTGTGAAAATTTCACCATCCAAGTCTGCAATGGGAATCTTACCTGGATATTGATACTTTCCATCATTGATTCTTCTGGTTGTGAAAGAATAGGGCTCATACATATGGAATGAATAAATGATATGGGGATCATCAACTGGTTTTAAATACTCAAAGGCCCATGGTGTTGCGTACAATCCTGATGCGACTATAATGGGTGTTTTTTTATCGATTGTTCTAATGGCTTTGATTAATTGTTGATTAAATGAATTTAAATCCCCAGGTTTTCCAATTCTATCTTGATACCATCTTTGGAATCCTTTATCCCAAAAAGTTCTTTTGTTGTGAAACCATTCTGGATGGGGTTCATTGATTAAATTGTAACCCACCACATTTGGTTGATCCTTGAGCCTAGTTGCTAAATCTTTCCAAAACTGGATGGCTTGAGACAAATACCTCTGGTCTGTCCACAGTCGGCCGTCCCGAATACGACCATTCGATTGGGCATACCGAGCTCCTGGTAAACTCAAGGGACTAATAACCACCTTCATGTCTAATTGATTCGCTACATCGAGATAGTGTTTTAATTTTTGAAAATCTTTTTCGACTATCCCAGCATAATCATCCGCACTTCCTAACAAAAAATCTCTTTGTTCTCCTTCCCATTTTTCATAGGTGAATCGTACCAATCTGATATTGGCTTTGGCTGCGGACTCAAACCATTCTCGAGTAGGCGTTTTATTAAAGTAATTGGCCCCTTTTTGTTGAGCATCCCAAAAGGAAATTTTTTCGACTTTTTGAGTTTGTTGTATCGATTTTTTTTCTAATCCATGAAATGAAAAAATTGTAATCAGAAAAAGAAAAAAGTTACTTACAATCATAGGCGACATGAGTTTCATTGATTACAAGAGATCGTCGGTCATCGATTAGTTCTAGAAACGTGTGTTGAGGAACTTGAGGTGTTCATACAAATCCGACATCTATGTATCAATCATTGTGAGGCAAACTAAATCCAATAGTAAATCCATTCACCAAGTTTTGATTAAAAATCAACTTGAGTCAAACTTGGGCAAGGATATTTTCTGAAAAAATGACAGTTCCACATAAATAGTGGGAGTCTATCATTTAATTGCATTTACCTTCTGCTCGATACATATTACTCTTTTGATATGTCACAAAGTAACTTATTCCATCCTTGAAATAAAAAGCCATCCGATTAACCTTTCCCAAAATATTTACAAATACGCCTTCCAAAGTTAGTTCTTCCAATCGATGTGAAGCACAATCATCAATAACTTTGACTATATCATCAAAAGAACGGTTTATCCACCTAAAGGCTTCTTCTTGTTTTATGTCATTGACATAACCAACTTTTAAGTTGAATTCAATGGTATCATAACCTATAAAATTTCCTTGAGCTATATATCTGTTATTGCCCATTTTATCGGTGAGTGAACTTTCAACGTTTTCAAAGCCACTAACTTTGAAGCCGCTTTGGCTAAACAGAAGGCCTGTAAAGCACACACACCATGAAGTCACTAGCAATTTTTTCATCTAAGTTTTTGTTTTTAGTATACGAGTTTATTTATAAAATTGAAAATTCTATTCAACAGTGTTTTAGACCTCCATCGGGTATATAGTTCACAAATAAAAAGATGGTTTCTTGACTCTAAAAAGTCATTGAAAACGCAAATTGGGGTTCAATTTATATTGTCTTACAAGTTCTTTGTGATTTTCTAAATATCATTGAATTCAGAATCTAAAAAACGGCTTTAAATAG
The DNA here is from genome assembly GCA_026709415.1 of Flavobacteriaceae bacterium. Taxonomy (GTDB): domain Bacteria; phylum Bacteroidota; class Bacteroidia; order Flavobacteriales; family Flavobacteriaceae; genus Bin25. The sequence goes on from JAPOSZ010000009.1 coordinate 14,037, forward strand.
CGGCATAATTTTTCACAAAATAACAAAGGAATCTTCGAAGAGAACAGATATTCGATGGTTATTCATGAGGTTGAACCATTATGAGGCTACTTTAAATCCTGTGGTTTTGGTTTTTGACAATTGACTAGTGACGTACTGTTTGGTGACCACAAACTCTTTTGTGTTAAATTCCGGTAATTCAAACATAGCATCTGTTAATACCACTTCACAAATGGAACGAAGTCCCCGAGCTCCCAAGTTATCCTGAATGGTCTTATCCACTATCGCATCCAAAGCTCCATCGGTGAATCTTAATTTCACACCATCGAATGAAAAAATTGATTTGTACTGATCGATAATCGCATTTTTTGGTTTGGTCAAAATTTCAATTAAAGCATCTCTATCCAATGACTTGAGATAGGTCACCATCGGGAGTCTTCCAACAATTTCTGGAATCAAACCATACTCTCTAACATCACGAGGGATAATGTATTCAAGCAACTTTTCTTCGCTAACATTGTCTTGTTTTGACGATTTTTTGTATCCAATGGATTGTAAATTCAATCTTCTAGAAATAATTTTTTCAATACCATCAAATGCCCCCCCTGTAATAAATAGGATGTTGGTCGTATCGACTTCAACAAATTTTTGTTCGGGATGTTTTCGACCGCCTTTAGGTGGAACATTCACCACCGATCCTTCTAAAAGTTTTAAAAGACCTTGTTGTACTCCTTCTCCAGAAACATCACGTGTAATGGATGGATTTCCTGATTTTCGAGCGATTTTATCGATTTCATCAATGAAAACGATGCCCCTTTGGGCTTTTTCAACACTATAATCTGCGGCTTGTAATAGTCGAGATAAAATACTTTCTACATCTTCTCCTACATATCCCGCTTCAGTCAAAACGGTTGCATCGACAATGGCTATAGGAACTTTTAGAAGTTTGGCAATCGTCTGGGCCATCAAGGTTTTACCGGTTCCTGTTGGTCCAACCAATAAGATATTACTCTTTTGAATGACAACATTGTTTTTCGTTTTTCTTTTCAGTCGTTTGAAATGATTGTATACGGCGACAGCCAATACTTTTTTTGCTCTTTCTTGACCAATGACATAACGATCTAAATAAGCTTTTATTTCTCTGGGTGTGTTGAGTTGGAATTCTAATAATTCTTTTTGCTTTGGAGATAGTTCATCTTGTACAATATTTTTTGCTTGAATGACACACTTTTCACAGATATGTGCTGATTGTCCTTCAATAAGCAACTTCACTTGCGATTTACTCCTCCCGCAAAAAGAACAACTAATGGATTGATTTTTGGCCATGATTTATCAATTAGCACTGTTTAAAACTTCATCCACCATTCCATAGGATTGAGCCTCTTGAGCCTTTAACCAATAATCTCTATCGCTATCTTCGGCTACCTTTTCGACAGGTTGTCCTGTGTGTTTAGCAATTATATGATATAATTCATCTTTTAGTTTCAAAATTTCCCTGGCTGTAATTTCAATATCTGAAGCTTGGCCTTGAACCCCTCCCAATGGTTGATGAATCATCACTCTCGCATGAGGTAAAACCGATCGTTTACCTTTGGCTCCCGCACATAATAAAATAGCGGCCATGGAAGCAGCCATCCCAGTACAAATGGTAGCAACATCAGGACTGACATATTGCATGGTATCATAAATTCCTAAACCTGAATAAACTGACCCACCAGGAGAATTGATATACAATTGGATGTCTCTCGAAGAATCCACACTCTGCAAAAAAAGCAATTGAGCTTGCACGACATTGGCCACGGCATCATCGATTGCTTGTCCTAAAAACATAATTCGATCCATCATTAACCGAGAAAACACATCCATCTGAGCCACATTCAACTGCCTTTCTTCAATGATGTATGGCGTCATGTTTTGGATGATTTTATCATAATACATGGCATTGACATGATGATGCTTTAGAGCGTATTTTTTAAATTCCTTTTTGTAATTCATAAAAATGCATTATTCCATTGATTGCCATTCTTTTATAACATTGGCTCGGTTCAAGATGCTTTTTGTTCCTTTTCTTTGAACTGATATTTTTCTGATAAATGATTGAAGATAGTAATTTCTAATACAAATTTATTTGTTCTGTATTGAATTTCATCTCTATTATATTCAATCCAATTTTCTGCAGCTTGCTGATTGTCTGCATTGAGTCTAAAAAAATCAAAACCTTGTAAAACTGATACCTGATACAAGCTTTGATAATAGGCGTTTTTTTGCACTTCCCGATCAATTTTTAATCTTTCTTGATCAAAAATCTTTTGTTCGATGATTTGCTCTGCATACTTTTTACATTCCCTTTCTTGGAGTTGCTGAAATTGTTCTTGGGTATAGGATTTTTTGATGTCCTCTTCGATGTTCAAAAACTTAAAAATCTGTTTCTCATCTAAAGAAAAGAGTTTCTGTTCTATCAAATGATCTATTATCTCTCTATAGAATCGGCGATCATCCGATTTTGAGAACCTTTTTTGCAACTCTTCTTTGAATAACTCCTTGTAATTTTCGTCGGTAAGGTCATCCATATGTGGAAATTCTTTTTTGACTAAATGGTGATTGAATTCTGGATAAACAATCAAATCAATTTCAGATAATTCGACTTCTTGTGACTCTGTTAATTGATTATTATAACTTTCATTCCAGTCTTTAAAATCATCGCCTAGAATCTTTTTAATAGCTAGAATGAATTTATCTCCCACTTGATATTGCTTGACGGTTTCTAATTGCTCGGAATCTTTGAGAAGTTCAGATGAGAATTTTAACGGTTTTTGCACCTTTTTTCCATTTTTATCTATGGCTAAAAAACTGTAATTCTTTTCATCTGCTTTTTGATCTTTTTCATTTGGGAGGAATTGACGGTATTTGGTCCTCATCCAATCGATTTCTTGATCGAGCATCTGAGGAGTGACAATCTTCTTCGATTTAACTAGCTTCTTAAGCGTTTCAAGATTCAATTCAAATTGAGGTTGAAAATAAACTAGTAGTTCAGTTTTTACATGGGGGACAGAATCATTTTCCGGATATTTGATGTCTCCATTTGAAAATATTGGTCCCAATAATGGCTTACGATTAATACTTTTTTGATACTCCTTGAATAATTCATCAACTTTTTCGACAATCACCTCTTGAAAAAACCTAGGTTTGATTTTTTTGATCATCATTTGAGGTAATTTCCCTTGGCGAAAGCCTGGTAAATTGGCTTTCTGTGCGTAAGATTTAATTTTTTGTTTTAATTCTTGTGCATAATCACTATCTTGAAATTTGGCTATGAATTTGACCACATCATCGGTAATATTTTCAGTGGAATACTCCATCTACAAATTTGTACAAATATAATCCCCGCTTGTTGGAAATATTAGCTTTGTTTACGATTTGTTCAAGCACCCAAAATCCATGCCATTGATTCAATTTTTAGCGATTAATTCCATTCGATTCAAATGATTCTACTTCATTTTTGGAGTGCTTCAGTTTAGGGATTAGCACAAAGGGGAGCATGTATATACCGATTGTAATTGTTTAGCCTTTTGGTGTTTAATTTCCTATCTTGGGAAAGCATACAAGAACTGTAAATCAATCCTTCTTCGGTTGGTATAACTAGATAGGCCATCATCAAAATCGATTTTGTGATTTACATGCTAAACTACCCACCCGTGGTATAAATTTCAGCGCCCCAAGTTTGGAGGTTTCGAGCTGGTACTGGAAAATGTAAAAACTGCTTCAAACCCAAATCATCTGTTCTTCGACGGTCAAAAAATCCATTGGCAATGGCATCAATGGTTTCTAAATAGCGCTCGTAAAATAACTTGTCTAATAAATCTGGGTCTGTGGCTTTTGCTGGTTCTTTTTTTCCTTTCACGACACGCGTTTGGTTGATGATGGATGCCGCTTGTTCGATATCGATTCCCAATCGAATGTGTGCTTCGGCTTTGAACAACCGAGCTTCTGTAGACTTATACAAAGGCATCGGACCGATACCCCCTGCCAATCGAAAAGATTCATGTTCATTGAATTTCCAGGTTGAAAAAAAATAAAGGCCTCGATTGGCTCGAAAAGGGGCCGCACCGGCATAGCGATACATATGATCTTTAGAAGATCCCCATCGGGCATCCAATGTGGGGATGATGTTTTGGTCAGAAGGATAACCATTTTCAGGATAGGGATAGGGGCTTTGGGGATTGACCATGTGCACTATCTTTTGATCCACACGGACTAAATCAGGATTATGACTTCTCAAGTGAGCATTATACCATCGATCCCCATTTCCTAAAGCGATGAAATCAAAATCCAAATTCCCATCATTTATTTTTTCAAGCACTTGATGCCAATCAATGGCGTTTGTTTCCGCTACCGTTCGAGCCGAGTGAACCATCATCTTCGCATAATACCCATTGATGAGTTTAATCAATTGCTCTTTGTTGATAGTGATGCCATTAAAACCATTGATTTGAATGGATTTAGTTTTTTTGGCATAGTCCAAGGCTGTATCAAAATCCTTCAGAGCATGATCAATAACTTGGGTATAGGGCACAAAATCTTCATAAGTCAAAGTCTCTAAATCGGTGTTTTCATCATAAATCAAAGCTTGATCAAAAAGCAATCCCAGATAGCCAAAACCCAAAGCTCTCAGAAAAAAAGCATAAGCATTATACTGGTTGATGGTTTCTTGATCTATTTTTAAAGTGCTGACCGCTTTTATAATATCATTGGCACTGGTTACACATGAATACAATCCGTTATAGGGAATTTCTAAAAATTCGGGATAAGCTGCCGTTACCGAATTATCAATGGGGAAATGAGCCCCCAATCCATAAGGCTCTTTGACCGTTCCAACTTCTCGCATGCCATGAAACCCCCATGAAGAAGTCCCTACATCTGCGGCAACTAAAAAAGTGAGTAGGGGTTCCGGTTTAAATAAGGCATTGAACCATTGGTATGCCGCACCATCCAAAGTGCTTCGATAATCATCTGGCGTTAAAAGCACTTGTTCTTTGATGGGTTGAGCTAAATTTTCAACCTCTAAAGAATCACATGAAAAAACGCATAAAAGGAAAATGATACAAATTTTGTTTATCACAGTGCCAAACATTAGAAAATCAGTTCAAGACCACCGGTTATTGTGGCGTAAGAGGGATATCCATATTGATCGTAAAAAAAATTAGCTTCATCGCCATCACCTTGGACACTTACTTCTGGATCATAACCAGAATAGTTATCAATTTGAAGAATATGTCTGCCGATGAGACTCAACTTCAAAGAAAACGCTTTATTCAACACATTGACTTTTGAAAATTGATAACTGACGTTGAGTTCTCTCAATTTCAAATAGCTAGCATCTTCAACAAAATGGGTATTGGTGGCATTGATATTGTAAAGCGCGCTATAATAATCGGTTGATTTTCTTTTTTCTAAGGGTTTTTTGGATTGATCAATTTCGGAATGCAACAGTTCTTTGAAAGCGGTTTGTTTTGTTTGATTGTAAACATCCCCACCTTGTTTCCAATCCCATAGCATAAAGACACTAAATGATTTGTAGCGGAAAATGGAATTAAAACCTAAAGTGAAATCTGGATTGATATCACCGATGACCATTTGGGCTTTATTACCATTTTCATCCAATAAAAATACAGGTAGTCCTTTACTGTCGATCACGTAGCCATCATCGTTTATCCGAAAATCATTTGGGTTTTGATTTTCATTTAATTCATCTAAACTGGTCAGTATTTTGCTGCCAAGAAAAACACCATAAGCGGTCCCTTGTTGGATGATGAATGAATTTCTTGGACCAATCTGCCAAACAGGTCGAAAAAGCTTTTCTATGTATTGATTGGTGGATTCAAACAAAAAAGTGGAGTCAAAGTAGACATCTTGGTTATCAATCCAATTAATTGAAAGAGCCATTTCATTGGTATATCCGGTTAAGGTCCCCGCATTTCTCCATTGAAGAGCATAACCTTCCGTTTCCACTGGAATATCGACTGGTAACACTTGACCATCCGTCTTTTTCTCTGCATAACTGTATTCAAAACGGATCCTACCCCCAATTTCAATATTGCCCCCAATTTCCAATTCTTTAGATAAAAACGGACCTATATTAGAATTTCCAATGGTGTTTTTCTCAGCCGTGCCGGATGAAACAGAAAAAGTTTCAAATTGCGCTGCAAAAGGCGGAAGTAATCCGGCTGTACCCAGTGAAGCCCTTATTTTAAATTCATGAACATGGGGGATATTAAAATCTTCACTCAGGCGCCAAGCGCCCGAAATACGATAAAAGGTTTGCTGTCTCACGGCAGGACCAAAAAGGGAATTTCCATCTCTTCTGATCAGAAAACTGCTCAGATAACGGTTTTTATAATCCAGGTCAACGATCCCAGCAAAACTCTTTTCGACAAAATCGGCTTTGTCAGAACTTAGCAGTTCAGAATCTGAAATGACATTATCCAAATCATTGAGATTTGAAATGCCAATTTGTGTCCCCCCAGCAAAGACATCGTGCGTCTGTCGATCATCATATAAAAAGAATAGCTTGGATTTTATATTTAAATCACCAAGTACATTTTTATCAAAGGAAAGCGTTAATTGTATGTTGTCATTTCTATATTTTCCCCGATATCTGGTGATATATCCCCCATCATAAATAGGAATATTGGTATTTAACCAATTTTTGTCCACAAAAAAATCTCGATCGTTTGCGCCGTAATCGACAGAATAGGCACTTTCCAATTCGAGATAATCTGTCATTTGAAATGAAATCTTGTAATTTCCAATCAAACGCTGCCGTCTGTTTTCAAAAATTTCATTGTCTAGCGTGTACAGGGGGTTGGTTTCTACTCCCGGCCAACCCGTTTCAGCTTGAGCATTCCAATTATAAGGCGAACCATCTTCATCATTGATCGCCGTTAAATCGGCGTGAGGTGGGGTTGAAAATATAGTATAAAACGGGCTATCATAACCAAAACTTGGCTCCGCACGCTTGCTATTATAAAGGCTTGTGGACGTGCTGATTTTCAACTGATCGGTTAATTGAATGTCATGATTCAACCGGATGCTTTGTCTATCGAAACCAAAATGATTAAAATTGAGAATCCCCCCTTGAGATAAATTGCTAAAGGAAAGATTACTCGATGTCGTATCCGATCGATGGAGTATTTGCACCGATTGGTTGTGGGCGATGTTGGTTGAAAAAAAATGAGATAGGTTATCATAATACACTGGAAATGGATTATCGGCAATACGATCTTCTTCAAGTACATAACCCCCATCATTACCGCGAATGAAATTGCCTGTTTCATCCAATTTGTAGTTGTGTGAAGAATTAATTGATGGACGTCTTGCTTTGGGGACATATGAAACCCCCAGTTCAGAACGTATCCTTAGGCTCGTGCCTATTGCAGGAGAGCCTCTTTTGGTAAAAATTTGAACCACCCCATTGGCAGCACGTGAACCATACAACGAAGCCCCTGCAGAACCTTTCAAAATTTCCATACTTTCGATGTCCTCTGAATTGATATCGGAAAGATGGCCATCAATGATGGCCCCATCTAAAATAATCAAGGGATCTTGGTTGCCCAATAACGAACTAGATCCACGGATTCGTATTTTAGGAGAAACGCCTGGTAGTCCATTTCCTTGAACGACATTCACACCTGCTATCTTCCCTACCAACGTACTAACGGCATTGACACCAGGAACTTGTTGTAATACCGTTTCTTTCACTTTGCCTACTGAAAAAGAAATTTTTCTAAGATCGGTCCGGCCCGCAACACCAGTCAAAACGATTTCTTTTAATTCATTACCGGGCAATAACATAATTTCATAAAAGAGTTGATTTGTTATTGTAATGAGTTGACTTTCAAACCCGATGTAGCTTATTTCAAGCACATCACCAACAGATGCCATTATTGTAAAATTACCATCAAAATCTGTAGTAACCCCCTTGGTTGTGTTCGAGATTAATAGAGTGGCTCCTGGAAGTGGTGCATTATTTTGATCAAGAACAATTCCTTGAATTTGACTTTCTTGAGCAGCCAGTGAACCGGTGAGTATAGGTAAAACGAAAGAAAAGAATGACCGAATCAATAAATAGAAATTTTGGGGTATTAAAGGCCCACTGCGCTCAACTCGCCAGTGCTAAACGACCCAGCGTTGATTTAATTTTTTGGAAAGGGCAAATGTAGTTAAATTAAATTGACGAACGTTTCTGTGACTCATTTTATCTGATAGTTTGTCTCTGTTGATTCGGTTTTCAATCGTTCTTTTTCCCGGGTCGAATCCGGCCTAGAAAAGAAGGTATCGAGGCCGCACGACTCCATGACAAGATCGTGTTCAGCCCATGACAAACCATGATCAAAGGTCGTGGTTTTCATCAGCTGAGGTCCGATGGCTTTGATATTCTCGATAGTAGCTTGAACACAACTGGAGAATCCTCTTTAGTTCTAATTTTGATGAGGCGATTTCAAAAACTTTAAGCGAGCCATTGCTAAAGAAGAGAATTAATAGAAGTCCCAATAACTATTAATCCTTTTGCTTTCATTGTTCTATACATAAAGAATCAAAGATTTTATTTATAAAAAAGGGACTTATGTATTTAACTTGAAGAGACCTTTGAATAATGCAAAATCAAAAAAATGGGATGTGATGAGGAAATTATTTTTTCTTTTTCAGTCAATGGGCCACTCATTCGATGTTGATTTCCTCCAAAAAATCAGGATATCTCTCTGGTTTTGGCCTCTTTGGCTCCTTTTTTCGTCATTTCTGAGCCGAATAAGGCTTTGAAGGCTTCTTTTTTCCATGATTCTCCTTTTTAGGTTGGCATGAAAGCCATCATCCTTGGTGATCTCTTTCAATGGTAGGCGATCAACTCCAAAACAGGTTGGTTGTGGACTTTCTCTAGTCCTTTGAATCGAGTGACTTGACAGTGGAACCAACGAGCCAGGCCACCAAAGGTCTGTTCGACCACCCAGCGTTCTTTGCTGATGGCTTTGTTTCGCTCTTTCTGTGGCTTGGTCAAAGGCTTGTTGCGATCGCCCTTTTCCATCACCAAGGATTCACTACCCATGGCCTCTAAAAGTTGATCATTCTCTTTTGATTTGTATCCTTTATCGGCCAAGACTCGTTTTCGTTCTACCACTGAAAGGACTTCCATCAAAGGCTGGAGACCTTGGCTGTCATACTCATTGGTTTGGATTGATAAGATTTGAAGTGATTCATCACGCGTACCATAGACAAAAACAAAATGATAAAAACAAATGGTCAAATAAAAAGAAGGAAATTTTCGACTAAATCCTTTATTTTAGTGGAAAGGTCCCTTGAATATTGTTGTCGTGTTTATGTTCCTATACCCACTTCGGTGGAGGGTTTTTTTTGTATCTTTATTGTATGATTACTGAGAAACAAAAGCAATTTGTCATCGAACAAATGAAGCCTTTTGATCCCATTGAAATCGGGGTTTTGAAAACACACTAACATCAGTTGGCTTTTTATACCATTTCAAAAAACCTTGCGGTCTTGATTTTGTGGATATTTGGGATGCCATCGAAGACGAGTTTCAAAAACAAGCTCGATTTGTCCGAATTCCTGATATAGCCATCACACACCCTTATGATCAAGAATGGATATTAAAAAATAAAGAACTCTTTTATTCCAATGGATCCATGTAAAAAAACATCTGAACATATTGGATATAATCAACGATGAACTCGATCACGTTTTTCAAGATTTTAATCCTTCTTTGACTTGGGAAATTTTTACAAACACTCGCCAACTTCAACGTTCTTCGATGGCATCCATGATTCTTATAGGTAATGCTTTTAAAGATATTGAACCTTTTTTCAGGAAAGAATATAATACGGCTTATTGGCGTCAAAATATTCGATTAAGAGATAAAGTAGCTCACTTTACATCAAGGACTTAATATTAGAACTCTTTGGGATACAGTTCGAAGAGACTATCCTTTATTGCAACAACAATTAATCGCTTTGAAAAAAGAATTAACGCAAGAAGTTAAAACAACCAAAGGAACACAACAAACACCTGATGATCCTTCTGTTCAACGATGAGTCAGAACTTCTCCATCAGTCCAGCTCAAACTTTGTTTGATTGCTCGTATTGTTTTTGGAATATCGATATTCATCAATTGGATTGATTCCAACAAATCCCAAAAGAGAAAACAAAACTCTCATTCAAGATAAATACACAAGTCCCAAATAAGATCCGAATGATCTTAAGATTTTTTCCATATTTTTGGTGGGAATGGTTGGCCAGTGATGGGATCATGTTCTTCTTTAAAAATCTCAATGATGCGTTGTAAATCTTGGATGGTTCCCCGATCTTTTTCAGCCAATACATAAGCCTCCAATAATCGCTCCACCGATTCTAAGGATAGAGATTGCTCCACAAAACGTTCCATGAAGGCCCAATCCTGCAAGGTCTCTTTTGAATAGAGTTGCGATAATTGATGATCGATTTGCCCTAATAATAATTTTCTTAATTTTTGATGAAACGGATAAGGTTTTAATGTTAAATCCATGATTTGATGTTCCAACGAAGGTAGTCTTTTCATTAAAAAATATCATTAACTATCACTAATCTTCATTATCTTCGTGTTATGTCTCCACCATCCGATCAAGATCAGGCTTTTCAAGCATCCATGAATCGTCTTCGAGAGGCTCAAGGCCATGTGGGATTTTCTTCCAAATCATCATTAAAACCCAAAGAATCCTTAGCGCAACGCTTTTTTCAACGCTATCCATCCCCGAAAGCTCTCGTGGAATCACTGGATGATCTGGTGATTGGACAGCATAAAGCGAAAAAAGTCTTAGCCACCACCATCTGTTCCCATATCGGACAATATTTATTGCATCAACCAATCAAAAAAATAATCTCTTACTCTTAGGCGATACCGGTACAGGAAAAACCTTTTTAGTCGAAACCTTGATGAAACGATTAGGCATTCCTTATGCATTAGGACAAATCATATCAATTAGTGAAACCTCTTATTACGGGGCCGATGTCGAAAGTTTATTAACCCCCTTGACCTGTCCCACGACATCCCATGATTTATTACCACCCTCTTGGGGTATCTGTTTTATTGATGCAATTGATAAGATGTGTCAAATGGATCATGACCGTAATTCATCAAAAGGCAAGAACATCAGCAATGAATTATTGCAAATCATTGAAGGCACCACATGCCATGTCCCTTCAGAAGGCCATTTTCAAAAACGAGATATTTCAACCACATCGCTGAAGACCTATTCTATTTTATTCATTTTTTCAGTAGCTTCTAAAGGATTGGAACGGATCATCCAACGATGCGTGGGACAAGGCCATATCGGATTTCAATCCGCATTCATCACCACATCATCGGATTCGATGCTTTCCTTTGCGACCAAACAAGATCTCATCCATTATGGGATGAGTCCTAAATTATGTGGTCGATTGTATCACATCACCCATACGGAACAACTCACACCCCATCTCTTAAAACAAATTTTATTAGCTCCGAAACAGGGATTGCTCCATCATTACCAACAAGAATTTCAATTATTCGGTGTCGATCTTCAATGGGATGATCAAGCGGTGAAGCCATTGCCGAAAAAGCCCATGATGAAGGCTTGGCAGCTCGTCCTTTACAGACCTATTGTAGTCAGATTTTAGATCATTTCTATTATCAAATTGATATGTATCGGGGACAATCCTTGCGATTAACTCGCCGTGATGTGGAATCCTTGTTAACCAAATAAACATCAAACTCTCCTATGATGTCGAAAACTCGTCGAGAACATGAAAGAGAGTGAACTCTTTTTTTAATAATTCTTAGAAGATAATAGCGATTTTAGTCGTTTTCCTTCATAACTATGATGGATGAAGTAATCATGCAACCCTGGAATGCCTTCCCATAGATCTTGTTGTTTGGTTTCTCCTAAAATTCCTTTTCGGATGACTTCCACTAAAAATTCTTCGGGTTTGGATTGAATATCATAGGTTTTGACTTGTCGCACAAAATGATCAAACTTTGATTGTGGATAATGTTGGAGATACAGCAGTAGAAATTTTAATGCGGTTCCTTCAAAAGAATTCAATCGGGTTCTAAAAAAAACCTCTTGATTTTTTCGAGCTTCTTGGAAATAATCATCGATGGGAGCATGGATTCTCTTTTGGTTTGTGAGCCATGTTTCAGTGTAATTATCGACATGTAGGGGCCACCCCTGGGTTTCTTTTCGGATGGTTTGCCATTCGGCATCAGTGATGCTCCGAGTACCAACAGTTTCATGATCCCAATAGTCTCGTTCTTCAGCTTCGGAAAAACTTCCTAAATTCACCCGATGGTGTAATGCTTGAGTTTGAAAACCATAAGCCTTGAAAACCCATTCCGTATTCCCTAATCCGACAATCAACCAGACCAGTCCATGTGGAGATTTCAATAAATGCCATGATTGTAAGATCGTCTGAACAATAGATTTCCAGTCATCATATTCGGCTTTACTCGCTAACATTTGAGCTTCATCGGTGATCAATAGGATGGGTTTGGTGACTTCTTTTAATGATTTCTGAATCCAATCTGCCCAGGCTGGAATGCCTTCCCCTTGACCTGTTTTGGAATGACGTAACACGATGTATTCTTTTTGATAAAATCGTCGGTGTTTTTTCAAACCAAAAGCCTCTCGCCAACACAATAAATCCACGATTCCATAAGGGGAAAGATGACTGATTTGCCATCGTTTGGGATCAATGATCTTCTTTTCAAATTGTTTGATCAAGACACTTTTTCCCGATCCGGTGGCTCCTTGGATTAAAAAACTACCCGTCGCTTTTTTTTGATGGACATGATCGCAAAATGCCTTGAAATCATCCTGTTCTTCTCGCCTTCCTACAAAATAGTTCGTGGAGCCTCGGATCATCTATCGAATAGATGATAAAGATAGTCAAATGATTTGAAGTAAAGCGTATTAGTCCCTATCTTTTTAAAAGCCGTATCATCAAAAGACTGTTTTATTTTGAACTGAATCGATGTCCTTAACGGCCGTGCTGTGTTGAATCAAACTATACAGAATATGATGAGAACTCATACTATAACGCATAAGACTTTCTCTATCTTCTTGAAGAGGGACTTATGTATTTACCTTGAATAGTTTCTTTGTGATTTGGGATTTGAAGGGACATTTGCTTTTTGGAAGGCTTTTCCTAAGACATGATCCACTTTCAAATGCAATTCTAAAGGAATCTTTTTGTAATTCAATAAAATTGCATTAGGTAACTCTATCATTGTTCCATTTTGATGACCAAGATTAGAGAAACTTAATGAAAGTTAATTATATTGGATTTAAGATTTAAATTAGACGCTTTTTAATTCATGAATCCCATAAAAAGGCCTCTAGAAACAAGCCTAACATTTGACTTTATTTAATACTTTTGCTCCCCTCAAAAACAATAGAGCACGAGTTGCTCATAATTGAAAGAATATGGCAGTAAAACTTCGACTTCAAAGACACGGTAAAAAAGGCAAACCATTTTATTGGATTGTAGCAGCCGACTCGCGTTCTAAAAGAGATGGTCGCTTTCTCGAAAAGATTGGCACTTATAACCCCAATCTGAATCCAGCAGAAATTAAGCTTCAACAAAATGATGCTATAAAATGGCTTGAAAACGGAGCACAACCCACCAATACCGTTAGATCCATTTTATCATACCAAGGGGTATTGTTGAGACTTCATTTGAAAAAAGGAGTTGGTAAAGGAGCCTTGACCCTAGAACAAGCAGAAGAAAAATTTGAATTTTGGAATAAAGAAAAACAAGATAAAATCCAAAGAAATAAAGAACGATTAACTAAAGTAAAACAAGAACAGACTGAGGCCATAATACAAAAAGAAAAGTCTGCTTTAAAAGAAAAACTAGACTCTCAAGAGGCTGAGGTGGAAGCAAAAAATGAAGAAGATCGTTCCAAAGACTCAGATCAAACCAAAGAAGAGAAAAAAGTTTCATCCAAAAATCTAGAAAGCAACCCGTCTAAAGATGAATAGGTGGATGAATACCAATGGATTCTAAATAAGCCAAAAAGTAGAAAGAACATCCACTGGAAAATTAGGAAAATGGCCATAGAATATCAGATATCCAACCTTTAGATAAAGGAGACTCTTCATAAAAACATCAATGGATGTAAGTGTATCCCGCATATACAAACTCAAATTTTGATTTTTATTTATCTCTAGAAATAAAGTTTTCTATCTTTCAAAAAGTAGAATAGTTCTTAACACAATAGGGACTCCATTTGATGAACAAAACGGGTTATCGATGTCAAAATCAGAAGTTTTATTTATGGGGTATACAACTAAAAAATTTAGTTATAAGGGGGAACTATTAATCCAAATAAAATATCCTGATTTAAATCCATTTTTAAATTTAAGATCCTTGTTTATCGATATTGATCATACTCTTGTACCTCATCAAATTGAAAAGTTGAAGACTCATTCTAAAAATCAAATTCGCGTTAAATTTTTGGGCGTTGATAATGAACTAAACGCTCATAAATTATTGTTTAAACAGGTGTATGTTTTAAAAACTGCTGTTGATTTGAATATCGATACATCAGAAAATCTAAATCATTTCATTGGATATGATGTCTATGACCAAACAACAAAAATTGGAACAATTAAAAACATTATAGAACGCCCCCTCCAACCATTACTAGAAATTGCTCATGATGGGTTTGAATTTTTAATTCCATTGGATACCGAATTGATTTTACAAGAGGACCAAAGGAATCAAAAACTCACCATGAAATTACCTGAAGGACTGATTGATTTGAATAATTCAAATTAGAAATCAATTTGAAATTGTAATTCGATCGTTCTACCAATGTCATCTGAAAAGTATCGCAATCGATTTAAGTATTCCCGGTAAGATAGGTTCATTAAATTCCGGACCCCCAACCTAGATTCTATTGAAAGGTTTTCTTTGTTGATGAATTTTTTCCTGATTTCAAATCCCAGGAGATGATAACTTTTAACCGGGGAGGTTAAGTTAATGTCGGTCTGTACAAATTGGCCGTCTTGAATGTATGAGCTTTTAAAGGTTGTTTCAGGATATCTACTTTGTTTTGCCACCCAATCACTGGTGACTTGAAAGGAAAAATCGGATTTAGTCCTATAATTCATTCTTTGGTTTAAAGAAAAAGGAGGGATATCGATCAGTGGGTTTTTGGTTTTACTTTCATTGGCAGCAACATATGAAACGGTTGATTGGTAAATCATATTGCTTTTAAATTTGTATTCTAAATCCGCATCGATTCCCCAAAATTGAGCGTCACTTGATAAATACTCCCAAACAGGAAATGCCCCCCTGATCGTGGTTATGGTACCGATTGGTTGTAGATAGATATAGTTTTTAGCTAAAGCAACATAAGGAGTTATCCCCCATTGCAATTTTCCACTGTTTTTGTTGATATCAATCAAAGTTTTGTGGACGGATTCTTTCGGAAGTTCCAAATTACCTTGTTCAATAGTGGCTAATGAATGGTGCAGTCCATCGGAAAAAAGTTCTGCTACATTAGGAGCTCTTTGGCTTAGGATGTAGTTGAAACCTATAGAAATATTTGATTTGAAATTCTTATAAACACCACTGTTAACCGCTAAACTCCAAAAATCTAATTTTGGGTTGGTCAAAATTTGACTGGATGCCGTTTTTCTAATTTCAAAATGGCTGTATTTTTCGTCGTACTTTCTGTTTTCCCAATCCTTGAGTTGATAGAATTTTTTAACATCCAAATGATCGTAATCCAACCTCGCACCTAGTTCGAAAATCAAGTCATTATTCTTTTTGTAAGTTGAAGAAATATAAGATCCCATTTTATATTTAAAATACTCTGGAATCAATGGGCTAACGCCAGTACCTGGAACCGCCTCATTATCTTGCAGTTCAATAGTTGTTCCTAAATTGAAATGCCAAAATCCTTTAGAAAACCAGTCATAATCTATTGATATATTTTGGGTAATCAATCGAAGATGTAATGATGGAATTCTGCTTCGACCAGCACGTCTGATATCAAATTCTTTTCTTCTGTTGTGCTGAAAACCATAAAGAAGATTCAATTTTGAAGTACTATCAAATCTTTTAGAGTATTTTCCCAAGGCACTATAGTGTGTCACCATTTGCGAAGGGGAGTTTATTTCAAATGTAGGATCTTCTATTAACCAAGGACGGTTTCTATTGATCGCTATGATTAAATCTCTCACATTACCGGTATGTGCTGCTCTGAGAATACCGATTTCATTTTGGAAAACAGAACCAGTAAACTCCCAACTATTGGACATTGTTTTTTTAGCTATGTGAATGCCTACATTTTGACGCGAACTAGCTGTATTGGATAAAGTATAATCAGGGGCAATCAAATCTCTAGTTTTTTTGTATGAACCATTGATTTTAAAATGAAAACCGTTTGGATATGATTTAATGATTCTGCTGGCTAATGAACCTCCAAGGCCGTTAGAACTACCCACAATAGAAACACTGCCGTATAATGAATCAATCGGTTTTACTATGGATTGATTTAATATAATAATACCCCCTGATGTATCTCCTCCATATTTCAATGTCGAGACTCCTTTTAATAGTTGAACTCCCTGAAATGCATTTAAATCTATGGACGGAGAGTGGTCAGCACCCCATTCTTGATCACTCAATCGATGACCATCGGCCACAATGGCTACTCTTGAACCATACATACCATGTATGATCGGTTTTGAAATCTCATTCCCCAATCGAATCATAGACACTCCACTTAATGTGGATAAAGCATCAGAAATATTTTGGTGAGCATAGGCATCAATTTGACTTTGTGTGAGAATTTTTTCAGAAAGCGTTTGACTTTGTGAACGGTGTAAAAACTGTTCGAGATTAACGGGATTTAATTCGATGGCTTTACGAATTAACTCAATTTTCAAAGTTTGATCCGAATCGATTGAATATTGGCTTAAATAGACTTCATAATGGGGATGGGAAATCGTTAATTGCAAGTTACCGGGACATATCTTTTCGATGATCGTTGTTCCTTGATTCGAATTTTTGATTTCATGATCTTCGTTTTGGGTGGAAACAATAGCATCATTAATTGGAGCCCCATCATTTTGATCCAGTACTTCTACTTCTAAATTGATATCACATTTTTGAGCACAAGCTTTGTCACAAACACACACCGCTCCAAAAACGGCCAAACACTTTGGGCAGAATAACCTCAGAAAGGGCTTCCATAGGAAATTCAACCTTTTCAACCCATTTGAAACACCCATAATCAATAAAATCAATTCTCTCTACTCCCCTATATCATAGGGGAGTAAAGAGAACTAGGATTATTCCTCTTCGACAATAAAATCAATAGTGATTTCAAAATCAGCATCTCCTCCAGCTTGTTCTCGTGTTGCTCTTTTGTTACTGGGCTCATGAATCAGAGTAATTTCGACTTTTCCAGAGCCTGTACTTGATGGCGTCCAATCAGTAAACAATAAAAGATTGATACCATCAGAGTCTTTAAGATCTGAACTAGAAGGCTCTATTTTTACGATATCTGGGGAAAATTCATAAAAAAATTGATGAACATCCACTTCTTCTTTGATTTCTTCAGTAACATTTTCATTTTCCCCATCGTGTCTATTCCAAATACTAATGGATACTTCTGATTTAGTGCCATTTTTCAATTTGATAGTATCATCCCCCTCAAATTCCCCATGACTTTCATGGTCATGATCATCATGGTCTTCATCATGATCTTCTTCTTCAGCGGCCCACGTCAGTTTTTGTTCCGTATGTCCAGTTTTTATTCTAAACTCAATATGGGAAAACTCCTCATGATCATGCTCTTCTTCAGGATCATCTTTGGAGCATGAGACTAAAAAAATTAAGCCAAAAATAAAAGTTGAATACGCCAATAATGATTGGCTTTTTTGCAAAAATGCTTTCATTATAAATTTAAGATTAAAAAATTGTTGTAGAAAACTTATGGATTTAATTTTGTGTCCTAGGTGTTTTCCAAAACCTATACAAAATAGACGCTAATGAGGCGGCGCGCGTGAACTTATAAATTGAAAGAATCGTTGAATGAAATATTCATTTTGAGATACATTGATTTTCCTTTGGTTTTGGTTTATCAATGGAGGATTCCAAGAAAATGAATTTTCGATAGTCGGTAAAATGGAAAGATCAATAAAGGCCAAATGATGACTAGCATCATGCACATGGTCATGAGTACTGAAGCAGTGTTCCTCATCAAGATGGTAATGGAACACGTGAGTGACCTTTATTCCACAACCGATGAACAGTGATGAAACTAGAAAACCAGCATAAAATCTATGCATCTATGGATTAGGATTTTAGTCTAAAGATTTGATTTTTACATTTTTAAAGGAAATCACTCCTGGATGGTCTTGAAAAGCCAAATGCCCAGTTTGATAGGTTCCAAAGCCTTCAATATTAGCAAATTTGCTATTGGCAATGAGTTCATCCCATTGTGGTCCATGCAATGGAAAATTGAGAATTTCCACATCATTATGAATCACCACAGTTCGATTCTCATCGTAATTGACCTTGATGTGAAAACGATTCCATTGTCCTGCGTCTTTGGTAACCAAAGTATTGGGAGCTATTAAATCATAAAGTGCTCCGGCGGTATGATTTTGATTGTTTTCATCCCCCAAGTAAACCGCAGGGTCTAAAACTTGAATTTCAGGACCCGATTCAAAAGGATGCTCAAATTTTTCATCTAAACTAACCCCCCACATAAATCCACTATTCCCTTTAGGAGAGACTTTCCAATCAAATTTAATTTCAAAATTTCGATAAGTAGCATCAGAAATCAGGCTTTTATTCCCCTCTCCTGTCGCTTTTTCAGAGTTATAGATCAGCACGCCGTTATGAAGAGACCAACCTGATTTGCTATTGCCTTGATTTCTAAAGATTTGCCAACCATCAAAAGAATCATCAATAAATTGTTTTTCCCATTGTTGTGTTTTAGAGTTTTTTGATGCCGATTGAATTGTTTCGGGTTTCTGTGCTATGACGATGCAACAGAAAACAAGATTGGCCACTAGAAGATATAAATGGATTTTCATAGAAAATATTTTTACCAAAATTAACTAAATGGCATTTTCAATGTTTGATATTATCCACTGAACAGTGAAAAACTTTAATATCCCAACTCTTTCGTATCTCATTCATATTGGACTTCATAAATCAGCAAAGAAAACCATAACACAATTATTGTGTAGACAGTATACTCATTTCTTATTCTTCTTGTCGGATGTCAAGGTAAAAATAGGCGATGAACTGTTTACGGCTTCACTAAAATTCCCAACCCAATGATAACGTTTTAATCTTTGAGAGCATTTTTCTTTAGAGTAATTTTGACTTCTGTGTTTGAATCCTAAGACATATTTAACTGAAGATTTTTTACGGCCATATTTCTGATCCTATTCTTTTGTATTCTTAATTTAGGCTCACGATATCATGTTTTGTCGACTAAATTGAACGCATGATTTTGGATGGAGAAATTGAGATTATGGTTGCATCAACCGTGTTTGGGTTCCAAGATCAATTATCTACTATTTGTGCCACTATTTCAACATTAGGATATTCTGTTATTAACTCACATATAGGAACTGTACGTGTTAATCCAAACAAATCGATTCTTGAGAATTGCTTAGATGCTATTCGACAATGCGATGCTTTTGTTGGGATTATCCACCCCTATTATAGGACTGGGAATATAGAGGAACGTAACATCACATTTGAAGAAATAAAACTAGCCATCCAACTTAAAAAGCCATACTGGTTTTTAGTACATAGAGATGTTGTCTTTACCAAGGAGCTCAAAAAACATCTTTATTATCTTGATTCTAAGGGACATCAACAACCTGATGTCAGAATACGGAAAAGTAACATTTTTGATGAACGAACTCTTGATATATACAGTCACGTTTTACTTGAAGGAAAACCAATGAGAACAAGAACGAGAAATTGGGCACAACCATTTTATCGATTGGATGAAGCATTAGATTACATTAATGCCCAATTCAAGAGTAATGAATTCATTACGGAAATCATAAAAGAGGGGATTCATTGATGGCGAATTCAATAATTATAGAAAACTTGCTAGCAAACACTAAAAGTGAAACTCTGCGGTTATATAGCAAACCTGATGTTGGTGAGTTGGGTAAAACCCTTTGTGCGTTTCTTAATAAGGATGGAGGAGATGTTTTAATTGGAATTGGAAAGGATGAAAAGCCTTCAAACATAAATAGCCATTGGAACATTAAGATACAAAAAGAGGTCATCCATAACTTGGTTCCATCGGCTCCTATTGTTTCCAATATTATTTCGTATCAAGGAAAAGAAATTGTTTTGATCAGTGTGTGGCCAGGTTCAAAAAAGCCATATAGTTTTAATGGAAAAATTTATGTTACACATCATGGCTCCACCAAAATTGCTTCTTCTATCGAATTAAAATCTTTAATAAAGAGTCGAAAAAAGACTGAGTTCAACTGGGAGAGACAAGTTGTTTTGGGGGCTAGTATCGAAGACCTTGATCATCAAGAAATACATAAAACCCTTCATGAATATCAAAAAAAGAACTATGATGCAGTTCCAATATCAAAGGAGGACTTTCTGTTGAGATTGGGGCTTATGAAAAATGGGAATTTAACCAACGCTGCCATTCTATTGTTTGCTATCAATCCAACTATCTACCACAATCCAAGATTAGAATAACGGTTTATGGTACATCCAAAATCGGTAAGTTAATCCTATTTGATAGAATATATCGCGGAGGTTTATTCAAGAACATAACATCCATTTGGGATTTTTTTGAAACCCAACTAAAAAGGGCTGAAAGAATTTCAGGATTGGAAAGAAAAAAAGAAATCATACCGTTAATTGCCCTACGTGAAGGATTAATGAACGCTATCATCCATCGTGATTATTCCAAAATTTCGAGCACTTTAAACATTGACATTTATCCTGACAAAACCGTTATTTCAAACACCGGCAGATTACCGGCATCGATTTCCATACAAGATCTTCTGAAAGAACATGACTCTATTTTGAGAAACCCAGATATCGCATACATATGTCAAATGAGAGGTCTCATTGAAATGTTGGGAACTGGAACTTTAAGAATGATTGCTGATTGTCAGGAAAATAGATTCCCTTGGCCTTCCTGGAAGATCGTTGGTGAAAAAACTCAATTACGCCTTCAACACCTTGGACACCGAATTCAAAGTGATGGAGTAAATGATGGAGTAAATGATGGAGTAAATGATGGAGTAAATGATGGAGTAAATGAGATGATAAACCAAGGCATACAAGATGGTTTAGTCAACGAAATAAGCCATGCTGTTCGATCTGAAATATTCCATATTCTTAGCTTCATAAAAAAGGAGGCAGGACTTAATTTGAAACAAATTGCTGGAAAATACAAAAGTAAATCCCTGCCGACATTAGAACGTTATTTAACGATTTCAAGGAAACTAAACATCATTGAATTCAAGGGGGCTCCCAAATCAGGAGGGTATTATTTAACAGATAAAGCAAACCGCTTGATTTCTTAATCTGTAACCTTCAACAAAAATTGGAACGTTGTAAAGTATTCATTTCTAAATATGAGAATGATTGTGGAGGGGGCACAATGAAAAAGTATTTTGACATTTCAAAAATTTAAAGATTATACTTTTGTAACTTGTATTGCTGGTTCTTGGGTATTACCATTGACTACGAATCAAAAAATTATCTAACTTTTGAACTAAATCATCAATCTAAAGAGTCAACTCATGAAACAGATCATCGTATTTTCCTTTCTAATCATTGCTCTAAATTCTCGTGCTCAAGTTTTCTCTATGGTAGAAACAAAAGACACTAAAGAAATAGTGCATAAAATTTTATTGGATGAGCAATACCTCATCCACACTGTATATGAAAACGATCCAGCGAAATTCATCAAGACAAGGGGTGGATTTTATACTCGAGAAGGGGATGTTTTTATTGTTGATTTAGAATTCAACTCCAATTTTGAAAAAGACAGTCTTAAAACATTAACCATCGAAAAGGAGGCTGATTGGAAAAACATCTCCAAAGAACCACTTCCTTTAGAAGGGAAATGGTTGATGGGAGGTCGCGTACAAGACGATGGCTCTCAAAATAGAAATGCTACCGATGGTCCCCGTAAAACCATGAAATTTCTATTGGATGGGCACTTTCAATGGACGGCTTTTCATACAGAAACGATGCGATTTTCAGGTTGTGGCGGTGGTGCTTACTCGACCCAGGACGGCCATTACAGTGAAACCATTGAATACTTTTCAAGGGATAGTTCTAGAGTTTCTATGACCCTAGATTTTCAATATGATCTTCAAGATGATGATTGGTTTCACAAGGGATTTAGTAGTAAAGGTGATCCCATGCACGAAATTTGGGTGAAACGTAAACAGTGACGCTATTATGTAACTCTTGAGATCTTTTTAAATAAAAGTTCATTCGGTTAAAACTCAATTTTAGTCTGTAGAATTTGTAGTACTGAATCCCATGAAATCCTATCAGGATCTCATTGACATCATCACCCTTAAAAAGCAAAGTTCAAACACGTTTTTAGGAAAAAACTATCCAACAACCTGGAAAAGGGTATTTGGAGGACAATTGGTGAGTCAATCCCTCTTTGCTGCCTACCAAACTGTTGAAAAATCACTTCAAGCCCATTCATTACATGGTTACTTTGTTGATGGGGGTTCTATCCATGTTCCCACTATTTTCAAGGTAGAAAATCTAAGAAATAGTAGGAATTTTAGCTATCGAAGTGTCATTGCACACCAGAACGAGAAACCCATATTTATATCAAGTTTTTCTTTCCACAAAGATGAAAAAGGCGTCAATCATCAAATTGTATTGCCCAACGTTTTGACCCCTGACTTATTACTCACCGACTTGCAACAGGCCAAACCTCTTGAAAAGATTCATCCACATCGATACCAACGATTGATAAAAATGCATCCACACATTTTTGAATTTAAACCAGTCGGGAAAGCCTTGTTTTTAGAAACTTCACAAAGTGTTCCTAGAGCATTTGTATGGTTTCGATTAAAAAGTAAATTACTAGGGCCCTATTCCATGCATCAACTTTTTTTAGCTTTCGTTTCGGATTATCATTTGTTGTTAACCGCTACCCTACCACATCGAGAATCTTTGAGCGTTTTTCAGACCTTTTATGCTAGTCTTGATCATAGCATTTGGTTTCATAGGAAATTTAGAATAGACCAATGGTCGCTTTTAGATATTGAATCTCCGACCGCTTCTCAAGGAAGAGGCTTCGTACGGGCTAATATATTTGCTCAAAATGGGAAGTTAATAGCCTCCGTGGCTCAAGAAGGGTTGATGCGTCCCTATAACCCTAAATGAAATAGTTTTTATAATTTTGAAGGAACCAGTTTTTATGTCGAAACAATCGGGTTTTCATTTGCTTCCAAACAATTTGACGATTGCTAAAAGTAAAATTGATGGGATGGGCGTCTTTGCAATAAAAGATATTCCACTAGGATCAGATCTTGGGATATCGCATGTCTATGATGAAGCTCTTGATGATGATTACAACCGAACCGAATTAGGAAAGTTTATCAATCACCACGAAATCCCAAACTCAAAAGCCAATTTTTACAAACAACATCCCCAGTTAGGGGATTTAAAACACATCCGCATCAAAACCATTAAAACCATTAAAAAAGGAGAGGAAATCACCATAAAATATATCATCAACCAGTTGAAAAATCCCAATTGGGAAATAGAATACGAAGTGACTCAGTAAACGGAGGGTTAAAACAACATAGATTTTTAATCGTCTGAAATCATTTCAAGTTTTGAAAAACATTCAAACTTGAAATAGTGCCGGCTCATTAGCTTACTTAAACCGACTTCTTTTTTAGTGCTTTAAAAATTCGAAACCCTACTAATCCAACTAAAATGTATGGAATAACCATCAAATAAACAATGCCATTATTGATGGCTTTAGCCACTGTGGTATTTTCTCCGGATTGTAGCACAGCACGACACATTGAACATTGTCCGTAGAGTGGATCGGAAAATAATATAACGATAAAGAATATTAAAATGTAGTTATACCGAAACCACTTCATAGTATGGAGCGATTAAAAGATAAACAACAACGCCCGAAATGGCCACGTAGAGCCAAATGGGGAATGTGATTTTGGCGATTTTTCGGTGTGCTTCAAAACGAAATGCTTTGGCCCGAAAGTAGGTAATTAATACCAATGGGATGACCATAACGGATAGCATGACATGGCTGATTAAAAAAAAGTAATACACTGGGCGAGAAATTCCACTGCCCCCAAACGGCGTGGGATCGCTGGTCATGTGGTAGATCACGTACAGAACCAAGAAAATAACAGAAAGTATGATGGCTAATTCATTCAATCGCTGATGCCATTGAACTTTTTTCATTTTAATGGCAATAAGGGCCGATATCAATACCAAGGAAGTCACTGCATTGATAGTCGCATAAATTGGAGGTAATTCAACCAAGGGTCTGGCATTGGGAATTTTATAAGTGAATAAAATCAACACCACAACAGGAATGGCGATGGATAGTACCCATGTCCATAATTTGTAATTTTTTAATTCCTTATTCATTTAACAGCAATTCAATGTCTTCTATCAATTGATCAACTTGTAGGTTATTGATTCCTGAATAATAGACGATAGGGTTTCCATTGATGGGATCGATTCTAGACCGGATATAACCTTGTCGATCGATTAAAGCAAAATACCCTTGGTGTTCAAACCCACCAGCTACTGCTGGATTGACTGAGGCATAAATATTGAATCCTCGATTAGCCAAAGAATAAATGGAGTCTTTAGATCCCGTTAAAAAATGCCAATTAGAAGACCAAACACCATAATCTTGACTGTAGGCTTTTAAAATCGAAGGCGTATCATGTCGGGGGTCTATCGTAAATGATGCGATACCAAAATCAGATCGATGTCCGTATTGATCTTCTATCTTTTTCATATTCTGATTCATGATCGGACAGATGGTGGGACAAGTGGTAAAAAAAAATTCAGCCACAAATACTTTTTCTTTAAAGTCATCACTGGAAATATAAAGACTATCTTGATTCAGAAAAAGAAAGTCTGGAATTTTTTTATAGGCATTATCTTTCAGTGGAATATAGGCAAGGGGGGTGGGGGTACTGACGCGGTTACTTTTAACCACTTGATCATCACGTATTTTTTTGGTCACTTCCCAGACTACAAAAACACCAATTAATAAAAGCCCAAAAAAGATTCCAATTTTTTTTAAATGATTCATTTTTCAACTGGATTATTCAAAGGTTTTTCTTTTAAAGCCAATCGATATTCGGCCAGTAGCACTTTGACATCATCAACCATTTTATCACTCAATTCAACAATTGAACGGGCATCGTATCCAATGAGTTTCGCCGTTCTTTTATCATCCCGACCTCTTAGATTCAATTTTTTATCAATGATATAAACAAAGGGGGTAGCCCCTATATCATCTAATGGGTAGGGCGTATTTAATGAATGATGATGCTGGTTGATTTGCTGCATTGGAGCTGGTATAAAATGCCAATGACTAAAGTCTGTTTTCCCACTGTTGTCCAAGGTTTGCATTAATTTTTCAGACTCATCGATTGCAGACTCATCGATAAACATAACAAACTGAAAATCTTTAAACCCATTAAATCGACTGTAGATAATCTCATTTAAATTGAAAGCTTGTACTTGCATTTCTTGAGGTAGGTTTCCCCAATATCCCAACAGGGTGATTTTGTTTTTCAACTGTGCCGGCGATTCCATACTGGAATCTATTTCGGACACCTTTTCTTTTATGATGGGTAATCGAGCAAAATTGTTCACCCCTGAGGCAAAAAAGAGGTAGGTCAATACCGGAAAAACAAACAAGATAAAAAGAACCAGATTCTTTTTGAACTTCTGCCCCATCATTAAATGAAATTTGAGCTTCTTTGAATCAGAAGTCCCAACTCAAGAATCCATTGTATTTCACTTGAAAAATATAATCCGCTTCAATCAACAAAAGAGCCACTAAAAAGAGTACTAAAATCACTAGCGGCAATACAACAGAATTACGTAGACCACTTTTTTCGTCACGCATGTGCATAAAATCCCAAGTGATGTAATAAGCTTTGGCAAAAGTCAGCAGAATGAAAATCCAATTGATGATTTTCATGCCCAAAAACAATTCCAATAAAAACTTTGGTTTGACAATTCCTAAAGCTACCTCAATGATGGTGACTATGGACAAAACAACTAAAACGGCCCAGATTTTAGTTTGATTGGATTTAAACTTGAGTAAGCCCCTAAAGATTTCTAGTTTATGCTGAACTTCGGCCATGAATCAATAATATTTATACCAAATAGAAAAAGGTAAAGACAAATACCCATACCAAATCCACAAAATGCCAGTACAATCCCACTTTTTCGACCATTTCATAATGCCCTCTTCTTTGATAGGTTCCCAATAAAATATTGATGAAAATAATCACATTGATAATCACACCTGAAAAAACGTGAAACCCATGGAATCCGGTAATGAAAAAAAAGTAATTGGCAAATAATCGATTGCCATATTCATTACGAACTAAATTAGCTCCCCTAACGACTCTGACAGCATCATCCATTTTAGTAAGCGATTCTTGTCGAGTCAATAGTTGTTTTTCATTATCGATGATTAATTCGGTCCTAATCAATAGATGCTCATTTTGTTTAAACCCAGCTTTTACTTCTTCCAGGGCTATTGGGTCAACTGACTGTTGTTTATACCAAACCCCTTGGTGATTTTCATGAGATGTCAGATCATATTGAATTTCTTTAGCGAAGTCATCGATATAAGCCCTTTTTCCAGTATTAGCATCAACGAATTGCAAAATTTGCCCGCCTCGAGTTTCTACGGCTCCATACTGACCAACGATAAACGTTTTCCATTCCCACGCTTGTGAACCCAAAAAGACCAATCCACCTATGATGGTCAACAACATATAAAATGACACTTTGTTTTTTTTCATGTGATGACCCGCATCAACAGCCAAGACCATTGTCACTGACGAAAAAATCAATATGAAAGTCATCAGTGCTACATAGTACATGGGAGCTTCAACACCGTGTAAAAAAGGAAAGTGATAAAACACTTCATCAGCAACCGGCCATGTTGTGATATGTTTAAACCTTGTAAATCCGTAGGAGGCTAAAAATCCAGAAAAAGTTAGGGCATCTGATACGATGAAAAACCACATCATTAATTTACCGTAACTGGCTTTTAATGGTTGAACCCCGCCTTCCCAATCTTTTTTTATTTCTGAGGACTCGGTTATTTGTACATCCATTGAGGGCTTTGTATCAGTCGAGGCAAATGTAAAGGATTTCGACTAGACCAAATCGTTTAAATGATGATTTTTACTCGTTCTAAACAATTATAAAACTTGATTTTTCAATACTAAACCTTTTATGAGAAAAAAGAAGGTTTCACTTAATGATTTGGAATCGATGACTTTCAAAAATGAAAAATCAATGAGCCTAGCCAACCAATAAAATAAAAAGATAAAGGTATAACCATAAACCATCCAAAAAGTGCCAGAAATTTGTGGCTAGTTCGACCCCTATTAAATTCTTTTTATGGTACTTCCCTTTAAAGTTATTGAACATCACAACACTCACTACGATGATTCCTGCAACCAAGTGAATTAAATGGAGTAATACTAAAATGTAAATAAACGAACTGGTGATAGAACTTTCTGGACCTGTAAAATAATATCCTTGATGTATGATTTGACCGAATCCTTGAAACTGAAAATAGATAAAAGCTAGGGCCAAGAAAAAAGTGATCAATAATGCCCATTGAGATTGTATGTTTTGGTTGGCTTTTATCAATTTTTTGGCATACCAAAATGTAACTCCACTCAAAACAAGGATTATAGTACTAATTGTAAAGGCTCTTGGCATCACTAACTGGGATAACCAATCGGGACGGTTACTGCTCACCACGTAAGCACTCGTTAATCCAGCAAAGGTCATACTCATCGAAATCATAGCAATCCATAACATCATGCGTTTGGAGCGATGAATATTGGTTGTTTGAGATGTGGTTTGATTCATTGAGTAACAAATTTATCGATGACAAAAGTTAGTTGTAACATGGTGATATATGCAATACAAATTCTAATTAAAGGCTTGGCTTGGCTAGTGATAGGATTCGACATGAGCTTTAAGGCGTAGTACAAAACACATAATCCCATCAACACGATGATTCCCAAACCAACATATGATAACTGAAGCTCACCCGTGTAATTGGTTGCCGGAAGAGCCGAAATGATGATCATCCAAAGGGTATAAAAAACAATTTGAAAGACGGTCCCTGAATCTCTCTTTCCTGTTGGTAATAGGCGAAAACCGGCTTTTTTATAATCAGCGTCGGCTATCCAGGCGATGGACCAAAAATGTGGAAACTGCCAAAAAAATTGAATAGCAAACAAAGTGCCCGCTTCAATCCCAAAATTTTCTGTTCCTGCGACCCATCCTAACATAAATGGGATTGCCCCTGGAAAAGCCCCAAAAAAAACAGCCAAAGGAGTTTTTGTTTTTAAGGGAGTATAGACTAACAAGTAAATGATGATAGACAACAAGGCCAAAAGAGCTGTGTAGAGATTGATTAAATAAAGGGTCATACAACCCATTACGGCCATAAAGCTAGCCACAACAATGGCCATAAAAGAAGTGATTCGTTTCTGGGGTAGTGGTCTGTTTTGGGTACGACTCATTTTGGCATCCAAATCTTTTTCCAACCATTGATTAAATGCATTGGAGGCCCCAACGGTAAAACATCCCCCTAAAAACAATAAAAGGATAATCGAATAATCAACTTTTTCCACGGCCAATAGGTAACCGGCAACCGATGAAAAAACGACGCTTAAGGAAAGTCTAAATTTGGTTAAAACAAGAAAGTCTTTAAAACTTATTGAAATGTTTTTACTAGAAAAGAGATCGCTAAAGGTCATCGGAAACCTTGAGATAAAAATACTTTAACCAGCCATCCAACAGACTTTTTTCATTCAACATAAATTCCATCTTTTGAGATATTGAATATATAATAACCAGTTGTTCTAAAGCCTTTCGACATGATTTGTAAAACCACCTTTGCTTTTTCGAATGTGCTGTCTAACACAGCTAGTAAAATTTTCAAAAATCAATAGTTCAAGTCTCATTCCTTTAGTTTTTTGAGTAGAAACAAAAACACCGATTAGAACTAACCGGTGAAAAAAACTAAATGAAAAAACAAAAATTTATTTAGATGTTATTGTAATTTAAAATTTACAGGAATGCTAAAGGGAACTTTTACTGGCCTTCCTCTTTGTTTTCCTGGCGTCATTTTGGGTAGCGCTTGCATGATTCGCTGAGCTTCACGTTCAAGATTTTTATCTGGGCCTCGAACCAAAATATTACCGATAGAACCATCGGTCATAACGGTAAATTGTACATTAACTCTACCTTGAATTCCCATCTCTTGAGCGATTTCAGGATATCTAAAAGTTCTTCGAATATGGTTTTGTATTCCTTGTTCAAAACAAGATCTGTGTTCGTTTTTGGGTTTTCCTTCACAACCTGGGTAAATAGGAACATCTTCAACGACAGCAAAAATCACTGTTTCTTCAACGACCTCCTCGATAATTTCAATATCCTCCACTTCTACGATCTCTTCTTCATCGGTTTCAGTTGACTCGATAATGGTTTCCTCGACTTCTTCTTCATCTTCCACAATTTCAATGACTTCCGGTGCAGGCGGGGGCGGTGGAGGCGGTGGAGGCGGTTTGAGTTGTTCTGTTATTGGGACTTCTTCATCATCATCCTCATCGACGTCGAGTGCCAAATAATCAAATTCTGACCTATCGTAATTTTTCCATTCTATGGCTCTCCATGTTAAAAATAAAACAAGGGTCAGGCCTAATGCAAAACACAGACCACTATACTTGTTCAAATCGTATTTGGGATTTTTTTTCAAATTCATTGACCAGTACCTTGAATTAACAGAGCATAAAATTAAAAAAATCTATCAATTTTATTTTGATTTTTTTTTGAATTTTCGTAACCTAATACTATTTTAATCACTCAAGTGATTTTTCAATCACCAACAACGCTCAACACATAGCGATTTTAACATGGTGAATATAGAATCTTCATGATTACTCACTCCGTGCTAACTAAATCTGAGTAAGCAGAAGCATCAATCAAATCTTTAGAAACCTGGTTGTCATTTAATTTAATCCGGATAATCCACCCATCTCCGTAGGGGTCGCTATTGACCAGTTGAGGTGATTCTTCCAAAGCACTATTGGTTTCAATGACTTCTCCAGTCAAAGGCATGTACAAATCTGCGACGGTTTTAACGGCTTCCACAACTCCAAATATTTCACCCGCTTCCAAAAATTCATCTAGCTTTTCAATGTCTACATAAACCACATCTCCCAGTGAACTCTGTGCAAAATCAGTAATGCCAATGGTGGCGTACAGTCCATCAATTTTTATCCACTCATGGTCTTTGGTATACAATAGATTGGAAGGTATATTCATTTTAAATGCTGTTTTTTAATTTTCAATTTTACCGCTCGCTATTGCTTTTTTTAATGAAATGGTTCTAAGAATGGAATACCCCAATATTCCGGAAAGAAGAGACCCCGTCAACACGCCCAGTCTGACATAATTCATCATTTGTACGGAATCAAATACTAATGATCCAATGAACAGACTCATAGTAAATCCCACACCCGTGAGACAAGCAACCCCCCATATGTGTACCCAACCCATTCCTTTAGGCCTTTTTGCAATGCCCGATAATACAGCAATCCACGACATACCTACCACACCAATTTGTTTGCCGATAAGTAAGCCAGCAATAATCCCAAGAGGTAAGGGCGTCAATATCGAATTCAATGTGATCCCTGAAAGATTAACGCCTGCATTAGCAAAAGCAAAAAGAGGCAATACTAAAAATGCGACCCAAGGGTGCAACCCATGTTCGATCCGATTAAAAAAGGATTGATCTCCTTCATCAATAGGAATTGTAAAGGCTACCAAAACTCCAGCTAGTGTTGCATGAACCCCTGATTTCAACACACAAGCCCACATAAATATCCCCACCAACAAATAAGGCGCAATGACTTTTACTCCTGTTCGATTTAAAGTGACCGCTAAAGCAAAACCCAACATGGATAGTGTTAAGGCATTGACAGACAATTCTGAAGTATAAAAAATAGCAATCACGATAATAGCCCCAATATCATCGATGATGGCAATAGCCAGCAAAAAAATCTTTATGGCTATCGGTACTCGCTTTCCTAAAAGTGATAAAATACCCAATGCGAAGGCAATATCCGTGGCCATAGGAATAGCCCATGCTTTCAAGGTTTCGGGAGAATCTGCATTGAAATAAAAAAAGGCCAACGCCGGTAAAGCCATTCCTCCAATGGCCGCAAAAATCGGTAAAGAGGCTTGCTTCCAATTTGAAAGTTCCCCAGTAAGGACTTCACGTTTGATTTCCAAACCAACTAAAAAGAAAAAAATGGCCATCAAACCATCGTTAATCCATAAAACAGCTGCTTTAGAAATTTCAAATGAACCAATTCCGATCCGAATATTGGTTTCTAAAAATCCATAATAAACCTCGGATAATCCAGAATTAGCTGCGATTAAAGCAAACATGGCCATAATCAACAGTATGATGGCTGAACTAGATTCTAATTTGATAAAATCAGCAATAGAAAATAATCTAGCTTTCATTTATGAATTCAATGGACTTTTTGAAAATCTATTCGCTAGGCAAAATAATTATAAATTACTTAGTTCTGTGATTATACTTTTTCAATCAAAACAAGAACTCTATGGATTGAGATCATAACGGAGGGAAAATCCCGAACGAATGATATTTTGATCAAACCCAAACGACACCTTTTGTTTGGTGAAATCATGGTTATAAAATAATTGACCAACTAACCGATTTGAAAACCTGTATTGAGCGGATAATTGAAGATTGAAAGTCCGTTGACCATTGGTGATTTGGCTAGTGTCATTGGATAGATTTCTGAGAATTTTCATATGGTCCCGATAGATAAAATTGATTTGGGCCTCTAGGTTTTTCGCATTGGGATTATTTGGATTTCTAGTTCTGCTCAATAGTTGAAAATCCGTTTGAAAACTATATTCATAGCTGGCAGATTGGGTTATCAGCTGATTGCTAAAACTAAGTGATGTAGCGCGATCTCGATTGACAGAAAAATTGAAATTGGCAACGTTATTCAATTCCATATCAATCCCTATCAATGGATTAAATTGTTCGACAACATTGGCATTGGATACAATCCATTGAGGTTTATAATATCCTTTGTTGTCTAGCTGAAAGGGATGAGATTTATCAAACTCAATATTGGTTTGAAAGTGATTGATGGTATAACTTCCTCGATAGCTGTTGGTTATGTAAAAGCGCCTTATGGTTCCAGATTTATTGGGGGTGTCTTTGACTAGATCGATTTGAATAGTCCAATTTGGCAAAGGGATTTTTGCGATAAAATCATACTCCAAATGTTTGGTATCGAATCGGCCAAATTCTTCCATGAATCCATAGAGTAAAAGATCCCGATGGTTTTGATGATATCCTTTTGGATAGCCATTGTCCCCAATGGTTGGGTCTAAATCATGGTATTCTGCCAATCCTTGAGCAATGGCTGTTTTAGACTCATTGAATTTTTGTATTTGAGAATCATCTTGGACTGTTAAATTTCGAAAAATCGACTTTAAAAACACCCTAGAAATTTCAAAACTACCCATGCGATTTGAAAAAGCTGATTGATATTGACCTTGTTGAACTCGATAATCTTCCACGACTTTAGAAGAGTAGCTTCTTGAAGCCGATAATTGAATTAAAATATTGGGCGAGGGATTAAAATCGGTTGACACATCAAATGTTGATCGATGATGTTGCTCAAAGTTGAGAGAAATTTGAGGCAATTCTGTCAACCATCCCTTTTTTGCCGCTTCAAATCGAATATCGGACTGCCCTCCCATACTAAACCAAAATAGTCCCGGTTTTGAAACACCAACAAATCCTGTCTTCGGAAGATATCCTGGCAAATAGATTCCATTGTCTTCGCGATATTGAAATTGAAACCCATCAAAGCTTAAAACTTTTGATAAAATCCCCTGTAACCCTTGACCAAATTGATTTGAATTAGATTGTTTCGATTCAAATCCTAATAAGGTTTTCAATCGATTGAAATTTATTCTTGTGGTTAGCGATTTGGCGTTATTGTTTTGTATCACGTTGATGACTTGAGATTCTTGGATATTGTTTGTTTGAATGGCATTTAAAATACTCGAACCTCTTTTCCAACTATAATTCCCTGAGTAATTCAGATTGGATTCAATAAAGTTCAACCAAGAAAGTCGATCAAATGGAATTTGGTAATTCAAGTTGATGGTATGATAATGTTGGTCGGGTTGACCAAATTTAAATAGTTGACTTGCCATTTTTAGTTTATTATCTTTTGTCTGATCCATTAATATGGTACTTGTATTGGCTGTAAAGTTCAAAGTCAATGCATTGAGAATAGGATAGTCAAAACCGTATTGATAATTCAGTTGATAATCGGCATTGACTAATTCAGGGAATAAACTACTTTGCGATGAATCTAGATTTAAAATGGATAAATCTCGATAACGTTGGGCCGATAGTGATCGATCAATATTCATCGTGAAGAAAATATTAGATGGAAACAAATTCAGTTGAATCAATGAATCATCGATCGCTTGATTGGAATCATCGGTTTTAAAAAGTGAAAGTGACTTTTGTTGTATATCATACCGATAAGCCAGAGAAAAGTATAAATCTTCTTGATCTTGGTACTCTAGTTGGAGACTTCGAAAGTCATAAGCATTATAAGAAGCCGACAAACTAAAATTTTCTAAACTATACAGCTTGGGAAGTTTTGTTGTTTCATCGGATTTTTTCATTCCAATGAGACTGACTGATTGGGTACTAGTAGCTTCTTGAAATTGTTTTAGTAAATATTTTCTTTCCCCACTGCTTGTGGGGTGATCGAGCCGATCTTTTAATAACAAGTCACGAAAGATCGGGTCATAATCAGGGGTATTAGTCAATTGTTGTTTAACAAACGTTAGTGGAAGTTGTAACCTCCATTTTTTAGGCAGTATATAATCTAAATTGATATTTCCTGAAATATTGTATTCCAACGAGCTTTGATTAGTGGTTTGTCCGGGCGTTCGATTTAATGGTCCAAAACCAGAAGTGTTATCTTTTATCGATGTAATGATATTTGCAAAATCAGATAGATTTAATTCTAAATTCCCTCCGATGGCTGCCCCCCCACGTTGATTGATTCCTTCGAGTCTCAATTCATTAAACCAAACTTCTCCTGATAGTTTCTGACCTAATTGTTGATTGGCATTTTTGACGCCCAAAACAATGGAAGTGATTTGGTTTAAGGCGGGGAACCCTCTAACTGAATAACGGTATTTTTTTATTCCCCCTAAACTGCTAAAAGGTTGTTGTGAATCGATGATATTGAGATTTTCATCCAAAAAGATCGAGGATGCTCTTGATAGCAGCGGAAAGATTTTTGCTTTCACTTGCATGAGAAAATCAATGGAAACATCTAATTGATTACTTTCAGGCATCCAAATTTCTTGGGCGGTATATTTTCTAGATTGACCTTCGTTAATTGGTGTGGGGCGAATCGGCATTTCAATTTGGTAATAGTTTTCATGTTGATCATTCCCTAATCGTATGAAAACCACTAGGCTATTGTCCACATCATAAGGCGAATGGTCTCCAGATAAATGAGGGGCTTCTTCTGAAGATAAAGACTCTGCATGAAGATCCATTTTGAGTTTCTTGTAAACCGTCAAATCCAAATCAAAAGCGTTGAAAACGCCTTTGGATTCATTAGGTCCTAAATCCATTACTTTCATGGTCAAAGATTGTTCGTTAGACCGGATAAAATCATTTCCCTGGAGGAATTCTTCTCTTTTAACCTCAGTAGGAACTTCATAGTTGATAGGGAGCCTGTTTTCGTGTTCGATGATATTAACGAGTCCCACTTCAACTTTAGCTGTAGGATTTACCAGTGTTTCATTCAATCTTTGGTTGGCGGCTCTCCAATTTCCCATGACCAAATCCAATGTTCCAAATCGAAAAACGGTTTGATTTTCAAAACCTCTTAAAATCATTCTCATAAATCGGAGTGATTGAAAGGTTTTTATTCCTCCAATCGATTGAATCCACGAGTTGTTTTCTGAGGTTTGTCCAAAATTTGGATCGATAGGAATTCGAAAGAGCAACCATCTTGCATTAGAAGAATTGCTGTTGCTCTCTCTTACCTGAACAATAAAGGGATGGTTTTTTGAATTCATGTTCCTCCTAATTGGAATTCGATATTCAAAATACCGTTCTGATGTATTCATGTTTTGATCTCGATCAATATCCTCCACATCTGGTAATCGAGTGGCTGACCGATTGGTATTGGTGGAGCTTGAAAAAGAATTATTTTCAGTCCCGTTGAAATTTTTATACCGCTCTAATATGTTGCCTTGAGCATTCAAATAAAACTGATAATCATCCCCGGCAGGATCAGTCGCGTTTCCATTAGAATAAATCAAGGCTTCTTGAGCATTGGATAATCCATCAAATCCCAAATCTTGATATTCTAATGATTGGTCAGATTCGTTAAAACTATAAAATAATGCTTTGTGTTTGGGAACACTTCCCCAAACAGTGGAGAGATTCGCGCTAGAAGCTTGGTCATTGGGGGCCAATCCATTTTCATATTGTTTTTTATTGTCTTTGAGAACATCTTCTGAAATATTCCCCAAATGAAAAATCAAATCACCCAAATCGTCGTCTGATTGACTCACTTGAGAACTGAATGTATCTAAAAGCCAGAACTCTAAATATTGAACATTGGATAGTGAAAAATTCGGACTACTAATTTCTCGCATTATCCCGGCCCAGTTCATTTTTCTTGATTGTTGGAACTGCCCCTCCGTGGCATTGTTATACGGTCCTTTTTCTTGTGGATAATACGCTAAATCCAAAGTGGTTTGAATACTAGAAGTGCCCTTGACCAGATCTCTTTGAGGAAATAATTCTTCTATGAATATTTGTCTAGTGTTATTTGAAGATAGTTCTTGGGAATCGATACCATCAATGGTTTGATTATAAAATATGGGGTCAATGGTATACCATGCCATTTTACTGCGACCAAAACCACTTTCTAACCCATTTTGGTTGGAACCCATAACCCCTTGACCTGGGACAGAAGCCAAAATCCAATCCGACGGGGATTTTAAACTTGTTTTTATCCCCGAGGTTTCAAAATCAT
Organism: Flavobacteriaceae bacterium; assembly: GCA_026709415.1. Taxonomy (GTDB): domain Bacteria; phylum Bacteroidota; class Bacteroidia; order Flavobacteriales; family Flavobacteriaceae; genus Bin25. Next base: position 50,522 of record JAPOSZ010000009.1, read on the forward strand.
CGATATATGACACGGCTTGTCCATCAATGTTTGTGTCCTTGGGGGTTTTGAGTTCTAATGTGGCTACTTCCGCATTGAAGGTAATAAATGAAGGTTGAGGATTCTCCCCCCGTGATCCCGGTAAATTACTTATCCACCGATCTATAAAAGGGAGTTTTTGTTGATAATGAAATCCAAACCCCAAAATTTGATTGTTTACCGGTTCTTGTCCATAAATGGCTTTTTGAGTCAATGGTTTTTCACTCAGATTTAAGTAGGTGCCATTGATTTGCAACTGGTTATTGATACGATGATCCACTCGAAGTCCCAAAAACCGTTTGGCTTGTTTATTGAATAGGGTGTTATTTTCTAAAGAAATATCGACTGGTAATCCACTGGAAAGAATTGTGGGGTTGATAATTCTGACAATCCCTGCTTGGTAATTGACAATATAGTCGACGCCTTCTTGCAGTGCCCTTCCTGAATACCGGACACGAACCGAACCACGGGGAATATTGATTGCCCCTAATGAAATGCCACCATCATATTGTGATTTTAATTGTATTTGAAATAAAAAATTGTTTTGATCCCCGTCTTGTTGGACTAAGTCTAGGGTTTGTTGATATAACTGATGGAAGACATATTTTTTTTGATTGAGATTATACGTATTTAACTGATCGTAGTTTTCAGATGGAGAGCTCGATAACACATCAAAAAGATATTGACCGAAAGGTTCTACGACGGGGAAAATGATGTTTCCTCTTGAAGGATCAATGGTTATTCCGGGAATGAAATCAAAAAATCCATCACCAAATTCTACCCGATCTTGATAACTGTTTAATTGATCTAGTTTAAATAGATTCAACAACGATCTATTCTCTAAATCTTGAGGCCAGATAGTGGGATCATCGGGCACCAGATAGGTGCCTTCTTTTGGATTATTGTAATATAAATTCAAACCAAATCCATCTTCGTCAATTCTAAAAGAACCTGTAGAATAAATGTTTTTCATCATCAAATCCCATAAAGGGATGTCGGATTGCCCCAGCGTATTTTTCAATAATTTGACAAGCAATAATTGAGATTCATTTTGGCCATTTAAATCATTGTTTGAATCTGAAAATTCTCCAACTTGATAAACTTCACCTTTATAACTGTATTGAAAAGCGACTGCCAATACTTGATCCTCCTGTAGCGGGAAATCTAGTGATAGATAACCCAATTGAGTATTTAAAGTGTATTGATCCGGAGGCAATAGGACAGCATTTTGAACTAATTCATAGTCGATTCCTTCTTGAACAAAAGGGCCTAAACTGCCAAAACCTTGTTGAAGGTTCGATACATTATATATGTTGTTATTGAGTACAGAATTGGAAGATTCGCCAGTGAAATCAAGTATATTGTTTTGATTTGCTGGCGGACGATTGGTGTTTGATGTGTTAAAAAAGTTAGGGGCTTGAGCATCCAATGTGGTTTTTTCAGGAGAAGATTCCCCCAAGTCCGAAATAGCAACAATGCTCCGGATGTCTTGGGTGTCATATTGCTGATTGGTCACCCAAACTTCAATTCTGTTGATTTGGATTGATGAAAGTATGTATGGGTAGCTTGAAAGCCACTCTTGATAATGATCCCTGAAAAAATGAGCCAAAAAATAATGCTGGTTGCTTTGATAATCAAGGGCCGAGAATTCTATGGTTTGGATACGACCATCGGTTTGAGATTTTATGGTTTGACTTTCTGATCGTTGACGAGAAACAACAGCTGTTAGGTGGGTATCACCAAATTTTAAATCTGTGCGCAAACCAAAAAGGTCTTCAACCCCATCGATTAGATGGCTTTTGATGGGCATGCTTAGACTCCCTAATTCTATATTTTGTATGATATTGTCTTTGTATGGATTATTTCCGAAGAGTTCTTCTTCAACGGAAGACAAAGCACCATAGATGTCTCGTTGAGGTTCTTGACTGGGGACAAATGGAATGAAATTTGGGTTGTTTAAAGTTTGCATCGGGTTGACAAAACTCAAATCAGAACCTTTATATCGAATTTTAAAATCATTTTGGAAACTAAAGGTAGATTGGGAGTCATAATTGGTGATGAGATCCACATTTTTTCCGATACGGCCATTAAGACTGAGATTGATGAATTGATCAAATCCTATATCGAGATTATTCCTAGCCGCTTGATTGCCTTGTGGTATGTCAATTTGCTGGTAAATGGCTTCAAAACCGCCACCAAGCGAACCATTGATTTGAAACTCGATTCCCTGATTGCCAAAAATATTTTCTATAAATCCTCGACGATCTTGGTTTTGAAACTGCTGATTTAATTGATTGGTCCATAAACCACTATTTGTGCTATCAATCAAGGAGACTCCCATCATAGATTTTGGGCTGAACTTGTCAAAGGTTTTGGTCCATTGATAAAAATCGTTATGGTCTGTGAAATCAAACGAGTTTTGAGAATACCAAAGTGAATTTTCTGGAATCGCTAATGATCTTCCAAAGAGATTGTTTTGGTGGTTATGAAGAAAAAAACTAGTTTGATGAGACCACCAAGAGGGGTTTTGTTGTCCCTTTAATTGGTAACCGATATGTGTAAAAAGTATAAGAAATGAAATAGCTACGCACTGTTTAACAGTAAAACCCATATTTTGTCAACGAGCCTGTAGTTGGTTGAGCGCTTTTTTTAATAGAGAAGATATATCGTAATCCTGAGATTCTTTTGCTATAATTTGGACAACGATTTGTTCTGAAATTCTTTTGGAATATCCCAATACTTCAAGCGCCCTAATCACTTCATCTTTTTGATTTCCAACGGTCGAAATCGATGACTTGTCTGTCGATGATAACCGCATCATTTTGTCTTTGAGTTCGATACAGAGTCGTTGAGCCGTTTTTAATCCAATGCCTTTACACGACTTTATGGTGTGTAAATCTTGATTGATGATGGCTTGATGCACATCATTTGGCGTCAAAGAAGATAAAATATTACGGGCTGTCGATCCACTGATACCAGAAACGGTTATCAATAATTTGAATATTTCTTTTTCAAATTTGGATAAAAATCCAAACAACGTATGCGAATCCTCTCTGACTTGCAAGTAGGTATGTAAAAGACAGGGTTGATGTTTGTCAACTTTAATTTGTGAAGAGGTATGAAGAGAGGTTTGTAATTCGTACCCGATGCCATTACAATCCATCACTACTGATGTGGGACTATTACCAACAATAATTCCTTTTAAAAAAGAGTACATGATTCTTGAGATGATTTCCACTGAGCATCAATAACAGCAACCGCGGCCATATTGACTATTTCTTGAATTGATGCTCTAAACTGTAATACGTGAATGGATTTGTTTAATCCCATCAAAATAGGGCCTATGGATAGCGTTCCATTTAATTCTTTCATCAATTTATAAGTAATGTTTGCGGCATCTAAATTGGGGAAAATAAGCGTGTTTACTTTTTTCCCGTTTAAACTAGAAAAAGGAAAACCCCCTGCCAATAATTTATTGCTCAATGCAAAATCACATTGTATCGGACCGTCAACAATCAAATCGGGTTGGGTTTGGTGTAAAATTTTAACCGCTTCACTCACTTTTTGGGCTTGTGGAAATGGTGAAGAACCAAAATTTGAAAAGGAAAGCATGGCCATAACGGGTTGATAACCAAACATTTTAACCGTTTGAGCGGTCATCTCGGCAATTTTTACCAATTCTTCACTACTCGGATCAACATTGATGGTTGTATCTGACAAAAACAGCGGTCCTCTTCGGGTAACCATCAAATTGGTCGCGGCAATGGTTCGGCTATTGATAGGTCTTTGTGCCGTACTTAAAATAGGTTTAATAACGGCTGGATAACTTTGAGCATATCCCGATATCATGGCATCGGCATCTCCAGCTCGAACCATCATCGAACCAAAATAATTTGGTTCATTCATGAGAATTTGAGAGTTATATAAGGTTCTACCTCTTCTCTTTTTGGAATCCCAAAATTGTTGTGCGTAGGATTTTTTCTTTTCTTGTTGTTCTTCAGATTGGATGTTTATAATTTCTACATCTTCAAAATCAAAATCAAGAGACTGCATTAATGAAGCTACTCGACGATATTCTCCCAATAAAATCGGAACTCCGATTTTTTCTTCATGAATTATTTGGGCGGCTCTCAATATTTCAAGATGTTCAGCTTCAGCAAATACGATTCTTTTGGGTGAAAGTTTGGCTCGATCTTGTATCAATCGAACGGTTTTTTTACTATCTCCCCCCACTCGATACGCCAAATCTTCCTGATATTTCTCCCAGTCTTGAATGGGTTGCGTAGCGACCCCTGATTCGACGGCGGCTTTAGCAACTGCCAAAGGGATCCGTGTAATCAATCTAGGATCAAAAGGTTTTGGAATGATATACTCTCTACCAAAATGTAATCTGGTTTTGTCATAAGCGACATTGACGGTTTCTGGAACGGGTTCTTTGGCCAAATCCGCCAAGGCTTGCACGGTGGCTCGCTTCATTGGTTCGTTGATCGCTGTTGCCCGAACATCTAAAGCCCCTCTGAATAGAAAAGGAAACCCTAACACGTTATTGACTTGATTGGGATAATCCGATCGTCCAGTGGCCATAATCACATCATCTCGGACTTCGATAGCCAATGGATATTCGATTTCAGGATTGGGATTGGCCATAGCAAATACGATGGGATTATCAGCCATTGATCTAAGCATTTCAGGCGTTAGTATATTGGGACCTGATAGTCCAATCAAAACATCCGCTCCATTGATGGCCTGTTCTAGGGTGTGGAGATTTTTGTCCGTAGCATATAATTTTTTTTGTGGCGTTAAATGGGAGCGATCCGTTCGAATAACGCCCTTACTGTCCACCATGACCACGTTTTGTTTTTTAAGTCCAAAATCACAATACAAATTAGTACAAGAAATAGCAGCTGCTCCTGCGCCCAATACAACCATGTTCACTTGATCGATCTTTTTTTCGACAATTTCTAAAGCATTGATTAGAGCAGCACATGAAATAATAGCCGTACCATGTTGATCATCATGAATTACAGGAATGGGCAGTTCGGCTTTTAATCTTTTTTCGATTTCAAAAGCTTCAGGAGCTTTGATATCCTCGAGATTGATGCCACCAAAGGTTGGGGCAATCCGTTTAACCGTTTCTATAAAATCTTTGGGATTTTCTGCATTGATTTCAATATCAAACACATCGATATCGGCAAATATTTTAAATAGAAGGCCTTTACCTTCCATAACGGGTTTAGAAGCATCTGGTCCAATATTTCCCAGTCCCAAAACGGCGCTTCCATTGGATATAACAGCAACCAAATTTCCCTTATTGGTGTATTTGTAAGCCGTGCTCCGATCTTTGACTATCTCTAATGATGGTACGGCGACACCAGGGGAATAAGCATATGATAAGTCGCGTTGGGTACTATAATTTTTAGTCGGTACAACTTCTATTTTTCCAGGTCTGGGCTTTTGATGGTAATCCAGGGCCCTTTCATTAAATCTTTGAGTACTCATTTATTTTATGATACACCAACAAAAGTAATGATATTAAACACCTCTGATTTTGACTTCATAATTTGAATGTGATTTATGACCTAGTGGAATATCTAGGGCAATGATGTCCAGTTTATTTTTTAATAATTAAAAATGGCAAAACACTAATTATTATCTCTATTTACCAGTTGAAAGGTAGTTCATTTGAGCATAGGATGTTTGATTTTTGGTTTGAAGATTCTCAACAATATGTCGCCCCAGTTGTAATCCTTGCTCCACTCCTTCATCAATGGCCATCATGTAATGGATGCCTCCATAAAGCCTAGATATTGCAGCTTCTTGAGAGGCTTCAATAAACGAATTAAATTTTCTTGCCGGAAGTCCATATTCCATTTCAATCGTGTCCAAATATGAAAAGTTATCACCAAATAAATCCGTTAGTTTGACCGCTGCAGCTGAAGAAATTACTGAATGTCCGGAAGTATATTCAGGAAAAGGGGGTGTTTGTAACAAAGGGGTCCATTGGACATCATAATAGGCATTGATTAAAGTCTCAGGACGCACCACCAGGGTATCCCATTTTTCTTCCCAACAACTGATAAATGCATCAAAAAGGGTAATAGCCACATTGACATAAGCATCAATAGTTTCTTCAAAACTACTTTGGGCTTGACGAGTAGCAATAGCCGTGATACCAATCCAATGACCACCGGGAGTGATTTTTTTGGTAGCAAACATGGCATGACCTCGATGGTGAGTCACATAAGGATTGCAGTCCCAGAATTTAGCGATTTCAACTTGCTCTCGATCGAGTTGTTGACTCACTTGATAAACCTGATATAATTGCTTTTGAAATGGAGAACCTTCTTCTAGATTGAATTCAATGGGTGGTTTGGGGTCAAATTGATTAGAAGAATCGATGACCATGGTTCGGATATCTTTCCAGTGGGGCTCGATACCATCCATATAATCGGGAGGAGTCGGTTTCCAATATTGATCGGGTTGTAAAATGGTGTATTTAGGCCATGTTCTGGTTTGATTGTATAAATCCCCACTGGCCCATTCTTTAATATGATTAGCCACTAACATCCCATATTCTTTAGAAGCTTTACGCACCCATTTGGGAACTCCTAAATTTTTAATGGATTTCTCCAATTCATTGACATAAATATTGTACCGATCTTCAGAAAAAATCAAACTTTTTCCAACTTCATTAAAGGCATATAAAGCCGATAAATTGGGATTCACCTTGTCATTTTCAGGGACTGGTATGCGTTGAAGTTCTTTGATTTGTCCAACCAAGCTATTATAATCATTGGGATTAAAATGGGCCATTATTTCATATGCAGCCACACAAGGGTATAAATAAACCCTAGAAGCTACAGGAGGTGAAAAAATATCATAAACTATAACGTCGGTCAAATTTTTAATCGACGCCTGAAAATATTCTGGGTCATTGACTATTGCATGCGAATAACTTCTATTAAACACCTCTCGATTGGTCGTAATAACAACGATCATAACAACAGATATCATCAGAATTATTACGAGTCTTATTTTACTGGCATTTAACATGGGAATAAATACTTACAAGGAAATTTGATGGACAAATGTATATCTATTAAAATGCAAATTTTGTAATGTATCGTCAAAAGAACCATTTATGATTCTATTGCGTATCCGATTTCTATTGATTCAACACAATAAAACTATCATGAATTTAATCAAAATATTTAACTTGTGATTGTTAATTTTTGAGTTTTGAAGATCCACTATTTATTGTTGTTTTTGTTTGTTGCCAGTGCTTCCATCAAGGAACCGGCAACCAAACCCAATATTGTTTTGATTATGTCTGATGATCATGCCTATCAAGCCATCAGTGCCTACGGCCACGGATTAAACCATACGCCATACATAGATCGTATCGCCCAAAATGGGGCCATTTTCACCAATAGTTTTGTTACCAATTCCATTTGTGCTCCTTCTCGAGCCGTCATGCTTACTGGAAAGCACAGTTTTATCAATGGAAAAGTTGATAATATTCAAGACTTCAATTGGGATCAAGACAATTTTGCCAAAAGACTTCAATCCGCTGGATACCAAACGGCACTCATTGGTAAAATACACCTTCGAGGTTCTCCTCAGGGATTTGATTATTCGGCTGTCCTTCCTGGACAAGGGCATTACTATAATCCCGATTTTATTATCAATGGCCAAACCCAACGAATTAACGGTCATGTAACTCCCATTACAACAGAACTAGCTTTGGATTGGTTAGAGACCAAAAGAGAAAATAACCAACCTTTTCTTTTGATTTACAATCAAAAAGCCCCTCATCGAAATTGGAAAGCCGAAGAAAAATACTTGACGCTCTTTGATGACAAAACATTTGATCCGCCTGATAACTTTTTTGATGATTACAGCCATCGTGGAACGGCTGCCAAAACTCAAGAAATGCAAATTCATGCCACAGAAGAAGAGTTAGCCAAGGCTCATGGCTCTGGGGGACACGGCAGATGGGGACATGATTTTAAATTAGTAGAAGATCCTTTCGGACGGTCATCCACTAGATTCTTAAACCAATTGGACCGATTCGATGACCAACAGAAAAAAGCATGGCATGATGCCTATGAGCCAAAAAACAAAGCCTTTCTCCAGAACTATGAATCAATGACTGAAAAAGAGATTGCCTTATGGAAATTCAATCGATACATCAAAGACTATCTCCGGACCGTTCAATCCATCGATGACGGTGTTGGTCAGGTCATGGAATATCTCCAAGAAAATAACCTCATTGAAAATACCGTTGTGATCTATACTTCAGATCAAGGGTTTTATTTAGGAGAACATGGTTGGTTTGATAAACGCTTCATGTATGAAGAATCATTGCGAACTCCCCTATTGATTCAATATCCTAATGAAATTTCCCCGGGAACCCAAGTGACTCAATTGGTACAAAATTTAGATTTAGCTCCTACTATTTTACACTATGCTGATATTGATATCCCGGAAGAATACCAAGGAAAATCATTTCGAAAATTGCTTAACAATCAATCCACCGATTGGCGTGAAGCCATCTATTATACCTATTATGAATATCCTTCAGTTCACATGGTCAAAAGGCATTACGGAATTCGTACCAACCGCTATAAATTGATGCATTTTTACTACGATGTTGATGAATGGGAACTGTATGATTTGGAAAAAGACCCAAGCGAAATGAATAACGTCTATAATCATGCGGATTATACCCCTATTCGAGAGCGATTGCATCAACAATTACAAGAATTGCGAGAGCATTATGGCGATTCAGATGAATTAAATCAAATGCATTTAGATCGCTATTTATCTCGTTAGCCACTTGAAAATCAATTTTTAACCTGTATAGAAACGGAGATTCAATAGATTTTGATAGAATAATACTCTTCAATTGACACACCTTAGTGATGAAAATTTCTAATATTTGTTCTTGTATTCTTACAGACCCATCAAATCAAATACACCATGAAGAAATCGGCTGACTCAACTAGTTCTAACGCATTAATCCGAGTATTGGTAGTGGGATGCGGTAATATGGGTTCTTCCCATGCTAAATCATACCACCGACATGATGGGTTTGAAATTGTAGGACTGGTTGATCAAAGTGATAATAAGAACAAGCTTCAGAAAGAATTAAATAGTAATTACGAATTATTTGAAGATTACCCTTCCGCTTTAAGAAATACAAAACCCGATGCGGTTTGTGTTTGTACTTATCCTGATACCCATTATGAGTTTGGTTGTTTAGCTCTCCAACACAATTGTCATGTTTTTATTGAAAAGCCATTAGCCACAACTGTTGAAGATTGCCAAAAGCTAATCAATTTAGCCAATGAAAAACAAAAGCAAGTGGTTGTTGGGTACATATTGAGGCACCACAGAGTTTGGGTCGAATTTATCAATCAAGCGCATCAACTGGGAAAACCCTTGGTGATGCGAATGAATTTAAATCAACAAAGCAGTGGTCATATGTGGCTTGTTCATAAAAGCTTAATGGCCTCGTTAAGCCCTATTGTTGACTGTGGTGTTCATTACTTAGATGTGATGTGTCAAATGGTTCAATCGAAGCCCGTAAGTGTATCAGCCATTGGGGTTCGCTTGAGTGATGAGGTTTCAAAGGATAATTATAATTATGGTCAATTACAAATCAGATTTGATGATGGTTCCGTTGGATGGTATGAAGCTGGATGGGGCCCCATGATTAGTGAAACCGCTTTTTTTATTAAAGATGTCATGGGTCCTAAAGGTTCGGTGTCGATCATTTCAGAAGAAGGAACTTATGATTCGGGATCAGATGATATCGAGAAACATACCAAATCAAATGTGATAAAAATCCATCACGCTGCTATTGATTATAAAGGCCAATTCACCAAAAGTGATGAGTTTATCAGATACCGAGACGATCCATCACATCAAGAACTTTGCGATAATGAACAAGATTATTTCTATAGAGCCATCACTCAGAATCATGATCTTAGAGATCATTTACAACAAGCTTTGGAAAGTCTTCAAATCGCTCTAGCCTGTGATCAAGCGGTAAAAAAAGGGAAAACCATCTTCTTGTAATGGACCGTTTTGGAAAATTAATGCTAATTAGCGTTCGATATTCCTTGTTTGACATCTGGAAATCATCATCGTATTTCATGTTCTATAGGGGCTTCTTGTCCGAGAAACAAAGTGCCTTGACATCCCCATCCTAAAGAAGACAACAAGAGATCATACTTGGAATTGTGGGGAAACCATGATTCAAGCAAGTGATGTGATTCCTCAAAAATCAAAACCATCACTACTTTCAGTGTTGTTGCCGTATTGTCCATGATGGGGGCTTATGGGCATGAATCATTGCAATTGGAAAAACGAGGGCGTCGGCTAGCACTTAAAACGCATGTGGCTAAATGACAATTTGTTACTTGATCGACATCCCAACCGCTTAGGTCTTGATTAAACGAACTGGCATCTTCAAAAATTCTTAGCATAGCGGTCACCCGGCTCACATCCCAATCCCCTACATCTCTTACGATACCGCGTGAATCAAGGCCGAGGGCATCGGCCGTTATTTAATGATGAAACCATCATGGCGACCTTACACCAAGTCCAAGTGAGTGTGATGCAAGATGACCAAACCAAGCGGCGATTCTTGGTGCCATCGGCCATCACCCCGGCCATGAAAACCCTCTATCGACAAGTGGGCCTCTCATTACAAGATCAAACCAAACTCATGGGAAAACACCAAGCCAAAAAAAAGCCAAAAACCAATCTCAAAGGGAGCCTCCAATCCAAGAAATCGAGATCTGTTTGATGGGATCTCCATGGGGTGGTTGGCGAGTGATGATCCATGAAAAAACGGATCCCCTGTCGTGTCTCTCCATGGTCGCTATGGGAGGTGTTCTTTTGGGAGGGCTTGGGACGATTCGTCGCTCGATAACAAGTCGTCAACGAGGTAGGACATCCTCTCGTTGGAGGTCATGACGCCTGCAGGCATCGTCCGAATTTGTAGTGTCTCATTTCCGCTATAAACAATTGAATAGAAACAACTTAGATACATTAGTGCGGAAGTCAGGAATGATTTGGGGAGATCGAGCCTAGACCGGATAAAATAAAACGATGATTGCTTGGCTTCGAAAAATGATTAAAAACGTAGAGTTAGTATAAAATTCATTTGAGATAGATTATAAACATCAACCATAACCACTACATCGGAATCGATTCAAATATCAAGATTTAATCCAAGACCGAAGATTTCTTTAACTTGTAGATCCGACAACAAATCATCATCATAAATTAATTCTGCGTTCATTGTACATGAGATATAACGATTGACTTTAAAATTCAAGGTGATGGATTGTTTAAAATCGATATTAGAAAACTCCTTTAAGTAATTGGCATAAAAATCATATCGATAATCTAAACTTATGTTTTCCCAAATCTCTTTTTTATAATACCCATTTAATGAGGCCCCAAAATAACCTTGACTAGATTTACCGGGTGGGACACCAAAATAAGATTTGTTGGGTCTGTATTCTGCGGCCAAGTTTTTGTTAATAACCACTAATTGAGTGGTCAATGGTGAAAAATTCATTCTGCTCTTGCCCTCATTGATTCGGAAAACCCCAAGTCCCAATTGAATGATCCCGGGAGAAAAAAACGCAGATTCTTTAGTTTTAATTTCTCGGTCATCCATACTAGAATACTTAAATCCAGAAAGGATTTGTGTTTTTAAACTATAATAGATGGAAAAATTCCATTGAAGTTTTTTTCTATTGAACCCCACCAGAGAGTTCCATATAAACTGGTCATCGGCTTTTTTAATTCCTTCACTTCCAGACACATACGCCCCCCCTAATGAAAAAGTAAATTCATTATCCCAAACCAAACCGCTTTCATTCTTATAAATGATTCCATAATCAATTAAAAATTGTGATGCCAAAGAACTTTTTCCACCTCGAATCCAATTTGAAAAATAACTTTGGCTTACAGTAAATCGGACATCACCATCCCGAATTAATTCCCCTTGCTGCATTTTACTTTTATCCTTTTTTGATAGTTCAGTAAATGGAAGTTTGTTTAATTTATCGACAGACTCTTGTTTTACTTGAGAAAAAAGAAATTGTCCAAAAAGAAAAAGAACAATAAAATAATTGTTGCTCATTCGAAAGTTACTTACGCAGGTCAACTATTTTGCTAGCTCTGCATTTTTAGTCCAATCAAAAAACGACATAAAAAAACCGGACTGCAAAGTTATGCAGCCCAGTTATTAAATCTGCGTATGTGATTTAATTTTTTATTCTACATCCCACCAAACACGAGTTGTGAATTCATTGGGTCCTTGTCTTGAAATGGCTTCAGCATAATTTTCTGGATTGGTGCTTTCTTCGCTTCCAGGATAAATCAATCGGCGAGGAATAGTGCCATTGGTGACATTACCTGGATATGGATCTGATCCACCAAATGGTTGTAAAGCTGGATAACCAGTGCGTCTCCAATTAGCAAATGCTTCATATTCATTAAGAAATGTCACGATCCAATATTGGGTATGAATATGATTCATAGCATCACTAGCATCAAACGGATTAGCAGCTAAATAAGCATCCACTTCCGCATCTGATATAGCCGCTGCATTTGGGTAGAGCATAGACAACATTTGCATGGCCGCCCGGACTCCATTTTTATAGTGTTGTTCGGCATCTCCCGAGTACCAACCTCTGACAGCCGCTTCGGCTTTTAAGAATTCTGTTTCAGCATAAGTCTGGAATACCATAGGGGCATCTTCACCTGTGATAACATTACGGTTTGGTTCAGCAAATTGATCTCTCACATTAGGACCACCGCTGGTTTCAATAGCATCAAGTTCTGTAAAAGTAGCTTTCAATACAGCATTAGTTGTCGCACTAGGCAAACCCATTAAATCGTCAGAACTCGTGCTATTATCGTGTCTACGAGCAGCCAATATAGGCAATCTTGGATCCTCTGTCGACTTTAATAAATCGATAAAAAATTTAGACATTCTCATGTTTCCATCCGTAGTAAATACCTCCCCATGACCATTTCGATTGACCCCTTCTGGTCCAGAGGTATGTTCAATATAACAGATATCCTCATTGGATTCGAAAGTTCCCCCATTGATGGCTTTTACGGCCCATGCCTGTGCTGTCGATGGATCGACTTTTGTCAAACGCATGGCTAATCGCAACATCAATGAATTACCAAATTTTCTCCACTTGGATACATCTCCCCCATAAATCAAATCAGCATTGCCTAGTTGATCTTCACCTAATTGGGCAATCCCCGCTTCAATTTCAGAAAGCATACTGGCATAGATTTCTGACTGAGGATCGTATTTGGGTTTAAGAATACCTTCGCTAAATCCTTTACCAGCTTCAGAATAAGGAATATCACCATAGACATCCGTCATTCTGCCATAGATAATCGCTCTCCAAATTCTTGCTATTCCCATATTGGTGCCGTTGTCTTCTTCTGTGGTCAGTTGGTGAATGATATCTTCAATTTCTTTTACTTGTTGTGGATACCCTCGATCCCAAAGAGAGGTCGCATATCCTAAATTTCTCAAATAAAAGTTGCCAGACCAATAGGTTGCTGTCGAAGCCAGGTGTTGAACAATAGTCGATTGATAAATCAAACTAGCCCTCCAATTTTCATACCGCCCCCCTGAGGTCCATAAAAACATCGAAGCCATCTTATTCGACACTTCAATTTGTGCTGCGGTTCTTGGATTGACATTCATTTCTTCAAAACCCTCATCAAAATCACAACTCAACACGAGTCCACTCGCTATAAAAAAGAATATTATTTTTTTCATGATTCTAAAAAGTTAAGTTAACATTGACCCCAATGCTTCTCGGTATAGGGAGTCCAAACCACTCTAGCCCTTGGGAATTTCCGGTATTATAGCCTGATTCAGGATCAACATTTTCAACACTATTTTGAAGATAAAAAAGATTTCGACCTATCAAACTAATATTAATTGTTTTTATGAACGAATTTTCCAATAATTCGCTTGGAAAAGTATAGCCCAAACTCAATTGTCTTAATCTGAGATAATCGGCATCATAAATATTTTCCTCCGCTATTTGGTAGGTTCGAGCCCAATAGTCTTCAATACGTTGAGGTGTGATTGTTGTCGTAAATGCATTGCCTTTATCATCAACACCTGAGACAACAAGTCCGTTTTGTCTTCCATCGTCATCAATAGTCCCCTTATGGACCCCATTGGACTTCATGGATGCATTAGTTCCACTATACAATTGGCCTCCAGATTTTCCTTCTATTAAAAAGTTTAATGCAATATTCTTATATCTGATGGTGTTGGTGATTCCAATTGCATTTGGAGCAACGCCGAATCCTAAAATTTTTCGAGGACCAACTTGAGGAAGCGGGGTTCCATCGGTTTCAATATCGTGAACGATTCTTCCTTGGGTATCCCTTACATATGAAGTGCCAAAAAGTGCTCCGAATTGTTCCCCGACAATGTGTGTTACTCTCAAGTTTCTTGATCGAGGTTCGTCGAGCGAAATATTGGTTCCCGCATCATTTGTCGAAACAATTTCAGAATTATTACGCGAATAATTCAAAGTGATGTCCCAACTGAAATCATTGGTTTGAATCGGTCTCGCACTCAATAGGACTTCAACTCCTGAATTGGTGATGACACCTAGATTCGCCAGCGCACTGCCGTAACCCGATGTAGGAGAAGCACTAACACCAACAATATCCCCGTCCGTTTCATTATCATAATAAGTAAAATCAAGAGATATCCGATTATCCAATAGTCTTAGATCCAAACCAACTTCCGTTTCATTTTTCTCAAATGGGGTGATGTTTTGATTTGGAATAGATCCGTTGCGAATATTCCCTAATGATGCTCCTAAATGCCCTTGTCCATAGATTCCATAATTCAAACTCAATGCATACGGTGAGTCTGCACCACCAGCTACTTGTGAGTATCCCCCTCTGAATTTGAGGAATGTGAATAATTCAGGTAATTCAATCAAATCAGATAGGACAAGACTCAAGCTTGCTGAAGTATACAAGTCATTATTCGGGGTCTCTTTACCTGGTAAGGACAACGTGGAAAACCAGTCATTTCTTGCTGTAAGCGTCAAGTAAAGGGCTTCTTTGAAACCGATTTCCGCCGAGCCATATGCCGAATTAATCTGTCTTTCTGAAAATCCATATCCATTGGATTGGTTTCTTGTATTGGCGACATCATACAAAAACGGTATGATGAAATCTCGTCCATTGGCAGAAACACTTTGAGATGTTTGGTAATTGGTTCCCACACCTGCAAAAGCAGTAATACTCAAATCTTCAAAAGGCCTTAAGTTATCCGTTCCAATAAAGAAATCGGCATCGTACTGCTCTTGGGTTAGTTTATATTCAGTCATGCTTCCATTGGGTTGATAGGCCGTACCAAACGGGGTTCCTGAAGTGCGATGATAATCAAATCGATCGGTACCATAGCGTCCTTTTAAATACAAATAATCGGCCATATCCCATCTTAATTCAGCAGAACCGATAAATCGTTCTTTGACCGAATCATTAAAATACTGGTAAGCAGCAAACCACGGATTTTGTGAAAATGAATTGTCGTTGGTTCTAAATTCTGTGCCATCGGCATTGGTCCCATTGCCTCCTTCACCCAACATGTCGTTGACATCGAGATTTGGAGCAAATAACCGAACACCAAAATTGGCATTTCCTGGAGAATCAGACAATCTTGGTGAACCAACAGAATCATCCACTACATACTTCAAATTGACTGAAGCCGTAAAGTTTCCAAATTTTGAATTTAGATTCAAACCCAAGGAATTTCGATCCAATGTCGAGTTAGGAATAATATCTGAATTCTGAAGGTTTGAAAACGATAATCTATAATTTCCTAATTCAGAAGCGGAAGAAATTGCGATTGTGTTGATAAAGGTTTCGCCCGTTTTATAGAATTTAGTCAAGTTGTTCCCTCGGTCCACGTAAGGACGAGATACCCCATCCCATTGTTCAGATGAAGCGATACTTCCAAGTCGAGGGCCCCAATTGGCGTATGTGGATTCTACATTATCGGCTTTAAAATCTCTTCCCTGGCCGTATTCTTTTTGGGGATCCAATGGATCATTTCGTATATCATCAAACTGAACAGAACTGCTCAGTTCAACATTGACACCTTCAGCACCAACCCCTGATTTGGTACTAATAATGATGACCCCATTAGAAGCTCTTGAACCATATAATGCGGCAGCAGCTCCTCCTTTCAAGACAGAAATTGATTCTACTTCGTCCGGATTAAGTGCAGAAATACCGTCACCAGCATCAGCCCCCCCCCAAAGTCCTGCGGACCCTAGGTTGTTATTGTTGATTGTAATTCCATCAATGACGTAAAGCGGTTGATTGTTTCCGTTTAAAGAACTGTTTCCTCTGATAATAACTCTCGAAGAACCTTTTGCTCCCGTCGCATTCCCAGTAATCTGAACTCCTGCAATTTTTCCTTGAAGGGCATTAATGGCGTTTGTCTGTTTGACAATATTAACTTCTTCACCTCCAACTTGAGTCACAGAATAACCCAGAGCTTTGGTGTTTCGTTCAATACCCAATGCCGTTACCACGACTTCTTCAAGGGCTGAATCAGGTTCTAGTTGTATAGAAATGGAATCGGAATCAACTAGAACCGTTTGAGTAGCATAACCGATAAAGCTAACTACCAAAGTAACCCCCTGATTGGCTTGAATTGAAAAATTACCATCAAAATCAGTGGATACACCAATGTTTGAACCCTGCAACACCACACTAGCTCCAGGAAGTGGAATCCCATCTTCATCCACAACTGTTCCAGTAATGACTTGACTTTGAGCTGTTATCAGACCCAATGCCATGCAAAACACAAATACCGACACGAATCGGTTTAATTTTTTTAACATAAATGAAAAGTTATTTAAGATATAGCGTATGTTATTATGTTACAAAAACGCATACGAGGCCAAATATATGTATAATTTGCTTAAATGCAAATTTATTTTAACAATTGAATAGATGGTAGTTTATTAAAATTATAAGTTTAAACCAACCGTTTTAGTTTGAATTGCAATGACAGAATGAGCTTATATTATTTAAACTTTTTTTTAGTTAAAAACATAGCCATCTAACAATTGAATTGATATTTCCCGATTGGAGTGTACTTCATTTCTATATGATATTTGGTTGAATGAAGTGAACTCTCTTTATTTTGTTTAAATTGAGATGCGTTTTATAGCGATTTTTTTGAATAACAAAAAAGCATATTGGAAACAGAACCTAAAGTATTTGGGAATCCTGCTTTTTGTATGGTTTTTCGTTTCTTTTTTGTGTGGCATATTACTGGCTGATTATTTAAATCAATTTTATTTGGGAGGCTTTCCTCTAGGCTTTTGGTTTGCCCATCAAGGGGCCATCTATGTGTTTGTCTGTCTGATATTTGTTTATGTCTATTTAATGAACAGACTAGATAAAAAATACCATTTGGATGAGGGTTAAACTCATTGTCGTTTAAACTATGGATGCCCAGTTTTGGACATATTCATTGGTTGGAGTCACTTTTGCTATGTATATCACCATAGCTATCATATCCAAAGCAGGTTCGACAAAAGATTTTTATGTCGCTGGTTCTGGAGTTCACCCACTAGCAAATGGTATGGCCACAGCAGCCGATTGGATGTCAGCGGCCTCTTTTATTTCAATGGCTGGACTCATTGCATTCATGGGGTTTTCAGGGGGTCAGTTTTTAATGGGTTGGACTGGAGGCTATGTGTTGTTGGCTTTGCTTTTAGCACCTTATCTCAGAAAATTTGGAAAATACACTGTTCCCGATTTCATAGGCGAACGTTATTATTCCAAAAATGCTCGCTTAGTAGCACTGATTTGTGCCTTGTTTGTCAGTTTTACCTACGTGGTAGGACAAATGAAAGGAGTCGGAGTAGCCTTCGCTCGATTTTTGGATGTTCCCTACGATACGGGGGTTTTAATTGGCATTGGTATTGTTTTTTTCTATGCGGTATTGGGTGGGATGAAAGGAATCACCTATACACAAGTGGCTCAGTATTGTATTTTGATTTTTGCTTTTACGGTTCCCGCCATATTTATTTCTATCCAATTCACTGGGAACTTTTTACCTCAAATCGGACTAGGAAGCAAAACTACAGATGGCGTTTATCTACTAGAAAAATTAAACCAATTAACCGTGGATTTAGGATTTGATCAGTACACCCAAGTCAATAAACAAAACTTGATGAACATGTTTTTTATCACAGCAGCATTGATGTTTGGTACGGCTGGGTTACCACATGTAATTGTTCGTTTTTTTACTGTACCGAAAGTCAGGCATGCCCGATTATCAGCAGGTTGGGCTTTGTTATTTATTGCCATACTTTATACCACGGCTCCAGCCGTAGCGGCTTTTGCCCGCACCAATATTATCCACACGGTTGCTGATCAATCCTATGAAAGCTTACCTCAATGGTTTAAAAATTGGGAAGGAACCGGTTTGCTTTCTTTCGAGGATAAAAATAACGATGGGCATGTTCAGTACAATGCCGATGCATCAATTAATGAATTGACGGTTGATCGAGATATCATTGTGTTGGCCAATCCTGAAATAGCCAATTTACCCCCATGGGTCATCGGGCTGGTTGTGGCCGGCGGTTTGGCCGCCGCATTATCGACGGCTGCTGGTCTCTTATTGGTTATTTCAACTTCGATATCCCATGATCTTTTGAAAAAAAATCTTCGACCCAATATTTCAGAAAAAAATGAACTATGGGCAGCCCGTATTTCCATTGCGGTTGCGGTTGTCGGGGCCGGTTTAGCAGGATTAAATCCCCCAGGATTTGTTGCCGAAGTGGTGGCCCTTGCGTTTGGATTGGCGGCCTCCTCTTTTTTCCCTGCTATCATTTTGGGTATTTTTGATAAAAGAATGAATCGACAGGGAGCTGTGGCAGGAATGATTAGCGGCATTGTATTTACCATGTGTTATATTGTCTATTTCAAACCCCAATTAGGAGGTGTAGGAACTCCTGCAGGTTATTGGTGGGGGATATCACCAGAAGGAATTGGTACGTTGGGCATGCTGATTAATTTCATAGTCGCTATCTCCGTATCAAGATTAACAACAAAACCACCACAAAAAATTCAAGAATTAACTGAATCGATACGATATCCCAAAGGATCTGGTAAACCTAAAGAAATTCAAATCCGTTAGCAACTCATTAAGCATCAAAATTCAAATGGAACCCATCAAAAATTTGTATCAATATTGTCATCAATACCAAAAAAGTATTGAGGACCCTGAAAATTTTTGGGAGCAAATAGCTGAAGACTTCTACTGGCATCAAAAGTGGGATAGGGTTTTGGATTGGGATTTCCAAACACCCCAAATCAAATGGTTTGAAAATGCCAAACTCAACATTACTGATAATGCCCTTGACCGACATGTCGAAAAGCACCCTGACAAAATCGCCATTATTTGGGAGCCTAATAATCCCCAAGAATCGGTTATTAAACTAAGCTATAAAAAATTATACGATGAAACTTGTCGGTTTGCCAATGGGCTTGAAACGCTGGGGATCACTAAAGGAGATCGTGTCATTATCTATATGCCTATGGTGGTTCAGGCCGCCATCGCTATGTTAGCTTGTGCTCGCATTGGAGCCATTCATTCGGTCGTGTTCGCCGGATTTTCAGCACATTCATTGGCCGATCGAATCGATAATTGCCAAGCTAAATTGGTCATCACCTCTGATGGAAACTTTCGAGGTGAAAAAACCATTGAAGTCAAAAAATTAGTCGATCAAGCCTTAGAAACTACAAAAAGCGTCCAACATGTCGTTGTGTTAAAGCGAACAGAACAACCAATCTCGATGAAAACCTCTCGTGATATTTGGTGGGCAGATTTAGTTTCCAATGTCTCAACAAAACATCAGCCGACGATCATGGATGCTGAAGATCCTTTATTTATTCTGTACACCTCCGGATCCACCGGAAAACCAAAAGGGGTGGTTCATACCACGGCTGGTTATATGGTCTATACCGCCTATACCTTTGTCAATGTATTTCAATACCAGCCAAATGATATTTATTGGTGTTCTGCTGATGTGGGTTGGATTACGGGTCATTCTTATATCGTTTATGGTCCATTGGTGGCAGGCGCTACAACCCTCATGTTTGAAGGTGTCCCGACTTTTCCACATCCGGGTAGATTCTGGGAAGTCATCGACAAACATCAAGTGAATCAATTTTATACCGCTCCTACAGCCATTCGAGCACTTCAAGCTTACGGTAGTGAAATTCCAAAAAAGTATTCCTTGGAATCTTTAAAAGTCATTGGCTCAGTGGGGGAACCCATCAATAAAGAAGCATGGCAATGGTACCATAAACACATTGGTAAAGGAAAGTGTCCAATAGTCGATACTTGGTGGCAAACCGAAACTGGTGGCATGATGATATCACCTATTGCCAATGTTACGCCAAATAAACCGACGTTTGCTTCATTGCCTCTGCCTGGCATTCAACCCGTATTGGTCGATAAAACTGGAAAAGTCCTTGAAGGAAATAATGTCAAAGGGAATCTATGCATCCAATTTCCATGGCCAAGCATTTTGAGAACCACTTGGGGGGATCATCAGCGATGCAAAGAAACCTATTTTTCGGTATATCCTGATATGTACTTTACCGGTGATGAAGCCAAAAGAGATCATGATGGGTATCTGCGTATTTTGGGTCGAGTCGATGATGTGATTAACGTATCCGGTCATCGACTAGGAACGGCTGAAATTGAAAATGCCATCAATGCACATAAAAATGTGACAGAATCTGCCGTGGTTGGATTTCCTCACAAAATCAAAGGTGAGGGGATTTTTGCTTATGTTGTTGTGGGAGAGGGGGCATCGACAGACTACAATAAAATCATCGATGAAATCATTGAAGAGGTTCGTCTTTTTATTGGCCCCATTGCCAAACCCGACAAAGTACTGTTAGTTCCTGATTTACCAAAAACCAGATCAGGGAAAATCATGCGTCGCATTTTAAGAAAAGTAGCTAGTCAAGACATCAAACAATTGGGCGATATATCGACCCTTTTAAATCCAGATGTGGTTCAAACGATTATTAAAAAAGCAGGACTTATCCAATAACTTTCACAATCCGCCGCCGTTTTTTAACATTTGGTTCATCAACGCCAATAGAAATCTTCGATTCAAGATCCTTATGGTGATGGATTGGGGATGCTTTCTTGGATACGATTGATTTCTTTGAGGATCTCCTCACCGAGGTCCACTTCAATGCTTCCAATATTTTCTTGCAATTGCGCCATCGTGGTTGCGCCAATGATGTTGGATGTCAAAAATGGTCTGCTCGTGACGAATGCCAATGCCAGTTGAGCCGGTTTGAAACCATGTTTTTGAGCCAATGCAACATATTTTCTAGTGGCCTCAACACAAGGGCCTTGATTATATCGATCATAATGTGGGAAAAGGGCTAATCTTGACTTCTCTGGTTTTTTCCCATCTAGATATTTTCCAGAAAGAGTTCCGAATGCCAAAGGAGAATAAGCGAGTAGTCCCATATCTTCATTGTGGCATATTTCAGCATTACCCACTTCAAACAGTCGATTGACCAATGAATAGGGATTTTGCACTGTACGAATCAAAGGTAAATCATATTCTTTGGCGATCTCTAAAAACTTCATCAGTCCCCATGGCGTTTCATTTGACACTCCAATATGCCTGATTTTACCAGCTTGGATATGAAAAGCCAACCGTTTTAATACTTGATGAAAATTATTTTTCCATAGCGGCCCTTCATAAAAGTGATATCCTCTTTGTCCAAAAAAATTGGTCGGACGCTCTGGCCAATGCAATTGATATAAATCAATATAATCTGTTTGTAATCGTTGCAAACTGTTTTCTAATGCTTGATCAATCGCTTCATCTGAAAATCCTAGATTATCTCTAATATGAGCCACAAAAGCTGCAGGGCCAGAAACTTTTGTCGCTAAAACAATTTCATTTCTTTTACCTGTTTTTTGAAACCAGTTTCCAATCATTCTTTCGGTATCCCCATAAGTTTTTGCATTGGGTGGAATGGGATACAACTCCGCAGCGTCAAAAAAATTAACACCTTGATCGACTGCATAATCCATTTGTTGGAAAGCCTCTTCTTGATTATTTTGTTCTCCCCAAGTCATGGTTCCAAGGCAAATTTTACTCACTTTGGTTTGAGTTCCTGGTATGGTGGTGTATTTCATCATTTATCTTACGTTAAAATCGGATACAAAATACCAAAGAAAACATATTTGGAAGAATTTCAAGTCTTCATGACAGAATGTGTGAACAATTAGGTTCATTAACGAGGCATCGTATTCTTTGGATTATCATCCTTTTCTACTTTTTTAGACTCTTCTATTCTTTTCAGAATTTTTTCAATAGATAGCGTAATGGTTCTGGATTTATCGTCGATAGCTAACCATCTGACCTCTTGATCTATTTCAATAACATGAGTGATGATTCGACCGCCATCTCTTTTTCCTTTGCTTTTAGATTTGGTGGTTTATTCCATTTTCCAACAATTATTCCTTAACGGCACACCTTGTTTTGGATTGTTTTTTAGCGATTTGATTCATTCGTTGGTCTCTTGAACTAATGAAGGAAATTTCTTTCTTGAGTTTCTTAAAATCTTTTTGGTATGAAAACGTTCGAACTATCGGATACCCCATTCAAGAAGCCTTCAGCCGATTCTAATTTTAGTTTTCCTTGACTCGCTAATTCAGATTCAAGCAAACTTTGTTCAAATCCCCACAAAAACTCTTCGTTACTCTGGTTGTAGTCTATTATGTTGGCATCATTTAAATTGTTGATGAAGACCCCTATGACATCTGATTTTTCATACCGTGAAACATCAATTTCCACCTCTTTTCGTTCTCCATCTGGACTGGAAGTTAATTTTCCATTCAAATCATCCGTTCTTATAATTCTTACATATTGATGTTTTTTCAGATCATCCAGCAAGTCATCCATGTGATTTTTTTTAACATCGAAAATTACTTTCACATCTTACAGAATTAGGATGTTAATAAAAAATTGTAAACAAAGTTTCATTCGAAAGTTAAGGTAGACATTTTATTCATTATAGCACTTTTATAAAGTTCTGCACCCCAAAATGATGACTGAGTGGGGACTTTTATAACGATGAGGTTTACAAACGAGACAGTGCGTTCTTTGGATCTTTATCTATCCACTTGGGCTTTTCAACTTGTTAGATTGGGTATTCTATGCCAAAATGATAAAATCTATTTGATACGTCGTTCTTCCGGTTTCAACATCCCTTAAGTTTTCGCCTCAATCCGATTGTCATTTTATCTTCCATTTTCACTCCCATATAATCGGCTACCTTATAGAATTCTTTTTTTAGTTTAGGACTTTGAACAATAAGTTCCCAAGCAGATTCCAAATTAATTCCCGGATAGTCATGAGCAAGATCATGGCGCATATCTCTTAAATTGAGCAAGGGAATGTTTTTAAATTGGTTGACGACCTCTTGAGGAATATGTTTAAAATTCTCACCAACAGTTTGTAATTCTAACAAAATAGTTCCCTGAATTTGCCATGCATCTATAAAGTCGTCAAATGTTTTGAGTTTATTATCTTTTACAATAATAATGATCTTTTCTAGTGAATCTTTAACGATGTTCAAACACAGATGGAGGTCTTTTTTCTTTTGGGTTTTTGTTGTGAAAAAATATTCTTAATTCGCCTAAAACCTGTTTTTTGATGTATGGGTTTATATATTCAAAGCACATTAAATCTACTTTTTTGTTTAGTTTTTTCCTAATAGCTCTTTTTAACCCTGCTAATTCTGCTAAATCAGGAGTGTTGTTGAATGAGTATAAAATGTCAATGTCACTATCTTCTCCATTATCTCCTCTTGCATATGAACCGAAAACTCCAATTTTAGTTGGCTCATAAGGTTTCATTTCCTTAATAATAATTTGTTTTTGTTTTTCAGTTATCACGATGCACAATCCTAATGACTTACAAAACAAAGGTAATTAAGAATCGTTGTAAAAACCGAACTTGTTCATTGTTTATTTTGATATACTTTTATCACTTTGGCATATACTTCTTTCCTCTAAATTCTTCTACTCTTTTCGGTATCTCCTCGATAGGGAAACTAATGTATTTATCATCCATCACCACCATAATCAAACTTTTTTATCTCCTTCAATAGCTTGGAGTCATGGCTCTACATCCATACTCGTTTTCCTTTGCTTTTGGATTCGATGCGACACTCCATTTTCCAAGGGTTCTATAGGAGTAAATCGATACCATGTATCAACATTGATTAAGTCTTTGTCGTGCATGAATTTTTGACACTTTACAGAAAGTATCGAAGAGGACTTCGATATAAAGACGATAGCCCCGAATATGCCCAAGGACTTGAAACCAAAGAAAAAGCCAAGCAATTACTATCCAATGACTTCATTTTCCAATTTATAATCTTTGAGCAGTTGAAAAAGTGGAAAAACAATTCAAAAGACTGAACCCATGAAGTAAATTGACAATCAATCCTACATCAAGGCTGAAAACCTAAAAGCAAAGCAATGGATACGCCTTGCGTCAGTACCAAAGCCCCGTAGAAGTGAAATCCGTGAAGTTGAATCATAACGACTCAATTCCTTTACTCTTATTAAGCTTTATGAGATAGTTGCTCCATCATTAATTCTGTAATCAATGATGATAGAGGTTGTATCTTTTCTTTTAAAGGTTTTTGAGGATCTTGTACCATCAAATTATCTACCAATCTTAACGCTTTTAAGTATTTATCTCTGTCCTTTGTTAGTAAGTTTGGTAAAAGTTCTTGGGTATTTGGAATGACTCCCAATTTTAAACAAAGCACAAAATAGCAACAAGCTCTCGCCGTCCGTCCGTTACCATTAATGAACGGATGGATACAGTTTAATTTCCATAAAACATATGCTGATAAAGTAACTATATCATGTTCATTCCAATACCTATTGACTGAATTTACAAAATGATCCATTAAGGTTGGTAATCGGAAGTGTTCTGGGCACTCTATGTTGCCTACTTTCACATTGCATTGTCTATACTCACCTGCAAAAAAATGTAAACAAGCGATGGCATGATAGTTTAAGGCTTTAATAACTGTTTGAGATAAAAAATTTTGACTGAGACTTAACGAACTTTCTATTATAGAAAGCAAAAAATTAAGCTGCCTCAAAGAATTTTCAAACTGTGTTTTTTGATATACAGGATGTTTTTCAGTATGAGTTATTTCATGTATAATCATCCATAAAATTTATCTACAACCTCTTCAGCTAGTTTCCTTGACTTTTCACTATAATCCCCAGAACAAGACATCGCATAATTAATCCGTTGCTCTCTTTTGTGTTCTGCTGATAATTCTCTTTTAGCACTTTTTTTTAACATTTGAACTAAATGGTCATTTGATGTTGATGAATTTTTTTTCATGTTTTTTACTTAGATGAGTGAATATGGCATTAGTTTGTTTGGTAAATGTCTATAACGTTGGTTTTATTTGCGTTTGCATGCCTCAATTTGAGGCTATGGTTTATTTTCCTTAGAATTCCTTGATTTGAGTTCTTTGAAATACCTCCTTGATTCTAAAAAACTAAGGGTTAAAAAAATTAAAACGCCTGTTAAGACGGATATTAATAAGATTTCGGATAGGGGCATTAGGGGGTTATTTATTGGTTTCTTTTTCTAAACCCTTTTGGATACTTTTTAGAACCTCATAACTCTTTTTGTTTATTTTGAGATTTTGTTCTAATAGCTCTTTAATATGGTTAAAAATAGGTATTGGGTCTTCTACTTCATTCATTTCTATTTCATTTAGTTCTGGCTGGAATGGTCTCCCTGCAATTTCTGACGTTAAATTTATTGATTTCATTAGAGGTGTTGTTTTATTAAATGATTTTGTTAGTTCTAGGTTTTTAAATGAGGGGAATTCTACTTGCTCCATTAACTCCTTAAAATAATTCGGTATTGTTGATTGTTGTATTGGTTTCATTTGCTTTATTGCTTTTTTAATGTGTTCTGAAACTTCCATAATATAAAATTTGTGTAAAATTAGTGCGTTTGATTAACTCCGTTCCTTTACATTATTTGACGGGGCATTGGGATTTGGGTTTTTATAACGTCTATCCGTGTTTTGATTTGATAATTTTGATAGGCTTATAGCTCGGTTAAATTGTTGCATTCTATTTAATTTACTAGCCGTTAGGGTTGATTTTTCTATGTATCCTGGCGTCTCAAACTTTTTCATTGTGAGTTAAAAGAGAACAAAGATAAACAAAATAAATATCTTAATGATAATGATAGTGATTTCCATATGAATGATGATCATGGGGGTCTAAATGTGGGTGGGTGTGAGGTCTTATCAATACGGCTTTTTCTCCGTTATTCCTACAATCGTATTGGATTTGGTATTGTCCTGTAAATAAATCGCGCATTTGGCGTTCCCAATCATCACTTTGACCATTAATTTGATACTCCAAATCGGTGCTTTTAGGATTGTATATGCTCCAATTTTTGTCTTTGTCTATTTGTCCTTTGGGTAATTGTGGGTTTGAGTGTCTCCCCGACATGAGTTGTCCTCTTTGATACAAATGGTGGTATCCTAAAATCGTGTGTCCAAATTCATGCCACATAGTCCTTAATAACTCTATGAACTCCCCATTTTCCCAATAATCCTTTGCAACACTTATCCCAACTTTATCTGAACAAGTATAATACGCTAGGGCTCTAGGTTTATATTCTTTTCCCGTTTCTTCATGGATGCGATATGGTATCTCACTTTTATCATAAATCTCAAATTCATAATTTTTTGTGTCAATATGCGATAAATCCAATCCATATCGTTTGGCGTCTTGTATAAACGCTTTGAGATAACTATCAAAATCACCTTTTTTAATTTGACTATAAACCCCATCTTGTTGATAGTAATTAAGTAGTATTCCACTCCTGATAAACATCGAACTCATATCGGTAACTTGGCTGGTATTCCAACGGCTTAGGTCTTGGTTGAAACTTTTAGCCCATGCAAACATCGAACTCATATCGGTTACTTGGCTGGTATCCCAATCGCCTATATCTTGGTTAAAACTTGTAGCCCCTAAAAACATACCCTCCATATTGGTTACTCGGCTGGTATCCCATTGGCTTATATCTTGGTTAAAACTTGTAGCCTGGCTAAACATCCCCCTCATATCGGTAACTTGGCTGGTATTCCAACGGCTTAGGTCTTGGTTAAAACTGGTAGCCCCATTAAACATCGAACTCATATCGGTTACTCGGCTGGTATCCCATTGGCTTATATCTTGGTTAAAACTTGTAGCGTCAACAAACATCCCACCCATAACGGTTACTTGGCTGGTATTCCACTCTCCTATATCTTGGTTGAAATTGGTAGCCTCCCAAAACATTACTTCCATATCGGTTACTTGGCTGGTATCCCATTGGCTTAGGTCTTGGTTGAAATTGGTAGCCTCCAAAAACATCCAACTCATATCGGTTACTTGGCTAGTATCCCATTCCCTTATATCCTGGTTGAAATTGGTAGCCTCCCAAAACATCAAACCCATATCGGTTACTTGGCTGGTATCCCATTGGCTTATATCCTGGTTGAAATTGGTAGCCTCGCCAAACATGCTCCTCATATCGGTTACTTGGCTGGTATCCCAATCGCCTATATCTTGGTTAAAACTGGTAGCCCCTAAAAACATACCCTCCATATTGGTTACTTGGCTGGTATCCCATTGGCTTATATCTTGGTTAAAACTTGTAGCGTCAACAAACAT
>JAPOSZ010000016.1 GCA_026709415.1 Flavobacteriaceae bacterium
TTCGACCAAATCCTCTATCTTAGCGGAAAGCCGAAATTTTAGTGCAAAGGTCTCAGGGATTTAGACACCTTTTTTTCTACTTCATCAAAATCATTTGGCAATGAATTCACTTTTTCACATCGTTTAGTCGTTACCACAACTGATTTGTGGAGTTCAAATGCTGAGCAATTAATTCATAATCAAATACCTCCAGTATCACGAATAACTTTCAATGAACTAGAAAATGCTCATGTTGATTGGGGAAAGTTAGATAGACTAATCTTTGGTAAAAAAGCCCATGGATTATCAAGGATACCTAAAAAACATCAAGAAGAAGCTATTTCAAAAGCACTAGACCATTATAAAAACCATAATCGAGGAAGGCTAATTATGGCTTGTGGCACTGGCAAAACATTCACTTCTCTTAAAATTGCTGAACATCTTGCCAATGAAACAAATCTCGTATTGTTTTTAGTGCCATCAATTGCACTTTTAGGTCAAATTTTACTTGAATGGACTTCTTATTCAAAACGAGTCATCAATTCGATTTGTGTTTGTTCCGACCCTAAAGTTTCCAAACGAAGTGAAAAAGATTCGACACTGACTAGAATAACAGACCTTGCCTTACCGGCTTCGACGAATATTGAAAAAATTCTACATCAATTCAAGCAATTTTATTCTAGAAATGGTGAATCACTAACTGTTGTTTTTTCAACGTATCAATCGATTGATGTAGTTTCTAAATCTCAGAAAAGATGGCTAGAGTGGGATTCAGAGGCCATATTTGATTTAATCGTATGTGATGAAGCTCATCGAACAACAGGTGCAACTTTTTCAAAAGAAGATGAATCTGCGTTCGTGAAAGTGCATAATAACGAATTCATCAAGTCAAGAAAAAGACTTTATATGACGGCTACACCAAGGTTATACTCGGACTCGGCCAAACAAAAAGCCGAAGAATCGGATATTCTTTTGTGTTCAATGGATGATGATAAACTGTATGGTAAAGAGTTTTATAGAATTGGATTTGGAAGAGCGGTCGAGGAAAAGCAATTAACTGACTACAAAGTATTGATTTTGACATTAGATAAAACATCAGTTCATCGATATGTGCAAAACATGAAGGAAGATGACCAATTAGAAATTAAAATCGATGATGCAGCAAAATTGATTGGTTGCATCAATGCTCTATCAAAACAAACAATAGGAGATAAGGGTAATGTCATAAAAGTAGATACAGGTCCAATGAAAAGAGCCGTTGCCTTTTGTAGTCGAGTTTCAGATTCAGAAATAATCACAAAAGCTTTTAATAGTACTAAGGAACATTACATAAATAATTTACCTGAAGACTTAAAAGGTAAAGTCATCCAGGTTGAATCAAAACATATTGACGGAACTCAATCGGCATTGGATAGAAACATAAAGTTAAACTGGCTCAAGAAAGAATCTGAAAAAGCAGATGATAAATGCAAAATACTAACCAATGTTAAATGTTTAAGTGAAGGTGTTGATGTTCCTACTCTTGATGCCGTTTTATTTCTTTCACCTAGAAATAGTCAGATAGACGTTGTACAATCTGTTGGGAGAGTGATGAGAACATCAAAAGGAAAAAAATATGGTTATATCATTATTCCAGTTGTTGTTCCATTTGATGCTGTAGCTTCTGAAGCTTTGAATAAGAGTAAAGAATTTAAAGTCGTTTGGTCAGTATTAAATGCATTAAGAGCTCATGATGATCGATTTAATGCAACCATTAATAAAATTCAATTCAATAAAAAGAGACCTGAGAATATCGTTATCATACCCGGTCACCTTCCATACGATGATGGAACTGAACACGGTGAAACTAATGGAAAGCATACCATACCGCAAAATCAACTGCCATTTAACTTCGATGATTTACAAGACACTATTTATGCAAAACTTGTTGAGAAAGTTGGAGATAGAGTGTATTGGGAAAAGTGGGCTAAAGATGTTGCAGAGATTCAGAAAGAACAGGTTTCATTGATTGAAAGTTTAATCAAAGATCCTAGTAAAAAGCCAAAATTTGATGATTTTGTAGAATCGTTACGCCAGAGTATTAATCCGGGGATATCGGAACAGGATACTGTAGATTTTTTATCTCAACACATTTTAACGCAGCCAGTATTTGATGCGTTATTTGAAGACTATACATTTTCAGATCATAATTCAGTTTCTAACTCAATTGAATCTTTTATCAATAGATTAGACGAAGATTCAAAATTTCAAAAAGATGAAAGATTAAAATCTTTCTATGATTCGATTCGAAAAAGAGTTGAAGGCATCGATAATTCAGAGGGAAAACAAAAAATCATTAAAGAATTGTATGAAAAATTCTTTCAAAATGCGTTGCCTAAGCTAAGTCAACAATTGGGGATTGTTTATACTCCAATAGAAATTGTTGATTTTGTTATTCAATCGGTAAATGATTTAATGATTAAAGAATTTGAACACGGGTTGACCAAAAAAGATGTCCACATTTTAGACCCATTCACGGGGACAGGGTCTTTTATCACCAGGTTATTCCAAATTGGAATCATCAAAGAAAAAGATTTGATAAGAAAATATCAAAATGAAATTCATGCTAATGAGATCGTCTTGTTGGCACATTATATATCAGATGTGAACATTGAAAGTGCATTTAAAGAATACGCCAATTTAGAAGAATATCTATCATTTGATGGAGCAGTACTCACTGATACATTTCAACTAGGTGAAACAGAGGAGTTGATGCCAAATTTATTTCCAGAAAATTCGGAAAGAATAAATCAACAAAAAGAGGCTCCTATGGTTGCCATTATAGGTAATCCTCCTTATTCTGGGGGTCAGAAGTCAGCAAATGATGATGCTCAAAATCAACAATATTTAAAACTAGAAAACAATATTAGAAACACTTATTTCAAACAAACAACGGATGCTCACAAACAAAAACTGGATTCATATATTAAAGCGTTTCGTTGGGCGTCTGATCGAATAAATAATGAAAAAGGGGGTATCATTGGTTTTGTGACTAATGGATCTTGGCTTGATTCGGTTAGTGGTCAAGGCTTTCGAAGATCAATAGAACAAGAATTTAGTTCGATTTATGTTTTTAATTTGAGAGGGGATGCAAGAACCTCTGGTGAAAAAAGAAGAAAAGAGAAAGATAATGTATTTGATCAAGGTGCTAGAACATCAGTTTGCATAACCTTTTTAGTAAGAAAGCCAAATTATGAAGGTAGAGCAATTATTTATTACAAAGACATCGGGGATTATCTTAAACGTGAAGAAAAGCTCAAAAAAATTGAAGACTTCAAATCCATTTTGAATCCTAAAATGGGTTTGACGAAAATTAAACCTAATAAAAAAGGTGATTGGATTAATCAGAGAAAAGATTTTCCTGATTATTTCATTCCACTCACACCGAGTAAAAAATTCGATAGTAACAGTCGGTCTTTTTTTGTTGCAAATTCTAACGGAGTTGTCAGTAGTAGAGATGCTTGGGTTGTTAATTTTTCAAAAAATAAACTAAAAGAAAACGTGTGTAAAACCATTAACTATTACAATGATGAAAGAATTAAGCTGAATAATGTTCCTGCATTTAAGAGAAAAAGTCAGGTCAATATTAATCATAAACTTGGAAAATGGGGAAGAGATGATCTTGATAGATGTCTTCAGAAGGGTATTGAAATAAAAGAAGATAAAGAATCATATAGAATTACGAGCTATAGACCATTCACTAAATCAAATAGATATTTTAACAATCATTTGAACAATAATTTGTTCCAAAATCCAAGGTTATTTCCTAATAAAAACTCGAAAAATCTTGTGATATGTATTCCAGGAAGAGGAATTAAAAATGAAACATCGGTTTTAATAACAAATTCAA
Organism: Flavobacteriaceae bacterium; assembly: GCA_026709415.1. GTDB lineage: Bacteria > Bacteroidota > Bacteroidia > Flavobacteriales > Flavobacteriaceae > Bin25. The sequence goes on from JAPOSZ010000016.1 coordinate 3,869, forward strand.
TTACAGATTATTCTTTTTTAGGTGGTCATTGTTATCCATTATATGTTAATCAGAATCAATTTGATAATCATAGTTTATGTATAGAACCTGAATTATATGATGGAATTTCCGATTGGATACATGAAAAAACAATAGATAAAATAAGAAATCCCGTAACTAAAAAAGACATTTTTAATTATGTGTACGGTTTTTTACACTCACCCGATTATAAGAATATTTTTTCAGAAACTCTAAAAAAAGAACTCCCTAAAATTCCATTACTTGATGAAGATCTGTTTTGGAAATATAGTAATGCAGGTAGAAAATTGGCTGAGCTACATTTAAATTATGAGAATGTACCTCCCTATCCAAACTTGACAATTTCTGGTTTGGATGTTGGAAATTTTAGAGTTGAAAAAATGAAGTTTCAAAAAAACGATGATAAAAGCTCAATTATTTACAACAATTCTATTACAATCGATAATATTCCAAGTAAAGCTTTCCAATACATAATCAATGGGCGTTCAGCTGTTGAATGGATAATGGATCGATACCAAGTCAGACTTGATTCAAAATCTGGAATCATCAATGATCCTAATGATTGGTCGGTAGAACAAGATAAGCCAAGATATATTCTTAATCTTTTACTAAGCGTTATCAGTGTAAGTGTTCAAACAGTTGACATTGTTGATTCTCTCCCACAGCTAGAGTTTGATTAAAAATTTGGTTCTATCACGATTAGTGTGGATAGAGTTTTAATCCACCACAGAAAAATAAGACAGCCGATCGGAAGTTTTCGAACTTTCGGTATCCCCTTGCCACGGTTTTGATTTGTTGGATTTTTCCATTGATTCGTTCGGCTCGGGCATTGGATTGTTTGAAAACGAGGGCATGGATGATCCCATCGAGATGTCTTTGGAACATCTTGGCCACCTCCATGACTTCTTGGATGCCCGTCGCCTTGACTTGGTCCAACCAAGATGTCAATCGCTCTTTGGCTTGTATAATCTCGCGAGTATGGAAAATCGCTTTAAAATCCTCACGACATTTCCAAGCTTTGCTAGCTTGCAAATTGGCTTGTTGAATGGCCTCGAAGAGGATATCTTGTTTTTCAGTTCTATTTTCCGGATTCTTCCATAGAGCAAAACGGCTGTTTTTTAAGACCGCATGGTGTTGGACTTCTCGGCGTCTGACCGCATCGATGGCCCGATTCAAGTACTTGATCAAGTGAAATCGATCATGAATCAAAAAGGCATCGGGTAATAGTTCTTTGGCCAAACGGACATAGACGTGCCACATATCCGTTGTGATGGTTTGGACTAACGGCTTTTGATGGCCAGGCACCAGGCGATTGAGAATGGTTTGGGTGGCTTTTTGATGCCGACCGTGAATCAAATCCAAAACGAAGCCTGTTTCAGGATCACTCACCACCGTGGCATAGTGATGTCGTCGTTTGTAAGCTTTTTCATCAATGCTCAAATGATGTAACTCCTGCAAAGAACGACGGGTCCATCCTCGTTCCACGGCACGATGCATGATACGACTGATGGTATGGGCTCCACAACGAAGCAATTGAGCTGTTTTGTATTGATTCCCATTGGCTAGCAACACGTCAATCGCCCAATACTCAAAATGCGTGGTGAAACGATGGATGGTGTCCGCCCATGGCACCTGAATGCTTTTGACTTTGCCAGAAGAACAACGAACACGAGGAACACGACAGTGAATATAGCATTGGCTTCGAAACACATCTAAATGACGCCAAACACGCTGTTTCCGATGGTCATCAAGAACAGCCTTTTGACCGGTTTCAGGGCAAGTATAAGATGTGCCGACATAAGAAAGATACAAGTCAACAACATCTCTTTTCTCATCATAGTGGACCAACTCAATCTTCCAATCCGTGCCCAAGTGAAGTTTCGCTTTAGCAAGGATGGATAAAGTATCCATAAGAATCGAATTAAAAACCCAAAAGTAGTTCAATGGATAATAAGTATATTTGTGCTATCCACACTAATCGTGATAGAACCAAAAATTTCGATTTGCATTTTCAAGGATAAGGCCATTAAGCATAATGAATTTTCAATATGTAAATCAATAAAATGAATCAGTCCATTACAACCTTTCTTGAAAAGGTTTACACTCGTGAGATGTCTTCTGAATCTATTCTTGACCTATAGTTCTTTCGTGAAGTTAATCTTTCATATTGTGATAAACTTGTTGAATATCTTCGTCATTTTCCAGTTTTTCTAATAGTTTAAAAGTTGAATCTTTTTCAGAATCTTCAATTTCCACTAAACTGTTCGGAATGCGTTCAAATCCAGAAGATATGATATCGTAGTTATGATTTTCTAAAAACTCTTGAATTCTCCCATATTGATCAAATGGTCCGTAAATAATGATGGAGTCATCTTCTGTATTGATTTCTTCAACACCAAAATCAATTAATGATAATTCTAACTCTTCGAGTTCAACCCCACTGGAATGAATGGAAAATAGGCAATAATGTTCAAATAAAAACTCAACCGAACCAGAAGTGGCTAAGTTTCCCCCAACTTTATTGAAATAACTGCGAATATTTCCTACCGTTCGATTATTGTTGTCCGTGGCCGTTTGAATTAATAGGGCGACACCACCAGGTCCATAACCTTCAAAAAGCAATTCTTTGAAGTTTTCAGAATTTTTGTCTGTAGCCTTTTTGATGGCTCGTTCAATATTTTCCTTGGGCATATTGGCCGCTTTGCAGTTTTGAATGAGGGCTCTTAATCTTGAATTGTTTTTTGGATCGTCTCCACCTTCTTTAACAGCCATGGTGATGTCTTTTCCTAGGCGAGTAAATGTCTTAGACATCGCTCCCCATCGCTTGAATTTTCGGTGTTTTCTAAACTCAAAAGCTCTTCCCATTGAGGTTATTTAATGGAGTCTATGACCTATTTAAACTTTCATCTATTGATAAAAGGAGGCTTCACAACAACGGCTTTTAAAAGTTTATGACGAACCTGTATAAAGACAGGATCCCCCAATTGTATTGATGAATTAATAATGGCTAATGCAATTCCTTTTTTAAGAGTTGGGGAAAAAGTTCCTGACGTCACATAGCCAATGGGGTGTTCCTTTAAATCGAAGATTTCTTGATCTTTCCGCGGAATGCCTCGATCTTGTAGTTCTAATCCAACCAATTTTTTATTCGGAGGATGGCTTTTTTGATTTGCTAAAAATTCGTGGTCGATACACTTTGTTTCAGGTTTTGTAACCCACCCTAGTCCCGATGAGATGGGGGATAATTCATCTTTTAGCTCATGACCATAAAGACAAAACCCCATTTCCAAGCGTAGAGTATCTCTGGCAGCGAGACCAATCGGTTGTATCCCAAATACTTGACCAGCTTCAAGAACTCGATTCCAAATGTGCGGAGCACTTTCATTATTAAAATAAATTTCGATACCTCCTGAACCGGTGTATCCGGTGGTGGCAATCAAGACATCTTCAATCCCTGCAAACCTTCCCTTCTGGTGATGATAAAATTTTAAAGCCGTTAAATCCACAGATGTTAAAGATTGCATGGCCTGAATGGCTTGGGGTCCTTGAATGGCTAAAAGTGAAGTTTGAGATGAAATATCGGTGAGTTGAACATCATATGTATGAGCATGTTGCTGTAACCATTGCCAATCTTTTTCAATATTGGCAGCGTTGACCACCAGTAAATATTTTAAATGGTCTAATTGATAGACAATTAAATCATCAACGACACCGCCTTTTCCATTAGGAAAAAAATTGTACTGAGCCCTACCAACATAAAGTTTCGTGATATCGTTACTACAGACCCATTGTAAAAAATCTTTGGCCTGTTTTCCTTCAACGATGAATTCTCCCATGTGCGATACATCAAAAACACCTAAATGTTGTCTGACTGTTAAGTGCTCGACGGTTGCACTTTGGTATTGAATCGGCATGAAGTAACCGGCAAAAGGAACCATTTTGGCCTCTAACTTTAAGTGGGTTTCATAAAGTTTCGTTTTTTGCATCAATCAAAAATAGTTGGTCAACTAAATTCCAAATTTAGTCAGTAAATTGAGCAAATTATAAGTCAGATTCAAATATGAAAAAAAAACTCGGTTCTATCTTATTGATTCTTATTGGATGCGTTGGTGGCAGTACATATAGTCAGCAACAACACGGATTAACCCCAACATTCCATCAAGAACGAAGAGACGAGTTACGCTATTTGATGCCGCCTCATTCAGTAGCGGTTTTATTTGGAGCTCCGATACGTAACCGTTCCAATTCGGTGGATTATATCTATCATCAATCTCCCAATTTTTATTATCTCACGGGATGGCGAGAACCTCATGCGGTTTTGATCTTATTTTCAGAAAATCAAATCGATGAGATAGGGAACTTTGATGAAATTCTTTTTGTGCGACCAAAAGATCCGTATCATGAAATGTGGGAAGGAAAAAGATTAGGTATTCAAGGAGCTAAAGAAATGGGATTCGATCGAGTCATGGCAAAGGAGAATTTTAAAAATTATCAAATAGATTTTGAAACTTTTGAGCAAATTCTCTTTTTTAATTTCCAAAATGACATCATCAATACGGATGATGTCAGTGATTTGTTTGATTTAGTGCAAAACTTTCAATCGAAGATAAATTATTCTGAAAAAGCATTGAAATCAAACAACTTTAATCAGGATTTATTGAGACAATACTTAACTCAACTACGAGAAATCAAAACGCCTGAAGAAATCGAGTTACTAAAAAAAGCCATCTTCATCTCTGTCCAAGGTCAACTCGAAGTCATGAAAGCCATTAATGAATCAATGACTGAAAGAGAAATACAAGGGATCCACGAATTTGTCCATAAAAAATATGGAGCTAATGATGTGGGTTATCCTTCTATTGTTGGATCTGGAAACAATGCCTGCATTCTACATTATAGAGCCAACAATAAAACCGATATCAAAGGAGAATTGGTTTTGATGGATGTGGGAGCAGAATTCCAATATTATACTGGCGATATCACCAGAACAGTTCCAGCTTCAGGAAAATTTAATGATCAACAAAAAGCCATTTATCAAATTGTGTTTGAAGCTCAAAAAGCGGGTATTAATGCAGCTAGACTTGGAAATTCGTTTCGATCCATTTATCGAGCTAGTAGTCAAATTATCCAAGAGGGACTGTTAAATCTTGGGATCATACGAAAACCTGAAGAGTATCGAAAATATTTTCCTCATGGCGTCACGCACCATATCGGATTGGATGTCCATGATTGGGGGGAGTATCAAGATCTTAAAGAAAATATGGTGATTACCATTGAACCAGGAATTTATATTCCTGAAGGCAGTGATTGTGATCCCAAGTGGTGGGATATAGGGATTCGAATAGAAGATGACATTTTAATTTCGACGGATGGACCAATCAATTTATCAGTTGATTTGCCTCGACATTGGAAAGATATCGAAGACATTATGGCACTGCCAAGTGCACTGGATGATTTTAAACTACCTCCAATAAAGTAACAAACAGTAATCATCAAAAAGGAAGCTTAGAATGACATTTTAAACAAACGATTAGATCATCAAATAAGATTTAAACTGTGGGTAGTTCCATAATAAAGTTCTTGGCAAATCGTTATCAAGGGTTTCTTTTAGTGAGTTTGGCATTGAAATTTTTTTGTGAATGATTTTTTCCACATCATCTCTAAATTTAATGGGGTGGGCTGTTTCCAAAAAGATTCCCTGATACTTATCTGAATTTTCTTGTTTCTTTAAAAAGGATTTTAATCCTAAATACCCAATAGCACCATGGGGGTCGGCTATGTATTGTCTTTTTTGATACAATTCCTTAATGGCTTGTTTGGCTTGATCATCAGTAAACCAGTAACCTAATAATACTTTTTTTAAAGATTCGAGTCCCATGTCATTATTTGTATTAATGCCATATAATTCTTGAATACGCACAAAATTGCTAGGTTGTCCGACATCCATCGCATTGGAAATGGTTTTTATAGATGGAACAATGGGATGGTAGGTTCCATCGTTAAGATAATGGACTACCGTATTATTACGATTGGTACTAGCCATAAAATGATCAATCGGTAATCCCATTTCTTTTGCAAATAACCCAGCACATAGATTACCAAAATTCCCAGAGGGAACCGAGCAGACAATAGGCGTTTTTTTGTTTTTTAGTTGTTTGTATGCCAGAAAGTAATAGAACATCTGAGGCAATAAACGGGCGATATTGATGGAGTTTGCACTGGTTAGGGTTAGAAAATCATTGATTTCTTTATCGACAAAGGCGCGCTTGACAAAATCTTGACAGGTATCAAAAGTTCCATCAAGTTCAAAAGCTTCGATATGATCCTTATTGGCAGAAGAAGTGATTTGTGCCTCTTGAATTTCGCTGACTTTTCCTTTTGGAAAAACAATGATCGTACGGATATCATGGAATTCAAAAAATGCGTTGGCAACAGCTCCTCCAGTATCTCCTGAAGTGGCCACTAATACCGTCATGTATTTTTCCCCAACCAATGGCCTCAAGTAGTCTAATGTATGTGCCATAAACCGAGCGCCTACATCTTTGAATGCCAGCGTTGGACCATGAAAAAGTTCCAAACTGAAAATGTTTTTTTCAATAGGAACTAATGGAAAATCAAAAGTCAAGGTACTCTTGATAATCCCTTTTAATTCTTTGGGGGGGATAGAATCTCCTATAAATGGAGAAATAACCTGATAAGCAATTTCATCATCTGAAAGCTTTTCAATATTGCTTATAAAGTCGTTTCTGAGTTTGGGAATATATTCTGGAAAATAGAGACTTTTGTCTGGAGCGATTCCTTGAAGAACAGCTGTTGAGAAATCTACTTTTTGTTTTCGACTGCCAAGGTTATAATACTTCATAACCTAGATAATTTGGATTCCTTTTTGATTGATATTGGAGATGTAGGTATCAAAAGCTAAATCCAATGGGGCCAAAATATCAGACATGGATTGAACCACTTTTTTAGCCGTTTTGGTCCCTTTAGAAAGAGCAAACACAGAAGGTCCAGAACCTGAAATACCAAATCCTAATGCTCCACTTTCCAATGCTGAGGATTTTAAAGCATCGTACTCTGGAATAAGCATGGATCGATTGGGTTCAATGATGATGTCTTTTAAACTTCTAGAAATCAAATCGTAATCATCCGTATACAAAGCGCTGACGAATGCACCAACATTCGCCCATTGATGCACGGCATCTTGAAGAAAAACCTCTTTTTTTAAAATGGCTCGAGCATAAGATGTCTTTAGTTCGATTTTGGGATGAACAATGGATGCTACGAGTTCATTGGGAGTCGGTAATGGCAGTACATCCATACTTTCTAAACACCGTACTAATGTGAATCCACCTAGTAATACTGGAGCTAAATTATCCGCATGTTTTGCGCCACTAGCCAAACGTTCACCAGCTAATGCATATTGGATGAGTTGTTTTCTGTCAAGTGGACGTCCCATGAGTTCGTTGATAGCAAAAACGGCCCCTGAAGCACTCGAAGCGCTACTACCAAGTCCACTACCTGGTTTGATCGTTTTGTCAATTTCTATCTCGTATCCGAATTTGGAAGGGTAATCTTTCAATAAGGCTTCTGCAGCAACACTTGCTACATTTTTTTTGGGATTTAGAGGGACTTTAAAACCTTTTACATCCGATATTCGAATGCCTGGAGTTTTTGATTGCCGAACAATCATTCGATCGCCTATAGGATCCAAACAAAAGCCCAATACATCAAACCCACAACAAACATTGGCTACACTACCAGGAGAAAAAATGGCAACTGAATCCATTTTATGTTTTACCAATGCGTATGATATCCGCAAATACCCCTGCTGCAGTAACATCTGCTCCAGCTCCGGCCCCTTTTACAATTAATGGTTGTGGATTGTATCGAGTGGTATAGAAGAGAATGATATTATCACTCCCCTTTAAATTGTAAAAATCATGATCAGGTGTCACTTGTTGTAGACCTACTGAAGCTTTACCATCAACTAATTGAGCCATATATTTTAGTCGAGCATTATTAGTTTTTGCTTCATCGAGCATTTGCTGAAAATATGGTTCGTGTTTCTTTAAGGAATGAAACAATTCTTTTTCGTTATTAGTTTCAATGCATTCTATGGGTAGAAAATTATTTTTTTCAATATCATCAAATTCGATATGAAGTCCACTTTCTCTGGCCAATATCAAAATTTTTCGAGCCACGTCTAACCCACACAAATCAATGATAGGATTGGGTTCTGTAAAACCTAGTTTTTTTGCCTCCAAAACAACATCATGAAATGTAGTCTCATTTTTGAAATGATTGAAAATAAAATTTAAGCTACCTGATAATATCGCCTGAATTCGAATGATTTTATCCCCTGAAGCCACCAAATTATTCAATGTATCAATGATAGGAAGCGATGCTCCAACATTGGTTTCAAATAAAAATGGCGTGCCAAATTTCAATGAAATACGTTTTAAGTGAAGGTAATTTTCCAAAGTACCGGCACATGCAATTTTGTTGCATGTTACGACACCTACATTTTTACTTAAATAGGATTGGTATTCTGATGCTATTTCAGGACTTGCCGTATTATCAACAAAAATGCTGTTTCGAAGATTTAAATTGGTGATATGGTCGAAAAACTTAGCGCGATCAGCCACAATCTTTGAATTTATTAAATCACTTTTCCAATTTGTTAAATCAATAGGATTTTCACTAAGAATCATCTTTTTGGAATTAGAAATAGCTCTAACTCGTATTTTAAGACGCAGTTTTTCTGACAAATAGTTTTCTTGAGATTTTAATTGCTCGAGAAAACTTCCTCCGACATTACCAACCCCTGTAATAAACAAGTTTAATTGCTTGACTTGTTCCTCAAAAAAGTTTTCATGTAACGTATTGAGGGCTTTTTGGACATTGATCTGATCGATAACAATTGAAATATTTCGTTCCGAAGAACCTTGCGCAATAGCTCTAATATTGATGTTATTGGCTCCTAGAGCACTAAATAACTTTCCACTAATGCCTTGATGACTTTTCATATTATCCCCAACGACAGCTATATTGGCCATATCGTTTTCAATAGTCACTGGATTAATTTTTTTCAATCCAATTTCAAAAGCAAATTCATTCTCTATAATCTCTTTTGCTTTTATGGCATCATTTTGTTTTACCGCTAGACAAACTGAATACTCTGATGAAGCTTGTGTGATTAAAATGATATTGATTTGACTTCCAGCTAAGCAAACAAAGAGCCTTTTTGAAACTCCAGAGACACCAACCATTCCAGTCCCTTCGATATTGATCAAAGCCACTTGGTCGATATGACTGATCCCTTTAACAACCTGATCACCATATTCAGCCTGATGTGTTTCATCATTAATCAAAGAACCTTGGTCTCGAGGAGAAAATGTGTTTTTAATGTAAAGTGGAATTCCTTTCTCCACCAAAGGTTGAATAGTTGGAGGATAGATAACTTTGGCACCATAATGGGAAAGTTCCATAGCCTCGTAGTACGATAATCGACTGATGGGTAAAGCGCTAGAAACAAATTTTGGGTTAGCAGTATAAATACCGCTGACATCGGTCCATATTTCAATAAAATCAACATCTAAAAAGTTTCCGATTAATGAAGCTGTTAAATCTGAACCACCTCTTCCAATAGTGGTTGTTTCACCTTTTTCATTACATGCAATAAATCCTGGAACGATAGTGATTTGATGTTTTTTATTTGAAAAATAATCAACTACCTCTTGTTTACTTTTTTCTCGATGGATGATATTTCTATCTTCTATTTCTTTTGTGAATAACAACTCTCTGGCATCTTTTAAGACAACATCCAAACCTTCAAATTTTAAAAAGCAAGCGACAATATTCGATGACAAAATTTCTCCATAACTTACGATTTGAGAATAGATTTTTGGAGTGTTTACGCCTAATTGTAAAACCGCTTTCAAACAAGATTCAAGCTCAATAAAATGCCGTTTAACAAAACTGATGGGGTAGCTTTGACTTTTGATTGGAATATAGTCTTTGACATAATCTAAATGCTTGGTCTCCAATTCGGATAGTAAAGACTCATAAGATTGATCTCCAACAACTGCTTTTTCAAGCATTTTTTCGAGAGTGTTGGTCACCTGAGAAAAGGCTGAAACGACCACCACACATTTATCTGACACTTTACTTAAGACAATGTCTTTTAGTCGATGTAATCCATTCTGGCCTGCTAAAGAACTTCCGCCAAACTTTAGTACTCTCAATTGAAATGAACTGAATAAACCTGCAAAAGGTAGCCGACAAAATTAAAACAATACAATCACCTATGTCCGCATACTGGTCCGAAAAATCAGACTTTGGTGGCATTTGTGAGTAAGTGTGGGAAATTTAGATTTACCACACTGATGTTGATAATAAACAAAAAAATCATATCTTAAGCGATTTGGTTTAGGGGAGTAGCATATCGCAATAATTCACTATAAATACGAGCTAATGAAAACTAATGTGCTATTTGTAATAACAAGCCTTCTTGTTTTGGTTTCTTGTTTTAACAATGACCAGGAGAAAATAAAGGGGTTGCAAAATCAAAACACTACTTTGAAGAGAGAAAAAAGTGGATTAGAATTGGATAAATCCAATTTGCAAAGTCAAGTTAGTACTTTGAGTGATAAGGTAAAAACACTTGAAAATGTAATAAATAAAATGGAAACTGATTTAGCAAATGCCAATGATGATATCCAAAAACTTAAAAATGATATTACCAACCTAATCAGTGAAAAAACAAAACTGGAAATGGAATTAGAGGTTTTTTTAGTTGTACCAAAAAATGATAGGGATGCTTTAATAAAGCATAACAATGGAAAAACGGTTATGATAGATCCTAAATACTTAGTATATGCTCAGAATAACTTAATTGGAAAACAAATAGAATTTGAAGATCAAGTATATACAATTGTCGATGAAAAGTTGTTAAGGCAAATGCTTAGAGATGAAGCTGATGTTTCGCTAGTCGTCACTTCGTTGGTGAACAGTATGGTTAGGCTTTTTCATGAGGAAGGTTCAATCAATCGGACTTCATTCAATCAGGATATAAGCACTTGGGATGTCAGTAATGTGAGTAACATGTATCGAATGTTTTTCAATGCCGATTCATTCAATCAAGATATTGGGGATTGGAATGTGAGTAATGTGCATGATATGGCGTCGATGTTTGGTAATGCCACTTCATTTAATCAAGATATTGGAGACTGGGACGTCAATAATGTGAGCGAGATGAGTAATATGTTTGATAATGCCACTTCATTTAACCAAGATATTGGGGATTGGGATGTGAGCAATGTAACCAGCATGAGGAGTATGTTTAGCAACGCCACTTCATTTAACCAAGACATTGGTGATTGGGATGTGAGTAATGTGCGTGATATGGCGTCGATGTTTGGTGATGCCACTTCATTTAACCAAGAGATTGGGGATTGGGATGTGAGCAATGTAACCAGCATGAGGGGTATGTTTGGCAATGCCACTTCATTTAACCAAGAGATTGGGGATTGGGATGTGAGAAATGTAACCAATATGCGTTATATGTTTGGTCAGGCCACTTCATTTAACCAAGAGATTGGGGATTGGGATGTGAGTAATGTAACCAGTATGAGTAGTATGTTTAGCAATGCCACTTCATTTAACCAAGAGATTGGGGATTGGGATGTGAGTAATGTAACCAATGTGAGTTATATGTTTAGCAATGCCACTTCATTTAACCAAGAGATTGGGGATTGGGATGTCAGTAATGTAACTAATATGAGTCGGATGTTTGATAATGCCACTTCATTTAACCAAGATATAAGGGATTGGGATGTCAGTAATGTAACCGATATGAGTCGGATTTTTTCCCAGGCCTATAGCTTCAACCAAAATATAAGTCAGTGGAAAGTGAGTAATGTAACTTTGTGTTACTGGTTTAGGTGCCACCAAAATGAAAATTCATTTTCACTTCAAGATGATTATGCTCCCCAATTTGAGAACTGTAGTACACAATAATAACACGTATTAACATCAATAGACGAAGAAACTACAACACACAAAAACCAATAGGATTTGATACTAGGGAATAAAAAAGGAGTTACTATTTAGGATTACAACCGAAATAATGGGTTAAAATGAGGTCCCTTCATCTTCCTACAACTTTTTGGTAAAAAAATGTCAATTTTTGCCAAAGTAGAAGGGTTATTTTATTACCTAATAAACAAATTCGAATCGTGTTTTTATAAATCAAGTCGTTTTACCTTGTGTTTTTCGTGTCAAGTATTGGTTTTTTTTGGTAAATGTCATTCAAGGGTTTGATACATGAGTTCTTGCACTTCATCTTGTTTTAAGGGAATAAAAACTGTCTTTGACTTGTATTGAACCACTGATACCTGCACCCTTTTCAAAGCAGTCAGAATTTGTGGCCGCCTCAATATTTTATTGATTTGATACTCTGGACCCTCATCAAAGCAAAAGCCATATAACAAATAACTACAGAGACCTTTGAATAATGCAAAATCAAAAAAAATGGGGTGTGATGGGGAAATTA
>JAPOSZ010000006.1 GCA_026709415.1 Flavobacteriaceae bacterium
TTTCGACCAAATCCTCTATCTTAGCGGAAAGCCGAAATTTTAGTGCAAAGGTCTCATGTATTAATTGGAATGGACATTATTAGTCAGTCGGATTTTAGTTTGGGATATAATGCTCAAAATAAAGGCACGGTTTTTTCAGTTACATTTCCCTCAAACGGTATTTTTCAGTTATTAGGTAAAAATAAATAAAAAAAGTCCCCAATTAAAATAAGTCAAACCCTCCAACTACCACTCCAGTGCTAAAAAATTCAGGAAAGGACACGTCGTGTTGTTGATGAAATCAGAGAGTTATTCTTTAAACCTGTAGGGTAACTTACCCTTGTCTTATCAGAAAATAAAACAATCATTACGTCTCAGTTATTGGGTTGGTTATAAAAGGATATCATTCCCGTAATTTAAATCACAGACATAGCGTCTAAAAACACCGATTGTAAAGTTTAAAAAAAACAGACGATCATCATTTTCTTTTCATTTGATTGTGAATTTACTTTAATCAGTCAAGGATTTAAGATGAATAGGAGTAGAAAGTTCTCCTAATAAAGTAACTGGTTGTTCGAATGGCTGAATCAATGCATCTAATAAAACAGAAAACTCACCTCTTGTGATGATTTTTTCAGGTTGACCCTCGTCATAGTTGATGAATGTTTCCATTTCGTTTTTGCTAAATGTGACACTAGTTTCAGTATCATTCATATAATTTAAAAACCAATCAATGATTTGGCTTTGAGTTAAGCTTTCGGGTAAAGGATAACGATTCGTATCAATATATTCGTCAATAAAAATATCTTCAATTCGAAGATTCGAATCGGGATAAAACCATGTTTGATTTTCCCAGCCAATATTCTTTCCAGTTCCTCTCAAAATGCCTGTAACCCCAATTCTTTGATAGGTTTTAAAGTGGGGATGCGATTTTTGAACATCTAAAAAAGGCATTAAATAATGCTCATTGTCAAGTAATATTTTTTGAATTTTTCGCACATCAATATTTCTGGGTAAATCATTGGATAATGCGGCACTAGCGGCAACGATGCCAGCCACTTGACCAATTTGTAAAACAACGGGTTGTAACCTTGTGGTCCCATTAACAATATTAGATACCGAAATGGACTTTTCAGCCACTACTAAATTTTCTTGAGTTTCCGGAATCAAGCTTCCCAATGGAATGGAATAGGAAGGCACGGGATAAAAATGAAGTTCCGGTAGCTCATCTGCCTGAGGATGAGCAGCATGATGATGATCGACCGGATAATCGCCTACGGCAATAGAAGTTCTATACGTTGGATGGCTTTGCTTATAAGGATGGCTCAAATGATTCATGGAGAGAGTGGTGACACCATCAATGCGTAGAGATTCTCGGTGATAGGGGATTAAAGGCAAACCGTCATCGGTTGGAAATTCGTCGTCAGCTATGGATAAATTTTCAAATCCTAACTCAGTTTGTAAATAGTATAGAAATTGAAGCGACTTTAATTTGGCCAATTTAAAGACAGAGTCTCTTTCTTCGGGACTCATATAGATAGCATTGACATAGTAATCGTTTCCATTGATAGGCCAATTAATCATGTATTTATCATTGGGGAGTTTTCCATAAGTGATTTTTCGTTCTTTGGGCCATAAGGTGCGAATCATGGTTGATTCTTCATGGCACTTTTCAGATTGAGTGGCACAATAAAAAACCGAAGGGTCATATCCTTTGGGTTGGTCTATGATTTTGGGTTCTCGATAATCTTTTAAAATCAATGCATAAGTCAAATCTTGGATAATATCATTGGACCGGTCAGGGGCAATATATTCATCATAATCGTCTTTTGAATCCATGCCTATGCGGTGTGAAACTTCAAGCTCTTGAATGACATCCCCTAATTCAGTGGCTTCTACTAATTGTTTGGTTCGGATTTTATCACCTTCACTTAATTCAATAACCCAGTATGGTTCCACTCGATAAATAGTATTCCAACTTTGATTCATCTTTAGGGTAAGATTTGATTCGGCTTTGGCTATGTTGTGAAAAATATCATTTCCGATATGAGGTTCAAATAGCGTATTGCTCACCCAACCCGTTTTCATAGCATCTAATGATCCATATCGCCCCACTAAACTATCTCTAAATTCTCCCCAAAAACCGGAAGGTAATTTATTATTACCATCGACAGCACTAACTCCTGCTGAAGTTAACATACCACCGAGCCAAGGACCTTGTTCTATCAAAAGTGTCTTGGCTCCTAATCGGGCACTCGAAACACCAGCGGCAATTCCCGAGGTTCCACCACCAACCACCACCACATCATAAACCTCTTGATTTGAGGTCGTATCACAATTTGTCAGGATTAAGGAAAGAGATAGTAAAAGAGGAGTAAATAGTGTTTTATACATTTTAAAATTTGTTTAAAATATTTTGAGGGGTTCTAAAAATGGTATCTTTGACCACCTATCTAAGAGCAATAGAATAGGAAATTTGATAATCTTATTCATTAGCCGATGTAGCTCAGGGGTAGAGCACTTCCTTGGTAAGGAAGAGGTCTCGGGTTCAAATCCCGACATTGGCTCGAGGGGGCGTTTTTATTCACTAAAATTTCGAGTGATTAGCCAATAGTGCGTAAAAGGTTTAGTGCTGATCCAGCACGATACCATTGAATTTGTTGTTGGTTATAAGTGTGTTTGGCTTCAATGATGCTTTTGGAATGGTTTGCGTGAATAATTTCAATTTTAAGATTTTTATTTGGGGCTAAATCGATCAAGTCTATAAAATGAAAGGTATCGTCTTCTTGAATCAAATCATAGTCGTTTTCATTACAAAAAGTTAATGCCAACATGCCTTGTTTTTTCAAATTGGTTTCGTGTATTCGGGCAAAGGACTTGACCAAAACAACTTTAACGCCTAAGTGTCTCGGTTGCATGGCAGCATGTTCTCTAGAAGACCCCTCACCATAATTATGGTCACCAATGACGATGGTTGGTATGCCAACTTTTTGATAATCTCTCTGAACATTAGGAACCCCATCATATTCTCCGGTGAGTTGATTTTTAACAAAGTTGGTTTTGCCATTGAAAGCGTTAACCGCGCCAATAAAACTATTATTGGCAATGTTGTCTAAATGGCCACGATAACGCAACCATGGCCCTGCCATAGAAATATGGTCAGTAGTACATTTGCCCAATGTTTTGATCAGTAATTTTAATCCAGAGAGATTTTGGCCATCCCAAGGGTCAAAAGGAGTCAATCGCTGTAATCGTTCTGAATTTTCATCAATAATCACTTCAATACCACTGCCATCTTCCGGTGGTTCAATGTATCCATTATCTTCGACATCAAAGCCTTTGGGAGGCAATTCTAATCCATGCGGTGGATTTAATTTGACTTGTTTGCCTTCTTTGTTGGTTAAAGTATCCTTGATGGGATTAAAGTCCAACCGGCCAGCCAGAGCTATTGCGGTCACCATCTCCGGGGAGGTCACAAAGGCATGGGTGTTTGGATTGCCATCGTTCCTTTTGGCAAAATTTCGATTAAATGAATGGATAATGGTGTTTTTTTCTTTTTTGGATGCCCCTGCTCGATCCCACTGACCGATGCAAGGCCCACATGCATTAGTAAAAATCTGAGCTCCTAAATCTTCAAAAGTTTCCAACAGTCCGTCCCTTTCTGCTGTATAGCGAACTTGTTCAGATCCTGGATTAATACCAAATTCACTTTTGGTGGTTAATTTATTTTCCACAGCTTGTTTCACAATGGATGCCGAACGAGATAAATCTTCATAAGATGAATTCGTGCAAGAACCGATCAACCCCCATTCGACATCGATAGGCCAACCATGCTCTCGAGCCTTTTCAGCCATTTGGTTAACGGGCGTGGCTAAATCTGGTGTAAAAGGCCCATTAATATGCGGCATGAGTTCATCCAAATTGATTTCGATTAATTGATCAAAATATTTTTCTGGTTGAGCATATGCTTCCGGGTCAGCCGTTAGGTGTTCTTTAATTTTTAGAGCTTCATTGGCAATATCATTTCGATCGGTGGCTCGTAAATAACGTTCCATCGCTTGATCGAAACCAAACGTTGAAGTGGTCGCTCCAACTTCGGCGCCCATATTGCAAATGGTCCCTTTACCTGTACATGACAAAGAAAGAGCACCATCGCCAAAGTATTCAATGATGGCTCCAGTACCCCCCTTGACTGTTAGGATACCGGCAACTTTTAAAATAACATCTTTGGCTGAAGTCCAGTTGTTGAGTTTTCCAGTCAATTTCACACCAATCAGTTTAGGAAACTTGAGTTCCCAAGGCATTCCAGCCATCACATCCACCGCATCGGCTCCTCCCACGCCAATGGCCAGCATTCCCAATCCACCAGCATTAACCGTATGGGAGTCCGTACCGATCATCATTCCACCAGGGAAAGCATAATTTTCCAAAATCACCTGATGAATAATGCCGGCACCAGGTTTCCAAAAACCAATCCCGTATTTATTAGAAACGGATTCTAAAAAATTAAAAACTTCAGCACTGGCGGTATTAGCGCTCTTTAAATCTTCTTTGGCTCCTTGTTTCGCTAAAATCAAATGATCGCAATGAACCGTTGTTGGCACTTGAGCTTTGGACTTTCCAGCTTGCATGAATTGTAATAAAGCCATTTGGGCTGTGGCATCTTGGAGAGCCACTCGGTCGGGTGCAAAGTCGACATAGTCTTTACCTCTCAAATATGGTTTTGAAGGTAATCGATCCCACAAGTGAGTATAGAGAATTTTTTCTGATAGGGTCAATGGCTTTTGAATGAGTTTGCGAACCTTCGTAATTCTTTCATCCATTTTATGGTAAACGGAACGAATCATTTCAATATCAAAAGTCATTTCTTATGCTTATTTATGGTGTATCGGACAAAATTACATAAAATTTCAGCTAGGTATTTCAACATAAACCGTGACTAGAGGATTCAATGGAGTGTTTTTAAGAGAATAGATGTTTCAACAATTTAACTTGGTAGTATGAAGTGTCCCCCATCGTTAGGACAGTTATTGACCCAATTGAAGTTATCGATCACTTGTGTTTTTGTTTGGAATGAGGTTCTGAAAAAAGCACCATTCCGATTTAAAATGAATGGCTGATTTCTTTTGAGTTTTGGAGTTTGTTGAATACAACCTATCGGATACTTGCCATGGGCTATCGAAAATCAGTCAAATCATGCTCTTTTGGACAGAGTATGAATCATTCGGGTTTATTGTTTGCGGAAGGTGATTTGGAAAAGAAGAGGGTGTATTGACAAGAAATCTCATCACGCCTGCCGAAACATCCCCGCAAGCTCAAAAAAAGCACTCACCAAAAATAATTTTGAAAGACTCAAAGTCAGCCGTTTTGAAGCTTTCATGGACGAACTCTGGGGCTTTTATCGCTTGGTGGTGATGCCCAAACTAGCGGCAGACAAAAAGTGAGAAATCGTGACGAAGCAACAGAAAACGGCCATCCAAAAAAAGGCCTTCAAACGGTTGCTGATTCCATTGCTGTAGTTCCTAGGGATTCGAAACGGAGACCTCAATCTTCAAATCTTCCCCAACGAAATCATCTGTGCTGTCGAAAAAACATTCCGTGAAAGACTCTTTTTAGTCTCAGAAAAAATCAAAACAGGGGTCAGTTATGATGAATTCAATAAGCGATGTCGCAATATCTGTTATTTGCCACCTATATTTAAGAATTTAAAGGCTGAGAATCATTTAGTGGATGCCAATGATAATCGCCCCATATAACCCTAGCTTCTTCAGGTTCTATGGTTTGCGGCACTCCATCAGTCCCTTTTTGATTTTGATGTGTTTAGGTTTTTCTCTTGATGCTAGAACTCAAAGATTTTTTGAGTGGTCTCTCTTTTGAATTACCTTTTATTGCTCTTTTCACTTGATTTCTTTAGCTATTCCCATATTGTTCAAACAGCCATGTTTTAAACGAGGGGATAGGAATCGAAAAAGCGCCATCGACTCTTAAATGAAAAACCCCTTTGACAACTGAAGCATCCCAAAATTCTTCTTTGCTCATGGTCAATAAATCTTTTTCTTTTTTAAGAAATTCAATGACATCAATTTTATCAAAAATTGGGGGGAGATTTTGAACAAGTTTTGCAAGGACTTTACGGTCTGTTCTTAAAAGCCTTTCACATCGTTGGTCATAATATTTTACTTTTAACACATCACCGCGTTCCAATATAGCTTTTAATTTACTATCAGTTAATACTTCATTTTTTTGAAGATAAACATCTATTTGATTACAATAGGAAGCGATGTGTCTTGGCCATCGACTAGTTCTAGTGGTTATTTGATCAATCCAATGTTCTATTTCATTTTTATATTTTTTATATTCCACCTTTTCAGTAATCCAATCCCGTATAATCGCTCGTTCTGAACTATTGTCTAAGGGTTGTAAATTAATGCAACATTCTTCATTGATTCTCGATAATCCAAATTCTACAAGAACTTTTCGTGTATGGCTTAACCCACCAAAAAACATCACAAATCCGTTATTTGTTTTTAGGTTATGATATCGATCTAAAAAATCAACTATTTTTTTTTTGTCTTCATTGGAAAAAGTATCCTTAATCCCTAAATTTTGAGCTTCATCTAACACAAATAATGTTGGCTTTGATTTCACTAAATCTTCATTCACATAATCTATTTCTTCTCTTGTTTTTGTCTGAATAGAGGCTTTCCAAACTTTAAGGTTAACTTCTTGGGATTTTATGATTTCTTTCGAGTTTGTGTTTTTAGTGATACGGTTGAGCAAATCAGTTTCATTTGAAAGTGATCTGATTCCAAGTTTCACAACATTCCACCTCAATTTTCTTGCAATCTCTTCGCATTCGTGAATAAGGGCTGATTTACCAACACCCGGTGCCCCTTGAACTAAAAAACTACTGCCAATCCCTCTTTTTTTGCTGAGGTTCAACAAAAATTTGAATTGTTTCAATTCTTCTTCGCGACCATGAAAGTATTTGGCTTTATCACGTTCTATCATGTTTTGTATTCTTATGGATAGAAAAATTCACACAACACGAAGATACGATTTTTAAGGTCAGTAAGAGGTATTGCAAGTTTTATTTGGAACACCCGATACTTCTAAAATATTGTTTTATCTCGGGTATTCAATCATGAGCCTTTTAAATTTAGTCATTTTTATCCACGTTTGGGAGGTTTGACTTTCTGTATCCGTTTGTAGGCAATTCGAATACTTTTTAATGAATCTTTTCTAACTTCGTGGACCAATCTAAGAACCATAAAGCCTTCTAATTAAAAGTAAAATCGAAACTTAAACCTAAAAAATCTCCAAAGAATTCCATTTGGAAGTAGAAAAATCGGTAAAAAATTTATAAATCTTAAATTTTCCTAAAAAGAATAAATAATTAGCCAATAGTAGAATTAGAGAAATCATATCATCATTCTTCATTGCGGGCTACGTTTTAAAGTGACGGAGTGTAATGAAGTGTCTAGTTTTCTTTATCAAAGGGACTTATGTATTTACCTTGAATGAGGATTTTCTCTTTTTGGGATCGCAGAGCCATCAGAACGGGTGCTTCGCTGTTCATGATTCACTCTTATCTTCACGAAAGACATCACTTATCACCGCATGCACTTTTAAGTGGAATGTTAAAGGAATGTTTTCATGGTTGGGTAATTGTTCAAAAAGTAACTTCTCGGTAGGTTTTTTCACCATGATTTGATTTTAAATGACGAGATTAAAAAAATCATTGCCTGATATAAAGGCGTTTATTCGATCTCAAATGGATTGGTCAAATAAACTAGATTCCCCTTTAACGCATTTTAAAAGATAGAAGGCTAATCTTGGGAAGGTGAGGATTTTAAAATAATTTTTAATGAAGGGTAACGTTTGTTTTATTCATTGATTGGATGCCTTTATCTATTTTAGAAGCATCCAAGGATTTGAATATTTGTTGCATTTTTAAGCTTGGTTTCGATTGCATTAACTGATGATACATTTGACATTGTTTGATCATCCATGTTCGCATGGATGGGATAGGGATTTGATAAAAACCGTTTTTTCCAATCTGAACAATCCCTCGACCGATTAAATTATCCCATGTTTTTTGAGGATCTTCGATATAAGGACGGGATGTAAAATCGTCCAATACTTTATCCACGTTAATAACATTTGCACTTATTTCATTTTCGAGT
Source organism: Flavobacteriaceae bacterium (assembly GCA_026709415.1). GTDB lineage: Bacteria > Bacteroidota > Bacteroidia > Flavobacteriales > Flavobacteriaceae > Bin25. The sequence continues at coordinate 8,166 of JAPOSZ010000006.1, forward strand.
ATCCCATGATAAATAGAGCATCGATGACCAGGATTGATTTCATAAAATCGATGTTCATAATAATCATTTTTTAAAAACAATCCTTTTTGTAGCGTTTCATTTAACACTTTATCTGATAAAATCCCTTTGTTGTTTCGTATCATTTTTGAAGCCGTTTCGCCATAAGAAACAATATGATGCGGCCATTGATAGGTTTGTTTTGATAATTGATGAATCCAATGATCTAAATCAAGGTGTTTTGGATTAACTTCAGCTCCCCTGACTAAATAATCTTTTATTATATTGGTTTCGGATGTTTCATCTATGGGGCCTAAATCAATCACACTATTGGCGTAGAACCTGGATATTCTAAAATCATGGTATATTTTTCTTGTATTCCCTAATCCAGCGAATAAAGTAATCCATCCGTATCCGTTTTCCAAATTATGAATATTATTTAAAGTACTAGATACTTGTCGCCACAATTCGGTGTCTTTTTTTAGTTGAATTTCAGCCATTTGGGCTTCATCTAACACTAAAAGCGTTGGTTTATCTAATAATGATAGTATTTCTGATACCGTATCGTTTGTTTTTTCATAGATTATTTTTCCTTTTATAGCCTTTAAGTCTAATCCAATTTCTTTGGCTGTTTTTTGAAATTTTTTTCGTCCTAATAGTGAATTTCCTAATTTGACTGGATCAGCTAGATCAGTTATGGTGTCTAATTCGATCACTTGCCAAGTATCTTTCGTGATTTGTTTTAACTGATTTTTTAGAGCGGTCTTGCCAACGCCAGGCGGACCTTGGATTAATATCGATTTAGCTTTACCAGTTTTTTTACATCGTTCAATCGATGCTTTAAAAAAATCTATTTCAGGCTTTCTCCCATGGAAATATTCTGCCGTACCTCGGTCATCAATTTCTATTATTTCTTGTGGGTTCATACCATTCGATGAATACTCCAAAGATATAGAATTTAAAAATAAACGTCAGTGTGTCTGAGAATGATTCTATTATCGTTTGACCGATAATACTTGATGTTCTTCTTTTTCTATTTTTGGGATGGCGGAACCATCAGAATGGATGCTTCGCCCATTGGAAGGCTTGTTGGCTTTTTCAAAAAGAGAAAACCCACATTCAAGGTAAATACATAAGTCCCTTATCAAAGAAACTGTAAAGTGAATATATTTATAAAGTTAATGTTTTGAAAAAAAACAAAAAGGGTAGTAAAAGGTTATTGCGAGCTTGGGCTACATATGACTGGGCTAACTCAGTGTATACTGCTGTGATAACGACTACTATTTTCCCCATTTATTATGGAACACTATTGGATGATAGTGATACAATTCTTGTATTAGGTCAACAGATACGTAGTACAGCCATGATTAGTTTTATTGTTGGTTTGACCATTAGTTTGGTGGTTCTTCTTTCACCAATTCTTTCGGGAATCGCAGACTATATCGGCAATAAAAAAATATTCATGAGGTTCTTTGTCTACTTAGGGGCGTTTTCTTGTATTGGACTATACTGGTTTAATTTAGATACGATTTATTTAGGATTGGTTTTTTATGCGCTAGGCATTGTTGGATTTCAAGGGAGTCTTGTTTTTTATAATTCTTATCTACCAGATATAGCCCATCAAAATCAAATGGATAAAGCCAGCGCCATGGGCTTTTCCTATGGCTATTTAGGAAGTGTTATCTTATTGATTTTCAATCTCAGTATGGTCATGAGACCAGATTGGTATGGCATTCAAGGCTCCAGTTCGGAAAAGCCTTTAGTTGCGATGCGTTATTCGTTCGTTACGGTAGGTGTTTGGTGGCTATTGTTTAGTCATTATTCTTTTTATTTTTTGCCAAAGGGGAACAAAAACATCAAAGAGGTTAAGAATATTGTTTTCAATGGATTCAAGGAGTTATTGTCGGTCTGGAACATTGTTAAAAAACACTTGAATATCAGGAGATTCTTAGGAGCTTTTTTTGTTTATAGTATGGCACTTCAAACCGTGATGATTATTGCGGCTTATTTTGGAGAACAAGAACTTTATTGGACCAGTGATACTGAAAAAACAACAGGACTCATCTTGAGTATTTTACTCATTCAATTAATTGCCATTTTGGGGGCCGAATTAACGGCTAGAGCCTCTGGTCGATTTGGCAACATACCAGTGCTTATTGGATTGAATATCATTTGGGCGGGTATTTGTATTGGGGCCTATTTGGTGTATTATCCAATCCATTTTTATTTCATCGCAGGTTGTGTCGGTCTCGTTGTTGGTGGCATCCAATCTTTATCTCGTTCGACTTACTCTAAATTATTGCCAAAAACTAAGGATACAACGTCGTTTTTTAGTTTTTATGACGTGTCAGAAAAAGTGGCTATCATCATGGGAATTACTATTTTCGGATTTCTCGATCAAACAACAGGGAGCATCAGAACATCAATCACTTTCTTTCCAGTTCTTTTTCTAATAGGAGTGGTATTATTATTAAGAATTCCTAAGGATACTTTTCAATAGAACATGATGGCTATTATGAACTTTATAGAAAATATAAACCCTTTAATACTCTCGTTAGAACAACTAAAAAACATTCACTAAGTTCAGATGGAATTCAATAAGAGTTGGGGTTTTACAAGGCATTATTGTTAACCACAAGATTATAGAGCTTTTTACTTGCCGATATGCCAACAATATAGTCTGAAACTTTTATTCTTTGGTTTCTTTTAAAGCCACTTATTTCCAACTGGATATTGTAAGTTTCAAAAACTGGTTCATTATATTGGATTGTACTAAAATTCTCTACGCAATAAAATTTCAGTTAAATGTAATTTTGTGTTTATTCTCAAAAAAATGGATAGGGTGTTAAGAAATTCGTTTAGAGTTAGTATTGAGACAAGAACTGGATTTGAATTTGAAAAGTTTATAGATGAGTTGTATCTTCTAAAGTATGGTTCTGAAAACTACATTCCAATTAGAAGTATTAAAGACAAGGGGAACGATGGTGCCGTTTTAATAGAAAAAAAGTATTGGCTTGTTATGCCCCAAAAAAATATGACAAAAGTCAGTTTGAGAGAAAGATTTTAACTGACTTCAAAAAATATGAAACTCACTGGAAATCACAATTTCCCAACTGGGAAGTTTTATTAAATCATGAAGTCTCTCCCGAGCAATTTAAACTAATTGATAAATTATCAGCAAATACTCAGGTTAAAGGCATAAATCAAATTCTCCATATAATCGAAAACGAGCTCAATAATTCACAAAGAAGAAGATTAGCCACTTTTTTTGGCATTGAAGACCACTATAAAGAAGATTACATCAAGGAAATAATTCAAGATCTTTTAATTCAAGCTAAAAACGCGGGTTTTATTTCATATAACAAATCGGATCTGCTTCCTTTACACAAAAAAATTGAAATCAATTTTGATAAAGAAGATTGGGATGGGATAAAAAGTGAAATAGATACAGTGGTGAATGAGTTTAAAGCCATCGAGAACATAATAAGAGGGTATGAAGACAATGAAAAAGAACTTATAAAGCGAAGAATAATGGATGACTACAACAAGCTTGGAGGAGTTTTCAAAAAACGATTATACAATTTGACAGAACAGTATACAAAGCAGTATAGTAATATAGATGATGACGGATATAAATTATCAATTAAAGCTGTGTTACTCTATATGTTCGAACAGTGTTTAATTGGAAAGAAAGCAAGACAGTAATGATTTTACCACATCCAGAAAGTAATTTGAAGCTTAATATTTTAGTGTTGGGGGCTGAGATAATTAAGATTATGAATAAAAGAAAATTTAAAGAAAAGTACAGTTTAGTTGATGATGTAATGAGTGAATTTTTAAATGAAGACAAGGACCGGTCTCCAGATCTTTTTTTGTATGCTGTCACTCTTCTACACACAATCGGCAGTATAAAAAAAAATGGATACAAAATCAGATTGTTAAAGGATAGCAAACAAGAGGTTCCAAATTTATTTGAAAATGCTGACTAAATTGTATTCTGAAACAAATTTGATAGAGGATATTTCATTTCACAAGGGTATCAATATCATTATGGGCAAGTATTCCCAAAATGGGGAGACTAGAGGAATTAATGGAATTGGAAAGTCATTGGTCATTCGTTTAATTGATTTTGCTTTATTGAGTGGCAAAGCTGAAAAAGTTTTCGCTCAAAAGAAGTATCGTTTTTTAAGAGAAGATGAGCATAGTATATCACTTGAATTTAAAGTAGGTCAGAAAACATATTTTCTGAAGCGATTTTTTTCTGACTTAGATATTATACATTTTGGAGACAATTCAAGCAGGTTAGAAGAGTTCCAAAAGTCAGCGTTGAATAAAATATTAGAAGGTATATTTTTCCCAACTCAGAACAACAAGGTTTTTTTTGAAGGGAAAAGATATAGAACACTGATGGAGTTTTTTATTAAAGATAACCTACAAAATCAACAGCGTGTAGACCCTTTAAACTTTTTTTCATACAATGCTAACTCAAGAGAAAAAGCGTTGTATAGTTTTTATTTATTGAATGTTCCCACTAAGAATATAGTTCAGTTCAACAAGGTATCGAATGATTATGATTTAAAAAAAAAGACTTTGAAAGTTCTTACTGAAAAGTTTCAAACCGATACGGGTAAAGGAATTAATGAATTTCGATCTGAAATATTAAAAATCGAAAAAAAAATTCATAAGCTAGAAGACAGTCTCAATAACTATGACTTTCTTGAAACGCATCAGGATATTCAAGTAGAATTGAATAAAGTGATAAATCAAATTAACAAGAAATCCACAGTATATCATACTACAAATAGAGAGTTAGAAAAATTAAAAACATCTTATTCAGACGTTTCAAATATTGATGTCGATAAGATAAAAAAACTTTATAACGATACTAAATCAAAATTTGGCAGCTTTGTTAAAAAAACACTCGACGAAGTCATTGAATTTAAGAAACAACTTTTAGAAAACAGGTATAAGTATTTATTAGATCAAGAGAATAAACTAACTAGATTCATAGAAACAACTTTAAAGGAACTTGAAGATTTAGAGAAAAGACGTAGTGTGTTATTATTATCACTCAAAGAAAAAGGAGCTTTAGACAAAATTGAAAGCACTTTTGAGAAATTGATTGAGGAGAAAACGCAACTAGAGCAAAATATGACTTCTATAAAGCAAATTGAAGAGATTAAAACATTTATCGCAATGAATAATGCTGAGATTACGAAAATAATTCTTGAGATTGTAAATGAGGTCAAACGTGAATCTAACAAATTGGACGAATTAAGATATTTATTCCAAGAAATATTAGATAATGCTATCTACCTAGATGAAAACCATGATAAATCCTACTTTGATGTTACACTTCAACCTTCTAAAAGAAATCAATTGCCATTTTCTATAAACGTTCAAATTCCAAAAGCGGATGCGTTGGGGCAAGAAAGATTAAAAATTGTATCCTATGATCTAATGGTTTTTCTCAATAGTAGAAGAAACCATAGAAGAAATCCAGATTTTCTCATACACGACGGAGTATTTCATGCTATTTCTAAAGAAACCATATTCAACGTGTTGAACTATGTGTATCATGAAGCTAATAGATTGCAAAATTTTCAATACGTTCTTACGTTTAACGAAGATGAGATTGATTTTTATGGAAAAGATATTAGTGAAGTTGAAAAATTAAAATTTGATATATTCAATCATATCATCGTTGAATTATCAGACGATGAAGAAAAAACCTTATTCAAAAGATTTTTCTAATATTTATAATGACGAGTGTTTTTTTCAACCATTTACTTTCATTGGATCGAAACGATTTTGTGAATCAAAACAGTCTGCTTCTTGTGTTATGACTCTTAATCGAGTAAAATAGCACAAGGGCACTATCATTACTCACTGATAAATCACTGTAAAACAAATGGTTATGTAGTTGTATTTAATATTGCCTGTCAATTTGATTGCATTTTGTTTTTAATCTAAAAACTGTATATTTGCAAACCTTAGAAATAAAGGGTAAAAAATCAAAATATGGCTAAAGAAAAATTTGACAGATCCAAACCCCATTTGAACATTGGGACCATTGGACACATTGATCATGGTAAAACGACTTTGACAGCTGCAATTACTAAAGTTTTAGCTGATGCCGGCTTATCTGAAGCAAAGAGTTTTGATCAAATTGATAATGCACCAGAAGAAAAAGAACGAGGAATCACCATCAATACGTCTCATGTCGAATACCAAACTGAAAATAGACATTATGCCCATGTGGATTGTCCTGGACACGCTGACTATGTTAAAAATATGGTTACTGGTGCAGCACAAATGGACGGGGCCATCCTTGTCGTTGCAGCGAATGATGGACCCATGCCTCAAACTCGTGAACACATTTTGTTGGGCCGGCAGGTTGGGGTCCCTAAAATTGTTGTTTTCCTCAATAAGGCCGATATGGTTGATGACGATGAGTTGATTGAATTGGTGGATATGGAAGTACGAGAATTGCTGACATTTTATGAATACAACGGAGACGATACACCAGTGGTTTTGGGGTCAGCCCTGGGAGCCCTTAATGGAGAAGAAAAATGGGTGAAATCCATTCGTGAACTCATGGAAGCGGTCGATAGTTGGATCGAATTACCCAAAAGAGATGTTGAAAAAAGTTTTTTGATGCCCGTTGAAGATGTGTTTTCGATTACTGGAAGAGGGACCGTTGCCACAGGACGTATTGAAACAGGAGTCGCCAACACAGGTGATGGCGTGGAAATTATCGGAATGGGTGCTGAAAAACTAAAATCAACCATTACCGGGGTTGAAATGTTTCGTAAAATTTTAGATCGAGGGGAAGCTGGGGATAATGTGGGCATTCTTTTGAGAGGAATAGATAAAGATGAAATTAAAAGAGGAATGGTGATTTGCCAACCGGGTTCGATTACGCCCCATTCAAAATTTGAAGCCGAAGTGTATATACTAACCAAAGAAGAGGGGGGGCGTCATACACCCTTTAAAGATAACTATAGACCTCAGTTTTATGTTCGAACGACCGATGTGACGGGTACGATATCACTAGCCGAAGATCGAAAATTAGTCGTGCCTGGTGACAATTTAACGGTTACTGTTGAGTTGATTCAACCCATAGCATTGAACGTTGGCTTGAGATTTGCCATTAGAGAAGGTGGTCGGACAGTAGGGGCTGGTCAAGTCACTAAAATTCTTGACTAAATCGTATTTCTGAATAAAAGCGTAACTAAAATTTCTTCAACAAATGGTTTTGGTGGATTTAGGCCATATACGGGTTTAGCTCAGTTGGTAGAGCACTGGTCTCCAAAACCAGGTGTCGGGAGTTCGAGTCTCTCAACCCGTGCTGAAGGACATCAAATAAAAGAATTGTTAGATGATTGACTATATCAGAGATTCTTTTAGAGAATTGAAAAATCATGTAACCTGGACCCAATGGTCCGAGTTGCAACGGTTAACAACCATTGTTTTGGTATTCTCAATTATTTTTTCATTGGCCATTTGGGGGGCGGATACGGTTTTGACTAGGATCGTACAATTCTATTTTGATGTCATCGGATAAAAAACAATGGTAGAAACAAAAGATAAAAAGTGGTACGTTATTCGAGCCATCAGTGGTAAGGAACTAAAATTAAAAGATGAGTTGGTCAAAGAACTCGCTTTTGAAAATTTAGATCAATATATCGATGATGTTTTAGTCCCAACAGAGCGCGTGATACAAATTCGCAATGGTAAAAAAATCAACAAAGAAAAAGTCTACTATCCGGGTTATGTACTAGTGAAATCGGGAGATATCGAAAAAGTAGTTTCGTCTATAAAGTCCATGAATAACGTCATCGGGTTTTTGAAAGAATCTAAAACATCGGAAGGATTACCAACACCGTTGAGACCTTTGGAAGTGAGTCGATTACTTGGAAAAGTTGATGAATTAACCATGGCGACAGAAATGGTGGCCATACCGTTTAAATTGGGTCAAAGCGTCAAAGTCATCGATGGTCCATTTAATGGGTTTAATGGCACCATAGAAAAAATCAATGAAGAAAAACACAAATTGGAAGTGATGGTGAAAATATTTGGTCGTAAAACACCATTGGAATTGAGTTATCTACAAGTAGAAAAAATTTAATGCTATAAACTAGAATAGAAGTCAATCCCCATTAGAATAAGTATTAAATCATGGCAAAACAAGTAAGCAAAAAAGTAAAAATGAGGATTATGGGAGGAACCGCCAACCCAGGACCTCCCATCGGACCAGCCCTGGGTGCGGCGGGGGTGAATATCATGGAATTTTGCCAACAGTTCAATGCCAGAACCAAAGAACAACAAGGTGAAAATCTCCGGGTATACATGTCAGTATATACCGATAAGTCGTTTGATTTTGAAGTGAAATCTTCTCCTGCTGTCCATCAAATTTTAAATGCCATTAAAAAGAAAAAAGGATCTAGTGAACCCAATCGAAATAAAGTCGGAACCCTCACTTGGGATCAAGCCAAAGAAATTGCTCAGTATAAAATGAAAGATTTAAATGCTTTTTCCGTCGAATCGGCTGTCAAAATGGTCGCCGGGACGGCACGATCGATGGGCATTAAAATGTCTGGAGAATCGCCATTTAAAAAATAAAAAATGCCTAAGCTATCAAAAAAATATAAACAAGCGATCTCTAAAATTGATAGAGAAAACTTTTATACACTCCAAGAAGCTTGCCAACTGGTCAAAAAAACAAGTACGACTTCTTTTGATGCATCGATTGATTTGGCACTTCGTCTGGGAGTAGATCCTCGAAAAGCCAATGAAATGGTCCGAGGTGTGGCTAGGCTCCCCCATGGTACAGGAAAACAAATCAGAGTCCTGGCCTTAGTGACAGCAGATAAGGAAAAAGAAGCTAGAGAAGCTGGAGCAGATCATGTGGGCCTGGAGGAGTATTTAGAAAAAATAAAAAAAGGATGGACTGATATTGATGTGATTGTCACCAATCCACCGGTGATGGTTAAACTGGGACCACTAGGGAGAATTTTAGGTCCAAGAGGTTTGATGCCGAATCCTAAAACCGGTACCGTGACCATGAATATCAAACAAGCTATTTCTGATATTAAAAAAGGTAAAATTGATTTTCGAGTGGATAAAACAGGTATTGTTCATGCATCGATAGGCAAGGTGTCTTTCGATGAAAAAAAGATTTATGAAAATGCCTATGAACTCATTAATACGGTGATTAAAATGAAACCTTCTGGTTCAAAAGGAACCTATTTGAAAAGTCTTTACATGTCCAGTACAATGGGGCCAGGGATACCCATTGAGCCAAGAATGGCATAAGTATATAGTAAACCTAGCTATGACACTCAAATGACAAAAGCAGAAAAAAAGGAAACCATACAAGAGCTAACTGAAATTTTGGACAGCACCGAAGTATTGTATGTTGCTGATTTGGATGGCTTGACTGCTAATAAAAACAATCGTTTTCGAAGACTTTGTTTTGAAAACGAAGTCAAACTAAAAGTGGTGAAAAACACTTTGCTGTTAAGAGCCATGAATTCATCGTCTAAAGATTTTGGTCAGCTTGATCAAGTATTGAAAGGAAGCTCTACCATCATCTATGGCATACAGGCTAATCAACCGGCTAAATTGATTCGATCGTTTCAAAAAAAAGAAAACAAGCCTAAATTAAAAGGAGCCTATGTGCACCAAAGTGTCTATGTAGGAGAAGATAAGCTATTAGAGTTAGAAAAACTCAAATCCAAAGAAGAATTACTCTCCGATGTACTGGGCTTACTTCAAGCTCCTGCAATCAATGTGATTTCGGCGTTAAAATCGGGAGGACATAATTTAATGGGTATTTTAAAATCAATATCAAATAAAGAAAATTCAAACTAACAAACAATTCAATAATTAATCATCATGGCAGAAGTAAAAGAACTTGCAGAGCAATTGGTCAACTTGACCGTTAAAGAAGTCCAAGAGCTCTCTGATTTTCTCAAAAACGAGTACGGCATAGAACCAGCATCGGCTGCAGTCGCTGTTAGTGCGGCCGCTACTACCGAAGCAAGTGATCAACAAGAGAGTGTTCAAAGTGAATTTGAAGTCATTTTGACCGCCGCTGGTCAAGCCAAACTGAAAGTTGTTAAACTGGTCAAAGAATTAACGGGCACCAATCTAAAAGAGGCAAAAGGTCTTGTGGATAGTGCTCCAAGTCCAATTAAATCTGGAATTTCAAGAGAAGAAGCAGATTCATTGCTAAAAGCACTTACAGAAGCTGGAGCCGAAGCTGAAATCAAGTAGTATTCAGATTCAAATCAGATTCATTGAAAAAGATTTCTCGATGGGATAACAACTCGAGGCATATTTCTGTGGAATAAACCCAAATGATCAATAGCTATTTAAAAAATAAAAAAGTAAATGTCTAGTAATAAAAACGGAAGAATTCAATTTTCAAGAGTAGAACACATCCCTGAATATCCTGATTTTTTGGATGTTCAGTTAAAGTCGTTCAGAGATTTTTTTCAATTAGATGCTAAACCTGAAAATAGGGTTGAAGAAGGCCTCTACAAAACCTTTAAAGATAATTTTCCAATAAAGGATTCAAGAGAACAATCCGTCTTAGAATTTGTAGATTACTTTGTTGACCCACCGAGATTCGGGATTAAAGAATGTATTGAAGGAGGATTGACTTATTCTGTTCTTTTAAAGGCAAGACTTCGTCTTACTAGAGAAGAATCCGATGGTGAAAATTTCCCACCGATGACTCAGGATGTGTACTTAGGTAAAATACCATACATGACCCCTAGTGGAACCTTTGTGATCAATGGAGCTCAACGTGTAGTGGTTTCTCAATTGCATCGATCCCCTGGCGTGTTTTTTGGGCAATCGGTACACACCAATGGAAAAGTACTCTATAATGCACGAGTCATCCCATTCAAAGGATCTTGGATAGAATTTGCTTCGGATGTGAATTCAGTCATGTACGCTTACATCGATAGAAAGAAAAAAGTACCTATAACCACGCTGTTGAAAGCCATTGGTTACGAAACAGACCATGATATTTTCGAAGAATTTGATATTGCAGAAAAAGTAAAGGTTTCTAAAACAGCTCTCAAAAGAGTTTTGAATCGGAAATTGGCGGCTCCAGTATTAAAAAGTTGGGTGGAAGATTTTGTGGATGAGGATACAGCAGAAGTGGTGTCAATCACCAGAAACGAGGTTGTCATTGGAAGAAATGAAATCTTGGTAAAAGACCATATTGAAAAAATATTGAATGTTGGGACGAAAGAAATTCTGTTGCATAAAGAAGGGATAACAGACAATGCCATCATTTTCAATACCCTTGAACGGGATCCCACCAATACACAAGGTGAGGCCTTGGAGTATATCTACAGGCAATTAAGAAACGCTGATGCCCCCGATGAAGCAACGGCTAAAGATACCTTGAATAAACTGTTTTTTTCGAATCAGAGATACAACTTAGGGGATGTTGGTCGATTCAAAATGAATCAAAAATTAGGTCTTGACATCCATCCGGAAACACTCGTATTGACTAATCAAGATATCATCCAAATCATTAAAATTTTGATTGAATTGATTAATTCAAAGGCAGAAGTAGATGACATTGACCATTTGTCTAATCGAAGAGTAAGAACGGTAGGCGAGCAGCTTTCATCGCAGTTCGGGGTGGGGCTATCAAGAATGGCTCGAACCATTAAAGAGCGCATGAATGTTCGTGACAACGAAGAATTTACGCCTTCAGATTTGATCAATTCTAAAACCATCACCTCTGTGATTAATTCCTTTTTTGGAACTTCTCAACTGTCTCAGTTTATGGACCAAACCAATCCATTAGCAGAAATCACGCATAAACGGCGATTGTCGGCTCTTGGTCCAGGGGGATTGTCTAGAGAAAGAGCAGGGTTTGAAGTGCGCGATATTCATTATACTCACTATGGTCGTATCTGTCCAATTGAATCACCTGAAGGACCAAATATCGGATTGATATCATCATTGAGTGTTTTTGCTAAGATCAATAAGCTTGGATTTATTGAAACCCCATATCGTAAAGTGGATGAAGGGAAAGTGGATTTAGAAAACATTCATTATCTCGCCGCGGATGAGGAAGAAAATAGAAATCAATCCGATGAAGTAAAAAGCAAAGATCAATTAGATGAAGAAAAGGGATATGCTGGTGAACGGAGGGCTTTAAATTTTGGACGGGCTAACGTGTCATTAAAAGATGATGGAACCATCGATCAGAATAGGGTGGTGGTTCGACGACAAACTGAATTTCCCGAAATTGATCCAAACGAAGTTGATTTTCTTGAAATCGCTCCCAATCAAATTGCATCAATTTCAACTTCATTGATTCCTTTTATTGAACATGATGATGCCAACCGAGCCCTGATGGGTTCCAACATGATGCGCCAAGCGGTTCCATTGATTAAACCTGAAGCCCCGATTGTTGGGACGGGGTTAGAACGTAAAGTCGCCACGGATTCTCGGGTGCTATTAAACGCAGAAAGAGATGGGGAAGTACAATATGTTGATGCTGACAAAATAGTTGTCAAGTATGAATATTCACCAAATGAAAAATTGATTGATTTTGATGGAGATATTAAAACGTATCCTCTTACGAAATTCCAAAGAACAAATTATGGTTCGTGCATCAATCTAAGATCGATTGTTAAAAAAGGCGATAAAATTAAAAAGGGTCAAGTCCTTACCCAAGGGTATGCGACAGTTAATGGGGAGTTAGCATTAGGTCGAAATTTGAAGGTAGCCTTTATGTCCTGGAAAGGGTACAATTTTGAAGATGCCATCGTTATTTCAGAAAGAGTGGTTCGAGATGATATCTTGACGTCGATACATATCGATGAATTATACTTAGATGTCAGAGATACTAAATTGGGAGCTGAAGAATTAACTCGAGATATTCCTAATGTTTCTGAAGAGGCCACCAAAGATTTAGATGAAGGTGGACTGATTCGAGTCGGTGTTGAAGTAAAACCAGGTGATATTTTAATTGGTAAAATCACCCCTAAAGGAGAATCAGACCCAACACCTGAAGAAAAGTTGTTACGAGCCATTTTTGGTGAAAAAGCAGGAGATGTTAAAGATGCTTCTTTAAAAACCCCTCCTTCGACGTTTGGAACGGTTATTGACACCAAAGTTTTCTCCCGGTCGACAAAAGAACGTTGGTCTCAAGCCAAGGAAGATATTCAAAAGCTCAACGAACAATACGATGAGCAGCAGGACGAACTTCGTCAAGTGTTGATTGAAAAATTATACAGTATTTTAAAAGGAAAAAAATCTCAAGGTATTTATAGGGAAAACGGTGATGAAGATGAGACGATTCCAAAAGGAAAGAGTATCACTCGGGCCGATTTAGAAAGAATCATGGATTATACCCAAATTGAAGGGCGCTGGGTATTTAGCCAAAAAACCAATCAATTGATTGACGATATTCTTCACAACTATAAGATTAAAAATAAAGACATAGAAGGATCTAGAAAAAGACAAGAAGATGCCATTCGGGTTGGGGATGAATTACAAAGCGGCGTCAAACAAAGAGCCAAAGTCTATATAGCTAAAAAACGAAAATTAAAAGTAGGGGATAAAATGGCTGGACGTCATGGTAATAAAGGGATTGTCGCAAAAATTGTTCGTCAAGAGGATATGCCATTTTTAGAAGATGGCACACCCGTTGACATTGTATTGAATCCACTAGGTGTTCCTTCTCGAATGAATTTGGGACAGATTTATGAAACGGTGTTGGGTTGGGCTGGTCAAAAGCTAGATCACACTTATGCCACGTCCATTTTTGATGGAGCCAAAATGGACCAGATTAATGAATTAACGGATCATGCAGAAATCCCACGTTTAGGACATACCTATCTTTATGATGGGGGAACTGGAGAGCGGTTTGATCAAAAAGCCACAGTTGGTGTTATTTACATGCTAAAATTAGGGCATATGGTTGATGATAAATTACATTCACGGTCTATTGGTCCTTATTCGTTGATAACACAACAACCGCTTGGTGGTAAAGCCCAATCAGGTGGACAGCGTTTTGGTGAAATGGAAGTTTGGGCGTTAGAAGCCTATGGAGCATCAAAAACATTACAAGAAATTCTAACGGTGAAATCTGATGACGTGGTGGGACGTGCCAAAACATATGAAGCTATTACCAAAGGGGAGTCCCTACCCGAACCGGGTTTACCCGAATCATTTAACGTACTGATGCATGAACTCAAAGGATTGGGTATCGATATCAGATTGGAAGAATAAAACAGAAAATTATCATCTATGTATAAAAGTCAAGAAGGTATTTCACAAAAAAAGATTAATAAAATCACCATTGGTCTAGCCTCTCCAGAAGTCATTCTAGCCGCTTCAAGAGGTGAAGTACTAAAACCCGAAACCATTAATTATAGAACCCATAAACCAGAGAGCGATGGTCTGTTCTGTGAAAGAATTTTTGGACCAGTTAAAGATTATGAATGTGCTTGTGGAAAGTACAAACGCATACGGTATCGAGGTATTATATGTGATCGTTGTGGGGTTGAAGTCACTGAAAAACGAGTGAGAAGAAATCGAGTGGGGCATATTCAATTGGTTTCACCAGTGGCTCACATTTGGTATTTCAGATCCCCACCAAGTAAAATGGGATATCTTTTAGGGATGTCTACGAAAGTGCTCAGCTCCATTATTTATCATGAAAAGTATGTCGTTATCAATCCTGGGATGGCTTATCAAAATCCAGAATATGCTGAAAAAGTCATTGAAAACAAAGTCATTTTAACTGAAAAAGAGTATAATCAAATACTAGAAGAACTCCCCCCTGGTAATGAAGAACTAGATTTGGAACATGAGGATAAATTCATCGCCAATCGGCGTCGTTTGGATGGAAAATATTTAGTAGCCAAACCTGGTCGAGCCGTTTGTTGTAAATCTTGGCCAATGGATGGGAACGTGGTTTTCCTTTCGGAAGAAGAATATCTCAACATTTTGGAAAATCTTCCTAATAAAGCGGAGAATCAGTACTTAGACGATGATAATCCAGAAAAGTTTGTCGCTAAAATGGGGGCCAATTGTCTAGCTGAATTATTAGCAAAAATTGATTTGAATGAATTATCCCAAAAACTTCGTATCAAAGCTCGAACCGAAACTTCAAAACAAAGAAAAGCCGAAGCATTAAAAAGACTCGGTGTTGTTGAAGCCTTTCGAGAAGCCAATGAAGAAGGAGAAAATAGACCCGAGTGGATGGTCATGAAAGTGATTCCTGTCATTCCTCCGGAGTTGCGTCCTTTGATCCCATTGGATGGTGGGCGTTTTGCGACATCTGATTTAAATGAATTATATCGAAGAGTTATCATTCGAAACAATCGACTCAAAAGACTTGTCGAAATCAAAGCTCCTGAAGTGATTTTAAGGAATGAAAGACGGATGTTACAAGAAGCGGTGGATTCATTATTTGATAACACTAGAAAATCTTCGGCGGTTAAAAGTGACTCGAATCGATCATTAAAATCACTTTCTGACGCCTTGAAAGGAAAACAAGGTCGATTCAGACAAAATCTATTGGGTAAACGAGTCGATTATTCTGCAAGAAGTGTGATTGTTAGCGGTCCAGAACTCAAAATGTATGAGTGTGGATTGCCTAAAGCCATGGCCGCTGAGCTATTCAAACCCTTTATTATCAGAAAATTAACCGAGCGGGGTATTGTCAAAACCATTAAATCAGCTAAAAAGATTATTGAAAAGAAAGAGCCTGTCGTTTACGATATTTTAGAAAATGTGCTGAAAGGGCATCCTGTATTATTAAACAGAGCACCCACATTACATCGACTGGGCATCCAAGCGTTTCAACCTAAATTAATTGAAGGAAAAGCCATTCAATTACATCCATTGGTTTGTACTGCTTTTAATGCCGATTTTGATGGGGATCAAATGGCTGTTCATTTACCGTTGGGGCCTGAAGCTATATTGGAAGCACAACTATTGATGTTGGCTTCACACAATATTTTGAATCCTGCGAATGGGTATACCATCACCGTGCCATCACAAGATATGGTGCTAGGGCTTTATTATATGACTAAAATTAAAAAGTCAACGACTCAAGAAAAAGTCAAAGGAGAAGGAACCTTATTTAGTTCAACGGATGAAGTTAAAATAGCGTACCATCAAAATGCCGTGGATCTTCATGCACAAATCAAAATAAGAACAAATAAACTCCTCGTAGATAATGAAGAGCCTTACATGGAAACTTCGGTGGGACGGGTGCTTTTCAATGAAGTGGTACCAGAAGATGTCGAATTTTTTAATATTCTCCTAACTAAAAAGAGTCTTAGAGAAATTATCGGTAAAATTTTAAGAGCTACCGATGTGCCAACCACTTCTGAATTTTTAGATGCCATTAAAGAAATGGGCTTTTATTATTCATTCAAAGGCGGATTGTCTTTCAATTTAAATGATATTACCATTCCTTCTGAGAAGAAACAAATCATTTCAGAGGCGGTGGGTGAATTGAGAAACGTTCAAGAAAATTATAATTTGGGTTTCATAACGTCCAATGAACGATACAATCGAATACTGGATTTATGGACTTCAGCGAGCGCCAAATTGTCCAATATCATCAATGAGCGAACAGCCAAAGATCGTCAGGGATTTAATTCAGTTTACATGATGTTAGATTCTGGAGCACGTGGTTCCATGGAGCAGTTACGCCAAGTCATTGGTATGCGAGGTTTGATTGAGAAACCTAGAAAAAAAGCTAACGTTGGCGGTGTGATGATGGAAACGCCCATCAAATCAAACTTTGTTGAAGGCTTATCGATTTTAGAATACTTCATGTCCACGCATGGTGCCCGTAAGGGATTGACGGATACGGCTTTAAAAACGGCAGATGCGGGTTACTTAACTAGAAGGCTTCATGATGTTGCCCAAGATGTGATAGTGGCAATGGATGATTGTGGCACTTTGATTGGTCTTGAGATTGAAGCTTTGAAAAACAATCAAGAGATTGTTGAACCGCTATCTGAGCGTATTTTAGGAAGAGTGGCTTTGGTTGATGTTATCGATCCGTCAACAAATGAAATATTAGTTTATCGTAATGAAGAAATCGACGAAGAAAAGGCTGAAATTATCGGTAACTCACTCGTAACATCGGTGGAAGTTCGTTCTCCGTTGAACTGTATTGCTACAAAAGGAATTTGTGCCAAATGCTATGGACGAAATCTGTCGACTGGTAAAATGGTACAGCAAGGAGAAGCTGTGGGGGTTATCGCTGCACAATCCATTGGAGAACCTGGAACTCAGTTGACCCTAAGAACATTCCATATTGGTGCTGTTAAGGGATATGTAGAAGGAGAGAATAAATTAGAAGCTCAATTTGATGGTATTGTGAGGATTAGCAGTGAATTAAGAATAGAAAAAAATCGTCAAACGGGAAACAATATCGTCACTTCGACACGGCCAGCTGATTTTGAAATTTTGGACCCCAATACTGGAAACGTATTGACTTCAGATAAAATTAGGTATGGTTCTTATCTCTTTGTTAAAGATGGGGATAATATCAAGCAAGGGGATTTGATTTGTCGTTGGGATCCATACAACCGATTGATTGTTTCAGATCATAAAGGGGTCATTCAGTTTCAAAACATGATCAAAGGAGTTAGTTATCAAATTGATTTAGATGAACAGACTGGAAAAGAAAAGTGGAATATCATTCCATCGCCATCCAAGGAAGTCCCATCCATGGAAATCTGTAAAACTTTAGCTTCCAAAGCAGGCAATGATTCTGAAGTCGATTATCAAGTCATCAAGAGTTATGTACTCAATGTGAGTACCCAACTCAATGTCAAAGAAGGAGACAAAGTAGAACCTGGAGATATATTGGCTGAAATACCGAGATCTTCTCAAAAATCTAGAGATCTTACTGGGGGCTTGCCACGAGTTACTGAGTTGTTTGAAGCTCGGAACTCTTCCAATCCAGCTGTGGTTGCTGAAATCGATGGTATGGTTTCATATGGTAGAATACGTCGAGGGAACCGTGAAATTACCGTGACAGCTAAAAATGGAACCAAAAAGACATATATTGTCAAGCTTTACAATCAAATCATGGTCCAAGAGTATGATCATGTCGAAGCAGGAACCCCATTATCTGAGGGACCGGTGACCTTGGCCGATTTATTAAAAATAAGAGGTCCATTAGCCGTACAAAAACACTTGGTCAATGAAATTCAAGAAGTTTATCGACTGCAAGGCGTGAAAATCAATGACAAACACTTTGAAGTTATCATTAGACAAATGATGAGACGGGTGCGTATCATCGAACCAGGTGATGCCTTGTTTTTAGAGAATCAGTTGGTTTTTAGAAATGATTTTATCAAAACCAATGAAGATTTGTTTGGAAAGGTTGTTGTTGAAGATCAAGGGGAATCAGAAAACTTTAAAATTGGTCAATTGATTTCAAAAAGAGAATTGCGAAATGAAAACACGTTGCTCAAAGGCAAAGGGTTAGCATTAGTTGAAGCACGCGACGCACAACCTGCTTCAGGTGCCACTGAATTACAAGGAATCACTAAGGCTTCTAGCGAATCTAAATCGTTTATATCAGCGGCTTCTTTCCAGACCACCACAAAAGTGTTGAACGAGGCCTCCATAAGACGAAAAGTCGATCACCTGGAAGGGTTGAAAGAAAATGTCATTGTCGGTCATCGAATCCCAGCAGGAACTGGGCTTCGGGAATACCAAAACATTATTGTGGGTAGTAAAGATGAGCAGTTATCCCTACTATCACATCCTGAACCAGAACAAAGCATTTTAGAACCCGCTGAATAATGACCGAAAATAAAAAACAGGAAAAGCAAAAATTGGATATTAGCATTGATGAACGAACGGCTGATGGTGTTTATTCTAATTTGGCAGTCATTAATCATTCGCGTACTGAATTTGTGGTTGATTTTCTTTCGGTCATGCCGGGTTCATCCAAGGCAAGAGTTAAGAGTAGAATTATTTTAACACCTGAGCATGCTAAGCGATTGCATCGTGCACTGGGTCAAAATATTCGAAAATATCAAACTGCTTTTGGAGAAATCAGCAGCAAAGAACCCATGGACATCCCTTTGAATTTGGGTCTAAAAGGAGAAGCTTAATTCCACGATTTTAATCACTGCTTTTTCCAATTGGATATTGGTACGCGATCAACTTCAAAACGACGGATTAGTTCTTGGATTGTTGTTGTGTTCTTTTAGAGTTTCTTTCACCAACTTGAATTTTGCAGTCTGTTATCCTTGCTTCAGATTCGAAAATTCATCCCATAATATAAAACATAAGTTAAACGACTATCCTCATTTGGGATATAAAACAAAGCAAAGTTTTGAAAGTTGTTTAAAAGAAAATTTCAGAGGTAGTAATTTTAGGGACAACAATTTCAAGATAATCACAGCGATTTAATTGAAGTTTATGAAGATTTAAACCAATTGGAAACTAGAATTTCTGAAAGGATTGGTAATACTCAATTAAATACTTATAGAGAATATTTCAACAACAATTTAGAATCTTTTTTAACCTATAGGGTCCCCAATAAGTTTGATATTATCTATGAGAATCGAAGATTTAACGAGCATTCTTTAGGCCAAAAAGCTTCTGTTCTGATTAGATTCTTATTGACGTTAAAAGGTAGCGACCTGATGATTATTGACCAGCCAGAAGGTGATTTGGATAACCAAACAATCTATAGAGATGTAATTTTGCTATTAAAGGGGTTAAAAAACTCTTCACAATTCATTTTTGCTACTCACAATCCGAACATTCCAGTACTTGGAGATTGTGAACAAGTCATTTCGTGTCAATATGACTCAAACAGTACTCAAGCAAATCTTGGAAGCGTTGGTAATAAAATCATCCGAAATAAAATAGGAAACATCATGGAAGGAGGTCAAGATGCGTTCAACAACAGAAAAAGAATTTATGAATTATGGACACATTTGATTTATTAGATTCAATTCAAATGGGAGAATCGAGTAAAGTTCAGTTTAAAACTCGTGTATTGAATGCCAATTCTATTGGTGCCGAAATGGTGGCTTTTTCTAATACAAAAGGCGGAGTCTTAATCGTTGGAGTTGATGATAAAACAGGAAACATTAAAGGGCTTTCATTCAAAGAGCTTCAAGACACCAATGAGTTATTAGCCAATGCAGCATCTAATAATGTTAAGGCCCCAATCAACATCTATACAGAAACGATAAGAGTAGAAAACCAAAATGTTCTTGTTGCTCATGTTTCCGAAGGGACAAGCAAACCACATATGGACAATAACGGAATCATTTGGGTGAAAAATGGTTCAGACAAAAGAAAAGTGGTTACCAAAGAAGAAATTGTGAGAATACTTCAAGGTGATGGAAATATTTTTGCAGAGAAGGCCATTGTAAAAGGAACAACTATTAATGACATTGACCATGAATTTTTTCAAGAGTTCATCCTTGCAAAAACTAAAAAAAATTGGAACAATCCCCCGCTTCAATTCTTTCTAATCTTGGTATGTCCAAAGAAGGAAAAATCAACCTAGCGGGCTTACTTTTGTTTGGTAAGAACCCCCAACAATTCAAGCCAATATTCACAATACAGTGTGTTTCTGTTTTTGGTAATGAAATCAGTTCCAATCAATTCCGAGATAAAGAAAATCCTTTTTCTGGAAATCTAAAGAAATTGTACAACAAAACACGTTCTTTTATCACTCGAAATTTAAGAAAGGTGCAAGTAGAAGATGGGTTTAATTCACAACCTAAATTAGAAATACCGATAGAAACTATTGAAGAATTGCTTGTCAATGCTCTTATACACCGAGATTATTTTATCTCTTCAAGTATCAAGGTGTTCATTTTTGACAATAGAATGGAGATTGTAAGCCCCGGTAAACTTCCAAATTCATTGACTATTGACAATGTTAAAATTGGAACTTCTGTACCAAGAAACCCCATACTATTCACCAACGCAAGATTTGTTATTCCATTTTGGGGAGTTGGTAGCGGCATACCGAGAGCCTATGAAAATACTCCTGATTTGGAATTAATCAATGACCCTGACAGAGAACTATTTATTTCCGTGATTAAAAGACCGAATCAAAATGATAATCAGTAAATAATGGAGTCTTTTCCCATTATCCAAATTGGGACACCAATGCAAAAGTGAAGTCCGTAGTTCTCAGAGAGAAAAAACGGAAACCAATACATAGGATCTTTGGTCAATCGCTATTAAATCAGTAGTAAACCCCCAACATCTCCTGTTCTGAAAACTCGTTTCTACTCCGATGGTGTGGTGTGCCTTGCTAAGGTGACTTGGATTGGGTGATATCACCACCGGGATGTCCTTGGCGATGATGCAGAGCTATACACTTTTCTTGACAGCACACTTCTATGATTCGATGGATCAATTTGGCTTTATTGGGTGGGTCAGTTTGACTGAAACGAGCGGCTCAATGACACTGATATACGCAATACGGATAAAATTATTCTGTTTGTGGCTTTTATGAATGCGCAAAAAAAAAGATTACCTAGTGGGCATGATCAACATTTCAGTCTCGTGTTCAATTTCTTGATTTTCTTCGACAAATGGAGTCAAAATACTAATGGCATTGGGTAATCCCATCTTTAAATGCACATATTGACTATCTAAAGTTTTTAACATTTCAGATAAAAAACGAGCATTAAAAGAGATGTTCATATCATCGCCATGATAATCACAATTGATAGATTCAACCGATGACTGATTATAATCTGAATTTTGAGCATTAATAGTTAAGCTTGACCCTTCGAGTTTTAAATTAACTTCTGAGCCCGTTCTAGAAGCAAAATGAATGCTTCGATCAACTAAGCTTTTGAATTGAATTCGATCGATGGTTAAAACATTGGGTAAATCAGATTTTGGAGGAAAGACATTTTTATAGTTTGGAAATTTACCATCAATCAACTTACAAGTCACCATCGAATGATCAACTTTAAATCGAGCGTTGGATTTATTATATTCAATGGTTACAACCCCCTCACTCACCGACAATATCCCCTTTAATAAACTCAATGGTCTTTTAGGAACAATAAACCCAACGGCCTCTTTTCGAGTAATTGATTTTAAACTGTATAGAACCAATTTATGCCCATCGGTAGAAACCAAATCGGTAGACTCATCACTAAAATAAAAGAAAACCCCCGTTAAAACTTTTCTCAACTCCTCTGGACCTACAGCAAAAAGAGTATTATTTAATCCTAAGTTTAATTGATGTAGGGGAATCGTCACCGATTCAGGAGATGGAATTTCAAGAGGTTTGGGAAAATCATCTCCGGGAATACACGCCAATTGAAACCGTCCTTTTTTTGAAACAAAAGTGATGTTATCTCCATTTTTTGAAAATGTAAGTGGCTGTGGTTGAAATGTTTTAAGTGCTTCAAACAACATTCTTGCAGGAAGACAGAAGATGGCTTTCTCTTTAGACTCTACTTCAATAACAGAAGACAAAGTCGTATCAAGATCCGAAGTGGTTAATTTGAGACTATTATTATCCAATTCAAACAAGACATTATTTAGAATAGGTAAACTATTCGTGGTGTGTACCACACCAATTAAATTGGTTAATTCATCGACTAACGTTTGACTATTGACTAAAAATTCCATGCGATGCTAATTTGACAAATATAAGTTTAATGATTTCAATTAATTATCGTTTTTTTGGGATGTTTTACTAAAATCTGAATTAATACCCAAAGTACACCAATAACGATTAATGGAATGGATATCATGAATAATTTTATGCCCATTTCGTTTCTTTCGATCTTCACTAAATCCAATTGAGACAAACTCATTTTCTTTTGTCCTAAAGATAAAATTTCATGATGACCAGTCAAATGATGGACACTATTGACTAAAAACGATTTATTTTCATAGGTGTTGTTGGTCCACTTATCATACCCCAATGGTAGTGGCCGGCTTTGCTCTATTTGATTTTCACCAAAATTACCATCAGTAATAACCAACCAAGCAGAATGACCGTTATTTTTGAAGTCATCCATATCAAAAGGATGTATTCTATGGGTAAAAAGAGATTCGAATAGCCCCTCCACTAGAATTCCTACCATAAAATGTTGTTGATTAAAAGATTCAAATTCAGGCGTTTGACCAGCCGTTTTCAAATCCAGGCGTATAGGATAGCCTGAGCCCTTAGAATATTCAGAAGAGGCTAATAAAACCGTTTTGTTTAGATCGCCTTTTAATGTGTCGATGGGACTAGTCAATCGTGTCCACACGCTATTGATTCGATTTGAAATTGGATGATTTTGATTGGGTTGTATTATTGGAAAATAGGGATATAAAAAGGGGGCATACTGACTAGATTCATTTTTACCTGTGGCTAGAACGATAGGGGAAGCGTATAAATCAGCAACCAACTGATTTTGAAAACGAAATTGATATTTAAAAAATAGATCATCCATTGCTAAATCATTAATTTGTGGCAAATACCCATTTTCAGTTTGGTAAAGATTTTTCAAATTGACATCCAATGGATTGATGAGCCAAATGATACGACCCCCATGGCAAGTGAATTGGTCTATAATAAACTTTTCTTCAAGGGTAAATTCTTCTCTTGGATTAGAGATTATTAAAACTTCAAAACGGTTTAGATTTTCATACGTTTTTTGTGTTGATATTCCAGCGGCTTTAAAATCAAATGAAGCCAAATCATAATATTTTTTTAATGATAATAACCAATCAGTCAAATACAAATCATCACTTGTCTTGTTAGATTTTAAAACAGCGATGTTCTTTTTATTTTTAATGGCAGCTTGGTAAATGCCTTCCAGTAAAGTTTTTTCCAATAACTCAATAGATTCAAGGACTAATTCTGGTTGTGTCAGGGATTGTTTTGAGGATAATAAACTAATGGGAAAAGAAGCCGTCTCATTATGAATAATTAACCAAGGAAATACCGTCGTTTGATTGGTTGTGTTTCTTATTTGCCTAAAAACATAATGGGGTTGAATACCCAAGTTTTCACTTATCAAATTTGCATTTTGATTGTTTTCTAACCATTTTGAATCAACCATGTTGATAACAATGGAATCGGTTTTTTCTGTGATTAATTCAAGGAATTGATCCAGCTCAGATCGAAGTCTCAAAAAAGAAGGGGGGAGATGACCTGATAAAAGAATATCTATCGTTATTAATTGACTCACGTCTTCAATCAGCTCGATGGTCGTTGTGGATAAACTGTACCGTTTATCAGAAGTCAGATCAACTCGGTGATGTATAAAATGAAGTCGATTCGCTAGGAATAAAACAGACAACGAAAATATCCACAGAAAATGTGTTAACCAATTCATTTCTGAAATTTTAAACGTTCAAGAAATAAAGTCGATAAATACAAAAACAATAGAATATTCAATAAATAATAAACTATATCTGAAACATTCAATATCCCTTTTGATAACCCCTTGTAATGATCAATAATTCCAAAGCTTTTTAAAGCATTGAACCATTGGGTGCTACTGGACAGCTCGGCTAAATAAAACCACCCATAGTAATGAAAACAACAGATTATCAACCCGATAATTAAAACTAAAACCGAGTTTTTAAGTAGCAATGATAGACATAAAGTAATGGCGCTAAAAACCAATGCGATTAAAAAAATTCCCATTAATCCACTCAAATGGCTTATCAGTTCGAATGAGCCGTTTGAAACGATTAATAGTTGAATAGTAAAAAAATAAATTAGAAGAGGAATCAGACTAACACAAATCAACAATAGCAATCCAAAAAACTTTCCTAGTACCAAGTGCGAACTGGATAGGGGTTTTGAAAACAGCACTTCAATGGTTTTATTTTGGATTTCATCAGTAAAGCTTTTCATGCCAATGGCTGGAATCAATAGAGCCAAAAGCCATGGACTCAATTCAAAAAACGGTCTTAAATCGCCAATACCTGTTGAAAGAATGTTATATGGATTTTCAATAATCCAAAACAATAAACTGTTCACAATTAAATAAACGCCAATGATGAGGTAACCTATTTTGGTTCGATGCATCAGCTTTAGATCGCCAATAGCTATTTGAGAAATATTTTTCAACTAGTTTGAATTGAAAAATTCGATGGTTATGGGATCTCTATAATTCAAGCCATATAAAGAACTGGCGCTTCCAACGGTGTTGGGATCGCCTTTATAAACACCTATTTCCAAAAGTTTATTAGAATTGAAAATAGCAAATTTTGATCCCAATGGACTTCTGGTCGAGTTGTATTTTGTGGCGCATTCGCTGTAAGAATGAAAAATTTTATCGATGACAAAACTTCTAGCATGGATACGAAAACTTTGATTGTTCAATACCGATCTAAAGATGGATTGGGTGATATTAGTGACCAAATTACCATACCGATCGATATAAATAATACTTCCTTTAATTTTTGATTGTAACGGATCAATAATGGGTTGATCTGGCGTCAATAAATCGATTTGATTTACTATAGTGCCAAGAGATGTTGGACTTTTTCCTTTGACCAATTCGATACCGATTTCCGTCAAGGTATCTAGCGTAATAAAAGGAGTTTGGTTAATCATTTGTTTTGAAACGGATATGATTTGCTCTATTTCTTTTTTTTGTGTGATCAATCCCATTAATCCATTATCAGCCACGACAAAAAATTGCTTATGTAATTGAACGATTAATATCGGGATGTCTGGTTTGGGTGAAGCTTCAAATCCAATGATGTGAACTGTATTGGGTTTATGTAGAGGAATACAACTTTTGAGAACATAGGCACACTCTAAATAATTATAGGGACTTATGTCATGAGAAATATCGATGATAGATACATGGGGTACCGCTTGAATTATTTTGGTCTTGATAGCTGATAACCAATAATTTTTGGTTCCAAAATCCGTCGTTAATGTAATGATATTCATGGTCGAAACAAAACTATAAAATCAAATTTTGTAAAAAATGAATACGATCAATTCTCCTTAATTTTGTAGTCACCACATGGAAGAAAATTCAACCACCATCCATCTAAGGGATATCAGTCCGTTGGATTTTTATGGCCATCAAAATACATATATCAATCGGATTAGTTCATTTTTTCCTCATCTGAAATTAGTCGCCCGAGGAAACTCTATTCAAGTCTACGGCCAGGAGCTGGAAATCAAAAATTTAAAAAATAAAATGGAATTGATGTTTGATTATATCCAAAAACATAACCGTTTTGGTATCGATATCATTGATCAGATTTTAAACCATCATTCCAACGGAATTGATTTACAGGTCAAAAAAAAATCTAAATCGGATCTAATTGTGCATGGCGTTGGGGGGAAAATCATCAGTCCTAAAACACCCAATCAACGAAAATTAGTCCATAAAGTGACTGAAAGCGATTTGGTATTTGTTGTTGGACCGGCTGGTACCGGTAAAACATACATCAGTTTAGCATTAGCGGTTGAGGCTCTCAAAACTCATAAAGTAAAACGTATCATATTGACTAGACCAGCCGTTGAAGCGGGAGAACACTTGGGTTTTTTACCTGGTGATATTCAGGAAAAACTCGATCCATACATGCAACCTTTATACGATGCTTTACAAGTGATGATTCCCCATGTCAAGCTGGTGCACTACATCGAAAAGAAAGTCATTCAAATGGCTCCCATTGCTTTTATGAGAGGTCGAACTTTAGATGATGCCTTTGTCATTTTAGATGAAGCTCAAAACACGACTCAAAAGCAGATGAAAATGTTTTTGACTCGAATGGGTACGGGATCAAAGTTTATCGTTACGGGGGATTTAGGACAAATTGATATATCTAAAAAAAGTAATTCGGGATTATTGGAGGCTATACAATTATTTAAAAATATTAAAGAAATAGCCACCATCCGATTTAATGAAACGGATGTTATCAGGCATCATCTCGTCAAAAAAATTATTAAGGCTTATCAAAAATCAGATTCTCAAACAAATAGTGAATCTTCATCATAATGCTTCTTGTTATTGATCAAATTGGATAATCAACCAACTCTATTAAAAAGTCATTTACAATTCGATAGAATTAAAAAAATCTATCGAGGTAAGGTCAGAGATCTTTATCATTTGGAAAATGATTTATTGATTATGATTGCAACAGATCGAGTATCTGCTTTTGATCGGGTCATGGATGTGGGGATACCATTTAAAGGACAAGTATTGAATCAATTATCTGTTCACATGCTTCAAAAGTCAAAAAAAATAGTCCCTAACTGGTTCCTCGTGAGTCCAGATCCCAATGTAAGTATTGGACACTATTGCCAACCCATTGAAGTAGAAATGGTCATTAGAAACAACCTCATAGGTCATGTCTATCGTTTATATCAGAGTGGAAAACGAGAAATCTGTGGGGTTGAATTACCTGATGGCTTAGCTTTATATGATGCATTTGAAAATCCCATCATCACGCCGACTACAAAGGCAAAACAGGGGCATGATATGGATATATCCAAAAATGAAGTCATTGAAAATGGAATCGTAAGTCTTTCGGATTATGAACTGATGGAGAAGTACACATACGATCTATTTGAATTTGGCTCTCAAATGGCTTTAGAAAATGGATTGATTTTGATGGATACCAAGTATGAATTTGGAAAAACGCAAACGGGTGACATCGTTTTAATAGACGAAGTTCATACAGCGGATTCATCTCGATATATGCATGTCCATAGTCTAGAGAATAAAAACAAAAACCCCAATCAAGTCAAGCATCTATCTAAAGAATTTTTTCGTCAGTGGCTTATTTCTAGAGGTTATCAAGGTGGGAAGCCTCAAACCATACCCTCTATTGATTTCAATGTGCAAAACCAGTTATCGGAACGTTATATCCAACTGTATCATTTGTTAACAAGTCAAAAATTTGCAGCTTCTTCCACTAAAGATATTAATGGACGAATACAACAAAACATGGATCAATTTCTAATTTCCTATTTTCAATAAATCGATGATACATTTATTGTTGATTTGATGAGCGAGATTCCATGATTTTTTCTATTTTTTGATAGCTGCGGAAAAAGAAATCAATGGCACCATCGGTATGATTTTCGCCTTCGATTTCAATCAGTTCACTTTTAATCTGTTGGTCGACTAGATATTGATGAGTTTTTTTTGAAAGGATATCGGAAAAAGTCACTTCATCTTGAGGAACGTAAAATAATGAGATGGGCGAATTCAGATTTAATGATTCGATGCTATTGTCATGTAATGCGGTAATAAATTCGTTATCCTCTCCTGATTTAATGCCTTCAATGAAGGATTTTTTGAAGAGTTTCTGTGGGTTTCGTTCGATGAGATCATCTGGAATCAAACCATTAATTTGACCAAAAGCCTCTAGTTTTTGATCATTAGGTTCATTGAGGTAAAATGACCATGGACGATTTAAATCTTTGTCTAGTTGATTTAGTGTGTTTAAGCCCCAAATATAATTGGGGATACTTTCTACATCTTCATCTTTCGAAGTCAGAATTTTGATAAATTCAAGTTTATCATATGCTCCGGCACCGACAAATGAACCGAGCAGCTCAAAATCATCATGGTTTTGTAATAATTCAGCATGTGAAATAGTTGCGGTTGCCCCTTCTGAGTATCCGACTAGAAATAATTCTTTGGAATGCTTGATTTCTTGAACCTCCAAATATTCTTTAGTGGCTTTCAGCATATCATGAGATGTGCTGCCAAGGGAAGCTAAATCTTCATAGGGATGATTGATTTCACCTGAAGAACCATACCCAATATAATCTGGAAAACTCACAATGTATCCCAATGAAGCATAGTATTTAGCTAATGTGATTTCATTGATTCCTAACACTTGTTGAGAAGGAGTTTCCTGATCGGTATCAATGGTTGCATGGTGAAGGCTGATGATGGCTGGATTAAAATCAATTTCTGTGGGAATTAATATAGCTCCTGAAGCTTCGATCACTTGACCAGTCCAAGGTTCTTTGGTTGTGTATGTGATATCAATGGGTTGGACATTGTATTTCGCTTCGGGAACTTCAATATTTTGAATAAATGCCCCTAAGAGATTGAGTAATATTATTGAGACGATGTCGTCTTCCTTTGCTGATTGAACAATTTCAAAAGTTGGCTTTGGTTTTTCAATCACCATTGGAGTCGGCACTGGTTGTTCAGTCACTATTGGAGTGGGAGTCGGACCTTGCTCGATAATAGGCGTTTCTTCAGGAGGTGAATTTTCTGAGCAAGCCATCAACATCAAAAACAAGAAACAAGATGATATTATTTTGGTATAAAGATTTTTCATATACAGACTTTCTGAATTTGTTTGAAAACGTCATCTAAACGATAAGGAGGATTGATGATCAGGGGATTAATAAATTTTTTGGAAAACGTGATTTGTCTTTTAGCAAATCTTCTTGAGTTTTTTTTTATTTCAGAAATGGCGCCGTTTAAAGTCATGTACCCATCGAAATAACCAAATAATTCTTTGTATCCAATGGTATTCAAAGGGGATAGATTTTTATAAGCCATAAGAGATTGTGCTTCTTTTAGTAGTCCATCCTGCATCATGTTATCGACTCGTCGATTGATGTTTTGATATAAATTCTTTTTAGAAATTTCAAGTTTGATGACATATGATTTAAAATTTCTTGAAGGTTTATCTTTTTTAATAAGGTCAGAATATTTATGACCAGTTTGTTCCATAAGTTCCAATGCTCTTAAAAGTCTTCTCGGATTGTTTTGGTCGACCGTTTGAAAATATTCTAAATCTTTTTTTCTTAATTCATGCTGAAGAAATTGAATGCCTTTTTGTTCATAATGATGACGAAGTTGAAAACGAATGTGTGGTGAAATTTTGGGAAATGGATGCAACCCATATAACAGACCATAGGCATATAAGCTTGGTCCTCCAACCAAAATGACGACATGATGAGATTGAAAATAATCTTCTAAAAGTTGAAGGACCTCTTTTTGGTAATCTCCAGGAGTATAGGTATCACGAATGCTTTTATGTTGAATGAAGTGATGCGGTATCTCCTTTAGTTGTTCTTTATTTGGCACTGCCGTTCCGATGGTCATTTCTTTATAAAACTGCCTAGAATCGCATGAAATAATTTGTGTCTTTAGGGCTTTTGCTAATTGGAGGCTAAGAGAAGTCTTGCCAATAGCTGTAGGACCCGTTACAAAAAGTATTGTTGGTTTTTTGAATTCAAACATCCTTCAGACTATTCCCACAAGCATGGCAATAGAGTGCTCCATCTTTATGATCAGATTCGAGACAGTGAGAACAAGTTTGCGTATTCGATACTTTTTCTTCTTCTGATAAATGTTTACTGGCTTCCGATGTCACAATTAATGCGGAAACAGCAATCACCCCATAACCAATCACCATGATAAAAGAAGCGATGGTTTTGCCAGCTACCGTTAATGGCGTTATATCACCGTATCCAACGGTTGTCAGCGTCACAATACACCAATAAATGCCTTTGGGAATAGAAGTGAATCCACTTTCTTCTGGCTCAATCAAATACATGATCGTGCCAAAACAAGTGCATAAAAGAATAAAAGAAAAAACAAAGATTAAGATTTTGTTCCCACTTTGTTTCAGCGCGTTGAGCAAGGCATTGGATTCTTCTCTCAACTGTCTAAATTTCAACACCTTAAATACTCTTAAAAAGCGAAGAATTCGAACGACTACTAAAAAATGGAGTTTATATTCAAAGAAGACGGAACTCAATGCCAGAATGGCCAAAAAATCAAGGATGCCGTAAAAACTAAAAATATATTTGATCGATTGATCTGGTATGATGATTCTGAGAAAATACTCGACGATAAAGCACGCCAATACGATTAACTGAATAACAAATAGAAGCAAGCCATAATGTTCTTCAATCGTGCTGACACTTTCCAAGGCAACGGACGTAACCACCAGCCATATGAATCCAAACAGTACATATTCATAAATCAAACCAGGTTTGGTATCGGCTTCATTTAGAATTTGATGAACTCTAATCTTCCAAAGTTTCATAACACCTTTTTATGGAATAAATTTAGTTTGTTCAAAACAACTGCCCATGGTTTTACTACAAAATCTCTAAGTTGATCTTTCGCCAAAAATTTTTCGACCGATACGAACCATCGTGCTTCCATGAGCTATGGCTTGTTGGTAGTCTTGAGTCATGCCCATAGACAGAACTTCTATTGAGGGATGTTTTGTTTGGAGGTTGTTAAACAGATCTTTTAATGTGCTAAACTCTTGATCCAATTGATTTTTATTGTCGATAAAACTAGCCATCCCCATAAGCCCCACGATTTTAATCGCTTCCAATGGATAACTTTTTTGCATTATATCGTCTATTTGATTTGGTTCTAGACCAAATTTAGTGGTCTCAACAGCAATCTTTACTTGTAATAATACTGGCAGTTTTCGATTGTTTTTTAACGCTTGTCTGTTGATTTCTTTTAGTAGTTTTAGAGAATCTACACTATGAATCAGAGAAACAAAAGGGGCAATGTATTTTACTTTGTTGGTTTGTAAATGACCAACCATGTGCCACTTGATATCCTGTGGTAACTGTGATTGTTTTTTGATGATTTCTTGAACTTTACTCTCTCCAAAATCTCGATGACCTGTATGATATGCTTTTAAAATATCTTCAAAAGTTTTTGTCTTTGAGATAGCGATGACTTTGACATCAGGAGGTATGGAGTTTTTAATCCGATTAAGATTTTCGGCAATAGACATTTTAATATGAATTATTCTTTTATCATGAGATTAAAACGGACTAAGCACCAAATTTTGAGTCAATTTCGGTAGGGCGTAGGTCGACTTTTGGGGTAACAAATCGTTTTTGATTGCCATTTCAATCAATTGGGCTTTTGTAAGAGATTGCATTAAAAAGGACACGCTATGGTTGAAAGTTTTTGTTTCAAGATTATCATCGCCTAAGTATGGAATATATTCCTTTTTCCAATGGGATGAGGAAGGTATGGCATGATAAAATTCTTCTTCAATAAACCGAGGGATTATCGAATCGTTTATGGACTGTTTGTGGAATTTATAACAACTATTTTTCCAATAAACCATTAATGGAAATAAGTGAGACGGAGGATCTAAATTTTGTGTTTTTTGAGAATGAAAGGCTTTTAATATACGCTCTATTTTATTACACTCAAATTCCGTCAATGCCGTGTGAATGTTCCAAATAAAACTTTTTAATTCAATTTGTTCCAACTCGATTAAAAAGCAGAAGATATGATTGGATTTAGACGTTTGCTTTTTTAGATTTTCTATGGCATTGGTGCGATGGTGACCATCAACCAGGTGGAAATAATCGATTTTATGAAAACAGTTTTGTAAGGTTTGGCTCGTCTTGTGATCAATCAACCAAAATTGATGTTGTTGCCCATCTATTGAAGTCGAAAAGTCTGAATGGGTATCAATGATATTAGAAATCAAATTTTTGATATTCTCATCATTTTCAAATGCCACGATAATGGGTTCTGCTTTTATGGACGTGTTATGGTATTGCTTTTCTATGTCAAGAACCTTTTTATGATCAATTTTTTCATGTTTGGTAATATTTCCATTTTGAAAATCAGTTGTCTGTAGACAACATAATAAACCATGATATTTCTTGTTATTGCTTTCAAATTCATAAAGCAATAGTCCGGGATTATTCAACTGGTACAAATGTTTAGAAAAACGTTGAAAATGATCGTTGTTTGTGACGTTTAACGAAACGGGAGATTGAAATGGATTGCTGCTTTTGAGTGCTTCAGAGAATAAACTGGAATTTTTGACCAATTGATCTGTTAAGTAAAATGTTTGGGGATATATCCTAGGCATGATGAAATACCCATTTGGTTGTTAGTCACTACAAATTTGTGCGATTTCTATAGCTAGATGGAGTGCTTTTGCTCCATCTTCAAGTGATGGACTAGTTGGTGTATCATTCGTGATGGCGGAGGCAAAACTATTTAATTCTTGAAGTATGGCATTGCTGTTTTCGAATTGTTTATCGTCGAAAAATAATTGCTTTTTTTCACCCTCTGCGTTTTTTAAAATAAGACTATATTCATCAGGCTTTTCAGGAGCCTTTTTAAGAGATACTAACTCTGTTTTCCTAGAAAGAAAGTCAATAGAGATATATGAGTTTTTTTGAAAAAATCTTGATTTTCTCATTTTTTTTAATGAAATCCGACTAGCTGTTAAATTGGCCACACACCCATTTTCAAATGTTATCCGAGCATTACATATATCTGGAGTCTTACTGATCACTGAAACACCCGAAGCATCAATTTTTTTTACCTTGGATTCAACTAAGTGGAGAATGATATCGATATCATGAATCATCAAATCCAAAACAACGCTAACATCGGTACCTCTGGGATTAAATTCTGCTAATCGATGTGTTTCAATAAACATAGGATTATCGATTTGATTTTCAGCATACTTGAAAGCTGGATTGAACCGCTCAACATGACCTACTTGCCCTTTGATATTATTTTTAAGCGCTAGTTCAATAATTTCATTTGCTTGATTAGTGGAGTAAGCGATGGGTTTTTCAATAAAAATGTGTTTGTTTTTATTGATAGCAATTTTGGCCATTTCATAGTGTGAAAGGGTTGGCGTAACGATATTTACAACATCGACAGTATCCATCAATTCCTCTGCAGAACTGAATTTTTTTAATGAATCATTGGGTTGATGGCATTGACTTAAATCAACTTTAGGATCGTAATAGCCAATCAAATGATAATGAGGCGAAACTTTGAGATTTTTGATGTGAATTCTACCAAGGTGTCCAGCACCAAGAACGCCTGCTGTTAACATAAGTTCGTTTAAGAAACTCCGCAACAAATGTATCAGAATGACATTGAAAAAACGGTTTGACATCAACTTTAGTAGATTCAGTGACTATTTACTGATGTTCATTTCACTTTGATGAAGTCAAACTGACAAAACTTGAATTCATGGTGAGGGTTTTCCACGATTCATATGAAATCAATGATGCATCAAAGAGCCAAGAAACGAATAGAATTTAACCTAGAAGGGATCATTTTAATGTTTCATTCATTGATGCCTTTTTCTCAGATTATTGTTTTTGAGAATGATATGCCAAAGTACCAGAGAGATTGTATAGGTTCCCCTTAGAATGGTAAATGCTTGTTCATCAAATCCATAATGATTTTTGGGAAATGCCACTGATTGAATCCTTCCGTATCGGTCTCATTTTGAAAATTTTCTTTTCTGCAATTAGAATTTTCACTCAATTCTTTATTGCAACCCCTTCCAGTATATATTTTCTTTAATTGGTGGATAGACTTTTAGATGTGTTTTTTTATAGATTGCTTTTCACTCACCACCATAATGCTCTACTTACCAAGTTTTAAAAGATGGCATTGAAATTGAAAAATCGCCATCAATTCCTAAATTTTGTGTTTCATCTAAAACTAACAAGGTCGGTTTCGATTTTATTAATTCTTCATTGACATAATTTATTTCTTCTTTCGTTTTTGTTCTTAATTCCGTTTTCCACAGAGCAAGATCTACTTTTTGAGCGTGTATACATGTTTTCGGATCACTATCCTTTGTGGTTCGATAAAATAAATCAGTTGGATTTGAAAGCGTTTCAATATTTATTTTTACCACACTCCATTTTGACTTTTTAGCTGTTCTATCGCATTCGTGAATTAATGCGGTCTTGCTAATCCCTAGTGCTCCTTGAATTAAAAAACTACTTCCTACGCCTTTTATTTTACTTTCGTTTAATAAATTTCTAAAATGATTTAATTCTTCCTTTTGTCCATGAAAATATCTTGCTTTATCTCTTTCAATTCCAAAATAGACTTCTTTTTTATCAGATTTTAACATACCATAAAAATATAGGAATTACTACATACCAAAATGCCAAAAGGTCTCATGGAAATACCAATTAGAGTGTATATTCGAGTAATTCGGTGAGATTAAACTACTCTATAAAAATTTAGGAATTAGATACTAAAGTGGCAAAAGTTAGTACGATACCTCCCCTTGGTAGGAGTTATCTTTGTCCAATATTCTTTCTTTTGTTTTTTCAAAACAAATTTCTTTTTGGGGAGATAATTGCTTTACTCTTGTTCTCAAAAATTTTTTAGTCTGATTTAGCATAAACGATTGAAAATACTTTAAATCATTGGTGTCTTGACTTTGGTATAAGGCTTTCCAATACTTCGGTTTATCACGCAATAAAATAATGCTTAAAGTACATTGATGATAATGCTGTATGTAATTCATTAATAATCTTGATAAACGACTATTTCCATTAATAAACGGATGTATCGTGACCGTTTTTAATTGTATCTCAAATGCAAAGTCGTAAATCTTAAAAATATCACCAGAGAATGTTTTGATTCGGCTATTGATATCTTCTACTAAACTCGCAACATGAGAAGGAATCACATGAAAATCAATTCCAGATCGTCTGGGCTCAATCCCGTAACTCACATTGACTCTGCGAAAATGTCCTTTTCGTCCATCAAAAGTTCCATTTGGCGATGGATACAATTTTTCTTCGTTTTTCAAAATGGTCGCAGATAAATCTTGGATCGTATCGACCGACAATTCTTTTTTTTGCTCTGCAAGTTCTAAGACAACTTTTAATGCTTCGTGATGATCTTCTAAGCGAGTAATATAATTGGGATGTTGAATGTTATCGGGATAAATTCCATGTTTTAATATCATATAAGTGTCGGCATGGGAATAAGGAATCCCCTCTAATTTGCAACTATGATAAGTAATGGACATCTTATTGAAATCAATGTAATCACTATCGTATTGGGTTAGATCTAAATAACTATTAGATAACGCAATAAATTTTTTTTTGTCCATCTCGACACCGAAAAATGATGTGTCTGGCAAAGTTAAAAAATCCTCATGGCTCCACAATCAGTGATTTACGAAAAACACATCAAAAATAGCTGCACTATATTGTTCTCATTTCATCTATTCTTCGTGTGCGACTGACTATTAAAGCATGATTTGTATGCATTTAATGGAAATTTTACGATTGTCTAGCATCGGAGAAAAAGCCGAAAAACGGTTGATTGATGAACTTATACCAATTTGTGTTCTGTATTATTGTTACTTGATTCTCATCTTATGGCCATCAAACTAAGCAGATACATTATGAAATACAAAGATTTTGTCCTAACTCTAAAAAGCAATTTAAAATGCAAATTAGTATTAGGAAGAACAAAATGTGATGACCCAAATGTCAATCGTGACCTATCCAACAACACGTAGGGCACCAAACAATGGCATATTGTTGTCTTGACGGTCCCAATAAAACGAAATTTTCTATTAAATCAAGTCCAGTGATAGGAAGCTTCCAAGTCGAGTTATCCGACATGGACTATTCTCATTTATTACAACACTAACCATGTTAAAGGCATATCATCCGCTCGGTAATCCAAAGAACTGGGTCCCACACAAAAATCGGCTTAGTTTCTATTGCGACACATCCGATCGACTTTCGAAAGTAATAAAGAAAAACTCAAAGGAACTATTGAAGTTGATGAAACCGATTGGCGAATTATGAAAAAAATACCTTTAAAAAACGATTAGCATGACGCATATTAAGTTGAAGTGCCGTAGGGAGATTCTTTGTGAATGGGGTGAAATGCCGAGAAACCAACCAAATCATTGTGTATTCTACAAACATACGAATAGCGAAACACTTCATGAATTTAGAACAATCATACAGCTGACGATAGCCACATTTATACTGATGCCGCACGTTGTTATTTCGGTGTTCTAAGAAATCATCAGGTGTTGAATCAACGGTAATACCAATTAGTTTTCTAAATGACTATTCCGAGATGTGGAAAAAAGATTAAAGACTTCTATTTTTCTCCATACAGAGAAATCGCTTTTAACCCATGGGGTAGTTGATCTATCAAATCTTTAAGTGTTTCAAACAGTTTGTTGTCCAGAAATTTTTCTCGAACTTCCGTCTATATCCGCTTGACAAGATATAGTCTCGATGAAGCAATCCTTCGGCTCGTTGATCAAACTCCTTTTTTCAATGGGATATTTGAACCAGACGAAATTCAAAACGACGAACGACTCACTACTAGTTACCGTGATGCTCTTTGGAGGCTTATTATACCACTTTATATTTGAATTCTAGAGTATGCCGTCATCGTTTCATATCACTAAATGTTCGCTATAAAATATAACTTAAGCCACTGTCCTAATTTTAAGGACAGAACAGTGTGATAACTCATATGGTTAATCAAAATTTAGACTTTGCTTTTTGATTCTTTCCAAATCTTTTTGAGTTTCTTTTTCTTTCAACGCTTCTCTTTTATCATGTAGTTTTTTCCCACGTGCCAAGGCGATTTCTAATTTCGCAAATCCTTTGTTATTTATAAAGAGTTTGGTAGGGATTATGGTATGCCCTTTAGTGGTAACTCTTCGAAATAAAACCCTCAATTCCTTTTTATTCAACAGAAGCTTTCGAGAATGTTTTGTTTTGTGATTGAAGTTGTAAGCATATTCATACGGTTCGATATGCATGTTGATGACAAATAACTCGCCCATTTTATTGAATTCACAAAAACTCTCAACGATAGAAACCTGCTTTAACCTAATGGATTTGATTTCACTGCCAGTCAAAACAATTCCAGCGGTGTACTTTGAGAGAAGGTCATATTGAAATCGAGCTTTTCTGTTGACAACAATTGTAGAAGCTTTCATAATCTTGAAATCAAGAAACTGATGACTCAGTGAAGTAATCTCGTTATCGAATCCACAAAAGTAACCAACCATAAAGGGATTGGAAACCTATGGCGATCTCATGGTTATACGCTAGTCACTAAATCGAGAGGGGAAATTGTAAAGGAATCGTTTAGATAGTCAATCAATACGCCAGATTGGGAAAGTTCTGAACTTCTTATCAGTTCTTTACTCAATGGGTTTAATATTTTTCGTTCAATCGTTCTTTTGACTGGTCGGGCACCATACTCTGGTTCAAATCCTGTTTTGGCAATAGCCTTTCGAGCATTTTCACTAACCTTAACGGTTAACTCAGC
This sequence comes from Flavobacteriaceae bacterium, assembly GCA_026709415.1. Taxonomy (GTDB): domain Bacteria; phylum Bacteroidota; class Bacteroidia; order Flavobacteriales; family Flavobacteriaceae; genus Bin25. Next base: position 46,238 of record JAPOSZ010000006.1, read on the forward strand.
TTTGATTTTTTCAATGACTCGATTAATTTGAATATCTACAATTTGAAAGATTTCATCAAACGTTAATGGTGAAAACATAACAATATCATCGATGCGATTTAAAAATTCGGGTCTAATGGTTTGTTTTAAAAGCTTCAGCACATGATTCCTTGCGTCTCTTTCAGCCTCTTCAAAGTCTTCAATCGTACCAAAAGAGGCCATGATTAAATCAGAACCTAAATTGCTCGTCATGATGATGATGGAATTGCGAAAATTGGCGATTCTCCCTTTGTTGTCGGTTAATCTACCTTCATCCAATACCTGAAGTAATACATTAAACACGTCTGGATGGGCCTTTTCAATTTCATCAAGCAAAATCACGGAATAGGCTTTTCTGCGGACCGCTTCGGTTAACTGTCCTCCTTCATCATAACCAACATAGCCAGGTGGGGCGCCAACCAACCTGCTGACCGAGTGCCGTTCTTGATATTCGCTCATATCAATGCGAGTGATGTTTTTCTCGTCATCAAAAAGGACTTCTGCGAGTGACCGAGCTAATTCTGTTTTTCCGACCCCTGTGGTCCCTAGAAACAAAAAACTTCCGATGGGTTTGTTGGCATCTTGTAATCCCGCTCGAGATCTTCGCACGGCATCACATACTTTTTGTACGGCTTCATCTTGTCCGACCAATCGTTTAAAAATATGGGTTTCCAAAGAGAGCAGTTTTTCTTTTTCAGTTTGTAATAATTTGGCTACAGGTATTCCAGTCCATTTAGCTACAATTTCGGCAATATCATCATAGACGACAACTTCAGTAATCAAAGGATTATTCGATCGGATTTGGGTTATCTGTTCTTGAATGGTTTCCACTTTGATTTGCTGTTCTTTCAGTTTACCATATCGAATTTCAGCCACTTTAGCATAATCCCCTTCTCTTTCAAAGCGATCGGCTTGAAGTTTCAAATGTTCAATTTCTTGCTTGGTGGATTGAAGTCGATCGATTAATTCTTTTTCTTGACTCCATCGAGCATAAAGTTCAGATCGCTCTTCTTTTAATTCAGCTAAAGTACTTTTTAATTTGGTGATTTTTTTCTGATCTTTTTCTCGAATAATAGCGGCCAATTCTATTTCAAGTTGACGAATTTTACGATCTAATGAATCCAACTCCTCGGGTTTTGAATTGATTTCAATTCTCAATTTTGAGGCCGCTTCATCAATTAAATCGATGGCTTTATCAGGAAGAAATCGATTGGAAATATAGCGATCGGATAAGGTTACCGCACCGATGATAGCATTGTCTTGAATGCGCACCTTATGATGCGCTTCATATTTTTCTTTGATGCCCCTCAATATTGAAATCGCATCTTCTGTAGACGGTTCATCAACGATCACTTTTTGGAATCGTCTTTCCAATGCTTTGTCTTTTTCGAAATATTTTTGGTATTCATCTAGGGTGGTCGCCCCAATGGCTCGGAGGTTCCCTCGAGCCAGTTCGGGTTTCAAAATGTTGGCGGCATCCATAGCTCCATTATTGGCTCCGGCTCCAACCAAGGTGTGAATTTCATCGATGAACAAAATGATACGTCCATCGCTTTTGGTCACTTCTTTAATCACACTTTTAAGTCTTTCTTCGAAATCACCCTGAAATTTTGCACCAGCAATCAAACTACCCATATCTAGAGCATAAACAACTTTTTCTTTTAGGTTTTCTGGGACATCTCCATTGATGATACGATGCGCCAAGCCTTCAGCAATCGCTGTTTTTCCCGTTCCGGGTTCGCCAACTAAAATGGGATTGTTTTTCGTTCTTCGAGAAATGATTTGTAATAATCTTCGAATCTCATCTTCACGTCCGATGACGGGATCTAATTTATTTTCTGAAGCCAATTGGTTAAGGTTTTTTGCGAATTTTTCAAGGGCTCGATAATTGGACTCTGCATTAGGCGAGGTCACTTTCTCGCCCTGTGAAAGCTCTTTAAGGGCACTTTTTAAAAATCGCTTACGCACCCCTTGTACTTTTAGCATTTTACCCACTTCTGTATTGGAATCCAGAAGGGCTTCAATCAAGTGCCCAGCAGTTACGTATTGATCGCTTTGTTCTTTGGCTATCGATGCCGCAGTAGACAAGATTTGATATAGTTCCATGGACACAACACTTTCTTTGTCAAATACTTTGGCTATGCTTTTAATCAATAAATCATTTTCTTGTTTGATTCTATGGATGTCGATACCGATTTTTTCAAAGACAACAGGTAACACATTCGCATCAATTTTTATCATAGAATCCAAAAGATGTTCTGCTTTGGTCTCCTGGTGATTCAATGATTTTGCCAACACCAAAGATTGATTCAAAATCTCTTGTGCCTTTAATGTCAAATCATTCACATTCATTTTGATTTACAGTTTTATAAAAGTTACAACACTTTAATTTCAATTATTGTACCAATGCCATAAAGCGACAAATTGTCAGTCATTTAAAATAATGATTAATCTTTTGAAAAACAACATTTTATAAATAATATTTTGAGTTACTGTTGAACTATTATATCTAGAAAGGAAGCCATGTTTTATCGACTTTCCAATAAAATGTCAATCGGAAATAATCTGTGGTTGATTCAAATCTTATGGCTTTATTTGATGAGTTAAATGTTTAATTTTCAAGAGATTTAATCCTTATATTGATGCTTAAAAATTTACTTTTGACATCCAACTTCAATCGTATTTACAGTGATGGATGCCGAACTATTTTCTCTCATAGAAGCTGAAAAAAAAAGACAAACAGAGGGTATTGAACTCATCGCCTCAGAAAACTTTACTTCTCAGAATGTCCTCAAGGCCACCGGTTCGATTTTGACTAATAAATATGCCGAAGGATATCCTGGAAAGAGATATTATGGGGGGTGTCAAATAGTCGATCAAATCGAACAATTAGCCATTGATCGGGCCAAAGAATTATTCCATGTGCAATTTGCTAATGTTCAACCTCACTCGGGATCTCAAGCTAACACTGCCGTGTATTCTACATTTTTAAAACCTCATGATTCCATTCTTGGATTTGATTTAGCTCATGGTGGTCATCTCACCCATGGTTCACCCGTTAATTTTTCAGGTTTGCTGTATGATGCCCATTTTTATGGCGTGGATAAAAAATCAAATACTATCGATTATGATTTATTGGAATCAAAAGCCAAGAGTGTCAAACCTAAATTAATTATTGCGGGAGCTTCAGCATATCCAAGGGATATTGACTATGAAGCATTCGGAAGCATTGCGGACAAAGTTGGCGCGACATTACTGGCCGATATTTCTCATCCAGCTGGTTTAATTGCCACAGGGTTGTTGAATAATCCGTTTCCGCATTGTCATGTGGTGACCACCACGACTCATAAAACATTGCGAGGCCCTAGGGGAGGCGTTATCTTGATGCACAAAGACTATGAAAATCCTTTTGGTTTAAAATTCAAGAATGGTAATCTCAGAAAGATGTCTCACTTGATCAATATGGCCGTTTTTCCTGGTAACCAGGGAGGCCCTTTGGTCCACTCCATTGCAGGAAAGGCGGTTGCTTTTAAAGAAGCTCAAACAGAAGATTTTAAAATATATGCCATGCAGGTCCAAAAAAACGCAAAAGCACTGGCCGAGTCATTTATCGAAAGAGATTACCATTTGGTTTCTGGTGGTACCGATAATCATTTGATGTTGATTGATTTGAGAAATAAAAATATCACAGGAAAACAAGCCGAAGAAACACTAGAAAAAATTGAAATAACGGTCAACAAAAATATGGTTCCGTTTGATGATCAGTCTCCTTTTGTTACATCGGGAATTCGAATTGGAAGCCCCGCTATGACAACCCGCGGGTTAAAAGAAAATCATATGGATCAAATTGTTGATTTTATAGATCAGGGACTAACACATATGAATAATGAATCCAAATTAAACGCGATTGCCATAGAGGTCAATCGATTTATTTCGCCTTTCCCATTGGTCAATCTGTAAATTGGCTTTAAATTCTTTAAAGTTATTAAAAATCATGGGGATATGAAATCACCTCTCTGTTCGACTCAAAGCAGAAAGAATTAAGATTCTACCATTTCATATAGTTTTGCAACTTCGGAATTTTCTTTTGAGGGCTGATTCTACTTATTCACTCATTAACCAATGTTTTAATTCAAAAAATCACACAAATGATAAAAAAGCTAGTTTATGGAATTTGTTTGCTTCCTATCCTTTCCAATGCTCAAAAAACTTATATACATGCTGGAGAGTTATTTGATAGTGAAAATGGAAAGATTCTTAAAGAGCAAACGATTATTATCCAGGATAATCTCATTGAATCTGTTGAAGATGGTTACCTAACCCCTGAAGATAAGAACATAAAAGTTGTTGACTTAAATGAGAAAACAGTCTATCCAGGATTTATTGATTTGCATGTTCATATTGAAAGTGAAAGCAATCCTAATGCATATCTGCAAAGATTTCAATTAAATCCTGCGGATATCGCTTTTAATTCTACGGTTTTTGCATTAACGACTTTGAAAGCAGGCTTTACTACGGTTCGAGATGTGGGAGGAACTGGTGTTAACATCGCCATTAGAAATGCCATTAATACTGGAAAAGTTAGAGGACCACGAATTTTCACTTCAGGAAAAATAATTTCTTCTACCGGAGGTCACGGAGATCCAACTAATGGATTTCGAGATGATATAAAAGGAGATCCAGGGCCCAAACAAGGTGTTGTTAACTCCGTTGATGATGCCAAAAAAGCGGTACGCCAGCGATATAAAAACGGTGCTGATTTGATAAAAATCACAGCAACTGGCGGGGTGATTAGTGTTGCTAAAAGTGGACAAAATCCACAGTTTTTTGAAAACGAAATCAAAGCGATTGTTGATACGGCAACGGATTATGGAATGAAAGTCGCTGCTCATGCTCATGGTGATGAGGGAATCGCAAGAGCTGTTCGAGCAGGTGTCACCACCATCGAACACGGAACTTTAATGAGTGACAGTACGATGGCATTAATGGTGGAAAGAAATGTTTATCTAGTTCCAACCATCACTGCAGGAAAGTCAGTTGCCGAATATGCCAAGATACCAGGATACTATCCAGCTATTGTCGTACCTAAAGCCATAGCCATAGGAGCTCAAATTCAAGATACGTTTGGAAAAGCTTACAAACGTGGTGTTCCTATTGCATTTGGTACTGATGCAGGAGTTTTTCCTCATGGAGATAATGCCAAAGAGTTTTTTTATATGGTAGAAGCAGGTATGCCAAATGTTGAAGCTCTTCAGTCGGCAACAATAACGGCAGCTCGATTACTTGATCAAGAAAATACAATAGGTCAAATTGCGCCGGGATATTATGCCGATATTGTGGCTTCTGATGAAAATGCGTTGGATAATATTAAAACCCTTCAGAAAATCACTTTTGTCATGAAGGATGGGAAGATATACAAGCACAAATAATCAAATTGAGCTGTTGGTGGTTTTCTTCGGATAAGTCATGTCAATCGAATGACTTTCTTGGATTGATGGATACTTCAAAGAGTTTGTCCCAATTTTTTCCAGTGACAAAGAATGTCCCTCTTTCATGATGATAAGCAATACCATTGAGCACGTCGGGATTGGCACTAGGGTCGACTAGGTCTTTCAGTCCTTGAAAATTGATAAGGCCAACCACCTGTCCATTTTTTGGGTCTATGATGACCACCACATCACGTTCTAGTTGATACGTATTGGCATAAATATATCCATTGTGATATTCTAATTCATTGAGTTTTTGAATCGTATTTCTGTGGGTAGTGGCCTGTATGTTAGCCATTTCTTCAAATGATTGACTGTCCAAAGACCAAATTCGGGGTGTGCCATCGGATTTGAAAAGTGTCGAACCATCATTACAAAGTCCCCATCCCTCTTGACTTTCACCATAGTCAAAAGAATGCTTTAATTCCATGGTTTCTAAATCATAGACAAACCCGATTTTGGAAGTCCAAGTCAATTGAATGATTTCACCGTTCAGTATGGTGAGTCCTTCACCAAAATAAGAGTCGTCTAATGAAACAATTTTTAAAACTTCACCTGATAGATAATCCACTTTTCGTAAGCTAGATTGCCCTCTTAAACCGGTACTTTCATAGAGCGTATCCCCATAGAATTCTAGTCCTTGGGTATAGGCGGTTGGATCGTGAGGATAAGTATGGCGTAATTCATATTCATAAAGTTGTGGTGAAACATCTGAGTATAGATTGAGTTTTTTATCAGCGAAATAACTTTTACCATCGATATATCCCGTGGCTTTTAACGTCTGTTCTCCCAATGGCTGATTATTTAACACCTGTGGTGGATCGATGGGTTCTCCATTGAGTTGAAATTTTATCGAGTCTAAAGAAATATTAGATGTTTTGATCGTCACTTTTAAAGAATCTCCCCAAGTCAATCGACCGGCTTTGTGTACATCTATTTTTAATCGATTTTTGGTGTTATCGTTACATGTCAACGACGCCAAAAACAACAATGGAAGAATACTGAATTGCATTTTTTTCATTGGAATCAAATTTAACAAATAGCACTTTTGTTCATCGTATAATATATTTTTACGACGGCAAGTTCTATGCAACCAGCTCCTGCCGAGTCCCCCAGGGTGGGAACACAGCAAGGGTAGGTAGTCGTAGCGGTGTGATGTAGGTCGCTTGCCACTTTTCAATTCATGTCGCAAGTTGTATTAATTACGGGTGCTTCTTCTGGATTGGGTCTCACGACGGCTCAGTACTTGGCGCGTAACGGATACATCGTTTATGGAACATCACGATCTCCTCAAAAATATGCTGGCATTACAGATTTTCAACTACTAAAAATGGATGTTACATCTAAAGAATCGATAAAAAAATGTGTGGATCAAGTCCTCCAGTCTGCTGGAAAAATAGATGTGCTTATTTGCAATGCGGGTTTAGGAATGATAGGGCCATTAGAATCTGTTGATCCTAAGAGTGTTGAAACTTTATTTCAGACCAATGTCATGGGAGTCTTATCGGTCATTCAAGAAGTGTTGCCATCCATGAGACAATCTGGTAGTGGATTTATATTAAATATTTCATCCATTGCTGGATATATGGGATTACCTTATCGAGGCATTTATTCGGCAACGAAGTCGGCATTGGATAAATTGACCGAATCATTGCGTTTAGAGGTCATGGAATTTGGTATCAAGGTGTCCGCTTTGGCTCCTGGTTCATTTGCTACACCAATTACAAACCGAAGAGTCACCGTTGATATCGATGAATCTTCTCCATATCATCATACGTTTCACCGGATTCACAAAAAAATTGATCAAGATGTTAATCAGGGGGGAAATCCCCATGATGTTGCAAAGGAGATTTATAAAATCATCCAGAAGAAAAAGCCTAAAATTCATTACCGGGTGGGGCCATCACTTCAAAAACTATCGATACGCTTAAAAGATATTCTACCTGGAAAGACTTATGAAAGATTATTAAAAAACCATTATCAATTGAAATAGGGAATGATATTCAATAGTGTCAAAGGTTGTTCAAAGTATGAGAAAATTTGTATTTTTAAGAATCAAAGACACTTCGTCAAATAATGAGAGATCGAGGAGAAGCCGAATTTTTTCGTGGGCGTCAAGAGCCATTAGAAGCTTTTGATCAATTAGTTGTGAAGGCGGAAAGAGAAAAATCAGGAACGATTTTTTTAGTACAAGGGGCACCAGGCGTTGGGAAAACAGCTTTTTTAGAAGAATGCAAAAAAAGAATCAGTAAAGAAACTTGGGACGCTGTTTGGTGTGATCCTGATGTATTGTGGGATGTTCATGAACTGCGAAAATCATTAAGATTAGGCGATCAAATTCAACTTGTCAAATCGTTCGTTCAATTAGGAATCGAGAATTTAATTAAAATAGGAGCCTATTTCCAATTAGCGGACCGAACCATCATTGGGAGTATTAATCAAAGAAGAAAAAAAAGAGGGTTAATGTTAGTAATTGATGAAATTCAAGATTTAGGAAAAAAAGCATCACCCCCAGACAAAGCTGCACAGAGAAGGGTTCGAAACACGTTATACCAGATGCATAATTGGCGAATGAAAAACCCCTTTATTCTTTTAGTTGGCGGACTAGGCATGTCCAAAAGTGTGTTGAAGCAATATGGTATTTCGAGATTTAATAATGATTGTGATTTTAACCTTGGTACATTAGATAAAAAATCAGAAACAGAAATTATTAAACAGTATATGACGAAAAAGGGAGGTGTTCATGAAAACAATCCAAATTTCAATCATTGGATGAATGCCATTGTAAAAGAAACACATGGCTGGCCTCATCATATCACCAATTATGGCAATATTTTGTCTGAATATTTAAAAGAAAACCATCATGTGTTAGATGATAAAGGATTGAAATGCATTGTAAAACAAGGAACCAAAAAACGATTTCAGTATTATCAAAGAAGGGTGGAGGATTTAGATATTGAAGAAAGAAGATTCATCGCCTCTTTATTACTGAAAAAGAAATCGCAACGATCAAAAAATGACATCATATCCTTTTTTCAAAATACATTGAACCGTCAACAATCAAAAGAGCTTTTTGATATGGCATTAGAAAAAGGAGTGTTTCATCAAAATGAAGAAGGTGAATATGTTGTGCCAATTCCATCGATGCAAACTTGGATATTGACTAAATTTGGTGATCAAGAATGAGAATCAATAGAAATAACTATAAGTCTGTTAAACTTGAAATAAGCCAAAAGACGAACTAAAAAATTTATTTCGATTAAGAACAACCTAAAACCTTAACAAAGACAAGACAGCGGCTTAGTACGGTAAGTTGAATATAAAGTTTCGATTCTATAATCATGATTAAGAATGGGTTAATATTGTCGTTAGATAACCTTTGACCCCTTATATAATTCATTAAAATAAAAAACCATGAAATTTTTTATCGATACGGCAAATCTGACCCAAATTGCTGAAGCCCAGGAATTAGGGTGTTTAGATGGTGTCACCACCAACCCCTCCCTAATGGCCAAAGAAGGCATCAAAGGACACGATAATGTGATGCAGCATTATCAGGATATATGCACAATCGTTTCGGGAGATGTTTCGGCTGAAGTGATTTCGGTTGACTTCGATGGAATGGTTAAAGAAGGAAAAGAATTAGCCTCAATAAATCCTCAGATTGTTGTTAAAGTTCCCATGATTGAACAAGGGGTTCGGGCATTACGATATTTTACGGATAATGGCATCAGAACTAATTGTACTTTAGTCTTTTCAGTTGGTCAAGCTCTTTTAGCTGCTAAAGCTGGAGCATCGTATGTTTCTCCTTTTATCGGTCGAATAGATGATATATCGAGTGATGGTTTGGCATTGATAGAAGAGATTCGTTTGGTTTATGACAATTATGGTTTTGAAACCGAAATTTTAGCGGCTTCCATTCGCCATACGATGCATATTGTCCATTGTGCTAAAATTGGGGCCGACGTCATTACGAGTCCACTCAGTGCCATCAAAGGTTTGCTAAAACATCCTTTGACAGACATTGGATTGGAAAAGTTCCTTTCCGATTACAGAGAATCACAATAAATCAATCGTCTATGGATATTGATAGTCCATTAGATTATCGATTATTCTTAAAGAAATACGGTTTCAAGTATTGGCCTTCTCAAGCATTTCTAAAAAAGAGGGGATAGACAAGCAACATGAGTCAAATGTTTTTTAATCTCTTGAATGGCAAGTTCAAGCCTCTAGTGCATGATCGATCAACGAGATAAAATCTCATCGTTACGTAGAGGATTTATTAAGTCATATTGTGATGCTTCCTTGGATACCATTAGATTGGGTTCAACTATTGATCATAGGTCATGTTTTGAATGTTTTGAAACACATGAATTCCCTTGTAAATCCAGGCCCATCCATAGTTGAATTAGGGTTATTCACATTGCACTGAATCGTTGAATTTGTCATAGGGCCAAAAAAATCACGAGTTTTTCATCTTTATCGAGTCATAAAAATGAGGCATTATCTATAAAAGTGACAAAGGTTGTTCCAAATAAACAATACTTCTGCCAAATACATGTTATCTCATTGAAAACCATAGAATCTTCTTAATTTTAACAATATGTTTGAACGAGGAAAGGCAGAATACTTTCACGGTAGAGAAACAGAACAAGTCTTTTTCAGGAATGCTTTGGAAAAAGCAAAAAATAAAAGCTTAGGAACCTCATTTTTGATTCAGGGCTCGCCTGGTGTTGGGAAAACAGCACTGCTTGAAAAATGCAAAGAAATTGCTCTAGAAAAGAAATGGGGTGTTGTTCAAATAAAACCCGATGGACTATGGGATGCAGAACAATTGAAAAAATATCTAAAAAAAGAATGGAAAATAAAATTGGAAGGAATCAACGCAAAAGCAGCTGTACATGGCATTGGTGTCGAGGCTAGCTTTTCATTTACCGAAAAATCTGTTTTACAGGTTTTAAATTCAAGTAAAAACCCCTTATTATTAGTATTAGATGAAGCCCAGCACTTAAAATCAATCACCAAAGCTGATTTTCTATTTCAAGATTCGGTGAGAAAAGTATTAGATGAACTTCATAATGGAGGGTTTAAGAAACCGTTACTTTTTGCTATTGGTGGTTTAGGTCATACCATAAACATTTTTGAGCAGTTAGGCGTTTCAAGATTCGATGGGGATTTTGTGTTTGATTTAGAAGCATTGGATAAGATATCTGAAAGAAATATCATAAGGGATTTTATTTACAAAGAAGGTGGCTTGAGTCCAACAATAGGGTGTGATTTGTGGATTAATAAAATTTCCAAGCAAACACATGGTTGGCCTCAACATATTTCCGCTTATGGATACTCCGTATCAAATTACTTGAAATATAAAGCAAAAAATATGAAGGGCAAACAATTGACTGAAGATGGATTAGATGATGTATTGAAAGACGGTTCACGAAAACGATTTAAGTACTATGAAAAAAGAGTCGCCTCTTTCACCAAACAAGAAATTAAAAGTTTTGTAGAGGTTTTAGATAAGAATAAACCACTACTACCAATGAATTATGAAGATATCATTAATTCTTTTCAAAAAAAGTATACACTAAAAAAATCCGAAAAATTGTTTGAGAATGCCAATGAAAAAGGCGTTTTTCATCGGATTCCAGATGGGAGTTATATTATTCCAATTCCTTCGATGCATCATTGGTTTGTGTCAGGAGATTGGCAAGTAAAAGCAGAAAACTTGAAAAGAAAAGAAAAAGAGGATTTAGAATCGGTTCGATATATTCCTGCCTTTATCAATTCCGAAAAAACTTCCAAGAAAAAATAACGAAAAAGATTTTACCCTTTGAAACCATAGGCCAGTTTGAATTAATATAACTAAAGTTATAAATTTAGTGTCTAATTATTTGATTTTCAATAGATTTTTTTTGAAAAACAGATGACTTAAATTTACTTAATAAATGTTCTACTAAGGGGCACTTCACAACAGCAAATAGATTTGAAACTAAAAGGAAAGAAAAAAGTAGTTGCGATTCATTTGGCGATGTCCCCATAAGGACTTCATATAAATGAATAAAAATGGTTAACTTGAACTGCGAAGTTTTGGGTCTAAAGATGGGGAGCATCACAATATAAATGGACAAATTGAATGGAGAACCATGAATTATATTAAAGGAAATAATATACTACGAATGAGACTGTAGAACCGCATAGAACTAGCAAACTATGGATACCAAAACCTAAGTAAACAAATAGTAGTAAGGTCGAACTAGAAGAACCTATTATAAGGGGAATAAATCTAAAAATAACAACAATGAATGTCACTAAGGATGATATAAAAGAATTAAGATCACTGATACAGAGTTCTAATAAGGAATTAAGATTACTGATACAGAGTTCTAATAAGGAATTAAGAGAACAGATACAGAGTACTAATCAGGAATTAAAAGAAATATCCAATAAGGTTAATGATACCTATACAGAGGTACAAGTACTTAAAACAGAAATCAAGTACCTTAGAAAGGATGTAAAGAGCCTAGAAACAAATACAGAACCTATACAACAGGAACTAAAGCTACAAAAGAATAATATACGTTGGATAAGAATTGCAGGGGGATTTTTAGCACTTTTGTTGGCGGGATTATTAGTAAAAGCAATAGCAGCGTTTTAAGAACAAAATCAATACACAGCACTATTGTTATTGAAAGTTTGAAATTAACCATGAAGCCAATGAATGATAATAACACAAAACAGATACTAACCGCTATAGAAAGTGTAAAAACCCATACAACAAAACAGGTGAAAATTGTAAAAGTTTGATGGACATAAAAGCCAACTGATTAGAAAACAATGAACCAACGAAAAGTAACCAATAGAGAGCTATTAGAGGCTATTAATAAGAATACCGATAAATTAGATGGAGAGGTATTAAAGAGGTTAGATAATATAGAAAAAGAGATAAAGGGAATGAATGGTAAGATAACAAGTAACGCAAGGATATTTATTGGATTAAAAGAATAGGGATATTTGTTGTAGTGGTTATGGGGACAGCTGTAGGCTATTTTATAAACAAATCATAAGTAATACAGAACAATTGCTGTTGAAAAAATGAAAACAATTAAAAATAGTTCATCAAATTATATTTTAGGGTTCTATCACGATTGGTGTGGATAGAGTTTTAATCCACCACAGAAAAATAAGACCGCCGATCGGAAATTTTCAAACTTTCGATATCCTCTGGCCACGGTTTTGATTGGTTGGATTTTCCCATTGATGCGCTCGGCTCTGGCATGGGATGGTTTGGAAGCTAGCGCATTAATAATCCCATCGAGATGTCTTTGGAACATCTTGGCCACGTCCATGACTTCTTGGATGCCCGTCGCTATCACCTCATCAAGCCATGTCGCCCGACGCTTTCTAGCTGATTTCAAATGCTTCGCCTGGAAAATAGCCTTAAAATCTTCACGACACTGCCAAGCCTTACCCCGAATTATTCATACTCCTTGATAGAGAATCAATAGCATCAGGATTAGAGTTTCAAGATGCTTTGGATCCCCTTTTCAACAAATCACGCCATCCTATTCTCTTGATCGATGGCTTTTGTTCTCCAAAAAGCATCTTTTGCAGTCCCTTTCGACCATATTTTGTTCTTTCAAGGCCAGGTTGGACCCTATGGGCCATCCCCATTCATGAAAAAGAGAAGATAATGGTGTTGGTTGATGGCCCAGCTAAGTGAATCAGAGATTTTTGAAGAGTTCCTGATGCACCAAACTCTTGGAACATGGAATCACCATGCTCGATTTTTTGATGTGGACGATGGCCGCCCTCTTCAATAAAAACAACCGAATGTGATCGATTGGCCAACTCTTGGCTCTTTTTAACCCGACTTTTTACCAATAATTTTCGTTTAAACGCTTTTTGTACAGTCTTTTAAGGACTATTTTGCTCTTTTCAACTTGTATATTGTTGCCATGTCAATACAATCTATTTTGATATTTATTTCTTTTTATTCAATCTATTGGCTATTATTTTGGGAATTATATACTTAAGTAACAAAAACCACCCGATTTTTCAGCTGCATCATATTATCAGGCATGATGGATGGGGCGCTACTTTTTAAATCTCGGCATGGGACGAAATGCTCTTCTTAACAATTCTTCGGGTGTGGTATCAATGCGGACATCTTCTTCCAATTCCGCTTTGTTGGGTTGGTAGTCGTAGGGTTTAACTTTTGGTTTTTTAGATTTCATTATATGATGATGAATTATTAACACAAAGTTAAAGATTAAAAAAGAATTTTAAATGTTCATTCAACCAATTTTTTATTTTTTGTTTTACTGATTCATGAGCTTTTTTAACAAGTTCAACATTAGCTGCCGATTTCACTCGACCATATTCATCAAATGTGACTTTATCTTTATATGCTTTATTACAAAATTGACATTGGGGAATATAGTCTTCTTTACTTTTCGCTACATGTGGATCTTTATGTCCTTTTTCTAATTTAACAATTTCTTTGTAAAAACGGTGTTTTTCTCCCTCTCTTTCACCACAAGTTGCACATCTATAATCATAAATTTTTTTTATTTCATCAAATTCAGGACGATTTATACGAATTTGATCTAAATGTTGTTTTTGAATAAAAACTTCTGAAGGTTTTAAAGGATTTAATTTGAAATATCCTCTTCTATTTTCAGGATCTTCTATTTCCCAACCATCTCTTTTTAAATGTCTTACTTGAGTATCTAAATTAGCATCTGGTAAATATTCCCTAACAATTTCAGAAACATCATCTTTATGAATACTTTCATCTTTATAGTAATGTAATAAAGAAAGGGGAATTATATACTTAAGTGCCAAAAAAAGATCCAATTTTTTGTATTTATGGTTGTCCGATTTCAAGATGATGTTATGTGTTAGTATTGATCCGAAAGATGAGAATAGGTTGAAGGATTTCGTTAGAACATCAGGAACAGCTAAATTGAAACCGTTAACACACCAAGTGTTATTGGAACGGGCTAACGAAATCAAAAAAAACGGTTTTGAATGGGACTATAGTGGTTATGAATTCTAATCAAAAACATTTTTTTATCGATATTGACGAAACCGAAATGGGGGGGGGCATGAACAGGCTATTAAAAACCAATTTCCCCATGCGATGGTGGATGTTCTTGAAAAAGAAGACATCATTCATGTTGTTGAAATGAGAGAATCGATGCAGGAGGTGGTGGATCATCAATTAGGCATTCAAGAAATCCCTCGTGATCCATTCTTTTCTTGAGTATACGATTTACCGAACACCAAAGGCAGATCGACAAATACAAAAAATAATCAAACAATATCCTACATTTCAATCTGTTTTTAAAAAAACATTGAAATCTTTTTTAGCTTTTCCAGATACTCGTCAATCGTGGATTAAACAATTAAATAAGAATACGTATTCGATTCGTATAGGAACGGGATCATGTGGGAAAAGAGGGGGTTTAAGAAGTGTTATCTTCACGATTAGAGAAAATCAAGAGTTGTACATTGTTGGCATTGATAAAAGATATCAGGAAAAAGACTTAAATCGACTTTATGAACCTTCTATCATTGAGAATATAGTGCATCAATCGATTCAAGATAAAACAAGGATGGAAGATCCTTTGTTTAAAAGATAGTTTTTTTTGGGAGGGGTATCGATTTCAAACTATGATTTTTAATTATTTTTGGCACTTAAGTATATAATCCCCTTTTGTTTTAATTGGCTTGTCAATACAATTTTATTTAGATGGCAAAACTGAAAAATGAAATACACTAGATCTGAGGACTTAAAAGCAGGGCAATGGATTAAAGTAGCCTCAGAACCAAAGCCCGTGCAAGTCAAGTCCATCAGAATCAATCATACCTACTCAATACCTTTATTTCTTTTAGAAATTGAAAATCTACAAGGACAACGCTTTGAATTTGCCAACCTTTTAAGTCAAGGGTATTATATTTGACTGAGAAGCCAAAAGAGTGCGATATTTCAAAAGAAATCGATGATTAGGGTATCGGTGCTATGCTACTGAGGTCTTTGAATAAAAGCCGTCTAATAATGAAAACAACTAATTAAAAATACAATCATGACACCCATCGGAGTCGGTTTTATTATAATAGTATTAATCGTTATTATTGGTATTTATCATAACACCAAATTAAGTCGTCAAAATACAGACGATGTTAAATCAAGTCAAGTTTATGAATGGAATAATCAAACAGGAAAACTATCAGACGAGGTTAAATCATCACAAACAGAATCAGAGACCTTAGAGCAATTAAAAGCCATCCGTAGAAATACCAATATCACGGCTACGATAATTGTTGTTTTTACAATCCTTTGGACTTTGGGAGCCATTATCTTTATTTTTAGTTAAATGCCCCATAGTAAAAGAAAATCCTTTCATATATCGCAAGGAATCAACATACATAAAGAATAAACCAACTCAATAAAAAGCTATCAAACCATGATTATCCTTATTGCTATCGGAGCCGTTATTTTAATCGTTATTCTCAGTAAAGCCAAAGAACCCAGAACAAAGGGGGAGATAGAGGACACCATCGATAACATCCGAAAACATGGGAGAAAGGAATGAATACAAAACACTAATTTTGCTAAATAAACCAACCTAAATGAAAACATCATGGAAAACCAACAATTTACAACCTTATTAGACGCTATTAAAAGTAACTCAAAGGCTATCGAAAGCAATAAAAAAGATATAAGCGATCTCAAAAAATTTATAAGCAATTGTTTTGAAAAAAGTTCTAGAGATAGAAGCCAATTATTTGAAGTTTTAAAAACGGATATAGAAAAAGGCAATGAGGAATTATGGCGGCGTATCAAATTTTTGCGTAGCCAAATCGATACGATTAATGAAAGGGTTGAAGCCTTAGAATCGAATTAAAGCCATAAACTCAATAAATCCAATGAAAACAACTAATTAAAATACAATCATGGATATAGGAGTTATCGTATTAATAGCAATCTTTGTTATTATAGGCGTTTGTTTGATACCCGTAATCAAAAATCTCAATAGAAACGAGCCCGAATCAGAGTATCGAACTTTCAATGTATCGAATAAGCAAACAGAATCCCAATCATCAGAATCAGAGACCTTAGAGCAATTAAAAACAATCAGTAGAAATACAACCATCATCGCAACGATAATTGTTGTTTTTACCATCCTTTGGACTTTGGGAGCAATTATCTATATTGTTAGTTGAATGCCCCATAGTAAAGAAAATCCTTTCATATATCGCAAGGAATGAAAGAATATAAGACACTAATTTTGCCAAATAAAACGCTTAAATAAAAACCAATGAAAAAACGACTCTTATTACCCTTTCTATGCTTGATGTTTGTTTTGGGATGTTCCAAAAATGAAACGGATCCTATCCAGCAAATTGAATTAAATCCACAAATTTCAAATATAGAATTAGAGCAACCACTAGAAAACTTTGAACCAAAATATACAGAGGACGAAATCAACGCCTTTTATGAGGAATGGAATCAATTGGAACCAACGAAAATAAGTGTCGAAAAATGGAATTACTCAAATAAAAAAAAGCAAGGGAGGTGCGGTAACAATCAAAGTCCTTTGTATTTAGATGATAACGGAGTAACTATCAAGTCTAGAAAGTGCAAACGAAGTTTAATCGGTGAAAAGCATATACTCAAAGGGGTAGAATATGAAATTGTCGATAATCATACACTTTATTGGAAAGTCCAAAAGGGTGAGGATGTCAGTAAAGTGGTCACCACTTTCGTAACGAATATGAACCGCTTATTTTACAATCAAACCAAGTTTAACCAAGATATAAGTTCATGGGATACTAGTAACGTTAGGCAAATGGGAGGGACGTTTGAAAATGCCATTTCATTTAATCAAGATATAGGCCAATGGGACGTTAGTAAAGTCAGAAACATGTTTGAAATGTTTAGAGGGGCTTTTACATTTAATCAAGATATAGGCCAATGGGACGTTAGTAAAGTCAAAAACATGTATCAAATGTTTTATTGCCCCGAAATGGAAGTAGGGTGGAGTTGGCTAGGAGGTATAAATTACAATTCCCACCTTTTTAACCAAGATATTAGTAAATGGGATGTTAGTAGTGTAGAGGATATGTATGGCATGTTCAGAAGAGCTAAATTATTTAACCAAGATATTAGTAAATGGGACGTTAGCAATGTATATGATATGAGCTACATGTTTGCAGGGGCGATGTATTTTAATCAAGATATTGGCAATTGGGACGTTAGCAATGTAACCAACATGAACTCTATGTTTAAAGGGTTTGGTTTATTTAGCAAGCATGGAGACCCACAGGGAACATCATGGAGAGGGACTGAATTTAACCAAGATATTGGCAAATGGAATGTCAGTAGTGTAGAGGATATGGGATATATGTTTTATGACGCTATTTATTTCAACCAAGATATTAGTAAATGGGACGTTAGTAATGTAACCGATATGGGATATATGTTTGCAATGGAGCAATATAATTTCCATATAGCCAATGCCCGATTATCTCACAAATTCAACCAAGATATTAGTGAATGGGATGTTAGTAATGTAACCTATTGCAAACACTTCTCAAATACGTGCAATGGCAGATCGGGAACGTCTTACAACCCACCCAAATTATTAAGCACATACAAACCGGAATTTAGCAATTGCCATCAAGGGTATAGGTGCTATAATTAAATTCTATTTCGTTGAAAAAAAATAATAATACTCTTTTGTAGTGTGCTGAAACCACTATTATCCTTTTTATTATTCATGTTTGTTTTGGGATGTTCTACATCGGATACCGATACAGAAAGTCCAACCAATGAATTACCAAGTATCCAAAAAGAAAAAACCGAATTGCAAAATCAAGTTTCTAGCCTAAAAAAAAGGATAACCCTTTTAAGATCCGGGACAGATGTTTTACCCAAAGACGGCAACGGACAAACCCAAAGTTTATTAACCAATTTGGAATCCATCAATACCACCATCCAACAATTAGAAACCAATATCAATGGACTAACCGATGAGGGACAAAAGCAATTAGAAGCGTTAAAAAAACAGATGAATGAACTAGAAACTAGATTAGCCAATTTAGAATCCCTATTTACCAATTTGGTGCAACTTTTTGCCAATGATGAACGATTAATAAGGCATGAAAACGGGGTAACCTCATGTTAACCCCCAACCTATCCGATGAGGAAAAAAAGAGTTTGGTAGGGCAAAAATTGCGTTTTGAATTAGACCGATATACGATTGTGGATGAGGCAATGTTGAGGAATATGATTGAGGATAAACGAGAGGTTGAATTAGTTATTACATCTTTGGTAACCGATATGAGTAAAATGTTTTATGAGGCTAGTAGTTTCAACCAAGATATAAGCCAATGGGATACCAGCCAAGTTACCGATATGGGTTCTATGTTTTATGAGGCTATAAGTTTCAACCAGGATATAGGGAATTGGGATACCAGCCAAGTAACCAATATGGAATCGATGTTTGAGTATGTTGCAATTTTTAACCAAGACCTAAGCCAATGGGATACCAGCCAAGTAACCAATATGAGGAGTATGTTTAATTGGCTTGCAATTTTTAACCAAGACCTAAGCCAATGGGATACCAGCCAAGTAACCAATATGAGGAGTATGTTTAATTGGCTTGCAATTTTTAACCAAGACCTAAGCCAATGGGATACCAGCCAAGTAACCAATATGGGATATATGTTTGGGGGTGCTAGAAGTTTTGACCAAGACCTAAGCCAATGGGATACTAGCCAAGTAACCGATATGGGAGGTATGTTTGGAGGTGCTACCAATTTTAACCAAGATATAAGCGATTGGGAAACCAGCCAAGTAATCGATATGGATAATATGTTTCATCAGGCTACAAGTTTTAACCAGGATATAGGGGAATGGGATACTAGCCAAGTAACCGATATGGGAGGTATGTTTGGAGGTGCTACCAATTTTAACCAAGATATAAGCGATTGGGAAACCAGCCAAGTAATCGATATGGATAATATGTTTCATCAGGCTACAAGTTTTAACCAGGATATAGGGGAATGGGATACTAGCCAAGTAACCGATATGGGAGGTATGTTTGGAGGTGCTACCAATTTTAACCAAGATATAAGCGATTGGGAAACCAGCCAAGTAATCGATATGGATAATATGTTTCATCAGGCTACAAGTTTTAACCAGGATATAGGGGAATGGGATACTAGCCAAGTAACCGATATGGGAGGTATGTTTGGAGGTGCTACCAATTTTAACCAAGATATAGGGGAGTGGGATACCAGCCAAGTAACCAATATGCGTTGGATGTTTTATAATGCTCAAAGTTTCAACCAAGATATAAGCCAATGGGATACCAGCCAAGTAATCTATATGGATAATATGTTTCATCAGGCTACAAGTTTTAACCAAGATATAAGCCAATGGAATGTTAGAAATGTAACCGATTGTGAAGACTTTAATTACCTCTCTAAACTACCCTACCGATACAGACCAACATTTACCAATTGCAACCCCTAAATGCCAAATAGTCAAGGAAATTCCTTTGATAGTAGAAAGTATCGTCTCTCTTTTAGTTTTGAGACCAGGGAGCAACTATGGCGTATTTAGACGGGGAACGGATAGCCATTACGTCTAAAAAAGGGGATAGCTAACAATCCAAAAGATTAGTAGAGTTTGTGCTAAAAAATATCCATCGAATCCATACCATCGAAATACAGATCAAACAAAATAAAAACTAAAAAAACCCAAAACCATTGTAGAATAAAACAACCCTTATGAAACTTTTATTAACCGCACTAACCATCGTCTTTATTTTATCTCAATGTTCTAATGATGATGAGGATAAAATCAAAGAACTACAAAGCCAAGTCAGTCAGTTACAAAGTGAGAACACCAACTTGAAAAGTCAAGTAGGGAGTTTAGAAAGTCAAAATAGCACCTTGAATAATGATAAATCTAATTTACAAAGTGAAAACAACACTCTAAACAGTGAGAAAACCCAATTGCAAAACCAAGTCAGTCAATTGAATGAAAAGGTAACGACCCTTGAAAGTCAAATAAGCACATTACAACAAGACAAAACCGATAATCAACGTGAGATTAAGCAATTACAAACCGACTTAGAAAAGGCAAACAATACTATCCAAAGCCTTGAAAATGATATTAAAAATCTAACCAATGAAAATCAACAAGAGGTCGATAGGTTAAAACAACAAATTACAACGGCTAATAATGAAGTAGAACAGTTAGAAAATCAAGTCAGTAATTTAAACAATCAAAACAGCACCTTAAATAGTGAGAAAACCCAATTGCAAAACCAAGTCAGTCAATTGAATGAAAAAGTCAAAACCCTTGAATTTCAAATTACCGAAGCGGGGATGATAGAGAAAGAGAAGGAGATCAAACAACTCAAAGAGGATATACAGAAATTAGAAAAGGATATTGACAACCTTACTAGTGAAAATCAAAGTCAAGTCGGTGAGTTAAACCAACAAATTGCAACGGCTAATAATGAAATAGAACAGTTGGAAAACCGATTAACCGACCTATCCGTTCCCCAAAACGATAGTGAGGTTTTAATCAAAAAAGACAATGGAGTAACCATAGCCATTAACCCCAAACATTTAGCCTACGCCAGGGGTTATTTACTTGGAAAAGAAATAGCGTTTGAGGGGAAAACCTATACGATTGTTGATGAGGGTCTATTGAGACAAATGATTAAAAACGGGGATAATGTAGAAAATGTAGTCACTACTTTGGTAACCGATATGGAGAGTATGTTTAGTGGGTTTAGTGGGGCTGGAAGTTTCAACCAAGACATAAGTAGTTGGGATACCAGCCAAGTAACCAATATGGGTAGGATGTTTGAGATAGCTACACGTTTTAACCAAGATATAAGCCAATGGGATACCAGCCAAGTAACCGATATGAATAGGATGTTTTGGTATGCTAGCAATTTCAACCAAGATATAGGGGAGTGGGATACTAGCCAAGTAACCGATATGGGTGGGATGTTTGAGATAGCTACAAGTTTTAACCAGGATATAAGCCAATGGGATACCAGCCAAGTAACCAATATGGGTGGGATGTTTTAGGGAACTACATACTTATTTACACGGATTTTTTGTAAATTTACTGAAAATCAACT
>JAPOSZ010000034.1 GCA_026709415.1 Flavobacteriaceae bacterium
ATAAGATCAATCTAAAAAATCAGTTACTTTTGAGCACTCAGGTATATAAGCCCCAAAAAAAGAGTGTTTTTATGATTAAATAGAATGTTTGCTATCTTTAGCGAGATTTGATTTCAAATTAAAAATCAGGGGTATGATTATCAAATGGCATATCCGTGACCAAACGAGTTATCACCATGTGGGACACTAAAAAGATCAATCAAGCTCTTGTCAAATATGCCGATTGGGGGGCCAAAAAAACATTGGCCAATGGCGTTCCAATTTATTATCTAGACGAAGATTATCCTGGAAAAAAAATAAAAGAGTATCCCAATGGTAGGCGCTTTATTGTTTTTACAGAGGGTAGAACAGAAACTATTATTGAACAAATTCCTCCTCGTAAGGAAAAATAATGGCCGAGTTGACATTGATTTCAGGGCCTAATGGATCTGGAAAAACCACTTTGTCGTATTTTTTGCTTTCAAAAAAATATCTAGATAAACAAATCCCATTAATCAATCCAGATGAAATTCAAATTCAAGAAAATCTCGATGAATTAGAAGCTTCTAAAAAAGCATTGATCTTCCGTGAGAAACTGTTACTACAAAAAGCTGATTTTAGCATTGAAACCACTCTTTCGGGCAATTCAGAATTGAGACTCGTTCAAAGGGCGAAATCACTCGGCTACCGAACAAGAATATACTACATCACTACATTAGAATCGCAAATTTGTATCGATCGAATCAAAAATAGAGTAGTAGAAGGAGGACACAATATTGATGATGAAGATGTTTTGCGACGTTTTCATCGTTCGCATCAAAACTTTTTGAATATAGTACACCAAATAGACGAGATATTTATTTTCGATAATAGTTTCATCAATCGGAAATTTATTTTTTCGTCTTCCAATAAGAAGTCAAAAGTAATCTCCAAAAGATATCTTTCCCCTTTTTTTAGCGAGATTTTGAAAAAGTTTGAAATAATGGAATCGTGAAATATCCTTTTCCTTTGGTCGTGTATGTGTCAAATTTAGAATCCTTTCCATTAGCATAACCAGTCAGAAAATCTTACCGATGAACAATGCCAAAGATCTACTTGTAGGTTGAAAAATGTTTTAATGAAAAGGAGATTTTTTAGAGGGTTCAAACATTTCGCTTGATTGTTTTTTGCTTTGTGTGATTCGATATGAAATACGTAATCAAACCTGTTCCTACAAACAAAAGTCCAATAAGACTTTCGTGGGGTCTTTCGTATAGCATGTAACTCAAAATCCAAATACTAAAAAGAATAAATGCGATTTGCAAAAAGGGTTTCAATGGACTTTTAAATGCCTCTTTTCGACCTTTTAACCAAAAGATAGAAGTTACGGTTAAGGTTCCCATCAATTGTAACACAAAACTGGCATAAAGTAGCACTTGTTCAAACGTTCCCGTGATGACTAAAATAACACTGATTAAAGCTTGAAGCCAAAGAGCCCTAACAGGTATGGTATTCTTATTTTTAATTCCGATGGGCTTCCATAACGAATAGTCTTTGGCCATGGCACTAGTGATCCTAGAACCGATCCATAGATAACCACTTACGGTGGCAATCAATTGAATAGCAATGAAATAACTAATCCATCTACCGCCGCTGGGGCCTAATAAATTCGTAAAAGAGATAAAAGCGATTTCAACCTTTCCACTCATTTGGTTCACGCTAGCATGTCTAAGAAAAACAATTTGTAACAAAACATAGAATACGGTCACCAAAATAGTCCCCGTCAATAATGCTTTTGGTAGGTTTCTTCTAGGATCTCTAATCTCTTCCACAATATATGCGGCAGCATTCCAGCCGGTGTAGGCATAAGTCACATAGAGAAGCGAAATGGCAAAACCAGGCAGCCATAATTCGCTTTTCCAAGAGTTGGTGAAATTTAATGCTGTATCGACAGTTGGAATAAAATAAAATCCAACGGCAATAAGGATCAAGACAAAGGCCAATTTCACTATGGTTGATATATTTTGAAATTTTCCGCTTTGGCCAACGCTAAAAGAGTGCACTGCGGCTAATGCCAAGATGATGAAGATGCCAAACCAATCATTAAAGATGGCTGGATTAATTGGGTTCAAATAACTTTTCATTGCCATCACAGAAATGGCGATCGGGGCTGTGAAACCAACCGTAACAGAAATCCAAGCATATAGATAGCCAGCCAAAGGGTGTAATAGCTTCGAAAGGAATATATAATCGCCTCCTGATTCATCAAAATTGGTTCCTAGTTCAGCATAAGTGAAGGCTCCTATTAAAGCTAGGAGCCCTCCTATGATCCATATGAAAACAATACTCCAAGTATTCTGAACATCGACTAATTGATATCCCAAGCTTGTGAATACTCCAGTGCCAATCATATTGGAAATAACCAAACCGACTGCCGTTTTCCAACCTATTTTATTTTTCAATATTTAGTTATTTCCATGGATGTTTTTTGTTTGCGAATATTGAAAATTTATAGTTGATAATTCAATCTCACAAAATAGAATGCGCCAGTAGTTCCCATTTGTACGGGGGCATACTTGAAGACTCCAAAGTAACTGTTTTCAAATATTTGTTCATCTGGGAACACATTAAATATATTGTTTGCTCCTATGGTTAAGGAAATCAAGTCATTCAATTGATATGACCCTGTTAGATCCGTAGTGATTTTCGATGAATGCTCTTGAACATCCCCGAAAGGAAAACCATCTCTAGTCACTTTGCCCCACAGTGTGTTTCTAAGTTTCCAACCAATTTTTCCACCAGTTTTATCAATGGTTAAAATGCCTTTATCTTGTGGATTATTTGTTTCAATCAAACTTCTTTCTTGAGAACCAAAATAAACATCTTTTTGGCCTTTGAAAATGGCGGGGATATCGTTGAGGGTTTCATCAACCTCGGTTTGATTATGATTGTATAATAACGAGATATTCAAATGACCTTGATTTAAAGGTACTTTATAGTTCAGAACAAAGTCAACCCCCTTGGTCGAAGTATTTATTGCATTGGTGAAAAATCTGGCAGAAGAAACACCAAGCGGTTTTAAAATAGCCTGCAATTCATCAATCGGATCCCCAAAAACATCATTACCCAATGCGCCCGTATAAACAATTCGATCATCTACATTGACTTGGTAAGTATCCAATGTCAACTCAAAATTATTGGAAAATTTTGCGGTTAAACCAAGGCTTAAAGTCAATGAAGTTTCTTCTTTTAGCTCGGAGATGCCTAATTCATTGGCTATGTCACTATCATTTCTAAACGTACCGCCATTGATTAGATTGCCGTCGACCAATACGGTGGCAATGTTGTTAAAATATTCTTGATGCAATGATGGGGCTCTAAAACCAGTTCCAACAGCTCCTCTTAAAGAAAAATTGTCAGCCAATCGATATCGAGTAGCCAATTTACCATTGAGTGTGCTTCCGAAATCGCTATAGTTTTCAAAGCGTCCAGCAATCCCAATTAAAAATTGTTTGGTTAGATTGAATTCAAAATCAGTATAGATTGCCAAGGAAGCCCTTCCTTCATCCAGTTCATTGTCAGGAGAAAAACCAGGGAATGATTGTGCTCCATTTCCAATATAAGACCCTTCTTCCCCCGGATGGATGCTATAATTTTCCAATCGATATTCAGCACCAAATGCTATTCCCAGACCACTCAATATATTTTCATTGAATCGTGAGATGTCGATGTTGATAGTGTTTTGAAAAAAGGCATGTCCAACCTGCTTCAAATGAAGTTGGTCCATTGGGACCTAGCGCATCGTTTACGGTATTAGTGACGGAATAATCAAATTTATTATGACCAATTGTGTTGCTGATATCAAAATGCCATTCGCCAAATTTTGTTTTGAATCCAGTAATCAAAGAAAGGTCGGTAATATGAGATTCTAAAACAGGTTGGAATCCATTAGGAAAGATTTCCAAAGTATGCTGCTCAGAGGGTAATCTTCGGAATCCGAATCCATCACCGGATCTAAAATTTCCTCCACCTGCTGCATAGAATTTACCACGCTCACTAGTTGGAACTTCCAGATTGGTAAATAACTGTATGTTTGAAATGCCGGCATCTCCAATCTGAAAGTTAAAATCATCACGAGTCAAACCAGCAGCAGCGATTAATTCATCATCTTTTTTTCTAGCTCCATCATTTGAAAATGGATAAGCAAAGAAATTACCCAACTCGGATTGATCGTAGATCACTAGCTCATGATTCTGAGTTCGGGTTGTTTTTGCTCGATTGTCAAATTCAGCCGTTAGATTGATAAATCCATCATCGCCGATTTTAGTGCCATAGTTTAGGTTGATGTTTGCGGTTTGACCATCCCCTTCTGAAGTAAAACCGTAAGTAGCCACGGCTTGTAGTCCAATATTTTTTTTCAATATGATATTGATAACACCAGCAATGGCATCGGAACCATATTGTGCTGCAGCCCCATCTCTGAGCACCTCGATTCGATCAATTGCAGATGTTGGAATGGAAGATAAGTCTGTTCCAACAGATCCATTACCAAAGGTCCCTTGATTATTTAGTAATGAGGTGGTGTGTCTTCTTTTACCATTGACAAGCACTAAAACCTGATCGGGCCCCAAACCTCTTAAAGAAGCAGGATCTATATGTTCTGTTCCATCAGAAGATGATTGTCTGATGGAATTGAAAGAAGGCACGATGTTCGATAGAAAGTCATTGGCCGTCGTTTGTGCTGTTAGCAGTCGAGTCGATGCGACATCTATAACGTCTACAGCCACTGGAGTTTCTAACTTCGTTTGTCTTGGGTTTCGACTACCGACAAGGACAACTTCTGATATGGATTCAGCAGATTCTGACAAAATAACTACTAAGTCCTTTGTCCCTGAAATTCTTTGAGTTTCATAACCAAGAATAGAGAATACGAGTATGGAATTTTCAATACTTGTGGTGATTGAAAACCGTCCATCAAAATCGGATGTTGTTCCAGTAGTTGTCCCTTCTACCTTAATGTTGACACCAGCTAAAGGCTGGTTTTCTGAATCAACGACTTTACCGTTGAATGTGTTTTGAGCGAATAAACTAGGGGTAAATCCGATCAGTAAAAAGAGAATAAATAATTGTTTCATTTAAATTTTTTTTTGTGATTAAATTTTATTTATAAGTTGAATATTATCTGTTTTTTGAAATTTTGACACGAGTCCCTATGGGCATTTTCTGAATATAAAATGCATAGTCATTAAAACTTGATTTGTTCCATGATTTTCCGACTTCTGGAAGTATGTAGCCATTTAAACCACGACTAGAGCCATTGATTATCGTATCCTTGCCACTATGTTTACCAAGATGCTCCGTGATGATTAATACTCGAGTATCAATCAGTTCATGAGTATCGGGATGAAAAAATTCAGCTTTGACCTCAGAATCTAATGGCACTCCTAGATAACGTGAAATTCCTAAAATACCGTCTGGATGGTAAGACAAAGATTTCGCATTTAAAAAGTGATCTGGGTTAACTAGAATAACTTCATCCTTTTGAATTGCAAGCTTTGGAATCTGTTTGTCAACATCCACTTTGGTAACTGCAAAACCAGGAGGGCAACCCCCCTTTGTTATGGCACAAAGTGATTGAGGGATAACAAAGTATTTTAACGAGCGAAATTGGGTTCCTTGGCTTAGGTCCGATAGTTTGGGATGGTTTGGAACTCCTTTGATAATAAATAGATCATCGATGGATTCTCGAAATGGGATGAAAGCATCATTGTCTACACCAATGACGTTATGTACGGTATTTGTTTTTGAATCCCTGACTCTTGCCCAAAGACAATCAGAGCCTTTTGCGTTTTCGTGACCCGCAAACTTTGCACGACTTGCATTATTCACCAAAATATGAACCGATCGATAAATTTTGTTTGAATGATATTCCGATTCTAGTTCCGCTCGACTACCAAGAAAATCAATAATCTGACTGCCAGATTGTAGACTTCTACCTGGTATAGAACTAATGTAACCGGCCACTTGAACATTTACGCCATATCGCTCGTTGATGATTCCATAATGATCTTGAATTTTTGATTTAGCGATATCGCCATCTTTGATTGAATCAGAAAAGTAGAGTACTTTTTTGCTGTTTGAATTGGCGTGCAATAATTCTATGATTCCTCTAACAATTAATTCTTTGGGTACACTATCGAGTAAACCTTGTTTTATCGCTAGAGCCGATTTGAGAACTAGCATATATCGACTCTCCTGAGTTGTATTTATAGGAAGTTGCGATAAACCCTTTAAATAGTGGTTAATCTCAGCTTCATGGATTTTATTGACAAAGGCATTCCACAAAGAGCTGGCTCGTTTTAATTCGTTTTTGTGTTGAAGCACTATTGAATTTGATTTTGCATTTGTTGTTTGATGCGTCAATGAATGAATGATATCTTCATCATAGCTCCAGTCAAGATTGGAAAGCTCATTTAGTCTTTGTTTAATATTGTTTGCCATTTTGAATTGAATTTGTTTTGATCTTTAAACTCGACGTTTAAAAATTGCAGCACTATTTGGTTCGGGTTTATAAAGTTGAATCTTCATTTTTTTTCATTAGGTTTAAATAATGGGGTCTTGATTTCATTTGATTTTAAAAACCTTCTTTTAGCATATTACTTCACTGAGATTCAGCGTGAAATTTTAAAATGATTTTCAACTCAAACAACATTTTGCATTAAATAAAACAAGGAAATCAAGTGCAAATAATCAACTTCACTGGTTATAACACCTTTTATAACCGAAAAATCCCAGGACTTTCATTAGAAAAGTAAAACACTACTTTTCCTATCTTATTCAAAATGTTATGTTAAGATTGATTTATAAACAAAAAACTCCTTTTGGCATAGCTACTACCAAAGGAGTTCAAAATTTGTTTGTTTTTATTTCAGTTAGTAGCAAAGACACAGGTATGATGACATGCAAAACATGGTGATCATCATCATTGATAAAGATTGGTTATCCAAGGTCATGACTACTTTGCAGCCCATCGATTTAAAGCGGGGGCAAACTTATATCAATTGGAGTTTTAAAATGCCTTTCCGATAAAATAAAATTAATGAGAAGTCGAATTCTTTTTAGAAAAAGCTCTCACATGATGGAAGATTTTTGAAAGAGATTCGGTTTTGATGAGTTGCGATATACCGTCACGAAGCTAACAGTCTTTTCATGGTTTGATCCAAAGAAGAGGCTTCCATTTTTTATGTTCTTTGGCGATTAACATCAAATTCACCAAAAAGTAAATTCCTGTTTGAATCACTTCATTGAGTTCGTCACCTTCTAGAAACACATGAAAAAGAAAAATATGCAGAGTAATGGGAATTAAAAATATGGCTCCGATAAAACTTGTGAATTGAAATAATAAAAGCAATCCCAAAATAATTTCTGAAAAAGCTAATAGTTCGTAAGCAAATCCAGTGACTTTCATGCCATTCATGTAAGCTGAGATGGCAAAATAGGTGTCTTTATTTGATTCGACGAGCTGAGTCAATTTTTCGACATGCTCTTGGGGTGTGGGAATGGGTTTTTTAAATTTTTCAGTTCCCGCATAGATCATTAATATCCCCAACCCTATGCGTAAAACACCATAAACTATTCTTATAATATTTTGTTTTGTCATAATTGCCTTTTTAGTTTAAAATCCACAAAAATATTCCAAAATTCGAATCTTTTTTTAAAGACAATCTTCTGTGAATTTATGTGCTGAACAATTTACAATAGGTGGTAGAGATAGCACTAGTAAAGGAGAAATTGCATGCGAAATGGGATGGATTTAGTATAAAACTATTTGGAAATACAAGATAGTAGGGCACATATTTTGGATAAGTAAATCAAGTGGTCAGAACTTGACTCTTTTTAAATTCTGTAGGCGTTTCACCATATTCTTGTTTAAAACAAGTACTGAAGTACTTGGGATTTGAAAACCCTGTCAAGTCACATATTTCGTTAATGTTATAATCACTTTTTTGAATTAAATCAGCAGCTCGCTTTAATCGCATTGATTTTACAAAATCGTTGATGTTTTGATTGGTCAATGCCTTCATTTTACGATACAGTGCAGAATGACTCATGGCTATATCCTTGGCAAGTGTGGATACGGCATACTTTTCATTGGACATATTCTTTTCGATCAGTTCCATGAGCTTTTCCAAGAACCGTTCATCGGTATTATTAATAGCTATGTCCTTTGGTTTTAAGATAATTTCTTTTTTGAATTTTTTTCTTAAAAGTTCTCGGGATTCCAAAAGGTTGTTCAATCGCACACTTAATAGGTCTATGTTAAAGGGTTTGGTGAGGTAATCGTCAGCACCATAATCAAAACCTTCTATTATAAAAGTATTTGAGGCCCTTGCAGTGAGGAGTATGATGGGAATATGTGATGTTCTATAATCTGTTTTCAGTTTTTCACATAATTCGAGACCATTCATTTCGGGCATCATAATGTCGGAAATGATGATGTCTGGAACAATATCATAAGCTAGATTCAAACCCTCCAAACCATTTTTAGCTATATTGACAATATACTTTTGTGAGAAACTGCTTTTCAAAAAGTTTCTCATTTCTTCATTGTCTTCAACGATTAGTAGTATGGGTTTTTCAACTAGATTGTTTTGATTTTTTGATGTGGATTGTAGTTCATTTGATTGATTTACAAGATTTTTAGTCTCCTTGTCAAGGGTTAACTCCTTTTTAGTATAAACTTCTTTCGAAATGGGAAAGATTAAAGAGAATACAGTATTTGAATTTGGTATACTGTCTACGGTGATGGAGCCACGATGTAGTACTGCTAAATTTTTAGTGATAGCCAAGCCCAATCCTGTACCCTGTTCAATGGTATTGTGCTCGGATTGGAAAAATCGGTTGAAAACCTTTTGTTGGTTCTTTTTAGTAATACCCCTTCCATCATCAGAAACTTTTATCAGCAGTTCTTTTTCGTTATTTAGGGTATGCACCTCAATGCTAACCGTAGTTTTGGCATACTTAAATGCGTTGGAAAGCAGGTTATAGACCATAATCTCCACTTTTTCAATATCCATCCAACATTTTCTAGGAATTTTGGAGAAGTCAGTTTTAAAAGTAACCTTCTTTTCTTTTGCGAATTGTTGAAAAGGAATGCATATTTCTTCAAAAAACAATTCAGTATCAATAGATGATACTTGTAATTTGCCAAGACCGGACTCTATTTTTCTGAAATCCAAAATTTGATTGACAAGATTTAATAGACGTTGCCCATTGCGATTCATGGTCATAACGAGTTTGCTGGTTCTATTATTGTCAAATTTTGTTTTTCTAAGTTCTCCCAAGGGGGCTAAAATCAATGTCAAAGAAGTACGAAGTTCATGGGAAATTGAGGTAAAAAAACTTATTTTGGATTGATGGAGTTCTTGATCTTTTTCGTGACTGAATTTTTCAATTAATAGTTGATTTTGCAATCTCACCCTATTTGTGATACTCTGGTAAACAAAATATATCAAACCACCAAACAGCATTGTATAGATGAGATAAGCCCAATTAGTCTGCCACCAAACTGGGGTAATGGTTATGGCTATTGCCTTTTCAGCATATCTGGGTGCTTCACTAGTGGTTGTTTCATAAGCGCGAACCCTAAAAGTGTAATCTCCAGGTGGAGTATTGGAATAGGTGGTAAAATTTCTCTCTGATGAAGTGCCAATCCATCGTTCATCAAGTCCCTCCAATTGATATTCGTATGTAATGCTATGGGGAGAGGGATGGCCTACAGAAGCAAATTCCAAGGCAAAATTATCCAAAAAGTACGGTAATCTTATATGTTTTTTATAGGTTATGGAAGTGTCCAATGGTACAATGCCTTCAATTTTTTGATGTACATTGACTTTATCATTGAACAATCTGAAACCGGTAAGTTTTAAATCGATAGGGGCATTTCTGGTTTCTAGATTTTCAGGAAAAAAAGCGACAAGCCCCTTTTTACTACCAAAGAACAATTCACCTTCTTTAGAAATGGCAATAGCACCCGATTCATAGTCATTGGTAGGCAAGCCGTCTTTTGTATTGTATGTCACTATTTTTTGTGTACCACTTTTAAGATTGACGAGACCCTTATTTGTTGAAAACCAAAAGTCATCAAAATGGTCTTGTATTATACCGTATACAGAATTACTAGGAAACCCTTCTTCTGATCCAAAAGAAGTTATCTTTTTGGTTTTCATATTCAACCTATAAACTCCCTTACCTTCGCTAGCGATCCAAATGTTTCCCACTTTATCTTCATAAATATCTTTTATAGGGTGTTTCATTTCTGGTGGATTCTTGAACCCCAATTCTTTTAAGGTTAAAAACTTTTTCTTGGTTAAATCATAGAGTTGAATTCCTTTATCTAGAGTTCCTATCCATAATCTTTTGAATTTATCGCATAATAATCGCAACAATTTATTTGAAACAAGACCATGCTTATTTTCTTCATATTGAAAATTGAAATATTCATGCGATAGTTTATTGTATGAGAATAAACCTTGGTTGTAAGTGGCAATCCAAAGATTGCCGTTTTGATCATCAGCAAGGTCAAATACGGAAATAGGAGGTCCTTTGTAGTTAATCTTGGGCTGGATAAAAAAATCAGTCCCATCTTTTTTTAGTACAACGATACTTTTTGTAGGATTACCTATCCATAAATTTGATTCTCCATCTTCAAAGACGCTCATCACAATATTGGAGGGGATGCTCCCCGACCTATTTGCGTTGTGGTGATAATTCGTAAAAGTCCTATTGGATAAATCGAACTTATCCAATCCACCGCCACCTGTCCCTACCCACAGAATATTGTTTTTTAAAAAGAGTGAACCAACAACATTAAAACTTAGACTATTTTCTTTTGAAAATGAAGTTTGATAGATTTCAAAAGGTGAGTCAACGGTTTTATTTACCGTACCATCCCCCATACCCATCCACAATGTTCCGTCTTTATCTACAAATAGACAATAAGCAATATCGTTAGTTAAACTATTAGTGTCAAAAGCGTCTCTTTTGAAAGTCTGTATGTCATTGGATGTTGTATTGATTAGATTTAGGCCTTCCCCAGTAGTAGCCCAAATTTCTCCAGATTTACCAATTTTGATATCTGTGATATTGTTCGTGCTTATAGAAGGTTTCCCTTTAATAACTCGGTAGTTATAAAAAGTCTTTTTGTTTTGGTCAAACATAAATATTCCTTCTTCTTCCGTTGAAATCCAAATATTCCCAGAATGATCTTTGGCAATTCGCTGACCTGATCTTGAACTTTTATAAGACTTTGGACTATACGTATAATGGAAAAAACGACCTTCTGATTTATCATAACAGTCTAAAACACCTGCATTGGTGGTTATCCATATTTTTTTTCCTTCAGCAACAATTGAAAATACATCATTGTTGCTTATGGTATTGCTATTACTTGAATCCTTTTTGATTTTTGAGAAAGTTCGGTACTTCTTATCGTAGATGTATATGCCTTCTCCAAAGGTTCCAATCCATATAAGACCATCTTCATCTTGCGTGATAGCGGTTACATAATTATCTGTAAACAAAGAATAGGCTTCGGTATTCTTGTAGTTAACAAAAGTTTCATCAATGGGATTGTAACAATTCACACCTCCACGCATGGTTCCGATCCAAATAAGGCCCTCACGATCTTGAAAAATAGTTATGACATTATTATTGCTTAAAGACGACAAATCCCCATCGTTAGCAAAATAAGTCTTGAAGCCATATCCATCGTATCGGTATAGCCCATGGGTTCCGCCAAACCACATAAACCCTTCTTTATCTTTAAGAATACAGTTGATTGAGGCAAAACCATCTTCAATGATGAATTCCTCGAAATCAAGATGACGTTCTTGTGCCACAAGGACTTGGAGACATGCTACAGATACAAATAAAAGAAAGCTTGATAGTCGATTAAAATGTAATATCAACTTAGCGGATATGGCCATAGGTACTCCAAAATGAGTGAAAAGTTAAAAATTAAAAATCACATCATAATAAAA
Organism: Flavobacteriaceae bacterium; assembly: GCA_026709415.1. GTDB lineage: Bacteria > Bacteroidota > Bacteroidia > Flavobacteriales > Flavobacteriaceae > Bin25. The sequence goes on from JAPOSZ010000034.1 coordinate 12,000, forward strand.
CGTCAAAAACTATTTGAATCATTTGAAAAGAACAATTATGAAACCTATAAGATTAAATTTTAAACCTAAGGCGGAATCCTCAAATCTATATTTGTTGGACAACGAAACTTACAACTCTTTAATTTATGAAAATACAACCTACGTTGATGAAATGGTTGTCCATGGCGTTCTTTTTTGTAATGACAATAGGTTTTAGCCAGCAACAGCTAAATGGAGTGGTCAGAGATACAAGTGATCAGCCTTTGCCTGGAGTGTCCGTTGTTGTTAAAGGCTCTTCAAATGGGGTTTCAACCGATTTTAATGGAATCTTTAGCATTTCGGGTGTAGCAGATGCAGATGTTCTAGTGTTTTCCCATTTCGGATTCAAAACCCAAGAGATTGTAGTTGACAATCAAACTAGTATTAATATTCAATTAGAAGAAGGCATTACCAAACTAGACGATGTAGTAGTGGTGGGTTACGGTACCAAAAAGAAGGTTGAATTAACAGGTGCGGTTGCCCAAGTACCTGGAGAATTGACAAAGCAAAACCCCAATGCAAACTTTGCCACAGCTTTAGCAGGTAGATTACCTGGATTGTCGGTGAATCAGACATCGGCAGAGCCTGGTCGTGAAAACATTAGTATATTGATTCGGGGTAGGGGAACTTTTAGGGATAACGGTGTGCTTTTGGTCATTGATGGGGTCATAGGAGCAGATGGCCTGAGTGGCCTCGATCCACAGGATATTGAGAGTGTAACGGTTCTTAAAGATGCCTCTGCAGCAATATACGGTGCACGGGCTGCTAACGGTGTTATTCTTGTAACTACTAAAAGAGGGCAGAGGGGAAAGCCAACCTTTAATTATACAATTAATTCTGGATTCTCAAAACCGACCCGTTTTGCAGAAAGGGCAAGTGCTCTTGAGTTTGCTTTGCAGGCCAAGGCCATTGAAGAGCGTGATGCAGCAATCCCTTTGATTCGCAGATTTACAGATGAAGAAATTGAAAGTTATAGAGACCCTGCCTTCAGAAGTACGGATTGGTTTAGAGAGGTCTATAATAGGGTATCTCACCAAACCCGTCACAACCTTTCACTTCGAGGAGGTACTGAGGTGACCAATTATTTTGTTTCATTGGGAACGACCCAAAGGGAAGGGGTAATAAACAATGATAATTCTACAGATGTCAACCAATATAACTTCAGATCCAATATCGATATTAAGCCGTTAGAAAATCTGAAAATTTCTTTGAATCTGGCAGGAAGGTATGATGAAAACCAATTCTACGCTACCGATCCATTTACGGTGCTTAGGGCAACAGCTGATGGATTACCAATTGATCTCGCCATTATTGACGGTCAACCGATAGCATTGGCCATGAATGCACCTAACCCATTGGCTTTGGTTCAAGAAGAAGGGGGTTATCGTAGAGAAAACAATACCTTATTCAATAGCAAACTAGGTCTGGATTATCACATTAAAGCGATACCAGGTTTGATCGTTGGAGGTTGGTTTGCCACCCGATTCAATCAGAATTATGACAAAAGATTTGATAGGCCATTTATACAGTACATACTTCAAGATGATAAATCTTTGGAAGAGTCGCAAATTAATCGGGAAATCCAATTGATCGAGCAATACGAACGCAACTTGGAGCGTACCTCTCATTTTCGTATTTCGTATGAAAAGGTCTTTGGAAAGCACAGTGTCAATAGTTTTTTGGCATATGAGCAGAGTCAAAGCGAATTTAACCTGACAACGGCATCTCGAAGGGGTTTCTTGACGGCTGAAATTGACCAACTTGCCGCAGGTAGTGTTGACACTCAAGAAAATGGGTCCTTCGCAAATGAAGAAGCTAGACAAAATTACCTAGGAAGGGTAGGATATGATTTTGATAAGAAATACTTTGCCCAATTCCATTTTCGATATGACGGAAGTTTCAACTTTCCTGAGGGAAATCGGTTTGGTTTCTTCCCTGGAGTGGAACTTGGTTGGCGTATTTCACAAGAAGACTTCTTCAAGGAAAGTAGTACAATTAGTAATCTTAAATTGAGGGCTTCTTGGGGGCAATTGGGTAACGATCGTATTGCGGCATTTCAGTTCTTGAACAGGTTTGCAGTAGATGGGTCATTTCCTTTTGGGACAGGCACTTTGACAGACAATACGACCGTAGCCCAAGTTGGGACAGTTGCCAATCCAAACATTACATGGGAAACTGCAGAAAGTATAAACATTGGTATTGATGCAGCCTTTTTTGAAAATAGGATCAATTTCACTTTGGATGTGTTCAAAGAAAACCGGAATGATGTCCTGGCACCAAGAAATGTCAGTGTTCCTGATTTCGTAGGATTGGTGTTACCTGATGAAAATATTGGTAAGACAGAAAATAAAGGTTTTGAAGCGATTTTGGGCTATAGAGATAACCTTGGCAAGGTAGGTTTCAATGCAGAAGCCAACTTTGCCTATGCAAAGAATACCTTGGTTTTTCAAGATGCCGTAGCACCAGCCGAACCCTATCAAAACCTTGAAGGAAGGCCTATAGGAAGTGTCTTGCTTTATGACGCTATTGGAATTTACAAAACACAACAAGATTTGGACAATTTTCCTAGCGCTGCCGGAGCGGGAATAGGAGATTTAATTTACACTGATACAAACGGGGATGGTGAAATTACACCCAATGATCGAATTGCATTTGAGCGAACTAACATACCAGAAATAACATTTGGTCTCAATCTTGGCTTAACTTACAAGGGCTTTGATTTTAATGCTTTAATTCAAGGCCAGGCCAATGCAAATCTTCAGATTGGAGCCATATATGGACAAGGAGATACATCTTACGTACTTCGAAATGCCTACACACCAGATACTCCGAATTCAATTTTACCTGGAATTGGCGGGCCAGAGTCTTTACGAAATGGATATAATGCGGCTGAGTTTCCATCGACATTTTGGCAACGTGATGCCTCTTTCGTTCGTTTGCGCACCTTACAATTGGGGTATACTGTTCCTAATAAGCCATTAAACTCAGTTGGTATTTCAGGTCTTCGTATTTATTTGAGTGGAAGTAACCTTTTGACATTTGACAAGTTGAAAAAAGATGGATTGGCTGATCCAGAACTTACGGATGGATTGGCATGGCAGATTCCGCAACAACAGATTTTTAATTTGGGAGCTAACATAACCTTTTAAAAGATTGCATGATGATGAACAATAGAACAATTAAAAAATCAAATCTTGGATTGATCTGGTTATTATGGCTATTGACCATGATTTTATTCATTTTTTCCTCTTGCAGTGAGGATATATTAGATCAGCAGCCTCTTTCGGATATTTCTGACGAAAATGTCTTTAATGATGATGTCTTGTTGGAAGCCTATGTAAATGATGTCTACAACATATTGCGATTTTACCAATTTGGGGCATTTTTTACAGATGGATCAACTGACGATGCGGTTAACTTGGATCCCGATGGGAACAACTTTACCCGTTATAATAGGGGAGAGACCACACCTGATAATGGTGAAGGTTTTACACGTGATGCCTGGAGTGAAAATTATGCCCAAATAAGAAAGGCCAATCTTTATTTTTCAAGAATTGAGAACTCAACAGCTAGCCCTGAAGTAGTTGACAGACTTAGTGCGGAAATGCGTTTTTTGAGGGCATGGGGCTATTTTGACCTGATTAGTTTTTACGGGGATGTACCATTGATAACCGAAGTTATTGAATTGGGAAGTGAATCTTTTGATAGAAGTCGCACTCCATACAACGAAATAGTTGATTTTATTGTCAGTGAATTGGATTTGGCCATTCCAAACTTACCCATAGAAGGATTTGATAGTAACACAGGTCGTGCAACGAGAGGTGCGGCTATGGGACTAAAGGCAAGAGTATTACTCTATGCTGCAAGTGAACTACACAACCCATCCGGAGATGTGCCCAAGTGGCAGGCGGCAGCCAATGCGGCTAAAGAGGTCATTGATCTTCCTGAGTACACCATAGACCCAGATTACTCAAACCTCTACAATGCCCAACGTTCTCGTGAAGTGATCATGGCAAGGGGATATACCCAGGAAAATCCACAATTTGTCTTGTTTGGCTGGTTTTTCAATGTGGATAGATATTTCTTACCCCCTAATTATTTTGGAGATGTGGATACTCGTTTCTTTACCCCTCTACAGTCTTTGGTAGACGCGTATGAAACACTGGATGGAAGTCCCGTAGATCCCCAAAACCCATATGCGAATCGGGATCCCAGGCTGGATATGACTTTAATTCACCATAATAGTGTAATTCAGGTCAATGGAATGAACACCAATATAGAATATCATATAGATAGTGATGATCCATCCAATTCTGAGCTTGCTGGATTGGCTTCCGTAGCAAATGGGGGTACTGTTTCACACTATAATGTGCTCAAACAAACGGATATATCGAAAGCTCCTTTAAATCTCTTTGGTGCTACAGCTCAAGTATTGACCCCTTGGATTTATATGCGTAAAGCTGAGTTCTATCTGAATTATGCTGAGGCTCAAATAGAATTGGGGAATTTTGGAGAGGCTAGAAACGCCATTAACACAGTAAGGGCAAGAGGAAATGTAAATATGCCTCCAGTAACAGAATCAGGAGATGCATTAAGGCAAAGATATCGAAATGAAAGAAGGGTGGAATTGGCCTTTGAAAACCATAGATGGTATGATATTATCCGTTGGCAAATTGGTAATCAGGTTTTGACACAACCTGCCATGGGAGTGACTATAACAAGAGACACTTCTACAAATCCAGTTAGAGATACCTATTCATATGACGATAGGATTATTGATGATTTAAGAATTTGGGATCCAAAAATGAATTTTTTGCCCATACCGCGAAGTGAAATTGAAGCAAGTCCTTCATTAGGCCAGAACCCTGGGTATTAAAACGTAGTTGATAATAAGGGGCAATGATTGGAATAAAATCATTGCCCTTCCTTTTCTTTGATCAATTCAAAAGCACATCACAAAAAAATGACCTATAGATACATTGCCTTTTTTGTTAAAGTTACTGCCATCTTGATGTTATTTCTTACATCTTCGTGTTCAGAAAAGGATGCAAATACCAATGGAGGTCATTTGTTTCGACTATTATCCCAAGATGAATCTGGACTGGATTTCAGCAATAATCTGAACGAGAACGACTCCATAAATTACTTCAACTATGGTTATATGTACATGGGAGGTGGAGTAGCCATTGGAGATTTGGACAACGATGGATTGCACGATGTCTACCTTTCAGGGAATATGATAGAAAATAAGCTTTATCGTAATATCGGGAATTTACATTTTGATGACATTACTAGTACAACCGGAACAGAAGGAGATAACAGATGGTACACTGGAGTAACCTTTGTGGATATTAATGCCGATGGGTGGCTCGATATTTATGCTAGTGTTTCAGGAATTTGGACAGATACCAAAAACCAGCTGTTTGTAAACCAGGGAATCGATTCCAATGGTAAGTTATCTTTTGAAGAAATGGCCGAAGCCTATGGGATTGCTGATAAAGGCAATAGTGTTCAGGGGTATTTTTTTGACTATGACAATGATGGGGATTTAGATCTATTATCTATAAATTATCCTGTGACCCCTTTTAATACTTCTGTTTCAGAGTATGATAAACGAATGTCCAGGGTTGCTCCTTCTGAATCCAACACCTTGTATAGAAATAATGGTAACGGCACGTTTACCGATGTCACCGAAAACGCAGGAATTTTATCCTACAGCCTGTCCCTATCCGCTTCTATAGCCGACTATAACAATGATGGATGGGTAGACATTTATATTTCAAATGATTTTGCATCACCTGATTTGTTTTATATCAATAATGGAGATGGAACATTTGCAGATGAAATAGAAAATACTTTTGAACAAACTGCATTTTTTGGAATGGGATCTGATGCTTCCGATTTTAACAATGATGGAAATATAGATCTCTTTCAGCTAGACATGACCCCAAAAAACAATCGTCGTTCAAAGGCCAATATGCAAAGTATGAATCCTAAGATGTTCGAAGACATAGAAAAATATGGTTTCAAGACACAGTATATGCAAAACGCCCTCCAGTTGAATTTAGGGAATGCACATAATGGACTGCCGATATTCAGCAATATTCCACAGTTGGCGGGTGTAGCACTCACTGATTGGAGTTGGTCTTCCTTATTTGCAGATTTGGACAACGATGGATACAAAGATTTATTGGTTACCAATGGTACCAAAAGGGAAATCAATAACAAGGATTTTTTCAAGAAGGTGAATGAAAAAATTAAAGGTGTTCAACGAGAAGATATAAATTTGGTTGAGATGGTCAATGCCATGCCTTCTGAAAAAATTGAAAACTATGTTTTTAAAAATCTAGGGGATTTTACTTTTGAGAACTTTGGAAAAAACTGGGGGTTTGATCATAAAGGATTTTCAAATGGAATGGCTTACGGTGATTTGGACAATGATGGAGATTTGGATTTGGTGGTGAATAATTTGGATGAAGTCAGTTTTGTGTATGAGAATACTTTGAAAGACCAGAATTATATTCATCTTTCGTTCAATGGCCCAAAATCAAATCCTTATGGAATAGGTTCAAAAGTTACACTATTTCAAAAAGGCGAACTTCAGTTTCAAGAGTTGAATCCCACTAGAGGGTTTCAATCGTCTATGCCTTCAGAACTTTATTTTGGTGTTGGAAGGTCTAAATTTATAGACAGTATTGTGGTGGAATGGCCCAATGGTCAAGTCCAAAAACTATATGCATTGGAGGCCGGTCAGAAGTTAAGATTGGATTTTCAGAATGGAATCAAAATGGATAAGTACAATCAATCTCAAAAGGGAAAAGTGCTGTTCAAGGATATTACTACTGAAATGGGATTGTACCATAAGCATTCAGAAAATGTTTTTGATGACTTCTATTATCAGGTGCTCTTGCCTCACAAAATGTCAACTTTAGGGCCGGCCATAGCTGTATCGGATGTTAATAATGATGGATTGGAGGATTTTTATGTAGGTGGAGCTGTGGGGTATCCGGGCAACATCTTTTATCAAATGAACGATGGTACGTTTGAAAAAGGGGAGCAAAAGACGCCTTGGATTGTAGATAAAATTTACGAGGATGTTGATGCCATTTTTTTTGATGCCAATAATGATGGGGATGCAGACTTGTATGTAGTGAGCGGCGGCAATGAATTTTATAAAGAGTCCAATGCCTATCAGGATCGATTTTATCTCAATGATGGAAAAGGTAATTTCAATAGAATGGTGAACTCCCTGCCAGCAATGCATATAAGCGGTAGTGTAGTCAGACCTATTGATTTTGATTTTGATGGTGATTTAGATTTATTTGTTGGGGGACGTCAGTTACCTAGAAATTACCCCTATCCGACAGATAGTTTTATTCTTAGAAATGATAGTGCCGGTGATCAGGTAAAATTCGTGGATGTAACCAAAGAAATAGCTCCAGATTTGCTTGGTATTGGGATGGTGACCGATGGTGTTTGGGTCGATATCAACAATGATACTTTGATTGATCTGGCTGTGGTTGGTGAATGGATGCCACTAACCTTTCTGATCAATGAAAATGGGGTTTTGGTGAATAAAACAGATGAATTTGGGATGAGCGAAGATACCACAGGATGGTGGTACAGTATCATATCCGAAGATTTTGATGCAGATGGAGACATGGATTTTATTGCAGGTAATGTTGGCTTGAATTATAAATACAGGGCCTCTACTGAAGAACCTTTTGCTATTTATGCAGACGATTTTGATAATAATAAAAGTACAGATATCGTTTTGGGGTATTACAATGAAGGTACCCAATATCCTGTAAGAGGGCGTGAGTGTTCCTCACAACAGATTCCTGCAATTAAGATAAAATTTGAAGACTATACCTCTTTTTCTCAAGCGAGCTTAGCCGATGTCTATTCTACAAAAGGATTGGAAAATGCACTAAATTATAAGGCACAAACCTTCGCATCTAGTTACATTGAAAATTTGGACGATGGTAGATTTGATATACGCGCGTTGCCAAAAGAGGCCCAATTCTCCTCTGTAAATAGTATTTTGACCCAGGATGTGGGTGCTGACGGTCCATTAGATTTGGTTTTATCAGGAAACTTGTATAATTCGGAAGTGGAAACACCCAGAAATGATGCCGGGTTTGGCCTTTATTTAAAGGGTGACGGGAAGGGAGGTTTTATACCAAAATCTTATCAAGAAAGTGGTCTTCTGGTACGAGGAAACGTAAAACACGCCAAATGGATTGAAATAGGGAAAAACAAACAAAGAGCAATGCTTTTCGCCAAAAGCAATGAAGCCCTACAAATAGTAGGGCAACTTCAGTGACATGTCAACATATAATGTCCTTTCACTTAAAGAACGACCACTATACCCTTTTGACCAAATATTCAACCTGATTATAATACTTCAATTTTAAATTTGATTCAAGTAGAAAATCTTTTTCATACTTAAGTTTAGTTAGAGTCAGTTAGTTTGATAAGGGGCGTGTTTTCGTCCCCTTATTATCCAAATGTTCAACAATTACATATTTACAATATGATTCGTAAAGAGATAATTACAGCAATACTATTGCTCTTTTTTTTCTATGGATGCAAACAAAAGCCTATTGTCAAAGATGTACAAAGATCTCCGATTGTAGATTTGGTCCAGCGCATTGCTCCTGACCATGCCTCTTACTTTGTTTTTAAATTGGAGAAAGGAGATAGGGATATTTTTAAAATAGAGTCCAAGGACCATAAAGTGGTCATTTCCGGAAATAATTACAATTCTTTGGCAGTGGGATTTAACCACTATTTAAAAAAGTATTGTAAAACCTATGTTTCGTGGTATTCTGATGATAAAGTTGATCTTCCGAAAAAGCTTCCGGAAATCCCAAGTCCCATTAGTAGAGCTGCAAGGGTTGAGGATCGTTTTTTTCTTAATTATTGCACCTTCGGCTATACTATGCCTTGGTGGCAATGGAAAGATTGGGAACGCTTTATTGATTGGATGGCCCTGAATGGGATTACTATGCCCTTGGCTATTACAGGACAAGAAGCCATTTGGTACGAAGTATGGCAAGAATTAGGCATGGATGATGAACAAATACGATCTTATTTTACTGGGCCAGCGCACTTACCTTGGCATCGCATGTCCAACTTGGATAAGTGGGGAGGTCCCTTGCCAATGTCATGGTTGGAACATCAAAAGGAACTTCAAAAAAAGATTGTGGATAGGGAGCGAGAGTTGGGAATGACACCCGTATTACCAGCTTTTGCAGGGCATGTTCCAGAAGCGTTAACAGAAGTTTTCCCAGAGGCTAAAATCAACCGTTTAAGTTCATGGGGCGGTTTTGATGACAAATATCGCAGTTTCTTTTTGGATCCACTGGATCCTCTTTTCAAGGATATTCAAAAAAGGTTCCTTACTAAGCAGACAAATCTTTATGGAACTGACCATATTTATGGGGCAGATCCATTTAACGAAGTGCATCCCCCAAGTTGGGAACAGGAATACCTTGCTACGGTGGCCAATACCATCTATACATCTATGGTTGATGTGGATGTGGATGCCTCTTGGTTGCAAATGTCATGGATCTTTTATTTTGAGCGCGACCATTGGACAAATGAACGTATAGAAGCCATGATTACTGCCGTGCCACAGGGGAAAATGAAGTTATTGGATTACTTCTGTGAAAATCAGGAAGTTTGGAAAATGACCGATTCCTTCTTTGGACAGCCTTTTCTATGGAACTATCTAGGAAATTTTGGAGGAAATACCATGCTGGCGGGGAATTTGGATGAAGTAGAATCAAGGATGGAAAATGCATTTCAGAACTCTGGCGACAATTTATGGGGCATAGGTTCAACCTTGGAAGCATTGGATGTGAACCCACTTATGTACGCCTTTGTGTTTGAAAAAGCATGGCTTAGTGGAAGCGTTGATACCAAAAGTTGGATTAAAGAATGGGCGGAGTCTAGAGCGGGTAATAAAAATGATGGTTTTGAAAAAGCATGGGAGTTATTGCACGAAAATACCTACCAATACTCTACAACTTTAGGGCAGGCCACTTTAACGAACGCTAGGCCTACCTTGACTGGAAGTGGAAACTGGACAACCAATCCGGATATTAACTATGACAATAATGTCCTTTTTAAGGCATGGCAATTTATGTTGGAAAACCCATCAGAGACTAGGCAAACCTATGCATACGATGTAGTCAATATTGGCAGACAGTTTTTAGGAAATCATTTTAGACTACTTCGTGATGGATTTAGTCAAAGTTATTACGATAGGGACTTGGGGCAATTAAAAGAAAAGGGAGAAAAAATACTAGAACTATTTGATGATTTGGATAGACTGCTGGCCACCGAACAATCTTTTCTATTGGGAAAATGGATAGAAAATGCCAAAGATTTTGGTGTTGATGAAGATGAAAAAAAATATTACGAGCACAATGCCCGAAATATTTTAACAACTTGGGGCAATAAGGCACAAAGTCTTAATGATTATGCCAATCGTTCTTGGGTCGGACTCACAAAGGATTATTACAAAAAGAGGTGGGAAATGTTTGTTTGTGATGTTGTAGGTACCGTTGAAGACAATAGAGAGTTTGATGCAGATGCTTTTTTTGAAAAGATCACCCAATTCGAATGGGATTGGACATTTGAAAATAAAAGTTATGAAAAGCTTCCTGAGGGAAATGCATTTGAAATAGGAAGGGAATTGATTGAGAAATATGACAATTCCAAAATTCCACCTAAACTTTAAAAATATGCTAACTGATAAGAAATTTTAATAATATGATTGCAGTGATGTTGAGCTCCTCATGGGTATTCTTTACACTAACTTTTTTTGCGAGCTGTTGGACAGAGAATGAAGTTAATCCAGAACCTCCTAGACCCAATTCCAATTTTGTTACTGATGTGGTATTAGGGCATGTTCAGACGGATAAAACTTTATATGAAATACAGGACAATCTAAGACTATCTAACTTTTCTATAGAAAACAAGTCTGAAGAGGCCGTTTCAATAGAAAAAATGGAAGTTGTAATCAAAAATCTAGTGACTGATGGGGTATTGTATAGATCATTATATGAAGAAAATATAGATTTAAAAGTCGGGGAAACAAAACAGATTACTTCAAAATCAATTTTTGAAATTCCCTCTGATTTTGTGGCAAGGGCATACGGTGTTTTTATCAATATTGCTTTTCAAGGTGGAAGCAGTAAAGAGTTTTACAAAACCTTTTTTAGAGTAAACTCCAGTAGCAATCCAGTTACTTATGAAATTGAAAGTGAGGACTATAGTGGACTCAATGTATTTAAACTTAATAATGGACTGAGTGCAGAATACGCCGTTCAAAAAGCTGCTACAAATTTCCTGTCTGGAATTTCTCATTCTTGGAATACACCATTACGTCCCATTGCATCCACTCCAGATTTTTTAGAACGCTCCTTGGATAAGACCGTATCTTTTTACAATGAGGTCATAGGTAGAAATACCCCCGTTGAAACGGTTATCATTTCAACCGGAATACCAGGAATCCCTTATTTGGCAAGAAGTATGAAAGCATTGGTTTTGCCTTTACATTTTTTAGTTGGTTGTGATACGTTTAAAGAAACTCAGACTATTTTGGAGCATGCCAATAATAACGGATATTCAACTTATGGTACTCTTGGATATGATTATTCTGTTTCTGAGCAAACAGGCGTGGCTTGGATCAAGTTATTAAACCTTCCCGAACAATATGAGCAGTTTATTTCCGATCATGCCGTGAAAAATGTGATTTTATATGGGCATTCAGGAGTGAATGACGGGGAAACTGTGGCACGAAAGATAACCGATGAGAGAGCTAGATATGAAGAAGGCTCTCTTTATTTGATGCATTTTAGTGGAGACGACTCTGAAACTTTTTTAAGGCAAGTCATTAGTGATTTTGCTGAAGCTCCACTTCAACCCTCAGTAAGAATTGCAGATTGGGAAGCAGGAATAGTCTCTGAGCAGATAAATAACTTAAACCAATCTTTAAAATCGAAGACGACAATTAACACTGTACTTTCCGTGACTGCAGAAGATGGGGTTCATTTATGGAACATGGGTACTTTTTCAACATTGGCATTTATGAAAAAGAATGAAACTCAATTTCCTGATAGTTCTCCAGTAAAAGGAGTTTCCTTAAACCCCTATCTTATTGCGCATCCTGGGTTTGAAAGCTATTTTGGTTATGTGCCCTTTTTATACTGGCAAGGGTTTTCTGCCGAATTCCAATATAATAATTGGTTGAGTACACAAATCAAAGCAGCCATTAATCTATATTTTCCAGAAGTAGTGTTCGATGATTTGGATTTTTGGGTCAACTCCACGAAAAATTTTGGGGGAAGTAGTCAGGGGAATGCAATGGTATCTTTTTTAAACGCTGAAGGCCATAATGTGCGAAATACCAATTTTGGTTTTGATGAAGTATGGAATCTTGGAGATGGAATTAATGCTTCTTCTGAAGCAAGGGCTTTTCAACTTCTTGAATCCATATCAGAAGAAGATTATCGGATATGGAACGAGGGATTGGTACCATTGTCAATAGAAGACTTGCTAGAAATTTCAAATACTTTTCCTGAAATAATCATTGAAAAGATCTAAAATGCATCTCTGGAAATAATTAAAATTTATCTTTTACTTTTCTTGGGAGTGAATTACATTGTTGGTCGCTTGGAAAAAGATGTCTTTATAGCGTTGCGTCATTATTTTTTAAAGGAGGAATCAAAAAAACATCCTTTTTCCTTAATTCTAGAATAAATTTTGAAGCTTCTTGGTCAGCCAACATCCTTAAAAAAGCCGATTATTAGAAGATATCATAAAATCAAAGAAGGAAACTATGACATTGATGAAGTATGGAAAATCAGGAAGACAGCATCAATTCGCCGAATGAAATTATATTTAATGAACTCTAAAGGAATTCGAGGTTGAGGTTTTAAAATAAGCAAGGTATTGTGTGATTAGCATGTCAATTAATCAAAAAAGCCCAGTTTTTAGTCCTGGGCTTATTTATTTTAATGAGGTAAAGTGTGTTTAATTCTATTGCTCATCAACTCTTTTAAATTTTAAAACAAAAAGATTTTTATCGGGAAAAAGATTACTGATTCCAGATACGATTAACTGATTTTCATCAGCAACCGAAACTACATAGGTGCAAGTTTCACTAACGATTTCAGTGTTTCCCGCAAAATAGATGCCCAAAAAAGGTACTGTTGACTCATCTCCTATTGTCGTTATCACGGCTGTTTCAGCATTACCTGGGTTTTCTGCAATAGTCCAACTCATATCACTACTTGACTTGTAACCGTTTAACGAAACCGGTGGATCTCCACCATCATTCCAGTCCACATCTTCACTAAGGGTTTGCTCTCCTGCATAATGAACGTAATAATCTCCGTTGATTTGTCTTTCGAAAGAACCATCCGCACCAATGGTATACGCTACATCAAATATGGAAGTCCTTTCAAAGTAATTACCAGAAAATATAGCATTTGACCAGAAAGTGCTATAACCACCTTCACCAATGACTGTCCATTGGGTATCATCCCATCCTGCAATTTCTCCAAACTCCATTCCTCCCTTAACATCGGCATGTTCTTGGGTAGTATTGGCAGCATCTGGGTTCAATTTCCATGTCCCTACTAAAGGACTGCTAAGTTCAACTTCAGCCGTGAATGTATTGGTTTTATTCTCAGCATTAGTAACTGTTAATGAAACGGTATATGTTCCACCTTTTTCATAAGTATAAGTGGGATTTTTTTCTGTGGAGGTTTCTGAACTGTCACCAAAATCCCATGTGTAAGTAGCCTCTTGAACTAAATTAGTTGAAGTGTCGGTAAACTCAATGGTCTTTGGTATATCAAAAGGGATTGTCGCAGAAATGATTTCTGAACTAAAATTGGCTGCTGGTGTTGCAATTTCAGGTTTAGGTTCTGGTGTCGGAATATCGTCACCATCATCATCTGAGCTGCATGAAAAAACTAAAGCAGCAGTAAATAGATAAATCGCATGGATCGAAAATTTTTTAATAATTTCTTTCATGAAAATGATTTTTAGTTAAACAAAAATTTGTGGATTATCATCCATAAAGTCTTATTCAAACATAGAATCATTAACATCTAGAAAGAGGTCAAGTTTTAGTCTTTAAAGTTTGATTATCAGTCTTTTTTGAAATCTTACACAACAATAATTATGGTCAATGTCGTTACATTATTTTATAGCCAAAACATATGCTGAAAAGGGGCTTTGTATGCTTAGTTGTCGACTTTAAAAATTAAACTTTCATCCAGACCAATGACCAATCATCTATACTTGTTCGAACCAAGTGTTTTAGTCAAAGTGTCTGCTCAGTAGGCACCTTAAAAAGGTATCCTTACAGTAAATAATTTAATTTAAATCAAGTAAAAACCAATAAAACAAAAAAAATCATGTAAATCACAAGACTCACATGGTTTTGGATCAATTTATTGCATGCTCTTAGTGACCTCGGCAGGATTCAAACCTGCAACCTCTTGAGCCGTAATCAAGTGCACTATTCAATTATGCTACGAGGCCAAAATCGTCTAACAAAATTACTAAGAATCAACAAGCGAGATTCTTTTGAATTTAGAAATGTTATATTGTGTGTCCTATGTCCTATGACTTCATTGCAATCGTTTGCGGTATTATACTTCTATACAAGGGGGGTGAGTGGCTTTGTGTTGGTTCAGTTTCATTGGCAGAAAAGTTTAAAGTACCCCGGGTTGTCATCGGAGTGACTATTGTCTCATTTGTCACATCGGCCCCTGAATTAGCTGTTGTGTTGAATGCCAATGAAAGCGAATTGCCCATTTTAGCCTTAAGCAATATTATTGGTTCCAATATTTCCAATATTGGGTTTATTCTCGGATTATTGATTCTATTTATTTCTATTCCTTTAACATCAAATATTAAACTTCTTTGGCTTTTGATGTTTATAGTCAGTCTAGTTTTCTCAGCCGTTTTATTTTTTGATGGAAACTTAAACACAGTAGACGGAATTTTACTTTTAATAATTGCTATCGCAACAATTTTTTATTTAATCAGATTCCAACATTCGGTTGTTGGTATAGAAGCTTCTCAAGTTGTTTTGATTAAACAAGGATATAAGATCATTTTATATATTACTATTTCAGGATTTCTTTTATGGTTAGGTTCTGAAATTTTAGTTAAAGGAGTGAATAGACTCTCAGTCGATTTAGGAATTTCTCAAAGAATTGTAGGATTAACAATTGTTGCCATTGGGACTTCATTGCCAGAATTAGCGGCATCGGTAGTAGCGCTTTCTAAAAAAGAAAGTGGCATATCCATTGGAAACATTATAGGTTCGAATATTTTTAATCTTGCCGTTGTCGTTGGGTTTGCAGCCATAGTTTCAGAGTTCAAGATTTCTGAAAATTATATTCAATTGTTTCAAAGAGATATTATTTTTATGTTGGTACTATCCCTCTTATTGTACCCCCTAATCTTTTATCTGAATAAAAAACTCACATTGGGGCGATTTGAAGGAACGATTTTATTGGGTTTGTATTTTGGTTATCTCTTTTATGTTCTCCAATAAAAAAGTCGCTCCTTGGAGCGACCTAAAACTATTATGAAACGTACTATTTTAAGTTTTTATCCCTTTGACGGTTTTAATGATCCGAGAAGCGATTTTATATGGATCTCCATTGGATGCGGGTCGTCTATCTTCTAACCATCCTTTCCATCCACTTTCGACAGTCATCACGGGAATCCTTATCGAAGCACCCCGATCGGAAATGCCATAACTGAACTCGTGTATGGACTGGGTTTCATGATCTCCAGTCAACCGCTGATCATTATCAGCGCCATAAACGGCAATGTGCTCATTGACCACAGGTCGAAATCCCTCGCATATTTTTTCATAAATCGCTCTGTCACCACATTCTCGTAAAATACTATTTGAAAAATTAGCGTGCATACCTGATCCGTTCCAATCAGTGTCACCTAATGGCTTAGGATGCCAATTCACGGCCACACTATACTTTTCTCCTATCCGTTCTAATAGATATCTTGCTATCCATGTTTCATCACCTGCTCTAGCAGCACCTTTGGCAAACGTTTGAAATTCCCACTGGCCCGCGGCCACTTCACCATTGATGCCCTCAATATTGATACCAGCTTCTAAACATTGATCCAAGTGCTCTTCAATGATTTTTCTACCAAATGAGTTCTTGGCCCCTACGGAACAATAAAACTGGCCTTGAGGCGTTTGGTCTCTAGGGAAACCAAGCGGAAGATTGGTTTCGGTATCCCATAAAAAGTATTCCTGTTCGAAACCAAACCAAAAGTCGGCATCATCATCATCAATGGTGGCACGTCCATTCGAAACATGTGGTGTTTTATCAGCATTTAAGACTTCATTCATTACCAAATAACCATTGATGCGGTCTGGATCCTTGAAAATAGCGACAGGTTTTAACAAACAATCCGAATCACCACCTTCTGCTTGACGTGTTGACGATCCATCGAAAGCCCATAAGGGACAATCTTCTAATTTTCCACTAAAATCTTCAATGATCTTTGTTTTGCCACGAAGATTTGCTGTTGGTGTGTAGCCATCTAGCCAGATGTACTCTAATTTTGATTTACTCATAAAAGCTAATTATTATAAAAATTTCACTGATGTTTGATCATCTAATTCAGTAAAATTACTTTTGCAATTGTGTTTATTTCTAATATTAAAATAACAAAACAAAAGAGCTAAAAATAAATTCAAAAAAAACCTTAATATTTTATTGATAAAATATTTTTTTATTCAAAATGAGTAAATATTTTCAAAGAGGCGTTTCTTCTAAAAAAGAGGATGTTCATGAGGCTATTGCTGAACTAGATAAAGGTTTGTTTTTAAATTCTTTTTGCAAGATTTTACCCGATACCATATCGAAAAGTGAAAATCATTATCTACTGATGCATGCTGATGGAACAGGAACTAAATCAGCCCTAGCCTATGTATATTGGAGGGAAACCAATGATTTATCTGTATGGGAAGGGATTGCTCAAGATGCTATTGTCATGAATACAGATGACTTGTTGTGTGTCGGAGCAATAGATGATTTTGTTGTATCATCGACTATCGGAAGGAACAAAAAAAAGATTCCTTCTCAAGTCATCAAAAGCCTTATCCAAGGAACAGAATCTTTTTTAGAAACTTTAAGAGGTTTTGGCATCAACATAGCAAACAGCGGGGGAGAAACCGCAGACTTAGGTGATTTAATCAGAACCATCGTTGTTGACTCTTCCATTGTGGGACGTATTGAAAAAGATAAAATCATTAACAATGCCAATATATCAGATGGAGATGTCATTGTTGGATTAGCCTCTTATGGTCAAGCAACCTATGAAAATCACTATAATTCTGGAATAGGTTGTAATGGATTAACATCCGCTAGACATGATATATTTAATGAAAAAGTAAAAAGAAAGTATCCAGAAAGTTTTGATTCGGATATTCCAGCCGAATTAACATATAATGGATCTTATTTTTTAACGGACCCCATCAAAGAATACAATACTGATCTTGGAAAATTTGTACTCTCACCAACAAGGACCTATCTACCTATTGTAAAATCAATCTTTGAGAGTATTGATAGAAAAAAAATTCATGGTATCGTTCATTGTACAGGGGGAGGTCAAACCAAAGTGTTGAATTTTATCGATGATTTATACATCATTAAAAACAATTTATTCTCAACTCCGAAACTATTTGAACTCATCAAAAGCTCATCTGAAAGCTCAATGAAAGAAATGTATCAAGTCTTTAATATGGGGCATCGATTGGAATTTTACACAGGTTTAGAAACGGCACAACAACTGATTCAAATTTCAAAAAGCTTTTCTGTAGATGCTAAAATTATTGGAAGAGTGGAAAAACGAGATTCCAAGGGATTAGAAATCACGACTAAAGAGGGTACAGTTTATTATTCATAGATGGATTGGAATTAAATTTGCATACGTAATCCAAAACGATTAGACTATTCAGATTTAATCGTTTGACTTAGTTTGAAAAATGATAGAAAATCTTGATTTATTTCTACAGAGATACAACGAAATAGCTGATCTTATTATACAACCTAAGGTCATATCAGATCATAAAAAGTATTCTGGATTGCTCAAAGAGTACAAAGATTTAGAACTAAAAATTTCTAAACTAAAAGGATATCAAATTTTGCTGAATGACTTTGATGAAGCAAAAAGCATCATCAGAAATGAAGTGGATTCAGAACTTATAGAAATGGCACAGTCTGAACTCGATCGTTTGGAAAGAATGAAACCAGAGTTAGAACAAGAATTGAAAATGCTATTAATACCGAAAGATCCGGAGGATAAGAAAAACGTGATGATTGAAATCAGAGCGGGTACAGGTGGTGATGAAGCGAGCCTTTTTGCGGGCGATCTTTATAGGATGTATACTCGATATTGCCAGTCTAGAAACTGGAGTACAACCCTTATGGATGCCCATGAAGGAACATCAGGAGGTTTCAAAGAAGTGATTTTCGAAGTCTCAGGTTCTGACGTTTATGGTGATTTGAAGTTTGAGTCAGGTGTGCATCGGGTTCAAAGAGTGCCTAAAACAGAAACACAAGGACGGGTCCATACTTCAGCTGCAACCGTAATGGTCTTAGCGGAAGCTGAAGGATTAGATGTTGAAATCGATATGAATGACCTTCGGATTGATTATTTCTGTTCATCAGGTCCTGGCGGTCAATCGGTCAATACAACTTACTCAGCGGTCAGATTAACACACGAACCCACTGGAATTGTAGCTCAATGTCAAGATCAAAAGTCACAACATAAAAACAAGGAAAAAGCCCTAAAAGTTTTACGATCTAGACTCTATGAATACGAACTAGAGAAACGAAAAAATCAGGAATCCAAAAAAAGATCTTCTTTGGTCGTCACTGGTGATCGCTCCGAAAAAATAAGGACCTATAATTATCCACAGAGCAGAGTCACCGATCATCGAATCGGTTTGACTTTGTATGAATTAACAAATATTCTCAGTGGAGATTTGAATAAACTCATAGAAAAACTGAAATTACACCAAAACAAAGAATACTTTCTTAAAGACGAAATATTTTCATGAGTTTAGATGAACTATTCCAACAAATTAAAAAGAAAAAATCTTTTTTATGTGTTGGTTTGGACGTTGATATAGATAAACTACCCTCGACTTTATCACCAAATCCAGGTTCAATTTTTGAATTTTCAAAACAAATTATAGACGCAGTGGCTCCATATGCTGTGGCTATCAAACCCAATTTGGCTTTTTTTGAAGTCTACGGTTCAAAGGGGTGGGAAATATTGGAGCTATTAATGAATTACATCGATAATAATTATCCAGAGTTATTCACGATCGCGGATGCTAAAAGAGGTGACATTGGCACCTCTTCAGAAAAATATGCCCATGCCTTTTTTAAACATTTAAAGTTTAATGCAGTGACTGTTTCTCCATATATGGGACAAGATTCGGTAGAACCATTTTTAATGTATCCAGACAAACATGTGATTTTGTTGTCTTCAACTTCTAATCCTGGATCTCAAGACTTCCAAATTCAATCCGGTAATGAAAACAATCTATTTGAAAAAGTCATTCAAAAAAGCCAAACTTGGTCGCATTCAGAAAAGTTATGGTATGTTGTCGGAGCTACGCGTTCGTCTCATTTAAAGCAAATCAGAAAACTCGTTCCACACAATTATTTATTGGTGCCAGGTATCGGTGTGCAAGGAGGACATTTATCAGATGTTGTTGAATATGGAATCAATGAGCAATGCGGTTTAATTGTTAATGCTTCGAGAAGCATTATATATTCATCAAATGGGAGTGATTTTGCTCATGCAGCAATGACAAGAGCTCGTTCATTGCAATTTGGAATGGAAAGTTTTTTGAAAAAACATGAATTAGTTAAATAACAAACGCATAAGATTCAAACACTGTACTGAAGAGGCAACCATGTATTAATTGCTCAGATCTTCAAGCTAAGTCTACTTTTGGGGTCATTGTTTGTATGAATAATCTTGTCCATATTAGAGATCCACTCATTCATTAGTGTTTTTTCTCTCCTAGTGTTCTTCTTTTTTTTCTTCACTACTCTTGGGGTTGAAATCATTCATCGTTTTTAATCGTTGATTTAATTCTTCAGCGGTCAACAAATTCACTTGCTTTTCCTTTTTTTTGGTATCCCAAAGACAACTCATGTTCAACGTTTTCACATCCCATTTCTTTTTACTGTTTGATATTCTTCCAATAAAGCCGTTTTACCAACCCCTGGCGAACCTTGAATCAGTATGGAAAACCCTTTGTTTTTTATTTTTCAGGATGCCAATGCATGATCGATGATTCTCTTTTCTTGTTTTCTTCTATGGAAATAATCGGCTTGACCTCGGTCTTCGACAAAAATGTCATCCTCAAATCCCATTCCTCAGAATATACTGGATTTTCTTTTACTTGGCTTTAAAAATCCATTGGCTAAAGTATATTTTTATTAAAATAATGGTTGAATTAATATTTTTAATATATTGAAAAACAAAAATATAAGTGATTAAAATAGAATTTTTAATCCTTTTCACTAATAGACTCTCATGTAATCATGGTTTAAGACTACTTCAAAATCAAAAAGTAGTTTTTTAGCGTTTTCAATTGAAAAAATTAGTGGCGGTTTTATCTTTAGCACATTATTGTCTATCCCATCTGTGCTCATTAAAATGTAATGTTCTTTCATTTTTTCAACTAGATAATGGGCTTGATGAGCTAGTGGTTGATTTTGATGATCTACAAGTTCGATTCCTAGAAACAGTCCGCGACCTCTAGCATCTCCTATTATGGGATGTTTTATGGCGAGTTTTTGAAATTCAGTCCTTAAAAAGTTGCCAACTTCAAGGGCGTTGGTTTGTAATTGTTCTTTTTGAATAACTTCTAAAACAGCTGTTCCAATAGCACAAGAAACGGGATTGCCCCCAAAAGTGTTGAAATATTCAACGTCTTGACCAAATTGATCCGCAACCTCTTGAGTACAAACTGTAACGCCTATAGGGTGACCATTACCGATGGGTTTTCCAATAGTTAAAATATCTGGAAGGACATGGTGGTTTTGAAATTCCCAAAACGATTCACCAACACGACCACAGCCAACTTGAATTTCATCGGCTATGTATAAGCCTCCAGCATCTCGTATTAGTTTGACAACTTCTGAAAGAAAACCTTTTGGTAATACAATTTGTCCCGCACAACTCAATATCGATTCTATGATGAAACCAGCGACTTTTTGATTTCTCCATTTTAGCTTTTCAAGCATGGAACCGATTTCATTGATGTATTCTAATGCTGCATCTTTTCCCCTGTATTTGCCTCGAAAAGTATCTGGAAGAGAAAATACATGGGTGCCTTTGGGACGTTTGAGATGCTTGCTTTGATTGAGTTTATAAGGTGAGATATCAATACAAGCCTTGGTATGACCGTGGTACGCCCCTTCGGAGACTAAAAAATGTTCCCCACCGGTACATATTTTTGCCATTCTTAAAGCCAATTCGTTGGCTTCACTACCTGAATTGGTCAAATAAACAACGGATAATTGATTAGGAAGGGTTTTTAGTAATTCTTCAACAAAAACTTGAATTTGTTGATTGAGATATCTGGTATTGGTATTCAATATGGCCATTTGATTTTGACCGGCTTGAACCACTTGTTGATTTTCATGTCCGACATGAGCAACATTATTGACCGTATCTAAATAGGGGTTGCCCATGGAATCAATAAGATACACCCCATCCCCTTTTACAATATGCAATGGATCACGGTAACTCAAACTTAAGTTATGACCTAAATGTTTTGTTCTGAATTGTATGATTTCCTTGGACTGAAGATGTTTTTTAGGTTGGAGATTATCCACTTGAAATAATGCATTTGGATTGGGACAAATTGATTTCCAAAAGAAAATTTCGCTTGAACACCCAACGCCTGGGAAATCGTTTTGATATCCTAGGATCGAAAGCATGATTTGAAAATGCAAATGGGGGACCCAATTTCCATTTTCATGTTGATTTCCCAATAAACCAATGAGTTGCCCTTTAGATATCAGATCGCCTTTTTTATGATTCAGCACACTGTCAGGAGATAGGTGACCATAAAGAGTAAAAAATTCGATAGTGCCCATCTGATGTTTGACAACGACCAATCCGCCATATTCTTTGTCTCCTTGGTTGTTAATAGCGAATGCGATTTCACCGTCGAATAAGGCATGAACAGGGGTCCTGCTTGGAAGCCAAAAATCGATTCCTAAGTGTATCGTTCGTTGTTGTGTCCCTTGATTACTTTGTGAAATATAGGCTTCTGTGTTATAAATCGTTCGAGGTTCCAAATACCCTCCTGCTAACAGTTTATTCGGATTGGAATTTTGAATTTCATGAATATATTGCTCAAAGTACTCTTGATTGGATAGCTGATAACGATGGCCTAGCAAAGTGCTTGATACGCTTAAATCAATATGATGAACCCCATCCAATTTGATGGTAGGGAACAGGCGATTTAATGACTGTCGGTTTTCATTAGACCATTTTAAAAAGGCAGCATAATTTGGATGTGGGCAATAGTTACAAGCTTCTCGAAATCTGTAGTAAGCATATTCAGGATTTATGTTTATCCATTGTTTCAATAAATTCCACACCGGCTCTTCGCTGATAAACAAATAATCATTTTCGGGTTCATGTTTTCGATTGACTGTAGATTTAGTGAGAGAAATGACCAATCTCATACCAATGGCATGAAACAAATGTTTTAATTCAATTTCTTGTAATTTGAATTGATGATGATATCCTTTGATAATAGGTACTGCTGCTGCTATGGGATCTTTTTGGTCGGTAATGGCATAAGCACAAGTGATGGCTAAATCATTGATGATTTGGGTTTTAATGGCGTCACCAAAATCAACAATAGAAATAACTTTTGGATTCTTCAAGTTTTGATTAACAATGATATTTTGTTGATGAGCATCATTATGTACAATTGATTTTCTTAGTCTTGAATAGGAAGAATAGACTTTTTGAAATCTTGATATCATCTTTTTGATAGCCTCTCTTTTTATAGAAGACACTTCATGAAGATGGTTTTGAGTCCATAGTGATTGGGAGATATCCCATTGAAAACTTCTGGATGCATGCTGATGAGTAAAATCCGATAGTGTTTTGGTGAGCTTACCGCAATAGCTTCCCAAATCAAATCTCAGATCATCTGTCTGTGGGTGAACGTGTTCATAGGTTCTCCCTTCTATCCAACTCAACAATCTGACATACCGAACTTTTTGATCAACGGCATTGGTTGTAGAAATGAACTTACCACTTAGATTAGGATAAATCTTTGGCGTAACTATGTTTTGTTTTTTCGTTGCTAAAAAACCCAACAAATCACATTGAAACTCAAGATGATTCCAGTCTTGATGGGAGCTAGATATTTTTAATACGTATTGGCCCCCATGGGCATCAATGATTTTAAAATTTAAATCAACCTCACCCCTCAAAGAGCTAATGTTACGAGGTTCAATATCATAACTATTTTTTACAATCTCTTGAATCGTATTCTTAAATTCTTTTGTCAATACCACGTGGTTGAAAAGGTTTCACAAATTTTAAATCAAAAATTTTGAAAATCAAATTTGCAGATAATGAATGACATTTTTTAATAGATCGATCAATCCGTATTAAAACGGCCAATAGTGTATTCACTCTATGAATTAGAGCTTAGTATCTTTGAATTGCGTATGAGACCATTTTATCATTCATTAATAGAGTAGTATGAACAAAATTTTGAATCCTTGGGGTTTTCAAAGTCCATTTTTAACTGTTAGTACTGGAAATAAAAGTTGGAGCGGCTCGGGAGTCCCAAAAACAATTGTTTCTCCAGTCGATGGTCAAGCCATTGGCAAGATCCACTTGGCATCCAACCAAGATTTTGAACAAGTAATAAAAATTGCCAAATCGGCTGCTTTAATTTGGAAATCGATACCAGCTCCAAAACGGGGTGAAATGATAAGGCAATATGGCAATGAATTGAGAAAAGAAAAAGAAAATTTAGGAAAACTAGTCAGTTATGAAATGGGTAAAAGCATTCAAGAAGGTTTGGGAGAAGTACAGGAGATGATTGACATTTTCGATTTTGCCGTCGGATTATCAAGACAACTATATGGGATTCAAACACATTCCGAACGAGAAAATCATCGTTTGTTTGAACAATGGCATCCATTAGGTGTTGTTGGAATGATCTCTGCTTTTAATTTTCCAGTCGCCGTTTGGTCTTGGAATGCCGCACTAGCATGGGTCTGTGGTAATGTGTGTATATGGAAACCTTCAGAAAAAACACCTTTTTCGGCCCTGGCGTGTCAGTTAATTTTTAAAAAAATATTGATTGAAAATCAATTGCCTGAGGGGATTTCAAATGTGCTGATCGGTGATGCATCCATAGGGCAAATTTTAGCCAATGATGCTCGGATTGATTTATTATCCGCTACGGGTTCAACCCATATGGGCCGAAATGTGGCTCAAAGTATAGCCAAAAGATTAGGCAAGTCCATTTTAGAATTAGGCGGGAATAATGCCATTATTGTTTGTGAAGATGCGGATTTAAAACAAGCCATACCTGCTATTGTTTTTGGGGCTATTGGTACAGCTGGTCAGCGGTGTACTTCGACAAGAAGACTCATTGTTCATCAAAGCATTTATTCTAAATTGTTGAACCTGTTGGTTGGGGCATACCGACAACTGAAAATAGGAAACCCCCTAGAGGAGTCGAATCATATGGGACCATTGATTGACCAACAAGCGGTAAAAAATTATTTCAACACCATTGAAAAGGCCAAAAATCAAGGAGGGAGACTAAAAACGGGTGGTCATGTTTTAAAAGGGAATCAATACCAATCCGAGTGTTATGTGGATCCAGTCATTATGGAAGCAGATTCAAAAATGGAAATCGTTCAAATGGAAACCTTTGCCCCCATTCTTTACGTGATGCCCTATGAATCTTTAGATCAAGCCATCGAGATTCAAAATAACGTCCCCCAGGGACTCTCATCAGCAATCTTTACGACCGACATCAGAAAGGCTGAGTATTTCCTTTCGAATCAAGGTTCCGATTGTGGTATCGCTAATGTGAATATTGGGACTTCTGGGGCTGAGGTTGGAGGGGCCTTTGGTGGAGAAAAAGAAACCGGTGGGGGAAGAGAAAGTGGTTCGGATGCTTGGAAATACTACATGAGAAGGCAAACGTGCACTGTCAATTATGGAACGGAATTGCCTTTAGCTCAAGGTATAGAATTTAAATTTTAAAAGGTTTTTATTGGACGAGTACATTCCTGCTAGAATGTTTTTTAGAATGTTGAAATACATGATGCATCACCGTATCCGGAAAATAATGTACGCCTTTTAGTTAAAGATAATGGTTTTGTTTTGGTAGACCATAATTTTTCTTTCAATATGCAATCGCAACGCTCTTAGCAGTACAAGGCGTTCTAAATCTTGTCCTCGTTCAATAAAATTTTCAACGGAATGTAAATGCGATACTTTAATGACATCCTGTTCTATAATAGGTCCCGAATCCAATTCTTCGGTCACATAGTGACTGGTGGCACCGATGATTTTGACGCCTCTTTGATAAGCCATATGGTAGGGTTTGGCTCCTGGAAATGCGGGCAAAAAGGAATGGTGAATATTAATGATTTTGAATGGATAATTTGAAATGAATTCTTTAGAAACGATTTGCATGTAACGAGCCAGGACAATAAAGTCAACTTTATGTTGTTTCAATAATTTTAGCTGATTCTTTTCGGCTTTAAGTTTGGTTTCTTTAGAAACAGGAATATGGTAATAGGGAATATTAAATTGTTGAGCAACGGTTTGTAAATCTTCATGATTGCTGATGATTAGCGGCATCTCGCAATGAAGTCTCCCCGTGTTGTATTGTGCTAGGATATCATAAAGACAATGGTCATATTTGGACACCATAACACCCATTTTGGGTTTTTGATTTTTAAAGTAGAAATTGCTTTTTGCTTGAAAAGCTTGATTGATTTTTTGGTCAAAGTCATGTTGAAAGGCATCCATTGACCTTGTTTTGAAATGGAATTCAATTTCAAGACGCATAAAAAACAAATTATTCACCCGATCTACATACTGATCGATGTATACAATGTTGCCTTGGTTAGCATGTATTAGTTCAGTTACTGATGCAATAATTCCCTTTTGATCAGGACAATGCATCAAAATAATAAGATGTTTCACTACTTGGACACTATACCAGGTTGTAGTAATTCAAAACCTTCTTTTTCCTTGGCTTGATCTACCATTTCTTTAACCCTTGCCAATAGTTTTTTAGCATCATAAATCACCCCATTACTGATGGTGTATTTCACGCCACCTACACGGATAACTTCATTATTTTCATTGAGTTTAATAGCCCCTGTTCCATACAATACTTTTAGATTTTCCAAAGGATTTTCTTCAATGAGTAATAAATCAGCTTGCTTGCCCACCCGAATACTTCCCGTCACATCATCGATGCCTAATAGTTCGGCTCCATCTAAAGTGGCTGCTTTGATTATTTCCAATGGGTGAAACCCGGCTTCTCTAAACAGTTCTAACTCTCTAATGTAAGAGAATCCATATAGTTGGAAAATAAATCCAGAATCCGATCCAACAGTAACTCTTCCGCCACGGTTTTTGTATTCATTGATAAAAGTCATCCAGATTTTGTAGTTATTTTTCCAGTGAATTTCTTGTTCGGTCCCCCAATAATGCCAATAAGAGCCGTGTGAAATCATACTGGGTTGAAAAAATTCCCATAAAGAGGGTAGCGTATAGGTTTCATGCCACTCTAATCGACGTGTTCTATGAAGATCACGACTGGCTTCATAAATATTGAAAGTTGGACAAATGGTAAAATCCAATTCCAAAAGTTCATTCATCACATCATTCCAGTGTTTGCTGTAGGGTTCTGCCGCTTGTTGCCATAGTTTTCCCGCTTCTTCAAAACGATGTTGCTCATTTCTGTAGTTGTAATCCAGGGGGTAGTGTTGTATGGTTTTATCATCGAATAAAGCTTCTGGTAATCCATACCAATGTTCCATACTATTGAGCCCTGCTCTAGCACTATGTAATACATTCCATCGAGCCACATTTAACTGTGCATGGTGACAGGCCGATAACAGACCCAATTGATTGATTTCATCCAGTGCTGCAATCATAATATCGGGTTCTGCACCAAAAAATTTCACCCCATCAGCTCCTTTGGATGCATTATCTCGAACCCATTGCCTAGCTTCTTGAGGGGTAGAAATAGGACTTTCCAGACCTTGTCCAAAAAAAGTTAAAGCCACAACTCTGGGTGCGATGATTTCGTTTTTTTCTGCACGCACTTTTAAATCATAGGCGAATTCGATGCCTTTTCCACCAACTTCTCTTATAGTTGTGATGCCATGGGCTAGCCATAAATTAAAAACATATTCCCAATTGGCCCCTTGAGCATCGCCCCCTATGTGAGCATGAGCATCAATGAATCCGGGCAACAAAAACCAACCGGAGGCATCGATTTCTTTTCCCCCTTCTTTCAAAATTGGACGATCACTTTCTTTAATGGGTACATTGGGATAACCAACATGATGAATGGAAGCAATTTTATCATTTTCAACCACTAGATCAATGGGCCCTTCAGGTGGAGCGCCATTACCCGCGATCATCGTAACGCCCCGAATAATCAATTGTTCAAATGGCCCTTGTGCCACTTCTTGAGCCATCGAGTTGATATAATAGAACAGAACAACGATAGTCGTCAAAAAGAATTTAGCATTCATATCAATGAAAATAAGAGAGGGGTACAAATATATTGACATGCAGCCATTGTAAGAAACAGAGCATACAAAACAAGAAGATTAAAATTTTATGCGGAAGGTTATGAAAGGCTCTCAATAAAAAAAGCCACAACCCATGGCTGTGGCTTTTTTATTGTGTTTTTATTTATCTATTTAAATTAAAATGAATATACTAATGCTACAAGAACAGAAAATAGAGAATCAGATGGATCATCGTCTGCTAAAAAAATGTTTTCAGTAGCATTATCAAAACGAATTTCAGGTTTGATCGTCAAGTCATCAACTGCAAAACTTCCAGTTACCGTATATGAAACATTAGAGGCTTCATCAGCTCCGAATACTCCCGTTGCATCGCCAGTTTCATCAAAAAGCTCGACTCTAAAACCAAAACTAGCTGTATCTGAAAAATCGTATTGAGGATATAGCGCTATCCCCATAAAGTCAGATTCTTCGTCATCTAAACTGTATTTGTAGATAGTGGCATTAATGCCTAAGTTAAACGAGTCTCCAAAGGGGATACCACCAGTGAAATCAAATTGGTTAAATCCTTCTCCACCTAGGTAGTTGAAATATTGACCTTTAACACCTAGTTGTGCTCCGTATGTGTAATCATTGTCTCGATTGAAATCCACTAAATCAGTCCCATTGAATACCCCCAACATTAATGAAAAATCATCACTGAACGCATGATCTAATTTCACCCCGCCATGTGAAAATGGACCGTAGGAAAACATATAGGAAGTGGAATAATGAAAGTTTCCAGCAGGTGAAATGACTTCATATCCCAAAAATGTATTGAAATTACCAAACGTTAATGTTGTTGATTCACTGAGGTTGGCATAAACATAAAGTTGATTGAGAATATTGGAAGAACCAGTCTCGTTAAAAACCGCTTCTTTTCCTCGAGGTCCATAGACCAAGTCAGCCACAAAGCCTACTTTCTCCCCTTCGTAAGAAAAAACACCATTGAACATCCCTAACGCAAATCCTGGAAGATTGGCGAATGAAGTACCAGGTGCTTGTTCTTGGTCTTCTGAAAGATTAAAACGTCCATAGACATCGACCGTTCCAGAAAAATTCCATTTGGAATCAGAATCTTCTTGTGAATAACCAAATCCAATGGCACAAACGGTTAACAGAACCGATAAAGTTGATAGTGTAATATTTTTTTTAATCATATGTTTTTATTAATTATTTTGTTTGAAAATCTGAGTAGGCATCCATGGCATGTTCAGTACAATCCAAGCCTTGTATTTCGAAATCTCTTTTAGCGCGAATGCCAACTGTATATTTAGTTATCAAAAGGAAAATGGAACTAGTGATGACACAGAATAATCCAATGACCCCGACTCCAACGGCTTGGTAAATAAATTGCGATCCACTGGCAAGGTCTCCAAATAGGCCTACAGCCAAGGTTCCCCAAATACCACAAATCAAGTGAACAGCGATAGCACCAACAGGGTCATCGAGTTTTAAGACGGTATCTAGAAGTGTTATTCCATACACGACAATGACTCCTGATAACCCCCCAATAACGATTGACTCGATAACACTCATCTGATCCGCCCCTGCTGTTATTCCTACCAATCCTCCTAATACACCATTCATCAACATGGTCAAGTCGAATGATTTAAATGAAATTTTGGCCACTAGAAACGCGACAATAGCTCCAGCCGATGCCGCTAAACAAGTATTGACCAATACAAGAGATGTCGCATTAGGTTCTGCCGATAAAACCGAACCACCATTAAAACCGAACCATCCTAACCATAAAATCAAAACTCCAGCTGCAGCCAATGGTAAATTGTGTCCAGGAATAGCATTTGTTCTACCATCTTGATATTTACCTATTCTTGGACCTAAAAAGTAAACAAACATTAATGCAGCCCAACCACCAACAGAATGAACTAAAGTTGAACCCGCAAAATCATGAAACCCTAATTGAGATAACCAACCACCTCCCCATTGCCAAGATCCAACAATCGGGTAAGCTATGGCCACATAGAGAAGCGAAAAAATCATAAAACCCTCGAGTTTTACTCTTTCTGCTACAGCTCCTGATACAATAGTAGCTGCAGTAGCGGCAAAGACAGCTTGGAATAAAAAGTCTGTCCAATAAGTATAACCTCCACCGGCATAATCAATGGATTCTCCACCTGGTAATGAAAGACCAAAACCAGCAAAATCAAGTATACCAGGAGATCCATCACTGAATCCTGGATACATTAAGTTGAACCCAACTAAATAATAAACTAAAATTCCCATGGTAATAACAAAGAAATTTTTGAAAAAAATGTTTATAGCATTTTTTTGTCGGGTCATACCTAATTCTAAAAATCCAAATCCTAAGTGCATAATAAATACCAAAGCGGTACAGATCATCAACCATAGGTTATTGGCAGTAAAAAGTGCGTCTGTCATAAATATTTAATTATTAAAGTGATGATGGACCAGATTCTTTAGTACGAATCCGAATTGACTTTTCTACAGGCAAAACAAATATTTTACCGTCTCCAACTTCATTAGTAGAAGCAGAATCTAAAAGCGCTTCAATCGCGGCATCTAATAAATCTTCTGAAACAACTAATGAAATGAATCTTCTGTTAATGGCAGAAGATTCATAGTTTACACCACGATAAACATGTGGTTGTTTTTCTTTACCCACACCAGTGACATCCCAATAGGTAAAGTGTTTTACCCCAAGATTTTTGAGTGCATCTCTCACCTTGAGGAATTGTGATTCGCGAATAATCGCTTCAATCTTTTTCATAAAAAACTGTTAAAAGGTTAGCTCTGAATAAAATTATTGCATCCAAATCTTAAACGTTTGTAAAATTATTTTAAACCAAATGTGATTGGGGGAGTGTATGAGATAAAAAAATGAAAATGATTTTTATTTCTATTCTATAAACAGAAATATTAACAATAATTTAATATAACTGGAGTGATATTTGAAAATATTAAAATTTAACAAGTTTTTTCAATTCGCAAAAAACAATAGATGTTAATAAAATTTTGCATTTCAAAGATTGAAAATTCAGAAAACCCTGAATGAATAGGAAGCGAATTATCCGAAACGAAGCCGTGGAATTAAGTTTTAATCAATAGTTTCAAATTTTGGGAATGGTACGGCTTGATGGGTTGTTTTGTCAATAGGCATAACGGCATCAGCACTTTCTAAATAATCGGAAAGCATCAATGCTAGTTCACGGGCTTTGGTTGGATTAGAATTAATGAGATTTTTAGATTCGCTTAAATCTTCTGCTAGATTGAATAGTTCAAATTTTTGATCTGTATGGTGGTAGATGAGTTTCCAAGGACCTTTTCGAATACTGCTATAAGGAAAAGTGTCGTACAAATTGGGAAAATGCCAAATAAAAGAACGGTTATTATTAGTGGCTTTGTTTTCTTTCAGAATTGGGACAAAGCTAATGCCATCAATAGTCGAAGGAATATTTTGTCTCAATCCAGCCATTTCAAGAACAGTAGGAAAGATATCTTCGATGATAATGGGTTGATTAGTCTGTGAATTTTCTTGAGTGATATGGGGCCATTTAACGATCATAGGAACTCGAGTTCCTCCTTCATAGGGGGTGAGTTTAAACCCTCGAAGCGGGAGGTTACGCGCTGTCTGTCTGGGAGATCCATTATCTGACATGAAAATAATGATGGTGTTTTTTTCAACTCCCAATGCTTTGAGGTTATCCATTATATCACCAAGTGATTTGTCCATACCTTCCAACATAGACGCAAAAGTTGCATCAAATTCATTCAATCCACGATCAATATATTTTTGGTAAAAACGTTGATCTATTTCCCAGGGTGAATGGACAGCATAGTGAGACATGTATAAGTAAAAAGGTTTATTTCTTTGAATTGCGCGATGGACAGCTAGATTGGCTTCGATGGTCAAGGCTTCTGTCAAATAAATATCTGAACCATAGTATTTATCTAAATCAGGAACATCCCATACTTGCATACCATTTCGCCATTGAGCACTGAAATTGTTTTTGGCTAAGTAACTCCCAGGACCCCCGGCTGCATGCCCTGCGATATTGACATCAAATCCGAGGTTTAATGGATTTTCACCTGGGGTATCTTTCGCCCCAAAATGAGCTTTACCAACATGAATAGTAGCATATCCAGCGGATTTAAGATATTCAGGCAAGGTTTTAGCATAGAATGTTTTGGGAATATCAGGATCAGGACTGAGGCCATTGAGATTCCAGTTGGGTCCAATGAGTGTGGGATGATCGGTTTCGGTCGATTTGTTTTTAAAAAGCGTCCAATTAGTTACGCCATGTTTAGCGGCATTGACGCCTGTCATTAAACTAATTCTTGAAGGAGAGCATACGGCTGAGGCATAGGCTTGAGTAAATTTCATTCCCTGTCGAGCAAGGCGTTCCATATTAGGAGTGTGGTATTGTTTATTGAGCCTAGTGATTTCGGTATGAAATGGAAGGGAGGTGTCTTGCCATCCCATATCATCGACAAAAAAGAACACCATATTGGGAGGTTTTGATAGGGATTGTCCGGACTTTTCTGATGATGAAATAAGGGTAAAACAAATTCCAAATAAAAACACTTTTGAAATGAGGCTTAAGTTCATGATTAATTGGGATAGCAGTTGTTAATTACACAGTTTTAAAATGATTATTCATTATCGATGAATTCAAAAAGGGAATAATCCGAATGAAAATTCTAATATTGAAACAGCTCATATCCATCATTTGGTCGATTTATCTAGAATTTCAACTTATCAGTTTGGGTATTTGGGACCCCAAGAAAACCAAGAATAAACCACCAATAAAACTCAGTGAAGTATAGAGTAAAAAACTCAAAAAAGCCCCTGTATTTGCCATATCATAACTCTCTTGAACTAATGTAGAAAACGTTGTTAAACCGCCACAAAATCCAACGGTAAAAAAGATCATAGAGGACTCATGATGCCATTGTAATTTTGTGCTAGCGCCCAGAATAATGCCTAATAATAAACAACCAACAAGATTTGCCAATAACGTAGGATAGGGAAATGAGTTGGCCGTCGTAGGAAAGAGTAAACTAGTAGAATATCTGAAGACACTTCCCAATCCTCCACCAACAAAAACAAACAAAATTTCTTTCAATGAGTAATTAATAATTTTAAGAGAAACATCATAGATACAACCAGCAGTATAACGCCCAATATTTTTAAAGAGCCTCTATAATAATTAGGTGTTTTTTTTCGATCTCTTCTGTAAGACCAAATGACAAAAATGGTATATGCTAACACAAAAATAACTGCAATGATGATTTTATCTTTGCCGAACACTTTATAAGTAATCCACTTAATTAGACATGATAAAGGTACCCATTTCACTTGTAACTGAATTCCATAAAGCTTTTGGACTAGACAACAATAATCGACCTACAGTGGCTCTATCAAAAGAGATCATCAAGCTCAGACATCGATTGATGATAGAAGAAACTGGTGAGTATTTTCAAGCGGCCATTAAAGGAGATTTGGTTGAAACGGTCGATGCGTTAGGTGACATGCTCTACATTTTATGTGGTACGATAATAACACATGGTTGCCAAGAGTTAATAGAAGAGATATTTAATGAAATCCATCGAAGCAATATGAGTAAACTAGATAGTGATGGAAAGCCCATTTACAGAAAAGATGGTAAGGTCATTAAAAGTAAAAACTACAGCCCTCCCCAACTCGCCGAGATCGTAAACAAGTATATTTCATAGATACAAAAACTCAACTAAGGTTTCCACCCAATGGAGGAAGGCTATGTTACATGGTATCTCCATCCATAAGGATCATTGGTAAGGTTGTACTGGATGTCTGTAATTATTTTTTTAATTTTTTGTGCATAGGTGTCCATAGGCCAATTGGCTATATAATGTTTATTCTGATAACTTAACTCGGCAATAGGACAAATCACTACGGCTGTTCCGGTACCAAAAATTTCTTTCAAAGAACCATCATCACTGGCTTGGATAATTTCACTGATTTTAATGGGTCTGATTTCAACGGGAATCTTTAAATCATCAGCAATTTGGATGACACTTTTTCTAGTGATACCATCAAGGATTCGATCAGAGATGGGAGGGGTCAACAAAGTATCATGGATCCTAAAAAATAAATTCATAGTGCCTGACTCTTCAATGTATTGACGAGAAGTAGAATCTGTCCAAATAATTTGTTGATATCCTTGTTCAATCGCCAATTGAGTTGGAAAAAATTGAGCCCCATAATTTCCTGCTGCTTTCACATATCCTACGCCACCAACGGCAGCTCTACTATGTTGTGTATTCACTAAAACTTTTATTTGGTGAGTTTCATCATAATAAGATTTGGCCGGAGAGCAAATAATCATGAATTTGAAGATATTGGATGGTGCCGCTTGAATTTCTGGTGAATCGCCAATGATGAAAGGTCTAACATAAAGAGAATTCCCTACGCCCGACTTTATCCAATGGGAATCAAGTTTTAATAATTCCTCTAAACCTTGGAAAAAATATTCAGAAGGAACCGGTGGAATTTGTAATCTTTTAGCTGATTTTTGAAGTCTATGACAATGATCATTTGGCCGGAACAACAAAATATTTCCGTTTTTGTCTTTGTATGATTTCATGCCTTCAAAAACGGCCTGACCGTAATGGAAAACATTAGCCGCCGGTGAAATTTTAAAGTCTCCATAAGGAATGATTTCAGGTTGATTCCATTTTCCATTTTCGAATGTGGCCTGCACCATATGGTCTGAAAAAATCGAACCAAAAGAAATGTGTTCAAAATCAACTTGATGTATACGCGATTCGGAGACTTTTGTTATCTGCATTTTAGATAAAATGAAATAGTCCACAAATTTAAAAATTCTTTCATAGCCAGTAAATTTGTATTTGAAATGATGCCTAGAAAATTAAAAATCACAGCGGATGGCTCACCGACGTTTTATTTACCTCATAAGAATGAATCATACCACTCTATACATGGAGCCTTAACAGAATCTTTACATGTTTTTATTAATAGTGGATTAGAGCATTGGTTGGAATTAAACCCATTAAATTCTAGTTTAGATCTTCTTGAAGTTGGTTTTGGAACTGGTTTGAATTTTTTACTGACGTCATCGAGATTAAAAAACACGAAAAGATTAGCCACCTATGAGGCTATTGAAGCTTATCCGTTGAGTATCGATGAGGTTGAAAAATTTTCATTGAATAATTCCTTTAAAGATTATTTTTCATCTCAAGAATTAATGGAATTACATAGATTGCCATGGGAAAGGGTTCACTATTTTGAATCAACCATGAGCATTAAAAAAATAAAGTCCAAAGTTGAAAGCTTTTCTTTTGAAAAGAAATATGACGTGGTGTATTACGACGTATTTGCGAAGTTTTTACAACCAGAATTATGGACCTCCGAATTAATTCAATTAATCGCCAATCAAGTAAAAAAAAATGGTGTTTTTATTACTTATGCTGCTTTTGGGGAATTGAGAAATGCTCTATCAAAATCCAATATGAACATTGAAAGAATAAAAGGACCACGGGGGAAAAGAGAAATAACCCGGGCAATAAAACATTAAAATGAAGGTATTAATAGCTGGTGCCACTGGATTAGTAGGGAGTGCTTTAAAAGAACTTTTGATAAATAACAACATTCAAGTTGCTTATCTCACTAGAAGTAAAAGGGTATCGACTAGAGATGCTAATGCTTATTATTGGAATCCAAGAACAAAAACAATTGATGATTCATGTTTTATAAACGTTAATGCCATCGTCAATCTCGCTGGAACGCGAGTTTCACGTCCTTGGACAAAAAAGGGAAAGCAAATCCTAGTGGATAGTCGAATTGAATCCACACGCTTATTAAAAAATAGTATCCAAAAGTACAAGACTCATCAAATCAAACAATATGTAGCGGCATCTGCTATTGGAATATACAGTTCAGATTCCAATAGCTGTCAATCGGAAGAAAATTTTAAAAAAGCGAAGTCATTTTTGTCAACATTAGTCCAAAATTGGGAAAAAGAATCTTTGAAGTTAGAACAAAACAATATCAAGACAACCCTCGTTCGATTGGGTCACGTCTTCTCGAATAAAGGTGGATTTTATCCCATTCTTAATACGTTTCTTTTCGGTAAAATTGGATTAATCTTAGGTAGAGGAAATCAGATATATTCATGGATTCATATTGATGATACGGTACAAATTATTCATAACATCCTAAAAAACCAATGGGTTGGAATCTATAATTTGGTAGCTCCAGAACATATTTCCCAAAGAGAATTAACAAAAATTTTAGCCAAACATAAAAAACATAAAACAAAGCTTATTTCGATTCCATCGAGATTAATTATGCTTCTTTTAGGGGAACGAAGTCAACTCATATTGAATGGACAGTCAGTTAGTGCTCAAAAATTATTGGATAAGGGCTATGTGTTTAAATTTCCAACAACGTATTCATGTGTAGAAAATTTGAAAGTGACAAAATGACATAACACCATAGTTTGGCAATACATTTGAGGTCTAGCAAATAAATTAACAATGAGCAAAAACAAACAAACCAAAAGAGAAGAAGTGAATATTGATTCCAAATCAAATCAAACCGTTGATAGCACCATTGAAAATAATAGCCTTCAAAGTGAAAGAGTCGATTCTAAAAAAAAGAATTCAAAGCCAAGTGATAAAGGAAAAAAGAAGGTTGAAAACAAGTTTCAAAAACAAATTGATAGACTAAAGAAAAATTTAAAGAGCAAAGAAGATCAATTTCTTAGAGTTTTTGCAGAATATGAAAATTACCGTAAAAGAACGGCAAAAGAAAGATTGGAACTTTATAAAACGGCCAACAAAGATCTGATACTACAACTTTTGAGTATTATAGATGATTTTGAAAGGGCAAGTAAGAATAAATCAGATTCTGAAAACCAAAATGAAGTGATTAAAGGATTTGAACTCATAAGCAAAAAATTTTATCAGATATTGGAATCTAACGGTTTAAAACAAATTGATATTAATATCGGCGATGTATTTAATGGAGATCATCATGAAGCTATTGCACATATTCCAACAGATAAAAAATCTCAATCTGGTCTAATTATTGATGTTACAGAAAAAGGCTATCAGCTCGAAGATGTGGTGATTCGTTATCCAAAAGTTGTCGTTGGAAAATAATTTTAATGAAAAAAGATTATTATGATGTTTTAGGAATTCCTAAAGGAGCTTCTCAGGCAGAGATAAAAAAGGCCTATCGGAAGCAAGCTTTAAAATATCATCCTGATCGAAACGTTGGTGATGCTACTGCCGAGCAAAAATTTAAAGAGGCAGCTGAGGCGTATAACGTATTGGGAGATGCTGAAAAGAGAAAAAAATATGATCGATTTGGACATTCTGCTTTTCAAGGCTCATCCTCTTTTGACTTTGATATACAAGACATCATGGCTGAATTTGGCGAAAGGTTTGGTTCTGCATTTGGTTTTGGGAGTTCAAGCAATAGTCGTCGAGGTAGCGCTTCATACAAAGGGGAAGATCTACGAATCAAATTAAAGCTCAGTTTAGAAGAAGTCATCAATGGGGTTGAGAAAAACCTCAAGATTAAAAAGAGATCCCTTTCTCCAAAAGCTAGTTTTGGAATTTGTAAGGCTTGTAATGGAAGAGGGTATGTCACTAAAATATCGAATACTTTCCTTGGACAGGTTCAGACACAAACTACATGTCATCAATGTAATGGATTAGGAAAAACACTTGTTAATCAGATTCCTAACGCTGATAAGTTTGGGCGGATTTTAACGGATGTCACTGTCCAAATAAAAATCCCGCCAGGGTCAACTCATGAATCAGCTATTCGAGTTTCCAACAAAGGTAATGACGGGATTATGGGAGGGCCTTCTGGTGATATTATCGTTTTAGTTGAAGAACAACCACATCCTACTCTAGTCCGTGAAGGTAAAAATTTACATCATGATTTGTACATAAGTGTCCCAGAAGCCGTTTTAGGGACCCAAAAAGAAATTGAATTATTAGGCGGTAAAAAGGTCAGAATTAAAGTTGATGCAGGGACTCAATCTGGAACAACTCTTCGAGTCCGGGGTAAAGGAATACCTGATATGGGTTTTTTTGGAGTCACGGGCGATTTATTAATACATATCAATGTTTGGATTCCCCAAATTTTAGATAAAGAACAATCAGAATTTTTTCAAAAAGCGTTAAACCAGGACAATTTTGATCCTAATCCATCTCGAAACGACAAATCTTTTTTTGAAAAGATTAAAGATATGTTTGGTTGATCCGTTGTCGGATATCTAGCTCACGGCATACGACTTTTTGTCTTAAAACCTCAGAATAAGCAACTAAAGTTGCCAATTAATCTTTGGGTTTTAAATCCTTAAATTTGAACTTTTCTTAATCGGTTTGGAACAAATCAACGAATTATTTAATTCGGCTTTAATATCAGGTGAAAGCTATGTCATTACACCTAAGATTTTAATCATTTCCCTTGCCTCTCTCATTCTCACGTATTTTTTATTGAGATTGTTTCGGCATATCATTTACCGAACATTGTCTCGAGATGCTAGAGAAAAGTTTCGTAGTGTTTTTGCTTTTGTTAACTATTTCATTTACATCGTTGTTTTACTGATTATTTTCAGTAATATCGGCATTAATGTCACGGCTTTATTTGCGGCGTCAGCAGCTTTACTGGTCGGTATTGGTTTTGCACTTCAGACTTTTTTCCAAGACATCATTTCGGGTATTTTTATATTATCGGATCAAGCCGTTCATGTTGGAGATGTTATTGAAGTGGAAGGAAAGGTTGGACGTGTAATGAATATCAGACTCAGAACAACCAGAGCCGTCACTAGGCAAAATAAAATATTGGTGATTCCAAATCATAAATTCATGTCCACTATTCTGTATAATTACACAGAAAATGAATCCATGACAAGAGAAATCGTGGAAGTTGGCGTTTCCTATGATTCGATTCCCTATAAAGTCAAAGAAATCCTACTCAATATTGCCAAGAATCATCATGCCATACTCGAAACACCCAGACCTATTGTTCTTTTTGATGACTTTGGTGATAGCGCGTTGATTTTTAAATTAATTTTTGCTGTTAAAGACAGTTTTTTTTCTCACATTGTTCAAAGCGATATTCGATATTTGATTTTTGAAAAGTTTTCTTTAGAAGGCATTACCATTCCATTTCCTCAACGGACATTACATTTTCCAAGTGATATGAATATAATCGATAAATCAAAATGAATACAATTCTAATTGTTGATGACCTTGAAGCCAATCGAAAAGTTCTTTCAAGAATTTTGAAAGAACGGGAAACTTCATATAGAATCATTTTAGCTAATGATGGGAGTCAAGGTCTCAAAAAAATCAAAGAAAACACGATTGATACGGTCTTATGTGATATTAAAATGCCAGTCATTGATGGTGTAGAACTTTTAAAAAGAACTAGAAAGTCACATCCAAACCTGCCCTTCATCATGTTGACGGCTCATGGTGATGTTGATACGGCCGTCGATTGTATGAAAATGGGGGCATATGATTTTTTAACCAAACCCTTTGATTTAAACAAAATTCTCACTTCTGTTAAAAACGCATTAAAAAGCAAAAGTTTAGAAACCGAAAACAAGCAATTAAAGGGAACGATAAAAGAACTCAACAAAGTCATGGCAAAGAAATATGACATTGTTGGTGAATCGCCTTCGATTATAGAGGTCAATACACTCATTCAAAAAGTTTCTAAAACCACGGCTCGCGTTTTGATTACGGGTGAAAGTGGTGCGGGTAAAGAATTGGTGGCGCGTCAATTGCATATTTTAAGTCATCGGAAAGTCAAGAAATTCGTTGAAGTTAATTGTGCCGCTATTCCAACCGAACTGATTGAAAGTGAATTATTTGGGCATATCAAAGGGGCCTTTACAGGGGCTCATACGGATCGATCTGGAAAGTTTGAAGACGCTAATCACGGGACTTTATTTTTAGATGAAATTGCGGATATGAGTTTGGCGGCTCAATCTAAAGTGTTAAGAGCTCTAGAAGAAAAAAAAGTATTTCGCGTTGGTAGTCAAAAAGAAATCAAAGTGGATGTTCGGGTCATCGCGGCTACCAACAAAAACTTGAAAAAAGAAATTCAGGATGGACGTTTTAGAGAAGATTTATATCATAGATTGGCCATTATTGAAATCCATGTCCCCCCGTTAAGAGAAAGAAAACAAGATATTCCGATATTGATTGATCACTTCGTTAAGTTATTACAACGTGAAAGCGGCCTAGAAATCAAAGAATTTAGTCAAAGTGCAAAAGAGGCCATGTCGGAACGTTATTGGACCGGAAATGTACGAGAATTAAAAAATGTTGTCGAGCGTTTATTGATATTAGCCAATAATCCGATTACTGTCGATGATATTAAAACCTATGTTCCTAAAGCATGAGAAGGATATTCATAATCGCAATTTTGGTGTTTTTATCTAGTTCAGTTCTATATGGACAAAAAACCGTTGAAAACCAAATCAAAAAAATTTATGAATTAGCCTTAACACAAGGAAAGTCTTATCAATGGCTAGATCATTTAGCCAATCGTATTGGTGGAAGACTTTCTGGCTCTTTGAACTCAGAATTATCAATTCAATGGGCTGAAGAGCAACTGCTCGAAATGGGATATGATCAAATATGGTTTCAAGATGTCATGGTACCTAAATGGGTACGAGGAAATTATGAGTATGCAAGTTTTGAAACACAACCTGGCAGTAGTATCAGTGTCGATGTTTGTGCACTGGGTGGCTCGATTGGCACTTCAATTTTTGGTCTAGAGGCTCCAGTGGTGGAAGTAAAAAGTTTTGAAGAGTTAGAAAATTTAGGTCAACAAAATGTGGAAGGAAAATTTGTCTTCTATAATAAACCAATGCCTCCCGAACGGATCAGTCCACTCGATGCGTATCGAGCTACGGTTCAGCATAGAACACAAGGAGCATATCGCGCCGCAAAGTTAGGTGCTGTTGGAACTATTGTTCGTTCTTTGACTATGACCCAAGATGACTTTCCACATACTGGGAATATGTCCTATCAAGATTTAGCTAATCGGGATCGAATACCGGCTACAGCCATTAGTACCAATGGAGCTAACCTATTGAGTTCGATGCTCAAACTCAATCCAGATTTAGTGTTTTATTTAAAGCAGAATTGTAAAAATTACCCAGAAGTACTTTCCCACAATATCATCGTAGAAGTCAAGGGTTCAGAATATCCGGATCAAATCATCGTCTTTGGTGGTCACTTAGATTCTTGGGATTTAGGTGATGGCGCTCATGACGATGGTGCCGGCGTGGTTCAATCGATGGATGTTTTACACCTATTCCAATTATTGGACTATAAACCCAAACGAACGCTTCGGCTTGTCCTTTGGACCAACGAAGAAAATGGTTTGAAAGGTGCTAGAACGTATGCTCAAGAAGCCAGAGAAAAAGATGAAAACCACATTTTTGCTATAGAAAGTGATGCTGGGGGATTTTCTCCCAGAGGATTCACATTTGAAGCCACAGACGAGCAATTTGAAAAACTGCAATCATGGCAATCATACTTCTATCCATATTACGCCGATAGATTTGTTAGAGATGGAAGTTCACCAGACGTGGTTCCCTTAAGAAATGGAACTACAGTCTTAGCGGGTTTAAGACCCGATTTGCAACGATATTTTGAATTCCATCATGCTGCTAAT
The DNA here is from genome assembly GCA_026709415.1 of Flavobacteriaceae bacterium. Lineage (GTDB taxonomy): Bacteria > Bacteroidota > Bacteroidia > Flavobacteriales > Flavobacteriaceae > Bin25. The sequence continues at coordinate 53,637 of JAPOSZ010000034.1, forward strand.
GATACTTTTGATAAAGTCAATAAGAGAGAGCTAGCATTAGGGGCTGCTACTTTAGCCAGTATTGTGTATTTAGTTGACCAATTCGGAATTTAAATTCCTTTCGTTCATATGATAAGGGGAATTTCATTTCACAACTATACCAAAGAATTCCCCTATAATTTGAGGTTGGCTTCTCCCGTCATTTTAGGAATGGTGGGCCATGTTGTCGTTCAGTTGGTGGATAACATCATGGTGGGTCAACTGGGTCCATCTGAGTTAGCAGCCATTTCATTAGGCAACAGTTATATTTTTATCGCTCTTTCGATAGGGTTGGGATTTTCAACAGCCATTACACCATTGGTTGCAGAATCTCATGTGGCTAAGAGGCCAATGGTTATTCGATTGATTTTTTCTAATGGATTAATTATGTGTTTTTCATTGGGTATATTACTGAGTTTGGCCGTTTTTTTAGCTCATCCCATTTTGTACCGGATGGGGCAACCACCAGAGGTTGTGGATTTAGCCATTCCATACTTAAAATGGGTTTCTTTTTCTTTGGTTCCGTTGATCACATTCCAAGCATTCAAACAATTTTCAGATGGTTTGTCTAAAACATTGCCCGCCATGTATGCTACTATTCTATCCAATGGATTGAATATTGTATTAAATTACTTTTTAATTTTTGGTGTTTGGATTTTTCCCCAATGGGGTATTGAAGGAGCCGCCATTGGCACCTTTATTTCGCGAGCGATCATGGTTTTGTTTATGATTTTGTACATGATCAAAAAAAAGAACATCCGAACCTATTTGCCAGGATTTGATGATTGGAAGTTCAAGCCCATGATATTTAATAAACTATTAAGTATCGGTTATCCATCGGCTTTGCAGATGCTTTGTGAATTCCTTTTCTTTATTTCTGCTATATGGTTGTCGGGTATTTTAGGAGAACTTTCACAAGCGGCCAATCAAATTGCTTTGAACTTAACTGCGATAACTTATATGTTCGCCATGGGTATTGGCGTAGTGGCAACTATACGGATTGGAAATTATAAAGGGGCTAAAAATTTCAAAGAGCTCAAAAGAGTGGCTTACTCGATATTTCTTTTGATACTCATTATGGATGTTATTTTTTGTTTTACCCTATTAGTTTCTCGCCATGAATTACCGTGGATATATTTAGACAATAACAATGTAGAAGAGTTTCTTGAAATTCAAACAGTAGTTTTAATGGCTTCTCAACTGTTATTGATATCATCTATATTTCAAATATTTGATGGTACCCAAGCCGTGATTTTGGGAGCCTTAAGGGGATTGCAAGATGTGAAAATTCCAGCATTGATTTGTTTTATAGCTTATGGTTTAGTCGGCTTCCCACTTTCTTATTATTTGAGCATGAACTCATCAATGGGTGTAACGGGAATCTGGATAGGACTCCTGGCTGGTTTATTGCTTTCATCAAGTTTATTATTTATTAGATTCGAATTGATGACCAATAAATTAATCGTCAATAGATGAAACATCCATTATCCTTTCAACATCAATAACTAATTTTGAACAATGGTTAGTCAAATTAATCATATTTCATGTGCGATTGGGATTAAGTGAAACGCAACGGCTTATTAAAAATAATTCAACCGATTTAAATGATTGTTGAACAGTTATTTAAAAAAAATGATTGAAACAATAGTTGAATTCGATAAACAACTGTTTGTCTATTTAAATGGACTAGGATCTCAACCCTTTGATTGGATATGGATGGGGTTAACTCATATTCTTTCAAATGTTACCGTTTATCTGTTTTGTTTGGTTTATTTGATATACAAATCAGGAATTAAACATTCAACACTGATCCTTGGGATTGGCTTACTATTGGTTTTAGCTACGGATCAATCAACCAACTTTTCAAAAGATATTATTCAAAGATTAAGACCTTGTTACGAACCGAGTTTAGAGGGGATGGTGCGTTTAGTTAAACCATCTTGTGGAGGAAAGTATGGTTTTTTTTCAGGTCATGCTTCCAATTCATTTGGCTTGGCGGTTCTCTTTGGTTTAATCATCAATAACTATTCGAAATGGATACCTATTTTATTGGTTTTCATTGCCTCTTTAATTGCTTATAGTCGTGTATACATTGGGGTTCACTATCCGATTGATATTCTTGTTGGGAGTGCTTTTGGAAGCCTTTATGGTTATTTATTCTTTCGATTGTATCGATGGCTCAAATCCAAAATAGCTTTCTCAGATTCGATCAAAAAAACTTAACTCAAAGATTTTAATCTTTTAATAGTTCTGGATAATTCGCTGCAAACTGATTGAATCGAGGAATTGAAACTCTACGAACATAAGGATGGTTAGGATTTTTTCGTTCAAAATCTTGATGGTATTCTTCGGCATAATAAAACTTTTCGAAGGCTAAAACTTGAGTGACAATTGGATTTTTAAAGGCGATGTTTTTCGTTAAATATTCGATGTGATTTTCAATCTGTTGTTTTTGTTTTTCAGTTTGATAAAATGCAATAGAACGGTATTGGGTTCCTTTATCGGGCCCTTGTTTATTTAAAGTGGTTGGATCATGAGATCCAAAAAACACATCTAACAAAGTTTCAAAAGAAATGATTTGGGGATTATAAATGATTTCCACAGTTTCTGCATGTCCCGTTTGACCGGACCCGATGGCGGCATAAGTTGGATTTTTTGTATGGCCCCCACTGTAGCCAGAATAAACTTCTTCGACCCCTCTTAAACTTTCAAAAATCAATTCAACACACCAAAAGCAACCGGAGGCAAAGTAGGCTTTTTGGGTTGTTTGGATAACTTTTAAAGTTGATTTATCAACGCTTAGAGGATTCATATTTGACTGAAGGGGTAATAAAGTCAATACAGTCAAAATAAAAAGTATTTTTTTCATCGGATTGGTATTAAAATTGGTCACTTGATTATATAATCATGAATTTTTGTTTTGGCAATTAAACATCCAGTGAATGCCAAATTTATCGATTAGTTCTCCATAATGGGCATTCCAAAATTGATTTTCAATGGGCCTGGTTATTTTCCCACCTTTTGATAGGCTGTTAAACTTGTGTCTCATATCGTCTAAATCTTCAAAATTTAAGCTCAACGAAATGATATTTCCAGTTTCAGTTTGATTCACATCGGCTATCATTAGAAATCTCTCGTTATGTCTTGATAACTCAGAATGCAAAATCCAATGTTTTTGTGATTGAGAAACAGGCATGGGAGAATTTTCATAAGTATTTTTAAACGTGCATTTCAAATCTAGAGATTGACAATAAAATTCAATGGCTTGATTGGCCTCACCATTAAGTAAAATAAAAGGATTGATAACCATCGTTTGATTTTTAATTAACTAAAAAATAATTTTTGATTTAACTTGAATTGACGAATGATATCCATTGTTCTGTGAAATAATCCCAATCATAAGAACTTTTGGACTTTAAAATGTTGGCTTTGAAGCTTTCGATCTTTTCTTTTTGTAACGAAGATATTATCGTTTGATAAAAATCGCTAGGAAAATGTTTAGAAACCAAACCGGATTGATCTCTTTTAACAATTCTGGCAATTCCCTCAACATCACTAACTACCAAAGGCAAATCATAATGATAGGAAAGTGGAATTATTCCACTTTGAGTCGCCGAACGGTAGGGAAGAACTAGTAAATCTGCTGCCGAAAAAACCAATTGAGTCAAGGTTTTACCAGCAAATTGAAAGTAGCATTGAACTTTTTGATCAAGTTGATTACTCTTGATCAATTTTCGATAATAGGCTTTACTTTGATAACAGTCACCCACTACCTTAAGTTCTATGTTTTCCCTGTCAAGCAAATCTCTTGATAATGATCTTAGCAATACATCCAATCCTTTATATTTTCTGATGATGCCATAGAATAATAAAATATTTGAAGATTGATTCCAACCCAGTTGTTTTCTTGCTTTTGTCTTTTCGATTTTTGGATATAAATCTTTTGAAATGGGATGAGGGTTATGCCATATAGGTTTTGAATGAATATTTGAAGCAATTTGTGATGCCACATTCTCTGAAAGGGCTGAAAATTTATCGATGTGTTGAGCAAAGATTTTATTCAGGAACCCATCATATATTCTTTTTTCATGAGCCACCCAATTATCAACAAAACCAATTTTAAGAATATGTTTATCTAATAGTTTCATTATTCCACGATAACAAAAAGTTAATAGTGGAGTGTAGTATCTAAAAACAACGATTTGAGGGTTGAGTTTATTCAATTCTTGTGCAACTCTTTTCCAAGTCATTGGATTATAGGCATGAATTTTTCGTGAAACGTTTAGCCCATCATCATGATAGTCGGTCGAATATTGTGAACTGCCAGGAAATATGATTTGAGGATACAGTTTTGTGAACGTCCACAATTGGACATGGTGGCCTCTTTTAATGAGTGATAAAGCAAACTGATGTTGGGTTTCAGAAATACCACCTCGAAAGGGTAACGCAGGCCCTATCAACACTATTGAAGAATGTTTTCCCATGGTTCAACAACAATCGGTGAAAAAAGAGAAAATTGAAAGGTTCAAATTTTCTCAAGCATTATCCAACACCCAAGAACCAGATTCAATCAGAGGTAAAGCTCGTTTGTATTTCATGTTTTTGACTTCGCCGGATGAAACATGAGTCAGTTTCACCACATCATTTCTACCAATTTTTTTGGTGTCTCGTATGAATGTTTCGACTTTCTCTTTGCCTCTCTGCACCTGACTTCCAGCTTGCCGATTCATTTCAGCCAATTGTTGTGAGTTAAGACTTTGATCTTTAGATTCTCGATAATCTTGTCTTCTTTGGGATATAGAAGCTTCTTCGACATTTTCATTGGCTTGAATTGGGATATTACCTTTGATCAAAAAGGAAGCGATTTCTTTATTGAGATCGTTTATCATGGCTCGAAAAAGCTCAAAAGATTCAAATTTATAGATCAATAAAGGATCTTTTTGTTCGTGAACGGCAAGTTGTACGGATTGCTTGAGCTCATCCATTTTTCTCAAATGATTTTTCCAAGCCTCATCGATCAACGCTAATGAAATTTTACATTCGATTTCATCAACTAAATTTTCACCTTTAGCATCATAGGCTTTTTGTAAATCAGTCACCACATTAATGGTCCTAACGCCATTTGTAAAGGGAATGATAATTCGCTTGTAGTTGCGACTTTGATTCTCAACCACATTACGGATAACCTGATATGCCAAGGATGTATTAATGCGACATCTTTGCAGGTATCTCTTTAGGGCACTATTGTAGAGAAGCGAAGTTAATTTCGTTTCTGATTCATTTTCAAACTGTGCTTTGTCAACGGGTAAGCTTAGGGCAAAACTGCTAATGACATCGATTTCAAACTCCCCATAATCATTGTTTGGTTTTGATTGTAATACAACCTCTTCACAAGAATCATAAATCAAATTAAGGATATCAAGTTTTAATCGTTTACTTTCGAGTGCGTGTCTTCGTCGTTTATAAATGACCTCTCTTTGAGCACTCATGACATCATCGTATTCAAGCAACCGTTTTCGGATTCCAAAATTGTTTTCTTCAACTTTTTTCTGAGCCCGTTCGATCGACCTTGTCATCATGGAATGTTGAATAACTTCCCCTTCTTTTAAACCTAATCGGTCCATGATTTTAGAAACCCTTTCAGAACCAAATAATCGCATTAAATTATCTTCCAGCGAAACATAAAACTGGGAACTTCCTGGATCCCCTTGTCTTCCTGAACGACCACGAAGTTGTCGATCCACTCTTCGAGAATCATGTCTTTCAGTTCCGACGATAGCTAACCCTCCGGCTTTAATCACTTCGTTGGTTAATTTTATATCGGTCCCCCTGCCGGCCATATTGGTTGCGATGGTTACGACACCAGGATTTCCGGCTTCTGCCACAATTTTGGCTTCTTTTTTATGCAGTTTAGCATTCAAAACATTATGCTTGATTTTCCCGACGGTTAACATTTTACTGAGTAATTCAGATATTTCTACCGAAGTTGTCCCGATTAAAACGGGTCTTCCTTTGTTTGATAGGGTGGTGACATTTTGGATGACTGCTTTATATTTTTCTCTTTTTGTTTTGTATATCAAATCGTTTTCATCGTCACGTACGATCGGTTTATTAGTAGGCACTTCGATCACATCGAGTTTATAAATCTGCCAAAACTCACCAGCTTCGGTGATGGCTGTCCCCGTCATTCCAGATAATTTGTGATACTTTCTAAAATAATTTTGAAGTGTAATGGTCGCAAAGGTCTGAGTCGCAGCTTCCACATTGACATTTTCTTTGGCTTCGATAGCTTGATGTAGTCCATCGGAATAACGTCTTCCTTCCATGATTCTTCCGGTTTGTTCATCCACTATCTTGACTTTGTTTTCAATAACGACATATTGAGTGTCTTTTTCAAACAAAGTATAGGCTTTTAAAAGCTGATTCATCGTATGAATGCGTTCACTTTTGATATCAAAATCTTGAAAGAGCTGTCGCTTTAATTCGGTTTCTTTTTCGACTTCAAGATTTTTTTGTTGAATTTTCACAATTTCAACACCGATATCGGGTAGCACAAAAAAGTTTTTGTCATCAGAATCTTGAGATAAGTACTCAATCCCTTTATCCGTTAAATCGATTTGATTGGTTTTTTCTTCAATAACAAAATAAAGTTCAGCATCTACTTTTGGCATCTCCCGATTGTTATCTTGCATGTAAAAGTTTTCGGTCTTTTGTAATAATTGTCGGTTCCCTTCTTGACTCAAAAATTTGATCAAGGCTTTGTGTTTTGGCAATCCCCTGTGAACTCTAAGCAAGAGAAGACCTCCTTGTTTGACATCATTTTCTTTGATGAGCTCACGTGCTTGAGAAAGCACAGAATTCAACATAGTCCGTTGCTTGGCCACTAGAGAGCTTACTTTTCCTTTTAAATCGTTGAACTCTTGTCGGTCATCACTTTGGGTTGGTCCAGAGATAATGAGAGGCGTCCTGGCATCATCAATCAACACGGAATCGACTTCATCGACTATAGCATAGTTGTGATTGCGTTGCACCAAATCCTCAATAGCATGGGCCATATTATCTCGTAGATAATCAAATCCAAATTCATTATTAGTCCCGTAGGTGATATCGGCTTTATAAGCGGCTCTTCTTTCTGGGCTATTTGGTTTGTGATGATCGATACAGTCAACAGTTAATCCGTGAAATTCAAAAATTGGAGCCATCCATGCGCTATCTCTTTTAGCCAAATAATCATTAACGGTAACGATATGGACCCCATTACCTGGTAGGGCATTGAGATAAACAGGAAGTGTGGCTACTAAAGTTTTTCCTTCCCCGGTTTGCATTTCAGCAATTTTTCCTTGGTGTAATACAATCCCTCCCAACAGCTGAACATCATAATGAATCATATCCCAAACGATAGGCTTTCCTGCCGCATCCCATCGGTTATGCCAAATGGCAAATTCGCCTTCTAGTTCTACATAATCCTGTTTTGAAGCCAATAAACGATCATTTGGAGTGGCATTCACTCGAATGCTTTTGTTATTAAAAAACCTTACCGCCGTTTCTTTGATTAAAGCATAGGCTTGGGGCATTATCTCAAAAAGTAATTCATCAATGGTTTTTTGAATTTGAGATTCGAATTGATCTATTTCTTTGTAAACGGACTCTTTTTCGGCTAAATCTTCAGTTTGGGTGGCTTTTTGGGTAAGATCTTCAATCGATTTCTGTAATGGTTTTCTGACCCTTTCTATCTGACTTTTAAACTCTAGGGTTTTATGCCTTAGTTCATCATTAGAAAGATCGTCGTATTGATTTTCAAACGATTTGATTTTTTCGACCAAAGGCCAAAGTTTTTTTAAATCTTTTTTGGTTTTATCACCAACAAATACTTTGAGAAGTGAATTCAGCATAAACTGCTTAGGTTATGAGCCTCAAAATTGGGAAAAATAAACATATTCAAACAACGAAATTCGATCCAACTTGCGCCATTTTAATTTCTTGAATTTGTTTTAAAGTAAACGATCTAAAACCGATAGATCTGAATAAAACAAAGAACTAAAGTTTAAAAGTTCGGCAAAATGCTATACTCGCTAAGCCCTTGAAAATTAGTAATGTCAATTCTCTGAAACGAATTATTTAATATTCATCTTCATTCCACAAATAATCTTCTTTGGATGGGAAATCTGGCCAAATTTCTTCTATTGAATCATAGTACTCACCTTCATCTTCCATTGCTTGAAGGTTTTCAACAACTTCTAATGGTGCACCAGTTCGAATCGCAAAATCAATTAATTCATCTTTAGTCGCTGGCCATGGAGCATCACTTAAATAAGATGCTAATTCGAGAGTCCAATACATGGATTTTTAAATTTTTTGCAAAACTAAAAATTTCAATTAATAAACATTCATAGAATCTGTTATTCTTTGACTAAAAATGCATTTTAATAAATGCTTAGCTTCTCCATAAGATGCCACACTTTGAGATTATAATTAATGTTAAATAAAGCGGTTCCAATTGCTTTGATGAATTAATAGTAAAAAAAGGATAATTACTCGGTTGAGGTTCTTTTATTGATTTTCACTCTTTTCATCTCGATACTCATTAAATGCAACGTGATTAGAATGAGTATAAAACTGGCAATGCGATATAAATAATCACCATAGGCGACATAAAAGGTTTGTTTATCATTTGTAAACGTTGTCCCATACAGAATCCCTTTTTGATCATATTCTAACTGAGATATGATTTTTCCTTTGGTGTTTATGATTGCTGAAATACCTGTATTGGCACTTCTAATGATATTGCGTCGGGTTTCGATAGCTCGTAAACGAGTATAACTCAATAATTGTTTATGCCCTGGTGTATTTCCCCACCAAGAGTCATTGGTCAGTACCGCCAATATGTTAGCCCCATTTCGAACATACCCGGTTACAAATTCACCATAGACTGATTCGTAACAGATGATCGGTCCAGTATGAATCCTTTTAGTCCCATGGGAAAACACACTTCTTTCTTTTTGAGTGGATCTACTAACTATAGTTCCTCCTAAATTGATTAATGCATCACCCAGTATTGGCCTGATTATCTTTTTGAAGGGTAAATTTTCAACCCCCACGACTAATTTCGATTTATGGTAGTATTCAACAGGAAATCCCCATTGCAAATCAATGGCCGAATTATAAAAATCTACCCAAAGACTGTCTCTAAGCATATGAGAGCTAAGATTTGGACGTTGATGAGTTTTATAAGTTCGATAAAACTGAAAGCCACTTAATAGTTGGGTATTGGGATAAGTTGATAGATAATTTAAAAGATTATTGTAGATTTCAGTTATAGGAAATTGGTCGATGGGTTCACCGTTGCCTTCAGCAAAATAAGTCTCAGGAGTAACGACAATATCATACCCATTCTTGAGTTCTTGGTAAGTCATTTCAGCAAGAAGGTCTAAAAATTCTAGATTACTTTGGCTGTATTTATCTGCATAGGAGTCAATATTGGGTTGAAGTAATAAAACATTGACTTCATTTTCTTGGCCTTCAGAATGATTGAATATAACTAATGAAATCAAAGAAGGGACAACAATCAATATTATTGGAAAAATGAATTTTACAATTAGGTTTTTATAATGAAGATTAGGTGAAAGTTTTCGAAGGATTTCATAAATCCAAACATTCAGGATAAGAATCCATAGCGTTCCTCCAAAAACACCTGTAAACTCATACCACTGTATTAGCCAAATCCATTCGGAAAATACGTTCCCTAAATTTAGCCATGGCCAAGAAATATCCCAATTTAGATGTAGTTTTTCAAAACACAACCAAAGACATATCAAAAAAATATAAGCTAGTTTGAGATTTGTTTTTGATTTTGCCCAGTAAAAAAGTTGAAATAATAAAGCGAAAAATAGGCTATTACATACGTTGGCGAAAACCATCCCAAAGACAGTGGCATTGACAATCCACCATGTCGTCCCCAAATTCCATAAAAGAAAAATCAGAAAACAGAAGAAAAAAAAGCGGGATCTTTTATATGATACATTGTCATTTCGAATTCTATCTTCAATGAAAAATAGTGGAATAAGACCAAAAAAACTAAGTATTGGAATCCCCCATGTTGGCCAACTCAAAATGAGCATCGTAACTGATAAGATAGACAAAAACCAAGGAGACTTAAGCATCAAGATGCGAATTTAATTATCTTAGAGGGTTAATACACTAAAACGTCAACCTATGAAATCGCAATCTATTTTCCCAAATAGTCTGACATTATTAAATCTGTTTTTTGGATGTATTGCTTGCGTTTTTAGTTTTTGGGGGGTTATTTCTGGAGCCACCATTTGTCTTCTACTCTGCGTACTTTTTGACTTTTTGGATGGGAGTTTAGCTCGAAGATTAAACTCTCAAAGTCTATTGGGTAAATATTTGGATGCTCTCGCTGATTTGGTGAGTTTTGGAGTAACTCCGGCTATTGTATTGCATGTCATGTATACTCATGAACGTTTAGCAGTTTGGAATAAACAAATCGATTTTGACTTATTCGGGCTTTCCGTGGGCTTCCAGTGGCTCCCTTTATCCATAATACCATTTTTAATCACCCTGTGTGTTGCTTTTCGTTTGGCTCGATTTGGTTCTTCAGATAATCAAAAAGAAAGTTTTATTGGATTACCGTCCCCTGCCTTAGCATTACTTATTGTGCCGTTCCCTTTATTATTGCAACACCCCTATTTGGATTTTTTTTCTCAATTTTTTCAATCTACATATTCAATAATAATAACAACCATTATTGGTTGCATTTTAGTTTTAATGCCGCTAAAAATGTTTAAATTAAAACTGACTTTTAATCGTTCTCAATCCTGGAGTGAATGGATCCTCTATATCATCACTTTAGGATTACTCTTTTTCTTTCAATTCTTAGCGATGCCATTGATTGTGTTTAGCTACATTGTCATAAGTATTGTTAATCATTTGATTTATGGAAAAAAACTGCGTATTAGTTAACCATTGAATAATTCAATGGTTACAAAAAAAGTTTAAAGATGGCCCAGTAAGATTGTTGGTTTTTAATGCATTGAAATATTTTCTTTAAGGATGTGAGAAACTAAGATCAACTGGTTTTGTATAAATAAATCGGGTAAACTTTCTAAAGGAACAAACTTTTCTACGGGACGGTAATTTTCATAGTCTTGAAATATCACCCCATCGATATTACGCCGGTTGACCGCTTTCCGGAATCTTGTTCCTCCTCCATCATTTTGAAATGAATAAGCCAAATAGTCGATTAGATATGATTCTTGATGAATCCAATAATAGTAGACGTCTTGATGTGTTTGATTTTTTTGGAATGTCACTTCAATCGAATAGTATTGTTTATTATCAATCCAGGACTCTCCTTTGAATTGCTTGATTACAGGAGGATCATTCAGCTTAAAGGGCAACTCCATGAAATACATCACTGCATTTAATGAATTCTGATGGAGGTCAACCATACTATCATTTAATTCAATGATTTGTCCGTTGACATATCGTATGAGTTTATCATTGGTGGGATAAACATCTTTGATGGATACAGAGTCGATTTCTGTTTGACGTGAATAAGTGGTTTGTTTAGCATCACGATGGAGCACGTAATGATAATCACGAAAAGTAAACTCCAGATGAAGTTGAGCAAACTTTTCATGTCCATGAGCAAGAATAGAGTTATCGATAATTTCTTGTGCAGTTGGAGTTTGGTTTTGTGCACACGTAGAAAACCAGATAAGCACAACAAATAGGAAAATTGTTTTGGTTATATTTTGAAATGAAGTTATTTTAACCATAAAGTCAGTATATTCTGGCAATATAATCAATAGAAATTGATTCTTTGAGGATGTTATAAATGTTTAAAATTTCATGGATGAAAACTCATTTTTATTGAATTATTTATCGTTTAATTTTGCCCTTGGTTTAATTCAAATGAGTAAACACAAAACAGTCATTATAGGTAGTGGACCTGCCGGGTACACTGCCGCGATTTACGCTGCAAGAGCAGACTTATCTCCCGTTTTATTTGAAGGATTAGAACCAGGCGGTCAATTGACAACTACTACGGATGTCGATAATTTTCCTGGATATCCAAAAGGGGTTCTGGGACCACAAATGATGAATGAAATGAAAGAACAAGCTCAACGATTTGGAACCATTGTCCAATCAGATCATGTAACTAAAGTTGAACTGTCTAACAAAGTTGGGGGCATTCATTTGGTGTATGATGGATCAAATAATAAGCTTGAAACTCAAACCGTCATTATCAGTACTGGTGCAGCCGCAAAATATTTGAATTTACCTAGTGAACAACGGCTAATTGGAGCTGGCGTATCGGCCTGCGCGGTGTGTGATGGTTTTTTTTACAGAAATAAAGAGGTTGCCGTAGTTGGAGGTGGAGATAGCGCTTGTCAAGAAGCTTCTTACTTAGCCAATATTTGTAAAAAAGTGACTATGCTAGTTCGAAAAGGATATATGCGAGCTTCTAAAGCAATGATTCACCGAGTAAATTCAATCGACAACATCGACATTAAATACCATCATGAAGTTTCTGAGGTTTTAGGAAAAGAAGTTGTTGAAGGGTTAGAAATAGTCAATAATCAAACCGGCCAAAAGTCTCGAATGGCTACAGATGGTTTATTCATTGCTATCGGTCACACTCCCAATACCAAACTATTTGAAAATCAATTAGAGATGGATCTAACAGGATATATCATTACTAAAGGAAAAACCACACAAACTAATTTACCTGGTGTTTTTGCCTCTGGTGATGTACAAGATCATCAATACCGACAAGCTGTCACAGCCGCTGGGACAGGTTGCATGGCTGCATTGGATGCTGAACGTTATCTACAAGAATTACCAAATCAATAGTCCCTTTGCAATAATCCATTGTAGAAAATGGAAGTGATAATTTTTTGATTTGGTTATCCTGTAGAATTTTTTGTTGGCTTTTTATCGATGAGAATAAAATCTTTACCTAAATAGGTCTCGCGGACAATTTTGTCTTCTGCCAATTCTTTAGGCGTTCCTTGACGTAGAATGTCTCCCTGTGACAAGATGTAGGTTCGATCAGTGATGGCGAGGGTTTCGTGAACATTATGATCGGTAATCAAGACCCCGATATTTTTTTGTTTTAATACAAAAATGATATCTTGAATATCTTTGACCGCGATGGGATCAACCCCGGCAAAGGGTTCATCGAGTAAAACAAATTTAGGATCTCTAGCCAATGCCCTGGCAATTTCAGTTCTCCGGCGTTCTCCACCAGATAATAAATCACCTCTATTTTTTCGTATGGATTCTATATTGAATTCTTTCAATAGTGATTCCATTTTTTCTAATTGTTGAGTTTTAGATAGTTCGGTCATTTGTAAAACGCTCAAAAGATTCTCTTCGACACTAAGTTTTCGAAAAATGGAAGCTTCTTGAGCCAAATATCCAATCCCTTTTTGAGCTCTTTTATACATAGGATCTTTGGTGATTTCATCTCGATCTATGTATATATTCCCTTTTTGCGGTTTGATTAACCCCACAATCATATAAAATGAAGTGGTTTTGCCCGCCCCATTTGGTCCCAATAATCCTACGATTTCTCCTTGAGAGACTTCAATGGAAATACTTTTAACTACCTGTTTGTTGCGGTAGGACTTTTCAATATTCTTTGCACTGAGTTTCAAAACTATTTTAATGAATGACTATTCTGTTTTTTCTATTTGCGTTTTTCCTTTTGCTTCTTTTTTTTGTTGTGATTTGATCACAAATTTTGAGATAAAGATACTCACCTCGTAAAGTAAAAAAATGGGGGTGCTCACAATGATTTGGGAAGCGATATCCGGTGGTGTAATAATGGCGGATATGCTGAGTACAATCACTAGTGCCACTTTTCTGTTACGGGCCAATAATTTTGGAGTAACCAAACCAACTTTGGTCAAAAAGTAAATGATAATTGGTAGCTCAAACATGATTCCAGTCGCTAGCACCGAAGCTCTTAATAGACCGATATAACTAGAAATATCGAAATCATTATGAATTTGATCACTCACAGAATAATTACCTAAAAAGTTTATTGAAAGGGGAGTGACCAAATAATAACCAAAAACAATTCCCAAAAAAAACAAACTGGAAGCCACGAAAATAAATCCACGAGCCGTTGATCGTTCTTTTTCATATAAACCAGGGCTTACAAAACGCCAAAACTGATAAAGTACATATGGAAAAGCTAAAATGAATCCAGCTAAAATCGATGTCCACATATGAGCTGAAAATTGACCCGCAACTGTTCGTGATTGAATTCGAAAGGGTAATTCTCCTTGACAAAAATTACTGGTTGATCCAAAAAATTGAGCTACCTCACAAAAAAAACGATAAGTGATAAAGGATTTATCTTTTGGTCCAAAAAGAATTTTATCAAAAACAAAATCTTTAAATATAAAGGCCACGATAGCCACTAAAACAATGGCTATAACCGACCGGATCAAATGCCAACGTAATTCTTCGAGATGATCTAAAAAAGACATCTCTTTTTTTTTGGACATGGATTAAAGACCTTCTTTTATGAAATCCATAATGTGGAGTAAACCAGTATAATTTAATTCATCATCATGGATAATGAGTTGGTTGATTTTTTTCTTTTTGACTTCAACTAGAGCCTCTTTGGCCAAAGTGTTTTCATGCATTTTAATTGGGTTACTAGTCATGATATCATTGGCAATTAAACCAACTAAAGAGTCATGTTGTTCAACAGTTCTTCGAATGTCTCCATCGGTAATGATTCCTGCAATGCCAGAATGATCGATCACCACAGTGGCTCCTAATCTTTTGTTTGAAATTTCAACGATCACTTGTTTTACTGGTGTTGTGGGTTTTACACTCGATAGTGGATTGTCCCCAATCATTTGCCCTAGGGTCAAGGTCAATTGCTTCCCGATTTGACCACTAGGATGATACAAAGCCAAATGGTTTAAACTAAACTTTTTTAATTCTAACAAACATATGGCCAAGGCATCTCCCAAACACAATTGTAAGGTAGAGCTAGTGGTAGGAATCAAATTATCTTTTGAAACTTCATTTTCAATAGGTATTGGGATATGTATATCAACCAGTTTGGCTAGTTGAGATTTATTATTACTAGTCCAAGCCACCAGCGATACTTTGAAATTTTGTAGGTGCTTTGTTAAAGCCACTAACTCTGGTGTATTTCCACTTTTTGAAATACAGATTACAACGTCGTCGGTTTTTATTTTTCCAACATCACCATGTAAAGCATCAACTGTATTCAAAAAAAAAGCTCGAATTCCTATAGAATTCAAAGTAGCCACTATCTTTTGTGCTATCAATCCACTTTTTCCAATACCACTAAAAAAAATATTTTCATTAGCCTGATGAATTTTAATGACTAGCTTGTAAAACTGCTGGTCCAATCTATGTGAAAAAGCGAAAATGGCCTTGGATTGGACCTCTAAACTCTTCTGAGCAATCGAAAGGATTGTATCGATGTCGTTTAAAGCCAAATCAATGAATAAAAGTTAGTTTTAGAGTAAAACAATTGGCTAATTTAGTATATTTAGCATGGTTTATAGATGAGGAAAAAAAACGATCTGCGTCGAGAGTTAAAGAAACATTTCGGGTTTGAAAAGTTTAAGTCTTATAAAACCGATGAGTTAGAATTTAATCAAGGAGATGTTATTAACAGTCTTTTGAGTAGTCGTGATGTCTTTGTGATTATGCCCACCGGTGGTGGGAAATCTCTTTGTTACCAGTTACCAGCCATTTTAGAAGAAAGAAAAGTAGCTTTTGTCATCTCGCCTTTAATTGCACTGATGAAAAACCAAGTGGATGCTATTCGAGGAAATGCCAAGAAGGACAGCATTGCTCATGTTTTGAATTCGACACTTTCAAAAAGAGATCGGGATCAAGTGCTAAAGGACTTAAAAGAAGGCAAAACTAAACTTTTGTATGTTGCTCCTGAATCATTTTCTAAGGAATCAAACCTTGAAGAATTCAAAAAACTTGATGTCTCCTTTGTGGCTATTGATGAAGCCCATTGTATTTCGGAGTGGGGCCATGATTTTCGACCTGAATATCGAAATATTCGAAAAACCGTTGATTTGTTAGGGGATAATATTCCGATTATGGCTTTAACAGCTACTGCCACAAAAAAGGTTCAAGAAGATATCATTAAAAATTTGAGAATGGAAAACCCTCAAATTTTTAAAGCATCGTTTAATCGCTCCAATTTATATTATGAAGTAAGGTCGAAAACAGCTGAAGTGAATAATGAAATTGTTCGATTTATTAAACAATCCCAAGAAGGAAAATCTGGGATTATCTATTGTTTAGCAAGAAAAGATACAGAATATGTAGCCAGTGTTTTACAAGAAAATGGCATCAATGCCCTTCCTTATCATGCTGGCCTGAAAGCAAAACAAAGAGCCGTGCATCAAGAAAAGTTTTTAAATGATGATCGATGTGATGTGATGGTGGCCACCATTGCTTTTGGATTAGGCATCGATAAACCAGATGTGCGCTATGTCATTCATCATTCGATTCCAAAAAACATCGAAAGTTATTATCAAGAAACAGGACGTGCTGGGAGAGATGGGAAAGAAGGACACTGTTTGGCTTTTTTTAATGAAAAAGATATTGAAAAATTAGAATCCTTTTCTGATTCTAAGACCATCATAGAAAAAGAAAGAAACGGATATCTTCTAGAGGAAATGGTAGGGTATGTTGAAACAGCCATTTCAAGAAGAAAGTTTTTATTGAACTATTTCGGTGAAAAGTTTGATAATGAAACTGGACCTGGTGGAGATTTAGATGATAATGTTCGATTTCCTAAAAAGTTAATAGAAGTCAAAAAAGAGTTTAAAACATTACTCGATGTTATTGAGCAAACCAAAGCCAATTATAAAACCAAAGAATTGGCTAAAATTTTGAGTGGTAAAACGAATGCTCTAATAAAATCCCATGAAACTGAAAAGACCTCTTTTTTTGGTATTGGAAAAGAAAGGAAAGAGGAATGGTGGAAATCGCTGATCAGACAATCAATCGTCAAAGAATATTTAAAAAAGAATATAGAAAATTATGGCGTTGTCGAGATTACTGAAAAAGGAAACAGAGTCAAAAAACAAAATAAAGAGATTTTTATTTCAGAGCCCCAAATAGTCCAAGCTGGCCGGCAACAATCGTCATCCGATAGTGTAAAAATGATGTCTGATCCATTATTATTGAAAATATTGATGGAAACAAGAAAAAAAGTTGCTCGAGAAAAGAATGTCCCCCCTTATACTGTTTTCCAAGAATCTTCCCTGGAGGAAATGTGTCTCAAGTATCCCATCACAAAAAAAGAACTTCTCGGGATTGCCGGTGTTGGTGTGGGAAAAGCTGAAAAATTTGGACAACCCTTTATCGATGTAATCCAAGATTATGTGAAAGAAAATGATGTGGTCCGCCCTGATGATTTAATCATTAAAACCAAAAAAACTAACTCACTTTTAAAACCACTGATTATCCAAAGTATTGATAAAAAATTGTCATTGGAAGAAATTACCGGAGCTCAGAAAATTTCTCGTGAAAACCTATTAGAAGAAATGGAAAAAATTGTCAAATCGGGGACTAAATTAGATATTTACAATTGGGTTGAAGATTTATTTGATGAAGAGGCAGAAGATCAACTATATGATTTTTTAATTCAAGAAGAATCCGATGATTTTCAAAAATTGATGGATGAATTTGGGGATCGATACGAAGAAGAAGATCTTAGAGTGTTCAGGCTCTACTTTATGAGTCAGACAGCCAACTAAAATCTAAAGATTCTATTAGAGCAACCGTGGAATCTTTATCAGAAAATCTATGGTTTGCTTTTGATTGTTTGTTTTTGAAAGTGATCAAAAAGATTATTTACAAGGTTGACTTAGACATCTGGATTGTAAGGAAAAGACGAATGATGCAAGTCTATTTTCAAAGTTCCATCAATCAACTTATATCCAAAAGAGTATTCAACTTTTGCTTCATTGCCATCTAAATCAGTAAAGTAATAATTTCCCATAGCAATCGCACGACTTTCCTCTAATATAAAATCTGTGTTTTCAAATCTGACATTGGTCCAAGGTTGAATGGCAAAACCTTTATCTTCCGAACAAGATCTATCATCCCCAGCTATGAAATAAGAAATAGCATCCGATTTAGTCGATCTAAATTGTACTTCTTGACATTTTGTAGGTTTAAACAATACAGGCCCCGCTTCAAAAGCATATCGATTATCGAGAAAATCACTTGTAAAATTTTCACACTCTTTTCTAGACTCTCTTAGTGAACCAATTTTAACCACGCCATCAGCCCAGAGTTGTTGAGCCTTTATTACTTGTTGTTTTGTAATCATGATAAATTGAATTTTTTGTTTGGTTTATGATTTTAATTGTTTTTTATTGTTGATTTCTTCGACTAGCCATTTTCTACAACTTAGAAATGTTCTAAAGATGTGTTTAGTTGAAACTAGACTTGGAATAATACCGATGCTTTGCATTAAAAGTCGCGGTTGTGGTTGTAACCCCACAAATATATATTTGATGTTTTTTTGACTCAATTCCATCAAAACCTCTTCCAACGCGTATAGTCCCGATTGATCGATGTAGGGAACTCGGCTCATTCTAAAGATGACCCATTTACAAGTCGAAGGAATTTGGTTTCTCAAACCGATAAAATCGGATGTGAAACCAAAAAACAAAGGACCGTCTAAGTGTTTAATAAAAACACTTTCTAAGGTTTTTTTATCAATTCCCCTTTCATCTTTCCATGCTTTTTCTTTAACAACAGCACGGACATTGGAGTACCGTTTTGAAACATCACCCATTTTTTTCATAAAGAATATCGATGCTAAGACCAATCCAATACCAACAGCATAAACCAGATTCCAAAACACAGATAGTATCAAAACAATAAACATGATCGTGGCTTCAGTCCTTGGTATTTTTCTTATGGCTTTCAATCCTTTAAAATCCATGACACCAATCCCAACGGTAACCAATATCCCAGCCAAAACAGCCGCTGGAATTTCAGAGGCTACGGGTCCCAATGCAAGAAGGATGATGATTAAAACAAGAGAAGATACGATGCCTGAAAGTTTTGTTTTTCCACCAGATTGGATATTGACAACCGTCCGAATAGTTGCTCCTGCACCAGGAATCCCACCAAAAACAGCTGCCACACTATTGCCGATACCTTGACCGACTAACTCACGATTGGACTGATGTTTGGTTTTAGTTAGATTATCAGCAATAACGGATGTCAATAGGGAATCGATAGCCCCCAAAAAGGCTAGGGTGACAGCCATAGCCACATAGGGGAGCAGTTCAAAGTAGTTAATTTGACCAAAAATTCCAATATTAAATTTTGGAAACCCTTCTGGAATTCTTTGAATCGGAGCATATTGAATTATCCCATTACTTTGAAATATAAAGGCAAATGCACTGACTATGATCAATGCAACAAGAGTACTGGGTACAGCCGTTGTAATTCGTTTAAAACCATAGATGATAAAAATGGTACTAAAGGCCAAAATTAATTCGATCCAACTAATGGATTGGATCGCTCTTGAAAACGCGTTTATTGTTCCAATAACTCCCGAACTATTTTTACTAGCAATCGATTGAGCTTGACTGAGTATTTGTTCTCGTGATATTTCTCCAGCACTTTCGATGGTTTCTGTAAAATCTTCAAGTACCAAAATGCCCCTTTCGGCTTCATCAAGGATGATTTCCTCTAAAATCTGTTCTTCCGCTAAAGGAATCAAACTTTCAATGTATGGAGCATCATCTTTAACATAATATCCAAGAACAGGTTGTATTTGGGTAATTAGTATGATGACGCCGATGGCCGTCATAAACCCAGAAATCACTGGATATGGAATGTATTTGATGTATTTTCCAAAACCCACCAATCCGAAAAGAATTTGGATCACTCCTGCTAATACAAAGACCATTAATATTAGCGGTAGAGCTTGCTCAATCACGCCATTATTAGCAGCTAAAATAGAAGCGACGATGACCATACTCAAGGCCGTCATGGGTGCAGTAGGTCCAGAAATTTGAGTGGGAGTTCCACCAAAAAGAGCCGCTAAAAAACTAATGACAATAGCCCCATACAATCCTGCACTGGGTCCTAAACCCGAACTCACTCCAAAAGCAAGCGCGAGGGGAAGAGCCACTATTCCAGCAGTCAAGCCACCAAATAAATCTCCTTTAAAATGTGTGAAACTGAGTTTCAAGGGATTAGCTTTTTATTTTTTACAAGGTGAATGATAAAACCCTCTGATTTCCAAACTTAGAATAATCATTTTCAGGCTGCGAAAATATAATACCAAGGTGAATTAACACCTGTAGTGTTATTTTAGATTTTAACAGAATTTATTTGTAAAAAAGACCTTCAATTTTAAAATGAAATGTACCATTCATCGTCTTATTGGGAGTACTATCTTTTCAAAAATTTGAAAATATTTTTTTGTCGATTCACCATAGCAGCTGTTATAATTCTTTCAAAACAAGAAATAATCGATGATGAATCTTTATCGTTTTGTTTCATTCAATGATAATCTATTTCCATTTAATGTTACAACCTATGCTGGGCGTTTGTTCTTGAGAAATAGGTTTTCTAGAGAGCAAACTATTGGCTGCCTGACTTAAACTCTCACCTGTGACTTCAACATCATTTCCAGGTCTCGATTTATCAAAGCATCCCCGGTAAACCAATTCATCTTCTTCATCAAATAAATATAAATCAGGAGTGCAAGCAGCATCATATTTTTTCGCAACTTGTTGTGAATCATCATATAAATAAGGAAACCTAAAATTTTTTTCTAAGGAAAGCTCTTTCATCTTAACGGGAGAATCTTGAGGATGTGTTTCGATATTGTTGCTGGAAATAGCAATGGTATTAATTCCTTTGGAATGATATTTGTTCGTCCACACAACAAACTGATCCAGAATATGAATGACATAAGGGCAATGGTTACACATGAAAATGATCAAAGTTCCTTTTTCTCCTTTTAAATCATCGAAATTGTCTGTTTTTCCGGTTACTGCATTTGGAAGCGAAAAAAAAGGTGCTTGGACACCCAATGAAAGCATGTTTGATTCGGTTAAAGCCATTTTGGTTTAATATTTGGTCGGCAAAAATAATCCAATAGTGCCATTAGTTATTTTTGTCATTTAATAAAATATTAATGGCGATTGATTATTCCCACTTTCAAAAAATTGATCTTCGAGTTGGAACCATCATAGAAGCCAGTGATTTCAAAGAAGCTAGAAATCCCTCTTACAAATTAAAGATCGATTTTGGGCCCATTGGGGTTTTGAATTCTTCAGCCCAAATCACTTTGCGTTACAAAAAAGAAGATTTGATTGGAAAACAAGTGATTAGTGTGATTAATCTTGGTTCTAAGCGGATTGCTGGATTTAAAAGCCAATGTCTTGTGCTTGGAGCAGTTTCTGGTCAAGATGTCATTCTCTTGGAGCCTCTATCGAAAATTCCAAAAGGTCAACAAGTTTTATAATGACGAACACTACATGAAATCACTAAAATAAATGGCATTGGTGAGGAGTCTATTGGTTCCAAACCAAAAGGCTCTAAAATTGGTGTTGTCGGTGAAGATGATGATTTTACCATTTGATTTTTGTTGAACCTTAAAAGGGACGGACCCTTTGATGTGTTCCAAGTTTTGATCTGATATATATCCACTGATTAATGGGTTTGATGTATACTGAATGGGATTATGATAACTGTTTTTATCAGCTTTAACGAAAAGTGTGGTGTTTCTAAAAATGGGTAATTGATCATGAGTGTAGCCATAATTTATTGGATGGCTACGATCAATATTGGTTTTAAAAATGGCACCCCCAATTTGCTGAGCTCCCCAAAAATTTTGTCTATCTTCAAAAGAAATATTTTCAGCCGTTGTTTCACTTTCTAGCCACTCAATATCAATCCACTCTTTTTGCTTTAACCAGTTGATCGAATCGCGATAAGCAATCAATACACCACCTGAGTTAACAAACGATTCGATTTTTTCTTTGGAATTATTTAGGACACGTGAGCTAGTGCTTGGAATGATGAGATGAGTGTATTGTTTTAAATCAATCTGATGGATGTAGCGCGTGTCAATTTTAGTAATAGGCGTTTCAAAACGGTAGTCAAATAAATGCCAAATTTCACCTGCATCATAACTTCTGACTCCTTGCCCTACCAGTAAAGCTATTTTGGGTTGATCAATCGTAATAAAACTGTTAGAACCTAAATCGATTTTTGAACCATAACCTGTATTAACGCCATCGATGATAAGCTTTGTCTCATTGGCTAAAACTTTTAAGGTTTTATATAATTCTTCACTATCAAAAGTTTGAGTTTGTACTGGAATGAGTAGACTACCATAACTGTATTCTTTGCCCTGTATTTCAAACTCTTTTCGCCCCACTTTAAAATGAATTTTGGAATCGTGTAGTAGCCTCATCAATTTGGGCAGATAGTATCCCGATGAGGATACCAAATAGGCATATTTAGACTTAGAAGTCACCGTCCCAACAGGGGGTGTCAAATCTTGAATTAGATTTTCTGCTATTGCACTGTTGTCTTCAAAACTAAAATCAACATTAAAGGAAAGTGGAAAATTCCATGCCGATACATCGTAAAATATACTGTCTTCAAACTCTGTTTGGTAATCAAAAATAGAACGAATCAAACGATGCTTCTTTTGCTCGATAGGAATGAAATAACTGGATGATTTGTCAAATCTTTTAGGACCCTTTTCAACTAATTTATTGATGGAATAAAGTTCGATTTCATGTTGTTTCAATAACTTGGCCAGATGATAGCTGAGGACAGGATCCTTTTCATTTCCAAAGAGGATGCCTTTTGATTTGTGCGATCGACCCATTTGAAATGAATCACTATAAAAATCTTGCAAATAGTTTAATAATTCAAGTCTCAAACTTTGAGCCGCCTCAAGCGTTGAAAGAGTGGTTGTCAGTTGATTTCTGATAGTATAAGGAAAAGTTAATACACCATGCTGGCTGTTTTGAGCATGACCTCTTGAGGAACCTTGTTCGTACAAAATGCCTATGCCCCCATTGACATCAGGATAAGTGGATCCCTTACCGTAATAAAAATCATCAAATGTTTCTTTCGAATAATATAATGAACCGATAGAATCCAAAGCTTCAACATGAAAATCCGCGATTTTTGCAGTAAGGGTTTGATTCATTTTAGGAGTCATCGGATGGACACGACTTTTCACCCCAGGTTGAAAAAAGTAAGTTGAATTGGTGCCCATTTCATGAAAGTCTGCGATAATATTAGGATACCATTTAGTCAGTGTTTGTACTCGAGCTCGGGATTCAGGGTGTTGCAATAAAAGCCAATCTCTATTAAGATCAAACCAATAATGATTGGTTCTTCCACTAGGCCAAATTTCATGAAACTCTCGATCATTGGCATCGGGGTTTAAATAAATCGATCGATGAGAATTGACCCAATTAGAAAATCGTTGCATCCCATCAGGATTCATGCATGGATCGATAAGAATAATGGATTGATTTAGTAACTCTTTTACCTTAGGCGATTGGCTAGCAACCAAATGATAGGCAGTTAATAGACTAGCGTTGACTCCGCTTGGTTCATTGCCATGTATTGTAAATCCTTGATAAACCACCACTGGCATATCATTGGTGTCGATGTTTTTTCCCTCTTTGGTGGTGAGGTTGTAATGCTTTTGCTGAATAGCATCCAAATTTTGATGGTTGTCTTCACTAGTGATGGTCAACAAGATTAGTGGTCGGTGTTCATAGGATTTTCCAATGGTTTCGATTTTAATTCGATCGGAAGACTCTGCTAAAGCGCTCATGTATTGTATTACTTGATCGTGGGAAACGTGCCATTGACCAATTTGAAAGCCAAGGATTTGTTGAGGTGTTGGTATTAGCGAATCATAAGGGTGATCTTTATCCAAATAATAATCTAAAGTTACTTGGGAGTTTAGAATGAAAGCAAAAAATATGCTTGTTGTGAATGAAATTAAAAATCGATACATGAATTAGGAGTTTCGAATCATTGCAAATATAAATTAAGAAGAGTCCGGTTCCCAAAGATCCGCCGGTGTTTGATAAAACCGTGCATGATTTTGGTTTTGTGAAACCCAACACCCTCTTGGCCACGATCTTTCGGTTGACGAATCAAGGGGGCACGTCTTTTCAAGTGGAAAAAGCCGAAGATTCTTGCGGATTCACGGTGCCGAAGTTTGAAGCCAGAGAGTTCGAACAAAGGGAATTCATCGATGTTCCGGTGGAGATGAATGCGAGCGACCCCTGGTCAAAAAATCACCAAGCGCTATCTATACGACCTTGAGTGAAGAACCCATCGTTTTCCAACTCAAAGCTCATATTTTGGAGTGAATAATTTGTTGAAAAAACAAGAAAGGCTACTGATGGTGGTCTTTTTTTATCCTTGTCTTTGCGTTTGGATAAAATAAAGGCCATGTTCAACTATCTAGTGCAACATGAACGACCCCAGCCAAATGATTGTCGACAGTATGAAACCGTATCACCTCACGAAAATTGGGGTGTTTGGTTCAGTGGCACGAGGGGAAGAAAGAACGGATAGTGATGTGGATATTGCTTATTCGTTTGATGGCCATTTTGGGTTTTTTGAATTAGAAGATTTGATTGAAGATTTAGAAAAGAAGTTAAATCGAAAAATGGATTTAGTGGATTTTGATTTTTTAAACCCTCTCATTAAAGAGGATATTTTAAACGATATGATTGTATTGTGTGATGAAAGTACCATCCCTATAGGACGACTCGCTTCGAGTTGATCGGTGAATATGTTTACAAGATGACGGACGAAGTCAAACATACGTTCCCTGAGATACCATGGGCTAAAATTGAGAATATGCGGCATCGATTAGTCTATGAATATCATCATGCTAATTTGAAGATTGTCTGGGATATCGCTAAAAACAGGGTTCCTGAATTTGAAAAAAGTTTGGATGTCATCGCTTCATTCATTAATTCGAAAAAAGATCGAGGTATGGGGTTGGGGTTTTCTCGGCAGACCTCATCCTTTAAAAACCAAAAGTCCGATCGAATGATGGGACTGGCCAACGAATACGTCATGAATTGAAACTGCAAGGTAAAGACAAACAAATTTTCATTAATTATCATCAAGAAACATGCTATTGTATCGATGAATTATAAAAACAAGTTTTGCTAACAATACAGTCTCTAAATTAGTTTTGTAGACAATCCGATGAATACTCTATTTTTGGTATGCAATTTCATTGAGCTTGAGATACATCATATCGGTACTTACTTTTTTGCTCTGCTCCCTGTTTTCATTTAGTCAATATCCAATATGGGGTGGCGTTGTATCAATTGATCTCGATTCTCAAACGATTCAATACAGAACAGCCAATAGAGATACAATAACCGTTGAACTCGAACTAAAAGTCCTCGTGAATAGATTTACGATTGAAAGAACAATTAATACTAATGGACGTATCGTCTTTAACAAACTAAGAGGAAACCGGTTTATAGATCGAATTGATCAGGAAAACGATACTGAAAATTGGGATCAATATTTTTCTTCTAAGGACGTACTGACAACGGTAATTGAAGGTTCTTCACAAATGTTGGAATTAGAAGATCCCACCTCATTTGTCCCTTTTCGTTATGTGATCACAACGCGATATAATCAAAAAGGGGTTCCAAAATATTTTGTTCAATTGAGATTTAAAAAAACTAATTTAGAAAGGATTGAAGAGTTTGAAAACTATAAAGTCATCTTTAATGAAAAGTTTCGGCCAACTGTTGGTCAACTTCTTTCAAACTTAAACTGATCTTATTTTTCACATCTTTTCAGAACCAATAATGAAAGGGGGGGGGATTATATACTCAAGTGCCAAGGTTTGATTCAAATGATGATCGAACGAAATGGTTTCAAGCCAAATGAACTTTTGACCATGACGATCATTCATTTATAATTTTGTCGTATGAAAAAACCGATAAACATTTCTGAACTATTTCCGAAACATTTATTTTGGGATGTGAAAATGAGTCGATTAGATGTGGTGGAAGATAAAGACTTGATTATCCCCAGAGGGTTATATGCGACATCCAAACAATCGTTTGAGAAAGACATCCAACGATTGGAGCAACTCTATTCCAAAAAAGAGATTTTGGACGTTTTACGACAAACGAAAGAAAAAATCAGCAATCAAGTGTGTTTGATGGTGGCCTCTCGATACCAAGTCCAACCGTTTTTAAGATGGGGTGTTTATGGAGGCGGTTGATCCGAATATTCAGAAATTAATCATTGAACTACAAAAATTACAGTCTTTTGATGGTTTTCCATTAGGTGGTGGAACCAATTTAGCCATTTGATACAATCATCGACATTCCTATGATATTGATTTATTTACCGATAAAATGGTTGGTATTCAAGAATTTAAAAAATCTTTAAAGAGATTCGGGAGTGTTTAACGTCGATATAAATACGTTTGAATTACCCCGTAAAGTGGATGACTGATTTGTTTTTGGAAGATTTTATATACCTCAAAAAGATCGATTGGCTAAAATAGAAGCATTACAAAATTTTCAAAAATTAGATGCCATAGAAATCGTAGAAGGCACTAAAATGTTATCGGAAAAATGTCAGTGTCTTAAAACTGATGAGTGCGATTAATAGAATTTCACAAAAGGATGTTTGCGATTTGAATGACATAACGGACAAGATTCCATTAGAAGACTTGTGCATCTCCTTAAAAGAAAATTAGAAACATATAACGAACAAAAATACAAGACGATGTTTGACTTAAAGGACGAATTAAATCCAATAGATAGTCCATGCCTTTTAATCGAGTTTGACAGAGGCCATATAATGGATGGAACCCTCCATTTCCTTCAGAAAATAATTGGACATTTTAGAAAGGAGTCAATGATGGACTGTATCTCGATTGAATTGGAAAATAAAAGTGATGTGACTGTGTAGTGTATTAGGTTAGGGAAGGAGTGTCGAAATCCCATTGACTGGAATTCTTCAGAAATAGAGGCCAAAAAAACTTACAAAAAAGTAAAGGATGTAATCCTTATGATGAGGGTGGTCTATCAACTTAAAACGTCCCCTATGACACTTAAGTATATAATTCCCATAATAAACTTTCTAATTTCTCAGCCAAATCTTGAATAATTAAGTGAAAAGAGAAATTAAATCAAGTCTCAATGTTACTCTAATTCAAAATTGGATTGAGGATTCTATTCTTCATCAAACTGAAAGTTTTCATCGTCTAGTTTATCCAAGTTTTTATCAGAAGATTGTATTGGCGTTTCTTCAGTTTGGGTCTTATCTGGTGTACTCGAATCAGAAATAATTTCAGTTCCTTTTTCGTCAATGATGAATTTCATTGTTTCATTCAGAGCTTCATCAAAATCTTTAAAATCTTCTTTATAAAGATAAATTTTATGTTTTCGGTAATAGGGTTGATCATCTTGATCATAATGCTTTTTGCTTTCCGTGATGGTTAAATAATAATCTCCAGCTCGGGTTTCTTTGACATCAAAAAAATAGGTGCGTCTACCGGCTCTAAAGACACGAGAAAAGACATCTTTGCGATTCATATAGGATGGTTTTGGATCTTCTTTCACTTCAAATCAGAATTCAATTAATTTTTTAGTATAAATACAAGCGATGAAATTAAATAAATTATTCAAATGTATTAATATCATACAACAATCAATTATTTTGTTTTTGGTACAATTCATGGTAATATCGATTGTTGTCAAGAAGTTGTTGATGATTTCCGGATTCTAAGATTTTTCCTTTATCCAAAACTATGATGAAATCGGCTTCTTGGACTGTGGTTATTCTATGAGAAACAATAATGGTTGTTTTGTTTTTTCTGAGTCTTTTCAAATTACTTAAAATCACTTCTTCTGTTTCAGAATCAACGGCTGAAAGACAATCATCAAGTAGTAGAACTTTCGGATTTTTTAGTAGTGCTCTCGCAATTGATATCCGTTGTATTTGTCCGCCAGAAAGAGTCATCCCTCGTTCTCCTAATAAGGTTTTATATCCGTCTTTAAAATTGATGATATTGTGGTGAACTAATGCGTTTTTCGTTGCTTTAACCAATTCGTTAAAAGAAGCATCATTTTTTCCAAAACGTAAATTGTCTTCAATTGTTTCTGAAAATAAAAAACTTTGCTGTGGCACATACCCTATGAGATTTCTTAAACTATTAAGATTCAATTTTTTGACATCAGCATTATTCAATTTAACAGTCCCATGATTGGGATCAAATAATCTTGGTATCAAATTGAGAAAGGTTGTTTTACCGGATCCCACTTTTCCGATAATCCCAAAAGTTTGTCCATAAGGAATATCTAAAGAAATATTTTCTAAGGCTTTCACTTTAGTTTCAGGATAGATAACACTTACATTTTGAAATCTAATACTGGGTTTTTTAGTATTTAAACTTTTCACCCCATTTTTGATTTCTGGAACTTCCTTTAAAAATTGATTGATTCTTTCTTGCGAAGCTTCAGATTGTTGAACAATGGACGTAATCCAACCCACAAGCGCAACAGGCCAGGTTAACATATTGACGTAGATGATGAACTCTGCCAATATTCCAATATCTATAGTCCCATCGATATACTTTTTGCCCCCGATGAATATGACAATGAGGTTACTACAACCAATAAGTAAAATCATCAGAGGGAAAAACCAAGCCTGTATTTTAGCCAAATCTAGACTTCTTTCATAGTTTTGATGTGTCATAGCATCAAAACTTTTTTCCATTCGTTGTTGTATTCTATAAGATTTTATAACACTGATACCATTAAAACTTTCTTGAGTAAAGGTTGACATTTTAGAAAGCATTTCTTGAACCCTAGTGCTTTTGATATTAATTCGTTTTGATAGTTTGTATATGAGTATCGATAAAATTGGAAATGGAATGATGGTATAGGCACTGAGCTGAGGAGCCACTGAAAACATATAAACAATGATGACTACAAATAGAGTTATGGTATTAATAGAATACATCAACGCCGGTCCAAAATACATTCGGACCTTGCTGACATCTTCACTGACTCTATTCATTAAATCTCCCGTTCTATTGTTTTTAAAAAACCGTTGGGTGAGTCTTAAATAGTGAGAAAACACTTCATTTTTTAAATCAAATTCGATATATCTCGATACATTAATGATGCATTGTCTCATCCAAAATGTAAATAATCCAGAAAGTAAGGCGGCTGCCAAAATGATTAAAATATTGATTAATAAAACATTTTGAATATTTCCCGAAAATTCATCAGCGTTGGATAGGTATGTCTCCACTTCAGTCAGCGAATCACCCACCATTCGAGGAACTTGAAGTGAAAAAAGACGGGCGATGACGGTTAGTAAAACGCCTATGATTAAGAGTTTTCGATACTTTAAAAAATATTTGTTGAGGTATCTGAGAGCTTTCAATTAAATCATAAAGGCAGGCCAAAGTAAAAGGAATTCAACAAAATGCAACCATTTTCAAAACTTTATATTTGTGCTCAGAATTGTTCTTTGTCTTCTGAAAGTGATTACACGCCGACACATTCGTATTCGAGTCGTTCAATCTTTGTATTCTTTTTTAATTAAATCGCCATCAAATGAATATCAAGTCAGAAGCTTTTTAGAATCCAGTTTAAATCAAGTTCAAGATTTGTTGTTATTGGAATGCTCTTTATTTCAGAAAATCCATGCCTTATTACAAAAAAAGAGCCTTATAATTAAACAAACAATGTTTAATGAGCAAAAGCCATATCTCAACTATGTTCTTCTTGCCAAAAATCCTTATTTATTTTATTTCTCTAATCACCCGGATTTAAAAAACATATCCAATGAGATGAAAGGCTTTTGGATTTTGCATGAGTCTTTTGTCAATTCATTAATAGATCAATTGTTGGAATCAGATGAATATCATCAATATTCATGTATGGATAATCCAAACAATGACCAACATCAAGATATATTGATTTATTTTTTTAAAAACATTGTTGCTCCATCCGAAACCCTTCAAGAAATTTATCAAGAATACTCTCTTTCTTATACGGATGACTTGCCGTTGGTTAATACCTATTTGCTTAAAATCCTCGGTAAAATTGATCTAAATCATAATGCTCTAAGGATTATTCCTGATAAAAACCAGTATAAAAAAGAAATCAAATTTGGTATCAATCTTTTAGATAAAGTCTTGTCAAACATGAATTTTATTAAAAAACAATACCAATACTTTATCAAAAATTGGACAATAGATCGCTTGGTGACTATTGATTCAGCTATTTTAAATGTTGCTATTGCTGAAATGCTCTATTTTGAAGACATACCTCCGAAAGTAACTATTAATGAATATTTAGAAATTGCCAAAGATTATTCAACGGATAAAAGTGCAATATTTATCAATGGTATATTGGATCAGCTATTAAACAACCGTTAGATTATAGATTATACTAATAAAAGACTTTTGAATAATGTAGATTTAAAAAAATCCGCATTTAGTGAATACGAATTTTTTATCTCTATATCCCATTGTCCTAATTCTCTAAACGAAGCGTTCCAAAATAGAGTTTTTTCTTTATTCAGCATGGGAAATCTAGATTTTTCATGTTGGCTCTAAAATGCCACAAGGGTTAGGTTATTCAGGCCGGCATGTTTGTAAGATTCTCCCAAAATAGGAGCATTCTAAATCATAGTTTCTGTAAATTTGCCAAAAATTGAAAACTATGAATCACAAAATTTACACAACAATTTTGCTGGGAATACTTTTTGTATCAGCATGTAAAGAACGTCCTTCGGATAAAATAAAAGAAAGAAATTTAATCGCTCAATCAGAAACAAAATCAGTAAACAATTTAGAAGTTCTCCAAAAATCTTCTTTAGAGTTTGATCGATTAATTCATGATTTTGGAACCATTGAAGAGGGGCAAAAAGTGGAAACAACATTTTACATCACCAACATAGGAGATACTGATTTACAAATATTGGATGCAGAAGGAAGTTGTGGATGTACAGTTCCTGAGTTCCCAAATACACCAATTGCTCCTGGTAAAAAAGATTCGATTATTGTGAGTTTTGACTCCACGGGATTTACTGGAAATCAACAAAAAACGATAACACTTTACACCAATACGGCCAATGGTCAAGAAAGAGTGCGGATCAAAGCGACGGTGCAAGCAGATTAATTGAAATTTTAAACTAAAAACGACTCATAATGGAAGGGATGTCAAATCAATTACCGTTTCTGTTGCTGATTTTTGTGGTCTTCTTTCTCTTTATTATTTTGCCACAACAAAGAAGAGTTAGAAGAGAAAAAGTTTTCCAGAATAATCTGAAAAAAGGAGATAAAGTCATCACCAAAAGTGGCATTCACGGAAAACTTTTTGAATTGGTCGAAAAAGATACAACTGTAATTTTGGAAACGATGGCTGGAAAAATTAAAATTGAACGATCGGCTATATCGACTGAATTAAGTACCAAATTAAATCCCCCACCTAAAAAAGGCTAGTGTTAAAGTTTTTGATTTTTCAATCGATGTTCATCAGGTTTGTATAAACTTTTTGTACAGAGGCTTTTATTTGTTTTTGATCCTGAACTATCGCACCATCTAGCGCTTAAGTTCATCAAATTTTTTTTGTCCATCAAGCCAATCAAATGGATGGTTAAAAACAGATATCGTGTTTCTTCAGATAAATTAAAAAAAAGTTTATTTAACAAAACCTTCACCAATTCAGTGGGTCTAGCGGCAGGTTTTGATAAAAACTCGGTTGCTTTCAATGCTTTATCATGTTTTGGCTTCGGTTTTATTGAAGTTGGGACTGTAACACCCGAGCCTCAAAAGGGGAATCCTACTAAAAGACTATTTCGTTTGCTAAAAGATCAAGCGTTGATTAATCGAATGGGATTCAACAATGACGGAGCTGATATCATTGCTCAAAGAATTGAGAAAATCCATCAATGCAAGCAGATAGTTATAGGAGTAAATATTGGGAAAAACAAATCTACGCCAATAGAAAAATCTATTTCAGATTACTTAATTTGTTTTGAAAAGTTTGCGCCAATGGCTGATTACATCACCATAAATGTCAGCTCTCCCAATACGCCAGAGTTACGATCACTCCAAAATAGAAATGAATTGCAAAATCTAATTGGTGCCCTCGTTAAAGAAAACCATAAACTCAAAAAATCAATTCCACTGTTACTGAAAATATCTCCAGATTTAAGCTTTTCTCAAATTGATGATGTCATTCAAACCATTGAAGATTTTGATCTAGCCGGAATTGTTGCCGTCAATACGACCACCAAAAGAATAAATATCCATTCGAAATACCGAAATCAAAGTGGAGGATTGAGTGGTAAACCTTTGTTCAAACGTAGTATGGAAGTGGTATCGTATATTAAAAAAACTCAAAAAAAACCATTTTGTATCATCGGTGTTGGAGGAATACAATCTTCCAATGATGGCCTTAAAATGTTGAATGCTGGTGCCGATTTAATACAGATTTATACCGGCTTTGTGTATCAAGGGCCAAGGCTAGTTAAAAGAATTAATCAGGAATTACTCTCTTCTATTGAAAGTAACTAAAATTATCGCCTGCTTTTAGATTTTGGAGACTCAATAAGTACAACTGAATTAAATGTTTTATATCTTCAAGATGGGCCATTTCTACAGTGGTATGCATATAGCGTAATGGAAGAGATATCAATGCGGAAGCTACACCACCATTGCTATAGGCAAACGCATCAGTATCGGTCCCTGTATAGCGGTGAGAAGCTAGTCTTTGAAAAGGCACATCATGATCAATGGCTGTTTTAATTATAATATCACGTAACTTGTGTTGGATCGAGGGAGCGTATGAAATAACTGGTCCATCTCCAATTTGTATTTCACCTTCAGTTTTTTCATCAATCATTGGTGTTGATGTGTCATGACATACATCAGTTATAATAGCGGCATGGGGTTTAATGGTTTGGGTGATCATTTCGGCTCCTCTTAATCCCACTTCTTCTTGAACAGCATTGGTGATATACAGACTATATGGAAGCTTTATTTTTTCTTCATGTAATAATCTAGCCACTTGTGCTATCATAAACCCTCCAACACGATTATCAATTGCGCGACAAACGACTTTATTTTTATTGATAATTCTAAAAGAATCTGGATAGGTGATGACACAACCAACATGAATGCCTAAGCCATGAACTTGGATACGGTTTTTCGCTCCAACATCTATAAAAATATTGGATAGTTTTGGTGGCACTTCTTTATTTTCTCCTTTTCTAGTATGGATGGCTGGCCATCCAAAAACACCTGGCACCACACCATTGGCTGTGTGTATGTTCACCCATTTGGAAGGAGCAATTTGGTGATCGCTTCCTCCATTTCGAATCACATAAATCAAACCATCTTTAGTAATGTAATTGACATACCACGATATTTCATCAGAATGAGCCTCGATGACAACGCGGTAATCTTTACCCGGATTGATAATGCCAACAGCTGTCCCATAAGTATCTGTTAAAAAATCATCTACATAAGGTTTCAGATAATCCATCCACATTTTTTGACCGGTGACTTCGTATCCTGTTGGAGCGGCATTATTTAGATAATGCTCAAAAAATTCGAAAGCTTTGTCATCGATATAATTCCCCATATTTTTATAAAAATTAAGTCGGCAAAATTAAAAAAATGAAATCTTATCAAGCATAGAAACTTTAATTTTGTCCTTATGCTTAAGCGAGCTATTTCTGTTTTGTTCTTGTTGTTTATTCATTCCCATATCATTGCTCAGGTCACTGATGAAGAGTATGAAGGAGAACGTTTGGATACACTTGATTATTGGGATGATGAGTTGGGATTAGAATTGGAAGCGGTGACGTTATTCCAACCATTGAAATTTCAAACGCAAGATGAGTTAAGAAATTATCTCATTTTACGAAATCGCACCCTCAAGGTTTATCCTTATGCAAAATTGGCTGGAGAAAGACTAGAAGTTTTGATTAATCGGTTAGAACAAATCGACAAAAAATCTCAAAGAAAAACATATATAAAAAGAGTAGAAAAACATATTTTCAATGAATTAGAAGAAGAATTAAAGAATTTGTCAAGAAGTCAAGGTAGAATTCTCATTCGACTGGTATACCGTCAAACTGGATTTACAGCCTTTGACTTGGTCAAAGATCTGCGAAGTGGTTTTCGAGCCTTTATTTTTCAAACCACGGCTTCATTATTTAATTTGACACTAAAGTCTGAATTCGATCCTTTAAACAATAAAGAAGACTATATGATTGAATACATATTACAACGTGCTCATGCCGATGGTATTATCGAATTACAATCTACCCCTTTGGAATATGATCTCGATATGCTATACACCAAGTGGAATGAACCCCAGAGACCAACTTAGCCCGAGATGACTGAGGACTCAGATCATTAGAAGAAAACAATCCGAAAAGATATAGGGGAATCAATCGCTTACAATGTCTTTTAAGGACTTCAACACATAATCAATCTCTTGTACCGTGTTGAATTTTGAAAAAGAAAATCGAAATGAGGGAAATTCATCTTTTGAATCTTTTTGAAGTTCATCTAGCACATGGGATCCCTTGGGGGCCCCTGATTGGCAAGCACTACCTTGAGAACAAGCAATCCCTTTCATATCTAATTTAAAACCAAGTAGTGGAATCTTCTTTCTGGGGATAGGAAGAGTCACATTGCAAATATGAGGCAGCCCTAAATGTTCGTTTTCTTCGATACCATTGATGATGAGTTCTTTGAACATTCCTTTTAATCGACTAATAAACCGAGCTTTTAATCTTGAAATGTGTTTTAAATTTTGATCTAATTGCTGATAAGATAATTTTAGTGCCAAAGACATCCCTAATATATTATGAACCGATTCTGTACCAGCTCTGATACCACGTTCTTGTGCTCCACC
Source organism: Flavobacteriaceae bacterium (assembly GCA_026709415.1). Taxonomy (GTDB): domain Bacteria; phylum Bacteroidota; class Bacteroidia; order Flavobacteriales; family Flavobacteriaceae; genus Bin25. The sequence continues at coordinate 88,673 of JAPOSZ010000034.1, forward strand.
TAATATTTGTGCTTTGATGCCAGAATTTCTTTTAATGTAAAGAAAACCAACGCCTTTTGGCCCGTGGAATTTATGGGCCGAAGCCGTCAAAAAAGTGATGTGACATTCTTTGACATCAATCGATAATTTTCCAATGGATTGTACCGCATCAGTGTGGAATAAACTTTGATGTTTTGCACATATTTGACCGCATTTCTTCAAATCGGTAATGGTTCCTATTTCATTATTGACATGCATCAGACTAACTAATGTTTTGCCCTTTGGTTGAGCCAATAAATGCTCCAGTGATCCCAGATCAATCAATCCATTGGAACCAATCGTTACATATTGAATTTCAATTTTTTTATCATGTATAGGTAAACAATGCAGCACCGCATGATGTTCGATTTTTGATGTGATGATTCGTTGGACTTTCAAATCATGGAATGCACTATAAAAAATAGAATTAATTCCTTCAGTTCCTCCAGAATTAAAAATAATTTCTTGAGGGTTGGCCCCAATGAAGCTTGAAATTTCTTTTCTAGCCAACTCGATAGCTGTTCGTGATTTTCTACCAAGATGATGCGTTGAAGATGGATTGCCATAGTATTTTTTTAGCGCATCAGATACTTTTTGAATGACTTCAGGATACAGTGGCGTCGTTGCCGCATTATCAAAATAGACTTGCATCGATCAATCCGTCGGTTCAAATTCTTTAAAAGTGTTGATAATGATTTCTAACCCATGCTTCATCTGCGTTTTGGTTATGATTAATGGGGGAGCGAACCGAATAATATTTCCGTGAGTCGGTTTGGCTAAAAGGCCATGATCTCTTAACCTCAAACAAATATCCCAAGCTAGGAATTGATTCGTTTTAGAATGAATCACCACAGCATTTAATAATCCTCTTCCTCGAATTTCTTGAACAATTTGACTGCTTTGTTGATATTGTTCTAATTGATAGCGAAAATACGCTCCTTTTTTTCGGGCATTAACCATCAACTGTTCCTCTTGAATAACTTTTAATGCTTCGATGGCAATAGCACTAGCAAGAGGATTGCCTCCAAAGGTACTTCCATGATCACCAGGAGTTAATACATCCATGATATGGGAATCGCATAAAACAGCTGAAATAGGGTATAGACCTCCGCTGAGTGCCTTACCCAATAATACGATATCTGGTCGGGTATAGTGATTTCCATTTTTTTGGCAGATATCCTTACATTGGCAATGACCACAGGTTGCTAATAAACTTCCAGATCGAGCTAATCCAGATTGAATTTCATCGGCAATAAACAACACGTTGTATTGTTGGCACAAGTCATGGGCTCGTTGGCAGTAATCTGGGGCGGGGACTCTAACACCCGCTTCTCCTTGGATGGGCTCCATGAGAAAACCAGCAATCCGTTTGTTGGATTCTAAAACAGTTTTGAGGGCATTTAAATCATCGTACGGAACATTAATAAACCCAGGCGTGTGAGGTCCAAAATTACCTTTAGCGTTTTTTTCTGAGGAAAATGAAATAACGGTCGTTGTTCGGCCATGAAAATTTTGGCTGCAGACAATGATTTGCGATTCATTATCGGGGATATCTTTGTTAACTACTCCCCATTTTCTTGTGATTTTAATCGCTGTTTCAACAGCTTCCACGCCAGAATTCATGGGTAACATCTTTTGATAACCAAAATATTGGGTAATGTATTTGGCATAAGAGCCTAAAATTGAATTATGAAAAGCCCTAGAAGTCAAGGTTAATTTTTCACATTGAGCTTTCATGATGTTGACCAACCGAGGATGACAATGGCCTTGATTTACGGCTGAATAAGACGAAAGAAAATCAAAATATTTTTTCCCTTCCATATCCCATAGAAAAACGCCTTTGCCTTTATTTAAGGCAACTGGTATGGGATGGTATGTATTGGATAGATATTTTTTATCAAGTTGAAAAATCTCATCAGAGCGACATATCTTTTTCATTTATTTTTTCGATTTTAACATCATAAAATATTCGTAAAATTAAAAAAGCCATATCCAATAATTTATGGGGAAATCGATCAGTCGATTTCGAAGAGTTCCATAATTAGTCGCATCTTTTTTGATGATCTCCTGTTTTCATGTAACAATCTTATTATATTAGAGCAATCCATTTTTAAATCTCAAATGATAGAGGTAAAAAACACTTCATTTAAAATGCTTTTTTCAATGTCGGTATTAATCTATATGATATGTGTTTCATGTCAAGATGGTCAAAGATCGTCTCATGAGATATCAATAGATCAACCGAACATCATCATCATATATGCAGATGATTTAGGTTATGGAGATGTCAGTGCCTATGAGCAGGGTACTTTAAATACGCCAAACTTCGATCGTATTGCCAAAGAAGGCATTTTATTCAAACGTGGATATGCATCTTCTGCCACGTGTACTCCAAGTCGTTATGCTTCATTGACTGGACAATATCCTTGGAAAAACAAGAGGGCTCGTATTCTCCCAGGAAATGCGCCATTGATTATTGATACAACGATGCAGACGCTCCCCAAAATAATGCAATCTGCCGGTTACAAAACCGCAGTAATCGGTAAATGGCATTTAGGTTTAGGTCATCGTGAATTAGATTGGAATGGAAAAATTGATCCAGGTCCCAATCAAGTCGGCTTCGATTATTCATATATTTTGGCTTCAACTAATGATCGGACACCTACAGTTTATGTTGAAAACCATCGAGTCGTTGGATTGAACGCAGAGGATCCACTCGAAGTCCATTATAAGAAAAACTTTCCGGGTGAACCGACCGGTAAAGAAAACCCAGAAAAACTAAAAGTTTTTCCAAGTCATGGTCATGATATGAGTATTCATAATGGCATTTCACGTATTGGTTTTCAAACAGGCGGGGTTGATGCCCGATACATCGATGAAGATATGTCAGATACTATTTTAAGCCGCTCATTAGAATTCATTGAAAAGCATCAACAAGTGCCATTTTTTTTATTTTACTCGTTACATCAACCGCATGTGCCACGCGTTCCACATCCCAGATTTGTTGGTCAATCAGGAATGGGACCGAGAGGAGATGTCATTTTAGAAGCAGATTGGGCTGTGGGTCAAGTCTTGGATAAAATTGACCAACTAGGTTTAGCAGAAAACACGCTCATCCTATTTTCAAGTGATAATGGTCCTGTATTAAATGATGGTTATCAAGATCAAGCTGTTGAAAAAATTGGAAATCACACCCCCCACGGTGGATTAAGAGGGGGAAAGTATAGTCTCTATGAAGCTGGGACACGAGTTCCATTGATGATTCGATGGACTGGGAAAATCAATCCGATGATTTCTGAGGCTTTAGTAAGTCAAATCGACTTTTCAGCCTCTTTCGCTAAGCTTTTGGGGGTTCCTATTGGCCAAATGGATAGCCAAGAGTTATTGGACGCTTTTTTGGGTAAAACAGAAAGAGGTAGAGATAGTCTTGTTTTGGAAGCCATCGGGCGCAAAAGTTACCTCAAAAGAGACTGGGTTCTGATTCCTCCTCATTCTGGAAACCCGATCATTTCAACGGTCGGTATTGAGAGTGGAGCCTCGAATGAATATCAATTATATCGACTTATTGATGACCGATCGCAACAGAATAATCTTGCTGAAGAATTTCCTCAAAAGGTCATGCAAATGGAAAAAGAATTGAATCATCTCCTAGAAAATGATGATTAATAACATTGAACAAAATAAGATAAGTATTTGGGTAATTGAGTTCCCAAATAATATGGCAGATTCATTAAAATAAAGGATTTTCCTTGATCTGTTTTCGTTTTTTCAATTGAAAAACTTCCTCTAAAAATCCGAACCGCATAATGGTGATTGTAGCCATCCATGAATTGATGTGATGATTTGAGTGTTCCGAACGGCCAGATCTGATTTCTATAGGAATGATTTTTTCACCTATTTGATAGACTTAGGTTGATCCGTTTTCTATAAAGTCAATGCAATGGCTTAAAATGAAACCTTATTTCATCGAGCAAGTTCCTTGATGCCCCCAAGTACCCTTCCTAAATGTTTTATTTTTGGAAACTCAATACTCCATATTGAAGTGTAAACATTTCTGGGTACTTTTTTTGGTTTTAGGATTTATTTCTTGTGAAAAAGATGATATATGTCTTCCAATGTCGCCGACTACTCCAAGGCTTATTTTGAAAACATTTAATCACGCTGACTTAACAAATCCTACTCGTCCTTCAAATTTTTTGATAAAGCCCGTTGGTATTGAAATGGATTTACCTATCAATAATAGAGATAGTGTTCTGCTGCCTCTGCGTAATGACCAATCATTTACTGATTTTGAATTTATCATCAATTATGAAGAAAGCGACGAGAATATTGATACGCTCCGATTTAATTATCGAGTAGATGATAAATATTTAAATCGTTCTTGTGGTTTTATCTCAACTTTTATTTTGAACAACCCACCGTATGAAATTATAAATTCTGGTCAGAATTGGATTATGGAAATCAAAACATTAAAAGATTCAATAATCGATGAACAAAGTGCCCATCTTCATCTTATTTTTTAGTTTGATTGGATTGGGATCGTATGCCCAGAAAGTTGAACAGATTATAGAAACGGATTCCATCATGAGTGGAGATAATCTTGATGAGATTAAAACGGTTCAGAGAGAACGCACGCCATTTCAATTGAGAGTTGGGGTGGATTTATCGAAACCTATTCGGGGGTTAAATAACGATGATTTTTCTGGAATTGAGTTTGTTGGCGATTTGCAATTTTCAGAAAAAATATTTATCGCTATCGAACTTGGAAACGAATCGAAAACAACACAATCTGAACAAATCAATTTCAGCACCGAAGGAAATTATGTCAAAGTTGGATTGGATTTTACTATTTCGCAATCTATAGAAGGATTGAATAATCAAATGTTTCTGGGATTCAGATTGGCATTGAGTCGCCACTCTCAAGAAGTCAATCGCTATGTCCCTTGGAATTTAAATCGTTTTTGGCCAGAACAAGAAGTTACCCAATCTAATGCCATCAAAAAATATGAATCATTATTTGCTAACTGGATTGAAATTATTGGCGGAGTCAAAACAGAAATATTACCTAATTTTTTTATGGGCTTTAGCCTCAGATTGAACCATCTATTATCAGATAAAATACCAGAAAACTTTGACAATCTTTATATCCCTAGTTTCAACAAAAAAACTGACGACAACAAATTCGGTGCGGGTTTTAATTATACCCTGACATATGCTTTGCCCATCTACATTAACAAACGGGTTAAAGCCAATCAAAATTCGGATAGGCAACCAATACAATCGGCTGACAATTAATCAACTTCACTCTTTGAAACGAGTCAACGAATACGACACACACTATTTTGATTTTTTTCAAAGATGATGGCAGGATGTTTCTTATGATCACCGATTTTCACGGCAAAAAATAGACCGTCAACCGTCTGGGTATGGAACGCTCCCAAGAACTGGATTTTTTTATTGCCAAGGAAGGGATAGGTGAAGTCCTGAAACTCACTCATGGTATCCAAGAGTAACGGCAGATGTCGTTTCTTTTTGAGATAGACTTCAATCGTTTCTTTCTTGATGTGGACTTCGGCCTAATCTTCTTGAAAGGCTTTTTTAAAATCGGTCACTAAAAAAGTCACGGCTCTGTGGGTAAAGCCAAGAGCCTTGGCCATCCCATGAGGTGAAGCTTGTTCGATAAAGTAGATGCGGAGAGCTTCGTCATGCTTGTGTGATGTCCGTTTGGGCTTTAAAAAGAAATGATAGATAGCTATAGATGGTGAATATTTGCCGTGATAGAGATAATCTATTTTCGCAAAACATAAGATGTGTATGCGAAAAACAATGAATGTTATTGATAATCAATACTTTAAAGATATAGCATCTTTGATCGAACACACTTATTGGTGGAAATAATTCAAATCAGAATCATGAATAGACCGTTTATCTAAAAGAAAACATGGAAAGGGAGTCGTTTTAAATATCTCAAAAACAAACAGTTACAAACCAATAGGTTCGAATGGAAGTGATTGTTTTACGGTGAATTAAAACCGTGAAAATCGGTGATGATTTGAAATTTCTATGGGTTTTCGTATGGCTATAAACACATTTCTAAATCTTTCATTTGTTCTAGTGATTGCTCCAATTGAGTAGATTGATTGATCGTGATACCTAGACTACATTCAGAACCTATTTGAAAAAAGGTGATGACATGTTTTCAATGGACCAGTGGTATCGTTTTTTAGTATTTATCCTTTCATTGAAAAATGAAGTCATCGCTCTACTAAATATCATCAAACTTGAATTTGTAATGGAATAACGTTTGATTCTTTGTTTTCTTGTAGGTCGTAAACACAATTCAATCAAGTATTGTCGTGCTTTTATGAATGAGTTTGATTCCAACCTCAAGAAAGAAACATTGTGGTTAATTGACAAATAGAAATAAGATGGTTATTCTCATCCATAATTGGAATGAACCAAACTTGGGTTGACTTTCCAGTGTGAATCGCCTTAGCAGTTGCAATAATTTTTCCACTTGAGATACTTTTGATATGGTTGGCACTCATTTGAATGCCTCTTGATTTAGTTTGTTTTCTTGGGTTTAAAAGAATAGACGCTGCACTTCCCACCGTTTCTGCCAAAGCCAGTGAAGCTCCACCATGCAATAACCCTTCAGGTTGATGAACCTTTGAATTGACCTCCATTTCTGCCGTTAGAAAATCGGAGCCAATGTCTGTGAACTGAATACCTAATGTCTCCATTAATGTGTTGTTGCACAGTTGATTGGCTTTTTTTAATAATCTCTCTTTGTTCATATAAACTTAAACTAAAATAGGCCCTCCAAAATTTGAAGGACCTATAAAACCTCAAAACACGAAAACTATTTTATTTATAATTCTTCAAAATCTACATCTTTAACGTTCTGATCACTCCCTTTTGATTCTTTCTGTGGTTGTTCAGTAGAACCGTTTTTGGGCGATTCTTGTTTAGGCGGTTTTTGTGGAATTTTAGAAAGTGCCTTTTGAACCGCTTCGATAGCAGAATCTATTTCAGAATAGTTTTTAGACTGATGAGCCGTTTTCAATCGGCCAAGAGCACTATCAACTTCTGATTTAATATCTGCTGGGATTTTATCTTTTGACTCGCTAATGACTTTTTCTGTTTGAAAAATAACCTGGTCCGCTTGATTCAGTTTTTCAACATTTTTACGAGCTTCAGCATCAGCTTCGGCATTGGCCTGAGCTTCTTTTTTCATTCGATCTATTTCCTCATCGGTTAAGCCCGAAGAAGCTTCGATTCGGATATTCTGTGATTTTCCAGTTGATTCATCTTCTGCCGAAACACTGATAATTCCATTGGCATCAATATCAAAGGTCACTTTGATTTTAGGGATTCCTCTAGGAGCTGATGGAATGCCTTCTAAATGAAATTTACCAATGGTTTTATTGTCTTTAGCCATCGAACGTTCTCCTTGAAGCACATGTATTTCAACAGAAGGTTGATTGTCTTGTGCGGTCGAAAAGGTTTCTGATTTTTTCACAGGGATGGTCGTGTTCGAGTCAATCAATTTTGTCATCACACCACCCAAAGTTTCAATCCCTAAAGATAGAGGTGTCACATCCAAAAGCAAGACATCTTTGACATCTCCAGTCAATACACCACCTTGAATGGCTGCGCCAACGGCAACGACTTCATCGGGATTCACTCCCTTCGAGGGATCTTTTCCAAAAAAGTCTTTGACCACTTTTTGGATGACGGGTATTCTGGTTGATCCTCCAACCAAAATCACTTCATTGATGTCGTTGACTGTTAAATCAGCGTCTTCCAGGGCTTTTCTCACTGGGGCCATCGATCTTTTGACGAGTTCGTCTGACAATTGTTCAAATTTGGCTCTAGTCAACTGTTCTACCAAATGCTTAGGGCCCGTATTTGTGGCCGTAATGTAGGGCAGATTAATATCCGCTTGCATTCCAGATGAAAGTTCAATTTTGGCTTTTTCAGCAGCTTCTTTCAATCGTTGCAATGCCATAGGATCTTTTCGAAGATCGATTTTTTCTTTTGAGAGAAACCCTTCAGCCAGCCAGTCAATAATCACCTGATCAAAGTCATCGCCTCCGAGATGTGTATCACCATTTGTGGAAAGTACTTCAAAAACGCCATCTCCAAGCTCCAATATGGATATATCAAAAGTGCCACCTCCCAAATCATAGACAGCAATTTTGCTGTCTCCCACTTTTTTATCTAGCCCATAAGCCAATGCTGCCGCTGTTGGTTCATTGATGATTCGTTCCACTTTTAAACCAGCAATTTCACCAGCTTCTTTGGTGGCCTGCCTTTGAGAATCATTGAAGTAGGCTGGTACCGTAATTACTGCTCGATTGACTGATTGTCCTAAATGATCTTCAGCCGTTTTTTTCATTTTCTGAAGCACCATAGCCGAAATCTCTTGGGGCGTATATTCTCGATCATCAATTTTTACTCGAGGCGTATCATTGGTCCCTTGTACCACATTGTAAGCCACTCTTTTGGTTTCATTGACTTGTTTTGAGTATTTAACCCCCATAAATCTTTTGATAGATGAAACTGTTTTGGTGGGGTTGGTAATAGCTTGCCTTTTAGCTGGATCACCGACTTTGATTTCATTCGTGCCGTTGACATCAACAAAGCCGATAACCGAAGGGGTCGTTCTTTTTCCTTCTGCATTTTGTATCACAACAGGATCGGTGCCTTCCATGACCGAAACACATGAATTTGTAGTCCCTAAATCAATTCCAATAATTTTACTCATGATTTTTATTCAATATAACTTTATCAAACAACTCAACAAATGTGCCACACAACAAGCAACACAATCAATGTGACAATATGTCATAAATTTAACAAAAACATCATTTGATTTTTTTCATGTGTTTTATTGAGTTAACCCATGGACGTTAAACCATCAAATTTTATTTTAGCATCTCTTTTCTTTTAAATGATAAAAACTAATTATACCAAAATCACCACCAAAACATTGATGAGAATGAAATCAATGGGGGAGAAAATCTCCATGCTGACGTCATATAGTTATACGTTGGCTAAATTGATTGATAGTGCAGGAATCGATGTGGTGCTCGTTGGGGATTCCGCTTCTAATGTGATTGCTGGCAATAGAACAACATTACCGATAACTTTAGATCAAATGATTTATCACGCGACAAGTGTGGTTCGTGCTGTCGAACGAGCACTTGTCGTCGTAGATTTACCCTTTGGCACGTATCAAGCAGATTCCAAAGAGGCATTGCGTTCAGCCATTCGAATCATGAAAGAATCCGGAGCACATGCCGTTAAACTAGAAGGGGGGTTTGAAGTGAAGGAGTCCATCGAGCGGATTTTGCAAGCTGGGATTCCTGTCATCGGACATTTGGGATTAACACCTCAATCGATTTATAAGTTTGGAACCTATGCTGTCAGGGCAAAAGAAAAAACCGAAGCTCATCAGTTGATTAAAGATGCTGAATTATTGCAAGAGTTGGGTTGTTTTGGTGTCCTTTTAGAAAAAATACCGGCTTCTCTAGCAAAGACTGTAACAAGCAAACTTAAAGTTCCCGTAATAGGGATTGGCGCTGGAAAAGATGTCGACGGACAGGTTTTGGTTTTGCACGATATGTTAGGAATGACTCAAGAATTTCATCCTCGATTTTTAAGGAGATATTTAAATCTTCAAGAACTTATCGTCGCAGCTGTCAAACAATATAATTCGGATGTAAAATCACAAGATTTTCCGAATGAATCAGAACAATATTGACTCTAATGGCTTGATAGGCCGCTATGTTGTATCATATTTTCGGAACCATATTTTAAATGATCTGTGTTGACCTTTGTTGTTGCTTAAATGAGGATGCCTTTGTCAACGTTGATTTTTAAAACGGTTTATTTCAATTCAGTTACTTTAACTTAGAACTTCTCAACGTTTCGTTCTTTGAAAGATTCACAAAGTTCTTTTCTCTAAACTCATGTTAATGAACGCGTTTATTTGAGACTTTTTGTTTCCTATTTTGTAAATCCGCCTTTTCTTTGATAATCAGAGCGATCGGCTTGTGATGAATTTTACTTTCTAGCCATGAAAGAAAATCTAAATATAAAAAGGCTCGACGTTGGTAAGGATCGTTTTCATAGGTTTTTAGTTCCTCATATAAGTGCACAATTTCTGTCTTCAACTCGTCTGGATAGATATCTTGAAGTTTCCGAATAAAACGGATTAACGCCTCTTGTACTTTTTGTAAATCATCCATTTTAATCAAATAGCGATACGTTTGTTTTAAGTTCGACTCAATCAAATAATCTAAATCGGCTTCATACAATGATATGACATGCAGAATTCTTGAAAAACACAACAAATCTTGACGCATTTTCAGCTCTCTATTATTGATGATTTTTTCTAAATACACAATGCAATTTTCATATTGTTCTTTTCCAAAATAAACGCAGGCAATCTTGTAATAAAACAGCATGATATGGTGTGGGTCAATCTGAGTTTTATTTTCTTGAATCCCTTCTAAAATAGAAGGAATTAGTTCAAGTCCAGCATCAAAATTACCCTCTAAAAAGCACAGATTCAATTGGTTGATGTAATTAATTTTAAAGCAAAGAGCTTTTAAGTTATCGTTCACTGGAAACAACGTGCTGTCAATACGGATTTGCATCTGACTCAATGTTTCTCGAAATTTTTCTGGATATTTTAAGAGGCTCAGACATTCCATCAAATAGTTACTTCCCTTTAAATAAAAAACAGGATGGTGAACAATTTTATTCACATCATCATGAAACATATCAACCCATTTAACTGAATATTGATACGCTCTTAAAAAATCTTGAGTCAAAAAACCATACCAAACATAGGTTTTGTAATACCATAACTTTTCTCTAAAACCTAAATCTTCAAGATGCACTTTGGGAAGATTTTCGTAAAATAAATGAGTGATTTCTCTGTATTCTTCATCACTTTTGGCGTAGCCTATTTTAATCATCCTTTCATAAAGTCTCAATGAAAGATTGGATAACTTAGTTGCCATCGTATTTTGTTTTTCTAATTGTTCTGATTGTTTGACCAAAGCTTCACTGCGATTGCTCAAAGCTCGAGTGATGTATTGTGATTCGATGACTTTTTCTAACTCGACGATTTCATAAGCGGTGTACTTTTCTTCATATGATAAAGCTTGAACTTTTGCTTTCTCTAAGAGTTTGAGACTTTGTCCATAGAGCCCTTTGTTATAAAGAATTGTTGCAAAATCAAGTTGTTCTCTTACCTGAAGTCGACTCGTTTTATGAATTGGATTCAAACGAAGACTGATTAAAACTTGTTTGTATAAGTGAGATTTCAAATTCGACAATTGTTGTTTGGTGGCCACGTTACTATCCAAAATGGTTTTTTCATTATAGGTGTCCATTCGGTCTAGTAAATTGAATAATCCTAAGTACTTTGAATTTTCATTAGAATCCATACGTCCAACATATAACTTGAATTGTCTCTTTTCAGATTTTGACAGAGATTTTACTAGAATAAACAAATTGTCTCTGACTTGATTAATCATAGTAAGGATGATAGTTTAAAATACTGATATTTAGCATATTAAATCCTATAGATGACCTTTGGATATTGTAATAATTTTAAAAGAACGATTCAATCAATGAATGATTCCGTATTTTAGTTTATCCAAATAGTTTGCCATTTGTATGGACTTTGTCAAAATTTTTGATACCACGTTACGCGATGGAGAGCAAGTTCCAGGTTGTAAACTTGATACCAAAACAAAATTAAAAATAGCCGCTCAATTAGACCAATTGGGTGTGGATGTTTTGGAAGCCGGTTTTCCAATTTCTAGTCCTGGAGATTTTAATAGTGTCACCCAAATTTCTAAAACAATTAATAACGCCGTTGTCTGTGCCTTGTCCCGAGCTGTCGAAAAAGATATCAAAGTGGCGGCACAAGCATTAGAATATGCCAAAAAACCTCGAATTCATACGGGTATCGGCACATCAGATAATCATATCAAATACAAATTCAATGCTTCTCGAGAACAGATTTTAGAAAGAGCTATCAAGGCGGTTGCCTATGCCAAGCGTTTTGTAGAAGATGTTGAGTTTTATGCCGAAGATGCTGGAAGAACCGATAATGAATTTTTAGCTTTAGTATGTGAAAAGGTCATTGAAGCCGGGGCTACTGTTTTAAATATTCCAGATACCACGGGGTATTGTTTACCAGAAGAATATGGAGCCAAAATCAAATACCTTAAAGAAAATATCAAAAACATCGATAAAGCCATTTTGTCTTGTCATTGTCATAACGATTTGGGATTGGCAACAGCAAACTCCATAGCTGGTGTCCAAAATGGTGCTCGACAAATTGAATGCACGATTAACGGAATAGGGGAGCGAGCAGGAAACACTTCTTTGGAAGAAGTGGTCATGATTTTACGTCAACATCCCGATCTCAATTTAGATACTCGAATCAATTCAAAATTATTATTTCAAACCAGTCGCATGGTATCGACCGAGATGGGGATGCCTGTTCAGCCTAATAAGGCTATCGTTGGCATGAATGCTTTTGCCCACAGCTCAGGAATACATCAAGATGGGGTCATAAAAAAAAGAGAAACTTATGAAATCATTGATCCAAAAGATGTGGGTGTGACGGATTCAGCTATTGTATTAACGGCCCGAAGTGGACGTGCCGCTTTAGCTTTTCGAGCTAAAAAAATCGGCTACGAATTTGGTAAGCTTGAGTTAGATAGAGTCTATGATCAGTTTTTAATTTGGGCAGATCGCAAAAAAGAAATAAAAGACGAAGATATTCCTGTGATTATCAGTGAATCCAATATTTAGAATTTATTAATGACATAAGATGGGAAAAACACTTTTCGATAAAGTTTGGGATTCACACGTCGTTGATTCCATTTCAGATGGCCCCGATATTCTGTTTATTGACCGGCATTTAGTTCATGAAGTGACTTCACCGGTCGCTTTTTTAAATCTCAAAAGGAAAGGCATTCAAGTATTGTATCCCAATAAAACGTTTGCTACAGCCGATCACAATACACCAACGATCAATCAACACCTTCCAGTTCAAGAAAAGCAATCTGCCATGCAATTGAAAATGCTCGAAGAAAATGCTCGAACACATGGCATTCCTTATTGGGGATTAGGACATCGTAAAAATGGAATTGTACATGTGATTGGTCCAGAAAATGGGATTACACTGCCTGGAGCTACGATTGTCTGTGGTGATTCCCACACCTCAACTCATGGTGCCTTTGGTGCTGTGGCTTTTGGTATTGGCACCTCAGAAGTTGAAATGGTGTTAGCTACGCAAAGCATTTTGCAACCGAAACCAAAAAAAATGCGTATCCATGTTCATGGTGAGTTACCCCCCAGTGTATTGGCCAAAGATGTGGCCCTGTACATTATTTCTCAAATCACTACATCAGGAGCAACGGGACACTTTGTGGAGTATACCGGAGATGTATTTAAAAATCTCACGATGGAAGGGCGGATGACCGTTTGCAATCTAAGCATTGAAATGGGTGCTCGAGGAGGCATGATGGCTCCGGATGAAAAAACCTTTCAATACATTAAACATCGAGAATATACCCCTCATGGAGAGGATTGGCATCGGGCTATGGAGTATTGGCAAACACTTTATACAGATCATGATGCCGTATTTGATCGAGAAATCAATTTATATGCGGAAGATATTGAACCCATGGTGACTTATGGCACCAATCCGGGCATGGGGATTGGGATTTCAAAAACAATTCCTAAAGCTTCTGAAGTCTCTGGTTCACAGCAGGCTTTTAAAAAATCGTTGGATTATATGGGGTATCAAGAAGGAGAACCAATGTTAGGAAAAAAGATCGACTATGTTTTTTTGGGTAGTTGTACCAATGGGCGAATTGAAGATTTTAGAGCGTTTGCCAATGTGGTCAGGGGAAAAAAGAAGTCAGAAGATGTCCATGTTTGGTTGGTCCCAGGATCTCATCATGTTTTAACACAAATCAAAAGTGAAGGCATCTTCCAAAATTTAATTGATTCTGGTTTTGAGGTGCGTGAACCAGGTTGTTCGGCTTGTTTGGCCATGAATGATGATAAAATACCAGCAGGAAAATATGCTGTCAGTACTTCAAACCGAAATTTTGAAGGACGACAAGGACCTGGTGCTAGGACCATATTAGCAAGCCCGATTGTAGCAGCAGCAGCAGCAGTTACCGGAAGAGTGACTGACCCAAGAACACTGAATTAATTATCCAATGGCTTACGAAGCTTTTCATGTATTAGAATCTACTGCGGTACCATTACCTATTGAAAATGTAGATACCGATCAAATCATTCCTGCACGTTTTTTAAAAGCCACGGAAAGAATTGGATTTGGCGAAAATTTGTTTCGAGATTGGCGATATCACCAAGATGATACTCCCAAAAAAGATTTTATTTTAAATAACCCAACCTATCGTGGGAAAATTTTAGTGGGCGGTAAAAACTTCGGTTCGGGTTCTTCAAGAGAGCATGCTGCTTGGGCCATTTATGATTATGGATTTCGATGTGTCGTTTCTAGCTTCTTTGCGGATATTTTTAAAAACAATGCTATGAATATTGGTATTTTACCAATCGTTGTTTCACCCGAATTTCTATCGGCTATTTTCTCTGCTATCGAATCGAGTCCACAAACTCGATTTAAAATAGATCTGCCAAATCAAATTTTCACCATTTTAGATTCCAACCAATCTCAATCATTTGACATCAATTCTTATAAAAAGAACAATCTTTTGAATGGATTCGATGATATTGATTTTTTAGTTGACAAGAGAGAAGAAATTGTCAACTTTGCTTTTGACCGACCCTTCTGATTGAACACATGCCTGATCTTATTGGAAAAAAAATAGAAATACTCGACACCACTTTGCGTGATGGTGAGCAGACTTCAGGCGTGTCCTTTACGGCATCTGAAAAGTTAACACTTGCCAAATTATTGCTCAACGAATTGAAGGTCGACCGAATCGAAGTCGCATCAGCAAGAGTATCGGATGGAGAATTTCAAGCGGTTAAGGATATTTTGCAATGGGCATCTAAAAATAATGTATCGAATAGGGTCGAAGTATTAACCTTTTTAGATGGTGGTCAGTCCTTAAAGTGGTTGTTGGATTCCAAAGCTAAAGTCCAGAATATTCTAACAAAGGGTTCCTTAAATCATTTGAAACATCAATTAAAGTTAACCCCAAAACAACACTATGAAAAAGTGAGGCAGTCAGTAAGTACTGCCAATCAAAATGGTATTTGTTCCAATGTCTATTTAGAAGATTGGAGCAATGGAATGCGTCATTCAAAAGATTATGTATTGGAATACATCCGTTTATTAGTTGATATTGACGTCAAAAGAATATTGTTGCCTGATACATTAGGTATTTTAAATCATTACGAGCTTTCGGATTACTTAGCTGAAGTCACCGAATTATATCCTAATACACATTTTGATTTTCATGGGCATAATGATTATGACTTAGGCGTTGCTAATGCTTTAGAAGCCGTCAAATCTGGCATCAATGGTTTGCATTTGACCATTAACGGTATGGGAGAGCGAGCTGGAAATGCACCGTTAGAAAGTGTTGTTGTTGGTATTAAAGACTTTTTTCCAAAAGTCAAAATCAATGTTGATGAATCTGCTTTATTTCGAGTCAGTAAGTTGGTTGCCACGTTTACAGGTCTTCCGATACCCAAAAACAAACCAGTGGTTGGGGCCAATGTCTTTACTCAAACAGCGGGAATTCATGCGGATGGGGACAAAAAAAATGATTTATATCATAATGATTTATTACCAGAACGTTTTTCACGTTCTCGCCGATATGATTTAGGAAAAACATCCGGCAAAGCCAATGTCGAAAAAAACCTTCAAGAATTGGGTCTAACCCTTGATGATGAACAAATCAAAAAGGTCACCAAGCGAGTCATTGAAATGGGTGATAAAAAAGAACAGGTCACCATTGAAGATTTACCATTTATTATTTCTGATGTTTTGGGAAATAGTAAAGAAAAAGTTGTCAAAATCAAGTCTTACGTGTTGACTCATTCCAAGGGATTGAAGCCTTCAACCAGTGTATCAGTTCAAATAGGGGATCAACTCTTTGAAGAAAATGCTTCAGGAGATGGTCAATATGATGCTTTTTGGAATGCTTTAAATAGAATTTATTCAAAACAGAAAATCGAACTTCCAACGCTTATTGACTATTTTGTTCGAATACCCCCTGGCAGCAGTTCCGATTCGCTTTGTGAAACCACCATCACTTGGGAAGATTCCAAAAAACATTTTCGAACTAGAGGTTTGGATTCCGATCAAACCGTTTCAGCTATCAAAGCCACTGAAAAAATGCTGAACATGATTTACGAAACTTAGACTCATCCATTTTCAAGAGTAACATCCCGTTGTTAAGAAACTGTTTTTCAATGGGTTTTATCTTATCTTTTGATGAATTTTTATATTCGTTAATACGTCTAATGAATCATATCGGCAGTTGAAAGATAAATCATGTCCATTGATAGAGGAAAAGCTGATTATTTCTGTGGAAGGGAAGAGGAGAAGACTCAATTTAAAGATTTTTTAGAGGATTTAAAAAATGAAAATGGGCCACATCTTTTTTGATTCAAGGTGTGCCAGGCGTTGGTAAATCCGCTTTAATTTTTGAATTATCGGATCAATTAGAAGAAAAAGGTTGGCGTGTGATAAGAATTGATCCTAGGACTTTGTATCATATCCAAGATTTTAGAGACAAACTAAAAAGAGACCCTTTTTGGAAAGTTTGGAGAAAATCAAAAATTCGATTGAACATCAATGGAAAAGGTGTTGAGATTGGAACAGAAATGCAAATCAATTATCACACGTTCATTATGCCCTTAAAAACCGTTAAAAAACCAACATTAATTGTATTGGATGAAGCACAGAGACTAAGAAAAGAATTAAAAAACGAATTTGAAACAAAAGTGATTCGAGATGTTATGGATACATTTCATAATGAAAAATTGAATACTCAATTTATTTTTTTAATTTGAGGATTAGCTAATACACAGAGTATTTTAAAGCAACTTGACATATCTAGGTTTGCAAAAAACTCCATCATCAATCTTCAAAAAATAGATAAACGAGCTGAAAGAAAACTGATATATTATTGGATTGTTCAAAGAGGTGGAGCGAACAAGAATGATCCCAATATTGAAAAGTGGATCGATGTCATTTATGAACAAACCCAACAATGGGCAAGCCATATAAAATCCTATGGTCTTGATATTATTCGATGTTTAAAAGAAAGTAAAGATGGTTCTATCACGATTAGTGTGGATAGAGTTTTAGCCTGCACTGAAAAACAAGACCGCCGATCGGAAGTTTTTGAATCTTTTTGATTTTTATAAGACCCTATAATAGAGATAAAACATTGGAATATACCGTGATTGAACTAACACATTTAATGACACTTGAATCGACGTGTTATCTAAAGGATTAAATTTAACAATTCAAGTTTCGCACCTTCGTTGATGTATGAGAAATCGAGGAAAAGCAAAATATTTTCATGGAAGAAAAGAAGAGCTTGACTTGTTTAGAGGAACCTTAAATATTGCAAAAATTGAAAATGGGGGAACTATTTTCATCATTCAAGGTTCTCCAGGTGTTGGAAAAAGCGCGTTGTTGGAAGAATTCAAAGAATTAGGTGTTGCAGAAGAATGGGGCGTTGTTGAAATAAGCCATGATGGGTTATGGGATGCTCATGAGTTAAGAAAATATCTTCATAAAGATTATACAATAAAATTAAAAGAACTTAAGGCAGGAGCAAGTGCTTACGGTCTTGGCATGGAAGGAGTTTTTTCAATCAATGAAAAGTCAGTATTACAAATTTTGGAGTCATCTAAAAAACCGTTATTATTAATGTTAGATGAGGGGCAACATCTGGCAGATGTGTTGAATGCAGACTTCCAAATTTTCAAAGACACTAAAAAAGTATTAGATAACATTCATAATAATAAATTTAGAGTTCCATTAGTGTTTGTCATATCAGGACTAGGAATGACAAAAAAGATCATTCAAAATTTTGGAGTCTCTATATTGGATGATAAATCTATTGTTAATTTAGAGAAGTTGGATAAACTTTCAGAACAAGAAATTCTTAAAGATTGGATATATCAAGAGGGTGGATTGAATCAAACAATTCAGTCAAAACTTTGGATAGAAAAAATAACTGAGTTTACTCATGGATGGCCACATCATATTAATGCTTATGGTCGATCTGCATCGGAATGGATAAAGAAACATCCTAACAAATTAACGATGGAAGGGTTGAATTGGGTTTTAAAAGATGGGGAACAAAAACGATTTGATTATTATGATGAACGATTCGATACATTGACTCTCAAAGAAACGGAGTTGATTACGGAGCTTTTGATTGTTCATCGAAACGTAGATGAGTTTCGAGATGAGAGCATCATTGACTTTTTTAAAGAAAAAACAAGTTTAGAAGAAGCAGAAAAATTATTTGATAGAACCGTTGAAAAAGGGGTTTTTCATCGACAAAAGAATAAAAAATATAGTGTTGCTGTTCCTTCGATGCGAACTTGGTTAATCGATCAATTTGGTCAAGATTTATAGCATATTATAAAAATCAATAACCACTACCACCTGTAATACAAATTCGCATCAATCAGAGGAAAGATACAATCCAAGGAAATAATCTCGTGTATGTCGATTGATTCATTTTAAGTTTCGAACTTTAAGAAAAGTGGAGGTTTCCATTTTTCAGGATTGAAATGCTCGAAGTTATTTTACTGATGGTACTAAAATCTTTAGATTCTCAATTTTCAATAATAACTTATTCCACCATCATTGATATTTCGACTTTTAGATTTTTCTATTTCAATCAGTTGGCTGATTTGCCTTTCTAGAATTGGAATATCCACCTTCACTGCTTTCCAAATGATCTTATAATCTATTTTATCATATTGATGGATTAAAATATGCCTCATACCTATCAACTTTCTCCAATTAACATTGCTATTTCTTATCATATAGTCCTCGCTAATATTATTAGACGCCTCACCAATCACTTCAAAGTTTCTAATTAAAATATCCTGTAAATCTGAATCAGATTCCAGAACTTCTAAACGTTCACAGTCTTTAGATTTCTCAATAATCCTATCAATTTTTTCTTTAATGTGTTTTAATCCATAGAGAACATTATTTCTCGAATGTTTTTTCATTAAAAAAAACTTTTATATCATTTTGAATAAACTCATCTAGAATTGATTTTGTATGGAAAGGAACAAGATCCACATGTCGATTTAATTTTTTCTCTAGCAACTCTTTAAGATCTAAGATTTCAATTAGGCCATAATCACTGTCAAATGAATAGAGCAAATCGATATCACTATGTTCATTCTCTTCATTTCTAGCATACGAACCAAAGACACCAATTTTTGTCGGTTTCAAAGGCTTCATTGCTTCGATAATAATGCTTTTTTGTTTTTTGGTAAGCATAGAATAAAACTTGTTTAGTAATAGCCTTACAAATGAATTTATCAAATAACTGTTTTTAAATCAACGCATTTGCACTTTGGATAAGTTGTGTTTTTGATTTATACTGTTTTTTAACTAGGCTTTCATTTCCAAATCGCCTAAGAACCTTTACTAGGATTAAAAAATCCATTTTACTCAAGTTTAACGAACTCCCGTAGCACTCACGATATAATGACAAACCCGAGTTTAAAATCTGATTGGGGTGGGGTCGATTTTTTGTTCACACGGTTAAAACTTAAAAATGAATCAATCGGTACTGACTATTTCAAAATAAGGTCGCCATCAATGTTTAATTTTTTATGTAGAGACTTTGCGATTTTCATGTTGATTTCTCGTTTGCCATTCAAGTATTCACTAATTCTTGAGGGGCTCGTATTTAATAGTTTAGCCAAATCCTTTCTTTTTAATCCCATTTCGAACATACGAAGTTCAATCATTTCCTTTAAAGTAGGGGATTCTATTGGGAAATGTTTTTCTTCGTATTGTTCGACGATATTACTCAACTGAATCAATTCTTTACTAAAAGCGGAGTTTTCAATCGTGTCCTCTCTAATTTGTTTTAATAGTTCTTCCAATCGAAGATTGGCTTCTGCATACTCTCTTTGCGTAATTATTTTCATCGTACTATAGTGTATTTATACTCTTTAATTCATTATAATCTTTGCGACGACCAACCCATCGTATGGAAACTCGTTGTATTCTAAACAAAATGATGACAACAACTCTATAGTGATTTCCTTTAATATTTATCACGCACCTTTTATTCCCAACCCTATCGACTGAGTTGAATGTATTTTTTAAACCAGAAAAACTTTTCCATTCAGCATTCTTTGTCTTATTGAACCATTCTTTAAGTGCTCCTTTTGCATTTGGTTCTCTTAAAAAAAAATTCCCTAAGTCTTCTGAAAGAGACCACATGCACTATAAAAAGACTTTTACTTTGGTGACAAAAATAATTACATATATTGTAATGTTATTCCCAATTATGTAAGTAAAATTCTTTTTTCTTCAGCAAAAAATGATTGGAGCAAGTCCAGATTTTCATTAGAAATTAAAATTCTAAAAGAGTGGGCTTTATGTATTACTATTACCAATAGAATCTGATAAATACGACAATTTCCTTCAAAGTTGAACATGACTTCTCATTGAGTTTAATACCTAAATATAAATTAAGAAATCGTCGAAAAACAGTAGGTCGTTCAAAAAAGATAGTTGCTATTTCGTCGAGGCCTTAAAATAAATTGCTCTAATGATTTTGGCTGTCACAGATATCGTCTTGATTCATTGAATTAGTTACGGAGTATTCATTGTATGCTATAGATCCACTTATCATCTGAATTGTATATCAAGTACCCTCTCACAATCTCATAACATCTTTTTGATAATCCTTTGAAGAGCATCTATAAGTATTGATTTTCAATGTTTTCCAATACAGAGTCTCCTGTAATATCTTGAAACTTTTCAAAGTGATTCGACAGTTCAGCATGTACTAACTCTTTTTTTTCTCTTCTTCCTGCTGCGGGATCGAATCGAGACATAGGGGGCAAGCATTTGGACATTGATGTTCCGGTACTTGAGATGAATCCATTTTTGAAACCCTCTATCATAAATTCGTAGGTGCAGTTTCGTTTTAAATTTTCTTTTTCGATGATTGCATCTAGTTCTTGACTCCACTTTTGTTCAACAAATACTGGCCAATCTTTGTCAATATCTGATTGGACATTCAGATGATCAATAAATTCCATAATTAAATCTTTTTTATTTCTTAGAGAAACACTGGAATTGATGGCCTTTTCAATATTTAATCTGTGATGTTTATCTCGAGTGTGTTTTTCGTGATATTTTTTAACCATATCTAAGATATAGTCCACATTAATATCGACTTGTTTTATTAATTCAATTTCAAAAATCAAATCATCGTTAATGTTTTCAACATCAGTTTCTCCTTTTTTTCTATGCTTTTGATACAAGTCGAGGTAGATGCTTTGATAATCTCGTTGGTCTCTTTCAGATAGAATTTCATTTCCAGAAAACTCATCAAAAGTTTCAAGAACATTTTTCAATTTCAATTGTTTGTTAAAAAGTAAAATGAAGTCCTTTTCGTTTTGTTCGCCGATGATTTGTCTTTTTAAGGGAAATAGTGAAAGGATTTTTTCAACGATTGATTTATATCCTTCAAATTCTTTGTTATTTTCGGTATATCCATCGTAGTAGTCTTGATACTTTTTCAGTAAGACAATTCCTTTGGCTTTTTCATCACCAAATAGAGCAATGGCTTCATTTGTTGACTTTTCGAGATTTCTGAAACTCACAATATTTCCAAAGTTTTTAATTCTGTTTAAAATTCGATTTGTTCTTGAAAATGCTTGCATCAAGCCATGTAATCTGAGATTTTTATCAAGCCAAAGTGTATTCAAAGTTTTCGCATCAAATCCAGTGAGAAACATGTTCACCACAATCAATAAATCGATTTCCCTTTCTTTGACTCTTTGACTGATGTCTTTGTAATAATTCTGAAATTTTTCTGATGATGTATCAAATGATGTCTTGAACATGGCATTATAATCTTGGATGGCATCATCCAAAAAATCACGTGACCCTTGCTCTAAAAATTCTGTGTTTTCAAGGTTTTCATCAATAAGCCCATCATGGTTGTCATCATTTTCATTGACGTTATAGCTGTAGATTAAGGCTATCTTTAGTTTTTTATCACTAGGTAGGGTCTTCATTTTTGATTGAAAAACTTGATAGTATTTTTTAGCAACATCGATTGATGAAACAGCAAAAAGGGAGTTGAATCCTTTGAGTCTTCGACTGCTTAATTTATATGTTGCGTTTCGTTTGGTCTTTTGGTTAAACTGTTTCAGGATATAGTCTACAATTTTTGAATGTCTTTTAGGTGAATTCAGAGCCGCTTCTCGATCAATATCAGGTACTTTATTGTTTTCGATTCTTTCCTCTTCACGAAATGTTTGAACCCAATCAACTTTAAAGGGCAACACATTTTCATCCGTAATGGCATTAACAACAGTGTAAGAGTGCAATCGAATCCCAAAAACTTGCTCCGTAGTTTTGAATAACGTTTTACTACTGGAGGGGGCATTGACAGGAAAAATAGGCGTTCCCGTAAAACCAAACAAATGGTACTTTTTGAAAGCTTGAACTATTTTTTGGTGCATACTACCAAATTGAGATCGATGGCACTCATCAAAGATGATGACCACATGTTTTTTGAAAACGGAATGTTTTGCATTCTTTTTGATAAATCGATCAAGCTTTTGAATGGTGGTAATGATGATCCTTGCTTGGGGATTTTCAAATTGTGTTGTAAGAATTTTAGTACTAGCATTACCATTAGCGGCTCCTTTTTGAAACTTATCGTATTCTTTCATTGTTTGATAATCTAAGTCCTTACGATCGACAACGAAAAGAATCTTTTCCAAATCAGGCAACTTACAAGCCAATTGTGCTGTTTTAAAACTTGTTAATGTTTTACCAGATCCTGTTGTATGCCAGATATATCCTCCAGCATCAATGGTTCCATATTTTTTATAATTGGCGCTTATTTCAATGCGTCTTAAAATATGTTCGGTGGCTGCTATTTGATAGGGACGCATGACCAATAACTCTTCTTCAGAAGTATAAACACAGTAACGTGTTAAGATGCTTAAAAGAGTATGCTTTGCAAAAAATGTTTCTGCAAAACACATTAAATCTCTGATATGATTGTTTTTTTCGTCAGTCCACCAACTTGTGAATTCGTAACTATTGCTTTTTGATTTTACTTCCCTTTTTAATCTCGAAGATTCTTTGACATGAACTGATCGAGTGGTGTTACTATAATATTTGGTTTGAGTACCATTAGATATGACAAAGAGTTGAACATATTCAAATAAACCCGATTCTGACCAAAAACTTTCTCTTTGATAACGGTTAATTTGGTTGAAGGCTTCTCTTAATAAAGAACCTCTTTTTTTTAATTCAACATGGACTAAGGGGAATCCATTGACCAGAATGGTGACATCATATCTATTTTTCCTTTTTCCTTCGTTTGCCTCATATTGATTGATGACTTGTAGATAATTATCATGAATATTGTCTTTTTGAATCAATCGAATGTTTTTGGTTGTTCCATCATCGCGTGTTAATATTTTAATGTAATCCTCTTGAATGACATTTGTCTTTTCTTTAATTCCTTGATTTTTGTTTGATATATATGAATCAAAAAACCGTTTCCATTCTTTATTACTGAATTGATAATCATTGAGTTTTTCTAGTTGTATTCTCAAATTCTTTTTTAAACCCTCTTCATTTTTGATTGGCACATATTCATAGGCTTGCGCTTGAAGTTGTTGAATAAAAGATTTTTCAAGTTCGTACTCTGATTGATACTTCGTACTTCGATCTTTTTCTGAATCATATTCAGAGACAACAGTGCTTTGAGGATTTAATGCAACGACGTTGTATTTAGTGCTCACTCGGTTTTTCTTTGAACGTTAATAGTTTATCACGATAGAATTCGTATTGCTTTTTTCTTGATTTTATTTCAGCAGGTAATCCCATAGATAAATCATTGATGAGCGTATCAAACTCTTCTAAAATGGAAGCTTTCATAATTTGTTGTGACATTGGTGGCATGGGAATCCTGATTTTTGCAAATCGTTGTTTTGAAATATTAAATCGCGTGACTCCGCTAACCGATTTTTTGATTTGTTTTCTGAAATGCTTACTTCTTAAATAGTGTTTTAAAAATTTAGGGTAAAATTGATAGCTATTGTTGAAACGAAACCCAAAGCAAAAGCTATTCAAATACAATGCATGGTTGACTTCATCAGTTACCACCGAAGACATGCCACAATCTTCGGGTGTTTCTGAAGAACCTGTGAAAATGACATCACCATATTCCATTTGATTTTGATTTTCATTCGCACCAACTTTGACAAACGATGTGATATTTTCCGTGTCAATTTCCATGTTATGAAACACATTCTTGTACGAGATGTATTTTACATTTCCATTAGAAAAATCATTTTTCGTTTTTCCCCTTAGACCACTAAAGAAATATCCTAATTCTCTCAATTCTTTATATTCAATTGCCCCCCCCGATTTTTGAAGGTTAGTAGTTCATTGCGATAGTATTCATTCTGTTTTCTTCTCGCTTTTTGCTCAGCAGGCAGACCAATAGATATATTAGTCGTTAGCTTGTCGAATTGATCTAGAATGGAAACAATCTGATTTTGTTGTGAAATAGGTGGCACTGGGATTTTGAATTTCTCAACAGTATCTTTAGATAAACTTGGAATTCCAGCTCCTTTTTTCGAATTCATTAATTCCCTTTGTCCGTTTTTCAAAACATAATAGAGGAATCGATTGGAGATGAAATTTTTATTCGGTTTCACGACATAGCAATGAGCATTTGCCCAGAAGTTTTCTTGCATATAATTCACATGGCCAGCTGAAGCTCCTCCTTGACTAATGGTAATGGTATTCGCTTCTGTATTGTATTGATTATACCATCCAGAAGGATTGATACCACCGTTGAGAACAGGGTATTTTCCATTCATCGTCAAAACGGATCGATTCAATTGTTTCCCTGTATTGATGTCTGATAGATGTTTCAAGTCAATATAAATTACCCCCCCCCTAATTTTGAAGGTTAGTAGTTCATTACGATAGTATTCGTACTGTTTTTTTCTTGCTTTTTGCTCAGCAGGGATACCTATGGAAAGGTCGTTTGCAAGAGTATAGAATTCATCAAGAATGTGTACAATATGTTTTTGTTCAGAGACTGATAGAATAGGAATTTTGAATTGATTAACAATACTAGAACTCAGATTATTAATCGTAGAACTTGCGATTGTATCACTAAGATATTTTAAAAATTTACTACTAGAGAGCACGTGAAATAAAAATCGACTATGAAGCATTTCATTGGTTCTTAAAACAGCCATAAAAGCCCCAAATGAACGATCTGAATTTTCTTTTATGTATGCAACCTTACCTACATGTTTTATGCTCCCACTTGCTGTGCTAATTAAAATATCATTTGACTTTAATCTTTGATCATTCCGAATCGTCACACTCTTAGAAATGTATTTTACTTTTTCTAGATTTAGATAATTACTTGAATAATCGATGTTGTTTGATCTTAAAATCATTGTTCCATTCTCTGAATCTATTTCGTCACTTTTTCGATAAGTGACCCCCCTGACATATGTAATGAATTGCCCCAACGGCTCAAGTTCTATTTGCCCCCCCCCGTTTTTATTATCGAATGTCAAAAGAGCATTTCGATAATATTCATATTGTTTTTTACGAGCCTCAAGTTCCGCCTCAAGTTCCGCCTCAAGTTCCGCCTCAAGTTCGGTGAACTTGTCTAAAATTTTCGCTATTTCCTCCTGAATTTTAAGGGGGGGGGTAGGAATCTGAAGATTATTTAAATCTTTACCATACACGTGCGGTACTCCAGATCCTTTTTTTTTATTGTGAATTTCTTTCTGTTTGCTTTTAAGAAAATAGTATAGGTATTTGGTATTTAGTATTTTATCATTTGCATCAACTGAAAAAGAATCAGATAAAAAAACGGGTATATCCCAGTATTTTACAAATCCTGCATACGCTCCCGAACCTGAAACCGATATAGTCTCACCGTTTCTATTTGAAGTATCATGATAATATGAAGGTTTTTGACCACCGCTAACCACTGGCACATTTCCATTTCTAGCATTTTGCCTTGTAATCATTGTACCTCTTTTAAAAGAACATACGTCTCCCAAGTTTCTATATTCGATCCCATCCGGACATAATTCTGAAATTAACTTTTCAACTTGGTTCATCATCAAATGTTTGAACCTTCTAAATCTGAAACAATTGCATCGATTTCTTTTCTTAAAACTTGCTGACGACCAACGATCTCCTTAATATAAGCATTCAATTTGATAATATCAACTATTTCGCTTTTGTCCTCTTCTTCCACATAACTCGATATACTTAGATTACACTCATTCTCCAAAACAACTTTATTGTCAATCAAAGATGAAAAGTGTTTGATATCATTTCGATTAAAAATAGTTTCTAAAATTTTTCTACGATTTATCTCTCCTAGTTGATTTTTATTTCCACTCTTTACAAATTCCGTTGAAGCATCAATAAACAGCACTTTATTATCTCTCTTACTTTTTTTAAGTACTATAATACATGTTGAAATTGAAGTCCCAAAAAACAAATCAGATGGCAATTGAATGACTGTATCAACATAATTATTTTCAATTAGATATTTTCTAATCTTCATTTCAGCTCCGCCTCGATAGAGTGTTCCTGGAAATTGAACAATGGCTGCAGTACCCTCTGTTGATAATGACGAGAGCATATGCATTGTGAATGCCAAGTCTGCTTTACTTCTGGGAGCTAAAACGCCTGCTGGTGAAAAACGTGAATCATCAATGAGTAAAGGATTTGCGTTCCCTTCCCATTTAATGGAATAGGGTGGATTAGAAACAATCGCGTCAAAAGGTCCCTCATCCAAATGTTTTGGATCAATCAATGTATCACCAAGTGCTATATCAAATTTGTCAAAATTGATGTCATGAAGGATCATGTTAATACGACATAAGTTATATGTTGTTAG
Source organism: Flavobacteriaceae bacterium (assembly GCA_026709415.1). Classification (GTDB taxonomy): domain Bacteria; phylum Bacteroidota; class Bacteroidia; order Flavobacteriales; family Flavobacteriaceae; genus Bin25. Next base: position 115,885 of record JAPOSZ010000034.1, read on the forward strand.
GTTTATTTCTTGACCATAAAAACCTTGACGAATTTGTTCCTTACCAAGAACTTTTGCAAACTGTAGTAGAAGCGATCCACTTCCTGCTGCCGGATCGTAGACTTTTTTAATTTCTTTTTTATCCCCAATCGTTATCCTTGCTAATAATTCGCTGACTTCTTGAGGTGTGAAAAATTCACCTCCCGATTTACCTGCTCCTGATGCGTACATGGTCATTAGAAATTCATAAGCATCACCGAAAGCATCAATCGAGTTATCAGCATATTCGCCAAATTCAAGGTTTTGAATTGATTGAAGAATACTGACTAGTTTTTTATTTCTGTTTTCAACAGTATTCCCTAATTTAGGGGAATTAACATCAATGTCATTAAATAAACCTTTAAAGTCACTTTCACTATCGGTACCAATAGCTGAACTTTCAATGTTAGAAAAAACCTGCTCTAATGTTTCATTCAAATTGGAATCATTGGGGGCATAATAAGTCACATTTTTGAATAGTTCACTTGGAAGTATGTAAAATCCTTTTTCACTAATAGTACCCTCTCTTCCATTTTCAGCTTTTTCATCAGATAATTTCGCATAATCAAAGTTTGGGTCTAACTTTCTTTCTTCTTTGTTGATGTAATTACTAATATTTTCACTAATAAATCGGTAAAACAAGATGCCAAGCACGTATTGTTTAAAATCCCATCCATCAACACTTCCGCGTAAATCATTGGCGATTTTCCATATAGTCTTGTGTAATTCTGCACGTTCTTTTTGACTATTTACGGTTCTACTATTTACCATGTTAATGATTTCTAATTTGAATTTTCGTTGAGCAACTTCATACCATTGATACAAATCACTGAGATACCTTTATTTAAAGTAAATTAAGTTCTACATTTCATTGAACCCGGCTAACAAAATTAGAGTTTTGACTAACTCAACAAATAGTTCAAGTTAAATTACTTTCAAAGTCAAGTCTTCCAAGGTTTTTCCAAAAGTCAAATTTCAAACCTGTTGGGACCGTTTGTAAAATAAAAGTCAAGATTTTGCAGCCTCTTGGTAATCGAAGCTTTCTGACTATAATTTCTTTCAAACGCTTCTTTAATCGCAGGGGAATTAAGCCAATTATAAGTATCCCTATCGACTGTTTGATTTTCAATGGATACTAAAAATTTTTTGTCTAAATCATTAAGTGATTGATGTATTCTTTGAGCTGTGTAGCGAATGGATTCTACACATAAATTGTAATCAAAATAAAATCTGCTCATTCCAATAAATTGAGTCTTTACTTTTTCTTCCCATATTTTGCGTAGAGGATTTAATATATTGAAAATGGAGGCACTACTCAGAATTAAGTTTTTAAAAATCCCCTCTTTTATTTTTTCTGTAATCTGATCTCTGCTGAGGAAAACATAAGAATCAAATGCATCTCTTGCATGCTGCCTTGCTAAGCAAGTAAGCAGTTTACTTCCCATAATTTGCCAATCAGGAATTAGTCTCACTTCGAATGGCTCTACATGAAACTCTCTTGCAATAACTTTATTAATCGGTTGACTTATCACTTCACCAATGGCTTCTCTACTATCAATTGATGTATCTATGAATATCTCTATATCATTTTTTTTCACGTAGCTTCTTAATCTGCCTTCTTCTCTGTGAACTTGGTATCCCTTTGCCACTAGAGTTTCTTTAATTCTTCTAAGGTGATAAAAAATATTACTCTTTGCCTTTTCATGACCTTCATGAATCAGGTATTTCAGATCTATGTCTGTTGATAAACGATACAAGTCGTCAAAGAGAAAGAAATTAATTGCAGTCCCCCCCCCCCCGTGTAAAGCAAACATATCAAATTCGTTCACTATGGGAAGTATTTCTAGAACTAAAGAAGCTTTTTCTAAATACTCTTTGTTAAATGGTATTTTTTTATTCCTATCAAACATTTAGTGTTTTTATTTTACTTAATCCAGTATTAAAGTCTTTTTCCGCTAGCTCAAAAGGGATCGTTAATTTGTATTTAGGTTCGTATACACCCGGCTTGTAAACCCTATAGACTGCCTTTCCTAATTTTATTCGATCAGTGTTTATTTTATTTGTAGAAATGTTTTCATAAAACAACAGAAAAAGTCGATTAGCTTTTGCTGAATCGGAATGTTCTAACAAACTCTGAAGGATTTTAGAATTAGTATTTCTAGCTAACTCTAGACTATGAAAACAATTTTCTAAATCCCAACAGTTTGGGGCAGAATAAAAAATTTCAAGAATTCCTCTGATATGAGAAGAAATTTTTAATTTGAAGTTTTTAAATAATATTGTTTCTAAACCCATGTTTTTGGGAAGAAAATTGGTTGTCTTGTAATTTAAATGTACTCCCCAATCATGATTCAAAAACCATTTTGGAAGAATCGTAGCTCTTGCACCAAAAAAACATAAATCGTGAACTTTAAAATGAGCAGTAGTTGTTTTTCCTAAGAGAATAATTGCACTATGAGCTGCTATGTGAAAAACTAATTTAGCTTGACTTTGTAGAGCATTTATGGCTGCCCATATGCTAGGCTCTTCATTAATTCTTACAAAGGCTCCATGACCAATTTTTTGTAGTTTTTTTGAGCTTACATAGCGTTGTTGCAAACTGTGACTAATCCCTTTTTGTTTAAGCCAAGAGCTAAGAAAAATTGAACCATAAGGTAGTTTATGAGTTATGTGTTCTAGTTTATTCATTTATAAGGGAATACCTCTAAACTTCTGTTTGTAATCTATATCATTTGAAAAGTCAGAAACGACTATTTTGTACTTAGAATTATGTTTACCTGGTTTCTCAATAACTATGGTCCCTTTTCCTAAATCTAAATTTCCGACTTTTAATTTTTCAAGCCAAGAAAGATTTTCCTCTTCAATTAGGTACAAGAAAAGTCTTTTAACCCTATTTGAAGTACAGTTTTCTAATAATTCATGCATTAGATCTATATCGATATTCGTTAATTTTTTAATACACTCATGAATATATCTCATATGCATATTGTTGGGAATGAGATATATTAACTCCAATATAGCCCTTTCTGGTCTAGAAGTAAGTAACTGATATTTACCCGTCTGTTCAATTCCAATATCTTGAGGAAGAAATGTAGTTGATTTAAATAGCACATTACTATACCATGGCGCCTCAAAAAACCATTTTGGTAACATAACCCCTTTAGGAGCAAAGAGTACTTTTTCTTTTTTCCAATTAATAAGATTTGGAATGACCTTCTGAAGCATTAGTGCATGATCTGCTGCGACATGAACATTGAGCTCAAGTTGTTTTTGTAAGGCTTGTACACCACCGTAGTAATCGGGAATTTCGTTGAATTTGGTGAATACCCCGGAATGAAGTAATCTCTCATTTTTTGGCAAAGTAACTCCATATTTAAATGGATATTCATCACCAATTGACTGAATCAATTTCTTCTTTCTATAGTAATATATCATTGACGGACTGATTCCTCTTTTTACCAACCAAGAGTTTAAATACACCATACCATCAATATGATTTTTATTGATAATATCGTTTAATTTTTGACTGACTTTAGAGGTCACAGTTTTGTATAGTATGCAAATATATGACTATATTTTGGTTAAATAATACTTTTTAAAAACCCACTATAATTGTTAGTAACGTGTGGTCTTTTATAGCAAATAGTAAAAAACTGAATTTGGTGTTTTCCAAGCTTTCTATGATTTGAAGTTTATGACTCTACGCCTTCATGAACCCGCTTAATTCAATATAGAGAATTTATCAAACAAAATTTTACAACTTAAAACTGCCAACAATCTGAAGGAGGAATGCCTTGCAATTTACCATTAAAGGTTACGGAGATGAAAATTTATGTTAGAAGGAAATCACTTAAGTTTTCTATAGTGAAAACGACATTTGACAATCACTATTTCTGTTTCTGTCACTTTGTAGATAAGCCTATGCTCACGATTGATTCTTCTCGACCAGTAACCTTGATATTCGTGTTTTAATGCTTCGGGGTTTCCAATTCCTTCGTATGGACTACGAGATATAGTTTTAATTAAATCATTAATTCTTTTAAAAATCTTTTTATCTGTATCGTGCCAATGTAGGTATTCTTTCCAAGACTCCTCGTTAAACGAATATTTCACTCTTCAATCAAATCTCTATAAAAAACGTTTCCTCTTTCAATTTCACGAATAGATCTATCTAAAACTTCTTTATTTGCTTTTGATGATAACTCGTGCATCGTTGCGTCTAAAGAGCAGTACTCATCTAATGACAACAAGACAACAGCTTTTTTGTTTTTTACCCCATTGATAATCAACACCTCTGAATCATAAGTAACTTGATCGATATACTTTTGGGTGTTTTTTTTAAACTCATGTATTGTTGTAGAGTACATAATATTTCTTTTGATGCAAATTTATCTTAAAAATCAGAATTTTTGTACGTTGACGAGTAGTTGTTCTGTACCCCAAAATTAGGACAGTTGTTTCAGTGATATCTTATGAGTGCTATTTTGCCTTCAATTTTAAGATATGGCGTGAAGCGGGGATAGCATCCTCCAGAATTCAAATTCAAGGTGCTGATAGAAGCTCTTCAAGAGCGTCATAGTATCCAAGAATGAGCTCGTCGTTTTAAAGTGCACCTTGTCCCTATAGCCACTTCGAAAAAAGAGTTGGACCAACGAGCCAAAGGCTTGTTTCATTGCTCGAATGCTCGAAAATCGGAGGACCAGAAACAAAAAAATGGAATCCATGCGATCAAATCATGGGTCAACAGAAGATTGGACATCGAGTTCTTTAAAAAAACCTTATGATGCCATATTCTATAGCAGAACGTCATCAGATGGTGAATCGATTTTCTACTCGAAGCATTGCTAGGCCATGTACTTTATTGTCGATCAATCGTCGTGACTGGTGTGACAAAGCCATGGGACATTCCGAATATCATGGACCATGAGTGAAGCTGATCAAAAGATAAGATATCCGCTATCTTTTTTTGGTGCTCGACGGATGCTTCGGTGGACGCTCATGAAGCATCTGGAATTCAAGCAACGCCATGTCAAATGCATTGTTAATATCCACAAGTTGTCCCTAATGGACGATCCCAAAACCCAATCATGTCTGGGCAATCGATATCGCCTCCATGAGTGTCCTATGAGGAAGGTTTGGCCTCTGTACCAGCATCGACATTGATTGTGCTTTTGGGGTCGGATTTCATCTTTCCCATACTATGCATTTGGATTGATGTTTGGAATCTCTCTATCATGCTATCGAAAATGATGGTTGTCCTCCAATACTCCATACCGATCAAGAAGTCCATTGACTTTGAGAAAATAGAAGAATGCCATCACCCGTTTTTCTATTCTGAAGTATGGATGGAAAAGGCATAGCGACTGACAATGCCTAGATCAAACAATGGTGGCATTCAGTTAAACAAGAAGGGACTCCTTTGGAACCCATCTGATGATATTTTAGCGTGACTTCTCCATCCATTGCTTGGCCTTTTGTTCTATAGGAAATAATTTGAATACCTGATCTAAAGATAGAGATTGGCTTTTTGAAGACATTGTTATCAATTGATAAGATCGTATCAAACAATGATACCATTTGCTTATCTAATTACGTATAAGGCCCAAAGTTTTAATCGGCAGAGTCGTTATGATTATCTTTTGATTGAACATTTTTTAGCATTTTTTCAACTTGTTTTTTCAAAAGAGGTATGTCAATAGTCATTGTATCCCATACAGTTTTTAAATCCACTTTATGATATCCATGGGTTATGTGATGTCGCATCCCCCTTATTTCTTTCCAATTGATAGATTGATACTCGTTTTTCAAGTCTTCATCAAGATGCCCAACGGCCTCTCCAATTATTTGAATATTTCTTTCAACTGCATCTTGACTTACTCAATCATCTAGAAATGTATCATAATCACCGACAGTACTTGATATTTTTTGAATTTTATCAATACTTTCTATAATATGGGTCAACCTAAATTGATTCTGATATTCATCTTTCTTCATTCAAAAGCATTTTGGTATCTCTCAAAACCTTATCTTTTATAAAAGGATGTATAAAAGAAAAAGAAATAAGATCTACTTTTTTATCTAAACTTACTTCAAGTTGATTTTTTAATCTAGATAGATCCATGAGGGTACAGCGTCCATTAAATGAGTATAGTAAATCGATGTCGCTATGTACATTTTCTTCATCTCTTGCAACAGAGCCAAACACCCCAATTTTAGTTGGACAAAAAGGTTTCATGGCTTCAATAATGATGCTTTTTTGTTGTTTAGTCAACATAAGCGAAACACTCTGATAGCATTACAAAGTTAATGGGAAAATATTATTTCATTCCACCGATATTTAAGGCATTATATCAAACCGAAAACAAATGATGGCAAAAGAACAACGAAAAACGGCCTTTTAAAGAATGGCCAAATCATGAAAGTATTCCATTAGGATGACACTTAAAAGTGAATGCGATGATAAGTGATATATGCCATCAAGATAACAATGAATCAAAACCAGAATCTGATAAGTCGACATTAGATTAAGCATATAAATCCCAAAGCAATCCTCACATGTTCTAAAAGAGGAAGATGAGAACTAAATGGATTGGTTTATGTATTTTAGACGAAAAAGAATCAGTAAAATGCTTTCTCAAAGAAAACAAAACATCATTATTCAAGCCATGAAACCTTTCAAGCCGACTAAAATTGTATTTAGTGGTTTCGATTCAGATGAAAATAAATTAGAACTTCTTTATCATTTTGACAATTCACCAGGATATATTGGTTTTATGGAGTCTCGTGAGGAATTTAGAAGCACAATTAAATCGAAAAATCGATCTGACTTCTTTTGATTTTATCGATTCTTTTGTTAAAGAAGACGTGTTAAGAGAGGCAAAAATATTTTTTGATGGCGAAAAAGAAAAATCAAGATTTACCGAGATGGCTAGAGATTGAAGAACGAATTGCCAAGATACACGAAGTCGCCAAATCATTTTCGTCTTATCAAGCATTTTTAAAAGATTGGAAAAGATATCTTCTTGTTTGTATACTAATACAAGATATTGGTGAAGCAACTATTTACCTGTGTCATAAAACAAAGAGTGCCTTTCCAAACTTAAAATAGGCTGATATGCGAAAAATGCGTCACGATATTGCTCATCGGTATCATAGAATTGATTTGTTTCTTATTTGGAATACCATTATTAAAGACATTCCTGTTTTGGAAAAAGAAATTCCAAAAATTAGAAAACATGTCTTATCAAAGAAATAAGATGAAAACAATTCATGGACTCTTTTTGTTATGCATGCTTTCCAACTAGGAAAAAATCTAAAATCGATATGCCCCGATGTTTCATATTAATCTTTTTAGATGATACAAGGGAAAATTCCCTGAATTTTAATAGGTGGAATGCCAACTGTTTTTTTTGAATTTTGGATCATTTCCACTGAATAATTCACACAAAATGTGGTGTGGTTTTTACAATGACTTGTATTTGAGTGAATAATGTAGGTGTAATAGAGAACATAATGTTTTTTGATGGGGATTTTTAGAAAATTAGAATTTATTGTGTATAGGTGACTAAAATATGAGAATTGAGTACTTCTGAACCTATGGTTTCAATCCAATTGGGTTTGAATGACTAATCATCCAAGTTTATATGTTTGTAAACTAGTTTTAATAAATCCTATCATATGAATATTGCCTTGCTTTCTGGAGATGGTATCGGCCCTGAAGTTATTGATCAGTCTGTAAGAGTTTGTGATGCCATCGCTACAAAATTCAACCATCAAATAAAATGGACGAAAGCCATAACAGGAGCTCGTGCTATTGATGAAGTGGGAGATCCGTATCCAGATCAAACACATGAAATTTGCGAAAACTCCGATGCCGTTTTGTTTGGAGCCATTGGCGATCCGAAATTCGACCATGATCCAAGTGCCAAAGTGAGACCTGAACAAGGCCTTTTGAAAATGAGAAAAAAATTGGGATTATTTGCGAATATCCGTCCCACATTTGTCTTTCCCTCATTGATGGATCGATCGCCATTGAAAAAAGAAAGAATTGAAAATACGGATTTAGTATTTGTCCGAGAATTAACGAGTGGGATTTATTTTGGTGAGCGAGGACGCCGAGACAATGGACATACGGCTTTTGATACCTGTACCTATCGAAGAAGTGAAATTCAACGCATTGCCACAAAAGGTTTTGAATTAGCAGCCATGCGTAATAAAAAACTCTGTTGTGTCGATAAAGCCAATGTATTGGAAAGCTCACGTTTATGGAGAGAAACTGTTCAATCAATGGAATCTCAATATCCAGACATCAACGTTTCTTATGAATTTGTGGATGCGGTGGCCATGAGACTCATTCAATGGCCAAGCGACTATGATGTCTTGATTACTGAAAATCTATTTGGAGATATCTTAACTGATGAAGCTTCCGTCATTTCTGGGTCAATGGGATTGATGCCATCGGCATCAGTAGGTGAAAAAATTGCTCTTTACGAACCCATTCATGGATCCTATCCTCAAGCAGCTGGAAAAAATATTGCCAACCCCTTAGCCACAATCCTTTCTGCTGCGATGATGTTCGAAATGAGTTTTGATTTGACAGACGAGGCAGCATTAATTCGACAAGTCGTCAATAAGTCTATAACTGAGGGGATTGTTACACAAGATTTGGCTGCATCATCTCATGATAAAAGTTATACAACTTCAGAAGTCGGCGATTATTTGGTAGAACAGATATTGTCTTAATTTAATACTTTGTAACCATGGACTGTTTCAATATGAAATATTATTTCACACCCTTAGTTTTATTCTACTTGATGTGCACTTCATGTAGTTCTAATTTAGATAAACCTAGAATTGCTATCTGTGGTATTTGGATTGAGTCAAGTACATTTTCACCTGCAAAGACCAATATCGATGCGTTTATGGTTAGAAGGGGAGAGGAAAACTATCAGAGTTATCCTTTTTTAGCGGAAAACACGCCTCTAAGAAATGCAGCAGAATGGGTTCCCCTTTTAAGAGCTCGTGCTATTCCTGGAGGGATTGTTACGCATGATACCTACGAAACTATGACTCAAGAAATACTACAATTACTCGAAGAGAATGGTCCTTTTGACGGAATTTTTTTTGATAGCCATGGGGCTATGAGCGTCGAAAATGTCGATGATCCCGAAGGTGATTTAATTGAAAGAATTCGAGAAGTGGTTGGAAATCAAGTCATGATTTCAACCTCGATGGATTTACATGGAAATGTCAGTCAACGATTGGCGGAATATAGTGATTTGATCACCTGCTATCGTATGGCACCACATGAAGACGCCTTAGAATCCAAAGAACGGGCCGCTCAAAATTTAATCGATCGATTGGAAAGCGGTCAGGGAAAACCTCGATACAAAGCATGGGTTAAAGTGCCTATCCTGTTGCCTGGAGAAAAAACATCGACAAGGGTAGAACCGGCCAAAAGTTTGTATGCTCAAATTCCCGAATTGATTGAAACTTCAGGCATTATCGATGCAGGCATATGGATGGGATATCCCTGGGCCGATGAACCGAGAAACCATGCGGTCGTCATGGCTGTTGGTGATATCCAACAAGAAGTGGGACGAGTCGCTCATCAATTGGCAAAACACATGTGGGAGGTTCGCAATGAATTTGAATTTGTCGCCCCGACAACAACACTTGATGATGCTTTACAAAAGGCGATCAATAGTGATGCACGACCTTTTTTCATTAGTGATACAGGGGATAATCCAACGGCAGGAGGGGCAGGGGATGTTACCTGGACCTTAAATCAATTATTGAACTATCCAGCATTTCAAAATGAAATCGCTCCAAGAGTCGTTTATGCTTCCATTCCAGGTCCCCATTTAATTGAAAAGGCATCTCAATCGAAGATAGGAGATTCCATAACGGGTCTCGTTGGAGCTCTTGTTGATGATCGATACGCACCACCACTTGAACTAAAAGGAACTTTATTGGCATACAAAGAAGGAGATACTCATGCTGAAATTGAAATCGTCATTAGAGTGGGTCATGTAGATGTTATTGTCACCAATAGAAGAAAACCATACCACTACATTAAAGATTTTTCAGATTTAAATATTGACATCGCCTCAACAGGTATCGTTATGGTAAAAATTGGTTACTTAGTCCCTGAATTATACAATGCTCAAAAAGGTTGGTTGATGGCTTTAACACCTGGAGGGGTTGACCAAGACTTAAAAAGACTAGATTACAAACGGATTTCCAGACCCATGCATCCGATAGACTCATTCGATGAAGATCCTGATTTCACTCCTATATTTATTCCTGTTACTGAATAATACACAATACGTCTCATTGTACTAACTTTTCTAAGTGTTATATGTGATTTATAAGTTCAACGATTTAGTGCGACATGAATCTCCAATGATGGATAACACCAGGAATTTAGAATGCATTATGTCACGTTCAAGATATAATCTCATCATGAAACTTGAACCAAAACTGTAGAGATAAATAAACCGTTCTATGGCTTCCTTAAAAACAATGGGTTTTTATCTCTTTAATGTGGTGTATGAAGTTTGAATATGGTAAAGGATTGTGTCGTTCGAATGACATGAAGAGCGTCTCATCAATGTCGTTTTTTATTCATGCATCCACAGTTCCTTTTGGCACATCACCTCAATCTTTAGAAGATAGGATAGTGAAAAAACAACGTTTATACAATTATTTTGCCGAAGTTTTATCCATCGATGAGTAAACTATTCATATGGGTTGCCACCATGAGACCCCCCACTTTATTTCTCTCCATTTCGGGGATCTTAGTTGGAAGCTCTCTATCCCATAAATCAGATCATTTTTCTTGGGTAGTTTTTATTTTAATCATCATGACAGCTATTTGTTTACAGATTTTGGCAAACTTTTCAAACGATTATGGAGATTATGTTAAGGGAATAGACAACCAAAACAGAAAGGGCCCCAAAAGAGCGTTGCAAAAGGGATTGTTAACGCTTAAAGAAATTAAAGTGGCTAATCGCATTTTAATGATACTGATTGGTTTTTTTAGTTTAAGCTTTTTGTTTCTCTCATTTGGGATTCAATATCCATCCTATGCCATCCTGATTGGACTTTTACTCATACTAGCCATTATTGCTGCTCTACGATACACTAGTGGCAAATATGCTTACGGATACAGAGGTTTTGGTGATTTGAGTGTTTTTCTGTTCTTTGGCGGATTATCTGTATTAGGCACTCAATTCATTCTGAGCCATGAATTATCCACTACGGGTTTTTTATGGGCAGTAATTATCGGTGGTTGTTGTGTTTTAGTCCTCAATATCAACAATATCAGAGACATTGAAAATGATCGATTACAAAATAAAAAAACACTAGCTGTTATATTAGGTCTTAAAGGAGCTTTATGGTATCATTATCTCGTCACTTTGATCATTGTCGTGACCATAATTTACCTTGAGATGGTGTATCTGAATCATGGAAACATATTTCAAATCATCGCTGATAGATTCTTGGATATGTTATTTATACTGCATGCCATAGCTCTCTATCATGCGAACAAACAAAATAAAATGAATCACATGCTGAAATATATGTCTCTATTGACTTTTTTGATCGGATTGAGAACTTTTTTAATCTCTTTTTTGATCGACTTTTAAATTGATGGAGCTCCGATATAAAAAAAGAATGCTTGAGTTTCAAGTGCCAGCAGGTACTTCAAGAGGAAAATTACAAACCAAACCAAGCTACTTTTTATTTCTAGAACATAATAACACCATAGGAGTGGGTGAATGTAGTATCATACCAAAACTAAGTATTGATCATCGAGAAGATTACGAAGAAAGATTAGAAACAACCATCAAAGCGTTTAATTCAAGAGTTGATTTACCTGATTTAACCGATTTTCCTTCCATTGAGGCCGGTATTCAAATGGCCGTTGATTCTTTAGAAGATCAAAGAACCAAACAAACCTCTGGCAAAGCATATACCAAACACTTCCATCCCATAGAGATTAATGGACTGGTATGGATGGGAGATTATGATTCCATGAAAGGGCAAATCGACGAATTGATGGCTAAAAAATTCACCTGCATTAAATTAAAAATAGGCGGCATCGACTTTGATCAAGAAATAGCTCTTTTAGAATACATCAGAAAAGAGTACAAGCGTTTGATAACCATTAGATTGGATGCCAATGGTGCTTTTTCTCCAAAAGATGCTCTATCGAGACTTAAAAAACTTAAGAAATATCATATCCATTCCATCGAACAACCCATAGAAATTGGCAATCTTAAAGTTTTAAAAGAATTATGCCAAACAAGTCCCATCCCCATCGCTCTTGATGAAGAATTGATTAAAACGGCACCTGCAGTAGGAAAATACGCCCTTTTAAACTACATACGCCCCCAGTTTATTGTGATCAAACCAAGTTTATTGGGAGGATATCTCAATGCCCTAGAATGGATCGAAATAGCAGAAAATTTAAATATTGGGTGGTGGATCACCAGCGCATTAGAAAGTAATGTTGGATTGAATTCCATTGCTTCTTGGATTGGACAATATGATTTAACGATACCTCAAGGATTAGGTACGGGATCACTTTTTAAAAACAATATTCAGGTCCCATTGAGTATTAAAAATGGATATTTAAGGCAAAATAAAAGAGGAACATGGCAAGATCTGAAAAGCATTTAATCACAACTGATGTATCAACCAAAACAGTATACAGAGTCGTTTCGTAAATATCTCATTGGCTCCGCCATTATTGTGCTCTTATCTGTTCTTGGAGGTTTAGGATCAGTATTTTATGTTCAAATTCAAGGTTATGATTTGATTTCGTGGCATCCCATTTTAGGTCATAATGTCTTTTTAGTAACAAGCTTAATGACATTTGTTTTTGGTTTTGTGGGACTTGTCATTGTCATAAAATTCATACACAAAAGATCTTTGCTCACCATTATTTCGATTCGGCATGAACCTTTTATTGATAGCAAACATTCCATTTCTTTAAATGTTGCTAAAACTTTTATTACAGATGATGCTACTTTAAACAAATCAAAGAAAACAAAACTCAAAATTGATTGTTCAAAAATCTGGTATTCCTTTGGTTTGACGGCAAGTCTGATTATCCTGTTTTTTTTGATTGAACTTCTCATTCGACCAGAGATCTTTACCTGGAATTTTCAAGCAATTCCTTTTTTGATTTTAATCTGCGTTGCTTTATTCTTGATCCCCATTCAAGCAGGATTGGAAGAACTGATTTTTAGAGGGTATTTAGTGCAAGGGTTTGAACGTTTATATCATAAGAGGTGGTTTCCGTTGGTGATGACCTCACTCCTTTTTGCAGGATTGCATCTGACAAATCCTGAATTTCAAACCTTTGGTTATGGTTTAATAGGAACCTATTTTTTGTTCGGGCTTATTGCTGGCATCATTTCTTATTTGGATGATGGAATTGAACTCGCCATAGGATTACATATAGCCAACAATATGATAAGTATTTTGTTTATCAGTCCTGATTGGGCTGTATTTCCAACCGATGCTTTGTACACCACTGGTTATCAACCTAAGTTGATGGAGTTTTATTTGAACATCGTGCTCATTTATGGTATTTGCTTTTTGCTATTTGCTAGAAAATACAAATGGAAAAATTGGAAAGTAAGATTATTAGGAACAGCAAAAGATGTATTCTCCAAATGATTTAGTACACCAAAATTTTAAGCTCAATGGAAAAAAATTTTGGGAGGATCATCATGATTTAAATTTTCTTTTAGAATTTGTCTTCGACCAAATCTCTTTTCAAGATTTGGAACTAGAGCGTTTTCTACAACAATGGATTCATCATGCATCCATCAACCTCAGTAGCTCCGGAACCACTGCTGAACCTAAACTGTTACAAGTCGACAAAAAGTACTTGCTCCATTCTGTAAAGATGACGGCAAAATTCTTTAGCCTTAAAACTTTAGATAAAGCTCTTCATTGTCTGCCTATAAAATATATTGCGGGAAAAATGCAGCTCATTAGAGCTTTGCACCTTGGATTGGATTTGGAAATGGTTCAACCCACCTCAAAACCATTAGTAAATTCCAAGTATTATGATTTTGCGACCATGACATCCCAGCAATTGACGTTATCTCTTGATCATATTTCTAATATTCAAACACTGCTTATTGGAGGGGGCCTTTTATCTCAAGAAACTCAGAAAAAAGCGCGAAAAATTCATTCGAATGTCTATGAATCCTTTGGGATGACCGAAACGCTCTCCCATATGGCCATCAGAAAACTTGAAGATCCCATCGGCGTCTTTACCATACTACCAAAAGTTTCTATTTCTGTTGATAATCGCTCTTGTTTAATTATCACCGCAAAACATTTGGGAATCAATCAATTAGTCACCAATGATATTGTCGAAATATTAAATGATCGACAGTTCAGATATTTAGGACGTATAGATCATGTCATCAATTCAGGAGGAATTAAAATATTTCCAGAAAAAATAGAAGAAACACTATCCTCGGCCATTGATACCCCCTTTTTTATAACATCCGTTAAAGACCATGTGTTGGGACAAAGAGTTGTCTTGGTGATGGAACAACATGAGAAGCGACTTTCTCAAACATCGATTCGAAGTATTATGAAAAAGTTACCCTTTAGCAATTATCAAAAACCTAAAGAATTCATTGTTTTTGAAAATTTTATCAGAACCCCCACCGATAAGATTAAAAGACATCAAACCCTAAATCAAAAACCGTTGGCATTACTACACTTGTAAGATGCCCATATTGAATTGTTTTGATTTTGGATTATGGTTGGCTAATTCGATGCCCATTGAAATCCATTTTCTAGTTTCAGAAGGATTAATAATTTCATCAACCCACATTTGTGATGCTGCATTTAAACTAGACTCTTGGTGTTGATAATCTGCTTTTATCTTTTCAAGATCTAATGGACCATTTTGAGATGCTTCGGCACGCTTTTTTTGTAAATCAAATAAAACTTTGGAGGCTTGATCTTTTCCCATGACACCAATTTTGGCATTGGGCCATGCTAGCATCAATCGAGGATCAAAAGCGCGTCCACACATCGCATAATTTCCAGCACCATAGGAATTACCGATCACGATAGTCAATTTTGGGACGACCGAATTGGCGACGGCATTGACCATTTTAGCCCCATCTTTGATAATGCCTCCATGTTCGGCTCTCTTTCCGACCATAAAGCCCATCACATCTTGCAAAAAAACCAATGGTATTTTTCGTTGATTACAATTGGCAATAAAACGCGTGGCTTTGTCAGCACTATCACTATAGATGACCCCTCCCAATTGGACTTCACCATTTTGATGGATGCCTTGAGATCGTTGGTTCGCCACAATACCGACGGACCAACCATCAATTCGAGCATAGGCGGTAATCAACGTTTTGCCATAATTTTTTTTGTACTCATTGAATGAATTTTTGTCCACCAAATGATTTAACAAAACGTGCGTATCATAAGGTTTCCAAGAATGATCAGGAATGATTTCAGAAATTTTAGCGGGATTCCATTCGGGACTTTTGGGGTTACTTTTAGAAAAACCGGCCAGTTTTGGCGATGGCATTTTTTCGATTAAATCTCGAATGATTTGTAGCGCATGCACATCATCTTTTGCTTGATGATCGGCGACCCCGCTAATGGCAGAGTGGGTGAGAGCTCCTCCCAATGTTTCATTATCAATGTTTTCTCCAATGGCGGCTTTGACCAAATGACTACCTGCTAAAAAGAGACTAGCTGTTTTTTCAACAATGATGATTTCATCAGACATGGCCGGTAAGTAAGCCCCTCCAGCAACACAGGGTCCCATAATAGCGGCAATCTGTACAATACCATGAGACGACATGATGGCATTGTTTCTAAAGACTCTTCCAAAATGTTGTTGATCGGCAAAGACTTCATTTTGAAGTGGTAAAAAAATGCCTGCACTGTCCACCAAATAAATGATGGGGATATGATTTTCGATGGCTATTTCTTGAGCTCTAAGATTCTTTTTGGTGGTCATTGGAAACCATGAACCAGCCTTGACCGTCGCATCATTGGCGACAACGATGCTCCATCGACGATTGATGCGTCCCAAGATGACGATGACGCCTGCAGAAGGACATCCCCCATATTCCTGATAGAGACCATGTGCAGCCAAACTTCCTATTTCAAATTGAGGCGAATCTTTATCGATTAAGAAATCGATGCGTTCACGAGCTGAAAGTTTGCCATTTTTTTTGAGTTTGGCCAATTTTGACGCTCCACCACCTAAATGAACTTTAGATCGTATGGTTTTTATTTCTTTCCACTGATGCATCCTAGTTCCTATTTGTTAGTGCCACCATGATATGAAAATTTATATGACGGTAACCCGACGATTTTACAAAAATATTTTACTTTGATTTATTGAAATCATTCGTTAAAAGAATGGGGTTTTTGAGCTGGACAGAATAGAATTTTATTTTTTCCAAATTAAGATTTATGAGTGTATCGAACCTTTAAAACGGCAATTTTTTGTATCTTTATACCACTATGTTTAAAACTCTAAAATTAGATGATGGCTTTCCATATAACGGAAATCAAAAGGTTTTGCACTATTCTGAAGAAAGGATGATCGAAGATTTGAAATACGACGTGGAGAATAGTAACAAATCAGATTCCGATAAAAAGCAAATGTGGAAAGAAGGATTAGATTTAATTGAAGAAATCAAAAATCAAAATCCACATCCAGCAAAGGTCTTTGCTCCTTTTCCAGGTTGTTTTTGGAATGTTGATGTGTATTGGTTGCACTGGGAATTAAATAAAAATTGCATCATACCTAGAATGACTTCAGCTTTTAAAATTCCAATGTCTGAAGATTCATTTGATGAAAACATACAAATGAAATATGCGAAAAAAAACATTGATTTTTTAAAGCAATATTATTCTGTTGATGAAATCATCCGTGTTTTAAGAAAAACAAAGGAAGCTACTAATCCGGATGTGTATCAATACTTATCAGATAAATACGATTTAAAAAACTTCAAAAGTCACAATTGGTGGGAAATATAAAAGCTCTTAGCGACGAGTTATACACCGTCTTATTAGACACAAAAAAAATACCAGAACTCAAGGAGTACTTTTTGGTTGGGGGGACCAATCTTGCCTTAAGGTACAACCATCGCGTTTCGGTAGATATTGATTTATTCACACCCAAAAACGCAACTAATGATGAATTTTTGAAGATAAGAAGTTCATTTCTTCAAGTATTTGGAAACAGATTGATTGACGAAGTGGTCCGAAGAGATGGAATGAAAGCACCTTCTTTTGTCCAATTTTTCATCAAAGAAAACAATCAAATGGTTAAAGTCGAATTGGTTACTAGTTTTCCAAAACTATTCAAACTTGATTATATCGATGGCATTCCTCTTTTATCTTTAAAAGATGTTGGAATTCGAAAACTTGAGGCCATGCATGAAAGAGCTACACATAGAGACGCCTATGATTTGGATTTAATCACTGATAGAATTCCATTAATGGATTTATACAAAGCCAAAATAAGGTATCGGAAAAGGCTTCGTAGGGGTGGCATTTTCTATACTCGATCGGAATATTTTAATGCACATCAATTAAGAGAGTTTGAACTATTTCAAGATGAAGTTATCCCAATGGAAGGATACCCTTCTGTCAAAGAAGCTCTCACTCGTTGGGTAAAAAAAGTTGACGAATTTCTGCCTGAATACGATAAGTTAGTGGGCAAAAAGATTTAGTCCAAAAGAGGGGTGTGTCTGAAATCACCTTATTTTTAGTTTTTATTTCATCGATTGGGACAGATGTTATATGGCTAGCATGAGTTTTCAAGACACCAGATAAACTAAAATCTCCTAAAACGCTGAGACACAAAGTGAAGAACATCCGGTAAAGATTCTCGCCAATAAGTCCATGAATGACCACCATTTCGGATACGAAACTCATGGGGAACTCCTTTTTTTCTCAAGGCGATATGTAAAAGAGCATTCCCTTCGTATAAATAATCATCATCTCCATTATCTATATAATAACTGACCTGACTAAGCTCTTCTTTGGTTTTCCCATCAATGTATGCCAATGCATTGTAGTGATTAAAATAAGGTTCTAAATCTTCTGGCTTGTAATCTAAATTGGTATTTTGGAGGGCTAATTCTAACTCTTCAATAGTTGATGGACCAAGCCAAGCGCTTAAAGGGGCACAAGCAACAAAATATTCTGGATGATGCAATGCATAAAGCAAAGAACCGCCTCCACCCATTGAAAGACCTGCAATAGCTCGATAATCCTTTTCAGATTTGACCTTAAATGTTTTTTCAATATGGGGGATCAATTCTTTGAAGAAAAAATCTTCATATAACCATTGACCATCAATAGTATTGATATAACCAATGACTCCGGTATCAGCATCAGGCATCACAATAACCATAGAGGTGGCACTTCCGTCAGCTATGGCTTTATCGGTAATATGCTTGACTTCTCCAAATTGAATCCATCCCGTTTGGTCATCACTATATCCATGAAGCAAATAGAGCACAGGATATTGCCGACTGGATAAATGATAATCTGGAGGTAAATAAACGGCATATTGACGTTCCATTTTCAATATTTTGCTTTTGAAACTTAAATCATCATAGACAACTCCAGTTTGGCCATACAATACAAACGAACTTATTAAAACATAAAACATACATACTGAAAAACTTGAAATAATGATGGATTTTAATAAATCGAATGTTAGTATCAAGTCCCTACGATGGTTTTTTATCATATCTGAATTTTAATAGTTTTCGAGCTTAATCTATATTTTTTAGTTGAAGTTTTCAATTGGCTATCAAATCAAATGAACGACTCACATTTTGTCTTACTTCTTTTTCTTTTCAGCATAAAGTTGTAAGAGACATAATAGAGACACGAAAGAGGATGTAATGATGTTCAAAATAAAGGACGTTTTGTATTTCTCATCTGTTTCATTTTCTAATGGAAACAAAAGAAAGTAAACACATAATCCTGTATAGATCAATGATATAAACAAAAATACAATCAAAATTGTACTCCTATTTTTGAGTCTCTTCATTCAGATTTTTCGATCATACTATAAATACTTTTTCGGATATGTTTTAATCTAAAAAGAGTGCTATTTTTTATTTTTTCCTCCATTAAAAAAACCTTGATATCTGATTTAATAAATTCTTTGAGAATAGCGTCTGTGTTGAAAGAAATTAAATCTACATTTCTTTTTAGTTTTTTTTCTAACTCATCTTTTAAATTGACCAAATCAAATAGAATACATCCTCCATCAAAAGAGTAAAGCAAATCGATATCACTATTCTTGTTTTCTTCATTTCTTGCACAAGAACCGAAAAGACCGATTTTTTTGTTTCAATGGTTCCATGACTTTAATAATGATGTTTTGCTGCCTTTGGGGGAGCACGATATCTATTTAATTGGAAATAAAATTAAAAAAAGAATTTCTATGATAACAATCTGACACTAATTTTCGTTTTAAATTATTTTTCAAAGTCGAGAAATAGTTTTTGTGTTTCAAAACATATCCGCTTGATCTAAAAAGAATGAAAGCAAAATATAGTACATGCTATACAGAATACAAATTGGAATAAGAACCTTACTGATGAAGAGCTTCCTTTGGAAATAGATTTGACCGTTAGTAGATGAAACAACATGACGATGGGATTTTAATCTAATTTTTAATTTTGGCTGTGATCAACTATACTAAAGTCAATGAGATCTGAATTACTAGAAAAATCTAGAGAAAATTTATTGGATTTTGGATTTCGTAATAATTTCATACATACCAAAGACAAATCAAAACGCATCGTTCGTGTAGTTCAAGAAAATAGCTTAGAAGTATTCCGAATACTAGTTGAAAAAGGAAACATCATGAGCTTCAAGCCGAAGGAAGACCAAATCGACGAAGCAGATGATGAATTCAATCGGTTATACTCCTTACCACCACCAGATGTTGAAGATGAATCAAAACTAACTGATCGTATTTTACAAACCCTTCATTCTCCAAAAGATTTACAACGTAGGCTAAGAAACATACAAAGGGTATCAAAGTTATCTACTGAAGAAAAAGGGGTGAATATGTTATTTCTCGCACTTGGTTTCATCCACTGGTATGAAGATGAAAACAGTCAAATACTACGAAAAGCACCCATCGTACTCGTTCCAGTAAAACTCTCAAGAAGTAGCATCAAATCGCCATTTAAAATTTCATTCAATGAAGATGATATTGGGATGAATATTTCATTTTTTGCTAAGGTCAAAAAAACATACGGTCTTGACATCGAAATATCTCAAGAAATCGATTCCAGTAATCTTCTTGAATTATTTGATGATCTATCTAAAAAATTAAACTTTGATCGGTGGAAAATCAATGAAAATGAAATCAAGCTAGGCCTCTTTTCATTTGGCAACTTTTTGATATATAATGATTTAGATCCCAATACATGGCCCGAAGACGCCAAGCCCTATGATCATGAAATTTTATCCAATATTCTAGAAGAAGGGTTTTTTCATGAAAGTAGTCTCGGTTCTTCCGATTTTGGTGATGATATTCCTTATAAAGAAACATATCATGTTTTACCAGCCGATAGTTCTCAACAAGAAGTTATCTTTTCAATCAGAGAGGGATTAAGTACCGTAGTGCAGGGACCTCCAGGAAGTGGCAAATCTCAAACAATCACCAATATCATCTGTGATTTCTTGGCTCGAGGAAAAAAAGTACTCTTTGTCGCCGAAAAGTTAGCCGCTTTAAAAGTAGTATCTAATCGATTATCAAAACTTGGTTTAGGCATTGTAGGGCTCGAACTACATAGCGATAAGACAAATAAAAAATCATTTTTACGTGAACTTGAAAAAGTATTAAACAGTGATTTACCAACCATCAATATTGATTTTCAAGAAGCACTTGATCAAGCAGAGCAAATTCGAAAAGAAATTAATGCCTATTCTCAAGCAGTCAATCAAACCATTGGCGATACTGGATTCACACCAATACAAATATTTGGTTATTGTTTAAAAGCGAAAAAATCTCTGAGGGACTCAATATACCATATAGACTACGATAAAATAACCGCAGGAAATTATCATCAATACACCAATCTTCTCAATGAGTTAAATCAAATTCAAAATCAATTAAAAGAATTAGGGTCTCTTTCTTCAAGTCCTTTTTTTCAGATTCGTCCAAAAAACTTTGATTTCATTGAAAAAGAAGAGTTTTTAAGAAAAATAAAACTTCTGTTTGACGTTCTTAAAAATATAGAATCTAAGATTCTTCACATGGTTGAAAAAAGCAAAGTCTTTTCAATGACATCTTCTTGGAATGATCTTCAACGGCTATCAAAAACTCTTGATTTTATCAAGCAATATGATTCACATGGTGTTGAATTAAATTTTCGAAATAGGGTGTTTTCTAATTCAAAAAATATTGAAGAGTTAATCAATCTGTCTATAGAAGTACTTGACATTCAACAAAAAATCAAAGAGGTAAGTGATTTAGTAAACAGTCGGTTTTGGAATTTAGATGTGTTTATTCATTACCAAAACCTAACCGATTCAAGTTCTAAATGGTATAAAGGGATCATTGGAGGATATAGAAAATCAAAAAAATCTTTAAAAGTTTACTACACTAATCCAAATCAAAAAATTAGTGACGCACAATTAATGGATTTGTGTCAAAGAAATATCAAAGGATGGGATATCAATAAAAAAATCAGTGATTTGAATCATTTGATTAAAAAAATGACAGACGAAAAATTAGAGCATTATTCGGATCGATGGGAAGATTTTCTTCATTCTATGAATTGGTATTTAAAATTCAATAATGAACTAAAAAACAGCCAAGTGTTTGAAAAAGCCCTCGATCTTGTAAACCGCAAAGAATTAATTCAAGACTTAGAAGTAGACTTGTTGCCATTTGAAAACGCTTATTCACAGCTTTTTAAAACGCTTGAGGAAGTTTCTTATTCGACATCGAAAAGCATCAAAGATGAAGAAATCACTTCAGTCATCGGAATGCTTGATCTTTGGATTTCCAATGAATCTATTTTCACAAAATTCTGTGATGTCGTCTCAAAAATTGAAGATTTAAAAGATCAACACCATGATTGGATTATCGAAATCATAGAAAACTGGGATCAGGCAGATCAAAATTTAGTGGACATCTTCCAGTATTATTGGTTTCGATCTATTGCACAAAAAACACTCCATGAACGGCCAGAACTCAGTCGTTTTGATGGTTCAAATCATTCTCGTAAAGTTCACGAGTACAGTCAATATGAAGACAAACTTTTAGAGATTAACAAGTATCGAGTTCTGATACAACACTACGAGAAAATTCCAAAAACAAATATTGGTGGAGGAAAACTCGGTATGTTAAAAGCTGAATTTGCAAAAAAGAGAAAAATAAAACCCATACGAAAAATCATTACACAGTGTGATGATTTGCTATTGGATTTGAAACCACTTTTTTTAATGAGCCCATTGGCCATTGCTCAGTTTATCGATAAAAATAGTTTGCAATTTGATTTGGTCATTTTTGATGAAGCAAGTCAAATAAAACCCGTGGAATCTTTTGGTGCTATCCTAAGAGCGAAACAAATGGTTGTTGTTGGAGATAAAAAACAACTACCTCCCACTTCATTTTTTGATATGGCTGAAGATGAAAGTCAAGAAGATAATCTAGAATTTGAAACTTCTGATGTGGAGAGTATTTTGGCTTTAGCTGAGGCTAAAAATGTTTCTCAAACCATGCTCAAATGGCACTATCGAAGCAAACATCAAAGCTTAATTGCCGTTTCCAATCGTGAGTTTTATGATTCTCGATTGATTATTTTCCCTA
Organism: Flavobacteriaceae bacterium; assembly: GCA_026709415.1. Lineage (GTDB taxonomy): Bacteria > Bacteroidota > Bacteroidia > Flavobacteriales > Flavobacteriaceae > Bin25. Next base: position 138,785 of record JAPOSZ010000034.1, read on the forward strand.
GTCCCATTGCAAAAAATGATACCAGAGGATTGCATCATTATCATACAAAAAACACATACTATGCACCAGGTAAAGGGGGTAGTGTCAATGTAAAAGAAGCTCAATTAATTATTCAAGAAGTCATCAATCATGCGACTATAAATCCTGATAAAACGTTAGGTGTTGTTGCTTTTTCTCAATCTCAAGCTCGTTTAATCGAAGATCATTTAGAACAAGAATTGAGAATCAATCCAAATCCTCGAGTTGAAAAATATCTATTCAGTGATCACCCTGATGAACGATTTTTTGTTAAAAACCTTGAAAATGTTCAAGGAGATGAGCGTGATTTTATTTTTATCAGTGTCGGTTATGGCTATCAAGAAAGGGGTAAGTTTTCTTACAATTTTGGTCCAGTCAACAAAACGGGTGGAGAACGGAGACTTAATGTTTTGTTTTCAAGATCAAAATTGAAATGTGTGGTTTTTTCAAATTTTAAAGGATCTGAGATTGATACTACCAAAGTAAATGGTTATGGCGTTCGAGTCTTAAAAACGTTTTTGAATTACGCTGATAGTCGCGAATTCCAGTTAGCAGAAGTGACCAATGGACACACCGATTCTGTTTTTGAAAGTCAAGTATCTGACTTTTTAATTAAAAATGGAATAGATATTGTCAATCAAATTAAATCTCAAGGCTTTAAAATTGATATCGCTGTAAAGCATCCCAAAGAAAAAGGGCGGTTTATACTCGCTATTGAGTGCGATGGTGCAACGTATCATTCTAGTCGAATTGCACGAGATCGTGATAAATCACGTCAATTGGTATTAGAAATGATGGGGTGGAAGTTTTATAGAATTTGGAGTACCGATTGGTTTCGAAATAATCAAATAGAGTCCCAAAGACTTTTAGATTATGTCCGAAATCTTATTGAAGAAGAAGTAAAAGACAATGATTCAACAGAAATTCAAAATCAACCAAATGAGTTTAATGAAAGCGTGGATAACTTGTCAAAGACAAACTCAGAATCGAACCATTTAAAACATAATCAATCCAAAGTAACTATAGAATACCAAAAGGATTTGAGTTCAGATGATGAATTTGTTTCCTATGAGACTTTTATAGGTGAGGTGATTTTGTATCAAGAATTACATGAGTATTGGAGACTTGATGAATTATTGCATCAAATTATTCAACAAGAACAACCCATTCATTATGAATTATTACTGACTAGAGTAAGAAAACTCACCAATGTAAAAAGAGCTGGTCAGAGAATCAGACGTCATTACGATTATATGCTATCTATTCTCAAGAAGAATCATCAATTAAAATCAAACAACTCTTTTTTTTATTTCGAGGATAAATTCGAAACGCCTTCAAAAAACGGATTAATCAGAAAGCGAAGTGACTTACCTAGAGACGAGTCTCCGTTCGAATTCATTTCCAAACATGAAATTCAAAATGCCATAATGCTGTATTTGGACAAATCCTACGGCGCTGTTCAATTTGAAGAACTAAGCAGTGGGGTATCTAGAATTTTTGGTTTCTCAAGAGTGACCAATCAAATCAGTGATTTAATCTCGAAAGAGAAAAACGCTCTTATTGAGAATAAGTTCGTTAAGGATGAAAATGAAATGCTTTCTCTTTTAACCATGATATAACTGGTTATTCTAAATTCATTAAAAAAACTTTCATTCTATTTTCTTCTCATGAACCATTTCCTTTTTTTGAGATAACACATATTTCTTAAATTTTGGAAGTTCTCGTTCTAAATTATGAATATCGACAATCATCGTATCATATAATGAATCGATTTCATATTGAAATGATTCATGTGCTATTTGATGTCTAATAGTAACAAGCCCTTCCCATTCTATTTTTGAATACTCCTTCTTTATTTGAGGACGTATGTCTCTACAAATAACTCTAATCGCTTCAAAAGTATCCTCTATTAGCTTAGAAACTATAATTTGTGTTGGTTCATCCGTTAAAAATTCTTCTTTTTTTGAAATATGCCTGGAATACTGATGTAATTTCTTTAAAAAAGCATCAATGTGTCGTAATTTCAATAGAATTCGTTTCCGTTCTCTTGCTTTCATCGAAAAATATTTGAGCTTCTTTTAAGATGTCTTCTTTAATAAATGGATGAATTCGATTAAAAGAAACCAAATTGATTTTTTGTCCAAATTGTTCTTCTAAAAAAAGCATTATTCTGGCTAAATCAAGTAAACTTGGAGTTTTTTTAAAATCATATAAAAATTCCATTTCATTTTCATCTGCGTCAAAAGGACTAAATGCAATTTTTGTTGGTTTAAATGGCTTCATGGCTTCAATCACAATATCTTGTTGTTTTTGGGATAACATATTCATTGAATTATTAAAAACAAAAATAGAAAGATTATAAACTAACTGTCGAAGATATAGAAACCTTTGCATAATAGAAATTGAAAAAGATCTGGATTTTTAAGGGATTTCTTTTTCGTATTCAGCGAATAACTTGGTCCAATCAATACAACACTTCTTTAATTCTGACGTTTTCGTTGCGGTTTTGAGTCATTTTTTTAGATCTGATTAGGATTTTTTGGAGTAATCATTTTTGCATTTGAGCCCTTTTAGTGGAAATCCAAAATTTTAGCGCAAAGGCCCCCTATGTTCAATCCGATATGACGACAAAAATTACTTATGAGACTTTCATCGGATACGTAGTTTAGAATCAAGAGTTCGTAACAGGACCTTTTCTTATCGATCTAATAATCAGATAAATACCAACAATAATTAATGGAATACTCAACCATTGACCAGTGCTTAAACCAGGGAGATAGTCTTCAATACCTCCTTGCTTTTCTTTCACAAATTCAATGATAAATCGAATGGTGAACATACCAGTAAACATCACACCAATGAGATACCCTGGATAATTTCTTTTATCGGTTTTGTATATTCTTCTCAAAAAAAGCCACAGGATAAAGTAACCGATAACTTCATAAAGTTGAGCAGGATGACGAGGTAGGGTCTCATTATTGTTTATAAACACAACACCAAAATCGGTATTGGTGTATTTTCCGACGATTTCAGAATTAAAAAAATTTCCAATGCGTACAAAACAACCGCCAATGGTGATTGGAATCGTGATGCGATCTAAAAGCCAAATAAACGATTGGTATTTGTGTCTAATCTGATATAACCAAAGACCAACCAAGACCCCAATTACAGCTCCATGAGAGGCCAATCCTTTGTATCCTGAAAAAGCATACCCATCGATTAAACCAAAAAACAAAGAAGCATTTGGATTTTCTCGAATAGGTAATAAAATTTCTATCAAATGATCTTTATAATAATCCCAACTATAGAAAAAAACATCACCAAGTCTTGCCCCTAACAAAACGGCAATAACCATGTAAGTGAATAGCGATTCCAATTCAGCAATTTTTACATTTTCATTTTTATAGATATTTCTCATGATGTAATATCCTAGTCCAAATGCAACAATAAACATCAAAGAATAGACGTGAATGCCGAAGTCTCCTATTTCAAAAAGAGTTTCACTTGGTTGCCAATTAAATCGATAGAGTATCATAGAAAATATTGAGGATGCAAATGTAAATAATAGATTAAAGAATTTTATGGAACAGGGTCGTGTCCACAACCACCCCATGGATGACATTTTAATAATCTTTTCACAGTTAAAATAAAACCTTTGATAGGACCATATTTTCGAAAAGCCTCTAATGAATATGCCGAACATGTCGGTTGAAATCGACATTTGGGAGGAAAGAGTGGTGAAATGAGGCGTTGATAGAATAGAATGGCGATGATAAACGGAGAGGACAATATCTTTTTCATCGCATCATTTGATTTGATACTCTGTTCCTAAATGAGTATCTCTTAATTCAACACCTGATTTAGATAATTCGTTTCTAATCTTGTCTGAAGTGGCATAATCACCATTAACTCTAGCATGCTTTCGAATATCAATGAGAATTTCAATCAATTGATTGGATAATTTCGAGTTTTCTTTTTGAGTTAACTCGGATTTTTCTGGTAATAATCCTAATACATCAAACAGAAAAGCATTCAAACTAGTTTTTAAATTTTGAATTAACTGACCATTGATTTTTTTTCCACTTCGATCTACTTTTTGAATAAATCTAATAGCTATAAAACACTGAGCAATCAATAGGGGACTATTAAAATCATCATTCATAACCTGATGGCACACTTTCAACCACGATTCATAATCAAAATCCATTTTGTCTGAACCCTGTTTAAGATTATTGAGAATATGAAATCCTTCTAACAATTTAGTCAAGCCTTTTTTAGAAGCTTCTAATGCAGATTCACTGATATCGAGTATGCTTCGATAGTGTGCTTGGAGCATGAAAAAACGCACGACATTGGGAGAGTATGAAGTACTTAATAGATTAGTAGTTCCATCAAAAATATCGTCAGGTAATAAAAAACTACCCGTGGACTTTGACATTTTTTTCCCATTGAGAGTTAGTAAGTTCCCATGAATCCAATAGTTTACAGGTGGTTTTCCATTAATTGCTGTTGACTGGGCTATTTCACATTCATGGTGTGGAAACTTTAAATCCATTCCACCGCCATGGATATCAAAGGTCTCTCCAAGATACTTACTGCTCATAGCCGTACATTCTAGATGCCATCCTGGAAAACCATCACTCCATGGAGATGGCCATCTCATGATATGCAATGGTTCTGCCTTTTTCCAAAGAGCAAAGTCTTGCGGGTTTTTTTTGTCGTCTTGACCATCCAGTTCCCTAGTATTATGAACCAACTCTTGGATGTCACGATTACTGAGAATACCGTATTGATGTGATTTATTGTACTTCAGAACATCAAAATAAACAGAGCCATTACGTTCATAAGCAAAACCTTTATCAATAATGGATTTGATCAATTCAATTTGTTCAATGATATGACCTGAGGCCGTTGGTTCTATATCAGGAGGAAGAACATTGAATTTAGATAGGCACCTGTGGAAGTCAAGCGTATATTTTTGAACCACTTCCATGGGTTCGATTTGTTCTAATCGAGCCCTTTTGGAAATTCTGTCTTCTCCTTGATCGGCATCATATTCAAGATGACCGGCATCGGTAATATTACGAACGTATCTTACCTTGTATCCTATATATCTGAGATATCGAAGAATTAAGTCAAAAGAAATAAAAGTACGGCAATTCCCTAGGTGTACTTTATTGTATACGGTAGGTCCACAGACATACATGCCCACCCATTTGGGGTGCAATGGCTTGAATTCCTCTTTCTTTCCCGAAAGAGAATTATAAACAACTAATTTTGAATTCATCCGAATTCAGTTTCCAAAGAAATGGACTTTAAAAATTCTTCTTTAGTGGTTTGTTGTTTGAATTGGCCTTCAAAGAGACTCGTGACCGTGGAACTATTGGCATCTCTAATACCTCTATAATTGACACATAGATGTTTGGCTTCCACAACACAAGCAACATCTTCTGATTGCATCACAGATTTTATTTCATTGACAATTTGATAAGTCAATCGCTCTTGAACTTGGGGGCGTTTGGCATAAAAATCCACGATTCGATTGATTTTGGATAAACCTACCACTTCGTTATTTTTAGGAAAATAAGCGACGTGAGCTTTTCCAATGATGGGAAGCAAATGATGTTCACAAGTAGAAAAAATGGAAATGTTTTTGCTAACAATCATTTCGCCATAATCGTAGTTCTTTTTAAATTTTGATACAGATGGTTTATTCTCAATAGATAGTCCATAGAATAGTTCTTTTACCCACATTTTTGCTACTCGGTATGGCGTTTTCGATAAACTAGAATCGTTGGTATCCAATCCAAGGATTTCCAAAATTTCTTTTACTCTAGGTTGAATTAATTCAATTTTTTTCTCTGGAGTTAATTCGGGCATACTATTATTAAAAGGAGTATCAAGACTCTCGCAAATAGTGCAATCTTCATCCTCTAATACATCAATTATTTCTTTTTTCACTGATAAATTTTAGTTGGAGCAAAATTACTCATTTTAATTCCTTAGAATTGAATAATCTTAGCTACGGCAACGTTATTGTTCAAATGATTGATTTTCAATAAATGCCATTTCTGGTTGGCCGTTGTTCTTTAAATCAGATCGTTTATTATTCGTTTTCTTCTGATGTATTGACTTATTTTGATTAATCTGAATCAAGAATTTTACAAATTTGTTACTCTAAATTCAATTCACCTTAAATTCAAAAGGATTTGTTTTAGACTTTCATGATATCCAAATACCTTTCTGTAGACATTTCAATTAAAATATCATGTCTCCCAAGAATGATGGAAGAACAACAAATCACAATTGATGAGAGTAGATGAAGGAACCAACCGTAGTATTTTTATTGAGTCAGTTTTTTTGCCACGTTAATGAGATAGTTAAATGACTAAGCTACAAATTATTCTCAATGCACAAATTCTCCCCCATTTGATGGGAATAGTCAATCGGGCTATTTCTTAATTCAAACTGTAAAAGAATAATCTGTGATTCAACCTCGAAGAATAAATGCAAGAATATTTTCCAAAAGTGTAATCTTAGAGTCCTATATGTATGGGGTTGAAACTTTAAATTACAATGACTAAAGAAATTTAAAATGATAGCTTAAGAAAAGACCAAAAGGTTTCTTTTCCAATTGATATGAAAAGGGATTTCCTTGTGAATCGTAGTAATTAGTGTAGAACTGATGGTTTGTAGTTCTAGAGTCTACAATCATAGCCGCATTGATTTGATGTGGTCCGAATTTATAGCCTAAACCAGCTGTAAATCCTTGATTTGGTTCATTTGAGAAATTGGCAAAAGGAGAAGACTCACTAAAGTAACCGCCTCTTAAACTGAACCGACTCAACTGAATCTCACCTCCAACTCTTAATATTGAATGAGTTTGGAAGTAGGTGTTTATCAATTGATTGGTGACACTAAATGCATCAGAATTCGGAAATTCTGGATCAGAAAATTTAGAATTTTGTAGTGGTTGCAGGCTATAATCAACAGAGATCAACCCTCTTTGACCAAATACAAAAGCTGCACCAAGAGAATACTTTGCAGCAATTCTTAGAGTATGTGGTGGGTAGATATTCAAAATGTTGGGATCAATAGGATCAAGGAGTTCATCGTTGACTACAATTTCATTTTGGACGAATTGACTGGTTTCATCTTCAAAATCAATCCATTTGGGTGTTTCATAGGTCAACCCAACTCTCAAAAAATCAGATAATTTGGCTAAGGCCCCTATTTGGAAAGAATAACCGATACCTAAGGTAGAAAAGTTGTTGACAAAATTGATTTCTGAATATGGTGAATTAACATCATGGCCCGTTTCCAAATAATCACTGATTTCTTTATATCGAAACCAATCAATATTAATATTGGCACCAAAATAATAACGATTTTGCAATTCAAATGCAAAATTTAAAGTCATTTGATGATTAATCCCACTTTGGTTGTAGATAAATTCTTGTTCTAATGGAACTTGTTGATACTCTGACAAAGCCGATACATATTCGGTACTATTGGGGGTATCTTCAATAGATTCAATCAAATAAGATTGAAATCCTAATAAAGATTGCTGTGCAGAATACCCAACATCTTCACCTAAATCACCATATCTGCCTGATAAATCTTCATCTTTTCTGAGAATTAATTCATCTAATTTAATTCTTGATCCATTGGCATGATTCACGAAATATGAATCGATTCCAATAGTATTTTCTCCGTTGACAACAAAATCATTTTTGTAATAATTCCTTCCACTGTAAAAAATACCAATTGTGAACTTGTTGCTGCGGTTGTTTTGACTATAAGTCATCGATTCTAATGGGAAAATAAAAGAGGCCTGGCCCAAACTAAAAACATCAGATTCATCACCTGTCATGGTCGTTGCCGTATTCCCATAAATGGATTTGGTGTTTTTATTGTCATAAAATAGCGTCCCTTGAAACTCACCGTTCAAATAAATGGCACTGCCTGCAGGATTGGAAATAACTCCAGAAGGATCACCTCCCAATGCTTGAAACGCACCTCCCATAGCCACGAAACGCGCTGATCCACTGAGTGGTGATTGAGAAAATGTAAAAACATCATTGACGTTTTGTGCATTTAGCAACACGCCCCCAGCTATCAAATTTGCAGCAAAAATCAGAAAGTATCTCATGGCTCTACCATCCATTGATTACCGTTTTTTAATCAGTTTCTTCGTCCAGAAGAAGATGACCTTCCTCTAGAATTTGAAGAAGACGATCTAGAACTACTATATGTTGACCGACTTGATTGACTTCTTGAAACACTATTGGACCTGGAAGAACTTTTAAATGAAGCGTTACTGGATTGATAATTTCTTGAGGTTTTTGGCTGAGAATATCGACGTTGAGCTTGGGTTGCATGACTATTTGATCTAGTATAGCTAGAACTAGATGGGGATCTATGCTTAGATTGCCTTGATTTTGTAGCAGCGGTCGACGGTTGTGAGTCAATTCGTTTTACGGAAGAGGATGATCTTCGATTTGATTGAACATTGGCTTGATAATTTCGTGTTGTCCTAGGTTGAATGTATCTAGTATTTGAACTAAGGCTTGATTTTCTTTGAGAATTTACTGAAGAATTTGGCGTATTTCTTGATGACGAAACTTGATAACGAGGGGTATTCACACGGCTTTTTCTTTGAATATTTTGACGGACATCACTTGAATTGGTTGATCCAGATCGCGTACTTGAGGTAATGGCGTTGGTCCTATTTGAATTTCCTTGAGATGTTGTCACCTCTGAACTAGCGGATCCTGATCGTGTCAATATGGGATTTGGTGAACCATAGTATCTTGGTGTTACCAAAGAAGATTGCAAACGAGAAAAAGCCAGTTGTGTCGATATAGAATTTGGAACTGAAGATGTGTTTTTGGGCTCTTTAGCTTTTCTGGTTTTTCTGTTTTGAGATTCACTGGGTTGAACCGGTTGGTTTCTTCGGTTTCTCACATAAGAAACCCCTGCATATCCTTCAGTTCGATAATTTCGGTATGCTACTGGATACCCCCATCCATGTCCGTAATAGGGATATGGATTCCAAAATCTATAGGGACTCGGCGACCAATAATTTGAGTATCCATACTCATACCCCAAATAGGGATTAAAAGCAAAAATAGGGGAGTGCCAGCGATGACTCCATGGATGATAAAAACGATGCCAAGAATGATAAAATCTTCTATTGTAGGGAAAGAAAAATCGATTTCCGTATCCATAATAGGGACGGAATCCAAACCCCCAAGGTCGATCATAAAAGCCAAATTCATAATCGAATGGGTGATAATCATTGATAATGATCCTAGTGGTGGACTTCGTTTGACCCCAAGGTCCATAAGTCTGATAATCTTGGGAGGCAGCATAATCTTCTAAGTCAACATGTAACGAATCACGAGATAGCGCTTGATCATACTGGGAGAAAGATTCTTGTTCTGAAAGATTATTAAAGTAATTTTTATAAAACGAAGATTTAGTTCTTTTAGGGGTATGGGTATGCTGGATTTCAACTTGACGATATCCATAAATGCCATCAGCAGGCACACTAGCGTAATATCCACTGCATCCTCCCAATACAAAACCTAGTAATACAATGATTCGAAACACTGATTTTGATTTTAATAAAACTATTGTTTTCATCTTTAGGGAGAATTTAGTGAATTATTGAATAATTAAATTTGTCGAAGCCATATGGTTTAAAATATTTCAAAAGTTATGCCAAAGTTATTATGTCGAAAAGTTTAACACCAAGGTCGCAAGATTATTCTAAATGGTACCATGACTTAATTGTCAAGGCAAATCTGGCTGAAAACTCCGCTGTGCGTGGTTGTATGATTATAAAACCAAATGGGTTTTCGATTTGGGAAAAGATGCAAGCACAGCTTGATAAGATGTTTAAGGCCACCGGGCATCAAAATGCATATTTCCCTCTTTTCGTTCCTAAATCATTATTTGAAGCCGAAGAAAAAAATGCTGAAGGATTTGCCAAAGAATGTGCCATTGTCACGCATTACAGACTAAAAAACAATCCGACGACAAAAGGGAAGCTCATGGTTGATCCCGAATCAAAGCTCGAAGAAGAACTGATTGTAAGACCAACTAGTGAAGCTATTATTTGGAATACCTATAAGAATTGGATACAATCTTATCGCGATTTACCCATTTTATTAAACCAATGGTCTAACGTTGTGCGTTGGGAAATGCGTACTAGATTATTTTTACGTACCTCCGAGTTTTTATGGCAAGAAGGACACACCGCCCATGCTTCAAAACAAGAAGCGTTAAAAGAGGCACAACTTATGAATGAGATTTATGCTGACTTTGCTGAAAATTATATGGCTATCCCCGTATTACAGGGCACTAAATCTGAAAGCGAAAAATTTGCTGGAGCGGAAATAACCTATTGCATTGAAGCATTGATGCAAGATGGGAAAGCTCTTCAAGCCGGCACTTCTCATTTTTTAGGTCAAAATTTCGCCAAAGCTTTTGATGTGAAGTTTGCAACAAAATCGGGAACTCTCGATTACGTTTGGGCCACTTCTTGGGGTGTTTCAACCCGATTGATGGGTGCACTGGTCATGACCCATGGCGATGATCAAGGATTGGTATTGCCTCCCAATTTAGCCCCCATTCAAATCGTAATCATTCCAATCTATAAAAATCAAGAAGAACTGCAAAGGATTTCTGAGCTGGCCAACCAGATGGTTGATCAGTTTAGCAGTAAACAATATCGTATTAAATACGATGATCGAAAAAATCAAAAACCAGGCTTTAAATTTCATCAGTATGAACTTGAAGGTGTTCCGCTCCGGATTTCATTGGGCCCTCGCGATCTTGAAAAAAATCAAGTCGAAATCAGTTATCGGTTGACTTTAGAAAAAGAACTCATACCCGTTGATCAATTGATCCCCTATGTTGAAAAAAAGCTTTCTTCAATGCAAAAAGAGATGTTTCAAAAAGCTTTAAAATTTCAACGTGATAATACTTTTGAAGCCAATTCTTTTGATACATTTCAAGACATATTGAATCAAAAAGGCGGTTTTGTTTTGGCTCATTGGGATGGTAGAGAGGAAACAGAAAAAGAAATTCAAGCCAAGACAAAAGCTTCGATAAGATGCATTCCAAAAAATCAGACGGTAGAAAAAGGAACATGCATTCTTAGTGGGAAACCATCCAATGGAAGGGTTGTGTTTGCAAGAGCTTATTAGGATTAATGAAATTCTCTAATGGTTCTGTGATGGGTAATTAAATCTTTGTATATCAATTTTTTATTTTCTCTATTGACCGATAGTGAGGTGATGCTAATGGTTTGAATCGGAAATTGTTGTTGATAGGAATGAAAATTGGTGCTTTTAAAAGGTTGCACGAATTGAGTTTCATGCATTTTGAAGACGGCATCTTGATTGATTTCTTGGTTTTGTTTTAACCCATCTTGGAAAATTTTTAGGTTGTTGGTATGTTTTTCTGAATTATAAAGTGATAACGAACTCCAAATTTGTTCCTTCTGACTATCGACTTTTTTTGTAATGAGGTGTTGGCCATCCCAATAATAGACTAAAAATTGAATATCCGATGATTTATAATCCACCAATAGGTATTCAAATGGGGCTAAACCTTGAAAATGATAGGCTGTGAGTTTTCCATTAAAATGTCTTCTAGTCAGATGATTGCGTAAAAATACGCCTCTAGATAAAGAGCTTTTTTTATCATGGGGGTGTTGTGCATTTAAAACACATCCGATTTTTAATTGACTACAATTCACGCCAAACCATGTCCCTCCAGCAACTTTATCTCTTGGGTAAATTAAAGTCTGATTATAAGAGTAATAATAATCAGGAGCTACCGTCGGACGATTGGGGTTTTCATCTCGATTTGATGTCAGTATAAATCCAGTTTTAGTTGGCACATAGGTTACGATGCACATTGTTCACGATAGGTTTGGGTAGAAAACGCAACACCAAAGTTTTTATCCACTAAATGATCCAGTTCATTGGCTTTTAAACCGATTTTAATAATACTCTGGTGGTGAATGCAGTGATCCAAGCAAAAGGCTAGTTCTCGATCTAAATTGGTAGCAATCCCATCGGCTTCAACAATGCACTCTAGTTGAAGATTTAAATTAATTTTCTCAGGATCGGATAAATTTTGTAGACAAGTGATTATTTCATCGATTGCTTGGACGCCGGCTGATGGGGTATTTTCTAAAATTTTATCGCGAGGTCTTAAATCATAATTAACCACATCGTCTTTTCTAAAAAATAGGCAACATCTATAAAATTCTATGATGTGTCGAAAATGTTCACCGATTGAAGCATCGTAAAGCAAATCACTTTTCATAGTAAAATCTTCAACTGAAATATTAGATAACAAACTTTTGAGTTGTGTCAAAACGATATGATGAGGTTCAAAATTTTTCATGCTTTAATAATATTATGTTGTTCTTTTTTATTTCTAAAATCGATGATCCCCTGAACAAAACTATTGATTGAAACGGGTGGAGAATGTTTGATTTGGTGTACACTTAGACGATGAATAATACGCATGTGTTTGAATATTTCTTTATAGGCATTAACCAATCCAAATTTGGGCGAATAGATATGAATCGGTTCGGAATTTACGCCATTGATTTCTAAAATCTTTATGCCCTCATCGTTTTTAAAACTATTCCAACTATTAATACGTAAATCAAATCGACCATAATCAAAATTTGGAATCATAGAAGCTTTTTGATCAATCCATTGCATCATTTGATCAGAGTACAAGTGATTTCCATTTAAAAATGTAGTTCCCAAATTATGATTCCCAATGGGTTCGACTATAATTTTTTCGCCACGTTTTAAAACTTGGTTCCAACGGTTTTTAAATCTTTTTTCTATCTGTTTTTTTCTCCTGCTAATTCTGGGGTTTTTTAAAACCAATTTTCCAAGAGTCAATTGACCATCCCCTTGAATAGTACAAAACTTTTTTAATCCAATGGAAGTGATATTTCCTTTTCCATCGATATCTTTATAGTAGAGTATCCCTATTTCAATGGGATAATCGATATATTCTTGAAGAATAAAAGTTTGGTAGGGAACTTCTTTAAAATATTGTGAAAGTTGTTGCTCATTTTGGATTTTCGAAACTGATTTACCTCTTTCTCCGATATCTGGTTTTACTATAATGGGGTAGTCCATGTGATGAATTTTTAACTGTTTTATAATTTCAGTTAATGGCATATGACGGTTAACGACACATGAAACGGGTACATTTTCCTTCGGTAAATATTTTAAATATCCATATTTAGAACTCAAAAAAGCCCCTCCAAAATTCATACATCGATTTATGGAGGTAAAATAAAGTAGCGATCGAGCCTTTATACCTAAAATGAGCCAATAAAAAAGGGCCGGCAAATAAAAAACCCATAAAGGCCAGTACTCATAATAATAGATTCTTTGAAAAAAGACTGAAAGTCTTGACATAAAGAATCTACCGCTTTAGTGTAATGACTTCTTTAAGTAAGACCCAACATGAAACATGGAGTTTTTGCGAAATGATATAAAAGGTCAGTTTACTGAGTACCAAAGCAATTATGGCCATGATAAAAAGCTCACCATGATCTGATTGATCGTTCCATTTAACAACAATGCCAACGTCTGTAAATAAATGGGTTAATACGGCCCCTATCATGAGACCGATCGATAAAAACAATCCCTTCAACACCGTTTGAGGCACTAAAACCAATAGGCCAGTTATTAGTTCAATGATGCCCAATAAGACCCGTCCCCACGGCTCGACACCCAAGGTTGAAAAAATATGAACGGCTTCTGGATGAGCGGTAAATTTAAAATACAAAGATTGTATCAATATAGCGGCAATGGCTACTCTGAGAATATAAAGCCAATGAGGAAGTTTCATAATCTATGTGTCAAAATTAATTCGATGAGTTTTCGGTCAATTTAGCCCACTCTTTATCTGCTTGTGATTTTAATTCAGCCGTATTTTTTTGCCATCGCTTCAGGGTATCCGTTCCCCCTTTTTTGTAGAACAAGTACAATTTTCCGTTTTCTATGGAATATGCTTTTGGATTGACACTGACTTTTTCGCCCTTTCTCCCCATCGCATAGGCACACCACCCACCATATTGTGGGGTATATTTCAAAGGAGATTGTTCAAAGATATCTTTGTTTTTTTGGCTAGTAAAAAGATAGGTTACCCCCTGAAACGTAGAAGTTATATTCTGATCTCCTTCTAATGCTTGATCTTCCGTAAAATAAGCTACAACATCATAACCACTAGCAGCGACATTCTCTTTATCGGTATTATACATGTTATCTTTTTTCTTTTGAGAATAGGTTGAATTTACCAAGCATAACAAAAGCATAACTGAAATCACATAAAGGCTATTCATAAAATTTTTGAGTTGGTTGGCTTGCAAATTAATAAAGTAATACCAATATGGTCCATATTGTGTTTTGAAATTTTGAAAATACAATGTAGTTTTGCAAACCAAATTTTGGCCCGTTCGTCTATCGGCCAGGACGCCAGGTTTTCATCCTGGAAAGAGGGGTTCGATTCCCCTACGGGCTACTTATTAACCGAATAATTCATTATGGCGAATCACAAATCAGCACTAAAGCGAATAAGATCTTCTGAAAAGAAAAAACTACAGAATCGATACCAACACAAAACGGTACGAAATGCCATGAGGGATTTTAAAAAATTAGAAGATAAAAAAACCGCTACCAAACGCTTTTCAGAAATCGTTTCTATGATTGACAAATTGGCAAAAAATAACGTGATACACCAAAATAAGGCCGCCAATTTAAAATCTAAAATCAATAAACATTTGGCAAGTATTTCATAAACTATAGAAATACTGAAACCCCTTTTACCACCAGTTCAACTCAAACTATAGTTAGATTATTCAGTTGATGGAACCGATGGTTCGGTGCGAGACAACACCTTTAAAGTGACTTTTTTCGCAACAGCGAACTGACCTTATTGAGGTGTGTTTTTGAAGTATTTGTGCCTCTCAATTTAAATAGAGAGCGGATTTACTACTGAATAAAAAGTTGTGCATTAGCTGCCCATCGTAGCAATAAATTCTGAATTGTCTTTAGTTCTTTTAAAACGATCTAACATTAATTCAATGGCTTCAACAGGGGTCATATCGGCCAGCATTTTTCTTGCAATCCACATTTTACGCAGTAAATTTTCATCAATCAATAAATCTTCTCTTCGCGTGCTTGATGATAATAAATCGATGGCTGGATATAAACGCCGATTAGCTATTCGACGATCTAATTGAAGTTCCATATTCCCCGTTCCTTTAAATTCTTCAAAAATAACTTCATCCATTTTGGATCCTGTTTCGGTCAACGCCGTCGCAATGATGGAAAGAGAACCCCCGTTTTCTATATTTCTTGCAGCTCCAAAAAACCGCTTGGGCCTTTGCAATGCATTAGCATCAACACCCCCGCTTAATATTTTTCCAGAAGCCGGTTGAACGGTATTGTAGGCTCGAGCTAATCGAGTAATAGAGTCTAATAAAATAACGACATCATGTCCACATTCGACCAATCGTTTTGTTTTTTCTAAAACGATATTGGCAATTTTGACGTGTCTGCTAGCGGGTTCATCAAAGGTAGAGGCGATCACTTCTCCATTGACATTACGTTGCATATCGGTGACTTCTTCGGGTCGCTCATCGATTAACAATACAATAAGATAAACTTCAGGATGATTGGCTGCTATGGCATTAGCTATATCTTTTAAAAGCATGGTCTTACCCGTTTTGGGTTGAGAAACGATCATACCTCTTTGTCCTTTACCGATAGGAGAAAACAAATCCATCATACGAGTTGAAACAGAACAATTGAGTTTTGCCAATTCAAACTTTTCTTCAGGAAACAATGGAGTCAGATGCTCAAATGCAACACGATCTCTGACTCGCGAAGGAGGCATTCCGTTGATGTACTTTAATTTGATAAGAGGAAAATATTTTTCACCAACCTTGGGTGGTCTAACATATCCTAAAACGGTATCACCGGTTTTAAGACCAAATAATCGAATCTGAGATTGACTAACATAAATATCATCAGGAGAAGAGAGATAATTAAAGTCTGAAGAACGTAAAAAGCCATACCCTTCATTCACCACTTCTAAGACACCCTCCGCATCAACAAACCCTTCAAATTCGTATTTTGAATCTCTGTAATTCGGCTGCTCTACTTTTGGAGTGTTCTTGGGAGTGTCATGTTTATTTGGACCTTCGAATTCAGGCGAGATTTGAGACTCTTCACTTTGCTTTCCATTGGGATCATCAGTCGGAGATATCGTTTCCTTTCGGATTTTATTTGGCTTTTCATTTTGAACCCCATTCTCAATTGGAGCTCGTGATTTTGGGTTGTTATTAGTAAAAGAGTCCTGGATTTTTACAGACTGATGATTTTTTAATGCTTTTTTTGTTTCGGCATTAGTTTCATCCATTTCGATATTGGCCAAATCAGGATTTTTTAAAATCTCTTCGGAAATATATTGAATCAAATCCCCTTTACTAGTTTTAGATGTTGAGCTTTTTCCTAGACGCTTGGCAATTTGTTTTAATTCTGATAAGGTTTTAGCAGGTAAAGTGATTATTTCAATCATAACTATGGAATTGAGAATGAAGACCTATGAAAGATCTATAAGAAAGGAGGTAAAAGGTTAATGTTTCAAATGATATTGATTAGGATGCGACCTAATTTTAAGTATGTGTCAATTTATCAAAAATCGCTGAATAAATTAAATTCTGATGAATCCTTTCCACTGAGAATACGCATTGTGGAAAATCTATCGATTGCAAATATAAAATTTTCTTTTATTTAAATATTTCGTTTCTTTTTGCTATCAAAACGATTCAATGGAACACAATTTTTACAATTAAAGTTGGAATTCAATAAAGAACAAGAACTATCTAACTCTTTAATTATTTAAAAATTAATCTTAAATTTATTGAGTTCTATGACGCAATACGACCTAGATAATTTCCGCCAATTCAATGAAATTAGGGTATTATATACTAATTTGTAATTATTATTGTCATGTATTTCAATCTACATAAATGATGCCAGCAAAACTTTACATCAATTTTATCTTGATTCTATTTGTGCTATTAGCGTGTCAAGGTGAAGATCTCATTGATGACAGAGTGGACCCTAAAATCAGAGTCTTAGACAGATTTGAAAGTATCCAACTGGGGGAACCCGGGAAAACGATCAGTTTAGCTTATTTTAACATTGTTGGTAATAGAATAGATAGTCCCGATTTCAAATGGGAGAGTTCAGATACAAGTGTTTTAGCTGTTTCTTCAGATGGAATCATCAATGCTGTTGGAGTTGGTGAAGCCACCATCACTGTCAGTATTCAAACTTTTGAAGGTAAAACATTAACCCAAACTTTTGATATTAAAGTTAATGTCGAACCAAATCTTGAAATAACAACAGATGTCCCATCGTCGATATTGAAAGGTAATCAATTAGATATTGAATTCAGTTTTGTTGACTCAAACACGGGAAAAGAGCTCCAACCAGAATCTATTGAATGGACATCCCAAGATGATAAAATCATTGATGTTGACGAAAACGGAAAAATCACCGGTGTAGAAATTGGGAGAACGACTATTGTGTTGTCTATCACTTTTGATGGAGACACCAAAGAACAAGAAATAGAACTAGGTGTCATTGTTACCCCAGAACTAAAGATTGAATCTAGCGACACCGCTATTATACAAAACCAAACGCTAACTTTAAATTCAGTGTTCAATGGATCGGATGGCCAACCCAAGGATGGCGTTGAAATTTCGTATACTTCAAGCAATACGGATATTATTACCGTCGATATCAATGGGAAAGTGACGGCTATCAGAAAAGGTGTCGCCGAAATAACTGGCAAAGTAATTTTTGAAGGAATGGTTTATGAAGATAAAATTTCTTTCAATGTTAATTTAGAACCAAAAATCACCTTAACAGAAACGGTCAATGCCATTACTGAAGGGAATTCTCTAAAATTTAATGCCACATTTTTTGACGAAAATGGCGAAGAAAATACAGATGTTACTTTCACATGGAAAACGGCCAACACGGAATCACTGAAAGTGGAACAAAACGGTACCATTACAGCCATTCAAGCGAAAGACTCGGCTATTATTACAGTCACTGTTCAATACAATGGAGAAACATATACAGAAGAGTTCGCCATTGAGATTAAAGCCAAGCCGATTGAACCTATATTGGAAATTACTCAAAAACCCAACACGCTAGAGCATGATGCGGAATATAAAGTCGAATTCACTTTCACTAACCAATTAGATGATCAGGCTATCCAGCCTGACGAACCTGCTGAATGGAAAAGTGATGATATTGGTGTGGTTTCAGTTGATGATAATGGGAATTTATCAGCCCAAGGTGAGGGTTCAACGATCATAACCGTTAGCATCGTATACAATGGTCAAACGTTTGAAGATTCTTTTTCCGTGAGGGTCATGGCTGAGAATCAAACAATTCCCGTTGATCCCGTCCTTACTGTGTTTTCATCGCTGACTGATCTTGAAGTAGATCAAGAATCAACCATAAGTTTTCGGTTTTTCAATAAAGTAAATGATCAAACGATTGAACACGATACATTTAATTGGTCGAGCTCTGATCCTGATATCATATCCCTTGAAGGGAATGGGAAAATTGTTGCTCAAAAAGAAGGTTCTGCAACCATTCAAATCACGGTTAATTATCTAGGTCAAAGTTATACCCAGTCTGTCGAAATCAAGGTAAGTGCTCCATCGACTGAAATAGAGATTGAACCTCAAATTAATCTCAACTCGTTTCCTAGTTCTTTGGAAGAAGATCAAGAGTCTCAAGCAAGTTTTGAGTTTGTTAACAAAACAAATAATCAAGCCCTTCAACCAGAATCCATTGCTTGGAGCAGCTCTGATACCGATGTGGCGACCATCGATACTAATGGAAATGTGGTTGCAAAAAGTGAAGGTTCCACAACCATAACCATTACGATTGTCTATAATAGTGAAACTTTCACTGATAGTTTTTCTTTTGATGTCACGACCATAACTCAAGTGATTGTCCAGCCAGAAGTAACCTTTCGTTCAACCATCAATTCACTCGAAGAGGAAGAAGAGTCTACAGTAAACTACCAATTCATCAATACCAACAACAATCAAGCCCTCCAACCAGAATCCATCGATTGGAGGAGTTCTGATACCGACGTGGCTACCATCGATGACGATGGAAATATCGTTGCAAAAAACGAAGGTTCTACCACTATAACCATAACTATTGCTTATGGTGGCGAATCTTTTACCGATACATTTTCACTGAGGGTCACTGCAAAGCCGCCGCTAGTTGTTGTTCAACCAGCAGTGTCTTTCAGTGCTAACATCAATTCACTCGAAGAAGAAGAAGAGTCTACAGTCACCTATCGATTCATTGATACCAACAACAATCAAGCCCTCCAACCAGAATCCATCACTTGGAACAGCTCTGATACCGATGTGGCGACCATCGATAATAATGGAAATGTGGTTGCAAAAAGTGAGGGTTCCACAAACATAACCATCACCATTGTATATAATGGTCAATCCTTTAGTGATACATTTCCACTCAAGATTACAGCAAAACCCAACGTTGTGGAACCAGAGCTCAGTTTAACTTCTCCTCCAAGCTCATTAAAAAAAGGAAATGAATCGCAACTGAATTATAGCTTTATCGATAAAACCAATAATCAGGCACTAAATCCACAATCGATCCAATGGGAAAGTGAAAATGAAAATGTAGTTTCGGTTAATAACAGTGGGCTTCTAACGGGAATCGATCTAGGAACAACAACCATCACGTTAACGACTAATTATGATGGTCAACCATATACCGATTCCTTTTCAATCAGAGTTTGGATAGATCCCGTCATTTCAATCACTTCCACATTACAACGAATAGAAAAAGACGATACCGAAACTTTAAGTTTTGACTATTTTGATGACCAAGGTCAAAAGCAATCACTCCAAACGCCCCGTTGGACTTCTTCAGATACTGGAATTATTTCAGTGGATTCTAACGGCGTGATAACGGCCAAAAAAGTTGGTCGAGCCACGGTTAGAGTAAGAACTCAAGTGGGCTCATCAATATATGATGATACCATCACCATTGATGTCTATGTGGAACCACAATTGAGTATTTCTAATCCAACAAATAGTATCACAGAAGGCACGAGTTATGATTTTAATTTTGACTTCACCGGTGAAGATGGACAATCAGCCACTCCAGATTCAGTCAAATGGAATTCAAGCGACACCGACGTCCTCACCATTGACGATGATGGAGTCGTGACCACGGTGTCCACTGGAACTTCAACAATTACAGTCACGGTAAACTATCAAAATCAATCTTATTCCGAAAATTTCAATTTTACCGTCAATGCTGATCCAAATAAAAATCAGAGTACTGAAAGTTTTTCTGGGTCGATATCTGGTAGTTATGGTTTAAAGGGTAGTTACGAAGTTAGGGCTGATGGAGATGATTTATTAATCGAATTAAAAGATGATTTTAGCATCAACAATAGTTTACCCGATGGAGCTCTTTATCTGACGAATGCCTCTGGAAGAATTACTGGAACAGTAAAACAAATTTGGCGAGGAAGATCCCACTACAATGGTCCAAGAACTTATCGAGTTGAAAACACCGGTTTAAAAGAATTTCAATACATCGTCATATGGTGTGTTAACTTTCATGTGCACGTTGGCACCGCCAAACTTTTTGATGATTAAATCTCTAATTTTAATACAGCATCGTAAATAACGTTCTACTTTAAAAGCATCATTCGCATTTTATTCATCGGACAATGATGATGTGAAAATTTGTGAAAAATCAAAAATCAACTAAAACCCAACGACGATACTTCGCCGATTTTTCCTATAATGGGACAAATTATCATGGATGGCAATTTCAAAAAAATGCCTTAAGTATACAGCAAGTCCTTGAAGATGGTCTGAGTAGTCTTTTAAAAACGCCAATTAAAATTTATGGAGCCGGCAGAACGGATTCAGGGGTACATGCCCTTCAAATGATTGCCCATTTTGATATTCCTATGAGTTTTGAGAATCTCAATGCTTATGTAAAACCGATGAATTCTTATTTAGGAAAAGATATCAAATTGAATTCGTTTTACCAAGTCAAGCCCAATGCACAAGCTCGCTTTGATGCCATTAGCCGGACATATCGATACCATATTCATTTTGAAAAAGATGTGTTTAATCAAGATTTCAGCTACTACCTTTTCACTCAAATCGACCACAACCAAATCATAAAAGCACTAGAAATCATCAAATGTCATTCTGATTTTAAATGCTTTAGTAAATCAAAAAGTGATGTGAGCCACTTTCTCTGTGAAATTAAAGATGTTCAATGGAATTATCATCAACATAAAGCTGTATTCTCGATTAAAGCCAATCGATTTTTAAGAGGCATGGTACGATGCATTGTCGGAACTTTAATTCAAATTGGAAAAAATAAAATTTCGATAGAGGAACTAAAATCCATATTGAATAGTGGAGATCGAAAAAAAGCAGGCTATTCCGTGCCTGCCAAAGGATTATTTTTGACTTCAATAGAATATCCTT
Source organism: Flavobacteriaceae bacterium (assembly GCA_026709415.1). Lineage (GTDB taxonomy): Bacteria > Bacteroidota > Bacteroidia > Flavobacteriales > Flavobacteriaceae > Bin25. The sequence goes on from JAPOSZ010000034.1 coordinate 160,455, forward strand.
CTGATATTTATTTGACCCAATGAAGTTTAAACTAAATCTCAATTTCCTTGATTTGAGATTGTTTCGTAAAGTTTTACGCTTTGTAAAACCTTATCGTAAGACATATAATTTGGTTTTACTTTCTGCTATTTTATTATCAATAGTTTCTACTGCCACACCATATCTTTTAAAAATCACCATTGATGATTATATCGTTGTCAAAGATTATTCCGGTATGGTACTGTTTCTTTCTTTTTTAATGATAACATTGATATTGGAAGTTGTTTTTCAGTTTTTATTCGTTTTCTATGCGAATTGGTTGGGACAAAAAGTTGTTAAAGACATACGGTTGGAATTATTTCAAAAACTGATGAATTTTAAAATGGCTTATTATGACAAATCGGCCGTCGGCCGCCTCGTTACAAGAGTTGTTAGCGATATTGAAACGATTGCTAGCATTTTTTCACAGGGTCTTTTTATGATTATCGCTGATTTATTAAAAATGGCCGTCATCATTGCCGTGATGCTGATGGTGAGTCTTGAACTTTCCGCCATCGTTTTTATCTGTTTCCCATTGGTTATTATTACGACCAAATGGTTTCAAAGTGTAATGAAAAAGGCTTTTGAAGATGTGAGACGAGAAGTTGGAAATATCAACACCTTTGTTCAAGAACGAATCAGTGGAATGAAAATTGTTCAGATTTTTCATCGGGAAGATGTTGAACAAAAGAAATTCGAATCAATAAACAACAATCTTAAAAAGGCTTGGTTAAAAACAGTTTGGTACAATTCCTTTTTTTTTCCAATCACTGAAATCATTTCATCATTGACTATCGGTTTATTAGTATGGTACGGAGGATTAAGAGTCGTGGTGGGAGGTTCGATAACATTTGGAGCCATCTTCTTGTTTATTCAACTAGCCCAGATGCTTTATAGACCGCTAAGACAAATTGCTGATAAATTCAATACGTTACAGATGGGGATGGTAGCCTCTGAGCGTATTTTTAAAATATTGGATGACTCTCAACAAATAGAAGTCGATGGACAGGTGGAAACATCTCAAATCCAAGGTAATATCAAACTAATTGAGGTGTCTTTTTCTTATGTCAAAGGTGAAAAAGTACTGAAGAGTATCAATCTTGATATACATCAAGGTGAAACCATAGCCATTGTTGGTCCAACCGGTTCAGGGAAATCCACGATCATCAATTTAATATCACGATTTTATGAAATTCAAGAAGGGACCATCACTATTGATGGCATTAACATTCAAGATTATAAATTGGACAGTTTAAGAAAACATGTGGCCATCGTATTACAAGATGTGTTTTTGTTTGCTGGCACACTAAAAGAAAACATCACCTTGTTTGATGATTCTATTTCCGATGAACTCGTCATCGAAGCTGCCAAAAAAATCGGTATACATGCCTTTATACAAAGTTTACCTGGTCAATATCACTTTGATGTCAAAGAAAGAGGGAATATGCTCTCTTCAGGTCAAAGACAACTCATCGCCTTTTTAAGAGCCTACATCATCAACCCGCCGGTGTTGATTCTTGATGAAGCCACTTCATCAATCGATTCTTATTCCGAAGATTTAATACAGAATGCTATCGGTAAAATCACAAAAAACAAAACCTCAATTATCATTGCTCACCGATTGGCCACCATAAAAAATGCAGATCGCATTGTCGTATTAGACAAAGGAGAAATTATTGAAATGGGGAATCATTCCCAATTGATAAAGAAGGATGATGGTTATTATTCAAAATTTTTTGAAAATCAAATAATTTTGGAGTCTACAGAAGAAATGGTTTAAACAAGTATTAAAGTTATTACAGACTCAGGTATCCGGGAGTAACACAATAAAAGGAAAGAGCTCGCCCCATTAATTTAATTTTTAAAAAGATAAAAATCCCTTTATTTTTGAAATCCCGTGCTTTTGATTCAAAAAGACATCAATGAACAAATTTTCAAATCTCTCTGTTATATCATAAGTGGATCGTTCGACTAATTATAAGTTCAAAAGTTTAATTGCCCAGTGTAAAGATATTTTTTCTAAAAAATTACACGATTATGGTACGGCGTGGCGAATTTTACGAATTCCCTCGTTAACCGATCAAATCCACATTAAAGCCAATAGAATCAGAGGAATTCAGGAACATGGAAAACCATTAATTAATGAAGATCAATACACTGAATTTATTGGCATTATTAATTATTCCATAATCTTATTGATTCAACTAGAACTTGGTATTGTAGACCAACCCGATATGGAGTCAAAAAAAGCTTTGGAATTGTATGACCAACAAGTCAAAAGGGCTTATGAATTAATGCAGAGGAAGAACCATGACTATGGAGAGGTTTGGAAAGAAATGAGAGTGGTTTCTCTCACTGATTTAATTATTCAAAAAATCTTTCGCGTCAAGAGTATAGATACTAATGATGGCGTTACATTATTAAGTGAAGGAATTGATGCGAATTTTTTAGATATTATCAATTATTCCATTTTTGCTCTGATTCATTTAAATGAAAATAAAACGGATAATCATGCGATATGAGAACTAAAATCGTTGCCGGAAACTGGAAAATGAATCTCACACTGACTGAATCTAAACAGTTGGTCAACAAACTCAAGTTTTCATCAAACAGTGAAAATATCAGAGTTTTGATTATTCCGCCATATACTAACCTCGATGGTTTAAAAAGGTTATTAGATGCTCAAAATTCAAACATTGAAATAGGTTCTCAGAATCTACACCATTTGAACTCTGGGGCCTATACGGGAGAAATTTCTGGTCAAATGCTCAAAGATATCGGCATTCACATAGTCCTTGTCGGTCATTCTGAAAGAAGAACGTTATTTAATGAATGTCAAGAAGTTGTGTTTCAAAAATCATCTTCGGCTTTAAATCAAAATTTTGAAATCATCTATTGTTTTGGAGAGCAATTATCAGAACGCATTGAAGGGATTCATTTTAATGTTATTAAAAATCAATTGGAGCATCTTATTAATAAAATCGATTTAAAATATTGGGAATCAAAACAGATTGTTCTAGCGTACGAACCTGTTTGGGCCATTGGTACGGGACAAACGGCCACTAGTGAACAAGCTCAAGAAATGCATCATCATATTCGACATTTGATTCAACAATCTTTGGGAGTCCAAATTGCAAATCAAACCTCAATTTTATATGGAGGCAGTGTCAAACCATCGAATGCTAAAGAACTTTTTCAACAACCCGATGTCGATGGGGGATTAATTGGAGGCGCTTCTTTGGATGCTACTAGCTTTAATTCAATCATCAAGAGTCTAATAACTCAATGATTGAAAGATTGCCTTTTGGTGTGAGAATTTTTCTATCGTCATAATTAGGATTTGAATGTTTAATATTATGCCTAAAACCCTATCCAAGACTTAAAAATTCTATAATTTCGCAGTCCATATTTTTTTGGTTATCAAGCAGACCATACCCGTTTTTAATTCAATTGATTCCGTTGAGTACCATTAAGCAAACAGAAGAACTCAAACTAGAACAAAAAGTTCTTACTAAAAACCATAGTCTGATTCTTTTTAATGATGATTTTAACACTTTTGATCACGTTATCCAATGTTTGATACAATATTGTCATCATACTCAAATTCAAGCAGAGCAGTGTACATTCATTGTGCATTATAATGGAAAATGTGATGTGAAATCAGGATCGCTTGAAAAACTTAAAGTCATAAAAGATCAACTCGTCGATGAAGGTTTAACAGCTGAAATCGTTTAGAGACAAATTCATTTTAATCTATGTTGTTTAACATGAAATATACTTTTTCAATAATCTTACTAATCACTTCATTTATGAACCATTCTCAAATTCAAAACAGTCCATCGCTACATCAATTTCAAGTTAATGATCTTTACGGAGATCCTTTTGACTTTCAAAGCCTCAAAGGGAAAAAAGTAATGGTTGTCAATACAGCTTCCGAGTGTGGGTTAACTCCTCAATATGAGAAACTACAAAAACTTTTTGAAACATATCAAGACTCTGATTTTGTCATCGTTGGTTTTCCTGCCAATAATTTTGATGGTCAAGAACCGGGAACTAATCAAGAAATAGCTCTTTTTTGTCAAGAAAACTACGGTGTTACTTTTCCAATGATGGCCAAAATTTCAGTAAAAGGAGATGATCAACATCCAGTTTATGAATTTTTAACCTCAAAATCAAAAAATGGTGTTTTAGATTCAGAAGTTACCTGGAACTTTCAAAAATATCTGGTCGATCAGGAAGGAAAAATAATTGATGTCATTGATCCACATACAGAGCCCGATGATCCCAAAATCATCAACTGGATCAAATCTGAATGAATCATACCCATGGATTTAAAACGCGATGTGTACACACTGGAAATATAGAAGATAATCTATATCACGGTGCCGTATCACCAATCTTTCTTTCTTCTGCTTATGGTTTTTTAGATCAAGAAGTTGGTCGCTATCCACGCTATTTTACAACACCAAACCAAGTTGGACTGGCTCAAAAAATAGCTTCTTTAGAAAATGCCCAAGCGGGTTTGATCTTGGGGTCTGGAATGGCCGCCATCACGGCTGTTTTATTTTCTCATTTGAAATCGGGCGATCATCTGCTGGTTCAACAAGACTTATACGGAGGGTCTACAAATCTCATCCGCGAGGAGTTTTCGAAGTACCAAATGGACTACACCTTTGTTTCTTCTTTTGATATAGAAGATTTCAAAAAAGCCATCAAGACGAATACAAAAGGTATTTTTATTGAAACACCATCTAATCCACTATTGAAAATTATGGATATCGAATCGATTGCTAGGGTAGCAAAAGAGCACGGACTCTGGACTTTAATCGACAATACGTTCGCATCTCCTGTTAACCAAAATCCCATTGACTTTGGAATTGACATGGTTATGCATAGTGCCACTAAATACCTTGGAGGTCATAGTGATATCTGTGCTGGTGTGCTTTTAAGTAGTCACAAAACAATCTCCAAGATTAGAGATTTCGCTAAAAATTTGGGGGCGAGTTTATCGGACAATACCGCATGGTTACTTGAAAGAAGTATTAAAACGCTTTTCATACGGGTGAAAGAACAAACTAAAAATGCGCACCAGCTTGCCGCGTTTTTAGAGCCAATGAAATCGATTAAAAAGGTGTATTACCCTGGATTGAAAACTCACCCCGGACACCAACTAGCTAGCAAACAAATGAAAGACTATGGAGCGATGCTATCATGTGTATTGGATGACCATATCGATTTGATTTCATTTTTTAAGTCTCTCAAAATATTCAAACCCGTTATCAGTTTAGGAGGTGTTGAAAGTGGAGTTTCATCTCCCAAAATGACTTCACATATACTGTTGACGGACCAAGAAAGAAGGCAACAAGGCATTGAAGATCAGTTAGTACGGTTTTCATTGGGTATAGAAAACATTGAAGATTTAAAATCCGATATTCAACAAGCCATTCATCATTCTCGATTATGAAATTGGATATCTTGGCCTTTGGTTCACATCCAGATGATGTTGAATTAGGATGTGGAGGAACCATCGCTAAGTCAACCCAACAAGGGAAGTCGGTTGGAATTATCGATTTAACGAGGGGAGAGCTTTCCACAAAGGGGTCGGTTGATATCCGAAATTCCGAATCTCAAAAAGCGACCAAAATACTAGGTGTAAAGATTCGATCAAATCTTGAACTGGAAGATGGTTTTATCTCAAACAATAAGAGTAATCAACTTAAAGTGGTTCAAAAGATTCGAATCCACAAGCCTGATATCATCATAAACACGGCTCCAATGGATCGACATATCGATCATCAAAATTCAAATCGTTTAATCAACGACAGTTGTTTTCTCAGTGGATTAGAAAAAATAGAAGTCCTCAATCAAGATGGGAAAAAATTAACCCCTTGGCGATCTAAAGTGATATTAGAATATATTCAATGGAATGATACCAAACCTGATATCATCATCGATATCTCAGGTTATCTTGAGATAAAACTTCAGTCCATTAATGCCTATCAAAGCCAGTTTTATAATACCAAAACAAACCCAACTATTACACCGATCAGCAAACCTAATTTTTTGAGTTCAATAGAAGCAAGGGCTATCAACTTTGGAAGATTAATAGAGACTCAAGCTGGAGAGGGTTTCACTTCTCCAAAAGCATTAGCCGTGAGAGATTTATTTAACCTGCTGGTTTAGTTTTTATTGTACAGATATCGATCTGATATATCGATTTATTGAATCGAAAATTGAATTTTTAAGCTTCTCATTCAATTTTTGAATGGCCTCTTTTGACCGAATGATCAATTGATTTTGAACATCTTTAATAACGAATCCAGTTTTTTGTTTAATAACTTAATTTGACTTTCAGGGCATTCAAATTTATTGGCATCTGATTTTTCTGTGAACTTCTCATCAACAAATTCGAGTTCAAGGCGATTATCTATCGTATCCATTTCAATTTTCCGAATTCCCAATGGGATTCCCTGGTTATCTGTCCCAGCGGATCTATTAGTCAAGAATTTCAAACTGTCTATTAATTCGGGACCAAATCGTTCTTTAATGATTTCATATATTTTTGTGGCTGATTCAGGCCATGCATAAAAGCTATCATTTTTTCGAATTCTCAATTTCATACTTATATTTTTAAAAGATTGTTCTACAATTGAATCGATATTTTGAGTTCTTTTTTGAATGATCATTGGATCATATTCAAGAATCATCTCTTGATCTACTTCATCGATAATATGATAATCAGGAGGCAAAATCGCCACTTTAGGAAGACTGTCTCCTTCGAAAACTTGATAGATTTGCTATAAACCCTTTGTTTGATTTTAGCTGTTTTGAAATCTCTATGGGAAAAATACTCCGATAGGATAGGGCTGATTTTTTTCTTAATTCTTTTCTTTGTTTTCTATACCATCTATGGTATCTTGAAAAACGATATTTCCATTTTCACTAAAAACCGTAATCGAGCCCGGAACATCATTATTTTTTGTAATTGAGATTGATTGAGCGAAAGAAATGGTGGGGATGGATAAAAGATAGGCACCAATGAAATATTTCATATTCAACTTGTTGATAAACTTTGATTCTATAAATTGGGACTGAATTAACTCTTTTGAGCTTCAAAGTGATGAGAAAAATTAAATGGGGCATACTCGGGCTTGGGAATATCGCTCATAAATTTTGTCAAGATCTCCAACTAGTTAATGATTCCGAATTGGTTGCTGTTTCTTCAAGTTCATTTGAAAGAGCAAAAGACTTTGCACAACAGTATAATGTTTTAAAGTTTTATGGAAACTACGAAGAATTGTATAATGACTCTGATATTGATATTATCTATATCGCAAGCATTCATACTCACCATGCTCAACACAGTATTTCAGCGATGAAAGCTGGAAAATCAGTTTTGTGTGAAAAACCACTGGCAATGAACAAACCGCAAGTTTTGAAAATGATTGATGTGTCGAAAAAATATAGCGTATTTTTAATGGAAGGGCTCTGGACTCGCTTCAATCCAATAATTCAAAAGGCTCACAGTCTAGTTAATCATGGTGAACTAGGAGATATCACTTATATGAACGCATCATTTAACTTTTATGGGCTAGATAGATCTAAAAACTCTAGAATTTTTGATCCACAAAAGGGAGGAGGGGCTTTGTTAGATATCGGAATTTACTGTGTTTTTTTAGCGTATTTATTTTTAGGTAAACCTCAGAAAGTTTTTTGTGACTCTATCTTATCAAATGATAAGGTCGATCTACAAACGGCCATTATTTTTCAATATCAAAAAGCACAAGCGATTCTTCATTGTGGATTTTTAAATAATGAACATATGATTGCAAAAATCGCTGGAACAAAAGGGGAATTACAATTAAATCATCAATGGCATAATCCACCATCGATGACCATTTTCAAACGTGATTCTCATTCAAAAACTATTGATTTTAAAAAAGAGGGGATTGGCTTTACCCACCAAATTCAACATTGCAATAAGTCTTTAAGAGAGAACAAACTAGAAAGCCATGTTTGGTCACATCGAAACAGTATAGATCTGATGACTCTCTTAGATCAGATAAAAACAAAATGTCATATTGTATATCCGAAAGAAGCCTTGCTAGAAAATTTCAGTAGCGATTGATCAATTCATCAATCAAAAAATTAACTTTGTTCTCCCTAAAACGGTGGTTGTAGCTCAGTTGGTTAGAGCGCTAGATTGTGGTTCTAGAGGTCGCCGGTTCGAGACCGGTCTTCCACCCAAATCTGCCATAAAAAAAACTTTATTACTAGAGGGATAGAAAATCGCATATAATAAATGGAAAAAGAAATTAGAAATCATTAAAACATACAGCAGTTCCAAAATAACTACGATACTTTGGACTTTGTAAGAGAGTCGCACAGATGCACTTCAAAACGACAAGCCAATTCTTGGATATTGTGACGTTCTTTAAGCGTTTCCTTGACCACCTTGAATTTGAATTCTGGCGTATGTTGTCTTCGCTTCATATCTGAACATTGAAGGCAAAATATAACTCGTAAGACATCACTGAAACAGCTGTCCTAATTTTGGGGTACAGAACATTTATCGATAAGGTAATGTTGTACTGAAATCGATTTCATAGACTCTCAAGCGCGTTCCCGCAATAAATAAAACATAGTTTAAGTAACTACGATTTTGAGAAACCAATGAACCCAAATTCATCAATGAAATAGCGAAAATGACTTACAAAGATTCCCCGTTTAGTTTGATTCGTTCATCTCTATTTGCCAATTCCCATGCTGTATGAAAAATTAATTGGGTTCTTTTTTCAAGAACATCATACAAGATCTTATCAGCGGTGTCTGTTGGCTGGTGGTAATCTTCATGAACTCCATTAAAATAGAAAATAACAGGAATATTATGCTTTGCGAAATTATAGTGATCGCTTCGATAATAAAATCGATTAGGATCGTCTATATCAGCAAAAGAATAATCTAATTCAATACCAACAAATTCTTCATTGACCTGCTCCGATACCTCGTGTAATTCTTGACTCAGAATGTACGAACCAATTAAATAAATGTAATTTGGATCAGGGTTTTCTCTTTTGGGATCAGATCGGCCAATCATATCCATATTGAGATTGACTACCGTATTTTCCAATGGATATAATGGATTCTCATCAGTATAATATTTGGATCCAAGTAAACCTCTTTCTTCTGCTGTGACGTGAAGAAACACAATAGATCGTCTAGGCCTGTGGCCATCTTTAACCGCTTTTTGAAATGCTTCGGCCATTTCTAATGTAGCGACAGTTCCCGAACCATCATCATCAGCCCCGTTATAGATTTGACCATTCTCAGCAAATCCAACATGATCTAAATGAGAAGTGATAACAATGTACTCATCAGGAAATTCTTCCCCTTCAATAATGGCCACAACATTTTCACTCACCAAAGTGTCTCCACGTCTCGTCACCATTAGAGCCGGTTGATAATAATCTTGAGTTCCCCTGGCTGGAGATATCCCTTGATGTTTATAAAAAGTTCTTAAAAAATCGGCTGCCAATTGTTGTCCTTTTGTTCCAGTGTCTCTTCCTTCAAAATAGTCAGAAGCGTAGACATATAATAATTCTTTGAGTTCTTGCTCAGTGATGGTATTGGCATATTTTTTAGCTAATGGAGTATCTTGACCATTGATTGATAATGGTAATATCAATAGGAGTGTAAAAGCAATTTTTGATGTGAAAGTCATAGTATTAAATGATTAAAAGGATTCCATTAAATTTTGTTCAAAGTAACAAATTATTTTTTTGATGATCCAATTATTGGAGAACCTGACCTAGTAAAATCAATATAAATCGTATAGTTTTTAGATCTAAACACGGGTGTACTAAAAACTTTATTTTTGCATGCAATTAATTTTCAATTAATTGCTATGTCTTGTTCAAAATTTTTAGGGACTAAGTATACCTTTGATGATGTGTTGCTTGTGCCAGCTTATTCAGAAGTCTTACCTAGCCAAGTTTCAACTCAAAGTCGATTTAGCACCAATATAACTCTAGAAATACCTATCGTTTCTGCGGCTATGGATACAGTCACTGAAAGTCAGATGGCTATTGGTATGGCTAGAGAAGGGGGGATTGGAGTGTTACATAAAAACATGACCATTGAACAACAGGTTCAACAAGTTCGAAAAGTCAAACGCTATGAATCTGGGATGATTATCGACCCCATCACATTACCACCCAATGCTTCGGTCGAAACGGCCAAACAAAAAATGAGTCAATATAAAATTGGTGGTATTCCAATCATTAATGAATCAAAAGAACTTTTGGGTATTATAACTAATCGAGATCTTCGATTTGAAGATGACAATCTTAAATCAGTTAAAGATTTAATGACCAAAGACAATTTAATTACTGTGAAAGAGAAAACCACTCTTACAGAAGCTAAAAGCATTTTACAACAACACCGTATAGAAAAATTACCGGTCGTTGATAATAAGAATAAATTAATTGGTCTAGTCACATTTCGAGATATACTCAAACAAAGTAATAAACCAAAATCTAATAGAGATACCTACGGACGATTGAGAGTGGCCGCAGCCGTTGGAATTACGGATGACTCCATACAAAGAGTAGAAAATTTATCTCACGTAGGTGTTGATGCTATTGTGATTGACACAGCTCATGGACATTCGAGTCGAGTGTCCAATTTGTTTAAAGAAATTAAAAATAATTTTAAAGAAGTTGATGTCGTTGTTGGAAATATAGCCACTACTAAGGCCGCTAAATTTTTAGCTGATTTAGGCGTGGATGCCATTAAAATTGGAATTGGACCAGGTAGTATATGCACCACTAGAGTCATAGCAGGTGTTGGTTATCCTCAGTTATCGGCTATCGTTTCAATTTCCCAAGAACTTAAAAACTCACAAATACCACTAATAGCCGATGGTGGCGTACGATATAGTGGTGACATCCCCAAAGCCATTGCAGCGGGGGCTGATTGTGTTATGTTAGGTTCTTTATTGGCTGGAACCAAAGAATCACCTGGTGAATTTTTAATCTATGAGGGCAGACAATACAAGTCCTATCGTGGCATGGGATCTGTTGAAGCCATGAAATCTGGTAGTAGTGATCGGTATTTTCAAGATTTTCAAACCGATGGTCAAAAATTAGTGCCAGAAGGAATCGTTGGAAGAGTACCATATAAAGGCCCGCTCGAAGAAAGTATTCATCAATTTGTTGGCGGTTTGAGAGCTGGAATGGGCTATTGTGGTACAAAAAATATTCAAGGACTCAAAAAAAATGGTCATTTTGTTATTGTAACACCTGCAGGTATTAGAGAAAGTCATCCTCATACGGTTACCATAACCCGTGAAGCACCAAATTACAGTCCATAAGAATTAATAAATAAACTTTGCTACACCTCAATGATGTTTAAAATTGTTTTGTGATTGATGAAACAAGGCGTCTTATTACTGTTTCTTTTTCTTTTCATCCATTGTAATCTATTGTCTGATGAATCGAACAAAAAGGTGGTAGCTCAAACAGAAAAAAGTAAACTACTAGCTGAAGATTTGTCCAATATCATTGGACAACCCATTAGCGAGTTAGATAGCATCAAAAAATCTCAAGAAGCAATCAACCAATGGGCTCGGGAAGAAATTCTATTTGAGCAAGCTCAAAATTATTTTAATGATGGACAACTGGCAGAATTAGATAATATCATCAGTCAGTACAAGCGTGATTTATACATCGCTAGGTATAAATCCATGATAATACAATCTAAATTAAATACCGAAGTTACTCAACAAGAAAAACAGATTTATTATGATCAAGATTTAGAGTCTCTGACTTTAAATCAAGTGCTATTTAAATATCGTTATTTATCTTTTGTCCCTGAAAATCCTAGACGATACGAATTTATACAACGTTTCACTCGGTATAATGCAGAGGATAAAATCATTTTAGATTCCCTATCCATATTGAACTTTTCAAAAGTTCAATTCAACGATAGCATTTGGTTTGAACAAAACCAATTAGTCAATTCCATACCAATTGTTGACCAACAAAACATCAATCAATTTAAAATTCGAAATAAATTATATCGCAGAAGAAAATCTGATTTAACTCATCTATTGTATATTAGTGATTTGGCTTTACCAGGTGAAAAACCGCCGATCGAATACATCAATAATTTGATTGAGCGCTTAATCATCAACAAACGAAAACAAACATTAGAAAAAGAATTTGACAATGATATTATCAATCAAGCATTACGGTCCGAAAACCTTCAGATTTATTAGCCTTTTATATCTCGGAATCCTTTTATTCATTACAACGACTTTAAATGCTCAAAGTTCGAATGAAAACACCAATCGAATCCTGATCGATGGGGTGAGCGCTGTGATTGGAGACTATGTGATTCTAAATTCTGATATTGATAAAACAATGATTGAATTGGAATCTCAAGGCATGTTGCCAGCAGGAATGTCAAAATGTAATCTCCTCTCCAATTTAATGGAAAATCGATTATATCAACATCACGCGGTACAAGATAGCATTGAAGTTTCAGATTCCGAAATTTATTCCATGGTCGATCAAAATCTCGAAAATTTTGTCATGCAACTAGGGAGTATGGAAAAAGTACTGGAGTTTTACGATAAAAGCGATGAATTATCTTTTAGACAAGAAATATTCGAAATCAACAAGGCTCAAATTCTTTCACAAAGGATGAAAGCTAAAATCATAGAAAATGTTGAGGTCACCCCCGAAGAAGTCAGGTTATTTTTCGAATCTATTCCGCAAGAAGAATTACCTGTTTTTGGTACTGAATTGGAAATTTCCCAAATTGTCATAGAACCAGAAGTCAGTCAATTAGAAGAGCGAAGAGTTATTAATTTACTTCGATCATTTAAAGAGGATGTTTTAGAAAAAGGCATGAGTTTTGCATCTAAGGCCATTCTATATTCTCAAGATCCCGCGTCTCGTTCTTCAGGAGGCAAATACACATTACATCGAAAAAGACCAAGAATGGTCAAAGAATTTCGAGATGTGGCGTTCAGTTTAAGAGAAGGGGAGATTTCGGAACCTTTTAAAACTGAATTTGGTTGGCACATCATCACGGTTGATAAAGTAAGAGGTCAAGAAATCGATATTCGGCATATTCTAATTATTCCGAAAGTTGAAGTATCTGAATTATCCGAAGCAAGAGCTAAAATTGACACCATTCGAACCCGAATTATCGATGGAGAGATCCCCTTCGCAGGGGCTGCTTTTAGATATTCTGATGAAAGAGAAACTAAGTTTAACAATGGCGTATTGATTAATCCTGCCACCGGTGATTCTCGATTTGAGTTGACCAATTTAGACCCCACACTCTATAAACAGATTGAAGGACTGGCAGACGGTGAAATATCACTCCCCCTTTTAATTGAATCGCCGTCCGGACAAAAAAGTTATAAAATAATCCAAGTCAGTAATCGATTTGATGCACACGTTGCTGATTTTACCCAAGACTATGTTCGTATTAAAGACCTGGCATTAAAAGACAAACAATTTAAAGTCATCAAAGAGTGGATTGAAGAAAAAATAGATGACACCTACATCTATATCCATAAAGACAAGCAATACTGCCATTTCGAAAGAAATTGGATGAAAGAAATCTAACTTAAAATTTCTGGAGACCTTTGAATAATGCAAAATCAAAAAAAATGGGGTGTGATGGGGAAATTA
>JAPOSZ010000011.1 GCA_026709415.1 Flavobacteriaceae bacterium
TGTTTTGTTCTGAAAAAATACTATCCCACATTTCAATCATGGGGTATGGTGGTGAGGTTACCACGAGATGTATACTTTCATCCTTTATATTTTTTATTCTATTGGCGTTACAATAAAATATTTTATGCTCTGTTTTTTTTATATCTCCCACTATATAATCACTTTGCTCCTCGCCTCATTGGAAGTTCCATTACATTTTTTCAAATCGATAGATTACGATACTTTATCCTGCATCGCGTTCACCTCAGAACTCATCGAGCCTAACGGTCTAGGTATCGAAAATACTGATTTTTCGGAATAAATGCCTTTTGGCATTTAAGTATATAATCCCGATACTTTTTGACGATTATTGGATTTTTAGAGCATCATCGACACTATACTCCCCGATATGGGTTCTCCTCAATTGAATCAAATGAGCCCCTGAGTCACATTTTTTTCCAAAATCATTGACAAGTGACCGAATATAAGTTCCCTTGCTACAGGTGATTGTAAAATGAATACTAGGCATATGAATTTGATTAATCTGAAACTTTTCAACCGATATTTTCCTAGCTCTAAGGGTTGTTTTTTTTCCATTTCTAGCATACTGATATAATCTTTTTCCTTCTTTTTTTATGGCCGAATAAATCGGAGGAAATTGATCTTGCTCTCCAACAAATTCTTTGGATTTTTCAATAATCAGATCACTAGTAATATGATCAAATAAATAGTTGGCATTCACTGGTGTTTCCAAATCAAAAGAAGGTGTGGTTTGTCCGAATTTCAGGGTTCCTTGGTAGGTTTTGGATAAGGATTGAAATTCTTGAATCTCTTTGGTCTTTTTTCCGGTAGCGAGAATCAATAGTCCAGTAGCCAAAGGATCCAGTGTTCCAGCATGCCCAACTTTTAATTTTATAATCTGATACTGCTTTTGTAGATGCAGTTTGATTTTTTTTACGACATCAAACGACGACCATTCATAGGGCTTATCCACTAGGATGATTTGACCTTCGATTAGTTCTTGTTGACTGAATTGAAAACTAGAAAATTTCATAACCCATGGCCCAAAGACCAACTACAGCACAATAAATCGCAAAATATTTTAATTGACTGAGGACTACCAAACGTACCATCCATATGCAAGCGACTATCCCCATGATTAGACTAGAAAAAAAACCAACCAGAATTGGCATCCATTCCATGGTTAATTCAAATGAACTAGCGTTTAAAATAGAATGCAGCATACTGCCTAATATGATGGGGACAACCATTAAAAAAGAAAACTCTGTAACGGATTTTCTATCTGATTTTAAGAATATTCCCGTGGCTATGGTAGCTCCACTTCTAGAAATCCCAGGAAGAATAGCAACGGCTTGACTGAAGCCCATCATGAGGGCTTTTTTATGCGTTAGAGCTCTTGTGGAAGTTTTGATTCGATCACTTAAATATAATAGGAGGGCCGTGATCAAAAGCATCAAACCCACCAATAGGATATTTTGATGATAAACCGACGCTATGACATCTTCTAAAAAAAAGCCCATGACCCCTGCAGGAATCATGGATACTACTATTTTACTGGCAAATCCCAAACTTTCTTTATCCCCTTGTATCATTTTAATCAGGAGGCCACTAATGTTTTTGCGAAACACGATGATAGTACTCAAAGCAGTAGCCAGATGTAATGTTAAAGTGAAAAACAAGCTTTCTTTGGCCATTAAATCAATTCCAAACATGGCTTTTGATAATTCGATATGACCAGAAGAAGACACTGGCAAGAATTCAGTTAATCCTTGGATAATCCCAATCACTAAGGCCTCAAAAAAATTCATTGACTGGCTTTTGGTTTTGCCATGATGGCATAAATAGCCAAAACAAAACCGCTCAAAACTATTGTGGGGGCTAAGCGAATTCTTTGAAAGTTAAAAATTAGAGGATTAAACACATCGGGATCATCACTACCGCCTCCAACCATCAAAGTAAACCCTATGGCAATCAATACCAAGGCAACTCCTAAAATCTGATAATTACGTTTTCCAAAAAGCAGTTTGTATTTGGTTTGTTTTTCAGCCATTTCTAGGACTTAAAATTTATAAGCATCGACCGTTGTGATTCTTAGATAATAACTAGTGGTCATATAGGAACTGATCCCCGTAATCAATAAACTGATGATTGGTATAGACACCAATAAGACCCCCACCTCAATCAATTCACTGATGAGATTTAATTGAGGAAATGTATTTTGTAACAAATGGACTAAGAACGCCAATGAAACAATAGTTAAAATTGAGGCAATAAACCCCAACCATAAATTTCGATTGACAAATGGTCTTCTAATAAAAGATTTAGAAGCTCCAACGAGTTGCATTGTTTTAATGACCACTCTTTTAGAATAAATCGAGAGCTTGACTGTTGTATTGATCATCACCATGGTCAAAAACATAAAGAATGCTACCACTATAATCAACACAAAAATGATTTTAGAAAAATTGTTTCCAAGAACATTCAACACCGATGAATTATACACAATTTCTTGAACAGGGGGAAACAACCCCAATAATTCAGACTTTTTCATTTCTAAACTATCGATGGTCACAAAAGAAGAGTTGAACTGAATTTCAAATGAACTTTGAAGTGGATTATGACCTAAAAACTCGATAAAGTCTTCACCTATGACTTGAGCAAATTCTTCAGCGGCACTTTCTTTGGAAATATAATCAAGCGTTTTGACCGCTGGATCTATTTCTAAAAAATTTCGAATTTCATTAGTTTCTAAAGGAGTGATCTGATCACTGAGGTATACCGAAAACGAGATTTCTTCTTTGACTTGGTTGATTAGACTTTTGGTGTTGATTAATAAAAGACCCAATACGCCTAAAAAAAATAATACTAGCCAGATTCCGATAACTACAGAGATTTGTCTGGTAATGATTCTGCCGCTGTACCCCCTCTTTTTTTCTGATTGGTTCAATTCATTCAAAATATAGAGGGCAAAAATAAAGGATTTCACTGGCTATGATTCAACAATAAAAGATTCTAATAACTTTAAGTTTGCACTTTATTTATAAGAAATTGAAGTACGATTTTCAATCTATTGAATCAAAATGGGAAGCGTATTGGAAAAAGAATAAAACCTTTCAAGTTTTCAATGATTCAAAAAAACCCAAGTACTATGTATTGGATATGTTTCCATATCCATCAGGGGCTGGATTGCATGTCGGGCATCCCCTAGGATATATTGCTAGTGATATTGTGGCTCGTTATAAAAGGCACTGTGGCTATAATGTCCTTCATCCACAAGGATTCGATTCCTTTGGGTTACCGGCTGAACAATATGCTATCCAAACTGGACAACATCCAGCCAAAACCACCAAACAAAACATCCAGCGTTACAAAGAACAGTTAAATCGATTAGGGTTTTCTTTTGATTGGTCTCGAGAAGTACAAACCTCTTCTCCTGATTATTATCAATGGACTCAATGGATTTTTCTACTTCTATTTGAACATTATTATGATTTAAAAGAAAACAAAGCCAAGCCCATTGAATCATTGATTCGGCAATTCAACACCAATGGAAATCAAACTATCCATGCGGTATGTGATGAAGACACCCCCCTTTTTTCAAATCAACAGTGGCAGTCATTTTCTTGGAAAAAACAACAGCAAATACTTTTAAAATATCGTTTGACTTATCTCTCGGATACCGATGTGAATTGGTGTCCGGATTTAGGGACTGTTCTAGCCAATGATGAAGTGATTGATGGGGTTTCTGAAAGAGGGGGCTATCCTGTTTTTCGTAAAAAAATGAGTCAATGGAGCATGCGTATCACTGCCTATGCCAAAAGGTTATTAGAAGACTTGGATCTTATTGATTGGCCAGATCCCGTTAAAGAAATGCAGCGGAATTGGATTGGTCAATCCCAAGGGGTCAAAATCGAATTTCAACTCTTAAATCATAAAGAAAGTATTAAAGTTTATACTACTCGTCCTGATACCATCTTTGGGGCAACCTTTATGACTCTTGCCCCTGAATTGGACATTGTCAAACAAATCACAACGGCTGAGTATAAACAAACGGTTGAAACATATATAGAACAATCATCTCAAAAGCGGATATTGGATCGTTTAGTCAATGCCAAAAAAATTAGTGGCACTTTCACTGGTAGTTATGTACTACATCCATTGACCAATGAAAAACTACCCATTTGGATATCCGATTATGTGTTAGCCGAATATGGGACTGGAGCTGTTATGGGGGTCCCCGCAGGAGATCAAAGAGACCATGCCTTTGCTACTCATTTCGAATTACCTATCGTAGCTATTTTTGAGGGGATCGACTCCTCAAAAGAGGCCTTTACACAAAAAGAAGGGTTTACTTATAAAAATTCAGGATTGCTTAATGGATTGAGTTTTAAGGAAGGATATGCCCGAATCATAAAGCATCTAGTATCTGATGGCATTGGAAAACAGGAAACCAATTACAAAATAAAAGATGCGGTTTTTGCTCGTCAACGGTATTGGGGAGAACCCATTCCCATCTATCATAAAGAAGGAATTCCTGTTCCGATTAATCCCAAATATCTCCCTTTAATCTTGCCTAGTGTTGAAAAGTACTTGCCGACCCCTCAAGGAGCTCCTCCTCTAGGAAATGCCAACCAGTGGGCTTGGGATACAGAACAAAATCGAGTCGTTGAAAATCATATGATTGATTTGAAAAAAGTGTTTCCCTTAGAACTCAATACGATGCCAGGTTGGGCCGGCAGTTCGTGGTATTTTAATCGCTATACCGATGCCAATAATTCTAAAGAATTTGCTAGTCAAAAAGCGCTAGCCTATTGGAAAGAAGTCGATTTATACATCGGTGGGGTTGAACATGCCACCGGTCATTTGCTTTATTCGCGTTTTTGGCAAAAATTTTTAGCCGATCTGGGCCTGGTACCATTTCAAGAATATGCTAAAAAACTCATCAATCAAGGCATGATATTGGGGTCTAGCGCCTTTGTTTATCGACAAAAAGATTCTCAGATTTATGTTTCAAAAAATTTATTAGATCCCAATAAAACATATCATCCTATCCGAGTCGAGGTTGACTTGGTTTCCTCTTCCGATGCATTGAATATCGAAAAATTAAAAGAATGGCAACCACAATTTAAAGAAGGGAGGTTCATTTTGGAAGGTGGGAAATACATCGTAGGTAGAGAAGTTGAAAAGATGTCCAAATCTAAGTTTAATGTGGTCAATCCCGATCAAATCTGTGTTGAATATGGTGCTGATACATTAAGAATGTACGAAATGTTTTTAGGGCCCATCGATCAAGCTAAACCATGGAATACCGCTGGAATCAGTGGCGTCCATAACTTTTTAAAACGTTTTATACGATTGTTTAGTCAAGATGGAAATTGGATTGTTACAGAACGCCCCGCAAGTTCATTGGAATTGAAAGTGTTGCATCAAACTATCAAAAAAGTCACCAATGATATTGAACGATACTCTTTTAATACATGTGTCTCAAGTTTTATGATTGCCTGTAACAAATTGATAGAATTAGATTGTCATTCTAAAGACATATTAAAACCCTTGACTATTTTACTATCTCCATTTGCACCACATTTAGCGGAAGAAATGTGGGAAAAACTTGGAAACCAGCAAAGTATTGCTTACGAACCATACCCTATTCATTCTGAAGCGTATTTAAAAGAACTCACTAAAGCGTATCCTATTTCATTTAATGGGAAAAAAAGATTCACTAAAACCATTGAATTAAACCTTTCCAAAGATGAAATCGAACGATTGATATTATCTGATAACCGATTGGAAAAATATCTCAATGGGAAGTCCATCAAAAAAATCATCGTTGTTCCCAATAAAATCGTGAATATTGTGATCTGATTTTGATGCTATCTTTTTGTCTTTTTAAAAGTTTACTACTCATTATCATCCATCAGAAATTAAAGCGTTGTTATCTCATCCACAAAGTTTCATCATGTCGAATTTTTGGATTGAAGTCATCGGTGTAACCGCTGCTGTTTTAACCACCTCAGCATTTGTTCCTCAGGCCTATAAAATTTACAAATACCAAATTTCCGATGGTGTCTCACTCACCATGTATTTTGTGATGTTGGTTGGCGTTTCTATTTGGCTAGTTTATGGCATTTTGCTTGGGAAATTTGCCATCATATTAGCAAATACGATTACACTTATCATTCAACTTTTCATTATCTACCAAAAATTGAAACACTTAAAAACTCGAAATAGAAAATTTTAATTTTATAGAATCATGGGGACACCACCAAATATCGTTCTTTCGAATTCATTATATTATGTGTTGGTGCATACAAATCCTTATTTCATGGGGGGGGGTATATTCTGTGTCATCAACGGGGACACCGATGATTTTGAGTACTTAAAAGATAACATAGATTCAATTAATAGTTCCCAAAAGGGAATTCTTATCCATGGTGTTTACAACAAATCTAATCTAAAAAAAATTGAGGATGCTGTATCCATCTATTTAGAGAAAAAACATCCCCAAGATTTTTTCTTATCCACTAAAAATATAGATATTGAGAAATTAAATTACGATATAAAGACAAAGAACGATAATAAGATTGGAGAAATCAAAGAGAAAGTAGTATTATTCAAACCTGCAAAACTCTACAAAACAAATAAATATCCTTGGGATTTATATGACTGCACTAGAGGGGTGTGGCGAATTGGAGAAAAACGAAACATCGTAGATTATGCTTTTACAGTTTTTAATGGAAAAATCGTTGAAACATACAAAGTGATTTCTTGGATTGAAGGAGGAAAATCATATAGACATAGATTAGATTTCAATACTTGGAATATTAATTCACGATGGGAATTTGTAGGTTTCATAGACTATGAGATGAGAAAAAAATACCTTTTCAAATCAATAGATCATAAATATCAAAACCCAATCAAATATTGCTTTTGATCTTTAAACCATTTGAGACTTCTACTATTCATGTGAAATGGTCTCTTTTCAAGCCCTAATACAACCCAAAGGCAAGTGATTCATATAACTTAAATTTGGCCAATGACTGTCCAAAAAATAGCCTAAACTTTAATTACCTCAAAATTCGACCTTTTCAACTACTGAACCGTTAGCTGACCGATTTAATGTATTGATCAATAGCCATCGTCATCGAAGGGCACTCTTTAGTCGGGGCTTCAATATCAATACGAAGTTCATGTTCTTGGGCAGCTTGAACGGTGGAAAGTCCAAAAACCGCAATCACGGTTTTGTTTTGTTTGAAATCTGGAAAGTTTTCGAAAAGTGAATGAATGCCAGCAGGGGAGTAAAAAACCAAAATATCGTAGTACACATCTTTTAAATCAGATAAATCAGAGGCTACGGTTTTATAGAGAATAATCCTCTTCCATTCCACCTTTAGTGAATCTAAAAAGTCAATAATCTTTGGATTTAGAACATCAGAAGATGGCAATAAAAAACGTTCATCAGAATATTTTTCAAAGTTTTCATGTAAATCTTCTATACTGCGATCACCAACATAAACTTTTCGTTTTCGATAAACCCCAAATTGATGAAGATAATGACCAACGGCTTTAGATTGACAAAAATACTTTAAGGTTGGCGGAACTTTATAGTGAATGTCATCACATGTTTTAAAAAAGTAATCAATGGCTTTGCGAGAAGTGAAAATGACATTGTGATATTTCTGAATTTCAATTCGTTGACGCCTAACCTCTTTAGGGTCTAAACCTTCCACATGAACAAACGGACGGAAGTCCATTTTTAACTTATATTTCTGTTTTAGATTATTGTAGGGCGTATTATCAGACGTTGATTCAGGCTGAGAGACCAACACTGATCTAATTGATGTCTTTACTTGCATGTCACTTTCTCTTTCACATTATGGGCTGTACCACTAACGCGAATACGCCATACCAAGGTAACAATCTCAGTATGCAAATATAAATAATGATGTAAACTTTTCTGATGGCATTTTCTTTGGCAAACTTTTGTAAAAGTTTAAATTCATTAAATCCTAGAATGATAAAAAATAAACTCCCACCAATCAATAAAAAATACCAAGACTCTATTATGGTATAGTACATAAAACAAATAATTAGTAAATACATAAAAAGTGAAAAGTGAACTGGAATTCTTGAATTGATATAATCAATTAATATTGGTTTCCCCTTAAATATTAGCAACAAAACAATATTGAGTAAAAATCTCAATACAATGACTGAAAAAATTGGAATAAAAAACCACCAGTATAATTGTAAAGAAATAGGATATCGAGAAAGATGAGATAAAGTGAAACTAAGATAAAGTGAAGCACTACTAACAATAAATACCAACATCATTAGATTCGTCAATGTAAAAAAGGAAATTGTTTTGGGAATCAATTCTGTGTTGGTCCGAACTAATTTTTGAAGTTGTAGAATCTGAGTAAGCGTATAAAAAATACCGGGAATCAAAGAGTTGATGACATTAATGGCTACCAAAGTGACAATAAAAATCCAAGGAATAAAACTAGTTTCTTCTACAGACTGTAAAATTTTATCTATCGGTAAATCCATTTTAAATGATGTATAAAATTACAC
This sequence comes from Flavobacteriaceae bacterium, assembly GCA_026709415.1. Classification (GTDB taxonomy): domain Bacteria; phylum Bacteroidota; class Bacteroidia; order Flavobacteriales; family Flavobacteriaceae; genus Bin25. The sequence continues at coordinate 8,575 of JAPOSZ010000011.1, forward strand.
TTGAAAGTACTATTATTAGTTTTGTTGACATATGTCGCACACATTAATCATTATTCCTACATATAATGAAGTGGACAATATCGAATCCATCATACAATGTATTGCTCGTTTGGATTTTCGTTGTGATGTTTTAGTTGTTGATGATTCCTCACCAGATAAAACGGCTGATTTAGTCAGAAACTTATCAAACCAATTCAAAAACATCCACTTAATTGTCAGATCCCAGAAAGAAGGTATAGGAAAAGCATACCAAGAAGGTTTTACTTGGGCTTTAAAACATGAATATCAATACATCTTTCAAATGGATGCTGATTTTTCACATAACCCCCAAGATTTGCCCAAAATGAAATGCTTATTAGAAAAAGAATGTGATATGGTGGTAGGATCCCGTTATTCCAAAGGAATTAGTGTGGTTAATTGGCCTTTAGGCAGGATCATTCTTTCCTTATTAGGATCTTTTTATGTTCGGATACTATTGGATATGCCTATCAGAGACTCCACCTCGGGTTTTGTTGGTTATAAAACCCAAGTTCTTTCTACTCTCGATCTCGATGAGTTAAAGTTTGTTGGCTACGCTTACCAAATTGAAATGAAATACCGAACACATGTTAAAGGGTTTAAAATGAAAGAACTCCCCATCATTTTTTTAAACAGAGAATTCGGCAAATCAAAAATGAATTATAAAATAATACGTGAGGCCATTTTTGGAGTTCCTTATTTGAGATTGAATAAATCCCGCTTCAAATGAAAACACTATTGAAAAATGCCATTTTGGTGAATGAAGAATCTAGCCAAAATGGAGATTTACTGATTAAAAATGATCGAATTGAAAAAATTGATTCATCAATTTCTGCAGATCAAGCTAACCTCATCATCGATCTTCATGGAAAGCATCTTTTACCTGGATTAATTGATGATCAAGTGCATTTTAGACAACCTGGATATGAACATAAAGCTACCATTGAAACCGAATCAAAAGCTGCCTTGGCTGGAGGGATTACTTCTTATTTGGAAATGCCCAATACCAATCCTCAAACGACCACTATTGATGCGTGGAATCAGAAATACCAAATAGCCTCTAACAGCTCATATGCCAATTATGGATTTATGTTTGGAGGCACCAATGATAATTTAGAAGAAATTAAATCATTAGATTTCAGAAAAGTGCCGGCTCTAAAACTATTTCTAGGGTCTTCAACTGGAAATATGCTGGTTGATAATGAAACGGTACTTCGAAAAATATTCAGTCATACCCCCATTCGCATTGCGTTACATTGTGAAGATGAGTCAACTATTCAGCTAAATTTAAGGAAAGCAGTCCATCGTTTTGGTAACGATATTCCAATCAAAATGCATCCCAAAATCAGAAATAACGAAGCTTGTTTGAAATCCACGAAAATGGCCATTTCATTAGCTAAAGAAACTGGAGCAAAAATTCATATTTTTCATTTATCGACAAGTGAAGAACCTGAATTGTTCACGAATGAAATGCCGCTCCATCAAAAACAGATTACGGCTGAAGTTTGCTTGCATCATCTTTGGTTTTCAGAAGAAGATTATGCCAAAAAGGGAGCTTATATCAAGTGGAATCCTGCCATTAAATCCACTGATGATAGAAACGCTCTTTGGAAAGCTTTAAACGATGATCGAATTGATATTTTAGCAACTGATCATGCTCCTCATACAAAAAGTGAAAAAAGTCAACCCTATCTAAACTGTCCTTCAGGAGGACCGTTAGTTCAACACATGCTTCCTGGGTTACTCACTTGTGTTAAAAAAGGTTTTTTGACTTTAGAAAAATTGGTTCAAAAGGCAGCCCATAATCCCGCTATTCTATTTGATATTTCTGGTAGAGGGTTTCTAAGGGAAGGTTATTATGCTGATTTGGTAGCTGTAGATTTGAATGAATCTTGGACGGTCATATCTAGAGATTTACTCTATCAATGCCAATGGTCTCCATTTTTAGGGGAAACATTTACTGGAAAAGTGACTCATACACTACTCAACGGACATTTGGTATATTCTAATGGCATTGTCTCAGAAAATAAAGTAGCCCAAGCATTAACGTTTGATAGAACATGAATTATCATATTATCATAATTTCTTTAGTCATTGGACTACTATTTTCTCATTGCGACACGTTTTATTCTGAAAAAAGACCAAATAATCTGATTTCAAAAAGCACCATGGTTGATATTTTGTGCGATATCGCTATTATGGATGGTATCGAAGGTACGATGGCCGTCAATCCCATTTTTGAAAATGCATTTAATGCCACCTATATCTACAACAAGTACAACATTGATAGTGTTCAATTATCACAATCTGAGAGATATTATGCTTCAAACCCAAGAAAATACCATAGAATCCATCAACAAGTTATTTTTAGATTAGAAATGATTGAAGATTCTCTTGAAATGGCTGAAATGAAGCAAAGAACGCAATAAATGGATACATACGGTGATATAAGTTAGTTGTAAATCCTAGAATTTAGATCCCGTATAAACTAAAAAACCTCCCCATTGGGGAGGTTTCTTTGCTTCAAATAAAAGCCCCTTTGATCTGAAAATGTGTTATGATTAACCAATATAAAATCTTAATTTATTTTCAACTAAAAGACTAGTCAAAGGGACTTTCATAACCGTTCGTTTTTTGGTTTTCGTGGATTACAACCAGCCGAGTCGATCAAATTCAGCCCCGCCTCTGGTTTGGGCTCCAGCATCATCAGTACCTGCTTTTGGTAAAGAAGATTTTCTAGGATTATCATCTCCGATGGGTAACTCTACAATCGTACCCGTTCCAAAAACTGTGGCACCAGTAGCACCCTCTATACTAGTTGGTGGTGTTGGTAAAGTATAATTATCCTCGTCACCACCTGTTTCTTCAACCGGAACGCCGATGGTAGTCTCATCTTCGCCAGCCACTTTGGAGGTCAACGTAATCTGAATCGTATTGGGATTGTTTTTGATGTTGACTTGCCTTATCTTGGCATTCTTGCCACTGGCAACTTTTAGAATCGTTCCCGCATTTCCCCCTTTTATTTTATTATCAATCTTCACATCAATATTAGCCGCAATGCGTTGTGCGTCCAACACCCCGACAATAGCCGTATACGTCTCATCCTCATCGCCTCCTGCATCATGTAGGTTACTAACACCATAAGGTACGTGTGCCGCAACATCAGGACGTTGCTCATCTTCAGCTATCGTAGTTCCATCACTTTCAAAAAAAGGAGGAAAGGCACTAATCAATGTCTCTGCGATGTCTTCTAACAATCTGTCACTATTGGAATCCACATAGGTGATAGCCTTCTTGTTGTCAGAAGAAAATGGCTTGGGATCGGGTAATGTATCATCGTCTGTGGTTTCTGTACTCGTATCATTATCAACGTCAAATAACGTGACGGTATTGGAATAAGCACCAGTTCCTTTACCAATGGTTAATTTAATCGTTCCCGTATTGGTCCCTGTTAAATTGTCACCATCTGCGATGTTTTTAAATCGGATAAGTCCCGTCGGATGTCCCCCCACTTCCGCGTTGATTTCCACATCATTGGTGTCAAAAAAGTCTTTCACTTCATCATCATTGATTTCATTCACCCAGTTTTTGACCGAGCCGCCTTCCGAAAGGTTAATCGGTCTGCTAAAAGAAGTAAAGCCCGTTCCTCCGACGCCGATGGTCAGATTTAAACCATTAATCTCATTCACTAAAAACACGCGTTTGGCCCCGGCCTTAGTTCCCTCGATATCGGCCGTGCCTTTTC
>JAPOSZ010000007.1 GCA_026709415.1 Flavobacteriaceae bacterium
GATCATCAAAATAATAGAACTGGAACCACTAAAAAAGACTTTTTAAGGAGCGACTTGTTAACCTTTCTACAGAGGTTAAATTGGGCATATTAAAATTTGTGTTTTCATTGTGTGTTTTAACATCTATCATTGAATAAAATCCATTCACATCAGTAAATGCAATGTCTGCCATAGCTCGTCTAGCAAAATCATTACTATAATTCTTACACCAATTCCCCAATAGATTACGAAAATCATCTCTTAATATATCTTCGTAGGTATCCCCTAAAGCTCGAGGAGTATTGATGGAAGTTGGGAAACTATCTTCTAAAGAATTAAGATGTTTTTTAACGTCAAAAGCGATTTTGGTGTGATGACCTTGATAGTAGAAAGGAGATTTCATCTTACTAATTCTTTCTTTTGAATTGCAAGTGAATTTCTCTCCCAAAATACACCGTCAAAATATCCTTGAATTGAAGAATTTCCTTTTGATTGAGCAATTCTTTTCAAGGCCCAACATAAAAATTCTAAATTGTTATCTATGCCACAATATTGCCGCCCCAATTTTTCAGCAACAACAGCAGTAGTTCCACTACCAACAAACGGATCAAAAATTACCCCCCCCCTTTTTTGAGCTAGACAAAACTAATTTCGCAATAAGTTTTTCAGGTTTTTGAGTGGGATGGGGAGTATTTTCGGGCATAGACCAAAAAGGAATAGTTATATCTGTCCATATATTTGATGGATATGTTAACCTAAAGTTCCCCATTTTCTCTTCTTGCCAATCTTTAGGTTTGCCTTTGATACGGTAGGGAGCTATCACTCTTCTCTTAAGTTTTATTTTCTCAGCAGCGAAGTAATAATTTTTTGATTTAGTGCAGTACCAAATATCTTCAGAGTTATTTTTAAAGTTTGTTTTTGAGCCTCTTCCCTTTTCTCTTTCCCAAGTTATCCGATTTCTCACAATAAATCTATCATAAAGAATAGGAGATATTATTGATGAAGTAGACCAATCAGAACAAATATATAAAGTTGCATCCGATTTCATTAAAGGATAGATGTTGTCTATAACTTTTTTAAAGTGAATTTCGTAATCTTTCTTTTCCCTCTTTTTAAATAAACTGCCGTTGTAATCTTTTGTTAAATTATAAGGAGGATCGATGATCATTAAATCAACAAAATTTCTAGGCAAATATTTTGCAGTTGAAAAAAAATCACCTAAAATTAATTTCTTCAGAATGTTATTAATTGATTGATTTTTATCTACTCTAAGGAGTTCTCTTGAAAATTTTTGAATTTCAGATTTTGAGCATTTTAGTGTTTTATTTCTCCCTACTGAATTTCCCATCACCCCCTTACTAAATGATTATTCTTTATCCCTATTCTCCGCTGTGAAAGTAACAAAAATCCCATCTCTTTTACCGTATCAGAATTCCTTAGATTGTGCTTGACCACAGTGGTACACTTCAAACACCGATTCCAAGCAATCATCGCAAAGATACATTTTTTATGTTGGTGGTTTCAAAAGCAAATGATTCACAAATCTTTTTCAATTAGTATCAATATGTAATCCCCAAGTCGAGCCCTAAATGTTCTTTGACTGTCAATTTTCTAATAACCCTTTTGGCCTAATTTAGAACATCCATACTGAACCCTTTTCACGTGCCCCAAGCGATTAAGATTTATTTTCCAACAGATGTCTTTTATCATTTCGCCATCAATGTCCCTTTCCATTTTATTTAAAGGTCCAAACTCTTTTTTATCATATATGACTCTTGCTACTTCTTGTTTTATAAAAAAACACTGAGATTTTGAAAAGCTAACTACTTTGTAAACTCTGTTAATTTGTTCAGAGTTTAGAGTATCAAAATCTACAATTGAAGGATTTAAAATTTCACTATTTGTTGGAACGTATATTAAAGAATTTGGTGATAAACAAAAAAGAAATTCCCCTTTTTGACAATTAATGGGAAACTCATTTTTGTCCTTTATTGGGTAATGAGTGTTTTTCAATTGATAATCGATTACATCTTTCAATGATATTGTCTCATATGCCCTTTTTTGTGTTCTCTCATTCCAATATACAGCAAAGAAAAGGTTTGTTCCTTTAGCAGCTTCAACATACTTTTTTTTCTTATTTCCTTTAGTGCCTACAGGAAACTTATTACCTTGCTCGAACGCCCTTACTTTGTATATTGGATGGTGGAATTTACCACTATTGTACTCAACAATCTTATTATTTAAAGCCCTAACTCCTTCTTCACTAAAAGCCTGCCCAAATTTATCTTTAGAGTTTTCATAAGATTCAAGATGCTTTTCCAAGATTCTTTGAATACTTATATCAGTTATTTTTCTCAGTTTTTTTATGGAATTGATAGAAGATATACAAACACGAGAAGCAGTAAACGTTTTATTCTTTTCACTACCATTCTTACTAATTTTTCCATAAAAGGTTTCCACATGTAACGGTTTTCGAATAGAAAAGTTTTTCTTCTTTGATGACATCAATCTTTTTTTATCAGTCCAATGCCAATACTTATTATTAGTGCGATTAATCACTCTTTGGTTCTGTTTAAATGAAACCAAAATAGTTTCTAATTTCTCTTTAGCTTGCGAAGGAAATCCTTTCCAAGGGTGATGGTAGGCGTTGTCATTCTTTAATTTTTTTACTAAAGAATAATTATGTCGTAATGTGTTTAGTGAATTTATATAGTTGATATGATCTTTAGTTGTACAAGCTATAATCAAAGCATCTAACGCGTGGTGTCTATGGTCTATTCGTTTTTTATTAAACCCCCTTCTTAATTCTTGTGGCACATATAGTCTGTAAGCGTTTATGTTTTGATCAAATTTTGCAAAACTCTCTGATTCGGTTAGTCTATTTAATCTTTCAAATCTATCAGAAATTAATTCATTCCATTTATCATTTAAACCCCAATCATTCTTCAATATTGATGTAATTGAACCACTTACTGCAATTAATCTTTTTGGAGTCGACTCTAATTCATTTTCTTCTCTGACAATGTTGCCTAATAAAGTCATGGCAAATTTGTTTATATAGCGATTATCATTTAGTTGTCTTGAGATGAAACTTTCTGGAATTTCATTCCTCAATAGGTTGTTTAGTTTCCACTTATTTCCAGCGAAATACTTTTTGCAATGTGTTTTATATTCGCTTAATGTCAAAATCTTAACAGACTTTCCAAAATCTAAGTCTACGTTCTTTCCTTGGTGCTTTTCAATAAACTCATATGCCATTAAGTTGCCTTTTTTCTTATTAATTTGTCTTTCGCATATTACTTTATTATTCAATGAATTGTCAAGGTATCTTGACTTTGGAATGATATGTTCAATTTCATAATCTGAAGTAAAAAGTTTTGATAACTGAATGACTTTATTGGTATACGGAGATTTATAGCCTTGTTCTAACCAGCATTTATACTTGATTATTTCTTTACTTGAAGGGGAATATTTTTTTCTGATTTCATCAAATTCTTTTTTCTTTTCTTTTTCAATGATTTGATTATATACACCTTCCTCAAAAAGTTTTAATTTTTCTTCATGGATTGGAGAATAAGTTCTTACACTTTCTATCCCCTCACTAGCAAGTTCTTCAAGTAGAAGTCTAATTCTTTCGTTAGTTTTTTGATTCTCTTCAATTGAATTTGATATCCTTTCTCTTTGCTTTGCTGTACTTTTTAAACTTCGTCCTAGTTCAACATGAATTTCATCAAAAAAATTTTCCTTTCCTTCACCATAATCACTCCACAAGTCTCTGACTGTTCGTAATGTCTCGGTTAAAATTTTTTCAACGATAGGGTTCCTCAATTGGTGTTGTTTAAACGAGTATTTCAAATATTTGTCAATATCTATTGGTGAGTTCCATTTTGTCCTAATAGCTATTTCAGAATGACGATTATAAATCAAATAACAAGCTAAATGAGTGGGAAGTCCTTTTAGGAAACTATCTTTTATTGACCCAAAACTTTTCAATGCACTAGAGCCTACAAAATCATCAGCTACTTCATTAACTCTCTCCATATTGCAATTAATTGAATCAAGTCTAGTTCTGATGCTTTCAGCACGATCGATTGACACTTCAGCAATACTATTTTTACTCCAATACTTTCCCATTCTCATCAAGGGCAATAGCTTCTTCAACGCTTTTAATGAGTAAGAACCATATTCACTAGGATAAGCATTTATTTCTAAAAATTTTTTTGCGAAGATTTCTTCCGGTAAGTTTTGCTTGCAAGCGAAGGTTTTAAGAGATTTTTTCAGCTCAGTTTTATCTTTGACTGAATACAGTATATGCCATAGATTTAACTCAACTTCTGGTCTGAAATATTCAATTGAACTTGTATTATCGTTAATTTTTGAAAATTTTGAATGTATATCATATCTAGTAGAGTTGCAAGGATATTCTTTATCCGATTGGTAATTCCATTTATAATCATTCTTGTTCTTTTTAGTTATTAAAGATTCTCTTTTAACGAAAAATTCTAAAATTTGTTTTTCATTAATTGACTTTAGATTGTTCAAGTATTCAAAAAGTTCAACATATTCATCCTCAGTTTTTAAAACTGTGTTTGTGACGTCTCCTTTATTCTGTTTATACTCTTCATCCTTTTTGATTATTTTTAGATTATTTATAAACTGCCATATCCTGAACTCTTGAAATAATGGATGTGATTTGGGTACGCATTTCAAAAATTGCTTTTGAATTTTATTTCCTTTTTTGAATGTTCTGAACTCATAAGGACATTCTGAAATTGTAGATTTTTTACTTTTTAAAGGTCTGTGGTAATATAGGATATCATCTACTATAAGGTCAGAAAACCCCTTTTTAATTATTGTTTTTCTATGACCTTCATTTTTAGGATACAAGTCTTCAATACATTTTTGATAAATTTTTGCATTCCGCAACTCTGGATGATATTCTGATTGGACATTGAGTATCTTTTTGATTTCATTTTTGTAATGGATTCGGTCAATTGTCGATACTAACTTCCCATTAATTTTTTGCATTGGGTTTTCAAGTAATTTATCATAAATGAATTCTCCTAAAGTTTTCTCTGATTTTTCAACATCTTGTTCTGTCTTCTTTTTTATTGCAAGCCAATCTTTTTCAGGATCTACAACATGTATCGTTTGCTTTATACTTCCATCGTTTTTTACTTTATACTTGCCTTCTTTATCTAATTCTTTAGAAATTATAAACTTTTTTGTTTCACCTTTCCAACTAAATATTGGAAGCTTGCTTCTTTTAGTGTATACATGTCCATCCTCTAAAGTCACAACATATTTAGTCAATTTTGAATTGCTAGAATCCGAACTTTTTACATCAATAATCTTTAACTCTAGCAACTTTTCCTCCTTAAATGCATCATTTTCTGGTTCGTCTCCTCTTTGTTGATAATATCCTCTTTTTTTATTAAAATTTAATATAATCCAAGCTAATTCTTCTTTTTTAACAGAAGTGTAAAGAGCTTTTTTTCTTAAATAGTAAAGAGTCCAATCATATGGGATATTTATTTGATAACCTATAGATTTGAAATCAGCAATCATCTCTTGATATGATGCTTTGTGTATAAAATTGTGTTTTCTGTCTTCATCTATTTCATAGGCAATCTTTGGTTCTAAATCATTGATGAATTTTCCTTTATGATTAATGAAATCAATACTCTTTGCGTAATGTTCAGGAAGAAAATTTAGGATATTTAATACTCTGTGCAATCGTTCTCTTCTTTTATTCGATCTTTGAATTAATTTCCTAATACTTCGAAATGCAGTTCTTTTGGCTACAGATGAAGTTGAAGGACTCCCCTCGTCAAAATTGCTCAATTCATCTTGACTCATTGGTATTATTCTACTTCCTAATCCTTGTAATACTCCCTTTTTTGAGTCGAAATCCATTTCGACAAGCGCCCAACCAATGCTATTTGTACCAATATCTAAACCTAAAATTCGTTTCATCCTCTAATATTTATACATACCTTATCTTTGTGCCTAGTAAGCAACTCACAATAAGACTTATGTCGTTGTGAAAACATTTAAAGCGGTCTGTTCAAGGTCGCTTTTTTATTTTAATACTCTTAATTTCAGTCGTTTGAAACAGCAAAATCCCCTAAATAAAACATCTCAATAGACCTATACCAAATGTAATACATAATCATCATAAGTTGCGACTAAACTATCATTGATTTTACAAAATCAGTTTAATTGCTTGAAATAAAATAAGTGTAGAAATTACTGCAACAACCCCTTGTAGTAAGGTCGCAATAGTGTAGGTTTTTAGTGCTTACTTTGTTGACATACCTGAAAATTGGGACCCCACCCAAAAATAGGAATCATTGACGTGGGAGGTTGTCATAGCTCCTGCACCAATGGATGATACAGCAAAAGTTTTTCCCAAACCATCATCGAGTTGAAAATTTGAAAGGAGTGGGGCCATTAATGCAGCGGTGGCGATGATGGCAACTGTCAATGATCCTTGAGAGGTCTTTAGAATGACAGCCATCAAGAAAATCAAAATCAACCCCCCTAAAGGGCTTCCCGATTCAATAGCAATCAAACGAGCAATATCTAATTGTTTTAAAACATTGCCAAAAGCACCCTCTGCTCCAGTGATCAAAACGATTAACCCAGCGTCCTTTAAAGCATCTACGGTCCATTTGAACTGTTTGGAACTGTCAGTGTAAATGCCAAAACCACACCAAATGAATAATGCCACCATTGGGTTACCCCATCGCGTCAAAGAATTCATAAAGCATTCCTTGTCCCAATGGGTATGTAGGGTAATTGACTATAAATTTAAGGGCAATTAAACCGATGGGGAGAAAAACCAATACGACATTCTTTCGTATGTCTAGTTTTTCTTTTCATGGTTTCATTTCAGCAACATCAAGAGCAGTAACTTTTCTAAACAATAGATACTTATACTAAGTTGCATTCTGTATCACTTTACTAATATGCGGAAATAAAGTCAGTGATCTCTATGGGTCTCCATATTCTGAAATCGCTTTTAATCCATGGGCTAGTTGCTCTTTCAAATCCTCTAGTGTTTCCAACAGTTGATTGTCCAGACATTGTTCTCGGATCTCCACCCATATCTGCTCGACAAGGTTTGGTTCAGGACTATAGGGCGGTTGTTCAATGAAAGCGATGTTTTCAGGCATCTTCCAATCTTTGGATGGGGGGGCATCGAGCTTAATCGACCTACATGATGACCTTGTATGCTTTAACATCTTTGGCCACCTATTCTCAAAAGCGATGCATCATCTCGGTATGAGCATCGGGGAGTATCCATGATGTGGCCTTTGCTTTTTCAGGGCCGACGAACGTATCAGCATCGAGGGATGGCCGCACCACTGGCTGGGCTACTTGGGGGCGTCTTTGCTCGGACACCATGACTTCTTGGGCCTGTTGAGGCGTCCCAACCGAACCCCAAAAGAACCTGTTTTTGGTTCCATGGCTTCTCTTGGATGATGGTCTTCACTCGTTGGGAAAGTTGTTTTTAACATCCTCTTGACGTATCGGATTTTTTGGAGGATGATTGGGCCCAGGAACGACTTGACGCCAATCATGGCGTTTCAAGAGTCTGTCGATGGGACTCTTAGCCACTGGCTTGCCGATGTTCTTTTCAAAAGACGCTTGGAGGATGTCCGTGGTGACCATCTTTTCGGCGATGGCTTTCACCATCCGTCTCAAAACTTTTTTTCGACGAGAGATCAAAAACCATACTTCCGGCCCCCTTGTCCTTTACTTTCAAAGATTGGGAGGCCGTGTTAATGATATTCCCGAAGCAACGGCATGATGCGGTGATTGGTAAGAATCTTGTAAGCGACCCATGGCTCAGCTATTTGGTATTTCCGTTGGGCATTGATGATGACTTGAATCGGTCACACACACCAAAAACTGTTGGACTTGGTGTATCCGTTGTTTCAATTCTTCTTCCTTTGCATGCGGCATCATTGGGTTGTATCGTGCCATTAGAATTACTTTTCACCAAGGTAACAAATAAAAGGTTAATACAAAATGTAGTTTAGTATTAGTTTAGACCCCAATGAAAGTCAAATTTTATCAATACTAGATAAAGTCAAATTGAATTTGGCATTTTCAATTTTTAAAATGGGTTCTTTCCAAAAATTTTGTTAAGGGTTTGAAAAAACTTCCAGTTACATAAATATATGTCCAGATATTTAATAGATAAACTGGACATTTATATCTTTGCAAAAAAGTATCATTGATTGAAAACTGCTCCATATATAAAGAATCGTATAAAAAAATTTCCAAAGGGGTATGTTTTTACTTATAAAGACTTTAAACCTAAGGTGAATAATAGTGAAGCGATTATCAAAGCATTAAACAGATTAGTTACATCAGGAAAAATCGAAAGGCTTTCAAAAGGAAAATACTATAAACCAAAAACGACTGTCTTCGGCACATTAGATCCAGAGCAAACACAGGTTGTAAAAGACCTTTTGCAAAAAAACGGGGAAGTGATTGGTTATTTAACGGGAGCTAGTATATATAACGCTCTTGGTTTAACAACACAAATCCCCAATACGATTCAAATTGGAAAAAATGATGTACGGCCAGCTTTCACTAGAGGGCGCTATACCATATCATTCATCAAACAAAAAAACATCATCACAAGGGAAAACATTTTCTTACTCCAGATATTGGATGTCTTACGTAACATAAAAAAAATACCAGATGCTAGAATAAAATTAGTATGCAAGAAAATGTTAGAAAGAATAAAAAATTTATCTAGTGAAGATCAAAGAAAACTTGTAAGATTGGCTAAAAAATACCCTCCTTACACAAGAGCATTATTGGGATCTATATTGGAAACCATTGGAAATAGGGAATTAGTAGGCTCATTACGTCTCACATTGAATCCAATTAGTACTTACAATCTTCCTCAAGTGAATGAAGCATTAAGTATAGCAGAAAGTTGGAGCATTAAATGAAATTACACGACAATATCGATTTTTTTAAAGATGCCATTCGCGTGACTGCCAAAAGATTAAACATTCTTGATATCTATGTAGAAAAAGATTATTGGGTTACCTACGCTCTGAAACTTATTTTTAATAGTGAACTAAGTGAAGAAACGGTGTTTAAAGGGGGAACTTCACTATCAAAATGTTATGGTTTAATTGACCGTTTTTCTGAAGACATCGATTTGGTTGTATTGAGGAAAAAAAATGAAACGCCTAACCAACTCAAGAAGAAAATAAGACACATCAGTAAGATACTAGGTTTGTATCTACCCGAGGTGGATATTGATGATATCACTCAAAAAAAGGGAATGAACCGCAAAACGGCGCACGTCTATAAGAAAGCTTTTGATAGCCCTTTCGGTCAAATTAGAGACAAAATTATTGTGGAAGCTTCTTGGTTGGGTAATGCTAATCCACATACTCAAAGAATAGTCAGTTCTTATGTGCACGACATGATGAACTTCAAAAAACAATTTCAATTGATTGGACAATACGAATTGCAACCTTTTAAACTAAATGTACTAGAACCAAAAAGAACCCTCTGTGAAAAAATCATGAGTTTGATACGTTTTTCTTACAACGATAATCCTATTATGCAACTAAAGAAAAAAATAAGACATGTCTATGACTTATGTCTCATGTTACAAAATCCTGAACTTATGGCCTTTTTCAACTCTGATTCGTTTGAAGAACTTTTATTAGACGTTGCCCAAAAGGATGTGGAGAGCTATAAAAGCAATAATAAATGGTTATCGAAACATCCGAACGAATCCCTATTGTTTTCAAACTTAGCAGATACTTGGAATCTGTTAAAACGAACTTATTCTATTGAGTTGAGAAATCTTGTTTTTACAAATGGAAGATTTCCCAACGAAGAAAAAATCCTAAAAACACTTCAAAAAATTAAAGGCCGATTAGAGACAGTTAGTTGGAGTACAAAAGTAAACTCTTAGCCTTAACGCTTTTTTATGCTTGGACTGGTTTCTGTCTTCTTATATCAATATTGGATTCTGTATCGTATTTGATTTCACTTTCTTTTCCGTTAAATGAAGCAACTACATTGTGAAACAAAAAGATTATTTCCTAACTCGAAAAGTAATTCAAAAACGCAAATTAATATTAGTTGAAAGATCCCCTGTTATCGAAACAATCAATCCGATGACTTAACCATACATCAACACCGTTCCTAAATCTGCTTGTATCATGCCGCTTGCGGCCAATGGACCATGCGTGGGAAACACAAAAACATGAGCATCATATAGTCCGGTAGCTAATGCCACAGATAAAATACCCAATGGGATGAAGTTTTTTTGCTCAAGCTATGATTTCCTTTGGAAATTTAAGATTTTGAGACCAATTCACAACGGAAATATGTTTGTCGTGAGTGTGCCTAATCAAGTTGTGATTTCCTTCGGAAAATTAAAGGGGAATTATATGCTTAAGTGCCAAAATAAATAGTGATATCGTGGGAAAGGAAACAGAAATTCTTTGTTGGATGTTGGCTATCATGATGAGTTAAATGCAGTAATTTTGTGTTGATGAACACAAGCAGAAGTTTTGCTTCGGATCGGGGAGAAGCTCATTATTTTCATGGTCGACAAGAAGAGATCGGTTTTGTTCAAGATGCCTTAAAATCATCTCAAGATGACCGAAAAAGTCATTCGATTTTAATACAAGGTGCACCGGGGGTTGGTAAATCGGCATTATTAAACGAATTACGGGAACGTATGAAACATCGTTGCCGTGTGGTGAAATTGGAATTGCGTATGTTGTCAAACATGTATCAATTAGAGAGTGCAGTACTTGGTGAAAAGAAATACCGAAAAGTGTCCCAAGAGGTTCAAGGGAATCTGAAATTAGTGGCAGGTAAAGTGAATTATGAACGATCAGAACCAACGGTTTCAAGTATCTTCAAGAAGATTAAGAAACCAATTTTATTAACCTTAGATGAAGCACAAATGATGCGTGTTGGTCATGTGAAAGGGGATCGGGAAACGGAAAAAAAAGCCCATTTGTTTGATGAATTGCATAATCTTCAATTGAAACAAGGATTGGTTTTTCTCATTGCTGGATTGAGTCATACTCGAAAAGTATTTAAGGATTTTGAAATATCAAGATTTAGTGATGATTGTGTGATAAACCTAAGTCGATTAGATCAAAAAGCAGAAGAAGATATTTTGAGAGATTACTTAGTCAGGGGTGCCGGAGTGAAACCGAATCATCCGAATCTGAATGATTGGGTTCATCAAATGTCCAAAGAAACGTATCAGTGGGCTCATCATATTTCATGCTATGGGCAGGTGGCTGCTCAAAAAATAAACAAGAATCGAGGAGTCTTATCGAATGAGTTATTTTCAGATATATTGAAAGAATCTCGTCGTAAAAAAAGAAATTATTATGATGGGCGTTTTGAAGGTTTTAATGAAGCTGAAAGAGTCTCCATTTTCAGCGCTATCTTTGAAAATGAAGTGAAAGAAAATATTGTGTCAGGGGCTCAAGTTCAATTAGGTTTTGAAAAGAATCCAATGATTAAACATCCTGAAAAAGCATTTCAAGATGTTGTTTCAAGAGGGATTTTGCAACCTGGTCGAAGCGGGTTTTATCAAATTCCCATCCCATCATTACGAACTTGGATGCTTCAAGAATATGGCAGTTGTTTGAAGATGATGGATCATCAGCCAAGTGTGAAAATCCAGCGGTTATTGAATTCATTATCGGATCAGACATCTTCTTGAAAGAATCAATTAAACTCGATTTCGAAGATACGATGGGAACAGTGCCTCAGAGGCTCACGAGGCTAAAAAATCAGATGCCTTTTGGCACTTAGAGATCTATTCCTGCTTTTTATTTCCATGTCTTATTACATGGACATATTAAGAACAAGAAAAAGAGTTGTTAAGATACCTATCCCAATAATCCCTTGAAGAAATGTTGCAATAGAATAGGTTTTTAAAGCTTGCTTTGTTGACATACCTGAAAATTGGGAGACAACCCAAAAGTAGGAGTCATTGACATGGGAGACCGTCATGGCTCCAGCCCCAATAGCTAACACAGCAAAGGTTTTTCCAACACGATCATCGAGTTGAAAGTTTGAAAGCAGCGGTGCCACTAATGCAGCGGTGGTGATGATGGCAACCGTTGATGATCCTTGAGAAGTCTTCAGAATGGACGCAATCAAGAAAATTAGTATCAATCCTCCTAAAGGACTTCCTGAGTCAATAGCAATTAAGTTAGCGATATCTAATTGCTTTAAAATATGACCAAAAGCACCCCCTGCTCCAGTGATCAAAATAATCAAACCCGCATCCTTTAAGGCATCTACTGTCCATTGAAATTGCTTTGAAGTATATCTTGGAACGGTCAGCATAAAAGCCAAAACCACACCAGTAAACAGAGCCACTATTGGGTTGCCAATCGCGTTAAAGAATTCATAAAGTACTCCTTGCCCCAATGGATATGTAGGGTAATTCACTATGGATTTAAAGGCAATTAAAACAATGGGAATGATGATGGGAAGAAAAACCAATATAGCACTCTTTCGTATGTCCAGTTTTTCTTTTCGTGGTT
Source organism: Flavobacteriaceae bacterium (assembly GCA_026709415.1). Taxonomy (GTDB): domain Bacteria; phylum Bacteroidota; class Bacteroidia; order Flavobacteriales; family Flavobacteriaceae; genus Bin25. Next base: position 12,555 of record JAPOSZ010000007.1, read on the forward strand.
TCATTCCAGCAACATCTGGAGCCATAACTTTTTTAAACAACAGATGCTTGGCTGAAAAATACCCTGTTACTGAAACAACGAACCCGATGATCAAACCATAAATCAGTACCAGACCTAAATCAGCTTCTATAAGGCTACTGGCTGCCAATGGACCAGGCGTGGGTGGTACAAAAACATGTGCGGCATACAATCCCGTGGCCAATGCCACAGATAAAACGCCCAATGGAATGAATGTTTTTTTGCTTAAGGTTTTATTAATCGATGAAAGAATGATGTATGCAGAATCACAAAAAACCGGAATAGACACAATAAAACCCGTGAAATTCATCACCAACGCCGTTGCTTTTCCACCGGACCATTTCAGCAAAAGATGGACAATAACTTCAACCGAATTCGTTCTTTCTAAAATGACACCGATGATGGTTCCAAAGGCGATGATGGTTCCGATACTCGATAACGTGTTTCCAAAACCTTGAGAAATCATAGTGATGGTTTCATTAGCTCCAAAACCGGCGATAAGACCGACCAATAAGGCCACCGTAAACAAACTGAGAAAGGGATGAATTTTGAGTTTTACTGTTCCCAAGACAATGGCAACAATAGCTCCGATGATCAAACAAATGGTGAACATTTTATGATTGTTTTAAAAAATCAGAAATTTTATTTTCCACCAACATGGCTGCATTTTCCATGCAATAGGTTGTCTCCAGTTCTTGTCTTTTTATTTGGAGAACCATAATTTGGTTTTGATATCCATCGAGGGATTCAAATTCTGAAGTACCACAAATGATCACCACCTTACTTTTGGGACTAACTTCAGCCATCTTCAGAATTCCCTGAACAAATTTCCCATTTAAGGATTGGGAATCAAATCGTCCTTCTCCCGTAATGATGTAATCATAATGACCTCCTTCAATGATATCATAAAGTTGGTGTCTTTGACTTAAAAAATCAAAACCTCTAATAAATTCAGCATCTAAAAACACTTTCAAACCATAAGCCGTTCCTCCCGCAGCTCCAGCTCCCTTTGTGCTTGAATCCTTTTTCCCCAATTTTCGAATAACTAAAGCATCCAAATTTTGTAGCCCTCGATCTAATTGTTTCATCTCTTCATCGGAAGCTCCCTTCTGGCTTGAATAAATATAAGCGGCCCCTGATGTGCCAAAAAGAGGATTTTCCACATCATTAACGGCATAAAAAGCTACCTTTTGAAAAACTTCTTCATTATCAGGCCTTGAGATATCTGACAATGCATTGAGGCTCGATGCGTTACAATGAGTGATTTCTTGATGATTTTTGTCAAAAAATCGGTAACCTAATTCTTGCGCTAGTCCAATGCCTCCATCATTGGTAATGCTGCCACCAATGCCTACATAGACTTGCTTGGCTCCTTTCTCAATCGCATCTCGAATTTGAATGCCGATTCCATGGGTGCTACTTTTCATGATTTGTAGCCGGCTTTTATCGATTGAAGAAAAGCCACAGGTATTGGCTAGTTCAATAAAAGCTGAATGATTGATTGAATCCCATAAATAATATGACGTAATAGGATCTCCATAAGCATTAACCGATTGAACGGGAATCCTTTGGTAACTTCCTGCGATATCCACCGAATCTAAAAAACCATCGCCCCCATCAGATACTTGAATCGATTCAATCAATGCATTTTGATCTACTTGAACAATGCCGTTGGTCAAAGCTTCAATGACTCCCTGAGAGGTTAATGAGCTTTTAAATTTATCTGGAATGAGAAGGTATTTCATCATTCAATTCTTCAAGGACAATTTACGGCATTTGTTAGATTAATGGGTGTTTAGTCACGCTGCTACTATTTTAGGATTCTTGGCCACACTAGAGAACACCCGTTTACTGAAGATGATTGGTTTAATTTTGCAACAGTCTTCTTCTAATTAATGGTCTTATTTTTTACTGACCAAAAAAAAACCCAGTCTCCTTTTTACGCCGTTTCTGCTTGCAAGCCTCTCGACTCAAAAGCGATTCAAAAATTAGAATGGCTGCTAGATTGTAAGTTGTCACATCAACAGAAAATTGTTGGGGACTTTATTGGTCCCATCACAACGATGGTCTCTCCTTGGAGTTCCAATGCCGTTGACATCACCAAATCAATGGGGATTGATGGAATCAAGCGGATAGAAATGTATTATCCTCTTTCAAGCCGTGCTAATTATGATCGAATGCTAGAAGAAAAACATTCTGTTTTAAAACAAACCATTTTTGACACCTATCAAACTCCCGAAGTGTCCATTTTGATTGAAGATTTAGAACAATACAACCAAAAAGAAGGATTGGCTTTAAGCAGTCATGAAATGGAGTATTTGAAAGAACTTTCCATCAAATACAAACGAAATCTAACCGATACGGAAGTTTTTGGGTTTTCTCAAGTCAATTCAGAACACTGCCGACACAAAATCTTTAACGGCATTTTCATTATAGACGGTAAAGAACAATCAGAAAGTTTATTTGAACTCATCAAAAAAACGTCAAAAACAAATCCCAATGAAATTGTTTCGGCTTATTCGGATAACGTTGCTTTTATCGAAGGTCCATTGATCCATGAATTCACGCCTCAATTTGATAAAGCCCAATCCGTGTACCAATGCAAAACAGTCGATAGTGTCCTTTCAATCAAGGCCGAAACCCACAACTTTCCGACAACGGTTGAACCTTTTAATGGAGCCGCCACAGGAAGTGGTGGAGAAATCAGAGATCGCATGGCTGGAGGACAAGGGTCGATTCCCCTAGCCGGAACAGCCGTTTACATGACGCCTTATTCAAGAATCAGTCATCGACCTTGGGAAAATAACATCGATGAAAGAAAATGGCTTTACCAAAGGCCACTAGATATTTTAATCAAAGCCTCCAATGGGGCTTCTGATTTCGGAAACAAATTTGGACAACCATTAATTTGTGGGTCTCTTTTAACTTTTGAGCACCAGCAAGAAAATAAAACATGGTCGTACGATAAAACCATCATGTTGGCTGGAGGCGTTGGTTATGGATATCGATCCCAGGCACTTAAAAAGAAAGCCCAAGCAGGAGATTTGGTGCTTTTATTGGGGGGAGATAATTACCGTATTGGAATGGGAGGGGCTGCTGTATCTTCACTGGATACCGGGATGACTGATCAAACGCTGGAACTCAATGCCGTACAACGGTCCAATCCTGAAATGCAAAAAAGAGTGGCGAATACGATTCGCATCCTCGTTGAAAGGGCCTCCAATCCCATTGTTTCAATCCATGATCACGGTGCCGGAGGGCACTTGAATTGTTTTACCGAACTCATGAGTGAAACGGGTGGAACGATAGAGATTGACTGTTTACCTATTGGAGATCCAACCCTATCAGCAAAAGAAATTTTAGGAAATGAATCACAAGAACGTATGGGATTGATTATCGCTGCTAGAGACCTTCCATTGGTGCAATCTATTGCTTCAAGAGAGCGTTGCCCTTGTTATGTGGTAGGAGAAATCAGCGATGATCATCGATTGCTTTTTCAAAGCAAAAAAGAAGATCAAACGGTCTTTGACTTAACGACTAAAGAGTTGTTTTCTGGAACACCTAAAACAGTCCTCCTTGATGTCACAACAAAACCGAAATTCAAAAAGATTTTCTACGACCCAAGTAACATCCATGAATACCTAAAAAACGTACTGAGTCTCGAGTCGGTTTCATGTAAAGATTGGTTGACCAATAAAGTAGATCGTTGTGTGGGAGGTCGGGTTGCGAAACAACCAACGGTGGGAGAACTGCAATTACCTCTGAATAATTGTGGCGTCATCGCCCTTGACTACAGTTCACACAAGGGAATTGCTACGGCCATGGGACATGCTCCAATGGCTGGATTGATCGATGCCACGATTGGTAGTGAACTGGCTATTACCGAAAGTTTGACCAATTTGGTTTGGGCTCCATTAGAAAAAGGATTAACGTCGGTTAGTTTATCGGCCAATTGGATGTGGCCGTGCAACCATCCCAATGAAAATGCAAGACTCTATGAAGCTGTTCAAGCAGCTAGTGATTTTGCTATTGAACTTGGGATTAATATTCCAACCGGTAAAGATTCCCTTTCGATGATTCAAGAGTATCCTGAAAAAAAAGTGATCGCACCAGGAACCGTCATTATTTCAGCAGTTGGTCAATGCAATGCCATCACTCAAATAGTGGAACCTGTATTAAAACTTGATGGTGGAGATTTATACTATATCGATATTTCCCAAAACCCCAAAAATCTCGGTGGGTCGGCTTTTGCTCAAACTTTAAATTTCATTGGTACGAATCCACCTAAAGTTTCTTCAGCCGCTTATCTTAAAACCGTTTTTGATGCTGTTCAACAGTTAATTAAGACCCATCAAATAGTTGCAGGACATGATGTTTCTTCTGGAGGATTGATTACTTCGCTTTTAGAAATGTGTTTTCCTTCATGCGGGATCGGGCTCGATATCAATGTTTCATCACTAGAATCAAGAGACATCATCTCTTTATTATTTTCTGAAAATCCAGGGCTATTGATTCAGTCAAAGCATCCCATCGATTCTATGCTAAAGAAGCAAAAAATAACGTGTAAAAAACTCGGTCGAGTCATCTCAACCCCCCAACTAAATATCAAATTTCATGAAAAGCAATATCCTTTTGATATCAATCGCTTGAGAAGGGTTTGGTATGAACCATCTTATCAACTTGACAAACATCAAACGATTGAATCGCAAGCCACAAAAAGAAAACAAAACATTGATCAATACCCCTTAAACTTTAAGTTTCCAAACCACTTTTCAGGCCTAATAGAAACGGTTAAAACGCCAAGAAAATTCAAAGCAGCGGTTCTCAGAGAGCAAGGAAGCAATTCAGAAAGGGAAATGGCATACGCGCTGCATTTAGCCGGTTTTGAAGTTTTAGATGTCCACATGACCGACTTAATTGAGGGACGCATTGATTTTCAAGACGTCCATTTTTTGGCTGCGGTTGGAGGGTTTTCATATTCTGATGTGTTGGGATCAGCAAAAGGATGGGCCGGTTCTTTTCTGTATAATGCCAAAGCCAAAAAAACATTGGATGCTTTTTATACTCGATCCAATACCCTATCTCTCGGTGTTTGCAATGGCTGTCAGCTTTTTATGGAATTGAATTTGATCCATCTTCAACACCATGAAAAACCCAAAATGCAATTCAATGAATCGGGAAAGTTTGAATGTCAATTCACCTCAGTTGATATTTTAGATTCTCCATCGATCATGTTTCAAGGATTAGAAGGATCTCGATTAGGTATTTGGGCAGCGCATGGTGAAGGTCGATTTTATTTACCAGAAAATGAGTCTCACTACCCTATTGTAGGAAAATATTTTGTCCATCAGTATCCTCGAAATCCCAATGGCTCGGATTATAATACAGCCATGTTGTGTTCAGATGATGGAAGACATCTAGCAACCATGCCACATTTAGAACGGTCGACCTTTCCTTGGAATTGGCCCTATTATCCCAATGATCGGAAAACAGACAAAGTCAGTCCATGGATGATGGCATTTCAAAATGCATACCGATGGCTTTTAATCCATGGTTGAACTCTTGATTCTTGCTTAACTTTGCCGTTCCCATAGTGATTTTTCATGATTCCTGTCAGAATTTTCGACTTTCTTGACTACCAACTCGAAACCTTGCCTCTCGAGCGCTCCATTTCCACAAAAGTTGATGGTCAGTGGAAGAGTTATTCTTCTCGAGAATTTAAAGCCGTGGGGAACACCATGGCAAAAGCTTTGATTTCTAAAGGAATCCAAGCCGGAGAAAATATAGCCCTCATTTCAACCACCAATAGATCCGAATGGAATATCATGGATTATGCCATTAGTAGTATTGGTGCGGTTTCTGTTCCACTTTATCCCAATATCACTCACCGTGAATACGAATACGTTCTGAATCATTCCCAATGCACCTATTGCTTTGTTTCAGATAAAGAATTGTACCATAAAATCAATACGGTTCAATCCAAAGTGGACAATTTAAAACACCTGTACACTTTCGACGACGTTGCAGGGGCTGCCCATTGGAAAGAACTCCTCGAACTCGGAAAATCTAATGCCCTAGATTCCAAGCTATCCAATCGAAAAGCCAAAGTGAGAAGCAGTCATTTGGCGACGATTATTTATACTTCTGGAACCACCGGTGTACCCAAGGGGGTGATGCTCTCGCACCATAATTTGGTTTCCAATGTGCTTTCATCATCAAAGAGAATTCCTTTTGATCGTGGTACTGGAAAAGCACTCAGCTTTTTACCAGTCTGTCACAGTTTCGAACGTATCATCCATTATATCTACATTTTTAATGGCATTGAAATCTACTTTGCTGAGTCTCTTGAGAAACTATCTGATAATCTCAAGGAAGTCCAACCCTATATCATAACGGCCGTACCAAGACTCATCGAGAAAGTTTTTGACCGAATCATTGCTCGAGGAAAGGCATTAAAAGGCATCAAAAGAACTTTATTTTTTTGGGCAGTGAATTTAGGCTTGCAATACCAGCCGTACGGCGTCAATGGAAAACTCTATGACTACCAATTAAGATTGGCTCGAAAACTAATTTTTTCAAAATGGCGAGAAGGGTTAGGAGGGAATTTGCATTACTTGGTATCAGGGAGCGCCCCACTACAACCTCGATTAGCTCAAGTGTTTACGGCAGCAGGAATGACGGTGATGGAGGGGTATGGGTTGACCGAAACTTCACCTGTGGTTTCGGTTAATGACATGCGGAATGGTGGTCTGCGTTTTGGCACTGTTGGAAAGCCCATCAGTGGAATCCAAGTAACAATCGCAAAGGATGGAGAAATTATCGTCCAAGGACCTAATGTCATGCAAGGCTATTACCGACAAGAAGATCTGACCAAAGAAGTCCTTCAAAATGGAGCCTTTCATACAGGCGATATCGGTGAATTAGATGAAGACGGTTTTTTAAAAATTACCGATAGAAAAAAAGAAATCTTTAAAAATTCTGCTGGAAAATATATTTCACCTCAAGGGGTTGAAAATATTTTAAAACAATCTCCCTTTATTGAGCATCTATTGGTCCTTGGTGCCAACCAAAAAATGCCTTCAGCATTAATTAATATTGATGTGGCTTATTCCATTCGTTGGCTCAAAAATCAAAACATTGAATCTGGTTTAAAGCGTCAAGACTTAATAAACATTCCCCAATTAAAAGAGGCCATAAAAAAAGATGTTGTGGCTCTGAATGCCAAACTTAATGAATGGGAACAAGTAACCAAATTCGAACTGGTTGATTCGGAGTGGTCTATTGAAAGTGGTCATCTAACGCCAACCATGAAATTGAAACGTTCCGTGGTTGAAGAATCTCATCAAGATCTTGTTGATAAACTCCTCATCTAAAAATTCAGTGTTTCAATTTGAATGCCAAATCACTTGACATCCTTATATCGTAGGCGTGTTGATTTAATTCGGTTTGTTCCTTTCATTCCTGATTGTAAGCACTCACAAGCGTGCCTTTGCTAATTGGGGAAATAGGTCTCGCTTCAATATAATCTCTTTTCGAAATTTCTTGAATCACATGTGTAAAATTTTGATCTGTTGCCACTATAAACCAATCGATTGAGCGAGGTGCTTGCTCTATCTTCTTGTTTGTATTTGACAATGCTTCCATCGTAATGAGGTAGTTGGTTGCCTGCGTATATACTTGTTTCAAGGCAAATCCTTCGAGTGCTGCCTGTTTCCACCGATCCCTGGCTTTGGTTTTGCAAGAAATAGAAACAGGGGTCGTTCTATGGTATAAGAACCAATCAAAAACAGCCAATGAAACATAGGCTACTGTAGCTTGATAATACATATGCTTGATTCCATTCATGGCAAGGGTTTCCCCCACAACATATTCAAAATAGCGTCCATGAACGGATCTGTCTGTTTTTGGAGGAGCGTTTTTATGATATAATTCCATCATTCGATAGACAAACACATGGGGAACTAAATATTTTTCTTTGATTCTGCCAATTTGATCTATGTAAATCGCTTTAGCTCGAGTATCAGTTAAACAATGGACTATTTGCGACTTCATATTTATTTTTTCTTTGGTAAAACATGGTTTGATAATCCGGTGATATGTCATTGAGCAAGTAGGGTAACCCAAGGTCTATGGCAGCCATGCCAATCGTTCCGCTTCCGGCAAATGGATCAGCGATAAGACCATTGACAAGCTTCGCCATTCGTGTTGCTATAATAAGTGGAAAAGGAGCTGGGTGCGGATTCTTGGACTCAGGAGTGATTCTCCACACATCACCCCAATACCTCATCTCTTGTAAATACTTTTCAGGGAGTCTCCAATTTTTTCCTGCTATCAAATAGATTAACTCATAAATAGGGGGAAGAATCGAAGGGCGTTTCCCTCCTTGATTATGAGAGCTTCCTCTGTTCCAAATGATTGTTTGTCTAATGGGAAAACCTTCAACAATTCTTTCACGTCTATCTTCTCGTAAATTTTTAATTTTTCTACCTATATTATAAAGGATAACTCCATCATCTCCGATGCATTCTAAAGCAGCGTGTAACATGGTTCTTTGCCACGCAACATATTGATCCTCTGGCAGATTATCCTCAAAATGAGAGTAGTTATCAGCCATGAGTTTGCTGTTTTTCCAATTGGAGCCCGGTTTCTTTCCTCTTCCATTAAATGCCTTGTTATACGGTGGTGAAGTTGCTATTCCCTTGACTCCCAACCCTTTCAGTCTCTTTAAAAAATCAATCGCATCACTAACTGAATACGTATTTAATTCAACATTCATATTGCCTTGATTCTTATTCACTTGGGAATATGAGTCGAGACCGATAATAGCTTATGTGTTTTTTTAAATCACTAGAGCAATATTGTACAAGAAATGTACCTAATTCATGAGTTTTACTTATTTCATCAACGGCCTCTACTTTTGAATCAAAATCACCTATTACTTTATGATTTTTCAACACAATGATTCTACCCTCATACTGTTTTGCAAGTTCCTTGTGATTTTGTAAATAATAACTAAACTCATAGTCTAAAGGGCTGCTTTGGGGATGTGAGGCGTTTTTCATGGCTTCTTCATCACAAAAATACCCCATTATTTATTATGGTTAAGTTATCGAATATTTTAAGTAATGATTTAGGATGTAATCTATGGGGCTTCCACTTCCCTAGAAATTAAAAAATTAGAAAAATTATAACCTATCAATCAAGTGAAAGTCTAGTTTGAACCTATTGTTCTGTAATTCCCATTAGAACGTCGTATATTATAGAGGATAACGCCATCATCTCCGATGCATTTTTAAAAGCAACGTGTAACATCGTTCTTTGCCACTCAATATATTGATCCTAAGGCAGATTATCCTCAAAATGAGCATAGTTATCAGCCATGAGTTTACTGTTTTTCCAATTAGAACCCGGTTTCTTTCCTCTTCCACTAAAGGCCTTGTTGTAGGGGAGGGATGTTGCAATGCCTTTGACTTCCAATCCTTTTAATCTCTTCAAAAAATCAATCGCATCATCAACTGAATAAGTATTCAAGGCAACATTCAGAACAACTTCCATTCTCTTTTGCCCACCAAGGCGTTTGATTAACGAAATTCGTTGTTTTGAAATTCACATAGATTAACCATGAACTCTCTTGGTTTTTAGTGTTATTTTCTTGTATCCGTGGGGTTTTTCTCTGTCAACTTCTCGATGGTTGCATCTTCTGATAGGAATTAGAAATTTATTTCTAACTTTTGCCATCCATAACCTTAGCCATGCGTACTCTTCTTTTATTTTTAGGATGGTCTATTTGTTTATCCATTTATGGACAAACGAAAGACTCTATACTCTACCAAATTATCGATGCTGTTTCATCTGAACGCTTGCAAAATGATGTCGAAAGATTGGTTGGTTTTGGAACACGACATACTTTGAGTGATACGATTTCAGATACTAGAGGCATTGGTGCTGCTCGAAGATGGGTCAAAGCTGAATTTGAAAAAATAAGCGATGCCTGCCATGATTGCTTAGATGTTTTTTATCAAAAAAACTTTTATACGACCCAAGATGGTCCAAGAATTGTCAAAGATGTGTGGATCAATAATGTTGTTGCGATTCAAAAAGGAAAGATCAACCCCAATCATTTCATCCTTATCGGTGGGCATTTAGACTCTAGAATTTCTTCCCCCACTAATTATACAGATGATGCACCAGGAGCCAATGATGATGCCACTGGAGTCGCAGCCAGTATAGAAGCCGCTAGAATTTTATCTCAATATGAATTTCATAACAGCATCGTCTATATTGCTTTTTCAGGCGAAGAACAAGGTTTATTTGGTGCCAAAGGAATGGCTCAATATGCACAAGAAAATCATTGGAATATTATCGGCATACTCAATAATGATATGATTGGAAATATTCAAGGTGTCGATGGGGTCATCGATAATCGAACTTTTCGCATTTTTTCTGAGCCAATACCGCCTACTCTAACCCAAGAGCAACGCCAAAGCTTACGTTTTTATGGGGGCGATGCCGACGGCATATCAAGACAATTAGCTCGTTATATTCATCAAAACACAGTCCGTTATTTGCCGCACCTCAATCCTCAAATGATTTTCCGTTTGGATCGTTTTGGACGTGGTGGCGATCAAAGACCCTTTACTGATGTCGGATTTGCTGGCATTCGCATTATGGAAGCCCATGAAAACTACAATAGACAACACCAGGATTTACGGATAGAAAATGGGATTACTTATGGAGATGTCATTGAAGGGGTTGATTTTGAATATGCTCGAAACTTAACAGCCGTTAATTGCCTTAATTTGGCATCCTTAGCTTGGGCTCCACTGGGTGTTAGGGATTTAAACATTGGAGGTATTGTCGAACCCTCCACCAAATTAAAATGGACAAAAGTTAACGATTCTAACGTATCGGGATACAACATTTATTGGAGGGAAACGACCAGTCCCCAATGGGAATATAGTCGGTACGTTGGCGATGTTGATCAGTATACGCTTCAAGGCGTCATCATCGATAATTATCTTTTTGGCGTATCGACTGTTGGAAAAAATGGTTTTGAAAGTGTTGTGGTTTATCCGCAAGGCGTTTTTCGATGACTCTTGCTTCCAAGTTTGAAAGAGTTGCTGTCATAAGCCATAAGGTGACTTTGGAGTTATTCAACTGTAAAAAGCAATCATGTTAGAGGGCTTCAATCTAGGAGAATAGCGTATCCTCTGTCGGTTGAAAAGTATAAGAAATTAGAAACTGAATCATAGTTTTTTTCTAAGAATTTTAAACGCATTGGTCATGTGCCAGTCGACTGTTCTTTTGGAGATGTTTAAGTATTCCGCTATTTCGATATGCGTGAGACCCTCTCTTTTGTTTAGTAAAAACACTTTTTTACATTTTGGGGGTAAACGATCTATGGCTGATTTGAGTTGTCGTGTCTGAGAGTCTAATTCGTCTGGCTCGTTTTCCATTATTAATTGTAACCTTTCAAAGTGTTCCTTTTCTAGATAGGTCAATAATTTTTCTTTTCGATACTGATCGATAAACTCATTATAGACCGATTTGTATAAAAAGTTGATTAACGATAACTCAGGATTGATTTTATTTCGATTAATCCATAAACGTAACAGCACATTCTGAACAATATCTTCAGTTTTGCTATAATCATGGCACAAGCTATAACTGTAAGCGCATAGCTTTTGATAATACAAGTCCACTAACGTATCGTAGGCTTTGACACTGCCTGAACGGAGTTGTTTTGATAAAGATTTCTCTGGTTTTTTCATCCTATCCCAAACATACAAATTAATGCTGTGCTATGTTTTTTTAAAATGTTGATTAAAACCCCCCGTATGTGTCGACAATAAAACGTAATAGAAACAACCCTCACCTTCCCCTTTCGAGATGTTTAGACAAAACCGTTGTAAATTGCTTACAAATGACTAATTTTAAGGAACCGTTGTTTTGGATTACCAAGTCAAATTGATTGTTAAATTCCTTGGAAAAGAAGCCAACTGTAAGGAATTAGAACAACTGGAAAGTCTTCTCAAAGAAGAAAAAACCAGTGCTCTTTTTGATCAATTTATCCAAATTCATTATCTTGTTATTTTAAGTATGAATCACTTTGACAAAGAAAACGCTAAAATCGAATTACGAAAAAGAATTAAAAAAGAAATTTTGAAAAGAAAAAGAATTTTTTATTCAAAAATAGCAGCGGCGGCTTCCATTGCTTTCTTGATAGGATTCTATTGGATACCCTCCTTGAATCAGGACAAAGCAGAGGTCTTCCCAGAAAATGAAATTTCTGCAGACCTCCAACCCGGGTCTGATAAAGCCATTCTAACCTTAGATAATGGCAATCAAATCATCTTTGAAGAAGGGAAACAATACACCTCTCAACACGCTACTGGTAACAATAAAAACTTAACCTATCAAGTTGACAAATCAAACAAACACCTCGTCGAATATAATTACTTGACCGTCCCAAGAGGGGGCCGATATCAAGTGCAACTTTGTGACGGCACCAGAATTTGGCTCAATTCGGATTCCAAATTGAAATATCCTACCGGTTTTTCTGAAAACCAAAGCAGAAATGTCGAACTCCTGTATGGTGAAGCATTTTTCGAAGTAGCCTCTTCTACTCCCAATGAACCCTATGGCCCTTTTATCATTACGACAAGGGAGCAAACATCTAAAGTGTTAGGAACCCAATTCAATATCAAGGCCTATTCTGACGAACAGATCATCACAACAACGCTAGTAGAAGGTAGTTTAAACGTGTCAACAGAAATGGGTGGCAGTCAAACTTTAAAACCCAACCAACAGTCTCTAATCCATGATAACCAAGAAAATATTCATATCCAAACAGTCGATGTCGATCCTCATGTCGCCTGGATGAAAGGGCTATTTTCTTTTGAAGACCAATCATTAGAAGACATCATGAATAATTTATCTCGATGGTACGATGCAGAAGTCATCTTTGAATCTTTCGACAAAAGAAACTTTCTATTTACCGGAACCCTAAAAAGAAGTGAATCTGTAGAAAGTATTCTGAATCATATCGCAAGCACATCCGATGGTGACCTCGAATACCATATCGATAAAAAAACAATCGTAATCAAATAAACAATTCAGAGCAAAATTTAACCCTGTTAGCAATACAATTAAGACTATGGAACATCAACTTTACAAGAAGTATCTGAGGTATTTCTCAGTAGCATTTCCAACACTAATCGTGAGGACACTAGCCCTTTTGTGTAGTACCGTTCTATTTGGATTTAATCCAGGTCATTCGTTTTCACAAGATGCGAGCGTGTTGATTGAACAAGATGCCTCTTTGTCTGTCAAAGAAGTTCTCAAACTCGTTCACAAAAAAACCGATTATTACTTCATCTTTAAAAATGATGTTTTAATGGGTTCTCAAGACATTTTTCTTAAAAAGGGAACGATTGAAACAAGTGACCTATTGGCTCAGGCGCTCGAACCCAATGGCCTAGCATATGAGTTTACCTCCGACAAAACCATCCGAGTTAAAAAAAAGCCAACTTCCCCACCCTCAATTAAAACAATGTCAGATGACTTAGCACAACAGATTCAGGTTTCGGGACTCATTCTGGACGAAACTGGTCAACCGCTATCGGGAGCTAATGTTATTGAAGTAGGCACCACCAATGGAACGCAATCGGACTTTAATGGCGCGTTTTCAATTTCTGTTGAAAACCTAGAGGCCATTTTGTCTGTTTCTTATATCGGATTTCTCACGGTTGAAGTATTATTGAGTTATGAATCTGATGTGTCCAATATCCGTATCAACATGGTTCAAGACACATCCATAGAAGAAGTCGTTGTGGTTGGGTATGGCACACAAAGTAGAGAGAACATCACTGGGGCGGTATCTTTTGTTCAAGGAGAGACCTTGGGTAATCGTCCCATTACGAATGCTGGCGCAGGATTACAAGGGTGGATACCCAATTTGAACATCAGTTCAGTAGACGGACAAACTGGTACGGGATCGAATTTTAATGTTCGGGGATTCACCAATATTTCTGGGTCTGGTTCTCCTTTAATTCTGGTGGATGGTGTTCGTATGGGAGTTAATGCTATTAATCCCACCGATATCCAAAGTGTCACCGTTCTGAAAGACGCTGCTTCTGCAGCGGTATACGGATCTCAAGCTTCTTTTGGCGTTATTCTGATTACCACTAAACAGGGGAGAAAAAATGAAAAAATTCAAATGAATTTTACTTCCAATTGGTCACTCAACACACCAAGTCAAAAGCCAGATTTAGTGACTTCAGTCCAAAAACTCGACTTTGAAAGAGAAAAAGCCTCCCATTTGGGCGCTACTGTCAATGAAGAAAACGCGGCATTGATCAGAGCCCACTATGATGATCCTATCAATAATCCTGCGGCTAGGTTAAACCCTAATGGTAATGGGCAATGGCAATATTTTGGCAACACCGACTATTTTGATGCTGCTTTTGAAGATTTTGCTTTACAATCCAAAAATGACTTATCCGTTAGGGGTGGAGGGGATAGAATTGATTATTTCTTCTCGTTTGGTCAGTTCTCACAAGAGGGTGTTCTTACATACGGCAATGACTACTATGATCGATACAATATCAGAGCCAATTTAACGGCTTATATAAATGATATTTTTGATATTCGTCTCAATTCAGCTCTTAACATCATTGAATCCGATCGATTGCACATTTATCCTGGAAAAGGATCTCCTTGGCATGATCTTGTCAAAGGGAATATCAACCAACCTTTGCGAAATCCCGACGGAACCGTGCCGAACAACCCCATTTCATTTTTTGAACAAGGGGGTCGGGACAAATTTAATAGAACCGACAGTTGGGTCACTCTTGGCACCAATTTTAGACCCCTAGAAGGTCTTGAGGTAGACGCTAGCTATACGTATAATTCGGATAACGATCGCTGGCATGATCATACAAAGGAAGTCACCAGATGGTGGGGACCAGAAATTTTTCGGTCGAATAATTCGGTTCCAACCGCTATCGCGTATCGATTTAGAAATATAAAATATCAAGCTTTTAATGGTTATATATCCTACACCACCCATTTTGGTGAGCATTATTTAAAGGGGCAAGTCGGTTACCAACAAGAAGATCACAATGTTCGAGTGGTCAATACAAGAAATAATAACCTAGTTACCGATCTGCTCCCTTCATTATCCCTGTCGAGTGGCGATCCAAGAGCCAGTGATGGGATCAACGGATGGGCGACAAGAGGCGGTTTCTATCGAGTGAACTATTCATTCAAGGATCGGTATTTATTGGAGTTAAGTGGTCGATATGATGGGTCTTCTCGATTTCCAAAAGGAAATCGGTTCGTGTTTAATCCGAGCGCATCGGTTGGATGGAAAATTTCTGAAGAACCATTTTTTGCTTCTCTAAAATCCACAATTAATAGTTTGAAATTGAGAGCCTCTTATGGGAGTTTAGGAAACCAACAAGTTCAAGGTTTCTATCCGTATCTGAGCAATTTGAGTCTTGGCACGAGTGGCTTTGTCATTGGTGGAGGATTACCTCGACGAACCAACACACCGGGATTGGTCAGTTCTTCCATCACTTGGGAAACTGTTGTGACACAAAACATTGGATTAGATGGCAGTCTGTGGGGATCTAAGTTGGTTTGGTATTTTGATTATTTCATAAGAGATGCCAAGGATCAATTACAAGCAGCAGCACAATTACCTGCCGTTTTAGGAACTAGTGCTCCTCGAGTCAATTCAGCTGATACCAGGACAAAAGGTTGGGAATTTGAAATTCAATATCGAAATAGCGATAGGGCGTTTAAATACACGGCCGGAGTCAATTTGTCTCGTGCTAAAGGTGAAATCACGTCGTTTGATAATCCGACCAATTCCATAGGAAATGTTTTAGGCCGTCGAGGATATCCCAATTTGTACAAAGGAATGGACGTGGGTGAGATATGGGGGTATGCCACAAAGGGTTTGTTTCAAAATCAAGAAGAAATCGATGCTAGTGGTTTAAATTATTCTAATTTAATCAATAGTGGGGTCACCGTAGCTCCGGGTGATGTTTACTATGTGGATCAAAATGGGGATGGCATCATCAGTGGAGGTTCATTTACTCTTGAAGATCCTGGAGACCTAGTTAAAATTGGCAGTTCAACGCCTGACTTATCTTTTGGCATCAATTTGGGAGCGGTGTGGAAAAATTTCTTCGCTGATGCCTTTATGCAAGGCGTTTTAGGCCGGCAAATGTTTTTCGCTCAACCGACCGGTAACGGGCCTCTCTATTGGCCCTCGCATGGAGGTGGGAACAATTCACTGAATTCAGCTCCAATGGTACATCAACTGGACTATTGGACGCCAGATAATACCGATGCTTTTTGGCCTCGGTATTTAGGCAATCGAGGGTTCCATAATTATCGATTATCAGACCGATACCTTCCCAACACATCCTATTTTAGAATGAAACAACTGACCTTTGGGTACAATTTTCCATCAAAATTAGCCAGTACCATTGGGCTACAAGAAGCACAAGTCTATTTTACGGGACAAAATTTATTTGAAATAGATGATTTGATTGAAGGCTATGATCCAGAAACCAATCCGCGCGGAGCGCCATGGGGAGAACCAGGAAAAAGTTATCCTTTTTTAAGGAGCTTTTCCATTGGATTAAACATTAAACTATAAATGACAAGAGGCATGAAAAGATATAAAATCATAATGACCCTTTTACTCGTTTTTATTATGGGATGTGATGATGAGTTTCTTGACAAAAAACCCGAATCAAGCATTACACTCGCTAATTTTTTAAATACGAAGCAAGAATTTGAATTATTTGCCAATCAGTGGTATGCTTACTTCCCCAAACCCTCTGGACAAGGTAGAAGCGCCATGTGGAACTGGGATGATGAAACCGATAATCAACTTCCACGAAATTTAAATTTGTTTTCTAGTGGCGGATTAACGATTAATAGTGCTCCTCCAGGATTTGATGGAGGGGGCTGGAGTTTTGCTGGTATACGCTCGGTGAACATAGCTCTTGGAGCGCTTGATGATGCCACCGATTTAAGCGAAAACGAGAAAAAAGTCATCGAAGGTGAAATGCGTTTCTTTAAAGCCTATCTCTATTACGACAAAGTACGTCGTTTTGGTGATGTTCCATGGCTCGAACAAGAAATCAACGAATCAGATATTGAAGAGTTGTATCAACCGAGAGATTCTAGGGTGCTTGTCGTCAATAACATTATTCAAGAATTAGATGTGGCTATTGCTCAATTACCTGAAAGGAATAGTGGACGGATCCATAAATACGCGGCTTTGGCTTTAAAGGCTAGAATTTGTCTTTTTGAGGGCACTTTCGAAAAGTACCACAATGTATCAGGAGGAAATCCAAATCAATTATTGCAATTGGCTGCCGATACGGCTAATGAGATTATTGAAAATGGTCCCTATGCATTACACACCGTTGGCGGGAAAACGGCATACAAAGATTATTTTTCACTCCAAGATAAATCCACAAGTAAAGAAACCATTTTCGATATAGGATACAGTGCTGATGAAGGATTATTTAATTGGTCCACAATTTATCTCAGTACTGAATCGAGGACCGGACTTTCAAAGGAATTGGCTGATGATTACCTCGATATTAACGGCGATCCCATTGCATTGAGCCAATTGTTTGATCCGGCGACTGATTATAACTCTTTAGAAACAGAAGTGGCTCATCGAGATCCCAGATTTGCACAAACCGTCATGCTACCCGGTGATGTCATATTTAATGACTCGGAAAGCGAGATCGTAACGGTACCTCGACTAGATCAAGATTTTCCTACAGGATATAACATCCACAAATTCGTGGTCAAAGATGTTGGAAACCCCATCCAAAACAGACAAGGGGAAGATAGTTTTCCATTGTTTCGCTTGGGAGAAATTTACTTAATTTATGCGGAAGCTTTGGCAGAATTAGGAACGATTTCTCAAAGTGATGTGGATCAATCCATTAATCGATTAAGAGATCGAGCTGGCATGCCTCACATGGTACTGGCTGATTTGGTTCGAGATCCTGACTCAGATTTTGATGGAAGTTTTCCGCCAATTGATGCTGTAAGCGTCACAATCGATGAAATCAGAAGAGAAAGAAGAGTCGAACTGGCATGTGAAGGCTTTAGAAAAGATGATTTGATGCGATGGAAAGCCGGCTCGCTGATGACCAAACCAGTCATTGGAGCTAAATTGAATGAAACTTGGCATCCGAATGCTCTAACGACGGGCGTTTTGGTGAATGCTGACAATTTTATCCTTCCAACCTATCATGCCACGCCAAGAGTTTGGGATGAAGGGAAAAATTATTTATACCCCATTCCCCCCAGCCAAATCGGTTTGTATGAAAATGGTGAGTTGACACAAAACCCCGGATGGCAATAGCATTAATCTCTGTTTTAAATAGTGGCTCGCTTTTTTTGAAATAAAACCCCCAATTATGTGTATTTGATTGGGGTTTTTTAACTTTATATGAAATTTTGCTCATCGAATGAACCACAAACCCATGTTTCGAAATTATTTAAAGCTTATTTCACCGTTCTCGTGTTGTTTGCTGCTGGTAACCGCTACTACCGATGAAACCACTCAAAATGCCAATCCTCCCAATATCATCTACGTGCTTGCAGATGATTTAGGATATGCGGACATTCAAGGTTTTAGTAGTCCTGATTACTCAAAAATTCAAACACCTCATCTCTTTAAAATGGGAGAAGAAGGAATGCGATTTACCGATGCGCACACGGCTTCATCTGTTTGTACACCAACTCGATATAGTATTTTAACTGGGCGATACAATTGGCGCTCAACTTTGAAAAGGTCCGTGTTGTGGGGTTATGATGATGCGCTGATTGATACAGATCGTACAACGGTCGCTTCCTTATTATCAGCACATGGCTACCATACGGCCTTTATAGGCAAATGGCATTTAGGTTGGAATTGGGCTAAAGATGAGAATGGAGCGGTTGATTTTACACAACCCATTTCAAACAGTCCCAATGATCTTGGTTTTGATTACGCTTACGGACACGTTGCTTCATTAGATATTCCTCCTTATGTTTATGTCGAAAATGAAAAAGCGACCTCCTTTCCAAAACCTGGTGATACGATTGCTGCCAAAAAGGACTATGAATTTTGGCGTAAAGGCATCATCGCCCCCGATTTTGTTCATGACGATGTGACGCCTAATTTTTTTAGAAGATCCTTCCAATACATTGAAGAAAGAGCTCAAACGGGAAAGCCCTTTTTTTTATACCTACCTCTTCCTTCACCGCACACCCCCATTCTTCCTCTCGAAAAATGGCAAGGCAAAAGTGGTTTGAATCCCTACGGTGATTTTGTCATGATGATCGATGATTACATGGGAGATTTGTTTCAAGTCTTAAAAGACAATGATATCGATGAAAACACACTCGTCATCTTTACCAGTGACAATGGGTGTTCTCCGACAGCAAATTTTCCAGAGCTCAATGCGAAAGGCCACTGGCCCAATCATCCCTTTCGAGGGCATAAAGCCGATATTTATGAAGGAGGGCATCGGGTTCCGTTTATCGTTCGATGGCCCAAAAAAGTATCAGCAGGATCTGTGAATCATCAAACCATTGCAACCACCGACTTGATGGCTACCGCTGCTAGTTTGGTCGATTATGAATTAAAAGACCATGAAGGAGAAGATAGTTATGACATGATGCCACTTTTGACTGGTCAAGAACTAGAAGGTTCTTTTCGCGAGGGGACGGTCCATCATTCCATGGGGGGTGCTTTTGCGATTCGTCAAGGCGATTGGAAATTAATCATGACCGGCGGTTCAGGCGGATGGAGTGAACCAAATTCAAGACAAGCCGAAGCCCAAGGACTTCCACCCATACAGTTATACAATCTGGGCGAGAATCTATACGAAGATCCTGAACAAAATAATCTCCAAAGTGCTTATCCTAAGAAAGTAGAGGAACTAACCGCTCTTTTGAATCAATATATTTTAGATGGGAGAAGTACACCAGGAGCGGTTCAATCAAATGATGGAGAAAAAGAAATTTGGGATCAACTCTGGTGGCTACTTGAACCCTAAAGACATGTTACCCTGCCTAATGAGCTATGCCGTTTTCAAAGGAAGTTCAATAGTGAAAGCCCCCTCGAGGTACGAGTCCAATCGAATGACAGATGAATGCTTGGCGGTCTAACATTTGAAGTAAATGCTACCTTATCAGAAACATTTATCGACTTCCCTAACGGGACTATAACATCCCTATTGTATCTAATACCAATTTGTATTCTGTATTGTATGTACTTATACTAATTTGCATTCTGAGTTACATTTGTGATGTGCCGGAAGTTCGTTAAGGATGTCCATCTTTTTCCGTATTCAGCCATCTCCTTGAACCCATGAGCTCGTTGTTCTTTCAAATCTTCTAGTGTTTCAAACAGCTGATTGTCTAGAAACTTTTCTCGGATTTCCACCCATATCTGCTCGACAGGGTTGCGTTCCGGACGGTAGGTTGGTTATTCGATGAGAGCGTTGTTTTCGGGGATCTTTAAGTTTTTCGCTGGAGACCATCGGACTTGATCGATTTGCATGATGGTCTTATACTCTTTGAACTGAACTTCCCCCCTCTTTTGTTTCCATGACCTAGAAAAAGCCTTTTTTCGGCCACTGAATTCTTCAAAATGGTTGAATTTTTAATTCAACGTCTCTTTGATTGAAAGATCCGAACCATGACGGGGTCTTTTTGAGGATCTTTTCAATAATCAGTGTACCCATGTATTTTTTATCTATTTTGATTGCTTATTCCTTTATTTATCTTACTTTTACATCGTTTTTATTTTCTATTTGTACCCATGTACCTCGATCCGATTCCCAACCGAAATGGCACCTTCACCTACTTGATTCGACGATCTCATCGCCTGGGCAACAACATCGTCAAAACCACCTTGGCCAATGTGACCAAACTCGGTCCCGACATCATGCCCGATCTCCAGTTACTGTTGCGAGGCGGAAAAGTCGTGACAAACATCCGAGACGTCTTTGATGTCCTCAGCAACAAAGCTCATGGTCATGTCGCCGTGGTTCTCGGCATGATGGACCAATTAGGCTTGCCGGCCTTGATCGCTCCCAAAAACACGCGTTTTCGTCGCTTGGTGTTGGGCATGATGGCGGCTCGGGTCCTCCAACCGGCTAGTAAACTGGCCACCAGTCGTTTGCTCGATCAGGAGAGTTGTTCCACCACGCTCAATGCCTTACTAGGCCTCAAGCGGGTGGATGAAGATCATTTGTATGAGGCGATGGATATGCTGGCCCAGCAGAAAAGCCGGATCGAATGTGCCTTAGCCCAAAAGCATCTTGGGGAAGGGGGACTAGTGCTTTATGATACGACCAGTAGCTATGTGGAGGGCACCCAAAATGAATGGGCGGCTGATGGTTATCATCGGGATAAGAAAAAGGGCAAACAACCAATCGTTATTGGGTTGATGACCGATGGTCGGGGTTGTCCTGTCTCGGTGGAGGTCTTTCCAGGCAATACCTCAGACACAGCGACACTGGGAACACAAATCACCAAAATCCAAAAGACGTTTGGGTTGCAGCACGTGGTTTTGGTGGGTGATCGAGGCATTCTCCAACAAAAACAAATCCAGCAAGAAGTCTTGCCTGTGGGCTTGGATTGGATCACGGGCATGCGCAAAAACGAGATCGAGGGTGTGTTGTTGGCACAAAACCATCCTCGGAGCTTGTTTGATGAAACGAATCTCATGGAAGTGGAGCACCAAGATTTTCCCCATGATCGTTTGATCTTGTGTCGCCATCCCTGGCAAGCCCAGCACCACCGTGAGAAGCGGGAGGCTCTCATCGCCAAAACCAAAGAAAAGCTCGATGTCATTGTGGCAGCCACCCAGCGAGAAAAAAGAGCTTTGAAAGACCAAGTCGTCATTGGTCTTCGGGTGGGAAAAGTGGCCAGTCAGTACAAGGTGAACCAATATTTCTTGTTTGATATCCGGGAAGGGTTTTTTTCTTATCAGTTAAATCAAACCCATCTTCAAAAGGCCGAAGCCTTGGATGGGTTGTACGCCATTCGTTCGAGTTTGAAAAAAGAGCCCCAAGCTCCAGACTTGGTGCGCAACTACAAGCGATTAGCCACCGTCGAAATGGCCTTTCGGGCCATGAAGTCCCTTTCCTTACCAATCCGTCCCATCCACCACCGCAAAAAAGCCAGAGTCGAGGCCCATGTGTTGTTGTGTATGCTGTCCTACTATGTGCAGTACCATTTGCAACAAAAGCTGGCTCCTCTCCTGTTTGCCGAAGAGGATTTGGAGCCAAAGCGAGTCGATCGACACGATCTCATCACGCCGGCCAAGCCCACGCCACAGGCTCGAAAGAAAGCCACCACCAAAAAGAATGAACAAAAACGCCAAGTCAAGAGTTTGGAGGCCTTGATGGAAGAGCTTTCGGGATTGAATCGTTTGGTGGTGCAACCCAAAATCGCCATCAAGGAACAAAAAGAAGTCATCATGATGGATGGCCAAACACCCATCCAAAAAGAGGCCTTCAAATTATTAAACATTCAGTCCCTCTAGTTTAGGGGCAACCGAGCGAAGACTCGTTAATCGTCTTCTCTTGGGATTCATTTTGATCAGAAAATAGGGGCCTGTCATGGTCTTTGGAGACCGATGAAGAGTTCAAAAAGGGGGGAAGTTCAGATCGAAACCAAACCGAATCTGCTGTTGGCCATAGCCCTCGAAAAAAAGATGTTCATTGAGATCGGATAAGGCTTGAATCACATAATCGGGTTGTTCGCCGATGCGTTGGTTATGGTTGCCTATTCCACCAGCAGCATCCCCTGTTAAGACGATGGGTTGAAACTTGACGGCCGTTAATTGTTTTCGCATCCTTGATGTTTCTTTTAGCCCTCTGCAAGAGCACATGTCATCCCGTCGCTTGCAAAGGGGTGTAAATACATCTATACCACAGATAGGTAGGCAAGGATACGTTATCTTCATGTTATAAGGGTTGGATTATATTTGTCAGGATATTATCAGGACATGAAAAAGGAAGTCCCCAATCATTTAAATCCGTTGGATAGAAATCATTAAAAACTCATCTATTCAAAGTATTTTTACATCATCAAAAGAAAATAGCCATGTTAACTGAAAAACAAATAGAACAAGTGATTGATGCGATGAAACCTTTTCATCCTAAAAAAATTGCGTATAGTGGATATGATTCGTATGATGATTATATTGAACTTCTTTATGATTTTAAAGATCGGGCAACGATAACAGAATCCACCAAAATCATGATGCATTTGAAAGAAAAATTCGGGGTTGAGGTGAATTTGGTGGAATACGATTGCATCCCTGACTATTGTAAGGATCGGGTTTTAAAAGAGGCTATTGTTTTGTACCATGACCAAAGAGCAAAAAGAGAACCTGCTCAAGCGATGTGACGCCATTGAGTCCTATTTCCAAAAATGGGAACAGCTTGTCCCAGATATTCAAGACAAAGACCAATTGATCTCAGATTTAAGTACACAAGTAGTTTCCACTTTTTATTCTTTTCTGATTAGTGAAAAACTCAATCAAATGCACAAACATGTATATTCTGATTTAATTAACAATTACCCGTCCATTCAATGGCACGTCATCAAAGAAATCAGGAATCGGATAGGTCATAATTACGAGAAACTAAGTGTGTTGGGGATACATGATTTTATTGTAGAACATATGATTCCGTTACAAAAAGAACTGCCCTACTTGAGAGAATATATCAACTCAGAAAAACATCGAAGAAAAGCCTAAAATCGATTCATCGATACGGTTACCCAAAACGACCAAATCGTCATCACGCTGTTTTTATCATCCGTCTAGAGTGGAGCTTCACTTTGAATCGTATTCCAATCATCAAAGAGAGGTTGATTGAAAAAGGCTTCATCACGGCTAATCACTAACCCGTCGGAGATGTAATCAAGATCATCGAACTCATAGCTCTGCAAAAAGACGCCCAGTTCATCGGCAATGGTTTGGAATACATGATCGGTAGATTCGTGGATTCGGTTTTCCACTGATGGAAAAAGATTTTTAATTGGTGGAGGTTAATTCAATCATTGTTGTTTTCGTTACCTTGAATTGCTAAGAATTTTAGTCGGAGTCTGATGAGTTCCAATTCTTTTGAGATGATGGTTTGGCTTTCTTCGATCCTTGTTTGATTTTCTAAGATTGTTATCAATTTTTCCATAATCGTTTTTTGGGTTTCGGTGATCTCATTTTGGGATGATAAGGTCGATTTTGGGCTTCCAATAATTTGATGGTGTTTCTTCTAATTCCCCATAGATTTTGGCTTATATCATCGTCCAGGTTTCAAAATTAATTCAAATGAAGTGGATCGGAGGCAAGTTGCTTATCTAATGAAGTAGCTTCGCCTGGTGGATGTCCCGAAATGTAGTTTTGGATCACGTCATTGAATTAAGACCAGAGATTTACTCTCATCACTACGATTTTAATTAGAAATTAAATCGTAGTAGTGGAACGGTTTTTTTTGGTTGAATAATGGGAGTCAACACTACGAATTAAATCCAAGAATTAAATCGTAGTAGTGATTGAGATAGTGTTGTGCTAAAAGACTAATTAGTCGCTCCTTAAAAACTCTTTTTTAGCAGTTATCGTTCTATTCTTTTGATGATCAAAATTCTTTGAACTGAACATGAAGTCCCTCTGAAAAAGTAAAAAAGAACATCTTGAACTAGTTGTTCCATGAATTTCTTCAAATGCCACCCTGTCGCAGCCAAATAGGCGTTGATCGTTGGCGATGGGGCACCCATCAAATAGTTTTCCTGCATCCGATGTTCTGTTTTGAGATGGCCAATCAGTGGCTCCATGGCCGCTCGGCGTCGGAATTTTTTCCTCTTCTTGTGCTTTTGATAGGGGGTATCCCTTTTCAATGCTTTGCCTGGCATCGATAGCTTGGTCTCGCCTATTTGACGTTTTCCCCGACCGCCTCGGTCATCGATTAGTTCTTTGGGGGCTTGACCGACGATGGATTCTTGTGGTTCCAACAAGGGTTGGATGGTTTGGCTGTCATGAGGGTGGCCCTCAAAAGCACGGATCGCCGTGATGATCATGGTTGGGCCTCCCGTCGCCATCAGTCCCACTTGATTCCCCAATGCATCCATTTGATGAGCCTTGCCTTTGGCCATGCCAGCCGTGAATGGCTTGTGAATGGCAACCACTTTATTTTTATCGAATCGCTGTTGATCGATCACTCGTTGGTACCGATCCCATTCTTTTTGTTGGCGATCTCGTTTTCGTTCGAGCTCTCAGACTTGTCGGCCCGCTAAAGTCTTCCGTTTGGAGGTGGCCTTTTTGGCTTTTTGAGCTCGTCGGGGAGGCTTCCCGTGAAAGGTTGGACGCACCCGTTCTTTCGAGGCTTTGGCATCGGTCTATCTCTGTTTTATCTTTTCTTTTTTGGCGATCTGGTGACACTGATCGATGACCGTTTTGTTCCACTGGGCATCGGTCGGAAAGGTCCCATGGTTGCCTTGGACGGTCGTATCGGATAACACCATCGATGACTTCTTGATTTCCTTTTGATGCCACGAGACCGAATAGGCAAAGATCTTTTCCACCCCTGCTGAGCCCATACGATCTCTAAAGTGACGCCCATCAGAAGAATCGCCAGGGGGTTGGTGTTTCATGACATCAGAACCCGTGAAGTACGGCCTGTATGGGTTTTCAATCCATCGTTCCATGAGGATTTCATCGCCTCGATGGTCGAGTCGTTTCACATCCAACCACCCACCATCACCCGAATGGAATGGGCCGGACGGCCCGTTTGGGTAGACAAGGGTTCCAAGGCGTTTTCAAAAAAAGACCAGTCGATGGCATCCGCCAGCCACTGGATCTTGTGTTTTGGATGGAAAATGGCATTCAATTCCGAGTCAAATCACGGGGCTGTTTGGGAGCTACTTTTTTGATCATTTCTGCAAGGTTTTGAGACCAAGAGATGCATTTCCTTGCAGATTTCAAAACCTTGTCTTCGTCAATAGACACCATTCAATCCCACATATCAAGGGGATGATGGACTCTATTTGAGTTTTTAAGGAGCGACTAATTATACTTTGTGTCTCCTCCAGAGCCAAACGGCTGTTTTTTAAGGTCGCATGGTGTTGGACTTCTCGGCATCCCATGGCGTGGATGGCTTGATGGAGGTCCTTGATCCAATGGAATCGATCATGGATCCAAATAGGCCGATGGCAAGCGTTCTTTGCCCAAACGGACAGAAACAAGCCACCCATCCGTGGGGATGGTTTGGACAGACTGGTTTCCTTCATTAGGGACGAGGCGATGGAACACGGTTTGGGTGGGGGTTCGATGCCGACCTTGAAGCCAAGCCTGTTTCAGAATCACGGATCACCCTGGGGGTGTTAGGTCAACGTTGGTCGGCTTTTTCACCATTGCTTCAATGAGGACGTTCCTCTAGAGAACGATGAGCTCATCCTCGCTCCACCGACCGATGCATGATGCAACGGATCGTATGGACTCCACAACGAAGCCACGGAGCGGTTTTGGATGGATGACCATTGGCGAGAAGTCGTTCCCATCGCCCCAGATTCAACATGCGTGATGAAACGATGAATCGGCTCCACCCATGGCAATAGAAGCCTTTTGACTTGACCCAAAGAACAACGAACCCCTAGGAGGCGACAAGAAACAGAACATGGACTCCGAA
This sequence comes from Flavobacteriaceae bacterium, assembly GCA_026709415.1. Classification (GTDB taxonomy): domain Bacteria; phylum Bacteroidota; class Bacteroidia; order Flavobacteriales; family Flavobacteriaceae; genus Bin25. Next base: position 39,308 of record JAPOSZ010000007.1, read on the forward strand.
AAACAGCTCCATGACGCCGAACACGCTGTTTCCCATGATCATCAATCGATGCTTTTTGACCGGCTTCAAAACATGGATCAGAAGCACCAACATCAGAAAGAGACCAGTCCACAACCTCTCTTTTCTCATCATGGACCCATTCAATCCTTCAGTCGGGGCCTCCATGACGTTTGACTTGAGCAATGATGGATAAAGGAAATCGATAAGAGGAGAATTAAAAACCCAAAACGAATTCAGTGCATAATCATTGAACTGGTTTCGTCCACACCAATCGTGATAGAACCCTATGATCGTACCAAAGTGATAAAAGAATTAGGCCATTTCTCTGTCATCATCTCAGCAAGTAAAAGAAAACATGATATTAAAATTCCTCTTATGGTTTGATGAATTCCCTTAACATCAACTCTTTTGAACTTCGAAAATAGCGAGCATTCTCGTGGTTCGTTTTAGTTTGAACCACCAACAATCCCTGCCAATAGTGGTTTGGCAGGATTTTATCGTTCATGAATCACCAAATTCAGCGTTTGATTTTTTTTGAAGAACTCCGCGCCAATGCCTTATACGCTTCTAAAATGCCATGATTTCTGTGAAGACATAAACCAAAGGCTTATTCTACGCCACTTGCTACCATTAAAACACGATTGAAAAATGGGATCGGCGATGAGAGTAATAATACGAAAGTCAAATGAAATGTAAAAGGTACCGATCCCAAAACAAATGTAATGTATTCATTTTCTTTTTGAATACTCTTCTGACGCCATTTGATAGCTTTAACAAAATCCATTTTCTTTCATCCATTGATCATTAAATATTTTATTGACATATCGACTACCCGAGTCATGAAAAAGAGTAACGATAACATCCGATTTTTTGAATTTATCCTTTAATTGGATTAATCCTGCCATGGCAGCACCACTGGAGTTTCCGACCCAAATACCTTCTTTTCTAGCCAATTCACGCGTATAAATAGCCGCGTCTTTATCGGTGACTTGTTCAATGTGATCGATGAGAGAAAAATCAACATTGGCTGGGATAACATCTTCGCCAATGCCTTCAGTGATATAGGGTTTGACTTGGTTTAGATCATATTCCCCTGTTTCAAAATACTTTTTAAAAACGGATCCATAAGGATCCACCCCAATGATTTTAACACTTGGGTTGTTTTCTTTGAGATATTTGGCAATGCCAGAAATGGTCCCTCCAGTACCTATTCCCACAATAAAGTGGGTGATTTGGCCCTCGGTCTGTTTCCATATTTCAGGTCCCGTTTGTTCATAATGCGTTTGTCGATTGGATAAATTATCGTACTGATTGGGGTACCATGCATTTTCTATTTCTTGAGACAATCGCTTGGCAACGCTATAATAAGATTGGGGATCTTCTGGAAGCACATCCGTCGGACAAACCACGACTTGAGCCCCCAAAGCTTTTAATGAATCTAGTTTTTGCTGAGACTGTTTATCGTTGGTTACACAGATGAGCTGATAGCCTTTGATAATGGCGGCTAAAGCCAATCCCATGCCCGTATTACCTGAGGTTCCTTCTACGATGGTCGCACCTGGTTTTAACAGCTTTTTTTGTTCCGCATCTTCAATCATTTTCAGTCCAATTCGATCTTTGGCTGAGTTTCCTGGATTAAAGGTTTCTAATTTGGCTAAAAATAATCCCGGTACACCGCTGACTATTTTATTGAGTTTTACCAATGGGGTGTTTCCAATGGTCTGAAGAATGTTTTCTGCGTAATTCATATTTCAAGAACAAAATTAATTAGGTCTAATGGATCGTCAAATCATCCTTTCTAAAATCCTTTTATTGACGCTTTCAATCGTTGATTATGAACACAACATTTAAAAATCAGTGTTGTCATAAATTAAATAGGATAAGTCCACTTGGTGCCCTCCATCATCATAAGAAAAAGACGTTTTGAAGCATAAAAACACAATGCAAAAAGTTGATTTCAAACGATTGATAACACTAAAGCATTGTCTATTTTCCAAGAAAAATTCTGACATCAAACTGTTTTTTGCCAGTTCAACTAATTCGTGACCAATTGCTCGAGTCAAAAGATTGACCGTTAAGAACACGAATTCAAAAACTGGTATTTATCATTTTCAAAACGTATTAAGACCAAAAAGATACGATGCGATTATATGAATTTCCAACTTTAAATAAACAAGTCCGTCTTTATTTTAATCTTTTTGTGTTGAGCACACTTCCAGTGTGTGTTATGGCATCTCCTTTCTCGGAGTTTCTGAATAGATTCCGTTCAGAAGCCCCTAGCCTAAGAAAACATCCTCTCCAAGTTCAATTCACCGTGACTGGTCATGTAACCGACCCCAACTCGGTGCCATTACCTGGCGTCAATGTTATTATAAAAGGAACCAATCAGGGAACACAAACTGATTTCGATGGCCATTACACCATCATCGCTAATCAAGGAGACATTTTAGTGTTTTCATACATCGGCATGATCCCTCAAGAGATGACTGTCAACGGGGACTCTATCGATGTGACACTGGAAGAAGACTTGGCTTTATTAGATGAGATTGTTGTTGTTGGGTTTGGAACTCAGAAAAGAGATGCTGTTGTTGGAGCCGTCTCATCTATAAAGCCTTCCGAATTAAAAATACCCTCAAGTAATTTGACCACTTCTTTGGCTGGACGGTTATCTGGTGTGATATCCTATCAAACCAGTGGAGAGCCTGGGGCCGACAATGCACAATTCTTTGTCCGAGGGGTGGCATCGTTCAATAATCAAAATAGCCCCCTCATCCTCATCGATGGCGTTGAGCTCACGACTGATGATTTGGCCAGGCTACAACCGGATGATATTGCTGAGTTTTCCATACTCAAAGACCCGACAACGACCGCTATCTATGGGGCACGGGGAGCTAATGGAATTATATTGGTGACCACCAAGATGGGTTTAAATTCTAAACCGATAGTTAGCCTAAGAATTGAAAACTCATTGAGCGCTCCCGTATCACTAATCAAATTGGCGGATCCCGTCACTCATATGATATTACAAAATGAGGCCGAAAGGACAAGAGGTCGGTTTCCCACATTTACAGAAGAAAAAATTGCCGGAACCCGAAGAGGCGGCAATCCCAATATCTATCCTGCGGTTGATTGGTACGACGAGCTTTTCAACGATTTTTCTTTGACACAACGAGTTAATCTGAATGTTCGTGGTGGAGGAGAGAAATTGCGGTACTATATTGCTGGAGCTTATAGTAAAGACAATGGTATTTTGCAAGTAGAGAAAACCAATAACTTCACGAATAACATTGATTTAAGGCGATATTTATTAAGGTCGAACATCAATATTAACTTATTTAGTGCTACGGAATTGATCGTCAGACTTCATACGACCGTAGATAATTACTTGGGGCCTTTACAAGGCGGTAATGCCATCTATAATGCTGCCGTGAGAACAAGTCCTGTAAGATTTCCTGCTGTTTATGATCCCGATTCCTCTTTAGAAAATGTACCTCACATCACTTTTGGAAATGATTTCGGTCCTCGATTTGGTAATCAAGAGAATGGAGCCGCCTGGTTCAACCCCTATGCGGAGTTGCAAAGAGGCTATAGAGACTACAGTAGACAACTTTCTTTAGTACAGTTTGAAATAAAGCAAGGGTTGAGTTCTATCCTACAAGGTCTCCGTGGACGCTTTCTTGGAAATATTAATACCACCTCATATTATGAAAACAGACGGGCATACAACCCTTTTTTCTATAGGCTTCAATTAGCAAATGCAGCGACAGGAGAATATACTTTAGAAAGAACAGCCGAAGGGGATGAAGCATTAAAGTTTCGACCAGGACGAGAAGTCAACAATACCGTTTTATACCTTGAGACCGTTTTAGATTACGCCAATACATTCAATGATAAACACGAAGTAGCTGGTTTATTAGTATTTACGGCTAGAGAATTTAAACAATCGAACGCTGCAAATTTGCAATTATCACTACCTAGTCGTAATGTTAGTTTATCCGGAAGGTATAGTTATAGTTACGATAATCGGTATTTTGCCGAGTTTAACTTCGGCTATAACGGTTCTGAAAGATTTGCAAAAAACAATCGTTTTGGCTTCTTTCCATCATTCGGATTGGGATGGTTGGTCTCAAACGAGGCTTTTTTTAATTCAACCATCGTTAATCGCTTAAAATTACGAGCATCTTATGGTTGGGTAGGTAATGATCGAATTGGTGATTCACGTAGGGATCGTTTTTTCTATTTATCTGAAGTCAATACTAGTCACCCCGGGCGAGGCACCAATTTTGGTTCAAACTTCAACACGCGCCTTCCAGGGGTCAGTATCAGTCGATATGAAAATACTCAAGTCACATGGGAAACTTCACGAAAAATTAATTTAGGGATTGATCTCGACCTATTCAAACGTGCTATTCAGTTTCGAGCCGATGTGTTTGAAGATTATCGTTCAAACATTCTCCAAGTCAGGACTGATATCCCATCAACTTTAGGACTACAAGCAACGCCTAAAACGAATGTAGGAGAGGTTTTGGCCAGGGGAATGGATACATCAATCGACGTCAATCAATCTTTTGGTCCTCATTTTTGGGTTACTTGTCGAGGCGTATTTGTTTATACCGATAATGAGTATAAAGTTTTTGAAGAACCGAATTATGCGGCATTAAATTCACCCAATCGGTCTTTTTTGGGGAAAAATGTCAAGGTACAGCACGGTTTAATAGCGGAACGACTGTTTGTTGATGATGCTGAAGCTATCAATGCGGCTAAGCAGTTTGGAATTCCTGGCATCGATTATGGCGGTGGTGATATCAAATACAAAGACATGAATCAAGACGGAGCTATTACTGATTTAGATCGAGTTCCTATCGGAAAACCAACGGTACCAAAAGTGACTTATGGATTTGGATTTTCAATTGGTTTCAAAAGGCTTGATTTGAGTATGTTTTTTCAAGGTTTAGCGGGAATATCATTTTATATCAATCCCACCTCAACAGGCCCCTTTATCAATTCTCTCAAGAGAGGTCAAACCTACAAACTTTCTGGTTTTGAACAACGTGGATCCTTGTCAGAAAATGGGTTATTAAAGGCCTATGCTGATAACCATTGGAGCGAGGATAATAAAAATGTCTTTGCTCTTTGGCCAAGACTTTCCACAACGGTCATCAGTAATAACCATCGATTGAGTACCTGGTGGTTAAGGGATGGCTCTTTTTTGAGATTAAAACAAGTAGAGGTCGGGTTCACGCTCATTGACGGATCGCTAAAAGAGGGTGGCTTGATTTCTAAACTGCGATTGTATGCTACTGGGACCAACCTTCTAAAGTGGAGCAAGTTTAAATTATGGGATCCTGAGTTAGCCGGTAACGGTTTGAATTATCCTCTTCAGCGAGTGATCAACTTTGGAGCATATATTTCATTCTAAATTCAGAGATCATATGAAACCCTTTTCCATGAAACATACCATTGTCGTTGCCTTACTATTCACATATGGATGTTCCAAGTTTGTTGATGTCGTTCCAGATAACGTCGCAGAAATCGAAGATGCTTTTGAAACAAGAAACAATGCAGAACGATTTTTAGCGACCTTATATGGGTATTTACCTAGATTCGCATCCATCAATAACCCGGCCCTTCTGGGTGGAGATGAAGTATTGGTTCAGGCCAACAGAACCGAATATTGGGCGGCCCGAAGGATGGCTTTAGGCGCACAGAGTGCCGGAAATACGCTCTTGAATTTTTGGTCCGGGGGGAACGGTGGTCGAAACCTTTTCATTGCTTTGAGAGATTGCAATATTTTTCTAGAGAATGTATCAGTTCCTTTTGATATTACTGATGAAGAAATTGACTTATGGACAGGTGAAGCCTTGTTTCTAAAAGCATTTTATCACTTTTATTTAATGCGTATGTATGGTCCCATACCAATTATTAAGGAAAATATACCGATTGAAGCCGATGTCAACGAAGTAAGAGTATCAAGGGATTCTGTTGATGATGTTGTGCGTTATATCATTGACCTCCTTGATCAAGCCATCGAGCTTCTTCCTGATGGGATAGAAAATGAGGTGCGTGATTTAGGAAAGCCGACTAAAGAAATCGCATTAGCTTTTAAATCCCGAGTTTTGGTGACGGCGGCCAGTCCTTTGTTCAATGGTAATACAGATTATAGTGATTTTGTGGATCAAGAAGGGAACCATCTGATTAACCAAACTTATGATCCAAACAAATGGGTCATGGCCGCTGAAGCATGCCGAGAAGCTATAGAAACCGCTCATAACAACGGACGAAAATTATTTGAGTTTGTGCCTAGAGGATCAGAGTCTTTTTCTGAAAGAACGATTAAAAAGTTAAGTATTCGAGGAGCTGTCAGTTCCGAGTGGCTATTTAACGATGAATTGATCTGGGGAAGTTCTGCTAGTCCTGTCACTCTGTTACAAAATTGGGCTCAAGGGCGACTTCCCAACAATATTCAAGTCGAAAATAGACAAAGTGTTCAAGGCTGGTGGGCTCCAACCATGCGCATCGCTGAAATGTTTTACTCTGAAAATGGGGTTCCTTTAAAAGAGGACACTTCCTACAACTACGAAGATCGCTTCAACGTCAGTACGGTAGGGCCTGAACATATACACTATGTTGTAGAGGGATATGAAACAGCTAATTTACATTTGAATAGAGAGCCTCGATTTTATGCTTCTATTGGGTTTGATGGTGGTGTTTGGGAAGGACATGGCATTAATAATGATAAAGATGGTAGTGGCCTTTTTATTAGGGCAAAATTTTTAGAAACCGCCGGGTTATTAGATGTGAATTCCTTTTCGCTGAGTGGGTTTTTTGCAAAAAAGTTAGTCAACTATCGTAACGTCCAAGCCACCAACGTTAATTCATATGCTAGAATAACATATCCCTTTCCTTTGTTTCGCTTAGCCGATCTGTATTTACTCTATGCAGAAGCTTTAAATGAATCTCAAGGTCCACAAGCAGCATACCCATGGATTGACTTGGTTCGAAAGCGTGCCGGGCTTGAGGGGGTTGTCGATGCCTGGTCTAACTATTCCAACAAACCAAGCAAACCGTCCACGAAGGATGGTTTACGGGAGATTATCCATCACGAGCGCTTGATCGAGCTAGTTTTTGAGGGACACCGATTTTGGGATTTGAGACGTTGGAAAAAAGCACTGACCGTCGCATCTGGTACCGCTCGTGGATGGAATATACAAGGGAGAACCACAGAATCATTCTATACTGTCGTTGATAACGGCATATTCTATTTTCAGTTAAAAAACTACTTCTGGCCCATTGCTGAAAGAGACATTGTTAGAAACCCTAACCTAATACAAAATCCCTTTTGGTAGAATTCACTTCAACAACTCTTTCCCATGATTCAATCTAAAAGTTTAAGCGTCCTTCTTTGTATTCTCATTATTTCTTCTTGTGCCGAAGAAAGCCATGGTCCCTTAACCGCAGATGATGTTGCCCCAGGGATTGTCACGGGCGTGGTGGTGGAAAATCTACCAGGGGGAGCCAAAATAACCTTTGAATTACCCAATGATAAGGATATCCTCATGATGGAGGCCACTTTTAAAAGAGAGGATGGTTCTGCAGCCACATCGAGAACCTCCCCCTATCATAACTTTGTCATCATCGAGGGTTTGCGGATACAATCGACTCAAGATGTGGAGCTGGTTGTCGTTGACCGAAGTGATAATCGCTCAGCGGTCGTTAACGTTTCTATAAGCCCTTTAGAATCCCCCATCGATCAACTTTTCAGAAGTGCTGAATTAGTGGCGGATTTTGGAGGGGTCAGGCTGAATTATTTGAATGAATTCGATGCCAGAGCGGAGGTATTACTTTATACCAAAAGTGATGAAGGTTGGGAATACAATCAATCCGCTTTTATTACCGATGGACAGTTCACTTTTCATACCTATAGAACTTTTGACCCGACAGAAACCGATTTTGGCATTTCAATTATCGACAGATTCAACAATATTACAGAAGTTAAAGAATTTACTTTAACGCCGCTGTTTGAAGAGGAGATATCTAAAAACACATGGACAGATCCCGGTTTGTTAACCGGCGACGAGGGACCTGCTTTTGGTTGGGTGAAACCCAGACTTTGGGATGATGTCATCAGTGACGGAAATGGGCACTTGACCAGTAAAGCGGCCGATGGTTTTATTGTTCCGCCCTATACTTCAGAATTCCATATGTTTACTTTGGACTTAGGTATAGTGGCTAAACTGAGTCGTTTCAAGTTTTGGCAGAGACAGCGAAGCCCATGGATCTGGGCCAATGGAAATCCTAGGGTTTTCGACTTATGGGGAGCCGTTGAAGTTCCCAAGGATAATGGCGCTTCTATGGAAGTAGGATGGGTGAAGCTCTTTGAAGATGAGGAAGTCATAAAACCTTCTGGAGAGCCCATTGGCACCAATACAGCCGAGGACATTGCCCTTGCTCGAAAAGGGCATGAGTTTTCGTTGCCATTGGATGCCCCTCCCGTTAGATACATTCGTTTTGTTCAAAAATCCAATTGGTTGGGATCTCAATTTGTCCACATTTCTGAAATGAGTTTTTGGGGGCAAATACAACAAAAGCAAGACTCCCTTTTGACTCCCTGATAATTAAAAAACTTTAACTCCCATGTTATTTAAATTAATGACCATGCTCAAAATACAGAGTTTGATGCTGATAGGTGCCCTTTTTTTCTGTTGCCAAACCTCTCAAGAAACTTACCAAGATTTTATTTCAGAAGAAATTATTTATATCGGTAACCCTGAAGAGGTGATCATTGGACACGGCTATGAAAAACTTCGATTTTTGATCGTAATCAATGCGGATCCTAAGATCAAAAAAGGGTTCATATCATCAAAAAATGGAAACTTTACAAGAGAATTCGATGTCGTGAGAAAAAACTCAGGAATAGATACCATTAGCGTTGATACGGATATTCCTGAAGGGGAATATACCTTTGAAATCCTTCTAAGTGATGACGTCGGTAATCAGTCGATTGGTTACGAAGTAGGTTCTGTTGTTTACGGACCAAGATACCAATCAACTTTGTTAAACCGATTAACAACCATCCGTACATTCGCCACTAAAGCGGTGTTTCAGTGGAATCCACCAACGGAAGGTAGTCTAAGTACCCTCTTGACATATGAAGATGCTTCGGGAGTCATCCAGGAAGTGCGTATCGACAACAGTGAAAATGAAACGGTCGTTTCAGATTTTAGATTGGGAGGTATGGTAAGCATCGCCACGACCTATGAACCTTCCGAAACCTCTCTTGAGGGCTTTCATGCGGTTCCATTTGAAACCGCTTTTCCTGAAGACTTTGAAATGGATAAAAGCATCATTGTTCCAATTCCTTTAGATTTTGATGCCGATGAGGGTGATTTGTCTGCCGGTAAAGGTATTGCCATTTTATTTGATGGAAAGGCCGATAGCGCTCCTAATCAATACAGCGCCACCCGTGAGGGAGCTCCAAGTGCTTACCCCTTTGTGATGACTTTCGATGTGGGTTTTGATTCCAAACCGACGGCTATTAGAGTCGATCCAAGAACCGATTGTTGTAGTGATAGAGCCCCCTCAACCTTTCAAGTATGGGGTTATACTGGATCGGATATCCACCAAGCCCATACGGTCGATATCAAAACGACCGAATTGGTCGATTGGGAAGCGGATGCTGTCGCCAAAGGATGGATCAAATTATTGGACTACCAGACAACAAAAGCTATTCCGCAGACGGACATAACGGCTACAGGTGATGATCGATATCGATATATCCGCTTTGTTGCTTTAGCTTCTCATCTTGCGAAGCCTCAGACGGATTGGTTCAGGCCTAATTTTACGGAATTAACCTTTTGGTCTCAATAGTCCACTTCAAAAAATCTTTTTTTTTGCCGATATTTCCTTAAAACATAAGATACCGTTGCATGATCCATCTTTTTTAGCCAAAACTTTGGGCACCGCATTTTTCATGTTTCAAAACGCCGACATTTTATCGTTTTGGAGAGAAGTTCCGTTCTTTCGAAAAAATGAATCAGCAGGCGATCTCATGTAGCACTAGCGAGTCGAACATGATTGGGGACAAAGGCTAATTTCATCCATTGGTTGGACCATGCCGCTTTAAGTCACTCTGAGCGTTTTTGCTGGAGCAATACGCATCACCATGAATGTCGGGAACCAAAGCAATAGCGCACAAACCACTAAAAATAGCGTGTTCACTCCCAAAACTTGCCACAATGTCAGATGTACAGGAGCGCTTGAAACAAAATAGGTTTCCGGATTTAACCGAATCCAAGACCATTGTTTTTGAGTCAAATAAAACAACAATGCCAATGCGTTTCCAATCAATAATCCACGAAACATCACTAAAATGCCATTGATTAAGAAGATTCGCTGAATCAAGTGATTGGTGCCTCCCAAGGCTTTCAACAACCCGATCATCGCTGTTCTTTCAAAAACCAGGGCTAATAAAGCCGTTGACATATTCATCACCCCCACAACAATCATGATAATCAAAATGATTAAAATGTTGAAATCAAACAATGAAATCCATTGAAAAATCAGTCCATAACGTGACAACAAAGAAATCGTAGTCAAATCCATAGGCAATTCTTGATACAGCTCTTGGGCGATTTCATCGGTACGAGTGAAATCATCAATTAATATCTGGTATCCCCCAATTTCATCTTCTTCCCACCGATTGATTTTTTGGATATGACCGATACTTCCCATAATGAGATGATTATCGATATCTAGAAATCCCGAATTGTATATACCACTGATGGTGAATTTTCTTCGATTGGGATATTGCTGAAGCATGTCGTTTAAGAAAACAGCATCCACTTGATCTTGTAAATCAAGTTGGAGTCTAGCGGCGACCGTTTGTGAAATCAATACTTCATTGGAATAATGATTTTTCAAACTAGGAAAATCTCCAGCGACTAGAAAATCATCAATTGAATTCCAGTTGTAGGTGCTGTCGACTCCTTTGAATATGATCCCTTCAAAATCTTCCGATGTTCTCAGCATACCAGACTTTGTAGCATAAGGATACAATTCTGTGATTTCTTGCCGAGAATACAAGTGTTTTTGGACTGAAGCCTGGTCAGTTAATGGAACTGTAGAAATGCTTTGATCTTCATTTTCTATATGAACCACCGTCAAGTGTCCGTGGAATGCCACTGCTTTCTGTCGTATTTCTTTTTGCATTCCCTTTCCAGTGGCAATGGCAATCAAAATCATCATCATCCCAAGTGCCACGGCGATGGTGGCAATAATGACTATTTTGGTTGATACATTACCTTTGCTTCCAATATGCTGTCGCATTCTTTTGGCAATAAAAAAAACCAGATCATAGTTGCGGAACATGTGTAACCCGTTTTACAAAAAACTGATATTTTACCTAAGCTGAAGAGAAATCAACTGGTGAGTTAATACCCAAAATGAGTTTTTTCAAAAGTACATTATTGCTCTTTTTCAGTTTGGTAGCTTGCGCTACTCAAAGAGAAAGCCTCCAACCGCTTCCAATAAAACCTGGAGCTGAAAACCTGGATGTATATCTCCCAACCTTAGGGAACCAACCGGTTGGGCTTGTTGCCAATCAAAGTAGCATCATTAACAACCATGGTGATTTTGTGCATTTAGTTGATACGCTTCAGACACTTGGTGTTTCATTAGTGAAAGTATTCGCTCCTGAACATGGTTTTAGAGGCGTAGCTGATGCGGGAGAAAAAATTGAAAACCAAATCGATTCCAAGAGTGGGCTGCCTATTTACTCTCTTTATGGAAAAAATTACAAGCCCACTGCAGAGTCATTAGAAGGTATTGACATCTTACTATTTGATTTACAAGACGTGGGAGCTCGATTCTATACCTATCTATCGACTCTTCACTATGTCATGGAAGCCTGTGCCGAAAACGATATCCCTTTGATAGTCTTAGATCGTCCTAATCCAAACATTCATCTAGTTGATGGTCCCGTATTAGACACGATGTTTTCGAGTTTTGTGGGGATGCATCCCGTTCCCATCAGTTATGGCATGACCATTGGAGAGTATGCTCAAATGATCAATGGACAACGTTGGCTAAACAATGAAATACAAACTGATTTGACGATTGTTCCTATTAAAAATTACACTAGAACCAGCGAGTATGCTCCTCCGATAAAACCATCTCCCAATTTGCCAAATCTTCAGTCGATTCATCTCTATCCTAGCCTTTGTTTGTTAGAACCTACTGTGATCAGTGTTGGAAGAGGAACGAATCAACAATTCCAAATATTTGGACATCCTCAATTGTGGATTAGGGATTATTCATTTACCCCTCAACCCAATCCAGGAGCTAAAAATCCCAAACACAATGGTCAGCTTTGTTATGGTAAGGATCTTTCAGATTTTCCCAAACCCACTAAAATTGAGCTTGATTGGCTTTTGGATGCCTATGCCTATTTTCCGGACAAGGATTCGTTTTTTTTAAGTGGCTTCAATCGAATTGCAGGTAATGATCTGCTTCAAATTCAGATTAAAAACGGCTATAATGCCGAACAGATTCGGAATTCTTGGCAAAAAGACCTTGATGTCTTTAATAAAATCAGGGGCCTTTATTTGATTTATCCTGAAAACTAGGGAATCTCCAAGTACTTATGAATTTGTAGGGAGACCATCCATTGGGGATTTTTTTTAACAAAGTCCACAATCATTGGCATCATTTGATTTTTTTTACTCCATTCGGGTTGTAAAAACAACAGACACCCTGAAAATACTTTACGGCTTTGTTCTATGGCGAATTGAAAATCTGATTGATTATAAATGACCACCTTGAGTTCATCGGCCAGTTCATAAGCTTTAGTGACGGGGGATTTCCTTTTTTTGGGAGATAAACAAAACCAGTCCCAACTTCCACTGACTGGATAAGCTCCTGAAGTTTCTAGATGAACTCTTTTACCCCTTGATTTCAATGCTTTGGTCAATGGATTCAAATCCCACATTAAGGGTTCTCCTCCCGTGACAACCACCATTTTCAACTTGTTTGGTATGGGATTGATTATTTGTTGGATGCTGGTCGGTTGGTGTTCAGAAGCATCCCAACTTTCCTTAACATCACACCAATGACACCCCACATCACAACCACCTAGTCGAATAAAATACGCGGCTTTTCCTTGATGATAACCTTCTCCTTGTACGGTTTGAAAAGCCTCCATTAAAGGAAGTGTTTTCCCTGTTTTATAGGAATCCATTTTTCTGGATTGTTGGTTGTATTGAGTGTCGATAGAACTTGATTTGAAAGTTTATTTTTGGCATAAAATTACACTCATGGCCACTTTATCCCCTTTTCATTTAGCTATTCCTGTCAATGACTTGGAAAAATGCAAATCGTTTTATCAAAACACATTGAATTGCACACCAGGGAGAAGCTCTAGTCAGTGGGCCGATTATAACTTTTTTGGACATCAATTGGTGCTTCATTTTGATGCTAATCATCGGCCTGTCTTACATCGCAATGAAGTTGATGGACATGGCGTGCCAGTGCCTCATTTTGGGGTTGTTCTCCCTTGGGAAGACTTTAGTAAGCTGGTGAACCACCTCAATGAAGTTGGGATTGAATTCATTATCGAGCCCTATATTCGGTTTAAAGGTTTAAAAGGAGAGCAAAAAACCATGTTTTTTTATGATCCATCCGGCAATGCTCTAGAGTTTAAGTCATTTAAAACTTCAGATCAACTTTTTGCAACATAGGTCGATTTTTTATGAGAATCCATTTGTGTTAAATCCGAACCGTTAGATTGACTAAAAAATAGGAAACTACATTGGAATATAGTTTTTTCTCCGTTAGTTTAATCCTAAATCCACTTTCTCGTAGAAATTATCGGGGAGGGGTAAAACACTCAAAAAATTCTCGCAGGTATCTTGATAATAACAAGAGTTGATGTATGGAAGATGCTGATGATATTCATATTGTTTATATCTCTTAATATACCAGGAGAATAGAATACTCGAGATAACGTAGTTGTTAAACTAAATTTCGGTTTTGAGGGTCGACTATGAGATCGATTACCAATTCAAATATCTAGGTAGTACAGATAACCCACCATCAACCTGTATGTCATCGCCAGTTATAAAACTCGACTCATCAGAAGCTAAAAACACCGCCAGTTTCGAAACTTCTTGAGGTTTGCCAAAACGTAACAAAGCTGCTTGTTTTTTTGAGAACTTTTCATAAACGTCACCTTCATTTCTAATTCTTTCATATGCCATAGGAGTTAAAATTGCCCCTGGAGAAATTGAGTTAAAACGTATGTTCTTGTTTCCAAATTGTCCGGCTAACTGTTTGGTCATTGAAATCACGCCTCCCTTAGCGCTGGCATAGGCAGTCCAGTCGTCCCAACTTCGATGAGCTTGAGCTGAAGCTATATTAATAACACTTCCATTTTTTCTTGAAATCATATGTGGAATACACGCTCTAATACATCTGAAAACCCCCTTTAGATTTACATTCATTAGTCTATCCCAATCAACATCTAGCATTTCCGAAATCTTTCCAGAAATGGAAATCGCTGCATTGTTGACCAATATATCTATTCTATCATATTTTTCAATACAAACTTTTACCATCATGTTAACTGATTCTGTTTTACCTACATCACAAAACATTGGTGTTACATTAAAGTTTAGTTGAGAAAGTTTATCTGCTTCATCATTGCACTTTGTGTCGTTAATATCTCCCATTATAACCATAGCCCCTTCTTTTACAAACGCTTTAGTAATCGCAAGTCCAATACCATTGGCAGCTCCAGTCACAATAGCAATTTTATTTTTCAATCGATTCATTTTGTTTTAATTGAAATCCAATATTTTTCTATTTCTTCAAGTGTTTTCCCTTTGGTTTCAGGTAAAACTCTAAAAACTAGATAAATTGCCGGGAACATGAGGATAGAAAATAACCAAAATGTGCCAAATGGGTTAATATTTTCCAACAACCAAGGAGTCATTTGTCCGACAATAGAGTTCCCCACCCAAAGAGCCAAGGTAGCCATTGACATGGTAATTCCCCGGATTTTTATTGGATAAATTTCTGATAGCAATACCCATAACACAGGACCATATGAAAATGAAAAACAAGCTAAAAATGTGAGTATGAAAGTCATTAAGAGATAGACGTTATTAACCTCTAAAAAGAATAATAATCCTACGATAAATAAAGAAATCATTATTCCAGATATACCGTATTTCAACAAGGGTTTTCTTCCTAAAGAATCAATTTTCCAAATGGCCAAGAAAGTGAAAAGCACATTAACAATTCCAATCAGTACTTGACTATTTAGGGCTTCTCCAAAATGTAAACCTCCTTTTTCTAAAATTTGCGGACCATAGTAAATTATAGCGTTAATGCCACTAAATTGGCTAAATAGTGCAAGTGAAACTCCAATAATTATGGGCCACTTAAATTGACTAGAAAAAATGGATTTTAAACCGCTAACCTTTTCTGAAAGAACCTCTTCAATATTTCGAATTTCTTTGTTAGCTTCCAAATCGGTCATTAAACCATTCATGATTTTTTTAGCCCTTATTTTTTTGCCTTTCATGATTAGCCAACGTGGGCTTTTTGGTATAACAAAAAGGAGTAAAAGGAAAATGGCAACTGGCAAAATTTCAGTGCCAAGCATTATTCGCCAAACTTCAATACCATAAAACCTGTGATGATTTAATCCATCTATAGTTGAAAGTGTGAATAAATATGAGTTAACAAAATATGCTATTAAAATACCAATCGTAATAGCCAATTGATATAGTGACACCAATTTACCACGATTATTTGCTGGTGCTATTTCAGAAATATAAAGTGGTGATAACATAGATGCGATCCCAATTCCCACTCCTCCTAAAATCCTATAAGTCACCAAATGGTTAAAAGATTCGGAAAGCGAACAACCAATAGCAGAAAGTGCAAAAAACAGACCCGACACTATTAGCATGTTTTTTCTTCCATATCTATCACTCAAAAATCCAGCAACTGAGACACCTAAAATGGTTCCTATCAACGCTGAGCTAACATACCAACCCTCCATCATAGTCGTTAGGTTGAATTGTGTTTTTACTAAACCTATGGTTCCAGAAATTATGGCGGTATCATATCCAAATAAAAAACCACCTAATGCTACAATTGCTGATAGAAAACCAATCTTGCTAGAATTCTTCATGCTACCATTAACTCCTAATCCCACTATTTAAAGTAGATATCACACCTTTGATATAGCCAATTGTAAATGATCGTCCACGCTCTTTCCAGGATTCATCTCCAATAATCTTTGGTACGTGACCAGGCATAATCATACCCTTAAACCCAACTTCCTTTAGTTTAGAAAGTATTGATATAGGATCATAATATCCTGGCATATCAACGAATACTTCATTGAATTTGGTATTTCCATCTAGTGAGTTAGAAATTGTTTGAAAATGAACATAAACAATTTTATTTCTTTTTGCAAAATATTCTGTAACCATATTGATATCCTCACCCATAGCTGAAAAATTTCCCAAACAGTAAAGCAACCCATGATTTTCACTTTTTACCAAATTCATCCCTTTTTTGAAGGCTTTAAAACTTCTAAACAATTGAGGGACTCCTCCTAGAATCGGAACTGGAGGGTCATTTGGATGGAGAGCTAAAGTCACTCCAAATTCTTCTGCAATAGGCAGAACTCCTTCCAAAAAATATTGATAATTTTCCCACATTTCTTCTTCCGAAAAAACTCTACCATGAGATAGTGGTGCTTTAATAAAATCATTGAGGTTCACACTCATTGATTCTGCTCCACCTCTTATTTTGAATGAAGTTGACGAACGCCATACACCGGATGGTGTCCAGCCATATCCTAATACTGGAATTCCTGCTCTACCCAAATTAGAAATAGTTTCTTGAATATGTTTCAATTGTTCTTGTCTACCTGGTAGCCCCATCATTATTTTGTCGTAAAACGAAAATGGCATATTCTCCAAGGCAAGTAATCTTATATTCGAGTTCTCTACTCTATTACGAAGTAGTAATAACTCTTTATATTCCCATTGTTTATCTCCTGTTAATGGAAGAAAATCGAAATTTGTATCAATAAGATTGTTTTTATACATATTGAGAATAATATCGTCAACACCTAGTTGCTTAATTAAAATAAGCCTCTTTTCTGTTGGATGCATAAACGATCCAAATCCAACTCTCATCGGTAATTCTGCCCATTTTTCAGATTTAAGAATTCTTAACATTACACTTGATTGTTTTTTAATTTGGACTTTCAACCTTGGTTCGAACTATTCAATTTTAAAATGTGGAACCCTATTTTGTTCCATGCTCCATTTTGTATCATGTATGGTATATTTTTAATATCATTAATTGAACCTTTAATGCACACAAGGGTCATTCCAAAACATGATTAAATAAATGGAGGAGTCAATAACAAATAATTCTAGAGCATACGATTTCTTGATTTTTTTCTTTTCTAAAGCTTAGAAATCACTTGATTTATTTTTATCTACTTACAAGTTAATTGGGTTAGAAAACACTTTTTTCATTCTACATCTTGACAATACCGTAGTTCCCTTTAAACTCCAAAAATTTGTTTGATATAATGCTGCCCATTTCATACTTATTCCCATTATTTTATACAATTAACGTGAAATGTTTGACTTGACAACAACTTTTTCACCATAAAATTCAGTTGAAATCAGCCTTCCGTCCTCATATACTGAAAAAGTCTTTTTTGTGAGTTTGATTTCAAATTTCCTATTATTCCATACGATATTTTTCAAAACTGCTTTTCCAATATCTTCATGGTTGAACGGTTTTATTGACAATTCTCGTTCTTTCATCTCTATCCCAAATATTCCAAATATGATTGCTTCTATCCCTGCACCAGCTGCAATTTGTACGGGCATAGAAGAACGATCCTGTTCTGCTTTATCAGTCCAAGGATTTTGTGGTAAATAGGGAAAATGGTCCATGTATCTAATATGTCTCTTTAAAAGATCCCAACCTTTTCCTGCAAACCCCCTTTGGTATAAATATCGTGAAATACGTCCGGGCATACCAGCATACTGTCCTCCACCTCCCCAATCTGAATCAATCATGTCCCAGTGTATCTTATCTCTTCTAGAAATAGAATATATTCCATATTTTCCTAGAAATTCACCTTCTTGTAAATGTCCAATCAAACGAATTATTTGATTTGGGGTTAAATGATCTGAGTCTAATAGATCGAACAAGTGATACGTCCATATGGTGCCTTTCGTTCCATCAGGATAAAGATTATCAAACCATCCTTGTTTTTCATTCCACAAATGCTTGTTTACTAGGTTATTTAACTTTACAGCATCGGTACTATATTTTTGACTCAAGTTATCATTCCCTTTCTTTTTTGCCCATCCTGCCATCTGATACAGTAAATCAATAGTTAGAGCGTTTGTAATTGGTACCACATGATTGTATCCATCAGTCCGTATTTCAATAATCTTTTCAGTATTATAACCAACATTTATTAGCCCCAATTCATCGACGTATTTCGTTTGAAGTTCAACGACCCAACGTTGCATCCATTCCCATACAGTGAATTCCGATGCTTTCTCTTCAAAAATTGAATAATCATTGGTATGCCTCAAATAGGCTTTAATCATTTTTTGAAGGGCAAATGGCTCTTGAATGTATAGGTTATCCCAGTGTGCACCATTCCACCCAACATAAGTCCGCTTCATTTTTACATATTCAAAGTTTGTTAGAATTGCTCCTTTTAAACTTTCTGGGTCAAGCATAGCCATGACATCTGAACTATAGGAATTATCCCAACTAATCGTAAAAGGCCAGATTCCAACCGCCCAAAAAACATCAGTAATGAAATTAGGGTTTTCATAGCGACTCATCAGCATTGAAAGCAGACTTCGGTAGTAATATTTTTCTAAATTTTTATTCGTGCTAGTGAATTTAGGTAATTGGTTATATGCCCAATCCAACTTTTCCCTAGTCGTTTTTTCAGCGTCATCCATTCGGTTTTGAATATCGTATTGGACGATGTTGGGACTTTCTTTATTTGGATCGTAAAATTTAACGGCAAACCAGTATACTTCAGTTTTTCCTGGAGCTAGACTGATTTCAAATCCTTTTTCTGAAATATTTTCAATACTTGATGATACCCTTGCATATGCTACCTCGCTACCAATAGTAAAAACGTCTATCTTCTTTACTCTTGAGTCGCCTCCCCTGGAAGCATTGTTGATGTTTTCTGCCACCTGATTAGGGATTATAATGAGATTCAAATCTTCCGAATTTCTGTTGCTAAGCTTAAGCTTTATAAATACTTCATCATCTTTATGAGCAACACTGGTCCAACTTTCTGCTGAAAAACTGACCCATTTATTTTCTTTTTCTTTATGAAAAGTCCCTTTTCGATGTGCTAGATTTGGTCTCCAACGTTCATCTTGTGTGACCATAACCCATGGCGAATTGGGTCTGAAATTAGAACCAAGAGGATCGAAACTTTCTCTATAATCTACCCATGCTTTCCATCTCACGGGGACATCATCTTCAATGAGTCGTTTCGTACTCTTATCATAAAAGTTAAGGTTAAAATTGTACCTTTCAGATGAAAACGGCAGAAATTGAACATTGGTGAATTGAGTAATACTAAACTGGCGCGGACTGACAAAACCTCGATAGTTTACGAGTAAAGTTTGATAATCATCGAATGAAATGTTTTCCCTATCCATTGCATAGTATTCTGGATTAGAAGGTTTATGCTCAATTTGTGCTAAAATTTTCTGATTTATCATTATTCCTAACAATAAAATCAGATTAAATGTTATTTTTTTTGTCACGTTATCCTTTTTATCGCAATTAAAATTCTATCAAATTCTCCGACATTTTCAATGCCCTATTCGGCTTACTCGCTAAAGTCAATTCCAATACCCCTCCTTCAGTAAATTCTTGATGTGAGAGTCTTAAACTCATTCTTTTTTTGCCGTTTAACTTTATAGATCTTATATAGACATTCGAATCAGAAATATTTCTAGTCCGGATTTTAAATATTCCCCCTGGATAATAATCTTTATTTAAAACAATATGGATTTCATCAAATACCGGACTTGTTAATTCATAGGATGGATTCATTGAGTTGGTTCCCCTAATACTAAAAAGTCCTAATGACATCAAAGCACTTATTGCCCCCATCTGCCCTTGATCTTCATCATGGCCACCATAACCTTCATGAGGTGATGTTCCCCCATATGCCTTTTCATTGACCTCTCTAACCCAAAATTGTGAAAGCCATGGTTTACCGACTTCATTAAAAACATGTGCGTTAGAACAACCAGGCTGATTTGCATAACTTACATATCCGTTTCCATACCCGTAAACAAAATCATCTTTTATCGCTTGCTCAAAAGCATAATTCAACTTATTTGCAAGCGTATCTTTTCCTCCCATCATTTTTGCTAAAGTTTCTAAATCATGGGAAATTCCCCATGTTCCCTGCCATGAATTTGATTCAACCCAGCCCTGCATGGCTAATGCATCTTCATGCAACCATTGTCCCCTTTCATTCTTAGGGAAAATCATCTTTTTTTGTGGATGAAATAGTGTAGACCATCCTTTTGAACGATTTAAAAAATAATCTGCATCTTTATTCTTTTTCAGTTTTAAAGCCATTTGACCCAAGGACCAATCTTGGAACGCCCATTCCAAAGTTTTACCAGCATTATTGGGACAATATCCATTATCAATATAGAACTCCAGTTCTTTCTCATTTTCTGAAATCATTCCACCAGGCATATGATTTTTTTTTATAGCGGAATAAGCCTCATATGGTGGGACTTTTTTCATCAATCCCTTCTGAAAAGTACTCACCAACATGCTTGTTGCAGGACAACCCGTCATGATATATGAATACCCTCCAAGATTAGGTCCTCTGGGTAATAGTCCTCCATTTTTATCATACTGTACTAAACAAGCTGAAAAATCGTCTTGCAATTCAGGCCATGCCAACCCCCACAATACATTTAGATTCCATTTTGTAAGCCACAAAGCATCAGAATTGTACATATTGAATTTCGCTTTACCGTCTTGTAAAGGCAATTGTCTAACTTTAAGTTCTGCTTCAGTAAATTTCCAATCCCTTTTCCCTTGAGTATAGTCAGGATACTGTCCATTAATATCGTTGATTATATTTCTACCTTGAAGTACATGCCATAAATCAGTATAAAACTTAATTCTTTGTTTTTCGGTCCCCCCTTTTACCTTAATCCTAGAAATCATGCTTTCCCAGACCAACGCAGATTCATCTCTGATGGTGTTAAAATCCCAGTGTGGTATTTCTGAATTTAGATTCATCCAAGCATTTTCTATACTGGTATAAGACACGCCAATTTTTACTAGAATTTGTTCTCCTGGTTCTACCTTAAAATTTGCTTGAATACCTGATGAGGGAGCGTTCCAATAGCTTTGTGTTATCCCAAAAAAACTTATGGAATCTCTCCTTGATAACTTTTTAGAACCATAAAGTTGATCAATATCTTTTTTAACCCCTTTTTGATTCCAACCATCCATAGATTTCATGGGTTTGTTGAATTGCATGGCAAAAAATACTTTAACCTTTTTTGGACCGCCCCAAAATCGCCCACTTGAAATAAATGAACCTTCAATTTTCTCACTATCAACCTTTATAATTTCTGCTGCAACCATCGTTGAATTACCCAAATACCCCCCTAAGTTGACCAAGAATGGCGCCATTCCTCTTTTAGTGTAAGTCAGTTTATAAAAAGTGGCTCTAACAGAACTAGTATATTCAGTCCATATACCATAATCATCAAGAAAAAGTCTATGGTATCCAGGAGAAACTTTCTCACTGTCGTGACTAAACTTCGATTTCCAACTTTCAGATCCCCTTTTAATATCAACATTACCCATTGTAGGCATAATTTGAATCCCTGAAACCATCCAACCATGTAATTGACCAAAACCGATAACCTCCAATGAATTAAAATTATAGCCACCCCCATATTGATTTTTGTTTCTTGTTATTGGCGCAGCAGACACCATACCAAAAGGGCGTGCCCCAGGAGTGAAAAAGAAATATCTCCCTTTTGCCGATTCTATGTAAGGATTGACATAAGACAAATAGTTGCCATATTCTGAGGGCGGACTATAAACCTCAATTTCTGAAAGACCTAACTCTGAACCAGAACCGTCAGAAGCCGCAAACTCTACCCATTTTACTTTCTTGGGGGGAAATTCAATAACCTTACCCAATCCATCGTTGGAAATTTCTGTAACGACCAGTCTTGAACCATCACTAAACTTTAACATACCTCCTGAAAGATGTTCCTTTAGGCTTGGTCTATCATATAAGATAATTCTATCTATAGTTTTAATGTTATTCCATGTTAGTCTAATCCAAGGTAATCTAATGTATCCCCAGACATAAGTCAATCCTTCACATGACCATTCTCCAATACCATCAATTCCAATGATTCCATCAGATACATTAGAAGGTTTAAATTTTTCACTGCTAAAAGTCGATGCCGTAACTACGGCATCATTAGCAATATTTTGAATTTGAGATTTTAATGTTATCCCATAAAGTGTTACGAATACAAACGCTAAATACTTGAAAGGTAAATTCAAAGTTTCAATGTTTTAGTTTATTATGAATAAATTAAAGGATCTAAGAGAAACTCTTAATTTCTAGAGTTTATTTATCGATATCAACTGTAATATGTCGTTGTTCTTTGCAATCAAATAGCCTTTTACTCCTCCTGCCAATCTAATCTCATTAATTGATTTTACCTCGCCAGTAATTTGAATGCCAACTTCATAAGGTTTTAATGATTTAAAATTTCCTTTGCCATCCCCTAATAGTACTAATCCATATCCTGCATCATTCCTAGGCGTTTCAATTTCTGATCCATAAAGATTTCCCGCAGCTAAAACATCAATATTTCCGTCATCATTAAAATCACCTGTTACAAATGCATTGAGAGAAGATATTTGCGCATAGGCATCTAATCTGTGCAATTTAAATCCTCTATTATCTATATTTTCCACATATGCACTTCCAAAATCTTCCACATAAAACTGCCTAGACTTTTCCAAATGCTCTCTCGAATATATTTGAATTAGATTCGCTTCAGCAAAAGAGTTATAATCTTTGAATTTTTTCTTAATAGCTGGTATTTGTTGCGATGAGCATTCCCTACCTCTAACAGGATATTGTTCTCCGTATTGATAATATGACAAAACCAAGTCTTCCATATTATTTCCATCATAATCGTAGGTGAACAGTGAAAACGGCTCTCCTTTTTTTGCCTTGTACTTATAATTATACCCAAGGTTCCCCATTACAAAATCAGTATCGCCATCTCTGTCGAAATCATCAGCTTCCATACCATACCACCATCCTTGTGTATTAGCAAGCTGAAACTCTTCTGTTCTATCAATAAACTTTCCATTTACATTATTTAAGTACTTAATTGACATCCATTCGCCTATTAAAACCAAATCTAGCCTTTTGTCGTTATCCAAGTCCATCCACTTTGCATCAGTAATCATTCCCAAATCATCCAATACTGGTGCTATTTCTGAAGTGACGTTTGTGAATTTTATATTATCTCCTTCACTATCATTCCTAAGAATAATACTTTTGGGAGCTTTGGGATAATTTCTAGGGACGATTCTTGCAGAAACTAACAAGTCTTCATCGCCATCATTGTCATAATCCCCCGATATCACGTTTCCCCCACTTTCACGAGAAATCGGTAAAGCAGACTTCAATAAAGCAAACTTTCCTTCACCCAAATTCATATATAGCCGATCTTGGTATGCTTTATGGTTTGGAGGGTATTCATTGCCTCCACTAGCAACGTAAAGATCTTCAAGTCCATCAGAATTAGCATCAAAAAAAACGGCACTAGTGTCTTCCTGAAACTTAGATAACGCATGAGGAAAACTACTTAATTCAGTAAATCCACCATACTTCTGTTGTACAAATAACGCACCTAAACTGCCATATGCGCCACCGATATAAAAATCATCAAGGTTGTCGTTATTAATATCCCCTATGGCCAAAGCTGGTCCATACTCTGAAATTTTATGGGGTAATAAAACTTGGTATTTATAATCATCAAATTCATTTTCCTTATGCTTGTGAAATAATTTTAATTCTTGAGTGATGTCTTTAAATAAGCTTGGATTCTGTTTTTGTTCTGACAACGACTCTTGTGAAGTTGCATAATCAATTTCGAATGTTTTATTAATAACAGCATCAAACAACTTTGAAACCTTACCATTAGGCCATTCTACCTTGATACTATCTATTTTTTTTGTTTTATCCAAACCAAAAACCAATTCTGGCGGCACAGATGACTGAAACCCTCTTGTCATCATTAATTCTTGATATTGAATATCCGAATTGGAAGAGACCCAAACTTTTGAGCCGATTCCAAAGGGATTACTGGAAGGCCCCCTCAATTTAATTTTTATGAAATTGCCTAAATCATTTTCAATGGCATTGTTTTTAAATACGCTTGCATAGTCATTTAAATTATTTATCACTAAATCTAAATCGCCATCATTGTCCAAATCACCATAAGCAGCACCATTGGAAAATCCTTTTTCATAAAATCCCCAAGACTCTGTAACCTCTCGAAATTCAAGATTTCCTGCGTTTTTGTATATCACATTAGGAATTTTCTCAGACGGCATTTGACTGTTTAGATCTAATAAATCATAGGTCTTAATATCGACATTTTCAAGATTATTAAAAAAATCTTTGTTATTGATTTCATATCGAATACCATTGGTCACCATCAGATCTTTAAAACCATCTAAATCAAAATCAGCAAAAAGGGGCCCCCAACTCCAATCCGTTGCATGTAAATTGGATAACCGTGCCACATCAGAAAAAAAGGGGAGTCCTCTATCATTCAATCCCATATTAAGTTGCATCATATTAGCTGAATATTGATGATGCATATTATTTTCGACTATGCTGTGAAACCTATCAGCGTCCATACTATCCATATTCGCTTTAGATCTTCTATTATCTTCCGGAAGCATATCGGCTTGAAAAAAGTCCAAATAACCGTCATTGTTGATATCTGCAGCATCCGTCCCCATCCCAAAATATGCCGTATGTTTCGTGATTTCAAGACTATGATCACTAAAAGTTCCATCCTTGTTGTTTATGAAAAAGTAATCTGGCGTCACAAAATCATTCGACACATAAATATCTAACCAACCATCTTTATTAAAATCTCCAACAGAAACGCCTAGGGATAGTCCATATTTGGATAATCCGGATTCATTAGTCACATCAACAAATTCAGTTCCGTTATTCATGTATAATCGATCGCTGTCTTTGTACGGCACATTATTATTTTGGTAATAGTTAAATCTTTGCATATTCTGTCCCGCAGTGTTCACTGGGTAGTTGATTACATAAAGATCTTGATCCCCATCTCTATCATAATCGAAGAATACTGCTTGTGTACTATAACCTTCATCAGCCACACCATATTGAATACCCATCTCTGTGAACGTTGGAATACCATTTTCATTAGCATCATTGATGTAAAGTAGGTTTTTAGTCGATTGCCATATACCAGATACGCTCACGTAAATATCCAACCAACCATCTTGATTGGCATCTCCCATGGTTACACCAGTAATCCAACGGCCATCGGCTGCAACACCGGCTTCAGTTGTGATATCTTCAAATTTAAACTCTCCTTTGTTCAAATAAAGCTTATTATCCACCATATTGCCTGTAAAATAAATGTCTTGAAGACCATCATTATTCACATCTCCCATAGCAACTCCTCCTCCCATGTAAATCTGTATGTATTGAAAATAATTTATCGTGTCATTTTCCTGAACAAAATTGTTAAACAAAATTCCAGATTCATTGCCCTCTATTTTATCAAACAATTTTTCATTTATTTCTATTTGTGAACAACCAACACCAATCATGATTGGAAAAGAAATAATCTTAAAATAAAAAAGTCTCAAAATTAAATCTGGAAATAGTTTACTTCTCCTCTCTATTAGATTTTTTACATTAATCCATAAGATACACCTATAAGCCCTTGGCTTTTTTTAAACCAAACTTGGATAAACTTTCTATTGATAACCAGGATTTTGTTGCATACCAGTCCTATTAATTTCATCCCTTGGTATTGGCAAGAGATAATAGTAATCCCCTGGCCACGGTTCTCTTTGTTCAACAACGGGAATATATTGAAAATTCAATACCCCTCCTTGAGACCAATCCTTGGTTACAGAGATCCCAAATACTGGATTAATATCAATATGGCCAGGACCTGCTTTCCATCTTAATAAATCCCAAAATCGATGGTCTTCTAGAGCCAGTTCCACAGCTCTTTCTTTTCTGTACAACTCGATTAACTCATTTCCACTAGCTTCGACTGGTGGCATGTTAACAGATGGTCTTGCTCGAACTAAATTGATATAATTCCTCGCTTCGCTTTCATTGCCTAAGGCAATTTGTATTTCTGCGTAATTAAGGTACATCTCGGCCAATCTAATAAATGTAGTAACGTTGTCATAGTCATATTGAAAATCGGCTCGTGGACCACTGAAATCTAGTAATTTATTAAAAACATAACCCGTTTGTATATTCCAATGGAAAGGGGTTAGTCCCTCTACCCAATACGCTCTAGAGTCTCTACCAAAGTCAAATAAAACCTGACCATTTATAGGATCGGAAGCCGTTGGGTTTTCATTTGGAATATCTGGATTAGCGTCTTCCCAAAATTCATATGTTCTTTGTGTACTTCTTCCTCCATCAATAATGCTCACAGGAGCATCTGGGAATAAAACATTAAAATAGAAACGAGGGTCTCTATCTACAAATGGATTTTGAGGATCATAGCCCGAAGCAGGATTTATGGTCAAGTTATTATCCAAATAGGGATATTCCCCATTGGTCATTTGATGCATGTTAATAAATCGCTGAGTTGGCACTTGTTTTTGCTGTGAATCAAAACCAGAAGGCCAAAAATCATAATTGTAGCCCCAAGCATATCCAAACGCTCTTGATTCTGTTCCATTTTGAATGGTAAATTCACGTCCGAAAATAACTTCCTTTGTCTTTAAAGGCTCTCGCTGCAGTTGTGTGTGGTCAGAAATTAAACTAAAGCCCAAATTAAATACAACCTCATGTGCCCTAGCAGCAGCTTGCCATTTAGAAACATCATTGGACGGATTGTTCAAAGGACTGGCCATATACAACAACATTCTTGCTTTTAATGCAAGTGCGGCAGCGTGACTTGCTCTTCCAGTTTCCATATCTTCTCCTTCCAATAATTCGGCACTTCTATCTAGCTCCTTTAACACAAATTGGGCAACCTCCTCATAAGTAGAACGACTTATAGGGGTGTCTTCAGTTTCATCTAGTTCTACTGAGTTTACTATTAAAGGGACCCCTCCAAAATGTCGAAGTAATTCAAAATAGATATAAGCTCTTTGAAAAATAGATTCTCCAGTCAAGATCCTTAATCTTTCTGAGTCCAATTCTGTATTATCTTCAGTCTTTTCTAAAAAACCATTTATTCGACGTATGTAGTCGTATGAAACTCCCCACAAACTGCCAACGGCTACCACTCGAGTAAAAGACCCGACCAAATCAGGAGTTAAGTTGCCTTCACGATAGGCCGTTGCCGCACCATTGTATTGGAGTGTCTGGTCCTGAAAAGTTGCTATATCCGTAAGGCCTATATATCCGCCGGCATCAGGATTAAAATGTTGTCGAATGCCTCTATAATTACCATTGACATAGTTAGTTAGAAATACTTCATCGGTAAATACTGCTGCTTCACTGATTCGGTCTAACGGAGTCAATTCTAGGATATCTTCATTGCAAGAGTTAAGACCAATAATGACGGTTAACGATACTACAAAAACTAAAAATTTCATTGTATTATATATTACTTTTTTCAAATCTTCTCTAAAAACTTACATTAAATCCAAGATTAATAGCTCTCAACTGTGGAAAACTAAAAGTGTCACTGAATTCTGGATCACCTATTTCAAATTCACCCAAGGAGTCAAAAATTGTCAATAAGTTTGTTGCACTTAAATAGAACCGAAAACTTTCAAAGCTGTTTAATTTGCTTAAAACTTTATCAGGAATCATATATCCAATTTGCATCGACTTAATTCTCAAAAAATCTGAGTTTCTGAACCAAAAGTCACCACTTGAATTTGAGTCAAGGCCAGTTCGACCAATTCTAGGAAATTCCGCATCAACATTAGCTAATGTGAAAGAATTTTCTGCATAATAGGCTAAATTATTTCCAGCAGCTGAAGCATTAAACTCATTGTTCAGTTGTCTTTTAACTCTTGCTTGTCCTTGCAATAGCATACTTAAATCAAAGTTCTTATAGCCCGCTACAATATTTACACCATATTGTATCTCTGGAAAAGATCTTGCATTTAACCTATATCTATCATTTCCATTTATAACCCCATCACCATTTAAATCTTCAAAAATTAAATTTCCTAAATCTGCCCCAGGATAATTCACATTATTGTCCAAATCATCCTGATTTCTATAAATCCCGATGGTTTTGTATACCAACGGAGAGTTTAATGGCATACCTTCTACCTTTTGGAATTCTGACCCTTCGGCAGGCGGCACCTCATCTAAAAACACCACTTTATTACGAGCGTAGGTGAAATTGCCTGTTATACCTATGCTGAATTGATTTCCACTATTATAGTTGTATATAAGTTGTGTTTCAAATCCTTGATTTTCAAACTCTCCAATGTTTTCACTTGGAGGCAGAATACCAAATACACTAGGAATCGATGAGTTACGTTCCGCTAAAATATCTGTTGTATTCTGCTTGAAATAATCAAAAGTAAAGCCAAGTCTCCCATCAAACAAAGATCCTTCTAAACCAATATCAATATTTTCTGTTTTTTCCCAAGTAATACTTGGGTTAGAAGACACACCGGGAACTAAAGTTTGAACATCTTTCCCTCCGATTACAACTCCTCCGGCATTGTCGATAAATGGTTCAGGCAAACCAAACGTCTGTAAAAACTGAAATGGTTCCACTCTGTCATTACCAACTATACCCCATGAAAATCTTAATTTTAAGTTACTGAATATCTCTGGTATAAACGGCTCTTCTGAAAGACGCCAACCGACAGAAGCTCCTGGGAAAAATCCGAATCGGTTACCCTTAGGAAATATACTTGAACCATCATATCTGAAGTTGAATTGTAATAGATATTTTGAAAATGCAGAGTATGACACCCTTCCAAAATAATTTTGTCGAGAACTTTCAGATGCGGATCCATCGGTAATCCAATCCTTTTGATTCAAACTCCCAGCAAACAATTCATCAATGGCTGCAGATTCAAAATTGAGTCTTCCGGATGTAAAGAAATTTCGTGCGAATTCATTTTGTTCATATGCAATAAAGACCTTTAAATCATGATCTCTAGCAAATCTTTTTTCAAATTCAAATCTAAAGTTCAAGGTGATCTGATTTGATTTAATAAATTGTTGTGTGAGTCCTGGAGGTTCGATTGTCCTTGAAGGTCTTCGTACAACTTCACTATTCTCATCAAGTTCATACCAAAACCAAGTGTAGTTGAACTCTCGAACCTCATCATAAGATTGGTCATAGGCTATAAAACCCTTAAATGAAAGCCCATCTGAAAGCCAGGGCAGTCTTAAATCCCAATTAATATTTGAATTAAATACATCTTGAGTATACTTTCCATAACCTGGGCTAGTTACTCTAGCGGCTGGATTAAACTCAGACCATCCTGCTGTCGGTAGATTTGTATCTCCATTTATGAATGCTGGTAACAAAGGGCTAGTAACTGCAAGTTGATTACCGATCCCCCCTTCATCTCCTTGAGGTCTTTGCACGAATTTCCGTCTTGCGTGAACATCAAACTTTAAACTAAGGTTATCCGTCAAGTTAGCATCCAAATTAGATCTTAAATTATATTGTTTTAACTGGGTTTTATCGTCATTTACCGCTAGTGCCCCTTGTCTAGCATGACCAACTGAGGTGAAGTACTTGACTTTTTCTGACCCACCTCTTATGTTTAAAGAATGTCTGCTTTGCAATAGGTTTCTCCCACCAATAATTTCATCCCACCAATCTGTAGATTTCCTTGAACCATCTTGGAATGCATCAATTAATTCTTGAGGAAATCCAAGTGGTCTGCCATCCAATTCATCTGAGCTATTGTTAATAGACATGTATTGTAGAGCGTTAGCCATACCTAGCTTGCCTATAGGTCTTGAATAGCCCTGGTCGAAGTTGTACTGAAACTTGGCTTTTCCAATCTTTCCACGTTTTGTGGTTACCAGAATTACACCACCGGCTGCCTGTGCCCCATAAATTGCAGCCGAAGCGTCTTTCAAAACTGATAAATTTTCAATATCGTTAGGATCGATACGGTTGAGACCATCTGGATCTCGATTTGCAACCCCATCAATTACAACCAAAACAGGTACATTTCCATTAAATGTGCTTGAACCACGTACTCTTAGTTCAGAATCATCAAAACCTGGAGCAGAACTACTCTGAACCACAAAAAGTCCAGGAATTTGTCCCTGAAGTAGATTTGAAGTGGAAATTGCTGGTGCTTGTCTTAAAACGGCTCCTTCCAACTGTGAAATGGCATTAGTCAATTCAGCTCTTGTTTGAGTTCCATAGCCAATAACTACCGCCTCTTCTAGACTAGCTGTATCTATCTCTAGCATAACGTTTATTTCATCAGAATTACCAACTATTACTTCTTGCGGGATAAAACCGACATATGAAAACACCATAGTGGCATCAAATGAGACATTTATAGCATAATTGCCGTCGAAATCAGTTTGCGTGCCATTAGTAGTGCCTTTTTCTACAACTGACGCACCAGATAAAGCAATGCCATTTGCATCTGTAACTCGACCTTTTATGGTAATTTGAAGAACATCATTGACGTCCGTATTCATATGAGGGGGCCCAAATTTTCCATAGCATTTATAAGGAACGCCACTTGCTATTAGTTCAGAACAAATTAAAAATGAAAAACTCAAGTGCATAAGACAAAACCACTTGTTAGTAAAAAAATTCACGCTCATAATCTTTATTTTATGTTGATTTTTTTCGAAAAAACATCGGATCTAAATTTGTTATGAGTCAAATATCCTTATACCAATTGTTAAAAATTTATTTGATTTTACCTAAAAATGAATGTGTTTTGTCAATTGTTCTGATTTGGATGAGTCGACTGTCTAATTCAACCTACATTGCGCCACCGAATCCAATTCTAATCCGCGCCATACAGTCCATTGATACTTCGCCATATAGTTCAATCATGCATGTGAAATCCTTTAGAATTATTTTAAATTTTCTAGTTTGTTGGAGATGACCCATTGAAATCTTGACCATTTAGAATATCGAAAATCAGTCAAATCATATTATTTTACTATGGAGTATGAACAATTCGGGTATAGGCAAACAAACACTGTTGTGGGGTAAAACCCCTAAGGAATTCCAAATGGAGGAGTATTTACATAGTTCCTATGCTATTTATCCTTGCAGAAAAAAAGCATGGTCCAAAGAACCAGAAATTAAGAGTAGAAGTAAAGCAATTTTAGAAAGATGGAATAAATTAGCCAACACAATTGGAGCTTTCGAGTTAGCAAGAGTTGATGAGTGGTTTGAGCAATACGGTTAAAAAAATGTACCTCCCAGAGAACTTATTTATGAAGAACTTGCAACAACTGACATTGCCTTTCTAGGGTTTGCTGTTAGATAAATTGCCTATGAGGAAGAACTAGAGTCTAATGCACTATAATGTTTTATACCGGTTAAAGATACAGACAATTTGAAAATAAGGGCATTTAACCAAAATGACGGAAATAATAAAACTTTTGCAATAAGGAAATAGAACAACAAAAAAAAAGATTATGAAACGGAACTTAATTAAATTATTTCCAATAGTATTATTTGTGTTAATTCCAATCATTGGGATATCCCAGTGGATTAAACCTAATCCAGATGATTTACCTATAAAAATCAACTATGTGACACTAAGGCCAGCAAAATGGGAAGAGAAAGTTGTGGTGGAAGAAATTAATGAAAGAAGAAATATAGGAGGCTTGGTACTAGTATATTTTACCAATACTTCTGATGAACCAGTCAGGATACGAGATTGGTATGTTAATTTACGTTCGAATGGTAATCTTAGGTTGTTTGGTGATGTTGTGTGGGATAGGTTACATACAAAAGAACTTCAACCTGGAGAAACTACGGTACAAGAGATTTGTGGTATTTCTGAAGATTTCCAAATAGGTAAAAAAGCTGATTTTGCGTTTACTGGAAGCCATTGGCAACCGATAGCCTACCATCCCGGAATTTTTGAGAAGGAAAAACTGAGGGTGAGTTCTATTACAATGGATTCAACCCTCTCGAATATTTGCCTTCATATCAAAAGTTTTGTTCCTTCCGAAACAACTATTAAATCCGTAACATTCGAAGGAAAGCGAAATGCAGAAGTAAACTTTTCTGCGCAAAAAATAGAGAAAAATGGACATGTAATTGTCCAGTTAAAAGTTGAAAAACCATTTTCTCCCGGTGATCTGGCATTGGTAAAGATTGAAACTGAAATTGATGAAAAGGAAGAAGTAATTTACAGCCATAGAAATGCTTATGCTGATTATTTTGCCAATGGAACATGGGGGATAAAAGAAAACCAGTATGATGATGCTCAGAAACATCACTTAAATACCATGGTTAGAGGCCAATCATCTAAATCTACGGATAAATTTTTCTCAGAAGATTATAAATCCACAGGATTCAAAGCAATGCTGCACACCGGCATTTATCCTGAAGTTGACTTGATTAAAGATCTTGAAGATCATCCTGCTGTTGACTTGTGGTATCTTCATGATGAACCAGATTGGAGTTACCCACCACTATTAATGCATACCAGCAATGAGATCACAAAAAAATACTCTGTAAAAAAACCAACACTAATTACCCTGTGCCGAAATGTTAAGTTTCCAGAATTTGCTTTTATTCCTGATATTCCTAGTCACAATCATTATTGTGTAGCGGCACCTACCACTAGTAAATGGCCTTACAGATATGGTACCCATCTTGAAGAAACTGGCTATTATACCGCTGACCTAAAGTATGCATCAGAACCAAAACCGATATGGGTATGGACTCAAGGTGTTAACCTTTGGAGCAAAAGACCAAAAATGCCCTTACCAACGCCTGACGAACTCGGAGCCCAGCTTTATTACAACCTTGGAAGGGGAGCCAAAGGAAATCTTTGGTTTGTATTTGACGAAGAAGCGGGAAGAGGCTATCCTGAAACAAAAGAAGCTCTTCGAAACTATAGTAGAGTGATTAAACTGCTCGAAAAAGACCTTTTGCTATCAGATCCATGGGATGGTGATATAGTTGCTCCCGCAGAAGTTGATGTTGCTACATTAATTACCCCAAACAAAATAATAGTATTTGTTTCCAATACAGATTACCAGATAAAAGATGATGGTTACAAATGGAACAATGTCCAAAATATAAAAGTGGGAATTACTCTTCCGAATTGGTTTAATGCAGTTAAAGGTTTTGAAATTGACCCTTATACAGGAATTAAATTGGCCAACTGGAAGGTTCGCGAAAAATCGCTTGAAATATCTCTTGCTGAATTACAGATGGGAAGTGTATTTGTGTTTTCCAAAGAAAAAAACGATTATCAGAGTTTTGAGCAACATTTTACTACGCTTTTAAATTCCGAAAAATAGTTATCCGTATGGAAAATGAAAGATTAAAGACCTTGATGCCCCCTTAGCGGTTTACTATAGTTGGTCCTTTTTTTCGAAATCCATATAGAATAAGTTCAACTATCTAGTGCACAATTAAAATTCGTAGTCAATTGTTTGATGGGAAGGTTATTAGGGTCCATTCCTTGGCAATAAAAAAATCCTGTTCTTTGGAGCGTCCTATACCTGATGATTTACGGTCTATTTTTTGCCGTGAAAATCGGTGTTAAAATGGGTAAAGAAAGGAGATTATTGAAGAGGCATGACTAGGTGTGATTGTGATTCCTATTTTAATTTTCAACCGTTTGAAGGCTTCTTTTTGTAAGGGTATCAATCAAGATGACTTCTGGTTTTTCCTTAATGGCTATTTTTGGTTTAGAACCTCCTTATCAAGAAAAGATTGAAAGTAGGCATAATCTCATCACTGAGTTTAGTCAAGTTGGCCAACGTGATTTTGATGATTTTTTCTTTGACTCGATCGAATCGTCGAACCAAGTGAGTATAGGTGCCGTTTCGATTGCAGATAGAATCTAAATACGTAGAAGAAAACGATCTGATGAGCAACCACTCACCCACCATCAATGTTTATTTGTCAGCTGCTAGATGGTATTGGAAGAACTTCATGGAACAATGAGTATAGGGTGTTCTTTTTTACTTTTTTTGTTGGTCTCCATTTTCAGTTCAAAGAACTTCGATAATAAAACGAATATAACGGCAACTGAAAAAAAAGCTTTTTAGTAGCGTCTAAACAGGCCGTATCAACTATTTGGAAAAAGGGTTCAATTTCTTTTCCTTCAAATACTGCAAAGGGGTTAGCCCTTTGTTATACTCCTTGAATTTAGAATTAAAATATTGAACACTGGGAAAACCTGACCTGATTGCTATTTCACTAATTTGCAAATCGTTATCCTCAATCAACAACTTTCTAGCATGATTTATTCTAAATTCATTTAAAAACACAAAAAATGGTTTACCCGTTTTTTGCTTGAAAAAACGACAGAAAGAAGATTTAGTAAGAAACGCCATTTCTGCTATTTCTTTTAACGTAATTTTTTTTTCTTTATTGTTTTCAACGTACTGAAAAATTTTATCAAAAACCTGATTATTACTGATGTCATTATGCAAACAATATCCCGGACTACCCAATAAGTCAAAACTATTTGCTTCAGAAAGATGGTAGAATATATCGAATATTACCGACCATTTCCTTAACCCCCCTCGAATATTACATATATGAAAGAGCAAAGGCTTGATTATTCTACTAGTTTTTTTAGAGAAACCTATTCCTCTTTTAGACATTTTAAAGAGATTAATTAAAGGCATTAATTCCATAGATTCCGAGAATACTTTATCTATGAAATCTTTAGAAAAATGTAATGTGGCTCTCCTATAGAAAGTTTCGTTTTTGTCAAAACTCTTTTTCATGTTTAACCATAGATGTGGTAAATTCGGTCCCAGCAGTACCAAATCTCCAGAATGGAAATCTGCAACGTTGTCAGCTACAAACCGAGTTCCACTACCCTCAAGTATTAGAGTCAACTCCAATCCATTATCGTGATAGTGCAATTTATGATTGTAGTTAGGGAGATCTGAGTAACTACATCGAAATGGTGTTTGCCCATCAAACACAATCCTTTTGAGTGAAGCTTTCACAATAATTTACACTTAATCCTTGTGTTTTAGTCAATCAATATTCAAATTGTACCTAATAAATACCTTAGATTTTGTATTCATCACCGTTTACTCTTTATAAAAAGTCGTCAAAATTGAAATTTTACTAAATCGGTTTAGTTGCTTACCTCAAAAATATAAAAACTTTCCAATTTGGAAATTTAGAGACATCTCGATCACTCTTTAGGTCGTATCCTTCAGAATTCACTTTCTAAAGTTGTGATATGGTTCAGATACATTTTATGGATTTTAGCAATTCATTTTTGCTTTTAAGAACGGACACAAAATCTATTCTATTCTTCTATTACTATGTATTTCATACAATATCTGTATAATAATGTCTGCATAATTCATTGTAATTTAGCAATTATTGGGGGGCTTTATTTAGATTAAATTAATCCCTATAAAGCACCAAGATTTAGACGACAAAAATCTCAATTAGTGTGACTACGATTTCATTCGAATATCAGCATGGGGTAGTCAAAACAGGAAAGACAATCTAATGTGTTGTGATATAGTTTGATATGAAATTAATGGAGAAAAAGTTCGTCCTAATGAAATTGGGATCTAGCCGAAATTGATTGAAATTTTATACCCTCGTCATTGGATGTTACTCAATAGTCTTGCAAATTAGACTGAGTGGATGTCCTAATTTTGGGGAACCTTAGAGTTTATTAATTGACTTTTAGAGTAGAATGTATAACAAAATCAGCTTAAAAGACATAGCGAAAGAATTAAATCTTTCTAAAACAGCAGTATCTTTAGTTCTAAACAATAAAGGGGATGCAAACAATATCAGTCGACCTACACAAGAAAGAATATATGCTTATGCTAAGAAAAAAAATTACAAGCCTAATGAGATAGCTCGTTGGCTGAGTCTTGGTAAGACTAAGACGATTGGATTGATTATTCCCAGAATTTCTGATAGTTTTTATGCCAATATAGCCAGTTATATAGAGAGAAGAGCAATGGAAATGGGATATACTGTTTTTTTTAGTAGTTCAAATGAAGATCCTAAAAAAGAAGCAACGCTTATTCAATCAATGTTTAGTAGACAAGTTGAAGGGCTAATCATTGCTTCTACCCAGAAAAATCATGCGGAAATCAAATATTTAAAAGATAATAATCTTCCATTCGTTTTAATTGACAGACATTATCCAGATATCGACACAAATTTTGTCGTAGTTAACAATTACAGTGGTGCTAATAGAATTACGAAACATTTATTGAAATTAGCTAGAAAAAGAGTTGGCTTTATAACAATAAAATCTGATCTAAAGGCTATGAAGGAGAGACTTCGTGGTTATGTTGAAGCTATTGAACTTCATACAGAGAATCATAATGAATTAGTGAAATCCCTAGATTACGAAAAGTTTGAGTCTCAAATGGATGAGAGTTTATCAGATTTGATTTTTTTCAAAAAAATTGACGCACTTGTTTTTTCCACGCACTTTCTAGTGCGTGCTGGAATTCGATCGCTCAAGCGACTAGGGATAGAAATCCCTGCGAAAGTTGCGATTGCAAGTTTTTCAGAATTATCTGAGTTTGATTTAGTTAATCCTCCAATTACAGTTATGCGACAACCTGTAAAAGACATTGGAAACACAGCTGTAGATATTCTTTTTAGTGAATTAAATGAGTTAAAAGATGTAAAGACAATGGAGCGAACCAAAAAGCAAAGAGTGTTGGAACCTGAATTTTTGATCAGAAAATCGTGTGGATCATGAGAAATTAGTAAATGCTAAATTTTATACTTTTACTAAACCGATTTAGTGTTCGTTGTATCGACTTTAAACATCTTAGAACGATGATTTAGGGATGACAGAGAGTGCTTTATGGCCTATTTATATCAACATTTGAAGCAACTTGAAAGAATTAAATGAAATCAATGGCTCAGTTTGAGTGCTTATACATAGCAAATGATAAGGACTTTGTAAAAATTTTGAACATGGCTTTGAATGTTTGAACCACAGTGTATGAATAGTATTTGGCGAGATGATGATGAACTTTTCAAAATTGCAAAAAAAGAGCTTTTTGTAGCGCTTGTAGGGGATGTATTGGATAGCATGGGTTTTATTAATCAGTTTTTACCACCAATTATAAAGCCCCTTCAAAGTCATTTTGTTCTTATCGGAAGAGCAATGCCTGTGTTAGGGTCTGATGTTTATGACGAGTCTTTTGAGAACAGCCATAATCCCTCATTGAAAAAGCCTTTTGGAATCATGTTTGAGGCTTTGGACAGCCTAAAAGCAGGAGAGGTCTACATTTGTACTGCTGCTTCATCAAATTACGCGCTTTGGGGTGGACTAATGAGTACTAGGGCAATAAAACTAGGAGCGACTGGTGCAGTATTAAATGGATGGTCAAGAGATACTATTGAAATACAAAATCTCGATTTTCCAACCTTTTCCTTTGGAGGTTATTCACAAGATCAAAAAGCTCGAGGAAAGGTAATCGATTTTAACATCCCTATTGAATTTGGTGGCGTAAAAATTCATCCTGGTGATATTGTATATGGAGATCTTGATGGCGTACTGATTGTACCCAAAGAATCTGTAAAAGATGCGTTTGCAAAAGCAATTGATAAAGCTCGTAAGGAAAAGTTGGTCAAAATTGAATTGGAAAATGGAATGAGCTCAGCAGATGCGTTTAATAAATTTGGAATTATGTGATACTTAGAACTATTCCATGAGGTTAATAATTTATGAGCTATAAAAATTCGAGCAGCCTATTAATCATATGTTTCGTATCTACCATCGGTGGGTTTCTCTTTGGATATGATACAGCCATAATTTCAGGATGCAACACCTTTTTAAAACAACATTTCGAATTGACAGCAGTCCAGTTAGGATGGGTCGTTTCAAGTGCTCTATTGGGTACGGTAGGCGGGTGTGTCATTGCAGGGATCATCACAGATAAGCTGGGAAGAAAAAAAATGTTATTCCTTGCGGCCTCTTGTCTCGTATTGTCAGCGTTGGGATCTATGTTTCCTCCCCAATTTTTAGGAAATTTAAATAATCCATATTGGATTACTTCAAATCTTGAGTTTTCGTTTAATTTTTTAGTTATTGTACGTGTGATTGGAGGAATTGGAGTAGGAATCACTTCAGTAGTCGCGCCTATATACATATCAGAACTCTCTCTTCCATACAATAGGGGAAGGATGGTATCGTTATATCAACTTTCCATCACTGTGGGTATCCTTCTCGCTTTTTCAATAAACTGGATTATATTGAGTAACGCTGATAATTTGGCAGGAGTTATAATTAATGACTCTTCGAGTTTTTGGAACTGGATATTTGTTCAAGAACTTTGGAGAGGAATGTTAGGAACAGAAATTCCAATTGCAATTTCGTTTTTGTTTTTATTATTGATTGTACCGGAGAGTCCAAGATGGTTGTTGAAAGTTGGTAGGGATGAAAAAGCAATGACCATCATGATAAATATTTATGGCAAAGAACAATCAAAACTCATCTCAACTGAAATAAAAGAAATCCAAAACAACCAAAAAGGAGGATATAAAGAACTATTAAAACCTTTTTTAAGAGTGCCGTTATTAATTGGCATCTTTCTACCTATGTTTTCTCATTTAAGTGGCATTGCAGCCATCATGTATTTTGCTCCTAACATCATTAATGAATCATTAGACAATGTTCAAAATTCTTTTTTGGGAGCAGTCCTCATAGGAGTAGTTAATTGCGCGTTTACTTTTGTTGCCATTAAGAATATTGAAAGATATGGTAGACGGAAATTATTACTAATTGGAGTAACGGCCACTTCCATTTCCTTAGTGGGAGTCAGTATTTTATTTTTACTACATTCAGAGTACGTAATCATTCCTTTACTAACATATGTCGCTAGCTTCGCTTTTTCTTTTGGCCCAATTGTTTGGATTATTATAAGCGAAATTTTTCCCACTCGAGTCCGAGGATTAGCTGTAAGTATTGGAAGCTTACTTCTAATGGTAACTGGGTTTATTGTTACTCTTACAAATCCAATTTTAATCGAAAAAATTAGACCCTCTGGAACCTTTTTAATGTATGCTATGTTTAGTATTCCATCACTTTGGTTTATTTATCAATTT
Source organism: Flavobacteriaceae bacterium (assembly GCA_026709415.1). Taxonomy (GTDB): domain Bacteria; phylum Bacteroidota; class Bacteroidia; order Flavobacteriales; family Flavobacteriaceae; genus Bin25. Next base: position 78,904 of record JAPOSZ010000007.1, read on the forward strand.
GTGCCAGAGACTAAAGGAAAAACTCTTGAACAAATCGAAAAATTTTGGCATGCCAAAGCAAAATCTATTTAGTTGAACATGGCACTTATTAAATTCTGCATATAAATCAGACCATTGAAATCAAATTCTTTTGTATATGGTAAAAAACCACCCCAACAACAAACCATTGAACTTCTGGTCGGAACATCCTCAGGACCTACTGGTCAAGACTCAATTTTTTTTCGAAAATTTTTTGAACCATTATATACCAATAAAGAATGTCCGATAAAACCGTTCCGTGAGTTGTTGGGAGTGCCTTCAACTCAAAAAGCTGAACATTATTGTAAATAAAACTCTTATCAAGAAACGGATTCTAAATCCCCAAATGCAGTATTTCACAAAATCTCTATACACGAAAGGCAATTCCATTTGCATTTTTTTTAATCTAGTTCATTTTAAAAACCGTAGTCGAGACATCGGTTTCCAAGAAATCATTGCTAATTCTGTGAAACTCGATCAAAAAGAGAATGCCAAATCATCGATAATTTTATTTGACACAACGGTTCAGGATCATAACATCTTCTTTCTAACCGATACTAAATTTAATAAGGAGGCAATCAACCAATGCAATAAGATTACCCAATATGAAAACACCCAAAAAAGTCAAACTAACACCAAAATTTCAAGTATTAAAAGATTAATATTTTGATTTTTCATAATGAAGAAAAGCTATGTTTAAAACCAAGATAGACTTGACCAAAAAAAACGCATTAGTGACTGGAGGAAGTCAAGGAATAGGTTCTGAGATTTGTAGAGAGTTGGCATCTTGTGGAGCCAACGTGTATATAAACTATTATCAAAATAAGGAAAACGCTAAAGCCTTAGCCAAAGAATTAGTTGATAACTTTCTAGTTAAAGTAGCTTTTGGGGGAGCCAATGTAGCCAATGCCGTGGAAGTTAAAGAAATGTTCATGAAAATGGAAAAAGAAATAGGTAAAGTTGATATTCTAGTAAACAATGCAGGTTGCGAAACAATTAATCACGTTCTTGAAATAAAAAATGAAGATTGGGACAATGTAGTTAATGTAAATCTTAAAGGCCCATTTTTATGCTCGAGGGAAGCTGCCTTACAAATGGATTCAAAGGGAGGAGTCATCATTAATATCTCCTCAATTCATGATACTGTCCCACGGAAGGGACTAGCGCATTATTGTTCTTCAAAAGCTGGTTTAAAAATGCTTTCCAAGTGCCTCTCTATAGAATTAGCAGATAAAAACATTCGAGTGGTTTCAATTGCTCCTGGAGTGATTGAAACCACCATGAATCATAAAGAACTAGAAATGATTGGAAAGTCCAGTTTTAATCAATGGATTCCTCAAGGAAGAATTGGAAATGTTTCTGATGTTGCAAACACGGTAAGTTTTGTTGCAAGTGATTTAGCAAGCTATATCAATGGAACCGACATTTATATAGATGGCTCATATATGAATAGTACAATTCAATATGATCCAAGATTGAAAAGAATAAGGAAATAGGGACAAGTGGTGATGTCAGAGAGGGTTCTATTGAAAGGTATCGCGTGGGATCATCCAAGAGGATCTGAGCCATTACGAGCGACTTCAATTGCGTTTGCAAAAAAAAACCTTAATGTTTCCATTGAGTGGGATTTCAGAACGCTTAAAGAATTTGGGGATCTTCCGATTAATGATCTTATAACACAATATGACTTAATTACCATAGATCATCCTTTCATGGGCGAAGTTGACGAAAAAAAACTACTTATTCCATTAGAAGACTTCATTCCAGCCAGTGATTTGATAACATTAGAATGTCAATCTGTGGGACCTAGCTTTGAATCATACCGTTATAAAAGTCATCTATATGCATTGCCGATAGATGCATCTGCTCTCGTATCTGCATATAGAGACGATTTGATCACAAATCTGAATATTCAACCTCCCTTTGAAAGAAACTCTCTTTTCGAATTTTATAAAAAAATTCCAAATGATTTTAAAGTTGCAATGCCTTTGTGTCCCACCGATCTTTGGTGTATTTTCCTAACCATATGTGTGCAAGATGCTGGTAGGAATTTCATTGAAAATAAACAATTTGATGGATCCATTGGTGTAGGAGCACTCGATGAACTAAAAAAGCATTTAAATTCTGTGCATCCAAAATCATTAAATTGGAATCCCATTCAAATTTTGGATTATATGGGGACTAATGATGATATAATTTATTGTCCTTTTTTATTTGGATATACAAACTATTCTAGAGGAGGGTTTAAAAAAAACCTTGTAACTTTTGGAAATAGTCCCATCAATCCTAAAAATTCTGTTTCGACTGTTTTGGGTGGAGTTGGGGTTTCAATCTCCTCCAGGTGCAAATTTCCTGAATGGGCAGCAAAATTCATAAACTATTTGACAAAATCAAAAGTTCAAGAAAGTATTTACACTGAAAACGGCGGACAACCCGGAAATGTTAAAGCATGGCAAAACAAAGCTAACAATAAACTTTGCAATAATTATTTTAAAAACACCTATTCGAGCATGAAAAGTGCATATGTCCGACCACGGCATTCAGGTTGGAACCGCTTCCAAGAGAAAGGTGCAAAATTATTGCACGAATGTCTTGTTAAGGACTTACCATCTCATGAATCAATAAAAAATTTAAACCAATTATATCAAACGATTGTTTAATACCTCTTTATTACTTTCAAATCTGGTGAAAAACTGTAGTCGATGAATTTTTTCTATCATACTAAAGACGTAATAAAGAATGCCATTATAACGGAGTAAATGATTTACACTTTTTTCTTGGGAAGTTATACAGAACTTCTTACACCTTCTTTTGGAGGGCTTGGAGATGGGATATATACGACTCAATTTGATACTAAAACTAAGCAACTTAATAAAATTCATACCAAAAAAGTTCGTAATCCAAGCTATTTAGTTATAAGTGAAAACAACCAATTTTTATATTGTATTTCAGAGCTCGACAAAAAGGAGAGTCCTAGTGTTAGAGCGTATAAAATAAATGATGATTTTTCACTAGAATTTCTAAATAAACAGTTTATTCCTGGAAGTTATCCATGCCATGTAAATAGCTACCAAAACAATATTTTGGTAGCTTGTTATTCAACAGGTAATGTAGTACAATTTCCATTGGATTCGTCGGGGAAGTTGATGAAATTTACCAAAAATTACTATCATAAAGGTTCAAGTATCAGTAAAACAAGACAAAAAAGTCCTCACGCTCATCAAGTCTTAATCCATCCTATAAGTAGAGATATCTATGTGTGTGATATGGGCATTGATATGATCAAAGCATATCAATTATCTGGCAAGGAATTAATACCCAACGAAAAAAAAGATATAGTAGTCACGAAAGGTGGTGGGCCTAGACATATGATTTTTAATGAAATTGGGAATTTAGGTTATGTGCTCAATGAGCTAAGCGGAGAGATATCCATATTATCTCGTATAGGTGAAACATATAAAGAATTAAGAACCTATCCTACCATACCTTATGGTTTTCATGGAACGCCTAGTGCTTCAACTATACGATTACATCCTAATGGAAAGTTTTTATATGCTGGTAATAGAGGATCTGAAATAATTACTATTTTCAGGATTTTCGGTAATAGACTAGAGTTTTTATGCCACCATTTCACAAAAGGAAAAGAAATAAGGGAGTTTAATATTACTCCAAATGGTAAATGGCTGATTGCCTGTCATCAAAACTCTAATGATATAGTAATCTTTAAAATCAAAAGAGGCGGACTTCTATCTGAAGAATATCGAACCAGGGAAATTTCATCGCCTGCTTGTGTGGTTTTTTTAAATTAGATTATTTTACTAAACCGATAAAGTATTATATTTAGTCGCTCCTTATGAACCCTCTTTTCTCCGCTTAGGAAATGGCATTACCAAACTCGAAACTTTGAATTGTATCATCAAAAGACTTTAACATTTTCTATGAGATACCAACAGATAATCAGGTTAAATGATTCTTAAGTGCGATGATATTTGATTTTATTTTTTCTATTCTTTGGACTTCTTAAGAATTGTAATGAATTTTCGAGTCAACATGTATAAAATGAATTAAGTCATTTCAATAAACTGATAAAAACCTTATTAAACAACTATGGAATCACATCATTTTACCGAAAGAGAACTTAAAACAAATGTATTCCTTGTATGGAATTTTAAGGCCTTTATAGATACTCCATTCCGAACAGTTCGAGGAAAAGGAAGACCCAGATAATTTTCAAACACCAAAACATAAAAAGTGAAACTAGGCCTTGGTTTATACAAACATATGCTAAATACAGATCATTACAATTTTGCAAAGCAGTGTGGGGCTACTCATTTAGTTATTCATTTAGTAGATTATTTCGGTCATAATAGAAAGGGCATGGATCAACCCGTAGGGGGTAAATCAGGTTGGGGTTATGCGGGAAATCCACATGAAATATGGTCCTATGAAGAGTTATCGTCTTTAAAAAATGAAATCAATGACCACGGATTGGAATTAGAGGCCATTGAGAATTTTGATCCTGCCCATTGGCATGATGTATTGTTAGATGGGCCTAAAAAGGAAGAACAGATATTCAACCTAAAAGAACTTATTCGTAACGTGGGTAAAGCTGGTATACCAATATTTGGATACAATTTTTCAATAGCAGGAGTGTCATCTCGAAATAAAAAGCCATACGCAAGGGGAGGAGCAGTTTCAGTTGGTATGGAGAGTGTTGATAATAGACCCATTCCTAATGGGATGGTTTGGAATATGGTCTATAATAAAAATGCTCAAAAGGGGGTACTGCCAAAAATCAGTCATGAAGAGCTTTGGAGTAGATTGGAATATTTTCTCGATGAATTAATACCTGTTGCAGAAGAGTCCAAAGTAAAATTAGCTGCACATCCGGACGATCCACCAATGCCATATGTACGTGAAACTCCAAGATTGATTTATCAACCTGGTATGTATCAAAAATTAATAGACTTAAAACCTAGTTCATCAAACAAAGTAGAATTCTGCTTAGGTTCAACTGCTGAAATGACCAATGGCGATGTTTATGAGGCAACCGACACCTATAGTAAACAAAATAAAATCGCTTATATCCATTTTAGAAATGTTATAGGGAAAGTACCTCGATATAAGGAAGTTTTTGTAGATGAAGGAGATATAGATATGTTCAGAATCTTGAAAATCTTGAGAAACAACAAATTTGAAGGTGTTTTGATTCCTGATCACACACCTCTAATGAATTGTGGAGCTCCTTGGCATGCAGGTATGGCTTACACCATGGGTTATATGAGAGCGGCAATCTTACTATTGCAATCCTAGGTTGACAAATAAACGATGAACTAAATCAGGAATTAGGCACAATAACGATAAAAAACAAATTTTATAATCTAAATAAGGAACAAATAAACCGTGAATTCATGAAAATAATAAAATTAGTGCTGATTCTTGTAATTGGATCCGCCATCTTATCAGCTCAAGAAACCTTTGTTGGGGACTCAGAAACTTACGAACTATTGAAAGCCCTTTCCAAATCAACGTTAGCGCATGGAAATGTATTGTTATTTACGACTACTCATCAAGATATTGCGTGGCTTAACGAACCGGAGATATGTAAAATAGATCGGGATAGATTATGGCTAACCCCTTACCTGAATCGTTTAAACAATGAACCCGATTTTAAAATAGACATCGAGCAGTCATCCATTGTAATGGAATATCTTCATAGGCATCCAGAAAAAAAGGAAAACTTCATCAAACATGTGAATGATGGTAGAATTACCATCGGAGGAACATATGTGCAGGCCTATGAAGAAATGTATTCTGGGGAGTCTTTGGCTCGACAATTTTACCTGGGTAAAAAATGGTTGAGAGATAATCTGAATGGTTACGAATCCAACGTATATTTTAATAATGATGTTCCAGGTCGAACTTTGCAAATGCCTCAATTAGCAAGTAAATCAGGAGTTAATAATTTCGTGTTTGCAAGACACATTAAAGGTTTGTTTTACTGGGAATCTCCTGATGGTTCTAGAGTGGTTTGCTACAGTCCTGGCAACCATTACATGGGGTTTTATAATCTTTTGGGACAAAAAGATTCAGATGCTATAAAAACAATGGCAACAGATGCTATCGATTGGTACTCCTTGTATAACAACAAATCCTCAGAAAATTCTGTAATGCCAGCCATGTTGAATTTTGAATTTATTTGGCCACAGGAGCCAATTGAAAACACGATCCCATTCATGAATCTATGGAATGGGATAAAATTCGTAGAGACAAAAGGTAAAAAACAGATTAAAGTTGACTTACCAAAGTTTAAATACGCAACTGCTGAAGAGTTTTTCAATGGGGTATCGGAAACGACATCAATTGAAAAAACAATAAAAGGAGAACGTCCAAACATTTGGGTATATATTCATGGCGCTGGACATCAAAAAGCCCTAAAAGCAAGTCGTCAAGGTGATATTTTAATTACCCAAGCGGAAAAATTTGCCACTGCCAATGCGTTAATTCATGGTTCATTTAATGGATATCCTACTCAAGAATTACAGAATGCGTGGGAGTCTAAAATTTATCCTGATCATGGATGGGGTGGAAAAGGTGGAGATGTCACTGATAACGTGTTTTTGCAAAAATTTCTTTCAGCTAAAGCTAGCGCTGAAAAGATACTAGATGAGTCCATCACATCAATAGCTAGAAACATAAAATTCAATCAAAATAAAGAGATACCAATTGTTGTGTTTAATAGTCTAAGTTGGAAGCGTTCTGGTCCAGTAAACTTCAAAATCAATTTTAGTCCTAATGAGTTTAAGAACCTCCAGTTGGTTACTGAAGATGGCCAAATCGTTCCTATCCAATTATCGAAAACGAAACACTATACTAATGGATTTTTAGAATCTGCTGAAGTAAATTTTATTGCTGAAAATTTACCTTCCATCGGCTATAGAACTTTCTATCTAGAATCAATAGATCACGCAAATCCAAACCCTACCACTATAACTTCAACGATACACAACATTGAAAACGCCTTTTATAAAATCAGAGTTGCTAATGGGGGATTAGAAAGTATTTATGATAAGACCTTAAGTAAAGAATTGATAACTCCAAATCAATTCAAAGCAGGTGAAGTATTTGCTTTGAATTCCTATGGTAACGGGGCCGGTGAATTTTCCGCCATTCAACAACCTGACACTAGTTTTTTTGACAAACTAGGGAATGGTAAGACTACCTGGAAAATTGATGAAGAGGGAGAGGTTTTTACATCATTTAGTATGCGTCAAAGAATGAAAGAAGCCGTGGTTGAAATGAAAATCACTTTATTTAATACGATAAAAAGAATAGACTTTGAAATTGATCTGTTAAATTGGGATGGAGTGATGTTCCGAGAATTTCGAATGGCGCTTCCCTTGAATATGGAAAATGGAGAAGTAACATATGAAGTTCCTTTTGGGGCCGTAACTGTTGGAAAAGATGAACTCAAAGGCACCGGTGGCGAACTCTACAATATGAAAGTAAGCGAAATTCACCCAAGAGCAATGGAAAATTGGGTTTCAGCTAGCAACTCTGAATATGGAATCACCATGAGTTCTAGTGTTATTACTTTCGATTGGAAAAACCCAGCAGATTCTCTAAGCAATCAGATCATTCTACAACCAATTCTTCTGGCTTCGAGAAGAAGTTGTCATCCTGAAGGTAACGACTATCACCAAACTGGAGATCATCAATTTTCATTTAGCTTAACTTCTCATCCAAGCGGTTGGAAAAACGGACAACGTTTTGGAAAACAATCTAACGAGTATCTAAACGTTGTTGTAAACCCATCTTCAAATAGTAAAGCCTCTTTACCCGAACAACTAAGCTTTTTCAAGACAGATAAAGAAAATTTAATTATCTCAGCTGTAAAAAAAGCTGAAGACGATCAAAGCACAATCATAAGACTTTATGATACAGACAGTAAAAATGTCAATGCCTCTGTTTCAATCTTTAGTCCTATTAAAACAGCACAATTAACCAATTTAATCGAAATACCCATTAGAAAATTAAAGGTCAACAATCAAAACGTTCAATTGCAAATAGGTCACAATGCTATTGAGACTATTAAAATTAAATAACCTCTGTTAAAGCTTGCTTTTTAGGTGTTGTGAAAAATTTTGATTCCCTATCCAAAAGGATTTCAAAACTACATTAGCGATACACTTCTTGATTATGTTTTTTCTAAATTTCATATTAGAAAGAGATCACCAATGAGATTCTATCAATTGAAGCTATTTGTGTTCATTTCTTTGACAGGCCAACAAGGTGTTTTTTAGTAGCATGGCAATGGTCATGGGACCCACGCCGCCAGGAACAGGAGTGATGGCTTTGGCTTTTTTTGAGACGGATTCAAATTCCACATCTCCTCTGAGAACATATCCTCTTTTAGCCTTGGGGTCAGAAACTCGAGTAATCCCAACATCAATGACGACAACCCCCTCTTTGACCATATCTGCTTTTAAAAATTCAGGATTCCCCAAAGCGGTGATGATAATGTCTGCTGTTTTGGTTAATTCCTCTAAATATTTTGTTCTACTGTGAGCAAGAGTCACCGTGGCGTTAGCATATTTTTTTTTCTGACTCATCAAAATACTAATAGGTCTCCCCACAATATGACTTCTTCCAATCACCACGCAATGTTTCGAAGCCACTTCGATTTGATAACGCTCTAAAAGTTCCATAATGCCATAAGGCGTGGCTGAAATAAATGTGGGCATTTCCAGGGCCATCTTTCCAAAATTATAGGGATGAAACCCATCAACATCTTTATCTGGATTCACTTTCATCAATACTTTTTCTTCATCAATGTGTTTGGGTAGAGGTAATTGAACGATATATCCATCAATATCTTTGTCTTCGTTAAGTTGGTCGATGACTTGCAGCAGTTCATTTTGAGAAATCGTTTTGTCTTTCGTAATCAAGGTGGATTTGAAACCGACTTTTTGACAAGCGATGACCTTACTATTGACATAGGTTTGACTAGCACCATCATCTCCCACTAAAACCGCAGCTAAGTGGGGTTGTTTTAACCCTTTCAGATTTCGTTTTTCAACGTCCTCTTTAATTTCTTCTTTGATAATCTGAGAAATCTTTTTCCCATCAATGATAATCATATGGCTTGTTAAAATTTCATTTTAGAAAGTATTTTGGCTTTTCCACCCAGGCCCATTTTCATGATTTTGCTCAATTGTTGATGCACTTTCAGTAATTGATTGACACTAGCCATGTCTCTCCCCGATCCTTTGGCAATTCTAATTTTACGACTATGGTTGATGATTTTAGGGTTGGATCGTTCTAAAGACGTCATCGAATCATAGATGTATTTCATTTCTTTGAAGAATTGATCCGTTTGTTGGCCATTCGCCTGGTGGCTCATGTGACTTGGTAGCATCTGACTCATGGCTTTTCGGCCCCCCATTTTATTAATTCCTTGTAATTGAGTCATCAAATCATTAAGGTCAAACTGATTTTTAGACGCTTTTTTTAATATTTTTTCAGCCTGCTGTTGATCAAAGGCTTCTTTTGATTTTTCAACCAAAGAGACAATGTCTCCCATTCCCAAGATTCGTTTGGCCATTCTTTGAGGATGAAAAGCCTCCAAATCGTCCAGCTTTTCGCCAATTCCGACATATTTGATGGGTTTTTCTAGAGTAGTCATCACTGATAATGCAGCGCCCCCTCTAGCATCCGAATCTAATTTGCTCAAAATGACACCATCAAAATCGATTTGTTCGTGAAATGTTTTGGCCGTATTCACCGCATCTTGACCCATCATCGCATCCAAGATAAATAAGGTTTGATGCGGTTGGACTTCATGTTTGATTTGTTTTAACTCCTCCATCATTTTTTGATCAATAGCTAAACGTCCTGCTGTATCAATGATAATGGCATTGTTTCCATTGGTTTTGGCCTCCGATAGGGATTGTCGCGCAATTTTGACTGGATTTTTTACATTTTGATCAGCATAGAAATTAACCTGTGCTTTTTGGGATAAAATTTCTAATTGTTCCATGGCCGCCGGTCGGTAGACATCACAAGCCACAAGCAACGGGGTTTTCTGATGCTTTTGTTTTAATTCCTTGGCTAGTTTACCCGCTATCGTTGTTTTTCCAGTTCCTTGAAGTCCTACTAATAAAATAATCAGCGGTTTTGCTTGAAAAGGAAGGGGGCTGTTTTTACTGCCCATAAGCTCCGTGAGCTCATCATGAACGATTTTGATAAAAAGTTGTTTGGGCTGAAGGCTACTTTGAACTCCTTGACCGATGGCTTTTTGTTTGATGCGTTTAATAAACTCATTTGAAACTTTATAACTCACGTCGGCCTCTAACAATGCCCTCCGGACTTCTTTTAGTGTCTGTCCAATATTGACTTCGGTGATTTTTCCTTGGCCTTTTAAAACTTTAAATGCCGCATTGAGTCGGTTAGTCAGATTGGTGAACATGCCAAAAAATTCGTATCCGCAAATTTACAAATACTGACATTCAGCACTACATTGAGATGGCATGAAAGAGAAAAGATCAGATATTGTTATGATTAAATTGTATTTTGACCACCATGAATTCTAAAGAACTCCCGCTCAAGGCGGCGCTGATTCCCATTATCGCATTGATTGCTTTGCTATCCTATAATGTTTTTGTTTTTAAAGATGATGCGTTGGGAGGGTCCAATCAATTCATTCTATTGATGGGGGGTGTCATCGCAGCGATTGTTGGATTGATCTATGGAGTTCCCTACAAGACCATGTTAGAAAAAGTTTCTGATGGCATCAAATCCGTTTCGGTTCCTATTTTAATCTTATTATTTGTTGGGGCATTGGCTGGAACTTGGTTGATTAGCGGTGTCATTCCGGCCATGGTATACTATGGTTTGCAAATATTACATCCTACCGTATTCTTGCCAGCTTGTATTATCGTTTGCAGTCTTATCTCCTTAGCGACTGGTAGTTCATGGACGACTTCAGCGACCGTCGGTATTGCCCTTATTGGTATTGGTAACGCATTGGGGATTCCCATGGGAATGACCGCCGGGGCGGTCATTTCTGGGGCTTATTTTGGGGACAAACTATCCCCACTAAGTGATACGACAAATCTGGCACCGGCCATGGCTGGTTCTGAATTATTTACCCACATACGGTATATGACCTATACCACCATTCCCAGTATATTGATCACGCTAATCGTTTTCTTGATCATCAGTTTTTCCATTGACCCCCAGCAAGCAACCGACACGTCTACCATCACAGCGGCTATTTCGGAAAAGTTTAATCTCCATGGATTATTGTTCTTGGTGCCTGCCACGGTTATTGTTTTAATCATTAAAAAATCACCACCACTGATCGCTTTGATGGTTGGCACCTTAATGGCCATTGTTTTCGCACTGATTTTTCAAGGCCCCTTATTGACTGAACTAGTGCCCCAAGGACCGTTGAATTTCGAAACTGGGTATCGCGTTATTTTAACGGCGATTACGACTGAAACTCAAATACCATCGAATAATATCATGATTAATGACTTATTGATTTCTGGTGGAATGCAGGGGATGTTATCCACCATATGGTTGATTTTTTGTGCCATGTTTTTTGGTGGCATTTTGGATGCCATCGGAGCGCTAGCAACCATCAGTAAGGCACTCCTGAATTGGGCTAAAAACACGTTTCAACTGATTTTGTCAACGGTAGCCTCTTCTTTAGCCGTCAATATTTCGGCTTCTGATCAATATTTATCCATCGTCATTCCTGGAAAGATGTTTGCGGATTCTTATCGAGAAAGGAATTTGGCACCAGAAAATCTAAGCCGTACGTTAGAAGATGGGGGAACGGTTACGTCGGTTCTGGTTCCGTGGAACACTTGTGGTGCTTATCAGTCTGGTGTGTTGGGAGTCGGGGTTGGAGAATACTTTTTGTATGCTATTTTCAATTGGATTAGTCCTTTTATGACCTTGTTTTACGCCTTTTTCAAAATAAAAATCAGAATGATAACCCAACGACTTTAACAATCATTTTATGGCTTTATATCTAGATTCATGGGGTCTATGATGGTTGTCTATTATTCGCAAACGTTTAAACCCAACGATAAAAACGTGCCTTCTAGACCTATCAGTATAAGTAACTATTTCTTGATCACTGAAATTTAGAACTCCCTATGGTATTAAAATTTTATCCACAAGGTTAATTTCTAAATTTGTCTTTAAATTCTTGATTACACCATTCTATGCGATCGGGTCAAAATGTCCGAAAAGTAAAGTCACAAAAATTCAGAGAAATCAGAATCATCTTTGGAATTTTTTTGATCATTGGCTCGGTACTGCTGCTGTTGGCTTGTGTTTCTTTTTTGTTTTATTGGAAACAGGATTTTTCAACTCAAGAATTTCTTCACGACCGATCGATTTCAGTAAAAAATTTGTTGAGCAAAGTAGGGTCGAGTGTCTCTCATTTTTTAATCTATGATCTTTTCGGAATCGCTAGTTTTTTGTTTCCCTATCTCTTGTTCAGAAGTGGCATCAATTTAATAGTCCATAAAAAAGCATCTCGATTCTTCTATATCTGGATCAAAGGACTGCTTCGTATATTATGGCTTAGTGTTTGTCTCGGCTTTTTAAATAATTATAATCCGATGCTGGGAGGGGTTGTCGGTTATGAAATAAATGACTATTTGATCGATTATGTCGGATTGATTGGATTGATTGGTATTCTATTTTTTATTTTTTTGAGTTTTGCTGTTATTGAGTGGAATTATCAACCCGAGCTTCAAAAAGTTAAAAAATCGAGTCAAAAAATCAAGAAAAAGCCATCGATAGCCATCAAACCCAAAACCCATAGACCTCGAGTTCCTATTATTTCAAAACACAAAAAGAAACCCAAACAAAAGTCCCTGCAACCTCAATTGGTCCAAAATGCTTTTGATCCAAGATCAAAAATGCCCGGTTATATCATGCCTCATTATGATCTACTCAAATCAAATCATAACTACAATACCCCTATCAATGAATCTGAACTCAAAACCAGTAAAAGAATCATACAACAAACGCTAGAAAGCCATAAACTTAAAGTCAACATTGTCAAAGCAACGGTTGGCCCAACCGTAACTCTTTACGAATTGGTTCCAGAAAAGGGGGTTCGCATCGGTGGAATCCAAAACAGAGAAAAAGATGTTGCCCTGGCGCTTTCTGCCATTAGTATCCGAATCATTGCTCCCATTCCAGGAAAAGGAACGGTTGGAATTGAAGTCCCCAATAGGAAGCCCACAACCGTTCCCATCAAGACGGTTTTGCAAGCTCCTACATTTAAAGAAATCGTCAGTAAAAAATCGATGGAATTACCCATTTCTTTGGGCAAAACGATCAGTTCAGAAAATTTTGAAATAGACTTGGCTCAAATGCCACACCTTTTAGTTGCAGGAGCCACTGGACAAGGGAAATCCGTTGGTCTCAATACTATCATCATGTCTTTACTTTTTACGAAACATCCACAGGAAGTAAAGTTTGTAATGATTGATCCCAAAATGGTTGAGCTCAAAGTGTATAGTCGATTAACTCATCATTTTTTGGCCAAAATACCCGATGTTATCGAATCCGTGATAACAAACAACCAAGAAGCCAAGGATACGCTTAAGTCGCTATGTGAAGAGATGACCAACCGCTATACGCTTTTGAAAAAAGCCGCTTGTCGAAATATAATGGAATACAATCTTAAAATAAGAAATCGTAGTCTATCCACTTCTGATGGACATCGTTTTCTTCCATACATCGTTTTAATTATCGATGAATTTGCTGATTTAATCATGGCCTCCGGTAAGGAAGTGGAACACGCCATTACACGTTTAGCCCAGTTATCAAGAGCTATTGGAATTCATCTGATAATCGCTACCCAAAGACCGTCGGTCAATGTGATTACAGGCCTTATCAAGGCTAATTTTCCTGCTAGACTTGCTTTTAAAGTGGTATCCAACACCGATTCTAGAACCATTTTAGATCAATCAGGGGCCAACCAATTGATTGGTCGTGGGGATATGCTCTTTTCTTTTCAAGCAAAAACCACTAGAGTCCAATGTGCCTACGTGGGGACATCAGAAGTAGAAAGTGTGGTCAAGTTTATTTCGGACCAAAGAGGTCCTACACAACCCTATTTATTACCAGAAGTAAAACAAGAAAATGAAAATGGCCATGGTTTTAGCGATAACGGACAAATCGATAACCTCTTCGTTGAAGCGGCTCAACTGATTGTTGAATCGCAAAAAGGATCAACGTCTCATATCCAAAGAAAATTATCGATCGGTTACAACCGAGCTGGTCGGATTATGGACCAGTTGGAAAAAGCCAGTGTTGTAGGACCCGCCAAAGGCAGTAAACCTCGAAATGTGTTGATAACGACCCTAGATGAACTAAAGGATCATTTGGAAGATTTGAGTATTTCAGTTTAATCCCTTTTCTCAATTAAACAGATGATAAATACTCCCATTTTTCAATTTAGATGTCGAAGTAAGAGTTGTGTTTTGATTTTAACGCTACTTTTTTGGAGACCAATACTCTCCGCTCAAACCAATCAAAAAGCAGAGGATGTCATAGATGCAACCATTCGTTATTATCAAGGATTTGATGATATCTCGGCTAATTTCACATATCGAGATCAATTGAAAAATTCTGATGTAATCAATCATCAAATGATGGGGACTATTTTTATGAAGGATAGTTTATTTGTTGTGTCTATGGATGGTCTTGAAATGCGTTCCGATGGACTTGATATTTATACCATCACTTCAGAAAACCGTGAAGTGTATCGTAGTTCTATCCGTGATTCCGAACAACTTCCTTTTCATTTACTAAACCTATTATCCTATCTGCAAACTCATTTTGAAGCCCGTGTAGATCTTGATGAAAATGATTTTAATGATCAAACACATTACATCACATTAACGCCACATCATCAAACCGAATCCATTGACGCTATTTTTTTAATGATAGATCGTAAAACAAGTGAATTATTAACGTTACGAATGGCGTATTCTGACCACACTATTTCTTCTATTTCTTTTGATAATCATATCTATAATCGTGGTTTGGCTACTGATTTTTTTGTTTTCAACCCCGATGATTATCCCGATTATACCATCATTGAGTGAATGAAAATTATTGATCGATATATCACATTTTCATACCTCACGCGATTGGTAGGGGTGTTTATTATCTGCATGGTGATATTCATTATTCAGACCT
The DNA here is from genome assembly GCA_026709415.1 of Flavobacteriaceae bacterium. GTDB lineage: Bacteria > Bacteroidota > Bacteroidia > Flavobacteriales > Flavobacteriaceae > Bin25. The sequence continues at coordinate 94,159 of JAPOSZ010000007.1, forward strand.
TTTGGCTATATATCGATGAATTAGCTGGTAAAGGATTGGATTTCATGACCATTGCTCGGTTTTTGTTTTACTTTTTTCCACGACTGGTTCCATTGGTATTACCACTTTCGGTGATTTTAGCTTCATTAATGACGTTTGGTTCATTGGCCGAGCATTCAGAATTTGTGGCCATGAAATCGAGTGGTGTCGCTCTCTGGAGACCCTTAATTGTTCTAGTCATCGTGCATGTCGTGATTGGTATTGGGGCTTTTGTTTTTTCAAATGAAGTCATTCCTTATGGGGAACGCAAATCCTATGCATTGAGAAAAAATCTAGCTAAAAAAAAACCCGCTCTGGCCATTCGTGAAGGCATGTTCAATGAAGTAGGGATCTATAATATTAAGGTAGAACGAATGCATGGTCAAGACGATGAGTTTTTAGAAGACATCATCATTCATCAATATCATCCTGAAGGGAAAAATAATTTGGTCATCAAAGCCAACCGTGGCGAATTGAGTGGTAAAACAAGTGGGGATAATCTCCAATTAATTCTCTATGATGGAAACCGTTATGAAGATTTGGAGCCTGAAAATCAAGAAGCGCTGAGACGATTCCCTCATACGACGGTCCATTTTGAAAAGTATATCATGAATATTGATATTTCGGATATCAACAATATTGATCTTTATCAGCAGGATGAAACATCAAATTATAGAACCTATAATATCGATTTATTAAGCTTTCATATCGACTCCCTCCAAAATGATATTCTTCAACGCATCTCGAGTCAGGTGAACAATTTGACGGCCACAAGCCCCATTTCCGATATTCAAGAAAAAAACGACACGCCAAGTACCGATACCATCCCTCACCAGGTTTTAGATTTTGTTGATCCAAACTATTCTTACAACCGGATGAGAGCCATACAAAGTGCCATGGACGAGTTGAGAAATAATTCCGGCATTCTCCATGTGAATCAAAACGAAGTGAATGTTTTGACCCGTTGGTTAAATGCGCATATCATCACACTACACGATAAGTTTGCTCTGAGTTTTTCTTGTGTTTTTTTGTTTCTTATCGGTGGCTCTCTTGGCGCGATTATTCGTAAAGGAGGAATTGGTCTTCCCTTTGTGTTATCTATATTTTTGTTTCTGACCTATCATTATATCGGTATGTTTGCTAAAAACGCTGCTGAAGATGGAAGTATCTCCCCAATCATTGGGACCTGGTTATCCACTTTTATTGTTGGTTTATTGGCTTTATTTTTGTCCAATAGAGCTTCATCAGACAAAGAAATTTTTGACTTGGCTTATTTCTATATCCGATTAAAAAGTGGATTAATGTATGCTCCTTTGTTGGTTGTAAGATTTTCCAAAAAAATGTTTAACCGATGATCTTTGATAAAATTTCGGATGCCATTCAGGCCATCAAAAACGGTGAAGTCATTGTTGTTGTCGATGATGCCAACCGAGAAAATGAAGGCGATTTTGTTGCCGCTGCCCAAAAAGTCACTCCTCAACTAATCAATTTTATGGCCACCTACGGGAGAGGTCTCATTTGTGTGCCACTAAGTCAACAACGTTGTCAAGAATTGCGTTTGGAAAAAATGGCTTCGAACAATACGGATCCCATGCAAACGGCTTTTACGGTATCCGTTGATTTAAGAGGTAAAGGGGTCACTACGGGTATTTCAGCGGAAGATCGTTCGAAAACCATCAAAGCTTTGGTTAATGTTTCGAGCAGCCCCGAAGATTTTGTTATTCCGGGACATGTTTTTCCCTTGATGGCCAAACCCGGAGGTGTTTTGCGTCGAACCGGGCATACCGAAGCGGCCATTGATTTTGCCACATTAGCTGGATTTCAACCCGCTGGGGTGATCGTTGAAATCATGAATCCCGATGGCTCAATGGCTCGCGTGCCTCAATTAAAAAAAATCGCTCAAAAGCATCACCTCAAAATTGTATCGATTGAAGATTTGGTCTCCTATCGCATGCAACACGATCGTCTCATCAATAAAAAGTTAGACACGAAACTCTCCACACATTACGGAGAGTTTCGATTACGGGCATACCAACAGACGACCAACGATGTCATTCATTTCGCTTTAACCAAAGGCCAGTGGGAAAGAAGTGAAGCCATTGCCACTCGTATTGAATCTTCAAGAGTAAGTAACGACTTGATAACCCAATTGATCAGTGGAAAGGGTTCCAAACTGAATGCTATTTTCAAGGTCATCAACCAACAACAAAAGGGAGCCATTCTATTCATCAGCAAAGAACAAGATTCTGAAGATCTCTTATCTCGATTTACGGAATTAGAAAAAATTCAATCTACTGGAGATCAGCAATCCATTCCTCCCATTTCGATGGATGATCGAGATTTTGGTATTGGCGCTCAAATTTTAGGTGATCTCGGAATTGGTCGTCTTCGTGTCATCAGTAATTCGAGCCAAAAACAGCGGGTTGGGATTACTGGCTATGGGCTTGAAATCACCGATTATATTCCATATTGATCTCGATCTTCCATTTTTATTTCAATTGGAAGTTCCTCATCAACCCCCTAAAAATCTTCAAGATTCTCAAAATCCATACCTTTGCGTCGGAGAAATGGCAGAGTGGTCGAATGCGGCGGTCTTGAAAACCGTTGAGGGGTCACACCCTCCGGGGGTTCGAATCCCTCTTTCTCCGCAGATTCATTGAATTAAAGCCTCCCAGTTCTTTTACTCTAAACCGTTGTAAGCAAATTTATGCTTGAAACGACTTGCCAGTGCAGTTGTTTCTTTATCCCTTTCTTTCAAATATCGTACTCCCCCTAATCCATACCCCCAAACTTTTATTTTTTGCCCTCCTTTAAGTAAAACAGAACTTTCAAAAACATTCCAGTTCACGTTCTTTTTTTGGTGCTTCATCGGAATTCTGTGTTTTTTTTCTTGTTTTTGAAAAATATATGGTTCAAGATAATTTGAGAATTTTTTGTAAGCTCCGGCGTTAAAAAATAATAGTTCTTCAATCGATTTATTTCTATCGATGAATTCAAAAAATTCATCAAGAAGCTCTTTTTCTAATTTAGGATGTCCTTCTAACTTATCTAATAAAGCCTCTTGCTCGATTTCCCATAACGGGAAAAGATCAAAAAAAGCATAATGCTCTTTTGATAGCCCCAATTTTTCGGCAAAATCCTTATGCTTCTCAAAATGATTATGATGTATGTGTGCTAATTCTTGAAGTTTGCAAACATATTCCCTATTTTGCTCATAGTTCTTAAAACTTAGGAAATCATTAAATCTTCTTTGACGCTCTTCTTGATCATTCAAAACAGATATTTCCCTTAAATCATCGCAAATTTCTTTTGAAAACTCAGCATGTGGAGCATAAGAATTTGAAGGATTGATTCCCAAAATCAGATATTTCGGATTTTCATTATCCATCGGTGTTAACCTTGGCCCAAGATAGAAATCATCTTTTCTCGAATAGTTTTTGTAAACGTTATAAACGTTTTTCAAATATTTTTCCACGATAGAATAAGGGAATCACGAAGGTAATCAATGCTAATGTATGTAATGCCCTTACTGGTTGAATAAACATGGCCAAAAAAGCCGCTGAAATTCATAGGGAAAACTACATTAAATCTATTTTATGTCTACTTTCCATGTTTTTTGTATACATATATGTCTGCTTTTATTACTCTTGCCTCACTTTAATGGCAAATAAAATGGGAGTAATGATGAAGACTTATCTTGATTTGTTTCTTATTTTCGTGTTCACCTTTCACTAATGAATGGACCATGGATAGATCCAATCATCAAAGTGCTATTGTTAATTTAATCACAGACCGATTTAATAACATGGATAAACGACTTGATTCGCTAGATAAGAATATGAAAGAGGTGAAAAGAATGCTTAATGAAACCAATGGCTACCATAAAGTCAGTAAGTTTTATCAACCATTTGTTGTGTTTCCCTTAATGATTAGTATTTTCATGCTGATACTCACTCAACTGTTTTTATCGTATTGAACAGTTCGTTCCATGTTTAGGGAATGATGAGGTTATGGAGGTATCCATTGGTTGCTAACTAAAATCGCATTGTTGGCACTTCTGGATATGTATTGTGTTATTATCTATCACTAATTTCAATTATTTATCATCACTACGTTTTCTTTGGTGGTGAAAACCGATAAAAATGCCATGTTCAACTATCTAGTGCAATAATAATTTGTTTAGAAATAAGGAAAAATCAAATTAGAACTCTTTAATGTATACTTTACATATATATTGTATACATATATGTCGACTTTTATTAATTTTGCTTCACTATAAGCATTTGAATCATGAGAAATAAAAAGCACCTATTGATTAAACAACTTGATTTGAGTTTGGTTCCTTTCCATGGATTAGAAAAAGTTTTGGTTCCTGAAAAAGGATGGATTTCGACCATTAGAAGCGGATTAAATATGACTATGGAACAGTTAGGGAAGAAATTAAAACTTTCAAGGGGGGCTATACAAAAAATTGAACAACGTGAAGCTACAGGGCAAATCACCTTAAAAAAAATGAAAAAAATTGGCGACAGCTTGAATTTGCATTTTATCTATGGATTTGCTCCTAAAAATGGGACATTAGAAAAATTTGTAGAAATAAAAGCTAATGAATTAGCAAAGAAGATTGTATCTCGAACCAATCAAACCATGAAATTAGAAAATCAAGAAATCAATCAAAATAAACTGACCCAATCCATTGTTGAATTAGCTAATGAACTAAAGCTTGAAATGAGAAAGTCTCTATGGCATTAAATTTTAAAACCTTTCATAATCAAACTCCATTAGATCAGAATGAAACTGATGGACTGCGAATCAAACACCTTCGTTTTCAAGAAGAGCTAAATGAATTTGAACATCAAAATGTTGAAAAAGCTATTGAATGGACCATGAGGGGTTCTTTTAACAAAGAAATGATTTTCACAGAAAAATTTATCAAAGAGGTTCATTTTCGAATGTTTGGAGACGTATGGAACTGGGCTGGGAAGTTCAGAAAATCTGAAAAAAACCTTGGCGTATCATGGCCAAGAATCGGTGTTGAATTAAAGCAAGTTTTAGACGATACTAAATATTGGATTACCCATTCAATTTTCAAACCTGAAGAAATAGCCATTCGATTTAAACATAAAATTGTGCAAATTCATTGTTTTCCAAATGGAAATGGGAGACATTCAAGATTGATGGCCGACATATTAATTGAGAAAGTATTTAACGAACAACTTTTTACTTGGGGATTTAACATAAAAGATGTTAAACTGTCAAGAAAGATTTATATCGATGCTATCAAGGAGGCAGATATTGGTAATATAGAACCCCTATTGGAATTTGCAAAAAATTGATTCTATATAACACTTGAATCAACGGTTACCAACACAGCTAGTATCTTCAACAATGAAACACAAAGAAATTCATATTCTTGGTATCAAACTGATACAATGATTCGAATAAAAAGTAATATATACCAAAATTCTAACAACTTAGAACACTACAATTTTTTCGAAGAGTTTATAGATTACGCAAATTCAAGAAGTGTTGCTAGGTTCAAATTCTACAAACCACATAACAATTATCTAGATATTAAGTACAACAATATTGATATCAGAACATGTTTTTACCACATTCCTTCTCGAAATAGAGTAGACATACGTTTGCGTCTAGATGATAAATCAACATTTGAAAAGATTAAAGCACAAGCAGACAGATTTAATGAATTAGTGGGTGGAGGTAGTAAAGTATACTTTACTCCACCGAAAAGGGGGTACCTTGTACACAAGATAGAGTCTTCCTACCCGATAAATTTTGACAACAGAAGAGAATACGAAAAATGTTTTGACTGGATGCTAAACATCGGGGAACAAATGATTGGGGCATATGATAAAATCATACACGACTAATCAAGAGTATTGTAAATATCTAAGGGTAGTAACTATAAAACGATATCTTCTTTTTTAGCAATCGTCTCATTCCATTCACCTCGGACAGAATCCCAATGTTCACGATTCTCTGTCCACCAATTTTGGGCTGCTACACATTTTTCGTCTTCAATTTTTTTATAGACATTATGTCCCTTTTCTTGAGCCAATAACACATCTGTTTCACCATTTCTTCTGATAACTTTTTTATTGTCCTGATCGTGAATCCATAAATCATTGTATACCAACACATGATTGGTTCGAACTAGGACATTATAATCGTTTCTTGTCGTATGTTCTCTTCTCGGTAAAGGAGCATCTGCATCGCTTTCCCATGAGCTTTTACCATCGATATGTACCCACGTGGCAGTTCCTTCATATCTCGGGGAATCGTCCACTTGAGCCACTCGTTGCGTCCATTTTCCTTTGACCTGATCGGCTGTATAGGAAACATAATTCCAACGGTTATCAGTATCATATGTGTAGCCATCCTGATTTTCAAAGAGCCAATCTTGTCGCCAATGTTTCACAATCATTTGGCTTTGTTTAGGACCAACAATCAAAAGATGCTGCATGACAATTTTATCTTCATCATATTCAAGTAGTTGAACCCATTCTAAGGCTTTTTCTTGTTTTACTTTTGAAGGTTTGTAAAGTGAATCTATTGAGTAATTAAATGTTTCTGCAAAATTGAATCCCACTTGGTAACATCCACACATACCTTTTATGGCTTGTCGATCCAGGTCAATCTTTGTCAGCGCTTCTTTCATCGTACTTTGTGAAAAAACACTTCCACAAGTCAACAAAAACACCAGTACTATTTGAATAGTTTGTTTCATTTGTAAATATTTTAAGTTTTTTCTTTTCCAATTAAAAAACACATCTTTTATCCTAAACTTGGAAAATCGCTGCAAACTTATTTATAATAGTTCTAAATAAAAAATAAATTGGGAATTTTTTTTAAACTAAATCACAGATTAGAGCATCTTTTTTCCTTGGCTTCCAATTTTATTCTTGTGGATATAAATAGTTTCATCTATCACTTCAATTCTCATTATTAGGTTATATTATATTTTCTACCATTGGTTCTAAAACATCTATTCCCCTTATAGCTTTTGTGCTACCAAACTTGATTCATGATCACAAATAGTCTCTAAACTTTTGACCCTCTCAACAATCTGAACGCCTTTATTTCAATAAGGTTAACAAATAAAGGAAGTGCCTTTACCTTGTTTTGGAGAGATAAAGAGATTCGACTCTATAAAATGGAATTCAACTTAAAATTGCTTCTTATTGGTTGAACTGGTAAGTGCAACATAAACTAGGTGAAAAATCACCATTTTCAAGGTGTCGTTGAATCTTATTCTTGTTTTTAATAGGAACCATAATCAACGAATCCTCCAAGGCAAGGTTTCATATATTGAATCCAGAGAAACCTATGAACAGGCTCAATCAATCGTATTTTCAATCAAATTGGCTATGACTTTTAAATGGCACTAGATGGTTAAGCGAAGCATTTGTTTTTCTTTATTGCCCTTTTATGAATTTCGATAAGCCAAGATCATTCAACGAGAAGACAAACTTTTCTGAAACACAAAAAACTTCTTTGATTGATTTAAAAAAGTAAAAGTCCATTTAAAACAGTGTGTCCTTGAGTAGGGGATCCGACAATTTGAAAATCAATAGCCTACGATCAGACAGTTAGTGTTTTTCCAATGTCCAATAGGATTAATTCCAATCCCTTGTTTTTGAAATGGTCAGTTGCTGCTTTATGGTCTATGACAATGGGTGGGAATGTATCAAAATGGCACCCTAGAATCTTCGAAGCTTGAACAAACTCAGCAGCTATGGCAGCATCTTGATAACCCATGGTGAAATTATCTCCGATGGGTAGAACGGCTAAATCAAGTGTAGGACATGTTTGTGGAATTAGTTTCATATCTATGGTCAAGGCAGTATCTCCAGCTATGTATATGCAGTTATTGTCCTTTCCTGGATCTTCATTCCAAATGACAAAACCTCCTGGATTGCCGCCATAAGTCCCATCAGGTAATACTGAAGAGTGAATAGCATTAACGTATTTTATCCAACCAAAGTCAAATTGGTATCGCCCTCCATGATTCATGGGGTGACCTTGAATTCCTTTGTTTTCATACCAACTGACAACTTCAAAATTGGATATGATGGTGGCTTTCGAATTTTCGACAAGACTCTCCACATCCAAAATATGATCTTGATGTCCATGAGTCAGTAATATAAAATCAGGATTTAATTCATCTAAATTGATGTTTTTAGCCAGCGGGTTACCACTGATAAAGGGGTCAATCACCAAATCAAAGTCATTGAATCTTATTTGAAATCCTGCGTGACCTAAATATTGAATTTCCATATGTAATGTTTCCTATTTTGAAGCTAAAATTAAATCAATTGTTCGATGTATTCTCAATAGATGAAATTCATTTGAAACATCAACCATGATTCTTGAATTCCACTCTAATGGAAGGTTCTAATTAAGTCGTCTATTTGCTTTTTGAGATAGGGTAATTCTGTATTAATTTCCATATACAGTTGCTCGAAATTGACTCTAAAGTATTGATGTGCAATGAAATTTCGAGAATCACACAATTTCTTCCAATTGATTGAGGGTTTATTTTTTTTATTTCTTTAGATAAATGATGAGATGCCTCGCCAATTATTTATAAATAATACAAAACGCCACTATGAATTTTCCAGTCTTCGGCCAATTCTTCATCATTCGCTACCTCCTGCTTTAATTTCATGATCTTGGATATGCTATTCTGAATGTGTTTTAACCTATAGCAATCTTTATTTCTTATTTTTTGGTGTTTCATAAAAGATAATCACATCTTCTAAAACATCATCCTTAATCCATTCTGAAATGGCATTAAAAGACACAAAATCTATTTTTTTATTTAATTGACTCTGAATCTCTTTTCTTATACACTCCGCAGTGAGAATCCCAATAGGTGTTTCAATTTGATACAACAAATCAATATCACTCTGGTCATTTTCTTCATTTCTTGCAACAGATCCAAATACCCCAATTTTGGTTGGACGATATGGCTTTAGAATCTCGATTATTTTGCTTTGTTGTTTTTTTGTAAGCATAATACGTTAGCAAAGTTAGTTTGCTTGGATTAACGATTGATCGTATTACTTCAACCTCATTCCCACATGTTAGTCATTCTATGATTATTTTTCTTTCCTTTGTCCTACTTTGAATCACAACACATAGACCATGTCAAAACTTTCAGACAAACAAAAACGGGAGCTCATTAAATATTTGAAATCTGACAAACCGATTCCTGATAAGTATCGCTTTTTATTGTTCGACTCGAAACAACAAGTTGAGTTGTTATGGAATGGAAAATCGAGTCATATGACCGATGTTGTCCTGCCTTTTCAAACCATTGAACAAATTGATGAACCAAGACCTGAAAAATCTAATTATTTAATGGATGCTTTATTCGATAACACCGGTCGACAGGCTAAAGGTTGGACAAACAAATTAATTTGGGGAAACAATAAATACATTCTTTCTTCACTTAAAAATGGCCCTCTCCGTAAAGAAATAGAGGATAATGGTGGCATTAAACTTATTTACATAGATCCTCCCTTCGATGTCGGGGCTAACTTCCATTTGAACATAAAAATGGGGGGGGCAGAAGCCAAGCCTATCTACGAAAAAAGCCCCAATATACTTGAAGAAATAGCCTATCGAGACACGTGGGGAGATGGTCAAAATTCATATCTCTCCATGATGTATGAACGGTTGATTTTGATGAGAGATTTGCTCTCAGAAGATGGATCGATTTATGTGCACTGCGATTGGCGAGTTAATTCATTGTTGCGTTTAGCTTTAGATGAAGTATTTGGAAAATAAAATTTTAGAAATTAGGTTGTTTGGCATTATGGTAAAATGGCCAATTCAGAAAAAAACTTTTCATTTAATCATGATACCCTTTTCAGATATTCAAAAACCGATAATTTTTATTTCAAACCTATAAAGGGTGGAGAATCAGAATATAAAGAACGTTACAAAAAATATTTAAGAGACAACAAGCTCTTCTATAAAGATATTAAACATTCGACTGATAAACTTATTCTTAAAAGAAAACGAAAAGTAGAAAAAGAATTAAAAAAAGCAATTAATGATAACACCATACTCTTTGACTTTAATCAAGAATTCAAATTACAGTCAGATGTTATTTATGTGTCGATTATCAAAGGGAATGCTGATGAAAGAACTGACTACCCCACTCAAAAACCCGAGAAATTAATTGATAAAATAATCAGCTCTTCTTCCATCGAAGGAGATATTGTCTGTGATTTTTTTGGAGGAAGCGGGACAACGGCAGCAGTCAGTGAAAAGCTCAATCGAAAATGGATTTGTGCTGATCTTGGAAAATTTGCCATTCACACCACTAGAAAAAGAATCATTGAAGTTCAAAGAGACAATAAGAGTAAAGGAACCAGTTATCGCCCATTTGAACTATTGAATCTTGGAAAGTATCAGCGCGAATATTTCGTTTATGATTCCAACGAACACTCGAAATTAGATCAAATCAAAAGGCTTGAAAAAGAAAGCCAGTTCGAGAAACTAGTGCTTCAAGCGTATGAGGCACAACCAATGAATAATTTCCGAACATTCAGTGGAAAGAAAAATCTTCGGATGGTTTCGATTGGCCCCGTAAACCAACCAACAAGTCGATTACAACTAGAGGAAATCATCAACGAATGCATTGCCCACAAAATCACCAAGGTCGATTTACTCGCCTTCGAGTATGAAATGGGGCTTTTCCCCAGCATCTGTGAAGATGCTTCTGATATGGGCGTTGATATAGATTTTAAATTTATCCCTAATGATGTTTTTGATAAACGCGCTGTCCGTAAAAAAGAAGTCCAATTCTATGATGTTTCATACATAGAAGTAAAACCAATTGTAAAGGAAAAGACGCTTTCAATACAGTTGTCAGATTTCAAAACATTTCACAATCTCGACAGTTTAGAAAAAGTTTCAAAATCTTTAAACCCTGGAAAAAACAAAGTCATTGTTGTCGAAGGGAAAGTCATTGAGGTGTCAAAAGATAAATCTGGTAATGTTCATCAGAAAGTGTTGACTCAAAAATGGATTGATTGGATTGATTACTGGAGTGTCGACTTTGATTTTGAAAATAGAAAGGAGTTGATTCGAGTGAAAAACGAAAAGACCAATGATTGGGAACAAAAATGGACTGGAAATTATATTTTCGATAATGAATGGCAATCCTTTAGAACGAAGTCTCATCCAGAACTCGAATTAACAACCTCACCTCACTCGATTAAAAAAGAGGCTACAAAAGTGGTGGACATTTTTGGTAACGATACCATGAAAGTCATCAATGTTAACATGAAATAACATGGGACTACCAAACAACTTTCCTTCTTCTCCATATTGTATTCTCAGTTCTTCTCAAAGATGGACCCCGGATAAAGATGACTCGGAACAAAAAAATCCTTACCCCCTCTTATTGAAAAAGTGCGACAAGAGGTTGAGTTATGGCGAAACAAGGGCTATCCCGGGCTTTCTAAAACAACACATGCATTATTGGAGCATTGGTTTGAAACGCCACACTTCCTTTCTGATGGAAGCGAGTTCCAATATTTCTTTTCGCAAAGAGAATCCGTTGAATCCATTGTTTTTATTTATGAAATCAAAAAGTTTCGAGAGCCTCTTGATCTGCTTTATTTTGATCATACAAAATTTCTTAGTCCCAACCACTTCAAGGAAAATTGGTTAAGACTGGTCTGCAAACAAGCTACGGGAACTGGGAAAACCAAAGTGTTTTCTCTATTGATGACCTGGTGCTATTTTCATAAAAAATATGAAACTGATTCGGAACTATCGACTAATTTTTTACTGATAACGCCCAATATCATCGTCTTGGATAGAATAAGAAGTGCTTTTGAGGGATTAAAAATTTTCTCTCAAGACCCACTGATTCCAAAAGATGGCTTTTATGGGAAACATTGGAAAACTGATTTTAGAATCACACTACACATTCAAGATGATCTCAAACCCAAAAGCCCGGGTGGCAATATTTTCTTATCGAACATCCACAGAGTTTATGAAAAAGTAGATTCAGAACCTTCTTTTGATGATGACAATGTAACGGACTACTTTATTGGTCCAAAACCCGTTTCAAAAACGATCGATTCCAAGTACACTTTGAGTGAATTGGTTCGAGGGATTGATGATTTAGTGGTTCTCAATGATGAGGCCCATCATATTCATGATTCGAAACTCTCATGGTTTTCCTCCATCCAAGACATAAACAATCGTCTATTGCAAAAAGGGAAACACTTGTCGCTACAAATAGATGTTACGGCAACACCCAAAAAACCAAATGGGAGCGTGTTTCCTCATGTGATATCAGACTATCCCCTAGTCGAAGCCATTGCTCAAGGTGTTGTCAAAGCACCCGTGATTCCCGATGAAGAATCCCGAGCGGTATTAAACATAGAAAATACGGGGGATTTTGCCGAAGATCATGCAAGTTTTCTAAAGCTGGGAGTCGTTGAATGGCAAAAAGCTTTTCAGTTTCATCAAGAAAAGAATAAAAAAGCGGTTTTGTTTGTGATGGTCGATGAAACCAAAAACTGTGAAAAAGTGAAGACTTACCTTGAGTTACGATACAAGGATTTAATAGGAACGGTTTTCATCATTCATACCAAAAAAGACGGTAACTTCTATAAATCCTCAACATCGAAAAAAGAAACGGAATTAAAAGAGTTGAGAAAGATAGCCAATGAGATTGACAAGAATTTAAATCAATACGCCGTCATTATTTCCGTTCTCATGTTGAAAGAAGGATGGGATGTTAAAAATGTAACGACCATTGTTGGATTAAGGGCTTATACCAGTCAATCCAAAATACTGCCAGAACAAACTTTGGGTAGAGGGCTTCGTCGAATGTATTTTGGAGACCCTTCTATCACCGAAAAACTATCCGTCATTGGGACGCCTCATTTCATGGATTTTGTCAACCAAATCAAGCATGATGGCGTCATATTAAATGAAGTTGGGATGGGGATTAGGCCTAAGCCGGAACCTTTGAATATAAAAGTGGATCATGACAATCCGTTGAAAAATATTTCTGATTTAGATATCAGCATTCCCATACTAAATGGCCGTATTCAGTTTTCACATCAAAGCATCAAATATCTCGAATTAGATTCTATTAAGATGAAGCCAAGAGAGATCATCCGTTTTGAGGATAGCAAAGCCATTGAAATATGCTTTAAGAATTTTATTGAAGAAACTCATTCTCATTATTCAAAACTGCCAAAAGATTTTGAAATCGATGCACACCATATTTTAGATTATTTGACTCGTGAAATTTCAACTCGTTTGCATCTTTTTGGAGAAAAAGTTCATTTGTATGAAAAACTGAAGCTTTTTGCTTCTACAAAACTATTTGGCCATAGCGTAAAACTTGACGAGTACATCATTGTCAGAAATATTTTAAGACCGGGAATAATTACTGACTTATTGAATGCTTTTAGAAAAGCCATCGTTGAACTTACGGCTAAAAGAGTGCTGTCTTCTCAAATTAACAACTCCATTATTCTTTCTAAAAGAAAAGATTTCAGTGTGATTAATTCTAAAAAATACAAACCAACCAAATGCGTGTTTAATTACGTTGTGGGGGATTCTCATTTTGAAATGGACTTTGCTGAATTTCTGGATAAGGCCCCAGATGTCATCTCGTATACGAAGTGCTTTAAAAAACTGAATTTTAAATTGGAATATGTTGATTATGATGGGAAACTAGTCGAATATTATCCCGATTTTGTGATTAAACTAAAGTCAGGGGAAACTTATGTTGTCGAAACCAAAGGCGATTACTATGTTGATGATAACACCGATATAAAAAGAAATCGATTGAGATATTGGTGTGCTGATGCTTCGAATCTAACTAGTACCCCATGGAAAGAGGCTTTCATTTTAGCTAGTTCTTGGGAAACCTATAAATCTCAACTCTCCACATTTAATGATGCCCTGCGTTTGATCAATCAAGAGACTACTCAGTAAATCGACATCATCACCTGGGGAAGACATCCTCTGATTGAATCTTGATGATGGATGTCTTTATTTTCTACTGACAAATTGTCGGTTTTTTAGTGTGAATGACTAAATTTGCATTCTTGAAAACCTCGGATGGCGAAAAGGATTCCGACACATATGATCTTCATAGCTATGTTTTGTGAATAATACGATGCTTCAGAACCCAAATGATCACCCCTTCCAAGGGGATTTAAATGGCACTTCGGAAATGACAGAATCGCCAATCAAGCAAAACAAGAAGATGAAGTCTGCTTACATCGAAACTTATGGTTGTCAGATGAATTTTGCCGATTCGGAGGTTGTGGCTTCTGTACTCCAACAATCAGGATATCGGATGTGTCAACAACCCCATGAAGCTGATTTGATTCTCTTAAATACTTGTTCCATCAGGGAAAAAGCAGAACTACGTATCAGAAATCGCCTTTCGGCATTGAAATTTTATCAAAAGCAAAACCCTCAACTGAAAGTTGGCGTCCTCGGGTGCATGGCCGAACGATTAAAACATAAGTTCTTGGAAGAAGAAAAAATGGTTGATTTAGTGGTTGGACCTGATGCCTATAGGGATTTACCCCATCTTTTGTATGAAGTTGAAAACCATCGAGAAGCGGTCAATGTGCTACTTTCTAAAGAAGAAACTTATGGGGACATCGCTCCCGTACGATTAAATTCAAATGGGGTGAGTGCTTTTGTTTCGATTACAAGAGGTTGCGACAACATGTGTACCTTTTGTGTTGTCCCCTTTACTAGAGGGAGAGAACGGAGTCGTCAACCCCAAAGTATTCTTTCAGAAATCGAATCCCTAGCCAAACAAGGATACCAAGAAATCACTTTGCTAGGGCAAAATGTTGATAGTTATATCTGGTATGGCGGAGGACTGAAAAAAGACTTTCATAAAGCAAACCCAATACAAAAGAAAACAGCCATATCCTTTGATCAATTACTGTCTTTGGTGGCGAAATCATTTCCCCATCTCCGCATTCGTTTTACCACATCCAACCCTCAAGATATGACTCTGGATGTACTATATGCTATTGCTGAATATGAGAACATTTGCAAGCACATCCATCTCCCGGTTCAATCCGGAAGCGATCGCATCTTAAACTTGATGAACCGACAACATACGCGAGAGGAATATCTCCAATTAATTGATTCTATTCGTTCCCTGATTCCTGATTGCAGTATCTCTCATGATATGATTAGCGGTTTTCCGACCGAAACGCTACAAGATCATCGAGATACCTTGACATTGATGGATTATGTAAAATATGATTATGGTTTTATGTTTGTCTATTCCGAGCGTCCCAACACCATGGCGGCAAGAAAACTAAAGGATGACATACCCGTTGAAGAAAAGAAAAGAAGATTAAATGAAATCATTGAACTACAGCAACAGCACAGTTACTATCGAACCCAGCAAATGATTGGAAAAACGTGCCAGGTACTCATCGAAAAAACCTCAAAAAAATCAAACCACTATTGGAGTGGCCGAACATCACAAAATACGGTCGTTGTCTTTCCAAAAGGGAATCAAAAAGTTGGTGATTTGGTGGATATTAAAATTGAAAAGGCCACGCCAACCACATTATTAGGCGTTGAACTAAAATATGCAAAAGCCCTTTAGAAACTAATGAACATTCCGATTCAAAACATCAAACAACGTTTCGAAATCATTGGGAATGATCCGCGATTGATAACGGCCATTGAAACGGCCTACAAAATCGCCAATTCTGATATTTCGGCCCTCATCATTGGAGAAAGTGGTGTTGGGAAAGAAAGCATCCCAAAAATAATTCATCAATATTCCCATCGAAAACACGCTAATTATTTTGCCCTAAACTGTGGATCCATTCCTGAAGGCACCATCGACAGTGAATTATTTGGTCATGAAAAAGGAGCTTTTACCGGTGCCACACAAGCGCGAGCCGGTCACTTTGAACAAACCGATAAAGGAACCATATTTCTTGATGAAGTGGCCGAATTACCCCTGTCGACTCAAGTACGACTATTGAGAGTCCTGGAATCCGGTGAGTTCATCCGTGTCGGCTCTTCCAAAGTCCAAAAAACCGATGTGCGCATCATTGCTGCCACCAATGTTGATATTCAAAAAGCACTTGACTCTAAAAAGTTTCGAGAAGATTTGTACTACCGATTGTGTAGTGTCCAAATTTTTCTGCCGCCCTTAAGAGAACGAGGGGATGATATTTTACTATTGTTTCGAAAGTTTGCTTCTGAATTTGGCACCAAATACCGTCGCCCCAATATACAATTGGATGAAAACGCCAAAAAGGTAGCTCTCAATTATCGCTGGAAAGGAAATATCCGACAATTAAGAAACGCCGTTGAGCAACTTTCTGTTCTTGAAATAAATCCACTGATTTCAGAACAAGCCCTCCGTAGTTGTTTCCCCGATATGGGATCTCGACTACCGATGGTTCTTTCAAAAAGCAGTGCCGAAGACCAGGTATTAGAGGATCGAGAAGTGTTGTACAAACTCCTGTTCGACATGAAACGAGAACTGAATGATTTAAGAGGCTTGGTTTTGGAAATATTAAATCAAAAAGACTCTTCCATAAAATTAGAAGCTAAAGAATCTATTGTTAAAAGGCTTTTTGGAAAAGAATCCAATGAAAAAAGGGAGCTTGCTGAACCAGAAAAAATGCCATACCCCACGGAAAGAGAAATTGAATCCATTGAACCCGATCAAAATGACTATCGATTTGTAGAAGAATTAGAAGACCAACCCGTATCTCTACAAGAAAAAGAAATTGAAATGATTAAGAGCGCACTTACACGAAGTAAAGGTAAGCGTCGATTGGCAGCCAAAGAACTTGGTATTTCTGAAAGAACGCTCTACCGTAAAATCAAAAGTTATAATCTAAGTAAAGATGAACTTGTTGACTAAACCAATGGCTTTTGTCTTTTTTTGCTTTTTGGGAATCATGACAGTCAAGTGTGGTATTTATAGTTTTACTGGCGCTTCTATTCCCCCTGGAACGAGTACTTTTCAAGTGGATTTTTTTGAAAATCAAGCAGGAAATCGACCCGGTTCGACCGTTGAGCCCGGTCTAGATCAAGATTTTACAGTGGCACTGCAAGACATCATCAATAATCAATCGACACTTGATTTAGTCACTAGAAACGGAGACTTGATTTATCAAGGGGAGATTGTAGAATATAGCGTAACACCCATGTCGGCCACGGCTGAAATTACTGCTTCTCAAAATCGATTGAAAATGCGGGTTGATTTCCGATTCATCAACACCAAAAATGAAGAAGATGATTTTGAACGGTCCTATCAATTCCATTATGATTATCCAGCAGAGTTACAGGTTTTTGATATCCGAGACGAAGCTCATGAAGTGATTTTCGAACGAATCACTCAAGATATTTTTAATGACACACTGGCCAAATGGTAAATCAGTTAAATTCGATTTTTGGATTTAAAAATCTCAAGGTTCATCAAATTAAATCAAAACTTGATTCCATTATTTCCAAACATCCCTATTTCCATTTAGCTCAATTGTACCGTCTTCAATTAAACAAACGGACGCCATCAAATCAAAAATATTTATCTCAAGTGGCGGTTAACACCTATCATAGAAGTTTATTAAAACATTGTTTAGAAAAAGAATTAACTGAAGAAAAATCATCAACTGCGGTGATTGAAAAAGAATCTGTAAAATCAAAAAAAATCGATGATTTAATCGACATGCCTGATTCCACTAGAGTGGTCAGAAGCAACCCAACTCCATCGGTTTATGGTAAAGTGGATCTATCAAAAAACCGATTGGTTCAGACGAATGAAGTCTTTACAGAAACATTGGCTGAACTCTATTTAAAACAACACCAATATCAAAAAGCTATTGAAGTGCTGACCTTTCTAAAATCTACTGATTCCAAAAAAAGTGATTATTTTGCGCGCCGAATCAGAGAAGTTCAAAGACAACAAAAGGAATCAAAACATAATCATTAAGTCTCAGACAGATGTTCACCATTTTCATTGTTCTTATCATTCTTATCTGTCTTTTATTGATTTTGGTGATTATGGTGCAAAACCCAAAAGGAGGCGGGTTGTCATCCGCTTTTGGTGGAGCTGGCTCTCAACAATTGGGGGGTGTCCAAAAGACCACAGATTTTTTAGACCGTAGTACTTGGGTGTTGGCCATTTTCTTGTTGGTACTTATACTGATGTCAAATGTCACCTTAACTCGCCAAGGAAATGTCGACTCGATTCTTTTAGACGATACCGTACCGGTCGAAGAAGTGATTCCTGAAACCTTACCAGAACAAGAACCGACTCCGGTCGAAGATTTACCTGAACTGCCTGAAGAGTTGCCCCCTCCAACTGAAGAGTAATCCCCTTTGGTCTAAATTTATGACACAATGTCACCACACGAGGTGCCATTTGAGCTGAATTAACCCATTGGCATAATTTCTGAAAAGTAATTGGCGTTATTAATTTTTAATAAAATACAACAATAACTATGAGTAAATTAAGTATTACACCTCTAGCAGATAGAGTTCTTATCGAACCGGCGGCTGCTGAGGAAAAAACAGCATCAGGGTTAATTATTCCCGATACGGCTAAAGAAAAACCACAAAAAGGGACTGTTGTTGCAATAGGACCTGGAACTAAAGAAAATCCCATCACTGTCAAAGTGGGACAAACGGTTGTCTATGGTAAATATTCAGGCACTGAACTACCCCACAATGGTGTGGATTATCTCATTATGAAAGAAAGCGATATACTCGCAATTATTTAATCTTTAAATTTCAAAAAATGGCTAAAAAAATTGTATTTGATGTCGAAGCTAGAGAAGGCATAAAAAAGGGGGTCGACGCCCTAGCTGAAGCGGTAAAAGTGACCCTCGGACCTAAAGGTCGAAACGCTATTATTGGCAAATCATTTGGTGCACCACAAGTAACAAAGGATGGTGTGACCGTTGCTAAAGAAATCGAACTAGAAGACAACCTTGAAAACATGGGAGCTCAGATGGTCAAAGAAGTAGCATCGAAAACAAATGATATTGCTGGAGATGGTACTACCACAGCGACGATTCTTGCCCAAAGCATTGTTAAAGAAGGCCTGAAAAACGTGGCTGCAGGGGCTAACCCCATGGATCTAAAAAAGGGGATAGACAAAGCAGTGGCTAAAGTCGTAGAATATCTAGAGAAAACGGCGGTAGAGGTTGGGGGTTCCTCTGAAAAAATCCATAATGTGGCTAGTATTTCTGCCAATAATGATACCGCTATTGGTTCTATCATTACTGAGGCATTTGATAAAGTTGGTCAAGAAGGGGTCATTACGGTGGATGAAGCTAAAGTTTCTGATACTTATGTGGATGTGGTTGAAGGAATGCAGTTCGATAGAGGGTATCTGTCTCCTTATTTCGTTACCGATTCTGAAAAGATGACCACATCACTGGAAAAGACCAAAATCCTTTTGTTTGATAAAAAAATATCTACAATGAAAGATTTGACTCCAGTTCTCAACAATGTCTTAGAATCTGGGTCCCCTCTTTTAATTATTGCTGAAGATGTTGATGGTGAAGCCTTGGCCACCTTGGTTGTTAACAAACTGAGAGGCGTCCTAAAAATAGGAGCCGTGAAAGCGCCTGGCTTTGGTGATCGACGAAAAGCCATGCTTGAAGACATTGCTATTTTGACTGGAGGGACCGTGATTTCTGAAGACCAAGGTCATAAACTAGAAAACACAACGATTGATATGTTAGGCACGGCTGATTTGGTTACTATAGATAAAGACAACACAACCATTGTGGGGGGTCTAGGAGAAAAAGATTCTATTACCCGACGGGTTAATGAAATCAAAAATCAAATCGAAACCACCACATCAGATTATGATAAAGAAAAGTTGCAAGAGCGTCTGGCTAAATTATCTGGCGGAGTGGCTGTTTTATATGTTGGAGCTCCTTCTGAAGTAGAAATGAAAGAAAAGAAAGATCGGGTTAATGATGCGCTCCATGCCACTCGAGCAGCTATCGAAGAAGGTATTGTAGCTGGAGGAGGTGTGGCTCTCTTGAATGCCAAATCTAGTCTTGATAAAATCAAAGTCGAAACTGAAGATGAAAAGACAGGGATTCAAATTGTACGAAGAGCCTTAGAATCTCCCCTTCGAACCATTGTTGAAAATTCAGGTGCTGAAGGCTCCGTTGTTGTTTCTAAAGTTGAAGAAGGCGATGCTAACTATGGATATAATGCCAAAGACGGGAAATATGTCGACATGTTGGAAGCTGGAATTATTGATCCAAAGAAAGTAGCTCGAGTAGCTTTGGAAAATGCCGCATCTGTGGCTGGCATGATTGTCACAACCGAATGTGCATTAGCGGACATTAAAGAAGACAAGCCTGCAGCTGGTCCGCCGATGGGAGGTGGCGGCGGAATGCCGGGAATGATGTAATACAAACTAGTGTGTTCATGAAATTTCACTGCAGGTGAAAATCAAAAAGAGTCCATATGGACTCTTTTTTGTTTCTAAATAGAACCTATCAGTGCCCATACTAACACGAAATAGACTCTGTAGTTATTCAAAAAGGAAGCTCCAGCACTACTTGGAAAGTACATTTTGAGAGTACCAATCAATCAACAAATTAGCTGTTTCATAATTTGTGGCAAGAGATACCCCATGTACATCACAGACTCTCATTAGCATACTGATATCCACATCATGTGGATGTTTTCCCAATGGATCGCGCATAAAAATCACGACTGAAATTTCATTTCTGGTAACCATGGCCGCAATTTCGGCATCTCCACCATAAGGTCCGGAAGCTACTTTTTCTACATGTTTGATCCCCGCTCGTTCACAATGATAGGCTGTGGTGCCTGTTGCGACCACTTTGATTTTGGGATGGTTAAAAAATTTCAATCGCTTAGTAACAAAAGAGACCATATCGGGTTTTTTGTTATCGTGAGCAATTAAAGCGATTTTTTTTAGGGTGAATTTAGATTGCACGTATGACTGTTTAATTGTAACTCATCAAAGTCAAAAAAGACGTGCAAAATTAAGCCAAGAGTGTAACTCTATGAACAAAAACGAAAATTATTTGAGGGATTTTTAAGACTCTATAAAAAGAGGGCCATCAATGAAAAATAGTTGGCCCACTAGGGATCGAACCTAGACTCTTCTGAACCAAAATCAGACGTGTTGCCAGTTACACCATGGGCCAGCGTCGGCAAATTTACTTTTTTTGTTGTATTCCCTAATGATTGAAACCCGTTATTTGTACAAGTGTCCGTTGAGTTTTCAACTTGAAAGTTAAAGTTAGGCCATTGTTACTTCAAATTGTATGTGCCTTAGATATCGAAAATTAGGGGATCCCGTTCGCAAGACTATATGAGGTCTTGTGAAGTTATTGGAAGCTTCAAATCAATTAATTTTAACCTTTCTGCTTGTGGAAACTTGGGAGTTAATATGAGTATAACGGCGATTGATGCATAGAGATTTACACATTTCTGATAATATTGATGTATTAAGAAGTTTGAGGGATGATTTTGTTGATCTGATTTATTTAGACCCTCCTTTTAATTCTAAAAAGCAATACGCAGGGGCCGTTGCTACCCAAGCCGAAAAGCAAAAGTTTACAGATACCTGGAAATGGAATGGCTTGGAGAAATAGACCGAAAAAATCCTGCTTTGTCTCAAATCATTGAAGCTAGCAGGACAACCCAAGGAGACGGCACCGTTGCATATCTCACCATGATGGCAATTCGGTTAATAGAAATGCAACGAGTTTTGAAGCCTAGTGGGAGCATCTATCTACATTGTGATGATGATGCAAACTCTTATTCACGGTTATGTATGGATGCGGTTTTTGGATATAAAAATTTTAAAAATTCGATTACTTGGCGTCGATTCACTTCTCACAATGACGCTGAGCGATTTGGAAGAATCACAGACACCATTTTGTTTTATCCCAGTGGGGATCATTACACTTGGAAACCGGAAAGAATTGCCACTGAACTGATTCCAGAAGAATTAAATAAAAAGCACCCAAAAAAAATGATGAAAGGGGTCGCTACTATGTGAGGGACTTAACTGGTCAAGGCGTCACAAAAAGGGATTCCGGAAAACCTTGGCGGGGGTTTAGCCCATCTGACAAAGGGAGGCATTGGTCTGTCCTTTTGACTGGAGGTTTTGCCCAGTGGATTGAAGATCATTATATACCTGATTATCGAGGTTTAAAATCGATTCAAAGTCGCTTAGATGCATTAGATAGTGTCAATATGATTATCCATCCCAATGGACGAAGAAAATGGTCAGGGATTAAAAGGTTCGAACCGTCAGAAGTAGGTAAGTTACCACAAAATTTGATTCTTGAACCAATAGGGTTTACCAATTATAACAAAAGGGATCGACCACAAGTTGATGAATTCACTGGATGGGCAACACAAAAACCTTTGGAGTTATTGCAACCGTTAATCAAAGTGTCTTCCAATCCTGGTGATTTAGTGCTGGATCCTTTTTGCGGCTGTGCCACAGCGTGTGTTGCTGCTGAGCTTGAGAACCGTCAATGGATCGGAATTGATATCTGCGAAGAAGCGGAAACCATTACTAATTATAGGCTTGAAGGGGTCGTCAAAAACGATATTGAGTCTCGTGCTAAGGGGGTCAAACCAAATGTTATCAAGAAAAAGAAATACAAACTGTTTACAACACCTTACAGCCGTGAATCAACGTCAACCAAACGGTCTTATCGGTCGCAAGAAAATTTAGATAAGTTATATGGTATGCAGAGAGGAGACTGTCCAAGTTGTGGAAATCACTATAGGGCAAAAGACATGCATGTCGATCATATCATTCGTAGAGATGTCGGTGGAGATGATCTTAAAAACCTACAATTATTGTGCGGGCATTGCAATTCGACCAAAGGACCTGATACCATGAGCTCCTTGTGGAAAAGATTAATCAAAGGAGGCGTCATATCAAAAGACAACGCCAAAACCCTTGAAAAAAATGGAACCATATCCATTCGGAAAAGCGATGATTTTAGTGTTCCAATTCATGGCATTGATTCCTCCATTACATGATAAATGCTTGAGAAAGAACGCCCAAAATTTTATTGAGCTTAAACAACAAATGTTTACCCACCAACATTTTATTTGTTAATTTCAACTTCCCAAAGGCATTGCATTACAAAATATTTATTACTTTGGTAAGTTTCTAATCATAAAAAGTTCATATGGCAATCAAGAGTTTTCAAGGAGCACAAATACGAAAAAAAAAGCCGGAACAAAACAAGACTTTGGTTTCTGACTTAATGGCTAGAAATTTGGTCACGTTTTCACCTGAACAAACACTTCAAGATGTCATACGAGCTTTTATCAAGCATAGAATATCCGGAGGTCCCGTTGTTGATCGTTCTGGAAAGATTATCGGTATTATTTCAGATGCTGATTGCATGAAACAGATTTCGGATTCCCGTTATTTCAATATGCCCTTTATCAATCGAAAAGTAGAATTATTGATGAGCAAAACCGTCATCACCATTCAAAATGATCAAACCATTTTTGATGCTGCCTCCCTTTTTTACAATACCAAATTGCATCGTTTTCCTGTTTTAGACAAAAGAGGCCGATTGGTCGGTCAAATCAGTTTACGTGATGTCTTAATTGGGGCTTACAAACTAAAAAGTAGAAGTTGGAAGCATAAAAAGATTCCGCTGAAATCATAGTAGTTTTATATTCATTAGTTTTGACCCCTTAAAATCCGTGGTTTCTACATCAAATTTGGTTTAATATTTAGAATTCAGTTTTATCATATTTAATGCCTCTACAAAATCAAATTAAAGATGTGCTCAAAAGATTGAAAGAAAAGTATGAGGATTTGAAGCCAACTAAGCCGGATGAAATTAATACTGAAGATAAGTTTGTAATTCCATTATTGGATTGTTTAGGTTATCCCGTCTATAGTCATGATTTAGTAGAAAGAAGGTATCTTGCTAATAAAAGAAAACCTTATTCTAAAGGCAGTACCGATGCGGGAAGGGTCGATTTTGCCATTAAAGATGAAGTAACGAAAGAGCCTAAAATTTTCATTGAATGTAAACGATTGGATAGTTCACTTGATGATGGTCCTACTGGTAATACCCCAGTTGATCAAACCAAAAGTTATTTTGATTTAAACATCTCTGTAGATTTTGCAATACTAACTAACGGCTATGAGTACAGAATTTATTCAGATTTAGATAATCCGAACTCTCTTGATTCTAAACCCTTTAAAGAATTCAATTTAAATAACTATTCCCAAGATGATATAAAGATTTTAGAGCTGATTTCTAAAGGTTACGATGTCGAAAAGGTCAAAAAGTTTGCTCGTGATAGTTTTGATAAAAGAGACTTATTGACTTATTTGAGTGAGAATTTAACGGAAAATCCTTGTTTAGAATTTATTAAGTTTTTATCCAAAGAAGTCTTTGGGGATAGAAAAAGTAAAAACGTTAAAAAAACCCAAAGTTTACTGCCTTTTGCAATTAAAGAATTAATGTTTAGTCAAGAGAGAGCTATTGAATGTCCAAAAAAGCAAGAAATTTGTTCAACTGTCCCGAAAGATGATGCCATAAACGTTTTTGATATAAAAGAGCTGAGCTACATCAAACCTGAATATATAATTTTTGAAAATCAAAAAGAAGATATGACCAATTGGCGTGATGTTCTTGAGTACTTGATGAAAAAGTTGCTTGATCGAGATGTCGCTGGTATTTCTCAATTACATGCGAAAAGTATTTCTACTCAGAGAAAATGGAGAGATTCTAGAGACATAGGCCATGGATATTACATTGAAGCAAACAAATCTGCAAAGGATATTATATCTGTCCTAAAAAAATCTTTATCCCATCTAAATCTTAAAGATGCTTTGTATTTATCAATCCGGCATACCAAAACTTTAAAACAATAAATCATCCTATTTTTTGACCACTGATTGAATCTGAGCTCTCCGGTCGAATAAAAATAGGAATCCCCTTTTCATCCTCTGCCAAAAGAAGCATTCCATGACTCTGAATTCCACGTAATTTTCTTGGCTTTAAATTGGCCAATAAAATCACTTGTTTGCCAAGGAGCTCTTCAGGTTGATAATGAGGAAATATCCCCGAAACAACGGTTCTCGTTTGATCCCCATCACTCAGACATACTTTGATCAATTTATCGGTTTTCGGGACCTTTTCGGCTTCTAAAATCGTTGCCACTCTCAAATCTAAAGCCGAAAAGTCTTCATATGAAACATCTGGCTTTTTTGGAGGAAAGTCACTTGGTTCATCGTTCATTGAGTCTATATTTTTTAATTTGTCGAGTTGATGTTGGATTTCTTTATTGTCAATTTTATCAAAAAGACGCTCTGGTTTATTGATCAAATGACCTTCTTCAAATAGAATATTATTAGCTTTAATATCATTCCATGAGGGCATTTTACCATCTTTATTCAATATTTTTTCAATTTTTTTTGAGGTAAATGGTAAAAATGGAGCTCCCAAAACACTTAAAGAAGACACTAACTGCAAACACAAAATCAATGTGGTTCCAACCCTTTGTTTATCTGTTTTGATGATTTTCCATGGTTCTTGTTCTGCTAAATACTTGTTTCCACTACGAGAAAGATCCATAAACTCGGCTATAGCATCTCGAAATTTGAATTTCTCGATATGACTTGAAATTTTCTCCGGTGCTTTTTGAATATTTGATAAAAAGTCAACATCTTGGGAATTTAATTCTCCCCTTTTGGGAACCTCTCGATTGAAATATTTATCCATTAAAACAAGCGTTCGGTTGACAAAATTTCCCAAGTTGGCGACTAGCTCATTATTATTTCTTGCCTGAAAGTCGCTCCAAGTAAAGTCACTATCACTAGTCTCTGGGGCTGTAGCAGTCAATACATAGCGTAAGACGTCTTGCTTTCCTGGAAAATCTTCCAGATATTCATGCAACCAAACCGCCCAATTTTTAGACGTCGATAATTTTTTGCCCTCCAGATTTAAAAATTCATTCGCTGGAACATTTTTGGGAATGATATAGTTTTCGGTTTCATTCAATATCATCGGAAAAATGATGCAATGAAAGACGATATTATCTTTTCCGATAAAATGATATAACTCCGTTTTTTTGTCTTGCCAATAAGGTCGCCAATCAACACCTTTTTTTTCTGCCCATTCTTTGGTAGAGGAGATATAGCCAATTGGGGCATCAAACCACACATAAAATACCTTGTCTTCATATCCTTTT
Organism: Flavobacteriaceae bacterium; assembly: GCA_026709415.1. GTDB lineage: Bacteria > Bacteroidota > Bacteroidia > Flavobacteriales > Flavobacteriaceae > Bin25. The sequence goes on from JAPOSZ010000007.1 coordinate 120,448, forward strand.
ATTGGCACTTTAACCCCCCAATCTAAATCTCTAGTGATCGCCCTTGGATTAAACCCTTGGTCAACCCATGATTTTACTTGGCCATAAACATTAGTTTTCCAATCGTCTTTGTGTTTTTCCAATATCCATTGTTTAATAAACTCATGATACTTTTCCATGGGTAAATACCAATGTTTTGTTTTTTTTGGAATTGGTCGGGCATTAGAAATGGTTGACTTGGGATTAATCAGGTCCATTACACTGAGAGAACTCCCACATTTTTCACATTGATCACCATAGGCTTCATCATGCCCACAAACCGGACAAGTCCCAATGACATAACGATCGGCTAAAAATTGATTTTCTTTTGGATCATACAACTGTGTCGATTCTTTTTCTTCAAAAATCCCCTTGCGATATAATTCTAGAAATATTTCTTGGGTTGTTTGATGGTGGATGTTACGAGATGTCCTTGAGTAATTGTCAAATGATATACCAAATGCTTTAAACGATTTTTCAATCATCAGATGATACTTATCGATAAGCTCTTTTGGCTCGATTCCTTCTTGTCTGGCTTTCATTGAAATGGCCACCCCGTGTTCATCACTTCCACAGATATAAACCACATCACGCTTTCTAGCTCGCAAATACCGACAATAAATATCTGCCGGAATATAGACTCCAGCCAAATGTCCAATATGAATAGGACCATTGGTATAAGGTAAAGCCGCCGTTACAGTGTATCTTTTTGGTTTCATTAGAGCTCAAAAGTATGTAAATAAGCCCCTTCTCTTAATGACTTGTTAATTTATCTGATCCCTGGTTAGTTGAACACCTCCCTAAATAATCATTAAAACAAACATTCATGATTCAAGGGAATGAATTGAACTTTCTAAAAGTCACAAATTGTTGTATTATAAAAACCGAATAAAATATTTATGCTATTATTGTTGTGTAAATAACAATTAATTTTATTTGTAATGAATGCGACAACCGTTTCTTTTGCTGTTACTGAATACATCAAACAAAAGCCATTTCTTTCTACGGCTTTGGATCAGGGAATCATCAATTTAACAGCACTGGCTCGAATGATTAAATCGGATATCGAAAAAAAACTCAATAAAAAGGTGCAAAAGGGGGCCTTAGTGATGGCTTTAAAAAGGATTTCCGATACGCTTGAATTTACTTCCACGCATCAAATCGTTAAAACGCTTCGAAACATTGGAGAAATTAATGTGCGGAGTTCCTTAGTGGACTATAATTTCAAATTATCAGAAACCCTTTTAAAAAAACAAGCTCAATTATTGATGCAAATAAAGAAATCAGAAGATGTGTTTTATACTTCATCAAGAGGCGTTGGGGAATCCAACATTATTGTCAGCCAAAACATTTCAGGATTAGCAGATGAAATTTTTAAATCCGAAACCCTTAAATTCAAACAATCCAATTTATCAGCCATTACGATCAAGTTACCTGAAGAAAATGTTTCTATTCCAGGAATTTATTATTTCTTTTTCCAAAGACTATCTTGGCAAAATATCAACATCATTGAAGTGATTTCAACGACGAATGAAGTCACCTTATTGATGAATGATCAAGTGGTCATCGATGCTTTCGTAGCTATACAGAAACTGAAGCATATTTGATGGCCTTTTGGAGTTGTTTTAATACGGCGAATAATTGTGAAAACCTTTCAACCCATCCTATTTCAATCCAAAATGACGCTTCATGGTGGCCATCAAAATCGGCGACCTTGTATGGACATTCGATATGGTTTAATTCTTGAATTAGAGCAGAAAATTCTTGATCAGAATATGAATTGATTCTGTTTTTGTCAAAATAAAGTCGACTCTTTTCATTTTTAGCAAGGAGTCTTTCAATGCCAAGCTCTATAGCCACTCGTTTTACTTGGACCAATTCAACAAGGGATTTGAATTCAACTGGAATACGTCCAAATCGATCTTTTACTTCTTCTTGTATTTCTTCTAAATGCTTGGAGTCTTTAAAATGGTTGAGTTTTTGATAATAACTAATTCGTTCTGAGGTGACATTGATATAATCTTGAGGAATAAAGGCTTCTATATCTGTTACAATCTGAATAGGAAATGGATCCTCAATGATTGGCTTATTTAAATCCAATTGGCTTATATCCAAACCGGCTTCATCTTTCATTTCTTGTATAGCATCTTTTAGTATTTTATGGTAGGTATCAAATCCCATTTCACTGATAAACCCACTTTGCTCAGCCCCTAATATGTCCCCAGCACCCCTAATTTCTAAATCTTTTAATGCCACATGGATACCTTGCCCCAATTCAGTAAATTGTTGTAGTGATCGAATACGCTTTTGAGCATCTGATGGGACGGCTGACATTTTGGGGGTAATCAAATAAGCAAAGGCTTTGATATTACTGCGTCCGACTCTCCCTCTCATTTGATATAAATCGCTTAATCCATACCGATGGGCTTGATTGATAAAAATAGTATTGGCCTGTGGCACATCCAACCCATTTTCAATGATGGTCGTTGAAACCAATACATCATATTGTCCTTGGATGAAGCCTAACATGATTTGTTCTAGTTCTGTCCCCTTTTTTCTCCCATGACCAACCGCTATTCTTGCTTCTGGAACCAATTTTTGCAGATACATTTGGATTTGTTCTATATTTTCAATTCGATCATTGACAAAATATACCCTTCCTTTTCGCCTTATTTCATATCGAATGGCTTGTTGAATCAATTCTTTATCTAATCGAATAATATGTGTCTCAACTGGATAACGGTTCGGTGGAGGGGTGTTGATTAATGAAATGTCTCGAGCAGACATGAGGCTAAATTGGAGGGTTCGGGGAATAGGTGTAGCAGTTAACGTCAATACATCCATATTCGTTTTTAGATTTTTTAACTTTTCTTTCACAGAGACCCCAAATTTTTGTTCTTCATCAACAATCAGTAACCCTAGTTTTTTGAATTGAATTTTTGGATTGACCAAGGCATGAGTCCCTATGATAATATCTAATGAACCATTTGAAATTTTTTCAAGAATCTTATTTCGTTCTCGTTGTGTTTTAAATCGAGAAAGAAAGTCAATTTCTATAGGAAAGCCTTCCAATCTCTTCCGAAATGTATTATAATGTTGAAATGTAAGAATGGTTGTCGGGACCAACACAGCAACCTGTAGACCATTTTCAACGGCTTTAAAGGCTGCCCGAATAGCTACTTCGGTTTTTCCAAAACCCACATCACCACAAATCAATCGATCCATAGGACGCTCCGACTCCATGTCCTGTTTGACTTCCTTTGTAGCGGTTAATTGATCTGGCGTTTCTTCATAAAAAAAAGAAGCTTCTAACTCGGATTGTAAATAAGAATCCGGTGAGCAACTATTGCCAACTTTTCGATTTCTTTTGGCATATAGTTTGACCAAATCAAAAGCCAACTCTTTGACTTTTTTTTTAGTCTTGTTTTTAAGATTTTTCCATTTTTTTCCGCCAAGTCTATAAATCGTGGGGGGTGTTCCATCTTTTGAATTAAATCGATGAATTTTTTCTAGAGAATGTACGCTCAAATCCAACACATCATTTTCTGCATATAAAATACGGAGGACTTCTTGCTTTTTACCTCTATACTCTATGGTTTTCAATCCCACAAACTTTCCAATACCATGATCGATATGCGTCACAAAATCCCCGGCTCTCAATTGAGTCAGGTTTTTCACATGGATGGCCGGACCCATTGATTGACCCCATTTTGATCGATATCTATGATACCTTTTAAATATTTGATGATCGGTATAACACAACACCCCAGCATCCAAATCACTGAATCCCCTATAAAGAGGAAACGGTTTTACATCATATTTACTTTCTAATCCAATACGATCAAATACTTCTTGGATTCTATTCAATTGGGGGTGGTTTGAACAATAAATGGTGTTTTTTATTCCTTGGTTAGCATATCCCATGAGATGATCTTTCAGCAATTCAAATTTCTTTTTGAAGTCGGGTTGTTCTGTTTGATGAATTTTCAACTGCAATTTAGGTGAGAGTTCATTCGAATCATTTAACAACACGACATTTTTAAATTCCAATTGTTCTTGTAGTTCTCCGTGTTGAATAAACTGAACTTCCATTGATTCCATCATTTCATTCTGTGAAGTCAAGGAGTCCGGTTTACTAGTTGAATTCAAGTTTCTAGTGCTCTGATACAAGTCATCAAAATCAAAAAAGATGTAGTTGCAATCTTGAGGCAATATTTCCATTAACGCTTTTCGATTGTAGGTGGTTGATGCTTTTGATAGATCGGGCAATAACTCCACGGCGTCTAGTCGCTCAATGGTTCTCTGAGATCGAACTTCAAAGGTGCTGATTCTTTCAACCAGATCATCAAAAAACTCGATGCGAACGGGCCATGGTAAAGCATATGAAAACACATCGATGATGCCTCCTCTTGTTGCAAATTCACCGGGTTTCATGACAAAATCAACATTTTGAAATCCCTCATCAAATAACTTTTCATTTAGGGTGTCGAATCCAAACTCTTGATCGACAATAATGGTGGAGGATATGTTCTGAACGTCTTTTTTTTCAATTACTTTTTCAACTAATGCTTTTGGATATGTGATGAGGACTATAGGACTCTTGTTCGTTTGAATGTTTTTGAGTGTTTGGCTTCTTTCTAATAAATCATAACGTACGTTTGAGGAATGTATTCTGCCACCACGATTACTTGATGGTAAAAACAAAACTTCTTGATCTGTTAAAATCGTTTGAAAATCATTTTGATAATAGGCTGCACGCTCTTCATCATTACAGACTATGATCATGGTTCTTTGGGAATCTAAAAACCCTTTGCCTAGTCTGAAAGTGATTCCTGAACCAACCAAACCTTTGATGAGTGAACAAGATTTAGAACTTAAAATATCTTTCAGAATCTTTTGAGATTCTAGGGGTATTAAGTTTTTAAATATCTCTTTTATGACAAGAAAATCGAACGGTTCAAAGTTAATTTTCCTTTTCATTACCGTTAAATCATATCAAAAGAAAAGATTTAACATTACGCCATAATCCGAAATCAATTTTGGTACCTTTGAGAAAGCTGTTTTACATCACATCCTTCCATTTTATTCGAGCTTGGAAACATTGATAATCACAAGTTTTATCCCATTAACAACTCTTAATCGACATCTCTTTTAACACATTTAAATAATGGCAAACCTTTCCAATAGCAAGCGTCCTCTTTTTTTGATTTTAGATATTGAAACCACCGGTCTATCTGAACTTAAAGATGTGGATCTTGATCATGTCAATCCTTTGGAGTGGCCTCGTTGCGTTCAGATCGCATGGAATCTCCATGACAGTTCAGGAAAGTGTATTGAAGACCATGATTTTATAGTAAAAACCGATGGCTTCAATATTCCTCTATCAGCTTACAATATTCATGGCATATCTGATGAACTATCCCAAAAAGAAGGCTTCCCTATTGACCAAGTTCTTTTAGAGTTAGACAAAACGATAAAAAAAGCAGATTTCATAGTCGGCCATAATATCGGGTTTGATATCGGTGGGATCAGCTCTGAATACATACGATTGGGAAGGTCTCATCCTTTTAAAAAACACCAACTCATCGATACTTGTAGCCATCAAACCAAACAATTATGTCGGATTGAAGGGGGTAGAGGGAAAGGATTTAAATTTCCAAAACTTGAAGAACTTCACCAATTTCTATTTGATGAAAAAATAACCGATAGTCATAATGCAACAAGAGATGTCGTGGCCACAGCGAGATGCTTTTTTGAGCTTTTGCGAACAAAAAATTTGACTTTTTCATTGACTTCTGAATTAATCGATGAATTGACCAATCAATCGATGAGTCTTTTTCCTGATTTTCAAGAATCAACCCATCAAATTTTAAACAACATGGCTTTAAAAATTGAACAGGCGTTTGGTGGGTCGGTTCAAAATCATCATAGAAAACATGAAAATCTTAGAAAAAAATCAGAAGCCCTTAAAGCACAAAAAAAAGATTCTAAACGGGACGTTGAATACCAAGAAACTAACCTCGAGACCATCAATTTTATTCATCTTCACGTCCATTCACATTATTCACTACTTCAAGCGACTTCGAAATTCCCAGAATTAGTATCTGCAGCGGCTGCAGATAAAATGATCGCCCTAGCGTGCACTGATATAGGGTATATGACGGGAATTTTTGAATTTTTAAAAACCCTCCATCAACACAACAATAACCCTCCAAATCAAAAAAACCCAATTAAACCAATAATTGGATGCGAATTAAATGTGTGTAGAAATCATTTGGATCAAACCAGAAAAGATAATGGTTATCAAATGGTGTTTTTGGCCAAGACACTTCATGGATATCGTAATCTTTCCAAATTGGTATCTATTGCTAGAACCAAAGGGTTCTATTATGTGCCAAGAATAGATCGAGAACTTCTACTGAAACACAAAGAAGATTTAATTGTTTTATCAGGCGGATCGAATGGTGAATTGTATTCAAACATTCTCAATAAGGGAGATCATTATGCCATTGAGGCTTTAAAATGGTGGAAACAACACTTTAGAGATGACTTTTATATTGAAATCAACCGACAAGACAACCAAGAAGAACAATCGCTTACCAATCAAACACTCGTTCAATTGGCCCAGGAGTATGAAGTTTCAATCGTCGCCTGCAATAACACTTTCTATACTCAAAAAGAGGATGCTGAATTACATGAGATTCTACTTTGTATTGGTCAAGGAACCGATTTAAACACGCCCATTGGCCATCAACGAGGCATGCGTTTTGGGTTTACCCATAAAGAATTTTATTTCAAGACCCAGCAGGAAATGAAGGCCTTGTTTGCGGATATCCCACAAGCGATTTTATCCACCCAAGAAATCGCCAATAAAATTGAAAGTTTTGAAATTCATCGACAAGTAGAGCTACCCAAATTCGAAATTCCTGCTGATTTTGCTTCTAAAAATGAAACCCTAGATCAAGCAAGGCTAGCCAATCAGTATTTAAAACACATTGCCTACCAGGGAGCTAAAAAATTATACGTTGATCTCACCCAAGAGATTACCGAACGATTAGATTATGAATTAAAAGTTATCGCTAACACCGGATATCCTGGTTATTTTTTGATATTGAGTGATTTAGTCCATCAAGCTTACAAAAAGGGAGTCGATGTTGGTCCCGGTAGAGGGTCAGCCGCGGGTTCGATTGTCGCCTATTGCATAGGAATTACCAAAGTAGACCCTTTGAAGTATAACCTTTTATTTGAGCGATTTTTAAATCCCGATCGAATTAGCCTGCCCGATATCGATATCGACTTCGAAGATGTTGGAAGATCTAAGGTTATTGATTATTTAATTGAAAAATACGGCGCCAATCAAGTTTCTCAGATCTTGACCTTTAGCACACTGAAGGCTAAAAATTCCATTTTGGATGTTGCTAGAGTCCTTTCTTTACCCATTAGAGAAAGCCGACAACTTTCTGATAAAATTGAAACTTTCAAACTCACTCTCAAAGAACGACTGACCTGCAGGACGGACAAACTAAAAGAAAAAGAGATGTCCACTTCAGAAATAAAAAGTACTCAAGAATTGCGTTCTATATACAAAGGGTCTGATACTAGCGCTAGGGTGCTTCAATTAGCCTCCCGATTGGAGGGGACCAATCGAAATCTATCCATCCATGCCTGTGGGGTCATCATCGCCCCAGAGGAGATTACCAATTTCGTTCCCATCACTAAAATCAAAGATTCGGATTTGATAGCCACCCAATTTGATAACAATCATGTGGAGAACGCCGGACTATTGAAAATGGACATTCTTGGATTAACGACACTAACTTCTATTAAAGAAACCATCAGACATATAAATAAACGCTATCAAGACGTCGATGTCGATTTAGAAAACCCCCCATTGGATGACCAAAAAACATTTAAACTATTTCAAGAGGCGATGACTAATGGCGTATTTCAGTATGAATCCAATGGGATGAAAAACGCTTTGAAAGATCTAAAACCCACCACATTTGGCGATTTGGTGGCCGTAAATGCATTGTATCGACCTGGTCCGATGGAATATATTCCCTCTTTCATTGCTAGAAAACAAGGAAAAGAAGAGTTTGTCTACGATATTCCAGAAACTGAAGAAGTTCTTAAAGAAACCTATGGGATTACCGTATACCAAGAGCAAGTCATGCTTTTATCTCAAGAATTGGCTGGTTTTACCAAGGGAGAGGCCGATTTACTGCGTAAAGCCATGGGGAAAAAAGAAAAAGCCATCATAGATAAATTAAAACCTAAGTTCCTATCGGGTGGCAAAAGTCGTGGTTTGAGAGAAGAAAAACTAGAGAAAATTTGGAAAGACTGGGAATCTTTTGCACGCTATGCCTTTAATAAGTCCCATTCGGTCAGCTATGCTTTATTGGGCTATAAAACGGCTTTTTTGAAAGCCCATTATCCAGCCGAGTTTATGGCGGCTATCATGACTCAAAACATGAGCAAACCCGATAAACTGACCAATTATGTCATCGAGTGTCAAAAGTTTGACGTTACCGTCCTCGGACCGGATATCAATGAATCCAACCGAGATTTTACAGTCACAGATAAGCAAGTGATTCGATTTGGTTTGGGTGGTATCAAGTATTTGAGTAGTCAAGCCATAGAACACATCTTAGAATTACGAAAGGAAGGTTCCTTTGAGTCTATCTTCGATTTTATGGAACGCATCAAAACGAAATATTGCAATAAAAAATCACTCACGGCATTGATCTGTTCGGGATCGTTTGATTCCTTTGAAACCCCTCATCGAGCGCAATATATTGAAGAAGACGATCAAGGAGTCTCGCTGTTAGATGAATTAATGAAATATAGCGAACGGCACGATATTGGAGAGGCTTCTAATCAACCATCTCTTTTTGATTTTGAAGAAATTGGTGTTATCCGACCATCCATTCCCGCTTTTAAACAATGGCCTCGCAGCCAAGCGCTGCTCAAAGAAAAAGCATACATCAGTTTGTATTTGTCAGCACACCCACTGGATGATTTCGAATATGAGATGAAATATTTTGGCGGTCGTCATATCAAAGACTTTAACAATCAAATCAATGATTTAATTGGTAAGCCCCCATTTTGGATTAGTGGCATCATTTCTGATGTTTTCCATAGAGAAAGCAAATCCGGGAAAAATTATGCCCATTTTACGCTTGGGGACAAAACCGGAAATTATTCTTTTGCGATTTTTGGCGAACAGTATCAAGTGTTCCATTCTTACCTCGCTGAAGGCCGTTTTGTCAGAATTCAATTACAAATACAGCAACAGAATTCTAAAAATTCAAATTATAGTAATGAACCGCGAATTCATTTTCATTCGTTTGAACCCTTAGACGATGTCTTTGCTAAAAAAATCAATCGTTTGGAAATAGATACTCTTTTACAAGAAATTGATGTCACAACGGTCCAATCCATGGCGTCTGTTTTTAAAAAGACTGAATTAGGAAACACCAAATTGTATTTCAAAATCACCGATCGAGAGGCCAAGAATAGTCCGTCTTACGTTCAACTATCAAGTAATAACACGCCCTTCTTAGTGAATACGGCACTTTTAAAATCCCTAGATTCTCTGAAAATAGCGTATACACTTGGATAATTATAGCCTTTAATTCGCTTATCTTTGTACTCTAAAATTTAACTCATGGCTTTAGAAATAACTGATTCTAACTTCGAAGAAGTCGTACTTCAATCCGATAAACCTGTTTTGGTGGATTTTTGGGCTCCTTGGTGCGGCCCTTGTAGAACTGTCGGTCCTATTATTGATGAAGTGGCTGATTTATACAAAGACAAAGCGGTGGTTGGAAAATTAAATGTTGATGACAACCAAACCTATGCGGGAAAGTATGGGATTCGCAGTATTCCTACCATTTTGTTATTCCAAAATGGTGAAATCCAAGATCGATTTGTCGGAGTATCCGCAAAAGAAGTGTATAGTAATGCGTTGGAGTCTGTGTTGACCAGTTGATTCATTCCAGTTATTTTTCTTTACATTTGGTTAAATACTTGTGATCATGTCGATATCTTACGTTAGTCTCATCTTTGGAATGCCAGGTGTGCCCCAAATCATTCTGATTGCGGTTGTGATTTTATTATTGTTTGGGGGTAGAAAAATTCCTGAATTGATGAGAGGACTGGGGCGTGGAATCAAAGAGTTTAGGAACGCTTCTAATGACGATTCCGATAAAAAGATTGACGACAAAAAATCCTAAGCTCCTTTTAACCTTTTTTATCAAATATTTTTAGATCTTATTTTTTTGCCCTACAAACATCTGTTTTTTGTAAATCGTCGTCTTTCTACAAAGTCTCGTTCAGAGCTAGTGTATTAAGAATTGAATTCAACTCAAACATATTATCTCTTTTGGTGGAATTAGGGGCGAAAGTAAAGCCCTCAATGCTAATCCAACGGTTGTTTGTTGTGTCTCTTAACATATAATTGACAAAAGGGCCCGCCATAAAATCGCCTTTCACTTCCCACATTCCTTTGGTAAGATATCCTGGCAACCCTGCCAAGGTAGTCGCAAAAAAATATGGACGGTATGCGGCTTCCGTTATCATATAAGACCCATCCAATCTCCCAGGAAGATATTGTTGACCAATGGAGTCTCTGATTAAAGGAATTCTTGTTCGGGTTGGACCATCCAATGCGTTTATGTCTAGACTATAAGCAATAATATTCATATGTCCATTTTGAGTTGGTTTCTGAATCCATACAAAGTTGGTGGTGTCCTTGAGTGTTTGATAAGCTGTGGGGTAGGTCAAATCGATACCAAAACGATCCTGTAATTCAGAATCTGTACTTGGTGACTGTTTGATTCTTCTGATTTTTTCTTTTTGTTCGTTTTCAACAATTAGTCGCCTTAATTCATTCAAATTAGCGTTGAATAGAAATAATTGATCCTCTGTATCTTCTCCTGTGACCAAGGCATAAAGCTGTGGTCGAGCATACTGATCTTGGGCCAAACGAAATCTAGGAATACTATCTTGGGCAAATCGAAGAACATTTCGACTTTGTCGTGCAAAATCTGTAAAGGCTTGAGGGACGATGTGGTGTAGTGTAAACTCTGGTTCATCCCATGGCAACCCGATGTATGGAACCTCTAATGAATCTCTGATGGCCTGACCCAGTGGACCGTTCCAATCACGATCATCCATAACAATGGAAACATGATTGATATTCCCACTTGATTGAGGAATATAAGTTTCCCCACTGCTTTTACATGAATTAAAAGCCAATGTTATGAAAAAGGTTGAAAACAAAAAAAGACGCATAATCTGTTATTCGAATAAGGCTTTTATCCCTGGCAACAATTTTCCTTCTAAACTTTCAAGCATAGCGCCTCCACCCGTAGACACATAACTCATTTGATCGGCTAGTCCAAATTGTTTTACTGCAGCCACCGAATCTCCACCACCCACCAATGAAAAAGCTCCCTGTTTGGTTTTTTCAGCAATAGCTTGACCAATGGCTTTAGTTCCCTGTGCAAAATGGGGAAACTCAAAAACGCCAATAGGGCCATTCCATAAAATGGTTTGGCATTGTTTGATGATTGAAGAAAAATAATCAATCGTTTGAGGACCAGCATCCATGCCTTCAAAATCTTTTTCAATCTGATGGCTTGGAAATACTTTTTGATGGGCTTCATTTGAAAAATCTTCAGCCGCCAAGGTATCGATAGGTAAATGAATTTGCACTCCTTTTTCTTTGGCTTTAGTCAATATTTCTAGACAATAATCTAAATATTGATCTTCACATATCGATTTTCCAATGCGACCACCTTGTGCTTTTTTAAAGGTGTATACCATACCACCTCCAATAATGATATGATTTGCAATTTGGAGCATACTTTCTAAAACGGGAATTTTTGTAGACACTTTAGCACCACCTAAAATGACCAGGATGGGTGACTTTCCAGTTTTTAAAACCTTATCGATGGCTAAGATTTCAGACTCCAAAAGTTTTCCAAAATATTTTTTGTTAGGAAAGTATTGAGCGATGATTGTCGTTGATGCGTGGGCTCTATGAGCTGCTCCAAAGGCATCATTAACATACACCGTTCCTAATCTTGAGAGTTTTTCAGCATACGCTGTATCACCCATGGTTTCTTCTTTGTAGTACCGAAGGTTTTCCATCAACAATATTTCTCCAACGGGATTTTTTTTAGCCATCTCCTCGGCTTTTTCCCCTACACAGTCATCACAAAAGCTCACCGGTCTTTCCAATACTTTCGAAACTTGGGAAACGATATGCCTTAAAGAGAATTTTGGCTCAACCCCTTTGGGTCTTCCAAAGTGAGAGATCAAGACACATCGCCCCCCATTTTCAATCACATGATCAATGGTCGGTTTGGCGGCTAAAATTCTAGTTGCATCGGTGACATGGAAGTTATGATCCAAAGGAACATTAAAATCAACCCGAATCACCACGGTTTGACCTTTAAAATTGATTTTTCTACTGATTCTATTGCCAACCGTATTGTTAAAATTGAATACTTTTTTTCGAAAGGACAAGTCAAAGCCTAGTTTTTTAACCGATATTATTTGACAAAAAGGGGCTTTCTGATCGGCGTTTTCATTGAAAATATATTTTTCTAATGCCTCGTAGGTTAATTCGGCCACATCCCCTGGTTCTAATTCAAAATCTCTATCCTCTTTGAACCGATCAAAGATCACAAACGATTCTTGATCTTGGTCTGCTACATTGACCAAGTATCCTTTCAAACTCTTGATTAATTCTCCACTTGTTAACTCCAAATTATAAAAATCGGATTCATCAATGATTTGACATTTTAAGGTTTGAACTTCACTCATCCAATCAACATTTTAGATATGATTTAAATACCAAATGTACGTATTCATTCTTTGTTCCATGGCTGAAAAATCCAAACCAATTCGTTTTATCAAATTTTATTCGCCGACTAGAAATCTAAAAATTATTACTGAGTATCGGTCATACTTTGGTGATGATTGTGTTTCTCTATCTCAGAGATTTTTGTTTTTTAATCTCCTCCTGTAACGTTTCTTTAAGAGTCAAAATTTTCACGACTCTTTCTTTATCAAAGCACTTTAAACCTCCTTTTGAACCGTGGTCTTGTTTTTCTCTGGCGATTTAAATCTCTTTCCACCCCCATCGTGATAGAGATAGATTCTTTACCTTTTTCATTATCCATTTCTTTCACTTTCTAACAGAATAGCTTTTATTTTGTGATCGTGAAGAGATTAAAGCTCAATGAAAGGTTTTACCGTTCTTGAAAAGGAAATCGCAGGCCAAAAACATTTATTAGAGCGACTTAAATCAACGATTCGTTCCAATAAACAACCCCACGCACAACTATTTGTTGACGAAAATGGCTATGGTGGTCTGCCCATCGCTCTTTATTGCTCTGTGCTATTGCTTTATTCTCCTGAGCAACTAATCAAAAAAATAGAACAAGGCCATCACACATTTCATAAATTATTAGAACATCCTGATTTTTATGCCTTATTCCCTCTTGTTCAAAGCAAATCCCACAACACTAAAGCGTTTTTCCAACAATGGCTTAATCTTGTTTCTAGTAATCCGTATGTTTCTTATCATCAATGGATTTCACAAGCATCGCCTGGCTCCAAACAAAGCACCATAACGGTTAAAGAAATTCAATCTTTGCAATCTTCTTTAGAGTTGACTTCATTTTATGGGGGCAATCGAGTCTGTTTGATTTGGGGGTTGGATAAAATGAATGCAACCGCTTCCAATAAGTTTCTTAAACTTTTGGAAGAACCGCCATCGAGCACCTATTTTCTATTGGTTAGCGAATCAAAGTCTTCGCTTTTACCTACAATCCTTTCAAGATGTCAATTCATTGATTTAAGGCCCGTTAACCGCAACGATTTGTTATCCTATTCTAAGAATCAAGATATAAACATTCCAGAAAGTTTTGAATTGAAAGCTACCCGGGGAAGCGTACGAGAATTGATGGATCGTTTAAATGCTTCCGCTGATAGTGAATCAATAGAAACCCTTTTTAGCGATTTGCTTCGCCGTTGTGTTAAGTTCCATACCAATAGGAAGTTCTGGAATGAAGTAAGTCAAACCATTGATAAGATTGTGGAATTAACTAGAGAACAACAAAATGGCATATTAAGCTTTGGAAAAGATTTAATCCGCCAAGCTTTTTTAAGAAATTGTGAAATCCATCCCCTTGTTTATTATCAATCTAGAGTCATAGACCTTGAAAGATTAGCTCCTTATGTTCATGACAAAAACTATATTGAATTGATACATCATTTTGATGAGCATGCTACTTTTTTAATGCGTAATGCCAACACAAAAATGGTATTTACCAATCTCGCATTGAAAATTTCTGAATTAATCTCTAGATGAAGCTTGTTTGATTTTAACAACCAGTACCATGGTACTATAGTTTCCACTAATCCATCCCCAAACATGAGACACAGCACCCCAAAAAACCCCTTTTAATTGCCAACCTTTGGATCTCTTGTATTTTTCAGATAATTGACTGATATAGAATCCATCAAAAAAAAGCGTTCTCTTTTTAATGACTTGAAGCCCCACATCTTCAAGTAAACCAATCAAACCTTGAGGTGTAAAATGCCACAGATGCCGTGGGACATCCCACGCAGCCCAATAAGCTTTATATCTTTTGGAATCCAATGATTCCGTATTAGGCAAAGCAAGCACCAAAATTCCATTTTCATCAAGAAACTCTTTTAATCTGAAAAGCGTTTCTTTGGGATTGTACAGATGTTCTAAAACATGCCAAAGGCTAATAACATCATAGGTTGATGATTTTGGTAATTCCTTAAGATGACTATATACATGATGCCCTTTTTGCTTGCATTGAAATTTAGCGCGATGGTTGGATTCGATTAAATCCACTCTTTGAACCCGTTTTTTTAAATAATCACCAAAATAACCACCACCGGCTCCAAAATCTAAAATCTTTGCCTTCTTTCTTTGGATATGCCTTTTGATAAGTTTCCACTTTTTTCCGTGCATCCATTGGCGAACGATTAGGTATATGTGGCCTTGTGGTGTAGAACTTTTAGAACAATATGGAATATAATCTGTGCTATAATAATCTTCTATATTCTGAATATTCGCAATATCCGTTTTGGCAATGGTCTGTTCTTCATTCCAATAGATATCGAAGTTTTTCTGACTTTGTGCATGATCTTTGACTTGATACAGTAATTTGTGCGGACGATGTTCCACGTGAAACAAACCTTACTTTGCTAAGTGAACCATCAAAACGGAAATATCTGTCGGATTGACACCACTGATTCGGGATGCTTGTGCCAGCGTTTGTGGACGAATGGCGGAAAGTTTTTCTTTGGCTTCATTCGAAAGGCTAGAAAATAGCGTATAGTCGATACTTTGGGGGATTTTATGTTTTTCTAAAGACTGGAATTTTTTGGCATTATTTTTTTCTTTTTCGATGTACCCTCCGTATTTAATTTGAATTTCGGCTTGCTGAAACATTTCTTGATTGATGTTATTCAAAAGACAGAATAATTCTATTTGGTTGATATTCATCAAATCACTGCCCTGAATATTGGGTCTGGACAACAGTTTAGTGTATTTATCGGACTGGTGGAGTGTTGGATCTCCTTTTTTAGTCAGAATCTCATTGGCTACGTCAATGTCAAAGCTTGTTTTATTTAAAAAATCGATAACTTGTTTTGATTTCTTTTCTTTAGATTCGGTTAATTGCATTCGTTCATCTGATGCCAGTCCAATATGGTGACCGATTCCAGTCAAACGAAGATCGGCATTATCTTGTCTCAATAGGGTTCGATACTCGGCTCTGGAAGTAAACATGCGATACGGTTCTTTCGTCCCTTTCAAAATGAGATCATCGATCAATACCCCAATATATGCCTGGTCTCTTCGAAGGATTAAAGGTTCTTGTTCTTTGATTTTTAAGGTTGCATTGATACCAGCCATCAATCCTTGTGCAGCAGCTTCTTCATAACCCGTTGTTCCATTGATTTGCCCTGCGAAATATAAATTTTGTATCAACTTAGTCTCAAGCGTATGATTGAGTTGCGTTGGCGGGAAATAATCGTATTCAATGGCATAGCCAGGCCTGAAAAATTTCACAGATTCAAATCCTTTTACTTTTCTCAAGGCAGCCCTTTGAACCTCTTGCGGTAAGGATGTCGAAAACCCATTGACATAGACCTCGACGGTTTGCCATCCTTCTGGTTCGATGAATAATTGATGACGGGTTTTGTCACGAAAACGATGGATTTTATCTTCTATCGAAGGACAATAACGCGGACCGATGCTTTTGATGCTTCCATTAAACATTGGAGACTGACTAAATCCCTTTTCCAACTCATCATGAACCGTTTGATCGGTATAGGTGATATGACAACTCTTTTGCTGTGTTAAAGCTGAGGTACACGGTAAAAAAGAAAATTTTGATGGATTGTTGTCTCCTTGTTGTTCTTCCATTTTTTGATAGTCTAAAGAACGACCATCGACTCTTGGTGGGGTTCCTGTTTTCATTCTTCCATTTTCAAAACCTAGCTCATTGAGCACTGCAGTCAAACCTTTTGCTGCTTTTTCCCCAGCGCGACCGCCCCCAAACTGTTGTTGTCCAATATGAATCAAACCATTCAAAAAGGTTCCATTGGTCAAGATGACCGCTTTTGATTTGATTTCAATATCTAGTATGGTTTTGATACCAATCATTTTATTTTTTTTAACCAATAGACCCACCACCATTTCTTGGTAAAAATCAAGATTGGAAATACTTTCTAGCTCTTGACGCCAATACGTTGAAAATAGGACTCGATCCGATTGCACTCGAGGACTCCACATAGCAGGCCCTTTTGAACGGTTGAGCATTCGAAATTGAATAGCACTTTTATCTGAAATAATTCCTGAAAGTCCCCCAAGAGCATCGATTTCTCGAATAATTTGGCCTTTTGCAATGCCTCCCATAGCTGGATTACAAGACATTTGGCCTAAAGTCTGTAAATTCATGGTCACAAGGAGCGTCTTAGCTCCCATTGTTGCAGCAGCGGCAGCAGCTTCACATCCCGCATGACCAGCGCCAACCACGATAATATCATAGGTTTTATCGACTATCATTATAACTGCGTTTCGGTTCCATTTCGATGCTTTGATTCCATCAATCGATGAGGCAAAAATAATGGGTTGCTGATATTCTCTTTTTTTGATCGCTCTACCAAAGATGATTGGAAATCTTGCAACCTTTTCATCAACATCGAATATTCATTTCCATACTGAAGGAGCTCGGATACCCATTGTCATCCATTTAAAATTGATCCGATTTTAATCTCAATGGCAGATAAAACACTCCTCGCTTTTTGACAGAGGCATTGAGCAATCCCTAAGCTCATCAATGATTATTATACGATAACCGTTTCGATCATTATTTTATTCAACTTTAGCTAGGAACTTCACACTCCTCTTTATAAACCAATGATAGCACCTGCCATTGGAAAAATCATAATGGAACCCAAAAACAGAGACTATAGATATTTTTCTAAATAAAAGAAAGGTCAATCAATACTTTGTTCCTTTTGGTATCTCTAGCTTTAGCTCGCTTCTTTAGCGATTATTTTTATGGTTCATTGTTGTTAAGATACATCATAAGCATGGACTAATCCAATAGTAATCCATGCAATAAAGGGGATAAATAAAATCAATAGTATCATGTACGATTATTTTTTGAGTTTAAATTGTCCTTCTTGTTCTAATTGTCTCGCTATTTTCTTGAAGTAGCGGTATTGACGCCATAGAAATCGTCTCCAGCGTCTTTTTGTTCTTCTAAAGTATTTCCTTTTATAATCTTCATCATCCAATATTTCTTTAATGGTTTGATACTTGGTTTTCCGAACATTTTGAGCTAGCACTTTAAAGAATTTGGCGGTGATTCGTGGTAGGCTATGTTTCCATCCATGTTGTTCCACAAAATGTTTAAAAGACTTTTGGATTAATGTTTGTCCTTCATTGGTTCGGTTACTTCGATAAGAGAATTGATAGAACCCAAAAATATGATAAAAGGTTCGTTGTTTTAATTGTAAAAATTCATCTTCAGTGGGTCTGTATTCCAATTCATTGAGACGTTGGCACACAAAGGGGAGATAACTTTCGTTCATCTCCCGCATAAATTGTTCTTTTCCTGTAATCACTTGGCTAAATTTTTGGAGTCGTTGTTATATACTCCTGAACGCTTTTCGAATATTTTGGCAATAAATCAATTGTTCTTATTTTGCCAAAAGGGAAATAGAGAATAGTTTCATCATCGATATATTCAATGGACGCTTTCCATTGTATCTGTTCTTCATCATCGCAATTGATATAAATCAAATCCCATTGACTTCCTGTTTGTTGAACTTCCAAAATCTCGCTGCAAGTAAATTCTTTTCCATCGCCTGAAAGTAATTGGCATATGGTACCAACTTGTAAAAAATCTTGGAAATCTTGAAGTGTTGTTTTCATACAATATAATTTAAAAGGCTAATAGTTGCTAATATAAAGTGGCATCTATCACTATATCAAATGGTATTGAGATAATCTCGAAAAAATGTTGGCATATACCCTTTTGAATCTCCATCAAAGAAATCTTCAATTTCCTCTTCTGATATAACATGCCATTGTTTCAAATCATCTTTAAAAAAGTTTCTTTTCCAAAGAGATACTCATAATCGATAGGCTCTTTTTCAATGCCTTTTTCAGACAAAGCCACCCTTTCCTAATCGGAATCGTCATTATAATATCGTAAGAAAAAACACCTTTTTCTAAATCATTCTTTACGGTCATATTTAGATAATAACCAATCTCTCATAGAGGGAATGGGTATAACGTATGAACCACTGCTTTATGGATGAAAAACACCTCTTTCTAATAATCTTTCAAACAGTCTTTCTGGGTTTTGAACCAAATCATGTTTTTTAAAGAATGAAATGACCTCCTCTTGATATATCTTTTGGTAATTTTTTAAAAAATTACCCACCACCTCTCGTTCTTTTTCAGTAAAACTTTTCAGTCGCTTTTCATAGTATCAATATTTTGACTTTAATCCTTCTCTCAATACTTTTTCCAATCCAGCGTCTGACAAAGTCCCTTTATTCTCTTTTAAATAATTAAATAGTCGCTCCTTAAAAAATCAAATAGAGTTCATCCTCCCCTTGATATGGGAATTAAATGGTTCCACTCTAGTTTTTAAATCTGCAAGGAAATGCGTCTATTGTGCTTAAAATCTTGTCGAAATGATCCAAAAAGTAATCCCCAAACAACCCCAGTGATTCGACTCGGAATTCAATACCATTCTCCATCCAAAACACCAGATCCAGTGGCTGGCTGATGCGATCGACTGGTCTTTTTTTGAAAACGCCTTTGGTTCCTTTGATTCCCCAAAGGGCCGTCCAGCCAAGCCCATTGGGGTGATGGTGGGTTGTTGGATGTGAAGCGTCTTGACCATCTGGGCGATGAAACCCTCATGGAACGATGGATTGAAAACCCATACAGGCCGTACTTCACGGGTTCTGATGTCATGAAACACCAGCCCCCTTGCGATCCTTCTGATTGGAGTCATTCCTAGAGATCGTATGGGCCCAGCAGGGATGGAAAAGATTTTTGCTTACTCGGTTCATTTGAATCAAAAGGAAATCAAGAAGTCCTCATCGATGGTGTTATCGGAGACCACCGTGCAAGGCAATCATGGGACCTTTCCGACCAATGCCCAACGGAATCAAAAAGTCATCGATCAGTGCCACAAGATCGCCAAAAAAGAAAAGATCCAACAGAGACAGATCGATGCCAAGGCCTCCAAAGAACGGGTGTGTCAAACCTTTCATGGGAAGCATCCTCGACGAGCTAAAAAAGCCAAAAAAGCCACCTCCAAACTGAAGACTTTAGCGGGCCAACCAGTCCGAGAGCTCGAACGAAAACGAGATCGCCAACAAAAAAGTCCGTACCAAAAAGAACTGGGTCGGTACCAACGAGTGATCGATCAACAGCGATTCGATCAAAATAAAGTGGTTGCCATTCACAAGCCATTCACGGCTGGCATGGCCAAAGGCAAGGCTCATCAAATGGATGCATTGGGGAATCAAGTCGGCCTGATCGCGACAGGAGGGCTAACCATGATCATCACGGCGATCCGTGCTTTTGAGGGCCATCCTCATGATCGCCAAACCATCCAACCCTTGTTGGAACCACAAGAATCCATCGTCGGTCAAGCCCCCAAAGAACTAATCGATGACCGAGGCGGTCGGGGAAAACGTCAAATAGGCGAGACCAAGCTATCGATGCCAGGCAAAGCATTGAAAAGGGATACCCCCTATCAAAAGCACAAGAAGAGGAAAAAATTCCGACGCCGAGCGGCCATGGAGCCACTGATTGGCCATCTCAAAACAGAACATCGTCTGCAAGAAAACGATCGGATGGGCGCCCCATCGCCAACGATGAATGCCTCTATGGCTGCGACAGGGTGGCATTTGAAGAAATTCACGGAACAACGAGTCCAAGAGGTTCTTTTTTACTTTTTCAGAGGGGCTTCATTGTCAGTTCAAAAAACTTTGATCATCAAAATAATATAACTGTAACCGCTAAAAAAGACTTTTTAAGGAGCGACTACATAGGTGTGGATTGTTATAAGGTAAGATGCTTATAAGATCTAAAAAGGCGGGGGTAAAAGAGAAAGTGTCCGCGTGATGACATACGTTGTCTCACTAAAAGAAAAGTTGTATTTATTGAGGATTTATGATAAGTCTAAAATCGAAAATATCCTTAGAAAAGAATTGCTTTCTGCAATTCGTGAGTAAAAAACGACCCATTTGGTGTTGTGACCTAGACGCGACGATGGTATTTTGTTTCTCACCATTCGGCTTGGAAAACAAATGATGGAATGATTGAATCATCTTTCCAAAGCAGATTAACATAAGTTATAGATGAATCGGTCTCCGAACAAAAGGCATAACCTTAGAGGACACGATGAAAGAATCTTTTTGAGAAATACGATAAAGAAATTCGTCAAATCATTAACCGAACATAACAAAAGAAAGCCTACTATCATCACCAATGATTTTGATAACCGGATAGCCGAAGCGCGAAAAAAATGTTCGATGATGATTCACCGAAGAAGCCATCAAGTAAATCACCGAGTTTTATTCGGATCCATCGGGGGCTTTCTTCGATGATCCTCAAAGTCGGCTTTGACTCGATTAAGCCTCTCTTGAGTTAAAATCTCTACCGACAAATGACTCGCTATTATGATGACTTTTCCAAGGCCATTTCAAAAGTTCTTTGCTCATCAATCAGAAATAAACATCAAAAAAGAGAGAGTTAAGAAACCTGTCAAAAAGAAATCGGACTAGAAGCGGCCAAACTTACGGTTGTTCCACGTGGAACAACTTTATGTTTTTGGGATTTGAAATAATTCGATGAACTCATCTTCTAGGCATGTCATTATCTTTTTTTCATGAGGCGTATCATCTTTATGTCCTAAGCCATGCGATACACTGTGTCCAACAACCCTCAGTAGCTCTTGGAAATATGGTGTATTTCGTTCTTTGGCCGATCTTTTTACAAACCATGGAGAAATAAAAGATTCTGTAATGATCTTTTCTTTGGTTCCGTAATTAAAAGTCATGGTATCAGTTTCATCATCATCTAAAAACATCTTATGTACTTGATCCATTCGCTCTCTTGGAACGAAATTGATCTCTAACTTTTCAATATTTCCGCCATGTTTTGTGACAAACTTTTTGATGTTTTTTATCAATTGTTTTTCGTTGATTTCCTCAGGAAGGTTTTGAAGTTTAATAGCCATCACTCGATGATGCAAAATTAAACGATTCAAAAAGTACGCATTAGATATCAGAGCACACATTACATTTGCTACCTCATGAAACCAAGAGTTCGTTTTGCACCTAGTCCTACGGGGCCCTTGCATTTAGGTGGGATTCGCACGGCGCTTTTTAATTATTTATTTGCTAAATCTACAAGGGGAACGTTTATTTTGAGAATTGAAGATACGGATCGTTCAAGATACCATCCTGAAAGCGAAAAACACATTGTTGATTCACTAAATTGGCTAGGCATTCCCCCTGACGAAAGCCCAACCATTGGTGGTCCATATGGCCCCTATCGTCAAAGCCAGCGTCTCGATATCTATAAAAAACACATCGATATTCTTTTGAGAGATAAAAAAGCCTATGTCGCTTTTGACACGTCTGAAGGGTTAGAACAACTTCGAAATAAGGACAAATCTTTTTTGTACAACCAATCCAATCGAAAAGAACTCGCCAATTCGTTAAATCCTCAATCGATTTATCATAAATACCAAAACATTCGTTCTATCGATGACGTGGATGTAGAGAACTTCGTTGTTCGACTCAAAGTAAACCAGTCAAGACCATTTGAGGTAGTCGATGAGCTTCGAGGGATCATTACGGTGGAAACTCAAACACTCGAAGATAAAGTATTATTAAAACGAGATGGATGGCCAACATATCACTTGGCCGACATCGTTGATGATTATTTAATGAAGATCACCCATGTGGTTCGAGGTGAAGAGTGGTTACCTTCTTTGCCCATCCATCGCGTTATTTATGATGCTTTTGGTTGGAATGCCCCCAAATTTTTGCATTTACCCCTTTTATTAAGGCCCGATAAAAAGGGGAAAATCTCCAAACGCGATGCCGTTTTAAACGGCTACCCCATTTTTGCATTACGCTGGGAAAAGTTTGCTGGTTTAAAAGAACTGGGGTACCTACCTCATGCTATTATCAATTATTTAACCTTGCTGGGTTGGAGCCCAAAAGATTTATCCCAAAGGAATGAAATATTTTCAGTGGATCAATTGATTCCAGATTTTACAGTGAGGGGTTTACAAAAAAACCCAGCCGTGGTGGATTTTGATAAACTAAAGTGGACCAATCGTCAACATGTTTCGGACTCATCTACTTCAGAAATTCTAAATCAGTTTGATTCTTTTCTTACCGAACTATACCAAACTTATCCTCCTTCCGATGTTGAAAACATTATCGGTTTGATAAAAAACCGCATTGAAATTGGAGCGGATATAACTAAGGAAGCCAATGTTTTCATTCGAGAACCACAAATCAATTTAAACGAAGCTCAAAAGGTTTATACCGAACACTGGGGGGCTATTTTAGATTACTTTCAATCGGCACTTGATTTTAAAGAAAACGCGTCCCTATTCAAAAAAAACATATTCAAATGGGCAAAATCCAAGAATATTCCACTTCGTATTATGATGCAAACATTAAGAATCACTATAGTCGGCCAATTGAGTGGTCCTGACTTATTTGATATCATTAACTTTGTTTCAAGAGACTCTTTAATCAAACGAGTTCAACATACTAAATCCATAACCTCTAAAATCAATTAACTATGGGAGATTATTCGTTATTAATCACCGTTGTCGCATTACTAATTCTGTCTTTAGGCACCTTTTTTACCGTCAAGCAACAAACGGTGGCGGTCATCGAGCGCTTTGGAAAGTTTGTCGCCATCCGAAATGCTGGGTTACGTGTTAAAATTCCCATTGTTGATCGCATTGTGGGACGCATTAGCATGCGAATTCTCCAACTTGATGTGTTGGTGGAAACCAAAACGAAAGATGATGTCTTTGTCAAGCTCAAAGTGTCAGTTCAGTACAAAGTGGTCAAAGGAAGAGAACGAGATGCGTTCTACAAATTAGATAATCCTGAGATTCAAATCACTTCTTATGTTTTTGATGTGGTTCGTGCTGTTGTCCCCAAGATGAAACTTGATTATGTCTTTGAGAAGAAAGATGATATCGCGTTGGCTGTCAAAGGAGAATTAAATGAAGCCATGGTCAATTATGGCTATGATATCATCAAAGCTCTCGTTACGGATATCGACCCAGATGAAGAAGTGAAAAGTGCTATGAACCGGATCAATGCTGCGGAAAGAAAAAAAGTGGCCGCTCAATTTGAAGGAGATGCCGAACGAATCTTTATTGTTGAAAAGGCTAAAGCTGAGGCAGAAAGTAAACGCTTACAAGGGAAGGGAATTGCTGATCAACGACGAGAAATTGCTCGTGGTTTGGAAGAGTCTGTCGAAGTCTTGAATACCGTGGGGATCAATTCTCAAGAAGCTTCTGCCTTAATTGTTGTCACACAACATTATGATACGCTACAATCCATAGGGTCGGAAACAGGAACCAATTTGATACTTCTGCCGAATACGCCTCAGGCAGGTAGTGATATGTTGAACAATATGGTAGCATCATTTACGGCTAGTAATCAAATTGGAGAGGCTATAAAAAAAGGGGATACCGAAAAGAAAAAAAACAAACGAATTACATCCAATCCAAATGATGAAAAAACGAACAACTAAGGTTTGTAGGAATCTCTTAAGGTGGCGGTTTTGTTGAATATTCGGTTTTCTTTATCGAACCCTTTGTCAGCCGTGAAGTATCCCATCCTTAAAAATTGATATTGATTTCCCTCAATAGCATTGGCAAGACTTTTTTCAATTTTAATCGATATCGTTTTTTTAGAATTGGGGTTGATCACTTCCTGATAGTCGGTTTCTTTTTGGCTATCGACATCATCTGAAAGCAACAATCGATCAAAAACATTGGCTTTTGCATCAATGGCATCTTGAACTGATAGCCAATGAATGGTGGCTTTTATATGACTATAATCGCTTTCACCGTTGCTTTGACTACTTTTAGAATCAGGATAATAAATGCACCGAACTTCCACAACATTATCTTTTTGGTCTTGAATGACCGATTCGGCTTGTACCACATAAGCTCCCTTTAATCTCACTTGTTTGCCAATGGATAATCGAAAAAACTTTTTTGGTGGGGTTTCCATGAAATCAGATCTTTCAATGTATAACTCTCTTGAAAACCGAACTTTTTGATGGCCTAATTCTGGCTTTTGTGGATTCTTTTCGAATGTGATGTCTTCTGAATGAAGCTCTTCATAATTAACTATCGTTAGTTTTATGGGATCGATGACGGCCATCACTCTTTCTGCATGCAAATTCAAATCTTCTCGAATACAATATTCTAATAACGGCAATCCAATGACTTTTGATCTTTTGGATACCCCAGCTAATTCTACAAAACGTTTTAAAGATTGCGGTGTGTACCCTTTTCTGCGGAGAGCACAAATGGTATGCAGTCTCGGATCATCCCACCCATCGACATAACCCAGTGATATCAATTTTTGAATTTTTCTCTTACTCGTCATACTATAAGCCACATTCAACCTTGAAAATTCCCTTTGAAATGGCAGGTCTTTTTCTTGAGGTAAAATGGCGGTTAAAAACGCATTGTACAAAGCTCTGTGGGGCATAAACTCCAAAGAACACAATGAATGACTGACCTGTTCAATAAAATCGCTTTGACCATGAGTCCAATCGTACATGGGATAAATACACCATTGGGCTTTGGTTTTTGGATGGGTGGCATAGATGATTCTATAAATAACGGGATCACGTAAGAGCATGTTTGGGCTTTCCATCGACAATTTGGCTCTCAAAACATATTGTCCTTGTTCAAACTTTCCTTCTTTCATCTGTGTGAAAAGTTCTTTGTTTTCTTTAATGGGGCGTGTTCTGTCTTTACTTGGAATTCCTGGTCTTGTTAGGGTTCCTTTTTGCTGAGCTATTTCTTCTGAACTTTGAGAATCAACATAAGCCAGACCTTTATCGATCAGCAAATGAGCCCATTGATATAATTGTTCAAAATAGTCCGAGGCATAGCATTCTTGATCCCATTGATACCCCAACCAGTTGATATCTTTTTTTATTTCTTCAATGTACAGAGCGTCCTCTTTAATGGGGTTGGTATCATCAAATCTTAAATTGACTGGAGCATTATATTTCTGACCCAATGAAAAATTTAATACAATAGCTTTTATATGGCCTACATGTAGGTAACCATTAGGTTCCGGAGGAAATCGAAATCTCAACTTTTGGGGTGATAATCCATTGTTGAGATCCTTATCGATGATGGATTCGATAAAGTTTTTACCTTTTTCTTTCATCTGTTGTGCTAGTAATTAAAAAATCATTGTAATTGATTGGTCTTTTCTAATTCTTTGAAGGTAAGTGGCTCTAGTTTGTTTTCTGTTATTTGATTTGACTATCTCAATGTTATCTATAGTATTCTCAAAAAACGTTTTTGTTGATTTATATACCTTTTAGTTTGAAATAAATAGGTGGTGTCTTTCCTTACCTTATTCGTTATTCGAATTTTATATCCAAAATCAATATAATACCGAAGATTGCTTTTAGAATACTCTAATCTCTTAAGATCATTTATTATAATATCAACATCTAATAGTATTTTAAGCTGTTTTAATGGCCATAATTCTAATTGTAAGGTTTTTAACTCCTCAAGTCTTTTTTTTTATTAATTTGAAAGCAAAATCAAACCAAAATTACAATTCTTATTCGCATAGTATTTATGTAGTCAAGTGTGGAGGTTTCAAGTTCAACTGATTGATGGGCGTTGAATCCTTTTAGACTTTTATATTTTGTACTTTTTTCATCAATACGATCAACAACATTATCCATTAAGTTTTGAATTTTTTATATCCGTATTGATTCAATAGATCAAATAAAGAACGATTCATTTTTGTTTGTCTTAATGCACAACTTAAAGGAACATTCTTATAGATGAAACCATATTTTGTTGTTTCTTTTTCTAAAGTTCCTGTTTTTACTAATATATCTAAATATCGCATGACCGTGTTTTTAGATTTAATTTTATCACTTACGAAATTTTTAACTCGAGAATAAGGTTGAGTATATAAAGTTTTTGTAAAATTCTCAACATCGATGTTTTTTAGAGGTAATGTATGGATTAGTTTCTGAGTGGCTAACTGCAATTCATGAATATCTCGTACTTGTTGATAAGTATAATTAGCGGTTTCTCGAATACCATTTAACATGTAAATCGTCCAAGCATTCCAATCTTGTTGTTGTCTGACTTTTTCGAAGCCACGATAATACTCTTGTCTGCTATTGAAAATATAACGACTTAAGTATAAAGCAGGATGTTCTATTTTGTTTTGTTTGAGTAAGTATAAAATATTGATGATTCTTCCCGATCGACCGTTACCATCTTTAAACGGATGAATGGATTCATATTGATAATGGATAATCCCCATTTTAACCAAAGAGTCTAGGTCATCATTCTGTTCGATATAATCTTCTAAATTTTGTAATAAAACATCAATTTCTTTCTTTTCTTGTGGTGGTGTATAAATAACACGACCGGCACCATCAGTTAAATGCGTACTTCCCTGACCATCTCGAATACCATCATCATTGTTTTTAATGGTTTTTGTGATTTGAACAAAAGCGTTTCGATCTAAAGGATTGGTTTTGATATAATCATATCCAGACCATAAGGCTTTACGATAAGTGAGAACTTCTTTAATCTCAGGGCTTTTGCGACCGTCTAAAGCTAAGGAACGATATATTTTATCATTAGTGGTTACAATATTCTCTATTGCAGAGCTGCTTTGAGATTCTTGAATACTTAAATTGTTTAAAAGAATATCAATATTGGGAAGTGATGTAATAAATCCATTTAACTTCGATAACGCAATATTTGCCTCAGTCGTGTATCTCACAATTTCGGGCGTGAAAAAATTAAATTTTATAGGAAGTCGATCTAATGGAGTATAATCATGTTTTCTATAATTATTAAGAATTCGACTATGCATATTTGTTTTTCAGGTGTTCAAAAATAAGCCTTTCTTGAGCAGTTGAGATGTAGGTGTTCAAAAAACAAACCTTTCTTGAGCAGTTGAGATATTCATTGTCAAGAATCGAAAACAATAACATATGAATCAATTACTTTTAGATTCGTATGGTGAAGTATGTAGTGCTTAATTCAAAAATAGTGTCTTATGAGGGTTATCACAGATAAATTAGAAATTGAAAAGTTAAAAACTGGGACTCGGTTAAATTTCTTTAAAAAAAATGATGTATTCTATAAAGACACGATCATAAAGATTTTAAGTAAAGAAGGATTGTTGTCTGATGGTGATGTGTATTTTTACCCGATGGATTAAAAAAATAACTAGCCTTTACCAAGAGCCAAAGTCGACGGCGTAACCGAATTACAAATCCTTACGAAACCTTCGAATATCATCGCAGATTCATTGATAATTCAAAATTTGAACTCAATTAGATTTTTTGGAAAACTCCCATCATCTATGTCATGACGCACTGCTTGAAATTTTGGGTAAAGACGAGGAAGAAAGCAAGATTGTTTTGCATTTATTAGATAAAAAAATTAAACGCTCATTTAGTATCATAATAGATGATGCAACCGAAGTCCGAATCTTATCTTAAGCGTTTGCATTTTCTATTAAAGTAAGACCCTATTTTGGAAAATTATCGGTCAAATTGAAGTTATCTATAACTTGTGTTTTTGTTTGGCATCTGGACTTGAAAAAAGAATGATTCCAACTTAAAATGAGTGGTTTGTTTTTTTGATGGTTCATGATGGTTGATTTCTTGGTAACGATTGACGGGCGTTTGATATGGAATACCCTGATGAGGTCTCTCATCATAATCAAACCAAAAATATTTTTCTATATTGTTCGCACTCTAAACCATCATCAGAGGGTTCCATAGCCGTGCACTCTTGTTTGACCGAATGCCATCATCGTTTGATCAAGGCATTGTCCGTCGCTCTACCTTTTCCATCCATACTTCACCGAATGGAAATACGGTTAACCGTATTGTTATATTCCTTAACGGTCAACGGACGGCCTTGATCGGTATTCCATATTTGAGGACAACCATCGTGTTCCACCACCTAGTATAACGCCTCCAAACACCAATCCAAAGGCATGGTATGGGAAAGATGGAAGCCGACCACAAAACGACGATCCATGTCGATGATGGCACAGAGGTCAAACCTTTCCCTTGGAACGCTCATGGAGATGATCTCGGTGGCCCAAACATGATTCGACCTCTCAGTCAATACGGAACTATCGGATGCTCAGGGCTTTGGTTTCTTCGAGTGGTCTTTATTTGGGGTCAAGAGCTCGGATATGGAGTCACTGGTAGATGCGGATGATGCGTTTGACATGGAGTTGTTTGAATTCTGGATGCTTCACAAGAAGCATCCGTCGAGCACCAAAAAAGGGATAGAGAATAGAATCTCTTTTCATCAACTTGACTCATCGTACATGAAGCTCGGAAGGCCCCATAGCTCGGTCATACCAGCCACGACGATCGATCCACCATCTGACGACGTTTTGCTGTAGCATATGGCATCATCAGTTTTTTTTTAGAATTCAATGTCGATCTTCTGCTGGCCAATGATCTGGTCGCATGGATCCTATGGTTTTTGTTTCTGACCCTCCGTTTTTCGAGCATTCGAACGATGAAACAAATTGTTGGCTCGTTGGCCAAACTCTTTTTTCCAAGTGGCTATTGGGACAGGATGAATGTCAAAACGACGAGCGAGTTCTTGGATGCGATCACGTTCTTTGAAGGCTTCCTTGACCACTGGCGTATGTTGTCTTCGCTTCATAGGATAACAATAGTCACTGTAAAATATAACTGAAACAGCTGTCCTAATTTTGGGGGACAGAACAACTTAATCAAAAGTAAAACCCAATTTGATTAAGGGAGCATACCATTAACGAACATGATTTTTCTATTGTGCCAATCGATTATTTCAAAGCCAACCCGTTTGTTTATTTCTCTAAAATGTTTGTCATCCGTTGCAATGGGCATTTTATATTCTATTGCTGTGCTTGCGATTAAAAAATCTTTATAATTAATTGATGACTGATTTATAATTCTTTGAAGGTAAGTGGCTCTAGTGTGTATTCTCTTGTTTAATCCAACTATCTTAATATAGCCTAGTATTCCCAAAAAATGTTTTTGTTGATTCTTATACTTTCTATTTTTAAATAAATAAGTGATTTCTTTCCTGACTTCGTTCGTTATTCTAATTTGATAACCCATAGCAATATAATATCGAAGGTTACTCTTTGAATACTCTACTCTCCTGAGATAATTAATTATTATATTGGCATCAAATAGTATTTTCTTGCTTTGAACCAATAGTATTTTTCCTCTTTTCATTAAGAGATTTTTCCATTATTTCCCAATCTTGATCTGATAATTCACTAAAGGATTCTTGTAGTGCTTTCCAAGCCTTAGCTTCTTCTATTCCAGATTGTCTGTCCAGTTTCTCGACAACTTCTAACAATCTTCTAATATTAGGAACAGAAAAAGATTGAATTCTATTCTTGATTTCGTCACTCTTTTTCTTCTCAAGCATTAACTTTTGATCAATTTCTTTTTCTAACTCTTGTATTTCCTTGTCAATATGATTCATCAAAGTGTAGTTATTCGGTTGTTATTTTTTTAAACAATGATATCGCATCCTCTTGTTGTTGTTTTTCGGCTAGCCGATGCTGATTATCAACAAAATTGGCCACTTTTCTAATATCTTCAACTGAAAATAATTCTACTCTTTTAGATAAAGATCTTACTAATTTTTGAAACAACATTTCATCCTGCTCCATTTCCAATATTAGTTTATCAGTTTTATTCATACCGTTGCATCTTAAACACTTTCTTTCTCATTCTCATTTATTTCATCTTCAATTTTGGCCACATATTTGGATAGTATTTTAAGTTGCTTTAGCGACAATAATTCAATTTCTAATTGTAGCGTTTTTAATTCGTCAAGTCGTTTTTTCTCCTCTATATTCATTTCAAAACTGAATTAAACCAAATTTACAAAATTTTAGTTACACTATAGATTTTCATTTACTCGAAATATAATCATCCCCACTTCACTACAAAATCGATACGCAACGTATGCTTTTTTCTAAAAAGCCATTAAAGTACTTTTGCCAACAAGGGCATCGTGGCCGAGTGGCTAGGCAGAGCTCTGCAAAAGCTTTTACAGCGGTTCGAATCCGCTCGATGCCTCGTTATTATGGAGAAATCCACTTAATGAAGTGGTAGTCGATTAATTTCCTTTCTAAGGAAACCTTGCC
Organism: Flavobacteriaceae bacterium; assembly: GCA_026709415.1. Lineage (GTDB taxonomy): Bacteria > Bacteroidota > Bacteroidia > Flavobacteriales > Flavobacteriaceae > Bin25. The sequence continues at coordinate 151,525 of JAPOSZ010000007.1, forward strand.
AATACTAACGTGAAGTAGGTCTCCAATTTCAACGACTTTTCTTCTTTTTTTTCTTTTTTCGATAATCCATCGATTTTTAACAAACGAATATTTTGCATCGGGTACTTCACGAAAAAACACCATTCCTTGACACTTGGTTTCAGACAGTTCTACAAACATACCATACCGACTCAATCCCGAAACATATCCTTTATAAGCCCCTCCTTTCTGCTTTAATTTCAAGACATACAGACATTGCATGAATTTCTGTACTTCTCTTTCGACTTTCAAAGCATTGATTTCTTGAAAATTAATATGATCACAATATTCCTCTAATTTTCGAAAACCTGGATAACCCTCCTTATCATGAAATAAAAGAGACTTTAATATGCGATGAACCAAAACATCAGAATATCTTCTTATTGGAGAAGTGAAATGAGTGTATTTATCAAATCCTAAACCATAATGACCTATGTTTTTTGTACGATACTGGGCTTTGCTCATGGCTTTTGTTATCAAAGTCGAGAGCCAGTAAGCATGTGGAGTCTTCGCCAAAGATAGCATCGATGCATTGAGCATCTCTTTGACATTGTCTGTCGATGTGTTCATTGTGATACCGATTGATTTTAATCGTTGGGAAATCTGTTCTAATCCATCAACATCTGGTAAGTCATGAACTCGGTATACTGTAGGTATTTTCGCATCATATCGGCTAAAAAAATCAGCCACAGTTCGATTAGCCAAAAGCATTAATTCTTCAATCAATTGTTGAGCTTGATTTTGAATGCGTATGGTAACGTTTATGGGATGGGCATCCTGATCCACTTCGTACTTGACCTCTTCAGATTGAATGATTAGAGACCCCTCTTTGATTCTTTTGAATCTTAAATGTTTCGTGATGTCATGCAATACTAATAAAGCGTGTCTCTGAGAATCTGAAAAACCTTTGAAATGAACATTCTTTGGGTGATGATTATTTTCATCGAATAACGATTGAACTTGCTGATAAGAGAGTCTTTGATTGGAATTGATGATGGTTTTGGCAAATTGGTGATGCATCACTTTTCCTTCAGATGTCATTTCAAATATCACGGAAAAAGTCAGCTTATCTTCTGAAGGATTCAAAGAGCATAAATCATTGGATAAAACTTCAGGAAGCATTGGAATCACTTGATCAATGAAGTAAACAGAGGTTCCTCGATGGTAAGCTTCTCGATCTAAAACCGAATCTTTTGGTAGATAATGCGTCACATCGGCAATATGAATGCCAATTTGGTAGTTTGAGTTTGGTAATTTCTTGAAAGAAATAGCGTCATCTAAATCTTTAGCCGTTTCTTGATCGATGGTAAATGTTAATTCATTTCTAAAATCCATACGATTTTTAGTTTCCTCAGTGGTTATGGAGGTGGTAAGCGATTGAATGTCCTTTAACATCTTTTGGGGAAACGAATTTTGAAATCCATAATGCAACGCAATTTGATTGATTTGATTTCTGTAGGACGACTTTTCATTAGCTTTGATTGTTTGAATCAACTCAGCTAAGGGGTAACTTCGATGCGGATCCCATTGCTTGAATCGAATCAATACACGTTGCCCGATCGATAAATGGCTTAAATCTTGTTGATCGATTAAATAATATCGTTTGGGAATGGTTTTTCCTTCGATTTGATAATAATAATCTTCAAACTCAAAGACAACCCTAGCAACAATACACTTTTGAGTTCGTTTTATAATTTCAATACACTGACCGTAATACGCTTTGCGTTTGTCGCTATATCGATAGGTCACTTTGAGCAAATCTCCCAATAATGATCTATTCAGAAATTTAGGTCTGATTTGAATCCATATAGAGGCTTTTTGATACGTATCATGAAAATAAATACCCATTTGAACTCCTTTTGCTTCCAATCTACCTCGAGCCGTCAAACGTTTTGTATTGGATTTTATTTTTTGAAAAGACAACGAAAGATATTGTGTATTAGTATGGGAACCGAGATGGTTTGCTTATCGATTCAAGTGCAAATTTCTTTCATCTGAGAATAAGTTCTCAATTTTAAAATCAACAACGATAAAGAATAAATTAAAAACTTAAATTTTAAAAAAGCTTATTATTATTACAGAAGATGAATTCTTGAAAAATAAATTCTTTTTTCTACAGAAAAAAGAATTGAAATAAAATTAATAATCATTTCAACAATTGGAAATCAATAATATCCTTGAAAATACAAGAAAACTCAAATAAAATGCAACAGTTGTCAAAAAAGAATTCAACAATATAACAAGAGATGTTTAATTTTCATAGTCGAACTATAACTGTAAGTTTAAATGTTCAATAAATCTTAAAACTACATTTTCTTTTTTGAACCAAAAAACATAATAAGGTCAATCATTAGAAAAAAAACTACTTTTTATTTGGTATTATACAGACGAATGTAACATAGAATTCAACCATGATAACGCAACAAAAAGTGAAAATATTTATCGGATGTGATCATGCCGGATACGAATTAAAAGAGTGCTTGATGCAACAACTATCAAATCAACAGAAATTCGATGTTAAAGATTTTGGAACCTATTCGAAGCAGAGTGTGGACTATCCAGACTATATTCACCAAGTGGCTCAAGCGGTCCAAAAAGACAAAGAATCGAAGGGTTTAATCATCTGTGGAAGTGGAAATGGGGCCGCCATGACAGCCAATAAATATGCTGGAATAAGGGCAGCTATTTGTTGGAACAAATCGATAGCAGAACTAGCTAGAACGCACAATGATGCCAATATACTGAGTCTCCCTGCTCGATTTATTGGACCAAACGAAGCCCATTCAATGCTAAAAATCTTTATAGAAACCGAATTTGAAGGAGGAAGACACCAACGTAGAGTCAATAAAATAGACTGTTCTTGATGCTTCGTTATTGCATCAAATCTTTTGATGATCTGACAACAAAAGAACTCTATGCCATCCTTCAATTACGTATCGAGATTTTTGTTGTGGAACAAAATTGCCCGTTTCAAGATTTAGATGGACAAGATTTTGAAGCGTTACACATCTTTTCAATCAATACAAGCCGATGTATGGCCTACGCTCGATTGAGTCAAACCGATGCGAGAGAAGCATTGATCAGTCGCGTGATGATCTCTCAGGAAAACAGAGGAAAAGGACTCGCTTATGAATTAATGACACTTTCTGTGGAGCAAGCAAAAAAGTGGTTCCCTCAAAATCAAATCAAAATAGCGGCACAAAAACACTTGCAACCATTTTATAAAAAATGCGGGTTTGAATACAACGGACATGATTTTTATGAAGATGGTATTCTACATTGCACCATGTACTATATCAGTTAGTAATCTATTTTTTTTGAGGAGATGCCATAATTCGGTTTTTAATGATTGATACGTGGGTAATTCAGAGGATTGATAAAGTAAAAAATAATCACCTGGTTCAATAGTCATGCAATGACATCTGTAGACATTTTGAAAGGCCTCACGTAATCGTCTTTTGATCCTATTGCGTAAAACGCTCGAACGAAATTCTTTTTTACCGACACCTACAGCAAAACGGACTATTTCGCTTTGAGGCTCTTTTTTGTAAATTAATTGAAAATCGTCGGTCCGGATACGTTGACCATTGGAAAACAATAGTTTGATGGTTTGTCTTCCCTTTAATCTTGAAATTTTAATATGCTACAGTTAATGAGGAGGTTGATAAACATTGTTTTCAGGATTGATATCTGCTACTAAGTTTGTTGGATTGAGGTTAATGGATTCAATGCTGCTTTTAGGTTGATCAAGAGTCAGTGTGTAGGTAGGAAAGGTCCAAGGCCAGTCTTTTTCTGTGATCAAATCAATTGTATAGTGATTTTCTTTTTCGCCTCTCATCAATGGAATCGGAATATAGCGTATTTCTTGATGTCCGTTCGTATAGGTAATCAACACATCAAGAGGCATGGGCATTTGTCCTATTCGTTCGAGTTGTATGTGAGTCTGATTTTCCTTTTCTATAACGTTTTGAATCCCATAATCAATGGTTTTGATGGTTTGTGTCCAATCGGTTAAATACCATTGAAGTTGTATCTCGGATACCTTTTCAGCCACTCGTCGAAAGTCATCGGGGTATGGATGAGTAAATTTAAAATCAGAGACGTATTGTTTCAGAGCTTCGGCGAGCGCTTCGGGACCAATGATATGCCCTAGTTGGGCGACGAAAACACTTCCCTTACTGTATGCACTTAATTCATAAGCCATATTGTAATGATAACGATTGGCATTGGTTGTTTGGGGTTCTTCAACACCTGAAAGGGCCAAATGGTAGTATCCATTGTAAGATCCTGAATGCGGAAAATCACTTTTTTCATCAGCAAAGACATCGTTCATCGCCATATTAGAAATATACACAGTAAAGCCCTCATCCATCCATTCGTATTTCATTTCATTGGTGGCTAAAGCATGTTGAAACCAACTATGGGCTAATTCATGGCACGTGACGCCAACCAAACTCCCAAAAGAACGATTTCCTGTGATTAAAGTCAACATGGAATATTCCATGCCACCATCCCCACCATGAACAACATTATATTCTTTATAATGGTAGGGACCAAGATGTTTGTTAAAATACGAAAGCATTTCAGCCGTAATGGGTTGTAGTTCTTTCCAGTTTTCAATGATTTGAGGATTGTTTTTATAGAAAAATCGTAAGGTCACTCCATTTTCTCCAGGAAAGGTATCATGAATATAATCGGGATCAGCCGCCCAAGTAAAATCAAGAACATTTTCTGCTTTAAAATGCCAAATTAATTTTCCGTTTTCGACTTTAGGTGTTGCTGTATCGGAATAACCATGTCCGATTTCTTCGGGATTTTGTAAAATCCCCGTAGCGGCAACGGTGTAATCTGAATCAATCCGTAGTAGCACATCAAAGTTTGCCCAAACACTGTGATATTCTCGCCCGAGATAAGGTGCTGTATTCCACCCTTGATAATCATATTCTGCTAGTTTGGGAAACCATTGGGCCATCGAATAAGCGATCCCTTCCGATGAATTTTTACCTGCTCTACGAATAACATCAGGAACATGACCTTTAAAGTCAAGCGTTAATGTGGTTGATGCCCCGCTGTTTAAAGGTTTGTCAAGAGGCACTTCCAAGATCGTCCCTGAAAGTTCGGGCGATAATGCTTGACCGTCTTGTTTGACATTCCATACGTTTAGCCATCCTTGTTGTTCTTTCGATAGAGAATCAATATTCACTCGAAAACGCGTGTTTTCATCCGGACTGGTGTTGTTGCGAACAGCCATTTCACTTCCTGGCTGAAAAGCATTAAAATAAAGATGATAAAACACTTTTTTGATGGTGTCAGGCGAATGATTGGTGTAGATCAGTTTTTGAGTTCCTTCATAAAGATGCGTCTCCACATCCATATCCACTTCCATGGCATAATCAACCTGTTGTTGCCAATAAGCGTGTTGGCCAACGGTGGCCGAATATGTTCCCAATATAAAAGTCAGTGTGTAAAGACCTTTCATAAAGCACTAGCATAGATGAGAGCATTATACAAATTAACCATTCTGGGCGATTTAGCTAATTCTTTTGAAGACACCACCTCTTCACTAGAAGGCTTGGTCAGTGAATGAAACAAAGGGACTCCGGAAGCCATCAAAACATGTTTGATTTCAGAAGCACTGAGTTTTGGAAAATAAGATCGTAAAACAGCGGAAACTGCAGTAACATTGGGGGCTGCCATGGAGGTTCCACTATTAAAGTCTTTTTTATTGTTGGGGAGTGCAGAATAAACATCTTCTCCAGGAGCAAACAAATCCACTTGGTGATTCCCATAGTTGGAAAAAGAAGCCACTTGATTTGCATTATAGTTTCGTGAAGTCGCACCAACGGTGATAAAGTTATCCACAAAATCTACACCATCGATATGATCTCGAATAAAGTTTGGCTTTTCACCATGATTGATGTTGACGCCTTCATTTCCAGCAGCATTAACAATCAACACATCATTTTCTTCGGCATGTTTTAAAGCATCATAAACCCATTGTGGATGTGGAGAAAAAGATTTCCCAAAACTAGTATTGATGATATCAGCTCCATGATCTACAGCATATCGGATGGCTAAAGCGACATCTTTATCGTATTCGTCGCCATCGGGAACGGCTCGCAACACCATAACTTCAACATTGGGTAGAATATCACGACCATAACAGGAAAAGAGGGCGATTCCACTCACATGAGTGCCATGCGAACTATCGCTATGTTCAGGTCCCGAAACACGGCCGTCACCATAATTTTGATCATCAAAATCATGGGGATTATCTCCAACGATGGAACGACCATCAAAATCAATATTATAATGGTAGTTGAGTTGAGTGTACAGATAATCATTATAACCCTTTAAATCATTCAAATCGAAACCATTCGTTTTCATGTATTGTAATAGTGGTATGTATTCTTCATTGGACTCATCTATTTCAATAGTTTCGAGATCCTCTAGGGTATACGCGGCCTTACCCAAAATTTTTTGAGCCACGCTATCGGCTTTTTTAGTGTTTTCATACATGGTGCTTATCATCATCGACTGGGGTCGAATTTCCGCAAGCTTTTGATCGACATACTCTTTGTATTCATTGTATTGATCACTATCCTTTTCAGCAGTTTTGAGTAACCGAACCACTTCTAGATTTTCTTTTTCAGCATTTCCTAAAAAATTCCATCCATGAACATCGTCGACATAACCATTGTTATCATCATCGATATTATTATTAGGAATTTCTTCTTGATTTGTCCAAATAGACTCACCCAAACAAGGGTGCGAGATATCAACTCCAGAATCAATGATAGCGACAATGACTTTATCCCCCTTTTTATCGACTAAAATTTCATCATAACTTCTCAAGACACTCATGCCAGGAATACTATCCTTTTGAACATCCAAAAGATGCCAATACTGAAGATCGTCTTCTGAAATTTCCGAGGACTTTTCAATTTCAATGTTTTGTGATACTTCAACAGGGTCTAATTTGAGATTTTTTAGTGTCCCGCAGGAACTAAGGAAGACGAAAACTGCTAGAAACAGTAAAAAAGTGAAGTTGAGTTTCATTTGTTTGATTTATAACCTAAAAAAGCAAAGGTAAAATTTGATCAGAAACAACCACATATGATTTCTTCGATAATCATATTGCTGGAACAGCGTTAAAAAAGTTCTGAAAGCATCATAGATTCATCGATTCGAACCCCTTTGGGGGTTTGTTTTAAACTGATTAACTCATGTTGTATATCGTGTTCCATAAACAGCAAAAAACCTTGGTCAACAGCCGAGTTTAAAAATATTGTTTTTTCCCTCATGGTCACTAAAGGACGAACATCGTATCCCATGAGATATGGTATAGGGATGTGAGCATAGGTAGGTATTAAGTCCCCTGCAAATACAATGCTTTTGTTTTTATAGGTGATTTTGGGGAGCATTTGTTTTTCGGTATGACCATCAAAAAACAGGACATCAAACGGAAACTTTGCTCGTTGAAGTGATTCAGCATCATTTTGGATGAACTGTAATTGTTGACTTTCTAACAAAGGGTGAAGGTTTTCAGGCAAAAAAGAAGCCTTTTCTCTTGGGTTGGGATTGATCGCCCAATTCCACTGGTCTTGGTGTACCCAATAGGTTGCATTTTTAAAGGTGGGGACAATTTGGTTTTGATGATTCAATGATGTCGCTCCACCCACATGATCAAAGTGTAAATGCGTTAAAAAAACATCGGTAATTTCATCTAATGAATAGCCGGCTTGCTGGATGGATGTTTCTAAACGATGACTTCCAAACAAATGATAATGACTGAAAAACTTACGACTTTGTTTATTTCCTAATCCAGCATCGATTAATATCAATCGATTTTCATTGGCAATCAAAAGGCATCGAGCCGTTAATGAAACAAGATTATGGACATCGGCAGCATGAGTGCGTTGCCAAAGCAACTTTGGCACCACCCCAAACATAGCACCACCGTCTAATTTGAAATGGCCTGTTTCAATGACATGCAGTTGCAAAACCTAGAGCAAATCAATTCGGGCTAAGATGTCTTGTGCTGTGATGTAGAGGTGTTTTTCATCTGGTCCAAAGCCACAATTGGCTGCCGGCCTTCCGTCCAATCGGATGGTCCCCAAATGATTTCCTTCGGCATCAAGCACGAGTACCCCGCCGGGCCCCGTAGCAAAAATATTCCCTGAAGAATGGACTTTCAATCCATCAAAATTCCCAACTTTTTCAGGGTTTTTGGAAAGAATCGTACCATCAAAAAACACTCTTCGATTTGAAAGAGCACCGTTTTGTACATCAAATGCAATGATGACTGGATTGTTAGCGTAAGAATTGGCGACATATAATATTTTTTCATCCAAACTCAAAGCAATTCCATTGGGTCGATGAAGGGAGTCATCCAAAAGCGTGGTTCCATTCTCTGGAGACCAAAGATAAACTCCATTTTCTTCGAGTTCTTTTAACGAATCATCATCTTGATCTTTCAATCCGTATGGAGGATCCGTAAAGTAGATTTGTCCTTTGGAATCAATGGCTAAATCATTGGGACTATGGAACCGTTGATTTTGGTATTTACCGACAACAGTTTTGTATTGTGGGGTTTCAAATTCCCAAGAAACCAATTGAGCGATGCGACGATCTCCATGTTGACAAAGAATCAAGTTTCCTTGAGCGTCTATTGCTAAGCCATTACTTCCTGTCACGCGATTACTTGGTGCATATCCAGTTTGTCCACTAGGTTCTAAAAAAACTTGTAACCCATCGGATTCAGTCCATAGGTAGGCTTTATTGGTTGGAACATCAGAAAACACCACACCCTGGAGATGAGTCGCCCAAACAGGACCTTCAGACCAACGAAATCCAGTAGCTAAAACTTCAATTTTAGCATCGGTTGAAATCAAAGTGCTTATTTTATCTGAAAGTCTTTCGACAGTTCCAATGGTAGGATACTCCTTTTGACTGTAAAGACTCGTTGCGAACAAAAGAGCAAAGAGATAAGAATATTTCATGGGTTGTATATAAGAATCAGGCGCCAGTGGCTCTAGCAAAGATAATCAGAAGCCCCAAGATATGAATTTTATGAAAAAGATAGGTAAGTATTGAATCAATCCAACGATATCCATTCAAAACAATCGTGTATAATCATGATAACCAATGTTTTAGTGAAAAAATTACTTTATTTCTAAGTCAAACCGAATCAACATATCCGAATCATCCTTGTAGATAAATTGCATCATATCATCGACTTTGGATAAAGTGAAATAAGACTGGGACCTTTGATTCGTATTCATGCGTTTTGATACGTGTAGAAAGCCAAGAAATGGATAAAACTCACGGATGATAAATTTCAATGGTTTCAATAATTCTTTTTTCTCTTTTTCAGTCATGGAACTGGAACACGAATACCTTAATCTTGAAAATCTTGAATCGTCTTTTGATAAAACTAATTCAGTGTACTATCCCAATACTTGACCTGTATTTCTTTAATGGCCTCGGTGCTATTCAGATCCAAATGATACAACTTCCATAAATGTTGTGATTGCTCTAACTCAGTCATTCACGCAATATAGGAAAGGATTGAAGAGGTTTAAGGGATTTGGGTGGTTTTGATTGAGTTTATAGATTTAGTGCCATACTGACGGCTAAATTCACAACACCTGTAAATATGATGGCTAAGGCAATACCAAATATCCAAAGAATACCACTATGCTTTCCTGTTTTATGATTCAGCGTATCGAATTTATGATGTAATTCACGGACATTATTTTCAATTCTATCAAGTCTGGTTGAGTTTTCATAAGTTCATTGTTCTAATGGCTTACAAAGCCAAAGGTAGTGTGTATAAAGAAAACCACTTCAAAGCACAAAAATAAATGGAGTCACTTCGTCATGGGTTAAATGATTATCCCATTTTTCAAGTATTTTTTCCAGTCGGTCAAATCGGTGGTGGAAGTTATCAAAACAGGCTTGTAATTACTCTAAAAAATCGGGATGTTCCTTTTCGATCAGTTTGGAAGGGGCTTCGGTTAATTGTTGAACCTATGCCAATAGTGATTCAAGGTTGCTGGAATAATGATTGATAAGTATTGCTTGGGGGCTGTGAGTTGTTTTTCGGACACATCTTTATTTATTTCAATCATGCCAAGACGAAACCACACCCCTATCTTTTCCACCTTTTAATCATTCTTCAGTATTGGCCTGATGGATATTGTTTTGCAATTTTTCAATCGCTTCTGATCGACTTAATCCATTGGCTATTTCTTTTTGTAAATCATCTAAAAACTGATTGTTTTCCGTGGTTTCATTTTATAAAGTGGTGATTTCTATTTGTTCCAAAAAACAGTCGAATAAGTCCCATATTTCAAAGGATATTTCTCAATCATATAATTTATCTGGAAATGGGTTGGTGTGGAAAAACGATAAAACAGGAGGAGACTGGTTTATGATTGATGGGAGTTGGGATAAAATGAGTCAATCCCAGTATGTGAAATTCACAACAGATTGGATGAAGGCTTCAAATAGAGTTTTAAAGAATAGAGGATCGATTTATGTTGCCTGTAGCTATCACAACATTGCCGAAGTGATGATGACCCTTAAAGAATTGGATTATAAGATCAACAATGTGATTACTTGGTACAAAACAAACGCAATGCCTAATATGACAAAACGTACTTTCACTCATTCTACGGAATTTGTTGTTTGGGCTACAAAAGGGGCTCATTGGAAATTTAATTATGATGTGATAAAGAAAATCAATCCCAACAAACAACTGAATGGAAATTTAAAGCAAATGCGGGATTTATGGAAAATGCCTCTAGTGCAGGGAAAAGAGAGATTAAAGAATGGTGATGGCAGGGCTTTACATCCGACTCAAAAACCCGAAGAAATGTTGAATAGAATTATTCTAGCGAGCTCCGACAAAGGAGATATTGTATTAGATCCTTTTGTTGGAAGTGGGACAACAGCTGTTGTTGCTAAAAAATATGGAAGAGATTTTATTGGAATTGACAAAGAAGAAAAATACATAAAGGCGACTAGAACAAGGTTAAACTTGATACCAACGAAACAACACATCCCGCTCAGATAAGGATAGAAACCATCAAAATGAAGTTAGTTGCTCTCTAATTTTTTTTGTAATTCAGGATACGCATAATAATCAGATTCATTCCCACCACAATTTTTAATTTGGTTTGTAATAAACTTTTCCCATGCACTTCTTGTTTTGGGAAGCAGATCACGAGTTTGGTCAAAAACTTGAATTAAGATTTCTTTAGTTCCTCCTGCTTCATAAATCTGTCTATTTGCGCCAGCAACCTCTAAAAGTTTTTTCACATCAGAGCTTTTAAATATTTTAACCAATGGAAGAATATAATTTCCCCCATTAGCTTCGGCAAGTCGATAATTACTTGAACTAGAAAACACATCAATCGAAAGTTCAACAAATTTTCGATGTGGGTGTTTAGATAATATTTTAATTGTTTCTGAAGAATCACATTCTGTAAATCGATTTAAAAGAATTTTAGAAACCTCACAAATGTCCATCATATTCGAATTAAATGTTGCGGATTGAAATAGGTGATGAAAGTTCACTTTTTTAATCCTCTCTTTAAACCGGGTTTGGAAATCATCCGTTAACCTATTCCAGATTTCAGAATCGACTTCCACAAGGTGTGAAATATTTAACACATAATCCCTATTCAAATTCTGACTTTTTTCTTCGATAAAACGCTTCATAGAGTCTTCATAAATAGCGGGTTTAAGATTCCATATGACCTCTAAAATAGATTTAAGTATGGTTATTCTATGGGGTTCCATTGTTTTAGTTAACAGCATGTCAATAATTTCTTTTATCAGATTATGAACAAACTCATCTTTAGCCTTTTTCAAATACCTAGACACCATATAAGCCTTGGTCTCTTCAAATTGAGTTGGAATTAAATTAGAATCTAACTCTGATTTGAAATGCTCCATCGCCTTTCTGCCTTGAATGGGCGCTTGAATAAGGACAAATTGCAATGCATGAACGATATGCGTTCGAACAAGTTCAGGGGAGGGATTATATGGTTCTTCGAGATTATTAAACGATGGATGTGCACAACGATTTCGATCATCTTTGATACGTTTCAACAATTCAAGCTCATGATTTGATATAATCTCAAAATTCTTAGCTGATGTTAATACCTTATTCTCATAACTCTGAAATTTCTCCTTTTTTTCTTCTTTAATTGTCTCGTCTAATTCATTGGTCAATTTTCTCAAACGGGAATCATTCACGACATTGTTTAGTTCACGAAATTTAGAAATGAAATCAAAGACGATCGTAATCCATGTAGACACGATTGCAGAGCGAAAAGCGCCCCCTCTATAGGCTGAAATGGCTTCATTGATTAGCTCACGAGAGTATTTATTATCGACTTTAAGTGTTAGTTGTGATATATCTGAATATTCCATATTCCCGTAAAAACATCATGATTTGTTTACTTTCTTAATTCTAACGAATCAATAAGAGTACGATGTAAACGAAAGATAAATAAGTGTTCGTATCTAATCCACTTCAATTTCAATTGGACACTGAAAATAGGATACCAGTTGGTTAATGTATATAACCGAATTATTAACTATCCTATTATAAAAACACTATTCTTTCAATAACCTTACGTCGTATTTTCTGATATCTATGAAGTAAATCAAGTTTAAGACTTGCTAATCTTTAGATAAGTATTCCTCATATAAAAACTCCACATAGTTTCTAAAATTTAAGGGTTTTATATCCTCTCTATTCAAGAACTCTCTCAAATTTTCTCTATGCTTATAATATTCTTCACTTTTATAATTAGTATTCGATGCTTTATATGAAGTGTGAAAATCTATGTATGCTTTTAATAGTTCAATTATGTTTTTCGGCACCTCTCTTTTTGTGGTAGGACTTAAAGAGTTGACAGCAAGTTGGTCGAGAATAGAAGATGCTTTTGGCTTATTATTTGGGACTTATACGGTTAACTTGAATTAACTTACCTATGTTCTAAGTTCATACATTTAGAATGAAATATCTATCCTTATTTGAAATGCAAGAAACCTTTTCAACTGAAGAAAAAGCGAAAGCATGGTTTGAAAAAAACCGATGGGGTGGAAAAGTGAAGTGTCCTTACTGTGGTGGGGTTCACATCAATGAAGTCAAAAACGGAAAACCGATGGATTATTGGTGTCGAGATGGTCAAAAATATTTCAGCGTCCGAACCGGAACCCAAATGGAAAGATCCAGGTTGCCGTTGAAAGTATGGGGGATCAGTATTTATCTTTATTTAAACAATCCCAAAGGTTTGACATCTGTTTTATTGTCGAAGTATTTAACTATCCGACAAGGGACGACTTGGCATCTATTGCATCGTATCCGAGCTATGTGTTCCTTAGATTTACAAAAATTTGATGGGACGGTGGAAGTCGATGAGGCTTATCTGGGTGGCCAAAGGGCCAATATGTCGAAATACCGACGCATGATGCTGTATCATTTAGGGCGTGGAAGTGCTGATAAATTCCCCGTCGTCGGTGCATTGCATCGAGAAACCAATCAAGTGATCGCCCAAGTGGTGGAACATACGGACAAAGAAACGCTTCACGAGTTGATCCATGAGCATACGACATCGGATGCGGCGGTTTATACGGATGAAGCCCGATGTTATCATGGATGAAATCGAGCACATGAATGGGTTTGCCATAGCCAACGAAAATATGTCGATGGGGATGTCCACACCAATAGCATTGAAAGTTTTTGGGCAAGAGTGAAGCGAGCTGACAAAGGCACGCATCATTGGATGTCCAAGAAGCACTTACATCGTTATCTCCAAGAGTTGGCTTGGAAGCATAACACGAAAAGCATGGATGTTTTGGATCGCATGATCCTATTGGTTAAGAAGACAACGAATCATCGATTGACGTATCAATCTTTAATTTCAGGGTAGTATAAGGATTAAAGTAACTAAATTTTATGTATTGATCATGGAATAGCATCTTATGATTGATTTTAAAATAAAAAAAATAGAAAAGGGTAACACCAAACTTTTATAAGTTGGTCATTAAAATAGAATCATGGCAAAACAACCGAACAAAAAAAGATCTTTTGAGGAATTACCAAATTACGAAAAGATTCCTTTGGAGTTGCATCTAAGGGTCGATCGTGTGATGAGAGAAGTATTCAAAAAAGCAAACATCCCCTCCAATCCGAAAAGAGAAAGCACTAATTCAAATTAACCGTATAAGTCCCTAAATTCTTATGAAAATATGAAGGCCATAGTATATAGATTCGATAATGATATTAATAAACGTGGCGAAGCAACGGCTTTTGATCATTGGAACAAAATAGTTCATGAGATAAATGATTTATATGCGGATCACTATTGTTTCCAAATCAAAGATTTGAGAGAGGTATTGGTTCAAATCAAAGACAATGATGATATGGCTGACTATCTGACTTGGAAATGGAAACAAGAAAGACTCAAAGACGCTTCTCAGCAAGAAACACATTCAACCATTAAAACGGAAGAAAAATCAAAGCCGAACCAGAACCAACCCAAAATAATCAAGCCAATTCAGATATAGGACAAAATACAAAAACAACCTCAAGACAATATCAACTCACTGTATTCACCAAAGAATAGCTCAAACTCGAAATGAATTTAGGGAACAGACTTTTGTATCAGGGAACCATCGATCAAGCCAATGAATATCAATCGATACTACAGCAAGTGGTTGATGAAAAGGAACTAGGTCGGTCGACTTCTTTTATCGTGGCTCAGTCCATCTCGCATCAAGGGGATTGGTATGTGAGTTTTGAAAATGAGAAAATCAGAGTTCTGTTAAATCAACTACCAACAATTGAAACTCAAGAAAATTAACAGTATCGACAAAAGTTACGGATAGCAAGGATAAGAAGCATAATGATTAAGCCGATGATAGTCACAATAACATTTGGCCATTTACATGGATTAAGTTCATCCTCTGTATACTCCCTCATATGGAAAGGTTAATTTGGATTAAATTTGACTTGAATAAAACTAAAATAGTAAAACAACATCAACACAAATAATTCTATAAAATGAAATGAAGACAAAGGTTATCAAAAACCAGCGGGACTAGAAGTTTTTGATAACTTAATTGAATCGATTAAAAAAAAGCAAAGCATAGACAGAAAGAATTATAGAAAGAGAATATGATATACCATTGGAACACATTTGCTATACTAACGCAATAGTGTAATTATGATGATTATAAAATTTTAAACTATCAAGTAGCAATAAATATTTAAAAATACGAGTAATGACAAAAAAGAAAATCAAACAGTTTTATATTGAGAAGTTAATCGAAATGAAAGATAATTTGGGTGATCATGCATCCACTATTAATAAGTTAAATTATTTTTTTGGAGATACAGGATCGCTTCAAGGAGATTTAAAGGATGCATGTTTTAAAGCTGAACAAATATTAGAGAAGTTAAAAGCATTAGATGAAAATGAAATCGGAGATTTTATGTTAAAACGACCAAAAGAATATTGGTAGAAATAAACAGAAAATAGGTCAACTGTTCTTAAAAATTCAGGGAAGGGAAGAAAAGGCGTCGAAAAGCCCAATGAAATCTTTTGGCTTCGGTTTAACAACAAAGATGTTTTCGAGAAGTATTTGGGTTATATGTATCACCAATCCAATGGATCGCCTCATATCACTTTCGGATCTTTCTTTCCTCAATTAGTTAACGATTTAGAACGACACGTTTCTTTGTGATGTATAATTAAAACCATCATAACTTACCTTTACCACTTGTTAACAACAAAATACTATTGAGATAGAAAGAAACTAAACAAGATAATATGGTATGAAAGCAGATTTGAAATCAAAATTGGAAGAAATATCTAAAAAAATACCTAACCTTAAACAAGACAATGCCAGAGAAGAGCAGACAAAAATATCTTTGATACTTCCTTTTTTGGAAGCTCTCGGATACGACACTAGTGATCCTAGTATAGTAAAGGCTGAAATAAATCCCGATCCCCAGGATAATCGAGTGGGCAAAGTAGATTATTTAATTTTCGATAAAAAAACCACATCCATTATTTGTCTTGAGGCTAAACCAGTCAACGAATCTTTGGATCGACATTATCCTCAAATTAAACGCTATTATAACAACTCGCACAAGGTTAAATATGCGATTCTAACGAATGGTGTAGAGTATCGATTTTATACTGATTCAACTCATACCAACATGCTAGATTCAGAACCGTTTTTTACCTTTCAATTAACGGAACTAGACGCAGACCTTGAAATTTTATTAATGTTTGAAAGAGATGAGTATGATAATGAAACAATAAAGTCATTGATTGAACAAAAAAACATTTATCAGAAAGTATATGACTACATTGAGAAGCAAATAAAAGAACCCGATGATGAGTTTGTGACCCCGATTTGCAAATCAATTTTTGATGGTTCAGCAAGTAGAACAAACAAAAATGCAATTAAAGAAACACTACCAGAGGTTTTTAATCAACTGTTTGACCCAAATGATATTCCTAAACCACCAAAGCCAAAACCTATTTGTACTAAAAACCATCATATAGAAAACAAACCCCCAAACATTGTAAATCTGTATGATACATTAAAAAAGAGAATCCTTGAAATTGAAGATGGGATAGATGAAAAATTCAATAAACATACAATCAAGTACATTAAAAACAATAGAATATTCACTGACTTAGTCGTTCAACAAAAACACATATGGATTTTTATTAACCTAAAAAAAGGGGAACTAGATGATCCATTGAAAAAAGTGGAAGATGTGAGCAACATTGGAACGTGGGGTAACGGCGACTATCGAATACGTCTCGAAAAGATAGCCGACATAAAATACACCATAAGTCTTATCAAACAAGCATATCTAAAATAGTTGGAGTTCATATATGCACGAAAGCATAGGTAGGCCAGCTCTTTCATATAAGATAACGAGTATAGAATACAATACATTCCTAATAGAAATTTTGTGACAACATATCGCAATTTTTCTTATCTTAGCGAGTATAAAATTTAGTAGCATGGCTTGTAGAATAGGAATTACAACAGATCCAAAAGCTCGTAGAAAAGATTGGGAACGTGAATACCCTAACTTAAAAAATTGGACGATACTTAAAACTTTCTCAAAGAAATCTGATGCCCAACAGTATGAAAAACAGGAAGCGGAAAGGCAAAATTGTGATTCTGCCCCTGGAGGAGCTGGTCGTGAGTACGATAAGTGGTATGTATACCGATTCGAATTTTAGATTAAAATAGTCTTTATTCGACTTTTTAAGTTCTTTATAACAAGATCTAGTTTTTCCAATTTAAAACATATCGGAGGTGTAGGTCTTTTTGATTGACACCTATGTTCAAATCGCTACAATTTGGATAAGAAACGTGGGGTATTGGTGTTTTAATCCATTAATCCTTATCAGTGTTCGCAATAGAAAATCAATCTAGTTTAATGCTAATGCCATTTTATAGCACGCTAATAATGAAAGTGCCTTAAGTAGTTAAATACTATCTAAAACCCTATCTTTTCTTTAAATTAATTTTATGGTCTTAAATGAAAGTAAAATACCTCCGTACCAGCCACTTCACCCAAGAAGGCAAGCGCTTTGATTTAGACAAGACCCCTTACGATCGCATCTTTTTTGACCAAGGCGTTTCTGGAACCATTCCTTTTGCCGAAAGACCCGAAGGATCGGTATTAATGAAATGGGTGAAAAAAGGATTGATCACACAATTAGTCACCGATGAAGTGAGTCGATTGGGAAGGAACACTAAAGATGTCTTGGAGGTCTTAGAAACACTTCAAGCACATCAAGTCAATGTGGTGATTCAAGAACTGGGGATGGATTCAAGAAAGGCCAATGGAGAAGAAAATCCCTATTGGAAAGTGGGTTTGACGATGATGAGTTGTTTGTATGAAATGGAACGCAAAGCGCTTTTAGAACGCACCAGACAAGGCATTCAAGCCTATAAAGAACGAGGGGGAACATTTGGACGCCAAGTCGGGACGGTGGAAACCAGAGAAAAGTTCCTATCCAAACCCAAAACCAAAAAAATCATCCGTTTGTTAAACCAAAGAAAGTCCTATCAAGATATTCAGAGTCGATTGCAGGTGAGTTCGACAACCATAAGGAAAGTGAAGCGATACGTGGGAAACAATCAAAAAGGATGAGTTCATAATCGCTTGTATAAAAACTTTATTTAAAAAACTTTCTATTTCGGGGAGCAAAAGAAAAAGTAAGAAGAATAAGCGTAATATTAATTTGGGGAATAAGAATACGATTATAGAAAATATGAATATAACGCTAAAGGTTTATATAGTGGATGAAACATACGGAAAGTCTACAGAGATTGACGAAAAGGAATCCTCTAAAAAATTTAAAAGAGATTTAGAAAAAGAATTTTCCGTAGCCTCTAAAGAAACGAATATAATGCCAAGTGCGGATCTTCCCGCATTTGTGACGGCTCTTGAATCTGTTTCAGAGTACTGGCCTAGCCTTTTAGCTCTTTTCTTTTCAGCTAAACGTATAAGGGATAACTTCGAAATATGGCGTCAAGTCGCAAAAAAGATACGTAGGTTTTTTACTCGTCCTGGTGTTTTTTTAAATCGAGAAGCGGCTGGCGTGTTAGCCATCCATGCGGTTCTCGACGACTTCAATGAACTGCCCAACAAGATGGAATGTATTCATTATTATTGGATACATCAATGGGGTGAAAAAAAAGAAGATATCTCGGATCAATCGGGTATCCATCCCGGACCCGATGACCCACACATCGGTGTAGCCATCCATGTTTTTAGAATTAAAGTCGATCATTTGGAATACGAAGTAACGGTTGATCAAAAATCGGTTTCACTTAAACGACTATAATTGAGAGGTCAACAGAATACTATTATAAAGAAGACAATGGAATGTCATCATCTAAAAGAAACCATTAAAGAGTTGATACCCTCAGGTAAAGAAGGAGATTATTGGGGTTTTAGACATAGAATAAACCAAAGAAGGAATTTCAATCAATAGAGAGAGGGTGTGAAAGCAATGAAAAGGGATCTAAACACGAAGTCACTACCCGTTCATTGAATGACCAATAATATTGCATATCCAAATCCATGGAATGAGTAGATTGAATGCTAGAACAATCTAGCAACACGTTAGATGGTTATAGTCTATCCGTGAGTTCTTATTGGTTAGTATGTCATAATGTCACATCAGTTTATTTGGCTTAAAGTTTGCTATTATAATAATTATAACTAATTTTTATATCTAAAAATTTGAATCAAAAGTCTACCGATAATGCTAGAAAAATTGATAGAATGAATCAGCTACTTGATTCTGGAAGCAATGCAAAACGAACAAATTCACTAAAACCCAAAGTGCCTTCCAATCATTCTGGCGATTATTATTCGGACAAGAGAAATAGAGTAGAAAAACTTTCTACTGAAAATTATCCCAAAGGGGACTTATTAAAGACTAATAGAATCGCATAAAGTAGGGGTCATAGTTTACAAGCTATAATTATGAAAGAGCATAAATTTCAAAACGTCCCTATTGTATCCTTAGAAGAGGGGGATGAGTTTTATTTTTTAAAATCAAAATTTGAAGATTACAGAAACAGACATAACCCTGATAATAAAACTTCCTTTTTTTCTTTCGAAGCCCCACCCAAAGAAGAATGGTGTAATGTCAGGGTAAAAAGTCCCATCGATAAAGGAGATTCCGCTACCAAAATAGTATTAATTTATGAAGATATCCATGGAAATGAAAACAAGTTGATGACTACAGCCCTAAGTGTCGCTTGTAAGGTTTTACCACAACGTTCGAACTAGCTTTTTACGACGTACTATTTTATCTTGTGAATAACTAATAACAACCCCCACGTCTTTATCACTATCAAGGTGGGATAATAATCAGCGAATATTTATGTTGATGCGTTAGAGTTTGTGGTATATTTTGTTTTTATACTTCATAAACTTGTCAAATTTTTCCAGCAATTCTTGTGGTGTGTGTCTTCTAAGTTTCTCTGTTATGAGCTTAACGTTTTGCTCATCTTGAACAATGAGACCACACATTTGACACTGCCACTTAAAGGTTCCTCTAAATGTTTGAAACATGGGTTGTATTTCTGTCCCTTTTTCTGTGACACTACTAAAATCAAAATGTGGGCAAAGCCACATAAGTTTTTTATTTAAACGCTCTTTTACACGTTTATTTCTATATTCCAAGTATC
>JAPOSZ010000022.1 GCA_026709415.1 Flavobacteriaceae bacterium
TGAAGCCATTGGGGATTGGGATGTCAGTCGAGTGACCACGATGTATCAAATGTTTTCACTAGCCTCTTCGTTTAATCAACCCATTGGGGATTGGGACACCCGTGCGGTGACCAATATGGCTAGCCTGTTTCAGGAGGCTTCGGCGTTCAATCAGGATATTGGGGATTGGGACGTCAGCCGAGTGACCAATATGGGTAACCTGTTTCAGGACGCTTCGGCGTTCAATCAGGATATTGGGGATTGGGATGTGAGTCGGGTGACCAATATGACTCAAATGCTTCGAAAAGCCACGGTCTTCAATCAAGCGATTGGGGATTGGGATGTGAGTCGAGTGACTCTAATGGATCAGATGTTTAACCAAGCTTCGGCGTTCAATCAGGATATTGGGGATTGGGATGTCCGCCAAGTGACCACGATGTATCAAATGTTTCGAAGCGCTTCGGCCTTCAATCAGGATATTGGGGATTGGGATGTCCGCCAAGTGACCAGTATGGAAGCTATGTTTGAAAATGCCGGGGCCTTCAATCAGGATATTGGGGATTGGGATGTCCGCCAAGTGACCAGTATGGCGAGGATGTTCAGCTCTGCGTTACGTTTTAATCAAGACCTCAGTGACTGGGACGTGGATCAGGTCACCAGTTGTCTCTTTTTTGCTTGCGTTTTGGATGCCAATAGACAGCCTCGTTTCTCCAACTGCACGGACGGTTGCTAGGAAGCCATCCATCGGCAATAAAAGGAATGGAGTCGTTACAGCTTTTGGTTTTTGAGGATGGACATCACTTGCTTGAATCATGGTTTACCCACATTCCGAGCGCGAGCTCATGCCAATGTGTTTTCTGCATGAAGGGAATAGTCACTTCACTTTGTTTTCCAGGGATAAGAGATTGATACTACATGAAACACGATGATAATTTCCAGATGTCAAACAAGGAATATCAAGCTCAAATTGGTATTAGACCCAACCAGGACCTTTACGGGAATTAGGTTTCTCTTTACACTTTTTTAGCAGAAACCTGAAATTTTAATAGAGAACCAATTGATTATCCCTTTTGTCAAATACTTGAACCGCTCATTAAAAGTGTCAACGGACTCTTGTAAACTTTCTTTGGTACCTAGTATGGGCCTGGTTTATATTGAAACCCAAGTTTTTCCAAACCTTCTTGCACATTCTCGTTTGACATGAATAAATTCCATAGAAAACCCGTTCGATAGTTTTCAATCATGATAATTTGTGGTCCCTGATCGATGGCTAAATAGGCGTCCGCTACCCAAAAATTATATTCTGGACTGAAAGCATCATAAAAACCCGCCGGGCCTAAAAGTTGGTTTTTGTTTTTATAAAAGTAATGGAGTGCTTTTAACGATTCTTCTGGTGTATAGGGTATTGAACTAACTGCAGCCGTTGGTGAAATAATCCCTGTATCATTAGCTGGATGATGGGTTTTATATCCCATGGTGCCATCTACGTTTCGAGTGTAGCTAGAAGTTAATCCCCAACAATCTTCACCATAATCTTCAAAATTTTTGGGGTTTTCAACACAGTAATTATAGTTTATTTTTGAATGATTTACATTCACATCCCAGTAGTTAACATGTTCATCGAAAAGTCCATTTGGATTCAATCCAAGATAAGAATAATGAGCCCAAAAAAGAGGACCACCATATTTTTGTGCTCCGGAATGTCGCACTAAAAGAGGGTAACCGTACTGATTGTTGGGATATTTAATACCTCCATTTGATGTCCAACCATTTTCATACACTTCTTTAGAAATGCCATAATCTGGTGAAGCTGCTGCTAGAATATAGGTGATTAAAACCTCATTATACCCTTTTAATAAAAGGTCGATTTCAAATCCGAAATTAGGACTCCAATGCCAATAGAGCGCATTTTTATTTTGTGAGTACCAGTTCCATTCAACCGCTTTCCATAAATTATCTGCTTGTTGTGCTAGGGTCTTTTCATCTTCGTTTCCGCTTTTAAAGTACTCTTTGACACAAATCAACCCTTGTGTGAAAAATGCCGTTTCAACCAAATCACCTCCATTATCCTTGGGGCTAAATGGAATTACTTTCCCACTGAGTCCATTCATCCAATGAGACCAAGCACCATGAAATCGATCAGCATTTTCATAGAAATTCAATATCGTTTTAAGACGTTCTACGCCTTGTTTACGAGAGATGAACTGACGCTCTATCCCTATCAATATCGCCATCAATCCAAAACCAGTACCCCCCGTTGTAACCACATGACTATCTTTATTAGGATTGTTGGGATGATATCTTTCACTAGAGGCTCCTGATTTTTTTTCAGCAAAATCCCAGAAATATCTAAAGGTCTCTTTCTGTACCAATTCTAATAAATCATCATCACCAATCGTGGGTTCTTGATTTGGTTTATTTATAATTTCATCTGGAAATTCAATTGGTTTATAAACATATCTATCACCATTCTCACATGAGAACAATAAAATGAAGAAAAGGACTAATAATTCAAATTTCTTTTTAATCATCGATTAAGTGTGGACTTTGAAACCCTAAAATCTTCAAACCATGATGAACATCCTCATTTGACATAAACAATTCCCATAACAATCCACTCCTATAATTTTCGATCATAATAGGAATTGGACCTTGGTCGATGGCTAAATATCTTGGAAGGTACCAATCTTTTTCTAAACTAAAAGCATCGTATGGTCCGTATCTTCCTATCAAACTATCCTGTTCTTTGTATAAAAACCTCAAGAATTGCATGCTTTCTCTGGGGGTATATGGAAAAGAAGATAATGCCGCGGTTGGAGAAATCACCCCAATATCTTTATCTGGCTTATGAGCCGCATATCCGATGGGAGAATAGCTCGAAGTCAATCCCCAACAATAAATTCCATAACCCTCAAAATTTCCTGGGTTTGCCATCGCATGTTTGTAATTAATAAGTGTATGGTTTCTATTAAGATCCCAATAATTTCCATATTGATCAACGAGATTTCTAGGATCCAAGCCCAAATAGGAATAGTGGGCCCAAAAAAGTGGACCGACTGGAGAGTCATTATGTTCATAGTGATTCAAAACCGTCCTCAATCCATAATAAAGTGTATCCTCGCTAATAAGTCCATTTCTAGCCCATCCTTTTTCGTAAACATCTCTATCGATAGCATTCGTCGGTGAAGAAGCTGCTAATACATACATGATTAAAGCTTCATTGTATCCCCCAACTGGAAAATTCATCTCCCAACCAAAACTAGGACTCCAATGCCAATACAATACATCGTTTCCGTTTTTAGTGTACCAGTTCCAGTCAACCTCTTCCCAAAGTTTTTGAATTTTTTCCGTGAGTTTTTTTTCACGGGGAGTCCCATTAACAAAATACTGCTTTACGGTTAATAATCCTTGTATTAAAAAAGCTGTTTCTACCAGATCCCCTCCATTATCCTTGGCACTAAAAGGATGAACGGTTCCATTTGGATTCAGCCAATGTGGCCAAGCCCCATGAAAACGATCTGCTTTTTCTAAAAAACCAACCATTTTTTCATACCTATCTAATGCTTGTTCACGAGAAATAAAACCGCGTTCTATGCCAACCAAAATGGCCATCAAACCAAAGCCTGAACCCCCGATTGTAACGATGTTTTTATCATGCATCGGATAAATATTATCCAAATGAATACGTTCCGGAGCTAAACCCGAATTTTGCTCTGCCCCTTCCCAAAAATAATTGAAGGTTTGTAGTTGAATTAGATCTAAAAGTTCTTCATCCGTATATTCTGAATCCAATTTATTTGAGATTGTTAACCTATTTCTAAATGGTTCATCTTTATTCCATGCCGTTAGAATAAATGTAAAAGCAAGTAAAAGAAATGCTATAACCCCTTTCATCGATAACATCAACTTAGTGATAAAATAAATCACCGTTCGTTGTGACTTTCAATGACTATTCATTATCTCTTGGATTTCCTCCTGAGAAAGTACCCGATCAAAGAGGTAAAGTTCATCGATAAAACTCAGATCAGATAAGTGGTTCCATCCAATAAAATTGGGGGCTCCTGAGGCTATAGACAAAATGGAACAATTTTCCCAACTGATTAACTGACCAGCCATATCTCCAGAGTTGTCAACAGGTTCTCCATTAAAATATATTTGGGTTGAAGTATCTGAAACTGTAAAAGCCACATGTAACCACTCCTCCTTTGTCACATCGATGACGTGCCCATCGTTCCAAACATCTCCTCCATCTGTTCCAACATGTAATTTCATTCGTTGCTTTTCCGCATCGCCTTCTCTAAACAGTCTGAAACCAGTTGAAAGGTCATTGTTTGAACCATTCATGGGTGGACTAACAGTTAGAATGCCTGCTCTATCAGGATTTGAGCTTACTTTATACCAAAATAAACCACTGAACTGACTGGTAAAAAGATTATCGATTGGAAAGGTTAAATACGAGTCTTCTTCACCCGCATAGGAATCCGAACCCCCTCTACTTTCACCCGCAAATTTTGGAGTCCCTACTACTGTAGGTTCTTTATTTGAATTGGCTTCCAAATAAGATTTATCAAATGACATGTATAACGTCGATTCATGATTTTTCGGAATAAATGTTCCTCCAGCGACCATCGCTACTTCTTCTGCAGAAAGTGCTTTATTGAAAAAACGCAACTCATCGATTGAACTATGATCAGATAAATGATCCCAATACGAAAATGTAGAACCCCCCGATCCTATTGTAATAATGTCACAACCAGTCCAATCAATTGGCGATGACATATCTGAAGATCGAACTTCACTTCCATTGAAATAAATCGTATTCCTGTTCTTAGCGATGGTAAAGGCAATATGGACCCACCCCTCTTGTGTCGCATCAATGACATCTCCATCATTCCAACTTTCACCAGCCCCTGTACCAACATTGAGTTTGATGCGTTGTTCTTCGGCATTGCCTTCTCTAAATAATCTGAATCCTTGAAAACGGTTTTCTTCATCATCTCCGATGACGATAATCCCAGCTCGATCGGGTTCAGCATTAACTTTATACCAAAAAGACCCACTAAATTCACTTGAAAGTAGATCTTCAGCCGGGTAATTTAGATACGAATTCATGGCCCCCAAATAAGATTGTCCTTGTTGACCTTCGGTATTATAATTTGGAGTTCCTACTGGACTAGCGGCTTTACTTCCAATCAGATCGATAAAAGAACCATCAAAGGGCATGTAAAAAGACTCTCCATCATATTGGGGTGTATAAGGATTGAATTCATTCAACATGATTTGAATGTCATTTTGATCCAATGCTTTATCGAAAATTCTTAATTCATCTATTTGACTATTGTCCGATTTATGGTTCCAATAATCAAAGGTGGGACCACCCGAACCTATAGTTAAAAATTCACAATTTGTCCAATCAATAGGAGCTGACAAATTAGCTGAGAGAATTTCGATGCCATCAAAATATATCGTACTCTTGGTTTCCGAGATGGATATGGTAATGTGAACCCATTTATCGTCGGATACATGAATGATCCCTCCATCATTCCAACTTTCACCTGTCCCTGTGCCCACATTGAGCTTGATGCGTTGTTGGTCTGTGTTACCTTCTCTAAACAATCTAAATCCTTGAAACCGATCATCCGTATTATCCCCAACGACTAAAATCCCTGCTCTGTCTGGATTGGGTTCCACTTTGTACCAAAAAGCGGCACTGAACTCTGGGGTATTTAAACCCTCCAGTGGAAAATTCAAATATGAATCGGTTGCTCCTTTATATGCATTGGCTCCTAGAAAACCACCGCCCGCAAATCCTGGTGAGCCAATTTTTTCAGCTTGTATGAAACTGAGTAAATCTAAGTAATCGACATCAAAAGGCATATAAAGCACCTCTCGATCAAACAAGGCTAAATAAGGTGGGGATTTTTGAAAATTCACTTCTCTAGTGGAGGTCTTTCCTTCCAAATCCGTGGCAGTTACTTTTAAAATGTGATTCCCATTTTTGAGATTTTCATAAATAAATTCTTTCAATACAATTCGGTAGTCTTTAAAAGAATCAAATGAAGCTATTTGGTTATCATCTAAATTCACCCTCACTTCTTTGACTTCAACATCATCAGTGACTTTTAAGTCAATGATTAGAGTGGTTTCCTTTTCAAAGACTTTAATTTCGGCCCCTTCTACTGGGGAATTGATAGTGATTTGTGGGGCTGTTTGATCTGCATTAGGAGTAACTTCAGTTATGGGGTCTATCCCATAATCACATGTCATCAAAAGTAAAGCCGTGATTATACCCCATCCTATTTTATATAAATTTTTCATTATTCTGATTTGAAAATTATTTACCTCTCGCCGAGAATAGGAAATTGATCTACTTGTGCTTGAGGATATGGTAAATAAGCCTTATCCTCGGTGAAGGTTCTGCCATCATAGCTTAATTCAGAGTTTCTACCCAATCGAATCAGATCATAATAGCGTTTACCCCATTCCATACTCAATTCAGCATATTTTTCATTGAGTATCTCTTCGAGCGAAATATTTGTTAATAGAGGCATTTTAGCTCGTTCTCTCACCAAATTAACCGCCTGAAGTGCTGTTATACTTGAGCCCGATGCTCCTTGTTCAAGGGCTTCAGCATAAGTTAACAAAATTTCGGCGTATCGAATGATGTTAAAGTTTTTGTTGCTACCATAAGCTCGGCGACCCGGAATCAATTGGGTCGATGGGAGATAATGTTTTCCACTAGCAAAAAGAGCTCTCGCATAATCATTGATGACATCACCATCTCGAGTAGTGTTTGAAATAAAAGATGGTAATGAAACATATTTAGGATCCGCTTGTATTTCGGCGATGCCTCGATTTGTAAACAGTACACTGGTTTCCAATCGAACGGTCTCACCACGATCTAACATGAATTTAATAAACTTCATACTTGGTTCAAAAAATCCCCAACCACTGGAAGCACCATCGATTGCTGGGGTCCAGTTCTGCGGTCCATAAGGAGCATATAAATGTCCTTCACGATCCCCTTCTCCCTGACCAAAATCAGAATATTGCATGTCAATAATACTTTCATCACTTAATTTACCAGGGGTTTTAAATAGTTGATAATAATCTGAGAATAAACTAAACCTCCCTGAATCGATGATGATAGCACAAGCGTCTGCAACAGCTTGATAATTTCCTAATTCCTGATTGGCTAATGCTTTGATGGCCAAAGCTGTGTACAAGGTCACTCCGCCAGGTATATCGGTTCTCTCATTGGGATGCACGTCCAATAAATTGGGGATGGCTTCATCCATTTGATCCGATATATGTTGCATGACTTCATGTTGACTTGGGACAGCTTCAAGTTGTTTTAGTTCTGCTGTATTTGAAGACGTTGGAATGAAAACATCTCCCCATACTTGAGATATATGAAAAAGCATCATGGCTCGAATCACTTGAGCCTCGGCTATGTATTGATTTCCAAGGGTTACCCCATTTTCTTCTGCTTGGTCTTGATAACGCTCTATCTGTTCTATTCCCGTGTGCGCTGAAATCACATCGACGTAGAGATTTTCCCATAAAGAGTTATACATCCAATAATCTTTATTGTAGTTGAAAATATCCGTTTCAGCAAAATCTGGTTGATCCCCTAGACCACCAGCATTGACATCATCCCCTCGAACGGCTATTAGCAAAGGTTGCTCCCATCCTCTAGATTGAAAAGCTTCATAAACCCCGATAAGCGAGAGGATCATATCTTCGGTTTTTGTAAAATCTGTCCCCTCAGCAAAGTTGTTGTTCAATTCTAATTCATCAAGTTTCTCTGTACAACCACTAACGATTAGAATCAAACCGAGATATAATATTTTAGTTATTGAAATACTTAAATTATTTTTCATAGTAATGGTCTATATTTTGATATTCACACCAAAAGTGTAGACGGCAGGTATGGGGTAGGTTTGATTATCAACTCCATCAGAAACTTCAGGATTAAACCCATTGTAGTTAAAAACGGTCAGTGGCTTTTCAGCCGAAGCGTATATTCTTATCGGCGGTATATTTTCTAAACCCCCTGCATTATTGAATGTATAGCCAATAGTTATGTTTTGAATTCTAAAAAAATCCCCGTCTTCTATAAACCAGGAATTCAATCTTTGATTCCATGATTTCCGAATACCAGCAGCGGATGGATAACGGTTTGTTGATCCTTCACTATGCCAACGGTTAACTGCAAAGTCCCGATCCCAGTTCGTGTCATTAGTGAAGATGACTTCCCCTCTTTTTCGGTTCAAAATTGAATTTCCAACTTGCCCCGTTAAACTGGCCGAAAAATCCCATGACTCATAGTTGACGCCTAGATTCAAACCAAAAGTGACGTTGGGCAAAAAAGATCCTAAAACCGTTCTGTCATCATCGTTTATCGTACCGTCTCCATTGGCATCACGATATATAAAGTCTCCTGGTTCTAGTTCATTGGCTATTGCTACTGGATCCGCTTGAATTTGTGATTCATTTTGATAAACTCCAATGACTTCTCTTCCATAAAATGCAAATATGGGTTCACCGACGATTGAACGTTGTCTAAATTCAGCGGTACCGGCATCTAAAAATGATTGTCCACCTAAATCTAAAACTTCATTATTGAGGGTTCCTACATTTCCACCAATCGCATAACTAAATTCTTGAGAAACCTGTTTTGAATAATCAAAGGCTGATTCAAATCCAGAGTTACGAATTTTACCGATGTTTTGCCTTGTTGCACCGGGAATCAATGGGCGCTCTACTGGAATTACGGCATCTTCGGTGTCTCTGACAAAGTAATCCAATTCTAATGAAAGGGCGTTATCAAACATTCTGGCCGATAACCCAATATTTATTTCTTCGGTCACTTCCCACTTTAGAGTTGTGAAGTCGCTGTTGGTTCTCAAACCACTGTACGATATATCTCCTAAAGCTGTCGTAACTACCGTTGAAGTAATCGATCCTTCACTCGAAGGAACTCTATCATTGCCCAATTCTCCCCAACTTCCTCTCAATTTCAAAAAGTTAATTTGATTGATTTCGGGGAAGAATAATTCTTCTGACAAAACCCAACCTATGCCAACTGTGGGGAAGTATCCCCATTTTTCCTGATATTTATTCGTTCCATCGGCTCTAAATGTTCCGTACAAGAGATATCGGTTGTCCAAATTGTATGAGATTCTACCGAAATATGAAAGACCATATTCACGAGCTCCACCATCAAAAGTATTTGCCTCAACTATGGTCTGTGCTTGATCAATGAAATAGGCTTCTTCTCCAGAAAGAGGGAAATTCAACCCTCTTGCTTGAAGTAAGTCAACGGCTTCATCTCTGAAGGAAATGCCTCCCAAAACCGTAAGATTGTGATCTCCAAAAGAGTCGGTATAAGTTAAGGTAGTATCCCAAATTTGATTGGAAATTGAAATTTCTCTTTTTAATAGAGAGGCATCTTGTCTTTGAAAGTTATCACCAATAAAGAAAGGTAATCTGACCTCTCTTCGATTAGTTCCCTCAAAGTGATGATTGTACGCTGTTTTGAACATCAATTTTTCACGAATCAAATCTATTTCAGCATAAAAGTTGGCCAATGCATTTCTCGTTTTAGATTGGTTTTCACTGAAATCCATCGTTGGAAAAGGATTTTGACCACCTCTGTATCCCAAACTCTGTGCATTGGCATAGTTTTTTGGAAACACATCTTGGTCGTCTAACAAAAGAGGATCCAAAACAGGCAAAAGTGGAACGGCATAATATGCCAAGCGCCAGGCGGAGTTCTCTGGATCGTATCTCGTAGCATTGCTAAAGACCATGCTTCCCCCAACTTTCAACCAATCATTGACTTGAAAATCCACTTTACTTCTCAAATTGAATCGCTCATACTCATTTTTCATTTTTAAGATTCCTTCTTGTCCAAAATAGTTTGCGCTGATGGCATAAGTCGCTTGATGACTACCTCCAATCATACTTAAATTGTGGTTTTGAATCAGGGATCGCCTGAGAATCTGATGGTACCAATCTGTATTCACATCTGGAACGCTTGGATTAACTCGGCTTCGACCGTATCGTTGCATAGCATTTAATATGAATTGTACGTCTGGATCGGATCCTGATTCCAACGCTAACGTGGTAAATTGCTCTGAATTAGCCATTATCAATACATTCTGAGCCACTTGAAATCCAGTATAACCATTGTATGAAATTTGGGGTTTTTGATCAAGTCTTCCTGATTTTGTTTCAATAATAATTACCCCATTAGCAGCTCTTACTCCATAAATAGCGGCTGCTGAAGCATCTTTTAGTACTGAAATTGAAGTGATATCGGAAGGGTTTAAAAAATCAACATCATCAAAGAAGGCTCCATCCACAACAAATAAAGGGGTCGAAGCTCCTAGATTATAAGAACCTACGCCTCTCACTCTTACTGTAGGTGATTGTCCCGGACTTCCATTATTAACAATTTGCAATCCGGATACCCTCCCTTGTAAGGCTTGCATGGGTTGTCCGACTGGAGCCAAACCTAGTTCTTCAGAATCGACTGTTGTAATGGCTGAGGTAAGATCTTTGATTTTTAATTCTCCATAACCAATGACCACTACCTCATCAAGGGTTTGAGTGTCATCTTGAAGTGACACATTAATGATAGTTTGACCGTTTATAAGCGTTTCTATCGGTAAGAAACCAACGTAACTAAAAATCAATGTTCCATTTCCAGGAACTTCAATCATATCATAGTTCCCACTAATATCGGTTTGTACACCCGTGTTAGTGTTTTTAAGAACGACACTTGCTCCTGAAAGAGGATTTCCTTGACTATCTGTAACTAATCCTGAAATCCTAATCGTATCTTGAGCTGTGATAACCACTGAAAACAAAACGGCTAGAGTGTACCAAAAATGGCGTATAGTAATCATCATTACATATAAATACAGTTTGTACGACTCGAAATTAGGAATTGAATTTCCACAGTAGTTAACGCTATTGATACATAAAAAATACATCAAAGCCTAAAAGGCACTTTGAATTGCCTTATTTTAAGAATTTAAGTCAAATCAATACCCCATCATGATTGATGAAAAAATCATTGATTGATGTAGTAATGATGAGTCCAAATCAGTTTGAAGCGAATATTCTATTATGTCATTCTTCAAAACATGATTAGAAATTTTGATAAATTTTTTGTTTTGTCGATATTGAGTTTCTTTCTTAACCGATATCGATGTATTTCGACCCCTCTTATCGTAATAGCCATTAATGGAGCAATTTCTTTGGTAGAAAGATTCATCTTCAAATAAGCACAAAGCGTTAAATCTTTAGGTGTAAGGCTTGGGTATGAATGTAGTAGTCTTTCGAAAAAATCTCCATGAAGTTCTTTGAAATTCATTTCGAATCGTTTCCAATCATCGGTATCATGAATAGAATTGTTTAGTTTTTTGATAAAAGAACGATAACGTATAGAATTTGAAAATTTATCCTCGTTCATCACCAACATATTTTTAATGTCTTGAATCAATTCATTTTTTTTTGCGATATAAAAAGTCGATTCGGTTAGCTTGTTCTGTTTAAGTCGAATTTCTCTAGTCAGTTTTTCTTTTTCAATCTCCAACTGTTTTTCATCCTGTTCCTTTTTTACTTTAAGTTGCAACTTCCTCTTTCTCTTCCGTTGATATATGAAATGTGTTAAAACAAAAGCCACTAGTCCGAATAGAATGTATAGTATTACCATAAGGTTGGACAGAGACCATGGAGGTAAGATTTTGAATTCAATCATTCTCGGATTAGAAACCTTATTATTTATTCCTACAATGGTTATGGACAAGGTATATTTACCCTTTGGGAGACCTTGAAACTCGATCGTACCATTCTCAATATATCCGGATTTTGCAACTGGACCAATTAGTCGATATCGATACCGAGGTCTGATGAGCTCAGGAGTAGCAACTTCACATGTAATTGTTTTTGAATTTCGATATGGTATTTTCAATGGCCTAGAAAATATGGAACTAGCATTGGATTCATAATGGATGGTCACAATTTCAGGGGCAATTGGTGTTTGTGGCACCCTTTTTAACAAGTGGAAATGATTTACTTGAGCAAAACCATCTTCCAAGGTTATGTAGAATATTGAATCATTGATTTGACTCATGCTTTGTGAGTCTAGGGATAATCTCTCACTTAATGGGATGTCGGAGATCAATGACTTATCGGAATCTAAATTGGTGTATAATATTTCATTGTTTAATTCATGGTCAATAAACCAATATTGGTCATCTTTAAAGTGTAGCAATTCTTTCCCCTTGAATCCTTGAAACCCTTCAAATGTTATTATTTCATCTAAAATTGGATCATATTTAAGCCATTGACCATCACTATTGATAACAATCTGATTTTTGATATTGTATACTTTGATGTTATATTCACTTGGTATATCGTCATTGCGGTCGTATGATTGAATATTTATTATAGAGTCGTAGCTTTTGCTCATTTTCATTCTATAGATTCCCTTATAGGAATGTACTCCCCATAGCGTTTCTTTGTTTTCAAAAGCTAACTGTTTGATAGGGAAATCAACCCCTTTTACCCTAGATACCGCCCAATTATCGGATTCTTGTTTTTGAAATCGAGCAAGACCTGTGTATGTTCCCTGAATAAATAGATTGACTTCTTCTGGTACTTTTTGAAATTGATAACCTCCAGAAATATCACTGATTTTTTTGAAGGAGTCTCCTTGAATTTTGTATGTGCCCGTATTGTGGCCACAAAGTAAATCATCCTCTAAAATTTGCAAATCCCATACATGTCCCTGGGAGTTATTAACGAATTTCAGTTCCTCTCCCTCAATAAAAAAAACGCCAGTATTGCTACCCAAGTATATTTTATCTTCAAACGGAGTGATATCATAGACCATTCCTAGCGCCCCCGAATTATCTGAATAATAATTTATAGGATAATTTAGCCTAACTCTTGTTAGTCCGTTGTCTAACCCTAGCCAAAGTTGATCTTTAAATTTCAGAAGGGATAACACAGTATTGTTTAGCAATCCCGATTCTTTGTTGATGTTTTTTTCTTTATCAGATTGATGATCATACAGATAAATCCCATTTTTAATTGTTCCAAAAACTAATTTTCCTTGGCCTAAATTCAAAATTTTGTTTAATTGGTTTTTTTTGAGCTCTTCATTTAGTGGGTTGTTCCAAGGTTTCAAATTTTTTCCATCATAAAAAAAGCACCCTTCTAATTTTGTTCCTACTAACAGTCCTTCATGATATCGAATGATGTCTGTTACGTTTTTATCCAACAACAAATCTTGGTTTTTAAGAGGAATGATTTCATTGTTCTCAACCTTAAATAAGCCTTTACTATTTGTAGCTACGTATAATTTTTTGTTGAAGTTTATGAAATCGGATATGATTAAAGGAGGATTCAACACTCGAATTTTTCCGTTTTTAAATTCATAAATAGCAGAAAAAGACCTAAAATAGATGGTATTCCCAATCGGTAATATTTCCCAAAACTCCTCGCTAGTAAACTGATAATCATTAATCAAGTGAGTAAGGGAAGAGTATTTTAGATCACCGTTACTTTCTTTGATCCAAAATCCGAATTCTTCATAAGAGCCTGTGAAAATGCTATCCCCTTTGACAACTACCGATCGTACAATCGTTTTATTGGGTAGCTCATGTAAGCTCCAAGTCACCCCATTGAAATGCAATAGACCTCGGTTGTTTGCTACAAAAAGTTCTCCTTTTTCGTTCAAAGCTAAACCCCAATTTTTATTTCCCGCACCATAATCTAATGAACTATAATTGTATATGGGAGGATATAAGGTTTGACAAAACAGAGCATGATAACCTAATGGACCCCATAGAATTATAAAAACAATAAGTGATTTTGAAGACTGAAGTACACTAATGGCACCCATTTTATGGATAGAGTTAATGTATTCAATTTACAATTTTTTAAAATGATCGCGCGCTAAAAACTAATCCGAAAGATTAATGAAGCCCTCAATTAGTTTGATCATAACTATTATTCAAAGCCTTTATATCGGAACTTTGAATCCAACTTGTAGACTTGTTGGGTAAAATGGTGGCAATTTAATTCTCCAATAAACCCCGATATTGAAACGAATAAAAACACATAATCGGTTAGCTAAAAATTGTTGATAAGAGGCTCCTAAACTCGGTCCAAATTGTAAAGAAGAAACGTCTAATTGATCTCCTTCTAAAGTCAAATGAAAGCGTGACACGCCTAGACCAAGGCCAT
The DNA here is from genome assembly GCA_026709415.1 of Flavobacteriaceae bacterium. Lineage (GTDB taxonomy): Bacteria > Bacteroidota > Bacteroidia > Flavobacteriales > Flavobacteriaceae > Bin25. The sequence continues at coordinate 14,248 of JAPOSZ010000022.1, forward strand.
AATGTGAAATCAAAAAAGCGTTTTTCCATCGATGAAATGGTCGATTATAATTGGTATTGATGGTCAATGACTGATGTTTTTTATTTTTTGAATCCAATCTTAAATCGAACGCTCCATGATATCCAAATGCAGAACGGATTCTGGAATCGTTAAGATCTAAATCCTTCTTGTTGATCCAATTAAATCCATACTCCCAACTATCACCATTGGCAAGCGATGCGACATAAGAAGTCGATAAAACCCAATGATCCAAAGTGAATACGGAACTACCAACACCCATTGAAATATACTGATATCCCTCTTGGCACACTCCACTGAACCCCATCCAAATCAAACCCCAAATAATGCATCTTCTATGGAACATCAGCACTGAGAATATCTCGATTATTGATTATCAAGGTGATCGTTCGACCGGTGATCCCTTCTTCGAGTACTCGGATAGTGAATACTTTAGAATCCAATAATGTGAATTGATGGAATACCACAACATTTCGATAATACTTGTTAAAAAAAGTGTTATTGAGTAGTTTTAAATAAGGTTGGATTTTAATCGACTGCTGATTGGACGCTTTCGCTATTGTCTTATCATCTATGGAATAATCAATTTGTTGAATTTTTATAGGAACCTCTGTTTTATTTTCTATCTGAAAATCAACAAACAAGTATCCACCAAACACGTATAGATTATTCAATCGTATTTCAAGGAGGTCTTTTTTACTGCCGACGGCATAAAACGTCGGCTTGTTATGCCAAACTTTTTTAGCCAATTCAAGAGCCTCCGATTTTGAAAGTGAAACAGGTGATTGACCAAAAGCCTGATCAATAGATTCATTTAGTCGAACATTTTTAGTGGCCAAATCGGGATTCACCGTATATCGTAATCTGAATTGCTGAAAAAATCCATTTCCCACAATGGTGACATACCCCATATCCTGCTCTTTGGAATGAAACGCTTTGATGGGTCTTATGCGAGCAATATTTTCATGAGGGATATCTCCCAATACATGCTCAGTTGATAAATCAATGTATTGAATCAAATTCGATGATATAAAATGAGTCGATACCCAATGGTTCACCCATACGATAGGGGTCCCATCTTCTAATTTCATCATTTGACTCTGTCCAAAGCTTTGATGAGTATTCACCAAAAGAGTTGAAAGTATTAGGATCATTAATGGCTTTGTCAATAGGTGAAGCCCATCGGTTCGTGGTTGTGAATGAATATGGATCATAAGGATTGGTTATTTGACACTAGATACACGACGGTATTGTATTTCAGAATGGCTTTATTTTTGGCCATTGATTTTCTTAAAAAATCAGTGCCTGTTTGTACGGCTTGATTGACCGCTTCAAATACCATTTCAGTGGTTGTTCTCACAGGCGTTTCAATCGATAAATCGGGGGTAGCCGATATTCCAATATCCCGAGCGATATTTCTAAAATTGGATTCAGGCACAAAAAGTCCCTCTAGTCCATCTTGATCATGAACTTGAATCGATAGAGGAATCACTTGACGGCCGACAACCACTGATTTTATCGATAACAGTACCCGCTGGGATTGAAAACCCGTCACTAATCCATAGAGGATCTGACCACTCGGCAATTGGATATCACTCACCTTCATTTCTTCCAATAGACGCAGTTTTACCCGACTTCCCAAAACAATTTTTACTTCTTGGTCAATGACAGCCATGATTTTTTCAATGTTTGTTTTTAAAGACATGGTATTAAAAAACACATCTGTCTGACTTTTTTCATGGTCAGACTTGATGATGACATGATCGGATTTCTCTTGGGAATCTAATAATGATGGTGATGCATACTTTTCTGGATTCTCCAGGCTATCCATTAAAAAATGTTGACGAATAATGGCTCTCTCCGATTCTTGATTCATCGATCGTATGAGTTCAGTGACACTCATATCTCCTTCAGAATATTCTAACGGGGTTTCTGTTGATGAAGTGTTGTTTACAGCCTGAAACGAAAGTTCATCTTCAGGCGGGAGATGGGTTTGGTTTTGATTTTCTATAGCATGAAGGGATTCAAAAAGTTCGGCATCCATTTCATCGAGTTTTAAAAACGCTAGGCTATCTTCTACCAATCGATTCTCTTGTTCTGACGTATTTCGAAGGCGCATCTGTTGATTACTCAAATAAATTTGTCGAACTTCATTGGGGGTGTATCCCAATTCAATCAGTTCATTGACCATCGAATCTTCTTCAATGGCCATTAAAAAATCACTTTCTTGATTTAAATCTTTGAAGTACTCTAAGTAGGCATCCATTTTATCCATATCTTCATTCTGATCGATGATGGGTTGCGGAACTGAAGCGTTGATTCCCTGGGTTTCTTGTAATTCAAATTCTTCTAGATTTTTTTCTTCGCTTTGCCCTAATCCAAATAAAAATGGAATGCCAATAACAAAAGGTAACCCTAATAAAGGAGCTATGTATTTTGGATGTTTAAAGTTGATTTTCATGTTATTCAAAGGTTATTTTGGATTGTTCTAAATCAGATAAAATCTTTCTAAATTTTAGGCTATCGCTGGCTGATAAAACCGGTTTTTGGTTTAATCGTTCCAATTGTATCAATGCTTTTTTGATGCTGTTGATACGCTCTAACGCCTTAGAATTTGGCAAGGGTATTTCATTAACAACACCATGGATGGTTTGACTTGTTTCTTTAATTGCACTTGTCATGGATTGGCTTTTAATGCTCATTCGGTGGTTGATTGAAATAATTACCGATAAAACCAATAAGCAGCCCATCACGAGTAAAATCAGTCGATTTTGATGAATCGATAATCGATTAAAAAGCTTTTCAATACCCTCGTTTTCTTTCATATTCTAAATCCGTGTTTTTCACCGTAACCCAATCACTAATCAAGACCCCATGTGGATTATGTTCTGAGCGAATGGCATCAATGACTTTTCCTTCAGTGACTAATAGTCTTCTGAGAATGGATGTTTCTCGTTCGATTCGTTGGGTGCCATAATAGGTGAACCGTTGATTGTCCGTATCGATTTCAATACTATCCGTGGTAATGGTCGCCGTTGCCGAAGATCCCAATAACGAATTATAAAAGCCTTTCTCTCTTAGATTATTATATTCTAAAATCCCACTTTCATCGATGAGGTACATGGCATATTCCATATTCTTTTTGATAAAGGCATCATCGGGTGGGATGGTGAAAAATAGTTGATGAAACAGATTGACATGACCTTTGTATTCAGCTTCTCTATTGATGTTCGTATTAACCCTTTCGACAATGAATGGAATCCCATGATCCAACACATATACCGAATTTCGTTCACTATTCACAGCACCAAGGGATAAGATGGTGACGGTGATAACAATAATTCCAGAGATCGCCAAACTGCCAATGGAAACAATCAAGGCTAGCTTGATTTTTTGTTCAACTGATTTTAAGATCATAACACTCTTTAATATTCTATGATTTGGTTGTTTGAGCGCTTTTTCCTCTTGTGGCCGCAGCCACCAAAGCAACAACCGATAATCCCGTGGATGAAATCGTAGAGCCTAGTGAAGAATCAATAGACTCTAGGGTCCATGAGGCCACTCTAGGGACCATAAAAAAAGACACCATCCCAATCAATAAGGCTAACATGGTAAAACCTATGCCCATAAAGACATTACCAAATGAATTGGCGATATCACCTTGATCGACGGCTTTGGACATGGCATCGAGTTCTACCTGTCCTCCGGCATTGAGTAGTATCATGGATCCCGATAAAAAACACAAGGCAATGATGGTATAAAGCTGCACGACAATAAAGTGCCTTAGCCATCTCAAATAGTTGTTTTTGAAGGCTGGTATTATGGACAGTGCAAACGCAATAGGTCCCACTACCAACAGGATACTAGACAATACAATTTGTAAAAAGCGCAACAAACAAAAAGCAGCTACAAAAACCAGCCATGTCACACCTAATATCAAGGCTCTTAAAAGCTCCGTAAACATGGCTCCCAAATAGGACACGGTGGCCGATACCGAGCTTTTGATATCATGACCAATTAACTGTTGTTCTGAAATTTCATTAGCGTAACGACGTGATTGTTCAAAATCTTGAGATTTATTGACGACCTCTTCTTGTTGATCCATTGAAATAACACTTTTAGTGGCCAGGGTATCCGTCATTTTAATCGTAACGGCTAGTGCTTCATTGGTTACTTTTTGAACTCTTACCCATACCGATTGTTCAATTTCTTTGGCAGGCAACTGAATCAAATCCCCAACGTTATGCCATTGGGTGATGACAAGAGTGAGAAAGAAAGGGCGCATTAGGGGTAGGATTTGAAGTTTCTCTTCACCAGCCATGATGCGATAGGATCGAAAGGCAAAAAAGCAAAGACAAAATAGACCACATAAAATTTTAGCATCCGCCAATAAAATATCATCGAGATTTTCCATTTGCTTTTCGAGGGGAGCTAAGGGGCCATCAGAAGTTAAAAATTGACCGAATTTGCTGATGTCTTGCCCTCTCATTTGGGGTTTAAATGAAGGATTCGTGCCATCTTGACCTACCCCATCAAAACAGATAAAGCTCAATATAATCAATAAAATCAATCGTTTTACCATGTGATGGATTGGATATTTTGACTGAAAGTTTCATCGGTTTTTACATAGGTATTGATGGGCTCTTTATTAATCCATAATTCGTTTTGATTGATTAATTCCATCCGCCGTTTGTTGGCATGAATGGCATTTAATAACCGTTGATAATCCGTAAGCGCTTTAGAAAATCCTTTTTGTTTTTCAATCTCATTGAGAAGCGCCTTTTTTATCCCATCAACATATTGATTGATTTTTTCAAATTCCTGCTCTATCAATACAGTAGACCATCCTTTGTGGGATAAATCATCAATTTCATTTCTGATGTGATTTTGTTTATCCCGAATCTGCTTTTTATAATGCAACATCCAACCAATACTTATCTTTTGAAACGCATATTCAACCGATTTGGCTTTTAACAAACTAGCCATGGTGTCTCTAAAGGTTTCCACTTGAGGCCGAATCACATAATTGCTGGAAGTTTCTATTGGGACATACTGCCGCCAATTATTATGGTTTCTCCTTTTGTATTTCGAAAAAAACAGATAAAATAGTTGGGGACGAAAATCTCTTTTTCTTTTTGGCCAGTTATAATTAATCCGATTGATTTGCCAGACTTGGTATTTTTTATTGACTTTATTAACGCCTGGCACTTGAGAATAAACACTAGGCTGTGTTAGAATAAAAAGTAAAGGGACATACCAAAAATACTTATCATTTATATTTTTTATATTATTTAACATTGAATAAAAAATTTTTAGTTTACCAAGAAGAGGCTTTGATACCGTTTTTAAAGACGTCCATGGCCTCTCGATACAATCGCTTTTGATCTGAATGGATCCAATCGGTCCAATGTGCCCACTGAATGGCATATTTCATATAAATCAATTTCATGCGAAGCGTATAAAGGTCTTCAACAATCAGATTTAAAAGGTCTAATCGGTCTTTAAAGGTCATGGGCTGAGAATTTTTAGAGGCTGTGACCATGGAGGCGATTTTCAACCAAATCAGATTGGCTTCTTTTTTAACAGACAAAGCAGAATTTTTGATGTCTTGGTTGTAGATAGGGTTTTTAGCCGCTTCATGTAAGATTTCAACGGTATAATCGCCAATACTTTTTAAAACAGAACGAGCCTCTTGAATTTGATTCATGCTGTGAATAATGGGAGCAGCCGTTGTCATGGCTTCTTGGAATTTTTGTTCTAATGCAGCCAAACTGGTCAATGTTGCTGTTGCTGTTGTTTGGGCACCGGCTGTGGTAGTTATGGATTTTTTGATTTTGACCAGATTAGCATTTTCAATGCTATGATTTCTAGTAAGGGCTGTTAAAACGGCTGGATCAAAAACGATTTGTTGAGATTCTAAATGATGAGTCATCAATAGCGTGATACCTAAAACAAAAACAAGATGTCTTTTGGATAAATCATTGGTTTTTCTACGATAAAAAACTTCTGTGTGCTTTCTCATTGGTTTATCATGATTAAACTTTTTTTATAATCTGTCTATTTTAATATTCAGACAATTCAATTGATTTAAATCCTTAGACCGTTACTTGAGAAAAAGGATTATGGACACGGTGCACAAAGGCACTTAATGAGAGATCACTTTTTTCAAAATCCATAACGAATTGATCCAACCCCTGACGATAACTCCCATAACGGTCAACATATATTTTGACCGCTTCTTTTTCTTTTCTTTCAGTCGTATAAATCAAATACTCATACAAGGAAACTTCCAATCCATAAACTTCACCGCTCGCTCCTCTTTTAATATAAACTTCCTTAAAACGTCCCCGGTGGGTTTTGTTATCTAGTTTATTGATAGTAAATATCTTTTTTTGTTCGATTTGATTGATGTTGAGTAGTTCTGCAATTGGTTGATATGAATCCATGAACTTGGATTGGTCCAGTAAAATGACCGTATCGGAATTATTGATGATACTGTTTTTGACAATTTGATTACTGATGATGTCTTCGAGTTCTTGGGTTACCACAATCGCTTCTCCCCAAAATTTTCGAACTGTTTTGTAGACATAAAGAATATATCCGGCCATCATGGGGGATGAAATAGCTTTCCATGCTTCTTCAATAATCAAAGCTTTTCTTCCCTTTTTTAGTCGCATTTTTTGTAAAAACACATCCATAATAATGATGGTCGTGATGGGAAAAAGCAACTTATTGTCTTTGATATTATCAATTTCAAAAACAATAAAATTTTCATCGAATAACGAATTGTCGACCGATGCATTTAGGATGGACTCGTATTGACCGCCTCGATAAAACTTTTTTAGAATAAACGCATATTCTTTGATATTGATTTGAACTTGGTGACGGACTTTAATTGATTGTAATTCGACGAGTGAAAATTCATAAAAGCTATTAAAGGATAATTCAGAAATTTTTGATTTGTTCCCCCACCAACATGCATAATAATTCGAGATCACTTCAATGAGCATACTTTCTTCCATTTGAGATAATCGTCCATCAACTCCCTTCCAGAGAATCCCAATCAAAGATTTTAAAAAATCTCTTTTTTCTTCATTGTACTCATCCTTAGTGATAGCAAATGGATTCATTGTAATGGGATTGTCTTCACTATAGGTGACATACTTTCCATTGACATATTGACATAATCCCCAATAAGAACCCCCCGTATCTACAAGGACGATATCGGTGTTTTGATCAACATATTGTTTAACCATATGGTTCATAAAAAAAGATTTTCCTGATCCGGAAGGCCCTAAAACAAATTTGTTTCGATTATTGATTCTGCCACTTTCCATGGGTTGATCCGAAGTATCAATCGATAATGGTATACCATAACGATCGGTAAAATAAATTTTGAAATCCGAAGGTTCAGATTGTTGCAAGGTTTCTTTATAAAAAAGGCACAATGCAGGTTCTAATGTCATTAAAAATTTATCATATCGTTTGAGTGTGTTGGCGTTACCAGGGAAAGCAGCCATATATAATTCTAGTTGGTTGTCGTTGGCAGAAGAAGGTGTTACTCCAAAAGAAAACAATTGACTTTCAATGAAATTTTGAGCTTTTTCTATGTGCTGGCCATACAAAAGCAATCCAAAATGAGTATAGACCAGTAAATCATTGTCTTGGGCAATCATCGTTAATACTTCTTCGATATCAGCTTTAGCCAAATTATTGGCTGGATCTGGGATTGATGAATGCCTTCTCTTTTTAGCTTCTAGTCGCATGATTTCTTTTCGTTGAGAAGGAATCATGATGACTTGGTTGTATACCAACGTTTCTAATTCAGGAACTCGAAATAAAAAGCCCATCAAATCTTCAGGAAAAGCATATCCTAAATTTTGCTGAATCACTGGTTTTATTTGACCCGGAAAATTGACTTGGTCAATATCCACGAGTGATATGGATTTCAAAATCTTATGATCAAATGCCAAATAGCCTTTATAGGCGTGGATGTTTTTAATGGATATTCTTTCTTGAGCAAAATCAAATCCGATGAACCGCTTAATGGTGGTATCGATTTGGGATTTATTCATCAGTTCAACCCACCAACCATCGGACTGTAAAATGTGTATTACTTTTTGAACTCTGCTTACAAAGTCTCTGTGGAGATTATCATTCCATTTAAAAAAAGTGTTTCTTTGGACTTCTTTAGTAATAGTGATAACCGTTTTGATTATCTGATGGCTTCTACCATCGAAATGATTAAAAAACTTTTGGGTGAGGTATTCCTCTTGGGTTTGGCTTTTAAATACGGCACGACAAAAAATATCGGTTTTTTGAAAAATAAAACCAGGTCCAAGCGTTTTAATCACATTGGTTAAAACATCAACAAAATCATAGTAGAGATTTTGACTTCCACCATATTGTATAATGGGATTTCGGCAAAGCATTATCGCAGAAAAATCGCCCAATGAATGAAACAGTGTGGGCAATGGTCCTGTTTCCGAAACTCCGATAAAAGGCAATTCAAATTTTTTTGCCATAGCGATAATTACATGGAACAATAAAAATGCCTCGATGGCTTTTTTTATGGTATAATCCTTTTCGTTGTTTAACAGCACATAGAAATGAGCCCCCACCTCCAATGATTAAAAAAGAACACACGGCTAAAAAATAATTTCCAATGTTGACTATCACAATCGAACTAATTAACCCAATTAGTATGGCTCCTAGCCCCCAATAGATATATTTTCCTTTAAAGCCTTTAAATGTCAATGGTCTTTGAAGACCTCGATAGACTTTAAACACGTGTTGCTTTTCTTGCATCAATATTCAATTGACATTTTTTAATTCTAAAATGTGAGGCCAAAAAAGGCTTTGATCATGATACCAACCATGACTAAAAACAGACAAGCTCCCATCCAAGACATCAATGTTTTCTGAACATCTTGATCCCCAGAATTCCATTTGATATAGACTCTTACCGCACCAATAAATCCAATGACTCCACCCAAAGCCAATACTAAATTGGAAACCGGAGCCAACCAAGACCTGACGGCTTTGTTGACTTCTGTGATTCCTTTTTTTGAATCTTGTCCAAGGGATTCAAATGACAAAATCACAAATACATAAATCAGAACCAACAGTGTGGTTCGGATCCGTTTTTGATTTTTTTTAGAGAAATAAATTAACATATAACAATTAGTATAAATTCATTTTAATTGGTCAGGCAACTTTAAACCAGACTTTGATGACACCACCAATAATACAGAGTATCAACGCTCCATAAATCCAGTTTCCTAGTTCACTCACAACGGGAAATCCATCTCGATTGTTCCAATTGGCATAGATTCGAAGTCCTCCGACGAATCCAATGACCCCACCGATAATCAGCAATAAACTAGCAACCTCATCAAAATAACTCTTGAGCGTGGTCGATTGTACTACCAATAATAATAATGCTTGTAAAATCATTTTTCTGATTGATTAATGGATTGCCCTTGATCATTTTGTATTTCTTGTTCCACCGAATCATCCAATATTTCATTTTCTAGTTGAACTTTCGTTGGTTGATCTTTACTTAAAATCAATTGTTGGATATCGGTTGTAGACTTTTTTTGAGCACCAAATAGATCCCATACAATTAAAATCAAGTAATAACTCAAATAAATGATGCTAACTATCTTGAGATATTCGATGGTGTTCATTGATAATTTTATACAAATATAAATATTTTATTTAATTACAAACATATAGATAAATTTTTATTTATTGAAGGTCTAACCCATCTTGCTTTAGAGTTTTTTAATACTATCGGAAGCCAAATCGTTCTAAATCACCATATTATATCGACTATTGGTTGAATTTTATGATGAGCCATTAAAAAATCGATTGAAACAAGTCTCACTCATTACGCCATTTAAATTGGCTACATTCCCAGGTTTTAAGATCCTTTTTCTATAATGATCAGGTAGAATCTTATGTGCAATCCAAGGAAGTATAATTTGTGCTTTAACAACTAATTATTTAAATCGGAATATTTTTTTTAATTTTGATTCGTGGTAAAATGGTTTTAAGACTATTTGAATTCCCACGATCATTTTTGAATTAACAAGAGGTTTTAAATTCAGACAATTGATTTTAATACCCGATATGGACAAGCAAAAAGTTAAAGAAATGGAACCCAACATCACCTTTGATCTATCATCTCAAGATAATACTACCCAGACCAAAACCAACTCAAAATTTCAATCTAGACCTTCGACGAAAAGATTGATTGTGCACATCACTCAAGCTGATAAGAATCGTTTTGATCGAATAAAAAAAGATTATTTATTCAATTCTGGCAACTATTCTACAGCTGGTTCTAATGCTGGCTTTTTCAGTTATTGTCTAGAACTTTTGGTATCCGATGAACAATCTAAACAATTGCCAGAGCAATACACTAGTTTTATTGGTCGTCGAGGAAAACGCTCAACAAAAAATTCTGAAACTCGAAACCTTGCAATGCAATTGAATTTAGAATATGCATCCTACATCAAGTATATCACACTCATTTATTTTTCTACAGGTGGTTCTCCAGATATTAGTACAGCCCAGTTTTTCTCAAAGTTTTTAGATTTAGTTGAAAATTTAAAGCTATCATAATGGTTTCAAATATTTGGGACTTATGTATTTATCTTGAATTGGTTATTTCTGTTTTTGGATTGGAAGGAATGTTTGCTTTTTTAAAGACTTCTCCCATGACATAATCCACTTTTAAATGTAATTCCAAAAGAATCTTTTCGTAGTTTGGTAATTCTTCAAAAGGTCGTTTTTCGTTAGGTGGTTTTATCATCGTTTCATTTTGACCATAAAAATTAGAAAAGTTTCATTAAACATAATTATATGTCAATATCGTTTATGAAGCTTCAATTAATTTCTATAAGTCCCTCTTAGCGTTGGTTCTTGAGACCATATTTCTCTCATTCTCTCAAGAATTGGTTGAGCTTGTGGTATTCCCATAATATCTAAAATGGCATTGTCAATAGCGATTCGTGTTTTGTCACAATGTACCTCGACAAACTCATCCAAGGGTTGAGATTGTAAATCGTTAAAATAATCAACTGCTTTTTGAATTGACTCTTTTGAAAGCGTGTTAAAATCAGGAGTTGGAATTTTGCCAATGGCTTTTAGTGATATTCGAGAACGACCTGCTTGCTGAACTTGTCCTTGAGTCCAATGAATAAACAATCCTAAAGTTGAGTTAAACCATAAAGCATAAGCCTAGTGGATATTTGGATTGCAATGTTTTAGAGATACCCAAGATACTCCTCCATGAACGAATTGTGATGTTGATGCTGATAAAACTCGCTGTGTATTCCATCTCAAATTTTATTGTAAAATAAATCACTTCTAAATTCTCTAATTTTTTCTCTATCCTCATCAGATTTATTTGGATTGGCGTAACATCGATGAGTTGGATTAATTGTCAATGAGTTCTGCTTTGAACCTTCAACATTATTAAGTGATAAATCACCTTGATTGATATTATTTGTAATTGTAATATAAAATGCACTTCGCTTACCAACTTGACTATTTTCTTCTCCTCCAATTCGATCTGGTCCGATTTCAAAAACCTGATTAATTTTTGTCATTCTAAAAGGAATGTTTCTTCTTAAACCATCGAATAGGATCAACCCATTAATTAGGTTCTTAGAAATCAAAGGAATTTCAAGATTATTGACTCCAAGTGGATACCAAGGTTTACCCTTGCCATCTCTTTCAAAAACATATAAACTCCAACATTTTCATTTCCAACTTTTATTGGTACGATGGTATCATATTCATATTTATCGTTACAAACTCGAGTAACTTCATTAGCAATTATCGATGCTCTACCTATTTCAATAATCGATGCATGGAGCGTCACACAATTAATCCTAACAGATTTGTTTGGTTGTATTTTGAATTGTTCAATCTCATGACGAGTCGGTTTCTTCTTAGCAACTAACATCATTTCTGCCAAATTAGTGTCCGCAGATAATGCTTTTTTACCTAATGCACTTCCGACTTGAGGTGCAATCACAATAATCTCATCAAATTCTAATTCCATCATCTGACGTGTTTTGGACCATGAGTCAGCTCTACAAAACGTGATTGGTAAAACAAATCCCATTCTTCTTTTAAATTTAAGTTTTTGATTGGCTAAAACTAAAAACGAAGCTGCCATACCAGCAGTTTTTTCTGCTGGTTTATTTCTAATTAGATTTCCCCATCGTTTTTGGCACAGACTTCTTTCGCGGTCCGAAATATAGGTAAGATCAAATGCCGAACTACCCCTCCCTTTTGTTCTGGTATAAGGAGGGTTCATCAATATACAATCAATCGTGTTATTTCCGATGCGAATAACATCAAATTTTGATTCTTAACCACTCGAGATGCCTGATTTTGGTTTATCTTCACTAAAAATTAGGTTTTTGCTGGTTCTTCTGTCGTATCTAGGTATTCTAAACTTCCCGTCAGACCTTTCTCTGTACCAACATTAAGATAGGCTATTTGACTTTCTGGATATGGATATGGGTTCCCTAATTGTACCAATGATGATGACGTTAAGTGAGCTGCAATGGGAGATATATCCAATCCTAACAAACCATTTTGCATCGCATCATTATGAATATCTTCTTCTCTTTCTTCATCACTTTGATAACCTTCATGTTGTTTTAGAAATTTATTCCGAATAGCCATTGCTCTCCTAAATCCTGCCCTTAATAGTGTGCCTATGCCACACGCTAAGTCGGCGATCTTCAATGTTTTAAATATCTCTTCATCTTTCCACTGATGATCATCCAAATCATTTTCTGTAATGACCAATCTTGAAAGAAATTCAGCGGTTGAATCTTGGGTATAAAACGTTGCAGCTTTTTTTCGATCATCACTTATTTTGGGGAATAACTCACACCCAAAATGGATGTTTTTGGAAAATTGACTCGCTAAAATATCCTGCACACATTTAGCAATCTCTTTTAATGCTTTAGGTGTCCATGTTGGATCGATTTGATTAAAATACGGAGTGATTGCTTTGCTGGATTGAAGATGTTAGTCCAATTTTCATTGGTAATTTGATGTCAAGAAGAGGAAACCTGATATTCAGGAATCCCAGAGTCTGCAACGATTAGAGGAAGTGGTTGCACAAACTTTTTGTTTCGTTTTCTAATGGTTTGTTGGGTTAAAAAGACATTAAGCCATAGAACCAACGAAGTTTTCACCACTGAAATGGATGTATACTGATTTAATATTTCACTAATTTCGTCAATATGATGCTGAGTTAAATTTATTTCATCGGCTATACCGTTGATTCTATTGGCAATTTGATTGCTTAAAGCATCGATGTTCTTTGTTGTTAAAACCACTCTGGGTAAAAAATCAACCAATGAATTGGTGTCTCCTTTAATGAAACCACTACTTGGAAAACGATTGTATTTTTCAGTATCCCTTTCTTTTTGGAAAAAAGCATAGTAAAGACAAGCCGAATTGCCTCTCAATACCTTTTCTAATCTTTCGATTGAAAATGTTCTAACTTTTTTGGAATGAATAGAGAAATTGTGGTTTGAATTATTTTACCGTTTTTCAATTCTGAACTCAAACGATTAATCGCATTTCTATCAGCATCTCGTTGATCAAAAGAACACTCAATAATGACATGTTGACCTAATAATTCAATATAAATATCGCATCGACTACCTCCATCTAAAATACTTGTATCTTCGGGTTGAACCTTAATCTCTCCATAATTTTTTCTTAATGGCCTTTGCTAATTCTATATTAAAAGTTTGCTCGTGTAACATTATTGGTCACTGTAAATTCTATACTATCCTAAAATTAATTTTTGATACGTCCACCGGTCATCGGTTATATTAGCTACTAACACGACCATGCGATCCAAAACACTCATGCTTTTGGTATGGTGTCCTCAAGTCAATTCTTGGATATAACGATGCCAATGTTTTTTGCTCCACCCATGGTGCGTTCCTTTGTAAGCTCTTTTAACACGAGACCAAAAAAATTCGATGCCGTTGGTATGGATGGCTCCATTTACAAATTTTCTTTGGCTATGACAAACAGATTGATGTTTTCGATCCAGCCCATGGTAGCCTTTAGCTCCATCCGTATAAACGATAGCACTAGGTGTTGTGTTGTTGTCAATGAACTCATGGCGTGTTTCTTTATCGGTATGTTCGATGACTTTGGCCATCACTTGATTCGTTTCACGGTTCAATGCCCCTACCACAGGAACTTTACCCGCACTCCATCGACCTAAATGATACAACATCATGCGTCGGTATTTCGACATATTCGTCCTTCTGCCACCAATATAATTCTCATCGACTTCCACAGTGCCTCTAAATTTTTGCGAATCTAAGGAACACATGGCTCGTATGCGATGTAAATAAATACTAAGTGGTTCCTTGTCGAATATTTAAATCCTTGGATAATAAAGACGGACGTTAAACCTTTGGGACTGTTCAAATATAAATACTCATCCGCCCATACTTTTAATAGTAATCTTGATTTTTCCATTGGCGTTCCCGTTCGGACACTAAAATATTTTTGACCGCATTAATGTGATATCCACTGCAGTAAGTACACTTGACTTTTCCACCCCATCGTTTTTTTTCAAACCATGCTTTTGTTATTTCTTCGATTGAAAAGGTTTCTTGTATTTCAAATAATGATCAATGCTTCATCGTTAGTAAGTTTGATTGAAACAAAAACAAGCAAATTCAAGTTAATCGTATAGATCCCATATTTTTCTTATAATCTTTGAGAGCACTTTAAAGTTTACCCCCCCCTTTTATTTGGATTCATTTTAAAATCAGTGATAAAATTAACCTATCACTTTTAATTCAAAGTTGGAAGGACTTTGTGTGCCTTTAATTGTAATGCATCTAATCAACTGTTTCAATCACGATAGAACGCCGTTCATAGGAACTCAAGTTTTTAAATACATCAATTAATTTTTGGATATAAGCGATCCATCTAAATCCCATTCCTGAGTGCGATGAATGGCTTCAGTGTTTTAATCTCATAATATATTTATTTTTTATATTTATATTAACAAACCGACATTCCTTGGAAGAATCTCAAAGTTT
This sequence comes from Flavobacteriaceae bacterium, assembly GCA_026709415.1. Classification (GTDB taxonomy): domain Bacteria; phylum Bacteroidota; class Bacteroidia; order Flavobacteriales; family Flavobacteriaceae; genus Bin25. The sequence goes on from JAPOSZ010000022.1 coordinate 29,379, forward strand.
AAAGAAACTTTATTCCTTTTTTCAGATAACCATCTATGGTTTGGTGTTATTAGAAGCATTGATGTATGTCTTTTATGATTTACCTCAATTATCCAAAATACAACCCATAATGCTTCGATTGCAACTATTTACCATATTCAATAATATAGTCTATTCCAAATTAGCCATCTTAGCATTAATCCTCATCACTTCAATCGGAACAAAACCCAGAAAAACACTGAAACTAAACATCACAAAAGGGATTTTATTACCATTAGGTTTAGGCGTAACATTCATCACCATATCGATCCTATTCTACATCCAAAGTCTAGATGGGCTTGGAACGATTAATCATTATGACATAATGTATGTCATCAGCTCATTGATGGGATCTGTGTTATTACATTCTGGATTGGATAATTGTTCTAAAGCAATAAAAAACCGATTATTGGACGATCGCTTCAATATTGAAAACGAAAGTTTCGAACAATCCACAACTAAAATCGATACAAAATATTCGATCAATATACCTACCAAATTCATTTACCTAAATAAAGTTAAAAATGGTTGGCTAAATCTGACCAATCCTTTTCGTGGCACCATTGTGTTGGGGACGCCTGGTAGTGGAAAATCTTATTCTATCATTTGTCCAGCTATTAAACAATTGATTAAAAAAAAAGTTTTCATTACTAATCTACGATTTCAAATATCCTGATTTAGCTCAAATGGCCTATTATCATTATTTAATCAATCATCCCCCTGATAATCAAGCTAACCGACCCTTTGAATTTCATATGGTCAATCTAACGGATTTGGAATATTCTCGTAGAGTCAATCCACTGGCGCCACAATATATTGAAACATTAGCCGATGCCATTGAAACAGCAGAAAGTTTGATTGAGAGTTTAAGAAAATCTAACGAAATGTCTGGGGATAATCAGTTTTTCACTCAATCGGCTATCAATTACCTCTCAGCTTGCATTTTCTTTTTGAGTAAATATGAAAATGGAAAATACTCATCCCTCCCCCATGTTATGGCTCTTTTAAACCGATCTTATGATGAAATTTTCAATTTGCTATGGACCAATGATGAGTTAGAAAGTTTATTGTCTCCTTTCCGATCAGCTTATGATCATAAAGCCTTCAATCAACTAGAAGGTCAAATTGGCACTTTGAAAGTCAATATTTCAAGAATCAATACAAAAGAATCCGCTTGGGTGTTTTCAGGTCAAGATTTTAATTTGAGCATTTCAAATCCAAACCATCCAGCTCTATTGATCATTAGTAATAACCCCAAAACCCAAAACATTAATTCAGCAGCAAACTCGGTTTTACTCAACCGCATTAGTAAACTTGTCAACACTCGCAATAATTACCCTTGTGGAATCATTATCGATGAGCTACCAACCATCTATTTTCATCGCATTCAAAATTTAATTTCAACCGCTCGATCCCATAAAGTTGCCGTTGTATTGGGGATACAAGAATTACCACAATTAGTCGAAGGCTATGGAAAAACTGGAGCCGAAACGATTCTAGCTGTGATTGGAAATGTCATATCTGGTGCCGTGAGAAAAAAAGAAACTTTAGATTGGTTGGAAAAGTTGTTTGGTAAAATCAAGCAAATTAAAAAAGGCTATTCGGTGTCTAGAGGTGTTATATCCACTTCATTTAATGAACAATCGGATTATCTAATACCGGCTTCTAAAATTGCCGATTTACAAGCTGGACAAATCGTTGGAAAGTTAACTCAAGAAGCATTATCTATAAAACAACTAAAGCGATTCAGACCAGGGTTGGGAACCTATAATTGCAGAGTCGATTTGGATGTTTCTCAAATTGAAAATGAAAAACAAGCTTTTGTAACGCTACCAAAATATTATGATTTTGAGGAGAAGAAAGAAGAAATTTTATTCGAAAATTTCCAACGAATAAAAAGTGATATACAAAAGATAATTGAAGATTATACTGAACAACAAGCAAAAAGCTTCGCCCAAGATCAAGAAAGCTAGTAAACCGTCAAAAAGGTTGAAAGGCACTTAATGAATTTTTGTTAGTTCATAAAAATGTCAATGGCATTGAACAATAATAAATGATAGGAGTTGGGTAGTATTAAAAATAGATTTCCTGTAAGCTAAAACATTCAATGCCTAGTTTTTTAATTCCTTGATTGTTCTCTTTGGATTTTTTGAGATGGGAGAGCTTCAACACTGGTAGCAATGATGTTGGTATATGTGTGGTTTTTACCATCACGCTGAATCGTTGTATTTTCGAGTCTTCCTTTAATCGATACTTCTTGTCCTTTATTGGCATGCTGCATTTTTTGAGCAACTGGACCAAACGCTTTAACATTGTGCCAGGTTGTCTTTTGTTGCCATTGTCCTGATTTATCCATGTATCTTAAATGGGTAGCTACCTGTAAAATGACCATCGATCCTGATTTATTGGTATAGAATTTTGGAGTTTGGCCTAATCTTCCTTTGATTTCTACTCTGTTGGCATCATTCATGGTATATGATTTTTAAAATAACTTCATTGAGCTGTTTATAATAACTTTTATTTTATTGACTCTTAAATATGTTTCATTAACTTTTGGCATTATTCAAACATTTTGTTTGGAAACCCTTTTGCTCTAACCTCCATTTCAATGATTAGTTGTATCAAATCACAAACGCTTGATACAATTTGACTCAAATTGTGCATGATACATTCCCATTTTGATTGATTGATCAACCGGTTGATTGTCAAAATTCCTTTTGTCGTGGTAAAACCAAATGTTTGAACTTCTATTTCAGCTATTATCTGAATCCAATCTTTGTTTGCATTGAGTTGTGTCAGACTTATGTCAAATGCTTTTTCAAGATTTAAATGATAGGACATGAATTTTTTCAAAATGGCTTGGTTCATTGATTGTTCTATGATCACTAGGTGAGCTTCCATGTTTGAATTTTCTTCAAAAACATTAATATTCAAACTAGAAATTGTGTCCATTATTATGTGTTCATTTCTTTTGCCATCTTGAACCCTTAGATTAGAATACTGGTTTTAGCAGATACACAATTTCAATACCATACCAGTGAATCTTCAAGGGTTTTACACTATAAACTACAAATTTATACTTTTTTATTTTTATTACAAATATAATATATTTTAATATTATATTTTATTTTGATTTTTTCAACGTTTCTAATCAATAATTAAACCATTTGATCAATCTCTCCTTATTTTTTTTGTCTTTATCATCCAAGTAAATCATGATGAATCTCTCTCTTTTAAATCGTTACTCTTCAGTCTTGTTTTAATTAAAAATCCACGTTTAAACCTTTTGGCACAATAATTGCGGATAAGTCAGTTACATGATTAACCAATTTTCTGAAAGCCATTATTTCTATTGTTATGCAGTGATGTGATCAGTGTTTGGTGATTCATAAAAACCAATATAAAATCTTAATTTATTTTCAACTATGAAAAGAATTTTCATTCTATTTACAGTGGTTGCCTTAGTGGCAGCGGGCTGTAAAAACTATGATGACCGGTTTGATGACCTCAACAGTCAGATAACGGCATTACAAGGTCAAGTCAATACCCTACAAGGGTTGTCTTCGACCGTCACGGCCCTCCAAACGACCATTGCGGGGATTCAAACGAGCGTCAAAGGGGATATCGACACGGCGGTGGCAGGGGTGAGCACCTCTTTAGGCACGGCCCTGACCCAAGCTCAGACAGCCCTCAATGCCCAGGTGGCCTCGATTTCGACGAGAGTGGAGGGCGTTTCGACGGATGTGACAGCGGCGTTGACGGCCGCTCAAACGGCTCTCAATGGGGAGATCAAGAAATTAGAAACGGCCTTGAACCAGGCCGCGGCCAATAGCTTGTCCCAAGCCGATATTGAAAAACTCAAAGAGCAATTAGAGACGGCACAAGCGGCGGCGCTATCGACGGCTTTAGCCGGGATTCAAGCCGAACTCAAGAAATTAGAGGATGCCTTGACAGCGGCCTCGTCGGGGGCGTTGTCACAAGCGGATCTGGCCAAGCTACAAACCGATTTTGAAGAAAAATTGGCCGCCCTCCAAAAAGAATTGACCGACGAGTTAGGCGATGGGGGTTTCCACAGTGGTGATGTCACCATCACGTCGTCTGGCGGTTGGGCGGCCACCAAGATATCGCTCGCTGACAAAACACAAGTCAGTGGCAATATCACCATCAATACAAGCAATTTATCCGATGCGGAAGTGAGTGAACTCATTGACTGGGTGGGCAAGATCACCTTGATTTATGGGGATTTAACCATCACCCATACCGATAAAGATAACGTGTTGAAATTCGCGAATCTCAGCAGCGTGACCAATTTGAACGATAGTCAGCCTCATGCCCACTATCCTGAATTGGCAACAGCCAGCCAAGTCGTGTTAGGTTCGGATAAGATTTTAACCGTGAAGCTGCCCAAACTAACCAAAACCATTTTTGACAGCGGTAAAGAATCGGAGGAAGAGGAAGAAGAAGATGCTCCTGATCATACGATTGAATTAGACGAAGGCACCGAGCTCACCTTATCGGCTTTGGCTTCTTATGAGGCGGACTTATCCATCGACTTAGGGGGTAATGCTGCGGTGATTGATTTGAGTTCACTAGCAGGAGTCTATAGTTTGAAAGCGGATGGCAAAAAAGATAAAGACAAAAACTTGACCATCATTGGTCCCGATGAAGTTTCCTTACCGGAGTTGACCACCTTGGCCTTATTGCATGTCAAAGACGTGCACAGCGTGACCGCTCCAAAAGTCAAGGGAGCCAATTTACAGATCAACGAAGATGTGGTCAGCGTGAATGTGGGCACCGATGAGGGCGCTCACATCAACACTTTGACGTTTACCGATGCGAATGATTTAGAGACCCTTCAAATCGGTGGGAATCCCGCCGCGGCCAATAAAGGCGGCACGGTGGTCACCCTCAATGCAGAGAGCACGCCGGATCTCGAAAGAGCCCATATCCATGGGGGGTTTTCCGTCACGGTGGATGGTTTGGATGATTTTGAAGAAATCATCACAGCCAGAAGCATCACTTCGCAAGTGGTTTTGAGAGGCACCGGCATCGAAGGCGATTTGGTCTTGGGTCATGAAAGTGGAGCTAATGGGATTTTAGTCATCGAGCATAATACGGATATCGAATCCTTGGCAGCCGATAAAGTCAATAAACTCAAAGGCCTCTACGTCAAAGGCAACCATGATTTAGAAACCGTCAGTTTTGATGCGTTTAAAGTCCCCGGAAAACAAACTCTGGGTACAGGAGAGAAATGGTTTGAGGGAGATGGTTTTGTCATTGGTAAAGCGGGCTATGGGGCTTATAATGATAGTGCTGAAAATCCCAATGACAACAAAAACAATTTGATTGCCAAAGAAATCACACAAGAGATTTTGAAAAGTAACAAATCGGTGGATCGTGCTGGAAAAATCGTCGACGAGACGGGTTTGAGTGATTTGGTGGATGTCTTAAAACACGCCGACACCAAGCGAGCGGTGATTTCCTTTGATGGCACGGAGGCTTTTAAAGGCCAAAGCAAAACGGCCGAGGCGGTCGAACTGGAAACAGAAGAAGACAACCATGAAGATTTGATCTTATTCCGAAAAGGCACAGCCAATATCAAGGGATCTGCTGGAGCGGCCAAAAGAGTGTTTTTAGTGAGTGGCTCCCCCACTGCCATTGATGCGAGTTCCAATCTGACCATCGGCGTTGGAGGAACGGGCTTTACTTCTTTTAACAGACCGATTAACCTTACGGATGGTGGTTCGGTCAAAAACTGGGTGAACGATATCAATGATGATGAAGTGAAAGACTTTTTTGACACCAATGATGTGGAAATCAATGCCGAAGTGGGCGGGCATCCTCGAGGATGGCTCACTTTTTACTCCGATAGAGAAGGTAATTTTGATGCCGATACGATTGGAAACCAGGATGATGAAAGCAATGCGACTCCAAACGACAATCCGATTGGCTCGATTAAATTAACCATAGGGAATAGTAGAACAGGGGTATATTCGCATGAGGTCATTCTTCAAGTTGTCAATGAAGATGATGAGGATGATACCAATGATGAGTTAAAAGAGAATGTTCCATTTAGTGCAACACAAAAGAATGCCAAAACCTACCTCAATGCAGATAATAGCACGAATGACGACACGGAACGTGGTTATGGTAGCTTGAATGACTTGGCGGATATTTTAATTCAAGCCTTTCCTTTATTCACGGGAACTGCTTCAACCCGGTCTGATTTGGCAGAACATGTCCCCTTTGGGATTAATGCTCGAGCCGATGGCATTATTGTTGATACCGATACGGGAACTTCAGATAATGTGGCTGTTGTCGGCGTCTTAGATGCCCAAAGGATTCCTGATAGTAGTATTGATATCAAAATTGAGAATAAGATAGAAGTTCCAAAGCTTGATGATGATGACGAAATTGTTACGGATGATGATGATAATACGGTTTATGTAAAATCGACCTTTTTCCAACCTGGCGGTGGCACGGGAAACAAAGTTGGAATCAGACATAAAAACATCAAAAACAATCTCAACACCATCCAGATTACGTTGACATCCAAAGCGGCTGGAGAAGATGAGACTACCATCGGAGATCCTGTTGAAGAAACAGGTGGTGAAGAGGATAATTATAATTTGCCAACACCACCAACTGATATATCTAGTGCTACTGGTGCCACAGTTTTTGGAACGGGTACGATTGTAGAGTTACCCATTGGAGATGATAATCCTAGAAGGTCTTCTTTGCCAAAAGCGGGAACAGATACGGCTGGAGCAGCCACAAGAGGAGGGGCTGAATTTAATCGACTCAGTTGGTTATAATCATCATAACTTAAGAGTCCCCACTCCTTTAAACTTAAAAGCCCTTCGATTGAAGGGCTTTTTTTTATGTGAATTGACTCATAGAGATTTTGAATTGCTATACCATCAATTGATCATGGATTGGAAATCAAATACCTAAAAAATGAATGTCAAAATTTTAAATCCACCAACCCCATACTTTGTTTGAGATAGAAAAAGCTTTATTGAAGCCATCATGATAAGAAAAACAACCAATTAAGTATAACTCCAATATTGAAATTTTTTAAATATTGACCTCTCGATTGACTGAGTATAGTCATTGCATTGATGTGCTAAAACGTTAGCAAATTCAAGCTCACGATGTAACAAACAATTAGAGCTCCATTCTATTGGGGATAGAACAATTTTCTTCACTTCAATGTACATCTCAAAAATTGGCAAAAAAGAAGCAACTGGTCCTCGACTAATTTTAAATTAACTTTTCTTTAGTTTGAGGAATTAAAATGTACAAAAAGGCGATGGCTTTTGGCATTTTTGCATCATGTTCCCATTTGATTTTGGTAATCCTTTAAACTGAATGGCTGAATGTCGATACTGTTGTCATGACTGAAAAAGAACCTCCAACAAAAAAAATAATCGGCTTTAAACCCTCTAAAGATTTACTTTGGAAGAACTTATCGATGGGCATCATGAATTATTTTAAACGCCCTTCTCGAAAGATGTTTTGGTATAATTTCTCAACGGTTATCGTTCTGATGACCTTGTCGGGGTATCTCGTTGGAAAAATTCAAAATCATATCAACCACTATGATTTAATAAAACGAGGCGTTCCAGAACTTGAAGAACATGAGATAACATTGAATTCAATCATAGACTGAGCGCCATGCCCATTTCAAATAATATAGGAATATTGATACTGATTGTATTAGCTCCCATATTGATTTTTTTGATTCCACTATACCATGTGATCTTCAAACAACCCAAAAATCGATTTTGCATTCCATTATATGTTTTTGGAGCCATATTTTCATTCTTTTGGGGCATTAATTTAGCTATACTTGATGGACAAAACCATCTTGAAAACCATGTCTTTGAACTAAAATGGACCGATTCTAAAAATCAATCCAAACATATCGCTAGACTATATTATAAAGAAGGCAAACCATTGGATTTACAAGCTAGATTCAAAAGAACCATCGATACTTATGTCAATGACGCTAAAAAAGAGTTTTATGAATTTCTTTTAGATTGATTCCATTTTACATGATGAGTTACTCCAGAAATCAAGCCACATAATGAATCTAGTTTTGTCTCCTATAACGACCCATTACTGTTGTTTAATCAAAAAAACATACCATTAAGTATTGAAGACATGATCATCCTTTAGCTATAGCCTAGTTTTGTTTTTTGTTTTCCAATACCATAAGTGGTCCACCAAGAACACAAGACGCCCAATACAATAACCGTCAACAAGACGAGCAACAAATTCGTGAATTCAAAACGAACGGGATACGGCAAGAACGTTCCTGGAACATACAAAAAGGGCTTTTTACTTTGAATCAAAACAAGAGTGGAACCCAATAAAAGGCCGAAGCACACACCAATACAACAAATCTGCAATCCAACATAAAAAAATATGTGCCGAATTTGTTGGAGTGTTAACCCCAAAGAAAGAAATATGCTGAATTGAGGTTTTTTGACGATAATCATCATGATCAATGAGCCAACCACATTAAAAAGGGCAATGATCATTACCAATGTAAAAATGAAATAAATAGCCAAATGTTCATTGTTAAGCATTCTGTAGAGAGCGGCATTTTGTTCCAACTTCGTTTTTATGACAAATGGTTGTTCAATCAAAGTGTTTAAATCATCATGGAGTTCTTTCATTGAATAAAATGGACTGGTTGTTAATAAAAGTGAACTGTATTGATTTGGATTTAATTCCAAGAGCTTTTGAGCTGATTCTAACGAACTATAGACATAACGGTTATCAAGCTCTTGACTGATCTGGTAAAAACCGACGACATTAAATGGCTCTGTTGTATACCCTCTTGCAAAAAATCCCAAACGCTTTGGTTTTTTTGGAACCATTATTTGTATTATTTCATTTTCTCGAGCCCCGATCATGTCCAATTCTGAAACAATACCATACCCCATAATCACTTGCTTGGATTCTTTAATTGGCCAAAAACCACACGGCATGATGGTATCCAGTGGTATAATTCGATTGTACTCCGGCTTCACCCCTTTAATAAAGGCAACTTTATTTCTTTGCCCTCGATTTAAAAACACTTTTTCTTGGATTTCTGGCGTGGCCAACTGAATTTTTTCATTTTGATTGATTCCTTGCAAAGTCAAAGAATCAATAGTGATATACTTTCCTTCTTTGGGAAAAACAGTATAGGGGGCATAAAAAAAGTTATTAAGCGATAATCCAAATTCCTTAAGGCCTCCAAAAGCACTCAATACTACAAATAAGGCCATTGAAATAATAGTAATTAAAATCAATGCAAGGAGATTGATGCGATTGACAATCGTTTGTTGATTTGGTGAAAAAAGATATCGGAACGCGACTTTAAATGATAACAACAAACAATATAAAATACGAGTTAAATCAATTCTTCAGAGATACCTGAGTTCTGGTTTCTGAAAATAGCTTGCTCAATGCCTTGGATGTAATCTAAGGTATCATCCAAATAAAAATGGATGTCTGGAAATCGCTTCATTTGTTTTCCATATCTTTTGACCACATCGTATTTGATTTGAGCTCTTTTTTTTTCAAGTTGATCAATCATTGATTGGCCATTATCTGTGGGAAAAACACTTAAATAAATTTTGGCTAAAGAACCATCAGCAGTAACGCGCACATTGGACACACTAATGATTAATCTCGAAACGCTTTCTTTTTTTGAAATCTCCAAAAAATATTGTGAAAAGGTTTTCTGAAGTAATCGATTGATTTTTTTTTGTCTTTGAGTCAACTTTGGTTCCATATGTCAAAATTAAAATTTTGTTAGCCTTCTTTATTTGGTTTGTGGACTAAATCATATTTCCATGTGAAGGCTATCTTTCTTTCCATTTTTTTAATCTGAAACAGATAAGCTAAACAGGATTTTTTGGACTGTCCCCAGTGTGCACCATGGCTTTGAACTTTATGAAGGGGGGGGGGGAGACACCTTTACGATAAAATACAGTCTTCTTTATTTGACGATAGGTTGATCCATATTTTTATTTTTTGATTTAAAAATTCAGACAATTCATCAATTTAAGGCGTAAGAACCCTTTAAGTTGCCTTAATTTTATCTTGATGCAAAAAAACAAAACTCCTTGTTTCATTTCTAAACGATTTATAGAAAACAATACTGATTTTCCTTCTCTAATTGCTTTATTAGAACAAGCCTTTGCCGATAATACCATAGACGTACCGACACGACATCATCATGTTATTCCAAATAAACCAAACTCATATCCCAACACGCTATTGATCATGCCGGCTTGGGAAAACGGATATGATACAGGCATTAAGATAGTGACTGTCAGCACCAACAATGCTAAACAAAACCGCCCTTCAATCCAAGGGAGTTACCTCTACATAGATGCTCTTACAGGTCAAAAAAAAGCGGATATCGAAGCCACTAGCCTGACTGCATACAGAACAGCGGCAACCTCTGCTTTAGCTTCTAAATATTTATCCTTAAATACGGCTAGTTCTCTTTTGATGATCGGTACCGGAACGCTAGCTATTCCTCTGATACTGGCCCATCATAGCATCAGAAATCTGAAAAAGGTATTTGTTTGGGGAAGAAATATTCCAAAAGTAAACCATGTTGTTGATCAATTAAAAAATCAAACTTTTGAAGTTTCATCAACTGATTCTATTGAAAAAGTCGTTGGTCAAGCTGATATTATTTGTGCTGCAACATTATCTAAAACCCCTTTAATCAAAGGGGAATACCTGAGATCTGGACAACATGTGGATTTGGTTGGATCATTTAAACCCGACCACCGCGAATCCGATAATCAATGCATTATTAGATCCGCTTTATTTGTTGATACGCTTCAAAATATTAACCAAAGTGGGGATCTTGATATTCCAATAAAAAAAGGAGTGATTTCTTCTGACGATGTAGAAGCCGATTTATTTGATCTGTGTGGAGGTAAAAACCTTGGAAGAAAATCCGAAAATCAAATCACGCTATTCAAATCTGTAGGATACGCGCTTGAAGATCTTGTGGCAGCGAGGTATTACTACAATCTATTTACTAATGTCAACAAACGCTAAGCCCTTTCAACCCAATTTTCATTTAAATCCTAAAAAACATTGGCTTGAAATACAAACCATAGACCTGCATACCTGTGGCCAACCCCTAAGAGTAATCAGTAATGGATTGCCTACATTAAAAGGAAATAATGTGCTGGCATTTAGAAAAGATTTTCAAATCCGATTTGACCACTATCGAAAAGTATTAATTCATGAACCACGAGGTCATAAGGATATGTATGGTTGTGCTTTAACCCCACCAAATGATTCAAAGGCAAAGTTTGGGGTTGTATTTTTTCATAATCAAGGTTATTCCACCATGTGTGGTCATGCCATTATTGCTTTGACCACATTGGCTTACCAGCTCCATTGGATTTCCAACAAAAATCAAAATACTCTGTATATCGATGCTCCCTGTGGAAGAATTAAAAGTTGGCCAATCATTGAATCTGACGAATTGGCTGGCACGGGATTTTTAGGCGTTCCCAGTTTTGTTTTGAAACTCGATAGTGAACTAGACATTCTAGAACTCGGAAAAATCAAATTTGATATTGCTTACGGAGGAGCCTTTTATGTCTATGTCGATCTGACTAAAAATTCTTTAAACATTAATTTAGAGACTACTGAAATTCAAGAAATATGCAACCTGGGCATGAAAATCAAAAAAGCTGTCATGGCTAGCTCTATTGAAATCAAACATCCTTTTGTAAAAGATTTAAGCTTTTTGTACGGGACTATTTTTTATGCTCCATCCAAAAATCCAATGATTTATTCGAAAAATGTTTGTGTTTTTGCCAATGGTCAAATTGATCGTTCTCCTACCGGTAGCGGAATCATGGGACGATTGGCATTACTACACAAAAGGAACGAAATTCAGATAAATCAAGCAATCAAAGTAGAAAGTATCCTAGGGACAACCTTTACCGGAATGATTAAAAACGAACTAACTTATGGTCCTAATCAAGCCATCATGCCCTCTATTTCTGGAAATGCTTACATCACTGGAAAACATACCTTTTGTATCAATCCCAAAGATCCGTTTCCCAATGGATTCGAACTTGGTTAAACCTTCTGTTGTTGTGAATGTTATTGGGATTTCTTTTCAACTTATTTAACTGAATTTTTCTGGTTTAGGGGCCCTTAAAACCTTGGTGCACATCATTGTATTGACTTCCAAATTCAAAAAAAGGCTTTAATTTTCCATCCCTTTTTATAGACTTTATGAAATAAATATAAGCGAGATTTTTCACAAATCTCAATTGATGAGTCCCTATTCCAGTGTTGAATTCAATGAGCCCATACCCTTAAATACGATCTATCATGCATTTAAATCCGTTATCTTTGACCGACTTTTTGGTCCTATAGCTCAGTTGGTTAGAGTAGCTGACTCATAATCAGTTGGTCCCTGGTTCGAGCCCAGGTGGGACCACCAGAATCAACCGTGATGGTCTAAAAAAGGATTATTGCGGTTTTTTGTTTGAGTGTAAAAGCTATAGTAGAATCACATCACCACTTCGTTTTAATTTCTACATTCAATAGTTTACTTTCGCAGATTAATCAAAAAACCAAATTCTCAAAATTTTTAATATAAGCATGAAAAATTTATTTGTTTTACTCTTTGTTTGTCTTTTATTCTCATGTGATAGACCCAGTAAAATTTCAATTACAAAAGTGGAAGGATCTCCTGCATTTGAAAATGCGAAACTCTCATTAAAAGATAGCCTTTATCAGGAAGGAAAAGACCATTTGTTTTCGTTTCATGTCGAAGATTACACCCTCGGAGAACAAACGCAAAAAGAATTTGATTATACCCTCGCAAACTCTGAACTTGGTCAGCACATCCATTTGATTATTAATAATGGGCCTTACTTTGCAAAGTATTCGCAAGAGTTTGGTCAAGAGTTGGAAAAGGGAAATAATGTGATTTTAGCGTTCTTATCAAGATCTTACCATGAATCGGTTAAAAATCCAAAGGCTTATGTGCTTACTCAGATTGGTGATGGAGAAGAGATTGATCTGACACAGGAACTTCTTTTTTACAGTAGACCAAAAGGAACCTATAAAGGAGAAGATACAGAAAAAGTGCTTTTGGATTTTTACCTAATCAATACTACAATATCTCCTGATGGGAATAAAGTTAAAGCTACAATACAAGACACTGAATTTATCATTGACCAATGGGAACCTTATTACATTGAAGGTCTACCCAAGGGAGAAATTTCTATAAAACTAGAGTTAATTGATTCTGATGGGGAATTAATCGATTCTCCGTTTAATCCTTCAATAAGAACGGTAACACTCGAATAGCCATCTTGTTTTTACCTGAATCTTCAAAATTTTTATTCATTTCCAGTATACGAAACATATTTATCGATAACAACCAAAGTTTAAAACCCTCCTTGAGTCTCTAAATTCTTGTGCTTTATAAAAGTCAAAAATGATTAAATTTGGGGAACAATCATTAATTCCTTATACTGTGAAATATCTGTTGTACGACTACGCTGAAACACCAACTCATCAATTGGAGCTTCCTAAAATGACATACTGCTACAAGCAAAATCTTAATGTCTTGGAAGGAACGAACGAACCTGCTATTAATCTTTTAACATCCAGATCTCCTAACGATCGAAATGCTTATTCCATGAGTTTGGCTACAGAAACACACACCAGAGTATCTACAGAAAACTCTGATTCTGACTACGATTATATTTCCAACTAAAGCCAAAATTAGTTTACTTTTTCAAGTCTCGTAATCTTGTGATTTTAGTTGTTTCACATAAAAATGACTACACCGCTGATTTCGTCATCAATAAGTTAAACGATCAGAATCTTTCGTATAAACGATTGAATACCGAGGATATCGGTTCTAAACACAATGTTTTAATTCGATACAATAAAACAAAAAATATTTCAATCGATGGTATTAATGAATTTAACTCCGTTTGGTTTCGAAGAACTGCCATATCTCAAAATAGTTTATTAAACAATTCGAAAGAAAAATTTCATGAACGTGACTTTAGATTATTTCTCAAGTCTCTTTGGCGAGATTTAAAAGTTAGAAAATGGTTGAGTTATCCTGATTTTATTGGTACCGCTGAAAACAAATTACTCCAATTGGAATTAGCCAATAACTTGGGTTTTTTGATTCCTGATACCATCATAACAACAAATCCAAGTGAATTAAAATGTTTTTATACATCCTATAAAAAAGGAGTGGTCATCAAGCCTCTTTTTGGTGGAAGATACTTCGATAAAACAGGTAAAAAGATCGTCTTTACAAATCGATTTGATATTTCTCAATTAGAACAAAACAACCACTCTATCTTTCCAATCATTTTTCAAGAAGAAATAGAGAAAATATACGAAATTAGAGTGACTGTTGTCGATGATCAAGTTTTTTCAGCCAAAATCAAATCGCAACAAAATGGAAACCCCAAGATGGATTGGAGAAATCAAAGCAATGAAATTGAATCATACCAATTGCCCCTTCTATACGAAAAAAAATGTATTGAGTTAACCAAATCACTTGGATTAAACTTTGGCGCTATTGATTTAATCAGAACAGAAAATGAATATGTCTTTTTAGAAATAAATCCTAACGGTCAATGGGTGTGGATTGAATCGAATACTGGTTTGAATATTTCTGATGCCATCATCAATTTTTTAAGTCAATAACATGAAAGTAGATGACTACAACAAAAACACTAAATCCAGAAGGGAATTTTTAAATAACTATATTGATTTCTGTTTGCGAAGATTTGAAAACGAAGATAATCGCATGCTAATCATCGAAAGAAAAATCTACCAACTACTGAATAACTCTGGAATCATTGTATCTATAATCGCCATTTTTGGAACCATATTGTACAATCAAATAACCTTATCTTTTTGGTCTGATATGGCCTTTCTATTAATTTTTCTTATCACCTTATTTCCAATTGGAAAATCCATATTCATTGCGAGAAAAATATTTAAGTCTGATCTATTTCCTTATATGGACTTGTCTCCAAAACAAACATTTGCAAAAAACTTTAGGACTATCGACGAATTTAAAAACGATTATATTCATGATTTAATACACAGTATGGATCACAATGAAAGTCTAAACAACTTGAAAGCCTCTATTTTAATCAAATCGAATCAATGGTTTGCCATTGGGCTTTATTTTTTGGCCATACCGCCTATTGGTCCTTTCATTCTCTCTTTTTTCAATTAATCACTGCCTTCTCGCATCTCCTTTATTCTACCTCTGTTGGCATTTATTTTAACATTGGATTCCATGAAATGTGTTTGATAAAGAGCCATACTATCCCATTGGATTGACGATCCAAACAGAAAAAAAATAGGGTTATCCAAAGCGGATCATAAAGTTTAGTCTTTACATTTGTGTTAACTATTTATTCAATAAGGAGTTCCCACTATTTTAGCATCAATCTCATGAAATTAAGATTAACAAACATCATTGTTTTATTGATTCTATTTTTTTCAGCTAAGGCGGTTTCACAGAAATCTATTTCAGGAAAAGTGACTTCAACCATCGGAGTTCCACTACCAGCTGTAACCATATTGGAACAAGACACCAATAATGCTGTATTAACGGATTTTGAGGGGAAGTTTTCAATAATCATCCAACAAGGATCCAACATAGAAGTTCGTTATTTGGGGTACGATCATCAAGTCATTTCAACAAATAACGAAATAGATTTTCATATTATTTTAAATCGAGAAGAGACATTAGATGAAGTCGTCATTATTGGAAATCCATCGAGACCCAGAACCATATTGGATAGTCCTGTTCCAATTGATAATATCAAAGCTCAGGAATTAAAATTCACGGGACAGTCCATTCTTGAAGATATGTTGACTTTTGCTGTCCCCTCTTACTTTTCACAAAATCATCCCATTTCTGATGGAACGGCTCATTATGACCCTGCAGATTTAAGAGGCTTAGGACCTAGTCGTACATTGGTATTAATCAATGGAAAGCGAAAAGGACAAAGTGCCCAAGTTTTGCTTAGCGATACGCCAGGTAAGGGAGATGTTGGCGTCGATATGAAAACTATTCCATTAGCAGCTATTGAGCGAGTTGAAATCCTTCGTGATGGAGCTTCTGCTCAATACGGATCTGATGCTATTGCTGGCGTGATGAACATTATTTTAAAAGAAGATGCTGAATTTTCTACACTCAATGCTAGTACCGGAATCAGTTCACAAGGGGATGGATTCAATCTAAATTTGGACTTTAACCATACGTTCCATTTTGGAAATGATGGAAGTTTGAATGTTACCCTTGCTCGATATCTTCAAGAAACTAGCAATAGAGCAGGAGCGGTTGGAATCCAAGATGTAGTTGAGTTTCATGAAGGATTACCATCTGAACATCCCGAGTACAATAATCCTCGACAATACGAATTAGAATGGGCGAGAAAAAATCCGCAATTAGGAATGACTTATGGACAACCTCAAATGGATAATGTTTCCATGATGGTCCATTTGATTCATGATTTAGGACCAAATGTTGAATTATATTCTATTCATGGCCATACGTTTCGTTATGGGAAAAGTTTTGCTTTCTATCGAGCCCCATACTGGCGAAAAGATGTTGCCGATTCTGGACTATTGGCTCCTATCCACGATGCTCCTGAATTCGGAGGCAATGGCAATGGCATTCGGGATCGAGATGAAAATGGAAATTATATCGAACCCATTTTTACCTTAGGGGATTACATTGGTTACCAACCCACTTTTGAAACCCAAATCAAAGATAATTTCAATGTCTTGGGAATCGATTTTGAATTTGAAAATGATTTATCTCTCGACATTAGTGTCGCCCATGGAAACAACCAATTAGAGTATTATGTCAACCATTCCATCAATCGAGATTATTTAAGGGATCGAGGTACTTCACCACACAATTTCTATAATGGTGGCTATCTCATGCGTAATTATTCAGCTAACTTGGATTTTGTGAAATTGATAGGGCCCAATATATCTGTGACTTGGGGAGGAGAATTTCGAAAAGAACTGTTTTCGACTATTTTGGGAGATCCTTTTTCACATTATGAAGGCGGTTCGGACTCTTTTGAAGGAATTGCTCCTGAAATTCTTATTTCAGTCCAAAGAAACAATGTCGCTGCTTATGGATCCTTCGATTATGAAAGAGATAATTTATTGCTGGGGATTGCGGGAAGATTTGAAGATTATACTGATTTTGGTAATAACTTTTCATGGAAGGCCAATGCCCGCTTAAAATTGGGGAATCAAGGTGCTATCAGAACATCATATAGCACTGGTTTTAGAGCACCATCCCTGCACCAAAGACATCTCCAGAGCACAAAGTATACTATTGTAGCTAATTCTCCTTTTCCTGTTTTACAAGGAACTCTACCCAATGACCATCCTGTGGTTAAAGGTTTAGGCGTTGAAAGTTTGTTTGAAGAAACGTCGAATAATATCGCTTTGGGAATCACTTACCGATTCAATCGGCATCTTTCGGCATCTTTGGATCTTTATCAAATTAATGTCAACGATCGCATTCTTTTTTCATCACAAATATCGGCTGTTGACGGACTCAATGATGGGCTGATTGATGAGCAACGTGGAACCATCGAACCTATCGAAACCATATTGATAGAAAATGGGGTTGAAGCCATTCAGTTTTTTTTAAATGCAGGAAATACTCAAACAACTGGAGCTGACCTTGTGCTCAACATTAATGATGTGTTTCTTTCATCGACTCTTTCATTCGGAGTCGTATTGGCTGGTAATATAAACGCTACAGAAATCCAATCAATCGATACTCCTGACTTTTTAGAGCAAAACGATTACATCATTTTCGACAAAGAACAGAGTTATCTCATCACCGATTCCCGACCAAAGTCTAAATTCATATTGGGATTGCATTTGGAATCTCAAAAGTTTAGAATTGGATTGACCAACACCCATTTTGGACCTGTCACTATAGCAGGACTCAATGGTGGAACAGATCAAAAATTATCGAGCAAAGTTCTTTCCGACATCAATTTATTGTATCGAATCAACAATAACCTTCAATTTAATTTTTTTGTCAATAACCTATTTGATATTTATCCTGACAAAACACTTCGATCAACGGGCACTCCAGGTGGGGGGACAAGATTCCCATGGATCGACAGTGTGACACAAGTTGGTATCTTGGGATTGAACTTTACAGCAGGATTGAATTATCGATTTTAAATTGACTTTAAAATCCTACATATTTATCATTTAGAGTGTTTTGGGTGGGAGTCTTCCAACATTGAGAAAAAAAATATTGAATCTTTAGATGTGGCTCGAGAAATAACGAGGCCATGGTTATGGCCTTATAACAACCTACGTCCACAGGCTGGCCTTAAAAATCAGACGCCGATGGCGTTTTGAGTCAGCGTAGGAAATCTCGATGTCCCACGCGGAATATAGATCATAAAGAAAAAAATTGTATTTCAGAGCTCTTCGGTTTAAGGAGATAGCACATTGAACCATAAGAAGAAAAGCGCTACCCCATAGAGTCGACTATTCGTAAAAGAAATGACTGAACTTCGTATGTTCGAAATGGGATTAAAAAGAAAGAATTTGGCTCAATGATTAAATCCAAGTCCCTCAAGAACTAACGAGTACTTCAATGGTGAAAGAGACATCACCATGAAAATTGCAAAATCTCTACACAAAATGAGCATCGAGGCAAGTCTTATTTTGCAGTAATCCTTAAAGGTTAGTTCTTTTGAGAGTTTGATTAAAAGAAAGTGCGTCAATAAAATATCGAATATCATCACCATTTTAAAACTACCTTGAGTTGTCGTTACTGTCGTGATGCGACACTTGATGGTGGAACGGAATGGATATTCTATCCAAAACCTATCACTTCAAGTTACCCTTGGAATTTGTAGGAATCATCTAATTTGGTCATCATTAAGTCCACCGATGATTAGACCCATTGTATTAACACTATTGATTTGCATTTCAACTATGTGTGCTCAGAATAATTCCATGAACAGAAATAATTTAGATAAAGAAACCAGTCCCTATCTCATCCAACATAAAGCCAATCCTGTGCATTGGCAAAGGTGGGATCAAAATTTATATCAAAACCAAAATCCAAAGGACAAACTATTGATTGTCAGCATTGGTTATTCTTCTTGTCACTGGTGTCATGTGATGGAAAAAGAAACATTTGCTGATCAAGATGTAGCCAAAACGATGAACACTGATTATATCAATATCAAAGTGGATCGTGAAGAAAATCCAGATGTCGACAATATTTATATGACAGCTGTACAACTCATGACTGGAAGTGGTGGTTGGCCTCTTAATGTCATTACGCTTCCAGATGGCAGACCCATCTATGGTGGCACCTATCATACCAAAGAGCAATGGATTCAAGTATTAGAACAAATTCAAGATTTCTATCAAAAAGATAAATCTCGATTAATTGAAGTCGCCAATCATCTAGAACAAGGTCTGAAAGAATATAACCTTGTCACTATTCCTAATCATCCTTCTGAATTTTCTAAAGATTCATTAGAAAAAGGAATCGAAAACTGGAAAATAGGTTGGGATGACCAATATGGCGGAGATAAAGTATCTCAAAAATTTATTATCCCAAATCGTTATCAATTTTTAATGCAGTACCAAAATCGCTTAAATCATCCTGATGTAGATCGTTATATACAAAATAGTTTAGAAAAGATCGCCAATAGTGGTGTTTTTGATCCCATTGAAGGAGGCTTTTATCGGTATAGTGTCGATCCTTTTTGGGAAGTACCGCATTTTGAAAAAATGCTATATGATAATGCTCAGATTCTTGGATTGTATGCCAATGCCTATAAAAAATACAAAAAGCCCTTATTCAAAAACAGAATCTACCAAATATTTGAATTCATGGAGTCTCGTTTGTTAGATACTACGGGAGCCTACTATGCAGCTATAGATGCAGATAATGAACAAGGAGAAGGTCGTTATTATGTTTGGAGTAAAGCAGAGTTAGAACAACTCATCGATCGTGATTGGGATTTATTTGTGTCTTTTTATGGGATTGATTTTAATAAACCTTTTGAAGATGAGTTTTATATTCTCAGACAATCCTATAGTATAGAAGAATTTTCTCAATCGCATAACCTATCAATTGATCAGTTAAAATCTAAAATTGAATATTGGAAAAATCAACTTAAATCCCAATTAGCCAAAAGAGATTTTCCAGGCATTGATGATAAGTTATTAGCCTCTTGGAATGCTTTGGTAATTTTAGGTCTATCTCAATCCTATCAAGCTACTGGTGATTCCATATTTATAAATAAAGCCATGATGATATATGATTTTATTGAAAAACAAATGATCCACCATGGACAATTGTATCACACATTCCAAAATGGCCGTGTCAAGATAGAAGGATTTTTAGAAGATTATGCTCACTTCATTGAATCTGCACTGACACTATACAAAATGACAGGTGATACAAATTACTTGGATTCGGCACAAAATGGGACCAACACCGTTTTATCAGATTTTTCGATCGATAACTCACCGTATTTCAGCTTTAAAAAAGAAAACCCACTGATCACCCAAATTATATCCACGGAAGATAATGTCATTGCTTCTCCAAATTCCGTGATGGCCAGTAATCTATTTGAACTAGGACAATTACTACAAAACCAAGATTATATCGAAAGAGCAAAAAAAATGATTTTGGGGATGCAAAGTCAAATCATCGACTATGCTTCAAGTTATTCTCACTGGGCTAGTCTCTATACAATGATTACCTATGGGTTTTATGAAGTCATTATCAATGGAAAGGAATCCAATGAATTATCTAAAGAGTTATTGAGCCACTATCTACCCCAAATCATATTTCAACAAAGTGATACTGCCAGTGATTTACCGTTATTAAAAAATCGATTTGACAACCAACAAACTTTTATCTATGTATGTCAAAATCGGGTGTGCCTTTTACCAGTGACAACTGTTGATGAGGCTTTAACACAGTTGGAAAATTTTTCTGATTCGAGTCCCGTCTTACCAAAATTTTATTGACTTTACGAAAGGGAACTAGATTCAATGAATAAAATTAGATCCAGGAAAATAACGCCCACTACAATTTCTCCACTCTATTTTTCTGTTGGCATTGGACAATCATGATTTTAAAATCCCACATGAATGGCCACCTAGCGATCATCAACAGAAAGGTCATCGACACGGCGTGAATCATCGACCTTGGAGATCGACTCAAAAAATGGTCAAAGCTTTTTCATAAAGAACGAATGGACCAAAAATAAACCGACCCACAACTTTTGTAGTAAAACCCAATAGATTCTACTACAAAAGTTGTAGGTATCGTTTGAAACCGCCACTAAAAAGTAAGATGGCGGCTCTCTAGTCTTCAAACTCTCGATAGCTTCGACCAATGGCTTTGATCTCTTGAATTCTCCCAGGCGATCGGACACACTTCTTGGATGCCTGATGGGATCTCGATATCCATCCAACATTGGAGATATATGGTGAAACCTCCTTCCAGGTGCTCGATTCGAAAAGGGATGAAACATCCTGTTTGAGTTCCCAAACGCGACAAACCTCTCCATGATTTTCTGGCTCTCTTTAGAAGATTTTCCTTTGTTTCTCGATTCGATTCTCGTCGTTTTTCAGGGTGGCTAACCGAGCTTTTTGGAGCACCGAATGTTTTTTGATTTCCCTTCGCCGTACCTGGTGTATGGCATCCCATGAAACCGATCATAAACCAAGGAGACCTCAGGCAGAAATGATAAAACGGTCAAAATATTGAACGATCGATTCATAACTCAATTTCATATTGAGTTTTAGATTTAATTGATCTTTGGTGGTTGATAGACTCTTGATGAATCGATTTAAACACTCTCATGACGAATTCTTTTGATAGTCCTCTTTCATCCGCTTCCAAAAACATATTTCCCAAGACCTCTTTCCAACGTCGGGGTTGAAGAATGGCCACATCATTAGAATATTTTAGTTGACCAATTTTAGCCGACACTCCCATTCGTTTGTTGAGAATACTGATGATTTGTTCATCAAGTATGTCAATTTCAGATCTAAATTTTTCCAATTCTGATCGATAATCTTTTTCATGATATGTCGGTTTCTTCATCTTGAGTTCTTTCATGTACCGTATCAATGTCTCTGGCGTGATTTGCTGTTTTGCATCACTCCAAGCTTGATCAGGATCAAAATGAGTTTCAATCATCAAACCATCAAAACTCAAATCCAATGCCAATTGGCTTAATTGGAATATCAAATCTCTTCTTCCAGCAATATGGGATGGATCACAAATCAATGGAATATCAGGGAATCGCTTCTGAACTTCAATCGGTATTTGCCATTCGGGAATATTTCGGTATTTGGTTTTGTCATAGGTTGAAAATCCCCGATGAATGAGTCCTAAATTTTTGATATTAGCAGCATACAACCGTTCAAGACCCCCTAGCCATAGAGAAATATCTGGATTGATTGGATTTTTAATCAATACAATCTTTTCCGTATTTTCCAATGCTTCGGCAATTTCTTGCACCATGAACGGATTGACTGTAGTGCGAGCTCCTATCCATAGAATGTCGATATCGTGTTCTAAGGCCAAGTTCACATGATGCTTATTAGCCACTTCTGTAGTTGTTAATAGTTGGGTTTGCTCTTTGACTTTTTGAAGCCACTTGAGTCCGATGACTCCAACTCCTTCAAAATTCCCGGGTCTGGTTCGTGGTTTCCAAACGCCAGCCCGAAATACAGTGACATCCGTATCTTTTAATTTGTCGGCTATTTTTAATACCTGATCTTCTGTTTCAGCACTGCAAGGTCCTGCAATGACTAAGGGATGTGGTAGATTGAAGTTGTCCAACCAGCCACGCATTTGTTTTGAATTTTCCATTTGATTTATAATTGATTGTTGTTTTGGTTGATTCCTTTTAAAATGGGTTTGATTTCATTTGATTTTATTAGTTGTTGATATATCGAATCAAAATCCTTTAATTCCAAACGTGTTTTAAAATCTTCAAGTTTGTCGATATATTCATTCAGTACTTCTAATATATTTTCTTGATTGTGTCGAAAAATTGAAGTCCAAGTTGTGGGATTGCTCTTGGCTAATCGAACAGTTGATGCAAAGCCACTACCGGCCATTTGATAAATGACATTATCGGACTTTTCTTCTTTATCGATGACCGTCTTACCTAACATAAACGATGAAATATGTGAAAGATGTGAAACATAAGCGATGTGTTTATCATGTTCCTCTGGAGACATCGTCAGAATCCTCATCTGTAATTTTTGAGCAAAATCAATGCCGAATTTCAATAGCGATGGATCGGTCTTTTCGGTTTGACAAAAAATTTGAGTCTGGTTGACAAACAAATCTTCCCATGCGGCTGACGGTCCTGAATATTCTGTTCCGGCGATAGGATGTGCTGCTAAAAATTGTTTCCGATGGGGATGGTGGACTACTTGCTGACAAATCAACCGTTTGGTCGAACCTGTATCGATGACCAAGGTATTCGGACCGACTTGATCCAAGAGGGATTCAATAACATCAAGTGCTTTATCAACTGGAATGGCTAGGATCAGTAAATCTAAAATTTTATAGGACTCCTTGTCTAAAACTTCATCAATCAAGCCTAACTGTTTAGCTTCTTTTAAATGGTTAGGGTTACAATCATCACCCCAAATTCTGCAATGATTGTATGCTTTTTTTGTCGCAAGAGCTTTTGACCCACCGATTAAACCAAGTCCTATAATACCCATATTCATTTTAAATACGATTGAGGGCTTGTTTTAGTTGAGAGGTTGGGGCACAAACGGACATTCGAATATATCCTTGACCATTAGAACCAAAAATATTTCCTGGAGCCACAAAGAGATGATATTGGTACAAGAGCTTGTCCACAAAGTCGATTGATGATTTTTCTTCTTTTGGAATTTTAGCCCACAAAAATAAACCGGCTTGATTTATTTCAAAATCAGCACCTAACTTCAAAGCTAATGATTCTAATATTTTTTTTCGTTGTGTGTATTGTTTATTGAGTTGATCAAACCATGTATTGGGTAGATTTAGAGCGGCAATGGCTCCTTTTTGCAAACCATAAAACATCCCAGAATCAAAATTGCTTTTGACTTTAAAGATGGGGTGAATCAACCTTTTTGAACCACACAACATGCCAATACGCCATCCAGCCATATTAAATGATTTGCTCATCGAATTCAACTCGAGAGCGATTGTTTTTGCTCCCTTAAACTTTAAAAGACTCTTGGGAGTTGAATTCAGAATATGACTATATGGGTTATCATGTACGAGCAATACTTGATTTTCAATAGCCCATTGAATCAATTGTTCAAAGACGTCATCAGTGGCTTGAGCCCCCGTGGGCATATGGGGATAATTCAACCACATCATTTTAGTCTTTGGGGTTTTGAGTTTCTTGATTTCATCAAGATCCGGGAGCCAATCATTGGATGCATATAAATTATAACAGCGTGGTTTGGCCTCAGCAATCAGGCTAGCGGAAGCATAGGTAGGATATCCAGGGTTTGGAATCAATACTTGATCTCCCTTGTTGAGATAGGCCAATGAAATCATCCCAATGCCTTCTTTGGAGCCTATTAGGGGTAAAATCTCGCTTTGGGGATCTAATGGAACTTGATAGATCCTTTGATAATAAGATGAAATCGCATTCCTCAATTCTTCTAACCCTCGATAGGATTGATATTGATGAGCGTTTTGATCTTTTAAAGAAGAGGTCAAATGTTCAAGCGTATTTTCATGAGGCAAAAAATCAGGATTGCCAATCCCAATATTGATAATCGGCATACCTTGGCTTTTTAGCCGTTCTACTTCTCGAAGCTTTTGAGAAAAGTAATACTCACTAAACTGAGATAATCGGTGAGCTACTTCAATCATATTTTTTGTTTTGATAGATCCCCAATACTTTAAATTGTGTCGCAATGATTTCGATGATTTTTTTGGCTTTTTCGAACTGTTTGTATTCATTGAACAGAACATCCACAAAGAAGGCATATTTTCCAGGAATTTCAATAATGGGCAGGGATTGGATTTTAGTTAAATTCAACTGACAATCACTCATTAAATTCAAAACAGTTGCCAAACTACCCCTTTGATGGTCTAGGGTAAATTTCAGCGCGGCTTTATTTGAATTTTCTGGAATCATCGCATCTTGAGTTCTTTGGATAACGACAAACCGAGTCACATTATTTCTAATGGTTTGAATATTGCTTGCCAATATATCCAATCCAAATAAGCTAGCGGCTTGACGACTAGCAATCGCACCATAGCCTCTGATTTTTTTCTGTGCTATCCATTTAGCTTCTTCAGCCGTATCATGTGATTCAATCAATCGAATATGTGGGTATTGTTGAAAAAATCGTTTGCATTGTTGCAATGCCATAGGGTGCGAGTGAACTTCTTTAATTTGATCGATCGTTTGACCAGGCAGCACCATCAAATGATGACTAATGCTGTATAAATATTCTCCAACAATACTCATTTGTCCACAATCAATTAAAGAATAATTCGGTAAAATAGACCCAGCAATTGAGTTTTCTATGGCCATCAATCCGTGGCTGCACTTCTGAGATTTAATTTGCTCTACCAGTTCGTCAAATGTGTCGCAATGGATCACTTGAATGGAATCTCCAAAATATTCTTTAGCCACAATATCATGGTAAGAACCTTCAATGCCTTGAATAGCTACAACAGAATTTTGCTTTGTATTCATTTTCCAAAAAAAAAGTCCTGAATTTTCAGGACTTGTTTCATTTTATTTCGACTAATTAAATCATAACAGAGTCCCTCTTTCTTTTCCATAAAAAAAGTAGAAGTATTCTTTGTTATAAAATCTAGTAGTGTTCACTTCAAAAATCTATCGGCGAATATACAGTAATTATTGATTTAAGCGACTAATTCAAAAATTTATAAGTTTTTGGTTGTGAAGCAACGACGAAACTCTATAAGACATCATTTTTCACTGTGGTCCATTTAAACCAAATAAAACGCACCTCCATAAAACATCGTCGTTGACTTACTTTCTAATCAGCTTTGAGCTCTTGTCAAACTCTTTTCCTTATTCGTTACCTGATTCCATTGAAAATCTTCAAATTTTCCACTCGAATCGAATGAATATTTTCATTGACTGTGGTATCGTCTGTGTCGTCTCGATTGGTCACATAGCCTTCAGGTTGTGTACAAGCAACTCTTGGCTTGAATGGATTTCCAAGACCATCCATATCTTCATCTGGATAGTAAAATTTAATTTCACAGTCTATTTCCGTCTCTAATGCTGCCACGGTTTGATCTATGGCATGAATAAGGGATAATCCATCGGTAGTGTCTTGTCTTAACTGCCAAAACATCACACCTGAAAAAGCTTTTTTTGCCTTTTTTACTTTTTTGACGATCGTACCAAGTCCGTTGTAATAGATTTTTTCTACATTGTCTTTATAGGCATTTTGAGGATTCATCGAAACAATTTGGGCATAAGACCATGCTTTTCTTCTATCAAAATCCCACCCATAAAAAGGCACTCCTAACACCAACTTTTCTGGAGGGATTTCTTTCTCCATTGTCCAAAATCGATAGGCCCTATCCACCATCGATAGTGGAGAGTGAGGACCGACATCATTTAAGTTCCATAATCCCCTGAGATTATAAACCATTACATTGATAAAGTCAAACGTTTCTAACGCTTTATCAGTCACTGCTCGATGCAAACTGATGGGATACATGGCGGAGGTGATGGCTTTACCATAAGAGTGCAACGCTTGGGCCAGCTCCACAACAAACGATTCATAAAGGGGACCTACTTCATCAAAAAGATTGTTTTCCAAATCAACATCAACACCATCTAGTTTGTGATTGACTACAAACTGTGTTATTTTATAGACAAATTCTGCTCTATTCTCTGAATTCAAATGCCTTTTCCAGTTGGCTTTGGTTTCATTACTGATGAGCCCCCCTGCAAGGGATACAAAGACTTTCACATCATTTTGTTTTAAGTAATCGACTGCAAATTCTATATCGAAATCATTCATTCCAACCAAATCTCCCTGAAAATTTGGATTTAAAAAAGATAAATTCAGATAGTCGATACCCCTCAAGGGTTGCTTCTGTATATGGTCTCTTCCATGACCAGAATTGGGGAATGTCATATACCCCACAACTTTAAAAGAACGATCGGGTTTGTAGACGTTGGGACCATACGGAACATTAAACTTCTCGGGTTGTTCCATGACTTCAACGGAATCAACCGGCATAATTGATTTAGAACAACTAAAACAAAAAATCAATAGAAGCCCAATCAATCGGAGCCCCTTGTTTGAATAATTTGCAGATTTTATCCTTTGTAACCCCAAGGAAAACCTATCATTTAATTGTAGTTTTTGAAGATTCATTGGAAGTCCTACTCCACTCGCTGACACAACGTCCATCCAAGCTAAATTAATTCTATCCATGGTATGCCTCAAATGCGTGGAATCAATAGTTGAAAGTGTTCCATTTAGCAATCAATTATTTGAAACAGCAATGCCACACGGTGTTTTTCATTGACAAGAAAATAAAAATACACCGTTCCTTCGATGCTCACCTGATTGGTCAATAAATATGAAAAAAAGAACTTTTTGAACAATCAAGTAACTGTCGAGTGGAAAATGTTATAACGTAAGAAAAACACGAAATCCACAGAAAATATAGTCAAAGAAAACGAGGCGAGAAAAGAATGATCGTTGGAAATATTAGATTTTTGTAGTATCACTCTTTTTAATCATGCTTTTAAATTTTGGTATATAACGCCCAATGTATGCTTTAAAGCTACTTTTTTATTACTCGTGCTAGGTTATTAACTTTACCCATTGCAAACCAAACGTCTTCAACATTTTGGATTAGTTACAACGGCTTCCCTATTAATCGCTACTTCGGGACCATTGGGAAGATATATTGATTTGGCTCCCCAAATCATTATATGGTGTCGATCATTCATTGCTATTTTTGTCTTAGGAGGCTACTGTATCTATAAAAAATATCCACTTCTTAAAGATTTGAAGAATCATAAAACTGGATTACTTTTTAGTGGTATCTTGATGGGAATTCATTGGGTCACTTATTTTATTGCGCTCAAACTGAGCAATGTGGCAATCGCCGCGTTGGCGGTGTTTACATTTCCGATCATGACGGTATTTCTCGAACCCTTGATACGAAAAGTTTCGTTTCAAAGGATTCATTTGTTGTTTGGATTCATGATTGTTTTAGGAGTTTATTTCTTAGTTCCCGAATTCAACTTTAAAGATCAAAAGACCCTTGGTCTGATCATGGGCCTGATTTCAGCTTTTGCCTATGCTATTCGTAATATTATGGTGAAAACAAAAATTTCAGACATGGAGGGTTCTTCTGTCATGTTTTTCCAGATGATTGTCGTCACCGTTTTGTTGTTCCCAACCATGTTTTACTACCCTATTGAAAATATCTCTTCCCAATGGCCTTTTTTGCTTTTTTTAGGAATCGTAACCACTTCACTTGGACATACATTATTTGCCAATAGTTTTAAATCTTTTAGTACATCTAATGTGAGCATTTTAAATAGTATACAACCGGTTTTTGCGATTTTATTGGCTTTGATTTTTTTAAATGAAATACCACAAATTCAAAGTATCATTGGTGGAAGCCTCATTTTGTTGACAGTGGTTTTGGAAGGCCTAAGAAAACAATAATTGATTGTATTGAACTTTTATTTTTGTCATGGCCTATGAATTTAGAGGTTGAGCATCTCAGCAAAACATTAGGAAAATCAAAAGTTTTGGATAAAGTTTCCTTTACCTTAAAACCAGGAAAAGTATATGCTTTACTCGGGAGTAATGGATCTGGAAAATCAACTTTACTGAAAATTCTATCAGGATATTACTCCCATTGGACTGGCACCATAAGTTATGGTACTCTTGATTTAAAAACCCACACAAAGCCATTCCAATTCAAAACGGGCTATTTGTCTGAATCCAATCCATTGTACAATCATATGTATGTTCAAGAGTATTTGGATTTTATCGGTGGTTTTTATCATATCAAAAAAAGTGAAACACTCAAAACCCTCACTCAATTCGGGCTAGAATCCTATCGCTATACCAAAATTCAAGTTCTTTCAAAAGGCTATCGACAGAGGGTCGGACTGGCAGCTTGTTTCATTCATAATCCAAGTTTATTGCTTTTAGACGAGCCGACCAATGGGCTGGATATCAGTCAATTAAAAGTCTTTGAAAAGATAATATCCGACTTTAAAACCGATCGAATCATTCTTTTCACCAGTCATATTTCACAAGAAGTGGAATCATTAAGTGAACATCAATTGGTTTTAAATAGGGGAAAAATAAAATTCGTATAAATTTTGATGAGAATATTTTTTGGCTTCAATGTTTTATGACGTCTACCGACATCTGTAAATCCCTCTAACAAGATAATCTAGTTGTTGATTTTTTGACAAATTCATAAAACTCTTCTTTCGCCTGTATTTTCAATGGGCTTAAATATGATGAAGACCTTCGGACTAAAAAATTGGGGGTTTCCGCTAAATGTTACGCCCAAAAAAATTAGGGCAACTATTTTAATTTTTACCACCGATTTTCACGGTTTTAATTCACCGTAAAACAATCACTTCCATTCGAACCTA
>JAPOSZ010000003.1 GCA_026709415.1 Flavobacteriaceae bacterium
TTCGACCAAATCCTCTATTTTAGCGGAAAGTCGAAATTTTAGTGCAAAGGTCTCTTCTGTTTAGCTCGAACTATTTGAAATATTTCTTAGGAACCCAAAGCATCCCAAAACACTCCCCCTTTTCTTTGTGGATATTTTTGTGATGAATTTTATGGGCCCGTCGGATCCCACGAGCGTATCTGTTATTGGTTTTTCGAAATATTTTAAACCGTTGGTGGATAAAAATATCGTGTACTAAAAAATAGGTTAATCCATAAAGAAAGATGCCGATGCCAATGGGCAACCCCAACCAAAATGATTGATAAATATACAAATAGACAAATATCATACTGATGATGGCGTAAATCAGAAAAAAGGTATCGTTTCTCTCAAACCAAGAATGATGATCTTTTTTGTGATGGTCTTTATGTAATACCCAAAGGGGTCCATGCATGATGTATTTATGAGTAAACCATGCAACAAATTCCATAAATGCAAAAGCTGATAAAAGCGTCAAAACCCAAATAATGGTATTCATAGATTAATTTTTATATACAGTTAAGTTTTATATATGATTCAAAAATGACCCATAATTTTTCCTTATTGGAAACCCGAATTCTACTTTCTTTAATTTTTTTAACGGATGATTTTTTGAGTTTTTTTAAGAGCCGCTTATAGTATTGATAAGCAATATAAACACTGGTTTTTGCCGATTTTGGAAGTTTTAAAATACCTGGATACGCTAACTTAAACTCTCGTTCGATATCTTCAATGATCTTGAGTTTTGTTGATTGATTTAATTTTTGAGAATGTAAAATGGGGAAGTAATTTCTTTTTCTCACATATAAATCATCTTTTAAATCACGTAAAAAATTGACTTTTTGAAAAGCAGAACCAAGAGAAACGGCCGTATCTTTAAGCTTTTCATAATCTGCTTGATTTCCTTTGGTAAATATCTTTAAACACATCAAACCTACCACATTGGCAGACCCCCAAACATATTTTTTAAGTTTTTCTTCTGTATCACAACCTAGATATTCGAGGTCATATCGCATACTATGTATAAACGAAAACACCAAATTCTCTTCAAAATTGAATTGATGATAAGTTTGTTGAAATGCATTGAGAATTGGATTAGCACTGATACGATATTGAATTGCAAATCTCAAATCTTGTTCAAATTGATCTAATAATTCATTTTGCGGATAATCGTGAAATGTGTCGACGATTTCGTCGGCCATTCTGACAAAAGCATAAAGATTATACACATGGGGACGTACTGATTTATTTAAAACTTTGGAGGCATAAGAGAATGATGTGCTATAAGAACGTATGAATAGTTTGCTAGTTTTATTGCAAGTGTTATCATACAGTTTTTTCATGGCTTATGATTGCTCTGATTTAATGGCCTGTTAAGGTGATGTAAAATTAATTAAACTAAATTCAGAGTGCCTCTTCAATGGGAAAATAGAATGGCCATTTTTCATGCTACTAAAGCCGATGAAAGTTTCCATATTTTGATATGAATCACAGAAAGTTGTTTACTATAAAATCGCATAAAAATACCAATGTGCCACCCAAGTATGAGTTTGAATTTGCATTATTGAGAACATACAAATTAATAGATTGATCTCCAAGAGGTTTACGACTTCTAATAATCTAAACGAACCATATCCTTATTAAGGATGTTCGTTTTAATGATGTCCATCATCAGATTTACCGTTTTAAAGCATTCAATTATGATGAATAGATGGTATAAAATCTGTGGAATTATATTCTAAGGTGGCAAAAGCATAGCCAAAACAGCTCAATTCTGAGAATGACAATTCTCTTAAGTTTGTTAATATGAATTCCAAAAAAAATATAGTTTCCGATCGAGGAAGAGCTCATTATTTTCATGGAAGAAATTCAGAAATTGACGCTTTTCAAAAGATCCTGAAATTATCTAAAGCGGATGGAAAAGGTCATTCGATGTTGATACAAGGGGCTCCTGATGTTGGCAAAACCGCTTTATTAAGAGAGCTTGAAAAGAAAGGGGAGCAAGCTGGCTGGACAGTTTCTAAAATCGAATTAGATGCTTTATGGAATGTGAATGAATTACATAATGCTTTAATGGACGATGAAGAGTATGAAAAAAAAACGAAAGAATACCAAGTGAATATCAAAGTGGCAAATGCTTCGATGCGTTATGATAAAAGGGAACAGACATTTTCTAAGACGATACGGGCTATTAAAAAACCACATATCTTAGTATTGGATGAAGCTCAAATGATTGGTGTGGGGCAAGCTAAAGATAGTCCTGAAATGAAGCAAGCTTCTTATGTGATGAGTCAACTGCATAATGTGGAATTAAAGCAAGGTTTGGTTTTTTTAATCGCTGGATTGAGTGATACCAGAAAGATTTTCAAGGATTTTAAAATATCGAGATTTAATGATGATTGTGTGATTCATCTTAATCTATTAGAAAAAGAAGCAGAAAAAAGTATTCTGAAAGATTATTTAGTCAAAGGGGCTGGTGTGGATCGACAACATCCTGATTTACATCATTGGATGGATCGAATGGTCAAAGAAACACATCGATGGGCCCATCATATTTCATGTTATGGACAAGTAGCTTCTAAGATGGTTAAAAGTAACGGAGGTTATTTATCTAACGATTTATTATCAGAAGTGTTAAAGGAATCTCGTCGTAAAAAAAAAGAATTATTGCAATGGTCGTTTTATTGAGTTAAATGAATCTCATAGAGCATCGATTTACCATGCTTTATTTGAAAATGAAGTGAAAGAAAACATTATTTCGGGAGGTCAGGTGGAGTTTGATTTTGAAATCAATCCGATGATTAAAGATGCTCAAACGATGTTTTAAGATATTGTTTCCAGGGGAATTTTACAACCACGTCCTGATGGATTTTATCAAATCCCAATTCCATCGTTAAGAACATGGATGCTTCAAGAGTATCAACAACATTTAAAAATCATTAGTCAAAAACCAAGTCATAAGATACAACAATTAATCGCTTCGGTTCAATGACCAAAAGAAATGAAGTCGAATTATCAGAAAGCAATAGAGTAGTTTCAGTGCTTCGATAACTAAAGAGGAAAATCGGTTTACTCTATACTCAGATTTGGAAAAGATATGCCACTTTAGCATATAATTCTCAACACTTAGTTTTAAAAACTAGTGCGCACGAGAAGACTCGAACTTCCACGAGATTTAACTCCCACTAGGCCCTCAACCTAGCGCGTCTACCAATTCCGCCACGTGCGCAAAGTTTGAAAGGGACGAAAATACAAATTCAGTAGAGGAAAACTAAAGAATATCATTGATGAAACCTTTTAACTTTAACGTGCTGAATGGCTAGTCTTTAATCTAAAAATTTTCAAACACCCCTAATCCAAATAAAGCAAAATCATACTTTACCGGATCTACGGAATCAAATTTTCTCAAATTGGCATCCAATTCAACCAATGTTTTAAAATCTGGGGTTCTCTTGGTAATCAATCCTAGTTTTAGAGCCACTTGGTGCGTATGAATATCAAGGGGACAGGACAATATGGAAGAAGGAATATCTTTCCAAATACCAAAGTCTACTTTTCTTTTCGAACTTCTGACCATCCATCTCAAAAAGAGATTGATTCTTTTGGACGCCGATCCGTTAAATGGATCAGAAATATGTTTTCTTGTTCGTTTTAAATGAGGCCACATGAAAAATTCCTTTTTAAAATCATGAATAGTTTTGTATAGATTTTCCATTGAGCGGTTAAAAGAAAACAGTGGTTGAAGACCTCCTTTTTCTTTGTAAATCCCATGAAGTGCTTTTATAAAATATAGCATATCGTCTCTCTGGAATGTTCTATGAGCAAAATATTGGAATCTACTAAGATCCTTTGAAGAGTGATTGATAATAAAATCATAAGGATTCTTCTCAAACAATTCCAACATTTTAAATCCACTATTGATGATGCTTTTACGATTTCCCCAGGCAATAGTGGTGATTAAAAACCCGATAATCTCAATATCTTCTTTGAGACTAAAACGGTGCGGTATTTGAATGGGATCGGAATCAATAAATTCTTCTGATTCGTACAGATGGGCTTTTTGATCAAGAAAATCCTTTAATCTCTTTTGATCATCAGATAACTTGACCATCTTTTAATGAAATAATTTTATCAGCTTGTTTAGCCAGTTTTTGGTTGTGAGTTACAATGACAAAACAACAACCAAACTGTTTTCTAACTTCAAAAAACAACTCATGTAAGGTATTGGCATTATCAGAATCTAGATTACCCGTAGGTTCATCAGCCAATATTAATTTAGGACTATTAATCAATGCACGAGCCACAGCTACTCTTTGCTGTTCACCACCTGACAATGTTTTGGGTTTTTGATGAGCTTGCGTTTCAACATTTAACCTTTCCAATAAACTAAATGCCAATTGTTTGGCTTTTTTTTTTGAAACGCCTTTGATTAGTGCGGGAAAACAAATATTTTCCAATGCGGTGAATTCGGGCAATAATCCATGAAACTGAAAAACAAATCCCAATGATTGATTTCTGAATTGAGCCAATTGTTTTGAAGTTTTGTTTTCGATGGGTGTTCCATTGATGGATAGAAAAAAATCTTTTCTCTTATCCGCATTTTCTAAAGTTCCCAAAATATGAAGTAGAGTAGTCTTTCCAGCTCCTGATGGACCAACGATGGAGACAACTTCTCCTTCAGAAATATCGAGGTTAATCCCTTTTAAAACCTCTAGGTTTCCATAGGTTTTAAAAATATTTCTAGCCGTAAGTAACATATTGAACCGACAAATTTAATTTTTAGGCGTTTTGAAGTTACAATATGAACTGAACATTAACGTAAAATTACTATTATATTTAACTAAATTTAACGCCAGTGAAATCCCTCGAATTGATTTATCTCGCTGGTGGTTGCTTTTGGTGTACAGAAGCCATATTTGGTCAGATCAAGGGGGTCCATGAAGTCGTCCCAGGCTATATGGGTGGTACAAAATCGAATCCTAGCTATCAAGAAGTCTGTGTCGGAACGACTAATCATGCTGAAGTGGTACAAATCAGTTATGATACTAGAAAAACGCAATTAACCGATATACTATTTGTCTTTTTCAATACCCATAATCCAACCACTCTCAATCGACAAGGTAATGACATAGGGACTCAATATCGCTCAGCGATTTTTTTTACGAGCAACCAACAAAAAAAAGTCGTAGATCAAGTATTAAAACAATTGGATGAAGAAAATATCTTTGAAGATCCCATCGTTACTCAGGTGACCAAAGCCAGCACATTTTATTCTGCTGAGGATAAACACCACCAATACTATCAAAATAATCCACAAAATTCATATTGTCAGTTTATAATAAAACCCAAACTAGAACGTTTACATGAATACTTTACGGCATACATCAAAAAGTCGGTCCGACAGAACCTAGTTAAATAGCCTACCGAAACCAAAGATTCTTAAAAATCTTTTTATAAAATTCCAAAAGAATTTGAATTGCCCGAATAGAGTACCAACGATGATGAGTATGAATTTATAGACAATAAGAATAGACATTATCCGACAAGTATAATAAAGAGTATTACCAAAGAGACTATCAACAAAATTTTCTTTTGTTAAGCCGATAAAATCCAAAAAAGCATGACTGACTTCTAGACTAGTCATCCCCGTTATGGCAAAAACTAACAGAATAATCAATACTTGAAAATCAGATTGTATTCCCCAACGTTTTTTTAACTTATGCCAAACTTTTTTCAAAAAATTTATTTTAATAACTCAGAAATCTGTTGTGCTAATTCAAGACCAATGCGTTCTTGAGCTTCTAAAGTAGCCGCTCCAATATGCGGGGATAACGACAGTTTGGGATGCATCAATAGCTTAATGCCTGGTTTAGGTTCTTGTTCAAAAGTGTCCAATCCGGCAAAGCTCAAATGACCACTATCAAGTGCTTGTATTAAATCATCTTCTTTAATCACACCACCGCGAGCTGCATTGATGATTCCAGCTCCTTTTTTCATTTGTTTTAATTCAGAGGCCGTGATTAAAGGTTTGTTCTGAGCAGGAACATGTAAAGTGATAAAATCAGAGGTTTTCAACAATTCATCAAAGCCAATACTATGGATAGTCACATCGATACTTTGCCCATTAAAAACCTGGAGTTTAATAGTAACCTTATCGATATACTTATCCGTCCCAATAACATTCATTCCCAGTCCAAATCCAATTTTTGCGACTTCTTGACCTATTCTTCCCAAGCCAACAACACCCAATTTTTTTCCTCTCAATTCGATACCACCACCATACCTCTTTTTCAATTTTTTAAAATTGGTATCACCTTCTAGTGGCATGCTTCTATTCGAGTCATAAAGAAATCGCACCCCTGAAAAAAGATGCGCAAACACTAATTCAGCAACGGATTCTGAAGATGCTGCAGGAGTATTGATGACGTACAACCCTTTTTCCCTGGCATAATTCACTTCGATGTTATCCATTCCAACACCACCTCGACCAATTAATTTTAGATGAGAACAAGAATCAATTAATTCTTTAGGAACTTGAGTTGCACTACGAACTAGCAAGGCGATGATATTATTTTGATTGATGTAATCGATTAACTTTTTTTGCTCAACTTTTTGAGTGATGACAGTAAATCCTTGGTTTTCTAGTGCAGATTGACCTACCCTAGAAATTCCATCATTTGCAAGTATTTTCATAAACTATCTATTTTCCAATCTTTTCATGCAATCCACCAATAATTCAACACTTTTGAGATCTAATGCATTATAAATAGAAGCTCGATAACCGCCAACAGAACGATGTCCATTGAGTCCAACAATTCCTTCTGATTCCCATATTTGGTCAAAAATTTCTTTTTCAGATGGATCAACCAAATTAAAAACAGCATTCATTTGACTGCGATCTTCTTTATTAGCAAATCCTCTAAATTTTGCATTCCGATCTATTTCTGAATAAAGTAAGGAGGCTTTTTGGTTGTTTTTTTTATTTAGTTTTTTTAACCCTCCATTATCTTTAATCCATTGTAAATTCAACATGGTGGTATAAATGGCAAATACTGGAGGAGTATTGAATGAACTTTCTTTTGCTAGATGTAATTTATAATTCAACATGGATGGTAATTGCCGTTGAATCGTTTCTAATAGTGATTTTTTGACTACCACCAGGGCAACGCCTGCAGGACCTAGATTTTTTTGAGCTCCAGCATAAAATAAATCAAACTTTTGATAATCAAGTGTTTTAGAGAAAATATCTGAACTCATATCAGCAATCAGTGGACAATCTACTTGAGGTATCTCAGAATATTGAGTGCCATAAATGGTGTTATTGGTTGTTATGTGAACATAATCTAATGTTGCCGTTTCTTCATCAAAAGAAACTGGAATAAAACTATAATCAGAATAAGCAGAGCTGGCAACCTCGATGATTTGACCATAATGTTTAGCTTCTTTGATAGCTTTGGCTGACCAAGAACCTGTATCACTATAACCTGCTTTATTATTCAGGAAATTGGCAGCCACATTTAAAAATTGTGTACTGGCCCCTCCGTGTAAAAATAGAACACCATAATCATTATCTGATATACCAGCGATTTCTAAAACCAAAAGTTTTGTTTTTTGGAGTACTTCTTTAAATGCCGAACTTCTATGAGAAATTTCTAAAATGGACAATCCAGAACCATCAAAATCAACAACCGACTGTGAAGCTTTTTGTAAGACACTTTTTGGTAAAATGGATGGGCCTGGATTAAAGTTGTGTTTCATTGTAGTTTTGCAAAGATGATTGAATGATGCTCTCTATGGGGATGATTTTAGATAATGATTTATCGCCATAAATCGGTATGCAAATATCGTAATTCGGACTACATCAAATCATTTATTCAAAAATAAAAAGACATCAATTTTCAACGTTTTAAATCTATTGTGATGTCTGTTAAATCGACACGTATCATCCATGATTTCCATATAAAATTTTATTGTCGAAACATAGCGTTGAACTATTGATAAGAAACGTTTTAGAATCAGCCGATTACAGGTTCATTAAAAAAGACATGGTGTCAATACCATCGGCATAATCCCATAATTGTGGGGATTGGCTAGTGCCAAATGAAATTGAGTTTTTAAATTCAGAATGTTTGCATACAACGCATTGAATTTCATTTTGTTTGTTGTCAATCTCCAGCTTTACCCATTCAATAGACTTGTAAAATTCATAGTAAATAACAGAAATAGGGGAGCAGACGGCTTTGTTTTCTTGTAACAGAAAAAAATCGGCATCGACAAAGGGAATATTTTGAAGAAAATTAATCGCTTTTTGATAGGTATAGTTGTTATGGAATTTGGAAGAATATCCCACATAATCATATTTTTTGAGTTTTTGGACAAAATTTTTTAGATTATAATTTTCTGGAAAATAAATTTTAGAAACATTCCGGCAACCCAAACCATAATACATAAATAAATCAATACCTAAACGGTTAATTTCTTGAGGTGTTTCATCACCATTGAGTATGGCGATGGAGGATCTATTTCTTCTGAGAAGATTAGGGACGTGTCTGAAATAATATTCCAAATGATGTATTGTGTTATTGGTCCCAGTAGCCATCACAGCATCATAACCCTTAAGCCTATCAACAAATTCAAAACAAGATGTTTCGACTATTTTTTCAATATAACTACAAAGGAATGGAATTAATTGATCGTCTTTGGAAGAACATTTTATGATAGGGTGGTGTCCCGATAGCCAAGCACAGATCACATCATGAAATCCTACTGCTGGGATATTGCCTGCTAAAATCAGTCCTATATTTTTTGGATTACTTATGTTCAGCGAGTAGGAATTTAGCCAATGTTCTAATTTTTCAATGGTAAAACATTCCACATACTTCTTCAGAGAATAAAGAACGTAATTTTCTGTAAACCATTTGTTTTTATCGTATACATCAAGTAATAGTTGATTAATTGAATTTGAAATTTTATTGCTTGAATTTAAACTGACATGGATATATTCTCCCAATGCCACGAGCGCTTGAATTTTATCAGATGTGTTAATACTTGTATCGGAACTTCTAAATTTCAATGTTTCAATTTAACTTTGCAAACCTAAGTATTAGGTCAAAAATGGCTATCATCATTACAGACGAGTGCATCAATTGTGGGGCATGTGAGGTGGAGTGTCCTAACACGGCTATTTATGAAGGAGCTCAAGACTGGCGATATAGTGAAGGGACTTCTTTAAACGGACAGGTCCAATTTCCCAGTGGCCTGTTGGCAGATGCCGATGTGTTTCAAAAGCCCATCTCAGATGAGTACTATTTTATAGTCCCTGATAAGTGTACCGAGTGTAAAGGATTTCATGAAGAACCTCAATGCGCAGCCGTTTGCCCCGTCGATTGTTGTGTCTCCGATGAAGACCGAATTGAAACGGATGATCAATTACTTGGAAAACAAAAATTCATGCATCCCAAGGATTAACTTGATTCATTAATATTTTCATAATCTTTTAAATGAAAGTCGGTATCGTTGGACTTCCGAATGTCGGAAAATCCACTCTGTTTAATTGTTTATCTAATTCCAAAGCTCAAAGTGCCAATTTTCCATTTTGTACGATCGAACCTAATTTTGGAATGGTCCCAGTTCATGATGATCGTTTAGAGTTGATTGCTGAAAAAATCAATCCAAAAAAGATCACACCGACAACCGTTGAAATCGTTGATATCGCTGGATTAGTCAAAGGGGCCAGTCAAGGGGAAGGTTTAGGCAATCAATTTTTGGCGAATATTCGCCAAACCGATGCCATCATTCATGTCCTCCGTTGTTTTGATGATAAAAATGTAACCCATGTAGAGAATCATGTCAATCCTATTAGGGACGATGAAATCATTCAAACAGAGTTATTACTCAAAGATCTTGAAACGATTGAAAATCGAATCTCAAAAGTTCATATAGCAGCTCGAGTGGGGAATAAGGAAGCGATTGCCCAAAACCAAGTATTAACTAAACTCAAAATTCATCTTGAACAATCTAATAACGCCATCGATTTCGATATCGACTCTGCGAATTATGAAAATTATATCAAACCGCTACAACTCCTGACAGATAAACCTCAGATGTATCTGTGTAATGTCAATGAATCCGATGCGTCTACCACCAATGATTATGTCGAGATATTTAGAAATGCCAAAAAGGAATTAAATCCCATGATTGTGGTTTTGGCGGCTAGTATTGAAGCGGAAATCAATGAAATTCAAGATCATCAGGAGCGTCAGTTTTTTTTAGATGAACTGTCATTAAAAGAACCTGGAACCGTGAAATTAATTCGTAAAGCTCATGAACTACTGGGCTTAATTACTTTTTTTACAGCAGGGGAACAAGAAGTGAGGGCATGGTCTTTAAAAAAAGAAACCAATGCATCAAAAGCAGCCGGAACGATTCATTCAGATTTTGAAAAAGGGTTCATTAAAGCCGAAGTCGTAAACTATCATGATTTTGAAACTTTTCAATCACTTCAAAAAATTAGAGAAGCCGGGAAATTGAGGATTGAAGGAAAACAATATCTTGTTCAAGACGGTGACATTGTTCATTTTAGGTTTAGCCTGTAGTACAATTAAGTGATTGAAAAATGAAGAACAACTGCTTTACATTCATACGTGTTCTCATTTAACTAACGAGAGAGTGGATAAACTTCATGTTTGGAATCATACCATACAATCTTGAATATTGGATAATCTAAAATACCATAAAGCCTCTTTTTACCATCGAGTCTAAATGAATAAAGTTCTTTAGAATCATCTAAATTTAAATCCGTCAATCTCTTTTGAGCTACTTTGATTATCCTTGATATATCGATGTGATGGTGTTTGGTATTATTGCTTGTATTATGTTCGTTTGCTATTTTTTTCCAAGTATCCTCTTCTCTTGAATTTAGTTTTGGTAGTATTTCACTACACCAATCACGCTTATAGAAATTTTCATTAAATCCCCAAGCGCTATTAGTAAAGTCAAATAATTCCATCGTCCATTTAAATTTCTCTACGCCAGTTTTTAAAAAACTATCTGATACAGCGTACTCGTGTAATGGTTTAAAGGGTTTTGAGGGTTCAAGTTTCACATTTGGGGATTTCTTGAGTTTCTTAGACCAATTCTTTTTTCTCCTTTTAGCCATCATGACCTATTCAAAGACAGCATTCTCGTAATTGATACTTGAGTAGTATTCTGCCATTGATTCTAAGCTAATTACAGAATTGCCTCTCTCTCTAGGATTCATTCCTTTTCTTGCCTTTTTCCAAGGGTCTTCAAGATGGGCCAAACTACTTAGCCAGCGCGCCGATCTATTTCCGTAGTATTCTAAAACTGAATTAATCGTGTCTTTTTGACGATCATTTAGACCTTTTGAATTCCCTATCAAATCGGATTTATTGATAGAGAATTTACCTTTATGTTTTTCATATAAATCTCGACAAACAGGATCATTTATCCACGCTTGAAAATCTTCTTCAAACAATGGCTTGTCATCCCAAACTAAAGCCCATGCTTGACTGTAATAAACAAGTTTCTGAAGTTTCCACGTAGACATTTCTCCCTATTGATCAAGAATGTAAGAAGCGACATCAAACACGGTAATTTTAGGTGTTTTTTTCTTTTTCATGAGTTTAATTTAGGTCCATTAACAATAATTGGTGTTCTGTATAGTGCGAGCTCTTGATTTTACTGGTGCTCTTTTATAGATAGCATGCATACCTGATGAAATACAAAGATGATCTCTATCTTCAAAAAGTAGTTTAAAATATAACTTGGTGTGAATTAACTAATCTTATCAAGATTGACTATGACTAAAACCATGCCAACAGTTTGAAGAAAAATAAATGCATTATCGCAAAATAAAATGATGACAATGTTTATTCGTCTTCATAAAAAGTTGTTGTTTGAGTTTTTAAGGAGCAACTATTTACAACCAAACGTGGTCAGCAGAACAACCAATAGAATCCATTTTAATTGTTTCATATAATTCATAATTTTAAGAATTTGGTATTTGGTAATACATGTCTAATGGTAATTTTTCCAAGAATTTTTGTATTCGCACACGGTGATTTCTCAGGATATCATCGAAATGGATACCCAATCGATATTGAAAATCTTCAGTACTCAATCCTTGGGTTTTGAGATCATCCAAGAAGCGCTTCGTTTTTTTCCATCGCCATCGTTTGGCCGATGATCTTGGAATATATGCTCGAGATAAAATAATTTCATAAGTGGTTCGCTCATGATCATCTGATTCATAATCGATGGCAAGAGCCTGATGAACATATTGTACTTTTTGATCTTGGAAGGTGGTGGGGATCATGCCTCCACAACCGCAATCGGTGGCCTGTGCTGGGAATTGGGTTCGGCCATCCGCGAGGTATTGCGCCAACGGGATTTCTTTTTGTTGCCCGATGGCCACGAAAGCACACCCAAACCAACATAAGATGTGCATGATTTTTATTGTTTTTTTCATATTTTAAGAGATATCGTATTCATGGTTAATATCGTCCTCGTGTTTCAGACTCTCGGTCCCAAATTGTCATCCGTGACCCATTTTTGATTTCTGAGGTGAGCAACACCATATAAATATAGGAAACACAATGAATGTTAGATTGAAATTGGTCAAAAAAAAATCCTATGATGGCTAATCCCACAGCAATTAGATCGATAATGAAAATCCTGATTCTTTCTTGGCCGATAAATCCAAAATAGACAATGGATAAGCCGTCTTTTGATGGTTTTTGATATTTCATGGATACACTAATTGATCTATTTCTTCCTGTTCTTGAGGGCTTAATGTGGGTAGGATTTCGTAGTCAAAATAGGTTTTCTTGTAGACATAAAAGGGAGGGTAAATCACAAATAAAGATAGTGGCTTATTGACTAACTTGGGACAATCGTTCTTTCACTTTTTCGGAAAGTTCATTCCAACTGAGAATTGTTGACGAACATTCTTCATTTCGTTTCGATCAAAT
Organism: Flavobacteriaceae bacterium; assembly: GCA_026709415.1. GTDB lineage: Bacteria > Bacteroidota > Bacteroidia > Flavobacteriales > Flavobacteriaceae > Bin25. The sequence goes on from JAPOSZ010000003.1 coordinate 13,011, forward strand.
AGTTTAGGATATCGTTGCATTCCATAGTCGACACATAACACATGAATTGCTCCTTGTCGAACTATGGACGATTGGGTTTCTATGTTGTACTAAGGAATGGTACATGGCCATTTATGACGGTCACTTTTTCATCGACTTCATCAATCAAACTTATAGAGTTATTGCTTTTGTTCATGAAGCCAATACGTTGTCTTATATCGATGAGAAAATATATTTGGACCCTGAACCATATAGAATCAAACTAATGGGATAATTCTAAATAAACGACATCCTTTTTCATTATCTGTTAAATTCTTATTCAGAGAAGAATACAAGGGATTGCTAATTTTGGTTTTTAAGTATGAATATAGCACCAATTCAGTACACCGAGAATGAAATCAAATCCCTTAACTGGCACCAACATATTCGCAAACGCCCTGGGATGTATATCGGCAAATTGGGCAATGGTTCATCCCCAGATGATGGGATCTACATGCTACTGAAAGAAGTGTTGGATAACTGTATTGATGAGTTTGTGATGGGGGCTGGGAATCGTATCGATATTCAGTTATTGGATGATTCTGTTAAAGTACGAGATTATGGTCGAGGCATCCCCCTGGGTAAATTATCTGATGTGGTGTCCAAAATGAATACTGGAGGAAAGTACGATACCGTCGCTTTTAAAAAATCGGTAGGCCTTAATGGCGTAGGGTTGAAAGCCGTCAACGCTCTCTCGGCTAATTTTCAAGTCGAATCCATTCGAGATAATCTCACCAAAGCAGTTCATTTCCAACAAGGGGCAAAACTTGAAGAGTCTAACCCTAAAAACACCGATCAGCCTTGGGGGACTTTGGTGCATTTCACGCCAGATCAGACCGTATTTGAAGGTTATCGTTTTCGCTATGAGTTTGTTGAAGAAATGGTTAAATCCTATACCTACCTCAATCCTGGATTATCCATCTATATCAATAACAAACGATATCATTCAAAAAATGGACTTAAAGATTTGCTTGAAGATCGCTATTCTGAAAATCAATTGCTATATCCCATTATTCATTTGAAAGACAACGACATCGAAATAGCATTGACGCACAGCAAATCCCACTATAGCGAAGAGTATCACTCCTTTGTTAATGGACAAAACACGCTACTTGGAGGCACGCATCTTTCCGCATTCAAAGAGGGTGTGGTTCGAACCGTCAGAGACTTTTATGGTAAATCATATGATTCAAGTGATATAAGAAAATCCATTATTGCTGCGGTGAGCATCAAAGTAATAGAACCCATTTTTGAGTCTCAAACTAAAACAAAATTGGGTTCTACTGAAATGGGTGGTCAGTCACCTTCGGTAAGAGTTTTTATAGGCGATTTTTTAAAACAAAAACTCGACAACTATTTGCATGTCAATTCGGATGTCGCTGAAAAATTATTAAACAAAATACTGATTGCTGAAAAAGAAAGAAAAGAACTCAGTGGCATTCGTAAACTGGCTAGAGAACGAGCCAAAAAAGCTAGTTTACATAATAAAAAACTTAGAGATTGTCGAATCCATCTCACGGATAATAAATCAGATAAAAATAAAGAGTCCACCATTTTTATAACCGAAGGAGATTCTGCCAGCGGTTCTTTAACGAAGTGCCGGGATGTGAATACCCAAGCTGTTTTTAGCCTCAGAGGAAAACCTTTAAACTCCTATGGCATGTCCAAGCGGATTGTCTATGAAAATGAAGAATTCAATTTGCTCCAATCGGCCCTTAATATTGAAAATAGCATAGAAAATTTAAGATATAATAAAGTCGTTATTGCAACCGATGCCGATGTGGATGGAATGCATATTCGATTGCTAGTGCTTACTTTTTTTCTTCAGTTTTTTCCTGAGTTGATTAGTAGGGGACATCTGTATATTCTAGAAACGCCTTTATTCCGAGTACGAAATAAAATTAAAACGGTTTATTGTTATGATGATACTGAAAAAAATAAGGCTATCCAATCATTTAAAGATAGTCCCGAAATAACTCGATTTAAGGGACTTGGAGAAATCTCTCCCAATGAGTTTGCTTATTTTATTGGAAAAAATATCCGATTGGAGCCCGTCAAATTAGGAAAAAACACTACCGTCGATGAATTACTTTCTTTTTATATGGGGAAAAATTCACCAGAAAGACAAGAATTTATTATTAATAATCTGAAGGTAGAATTAGATTTGGTCCATTCATAAGATCGAGATTGTCTTTTGTAAACAGTGCTTAATACATGAATTTCAAAGATCCTCAAAAAGTTTCTGGGATGTATCAAGAATGGTTTTTAGACTATGCATCCTATGTCATTTTAGAAAGAGCGATTCCCAGTTTGTCTGACGGGTTAAAACCTGTCCAACGTCGCATTCTCCATTCGATGAAAGAACTGGACGATGGACGCTACAATAAAGTAGCCAACATTGTGGGACACACCATGCAGTACCATCCACACGGTGATGTGAGTATTTCTGATGCCCTGGTGCAATTGGGTCAACGTGATTTGTTGATTGACACTCAAGGAAATTGGGGAAACACGTTAACTGGAGATAATGCGGCAGCTTCTCGATATATTGAAGCTCGGCTTACCAAATTCGCCCTCCAGGTTGTTTATAATTCTAAAATAACCCAACGACAACTTTCTTATGATGGTCGAAAAAATGAACCCATCGCACTGCCTGTTAAATTCCCGCTATTATTAGCTCAAGGAGTCGAAGGAATTGCCGTTGGTTTGTCAACAAAGATTTTAACTCACAACTTCAATGAACTGATTCAAGCCAGTATAGCATACCTCAAAGGGCGCTCTTTTAAACTCTATCCAGATTTTAACACCGGTGGTCGTATTGATATCAGAAACTATAAAGATGGTGTTCGTGGATCCAAAATCAGAGTTCGAGCAAAACTCGAAATAAAAGATAAGAGCACCATCGTTATCAGCGAAATTCCTTATTCGACGACAACCACTTCATTGATTGATAGCATACTTAAAGCCAACGATAAAGGAAAAATCAAAATCAAAAAAATTGAAGACAATACGTCGGCTCAAGTCGAAATTATCATACACCTTCCAAACCAAGTTTCTCCAGATAAAACCATTAGTGCTCTTTATGCCTTTACTAATTGTGAAGTTTCTATTTCACCATTGTCGTGTGTGATTATTAATCAAAAGCCCCATTTTTTACCCATTAGTGAAATCTTAAAACGTTCAACAGACTTAACCGTTGAGCTCACAAAAAAGGAACTAGAAGTTAAATTATCTGAATTGGAAGATCAACTTCATTATGCCCTATTGGAGAAAATATTTATTGAAAACAAAATATATGCTTTAATTGAGAACCAAGACACATGGGAGGGTATTTTATCGACCATAAATCAAGGGCTAAAACCATACGTAAATCAGTTTATTCGAGAAGTCATCCCCGATGACTTGATTCGACTAACGGAAATAAAAATTCGTAGGATATCAAAATTTGATGCCAATAAGTCCAATATTCGAATTCAAGATTTAAATGAATCCATCGAAAAAATAAAGCATCATTTAGCACATTTAACGGATTACGTCATCGATTATTTTAAGAATCTCAAAAAAGTTTATGGTTCAGACAAATCTCGGAAATCTCAAATAGCCATATTTGATGATGTCGATGCCAAAAGGGTCGTTACTAGGCAACTCAAATTATATGTGAATAAAAAAGATGGGTTTATTGGCACTAGCTTGAAAAAAGATGAATATATCTGCGAATGTTCAGATATTGATGATATGGTTGTCATCACCCAAAGTGGTAAAATGCAAGTCATTAAAGTCGAGCCCAAAGTATTTGTTGAAAAGTCAATTATTTATGCCGGTGTTTTTAAAAAATCTGATCATCGAACCATCTACAATTTGGTGTACAAAGACAGTAAGTCAGGGATTGCGTATACCAAACGATTTCCTATTACTTCAGTAACCAGAGGACGTCAATATGATTTAACCAAAGGAAATCCAAAGTCCAAAATCCTTTATCTGACAGTGAATCCAAATGGAGAAGCTGAAATAATAACGGTCATTTTGAGATCAACTTCTAGAACAAGAAAACTGCGATTTGATCACGATTTTTCTGATGTGTTCATTACTTCTAGGGGTAGTGTTGGAAAGATTTTAACCAAACATAGTATCAACCGAATCCATTTAAAATCTATTGGTAAATCCACTTTAGCTTCAAGAAAGTTATGGTTTGACAGTACAGTATATCGTTTGAATACTGAAAATAGAGGAAAGTTGCTGGGTGATTTTAAAGGTGATGATCAAATCATTTACCTCTCCAAAAATCAAGAGTTAATCGTTAGCTTAGCAAAAACCTCATTGCATTTAACCAATCATGATACCCATATCAGGAAATACAACAATAGCGAATATGTTACGCTTATCTATTACAACCATGATAAAAAAGCACATTATATCAAACTATTTTCATTAGAGAATATCAAAAAGCCCACAAGAGTTTTACCCGATCGAAGCGCTTTAGACTTTATCACTTTTTATCAAAAACCTATTCTAAAAGTGAGTTTTAAAAAGAAAAGAAACCAACCTCCATTTCCTTCATTAAGAGTAGATGTTCAAGAACAAGTCTTATTGAAAGGAGTGAATGCCATTGGTAAAATTTTAAGTAAAAATAGAATCGCCTCTATTGATGTGGAGTCTTATTCCCAAACAATCCATCCAAACCGTATAGATCAAACCCCAAAAGCTGAAAACACAAATGAAGAAAAATCTTCGAGCATCACATCGATGCTGTTTCCAAAGGATTAGCTTTTTTGTCCTCACAGAAACATTCATTCCGTCGAGGCTATAAAATCAATTGATTTTTTTTCTACTTCCTAATTTTAAATTGATGGCTTCGACAATCAGTGAAAACGCAATGACAAAATATAACAGACCTTTAGGCATCGCATTAACATGAGTGTCCAATACGATCGTATTAGAAACGTGGATAGCTTCCGAAATCAACAAAAAGCCAATTAAAATCAAAAATGATAACGCCAACACTTGAAGCGATGGATGTTTTGAAATGATATGGCTGATTTTATTAGCATATACGAGCATAATGATGATCGCCACAATGATTGAAGTAATTATTATGAAATTTTGATATTCAACGCCACTGGTCATGCCAATCGCTGTCAAAATCGAATCAAATGAAAAGACCACGTCGATTAAAACAATTTGAACTAAAGCGGTGGTAAAAGCCGATTTTCCAGTAGGGGATTGAACGTGTTTTGTTTGATTTTGATGTCCTTCAACTTTTAAATAAATCTCTCGAGTGCCTTTATACACTAAGAAGATTCCCCCCAAAAGTAGTATTAAAGATTTGACGGATAAACTAGTAGAAAAGTTCGTTGACTCGACGGTATAAAATGGACGTTGCATTTGATTAAGCCACAAGAGCATAAATAAAAAAAGAATTCTAGTCACCATGGCCATTAACAATCCCACTCTCATGAGTTGATTGCCGGTTTTTTTAGGGAACTTCTGAGATAGTATAGATATAAAAACAATATTATCTATTCCCAATACAATTTCTAATAAGGTTAATATCAGAAGAGCTGATAGTATTTCTGGAATCATTTTAGCTTATCGACAGGTGATTTTATAATTACTGTTATGAAGTTTGAATAGGATCAGATCAGAAATTTTTATCATCAAATAAATCATTCGAATTTATCGAATCAGAAATTTTGTATACCATCCCTCGGACCACATTTTTATCATCTCCTACTTGAGAATACTCAAATGTATATTGATTTGAACCGGTCGTTAAAATTTTGATTCTAATCGGTTTTCTTTCATTGTACGCCCTTGGATTTAGCTTGGTTAGTACAAATTCACAATCATTGACCCAGCGTATAGTTGATGAATCTATCATGTTATCAAATAATTCTATTTCGAATAAACTATCTCTAATAAAGAAAGACGTCTCAATTTTATTATCGATTAAAGCGGAGTAGGAAAACGTGCCCATTCGAAATTGATTACAATTTCTTTCGACAGAATAACAACTTGCAACACAAAAGAATACGATTAAGAGTTTTAAAAATTTTAAAAATATCACACCCTTCATGGAGTGCAAATCTATAAACTATTGTTTACGGTTTTGAAATATTTTAAACGTCCCATCAGGATAAAGAAACACCACCTCGATAGGTTTATCCAATAAATCTAAATCCCTTTGATCAGCATTCTCCGTTAATAATTTGCTTGGATAAGTCGTTGGAGTTGGCGAGGTCATTTTATCTTTTACGTGTTGATTATCTTCATTTGAATTTTCATTGACAACTGGGTCTTCGACGCTAAACAAGTCATGAGGAAGATTTATATCACCTTTTCCTAAAAGTAGCCAATCAAGGGTGACATCGTCAAAAGCTTCGTGTATTTTTAAAAGAAAGTCCAAACTAGGTCGATTTCTTTTAGAAAAAACATGTGATAACAAAGAACGTTGCACACCAATTTTTTCACAAAGTTGAGAATTTGTCAAACCATAAGAATTCATAATGAGACGTATCCGATCCAATAAGTTATCTAGTTCGATCATGCTTGATTTCAAAGATAAACAATTGATAACAACACTAAATTACAATTTTCAACAGTGATAATCCATTTGTATACACCTACTGATCGTGGTATCTGATAACTGCTAACCTCTCCAATCCCATCTTTTCTTATTAAAGAATAAGCCTAATTAACAAATGTTAACAATCGATGTACTTGTTTGTTTCTTTGGTCAGGTTCTTTAACGTAGATACAATAGCTCTCTTGATCACTGTAGATACTTTTAATTCACAAATGATAACTACTATAATTTATAAATGTAAACAACTGAATAGCTTCATTGTTTAATTTTGAATTGTTTTGAATAAATATTTTTCAAATAATCAATCCATTCAATTCATTGAATTTTTAAAGTCGTTTTCTGATTTCAAAATCTCACCTATTGGTTATTCTGAAAACCATTCCCCTATTCTATTAATACAATTTGGAAGGGGGGATTATCCCGTTTTGATGTGGTCTCAAATGCATGGTAATGAACCCACCACTACATACGGAGTAAAATATCTCTTAGAATGGATAGCTGTTAATTCTTTATCATCATCAGAGAACTATAGAGATATTCAAACCATTATGTCTAATATTCAGGTTTCGATAATTCTTCAATTGAACCCTGATGGCGCGTTATTATACCAAAGAGAAAATTTTAATGGCATAGATTTGAATAGAGATGCACAATCATTATCTCAAGCCGAAAGTCAAATACTATATCAACTTCATCAACAACAAGCTCCTGCATTAGCTTGTAATCTCCATGATCAACGGACTGTATTTGCTGCTGGCGTTGGCGGATATCCTGCAGCCATTTCTTTTTTAGCTCCTGCGGCCGATAAACAAAGAAACGTGACGCCAGCTAGAGCCATTGCTATGCATTACATCGTAGAAATGAGCAACCATCTTAACCAGTTTGTGCCAGAAAGGATCTCTAGATATTCTGATAGCTTTAATCGTCATTGTTTTGGAGATACTTTCACTAAATTAGGAACCCCAACCATTCTTTTTGAGGCTGGTTTTGTTCCTGGTGATTACCAGCGATACACCGCAGCTCAACTGATTTACCGATCACTGAAGTTTCTATTGAAAACCGCTTCGACTTCTCCACCAACATCTGGGACTGATGACACTGAACAGTATCGTTTAATTCCGGAAAACAAAGTAGAGTATGCCGATTTACTTTTAAAAAATGTGAAAGTTAAAATCAATGATGAAGTTAGGCATTATCAAAAGTTGTATGTGTTATTAAAAGAACAAATGATCAATCAAAAAATTTTTTTTCTCCCAACAGTCGATCAATCGGATGATTTTGTATACAAAAAAGCGCACTTCACCATTGATTGTTCCCATAGGAATCCATTGGAAAGCATATCAAATCAGAATTTTATCCAAATTTTAGATGCTGACTTGAGTCAGTTCATTCAAAGCCATCTAACGGTATAATAATCAGAAAATTAGAGCGTTACCTAAAATCGGCTTTTTTGATATCTTTTTTCAAGTGAGCATCATAACCAACCATGTTTTTTGAAAATCGCAGGATTAAAGATATTTTAAATAAGTTTGCCAATGGAGAGTTTTAATGCTACTTGGATTGACAAAATATAGGTCATTTTTTTATAATCTTGCCAAAATTTAGGCATTTAATTTATATTTTTACAACATGAAAATGGATAAAATCGATCACATTGATCATAAAATACTCGAATTTTTAGTTCAAAATACTAGAATTCCGTTCACTAAAATCTCAGAGGAGCTCAACGTTTCAACAGGAACGGTCCATGTCCGGGTGAAGAAGTTGATGGATTCTGGAGTGATTTTGGGAACAAACCTGAACTTAGATTACGTAAAGTTAGGTTTTCCGGTCGTTGCCTTTGTTGGCATTCATCTGGATAGAACCAACCGAAATTCGACAGATCTGGTCATGGAAAAGCTTAAAAAAATTCCATTTATAACTGTTGTTCAAGTAACTTTGGGGCCATATAATATTTTTTGTAAAATACGAGCGAAGGATACATTCCACATCAAGGAAATCATATATAAAATCGATGAAATCAATGGGATTTTGCGCACCGAGTCCTTTATTTCGATGGGAGAAGTTTTTAATGACAAAAGACGCTTATTAGATTATATGTTTAGTTCTCTAAAATAAAACATGGTTGACATTCAGAGTTATGATGAAGAGTCTAAACTAGAGCGATTTAAGGATGCGGTTCTTTCACAATATCGAATTTTCAATAGTCTTTTTTTAACCCTACCATTTGATGACATTCGGAAAACCTCCATTTTGTTGCCCCTTTTTTATGATTTATGTAAAGTAGGGTATCAAGATGGCTTGAATCCAACTCAAATCGTTGACAATTTTTTCACTAAATTTTTACCTCATGCTAAAACGCAAGAGCAAATCGATTTGCTTTTTCGATTCATTCAGTATATCGAACGTCAAATTGTTCTTTTTGATGCCATAGAAGATGCTGCATTTTACAAAATCAACAATCGGTATGGTAGAGGTTCGCTACGTCATTTAAAGGAAGAAATTTTTGAAGTTGATAAACGTAAAGAAATACAACAATTTCTAAGTAGTTACAACATTCGAATAGTTCTTACAGCGCATCCCACACAGTTTTATCCCGATACGGTCCTTCTTTTGATTCATGACTTGAGTGAAGCCATCAAACAAGGTGATATCAATAAATGTCAAGAACTATTGATACAACTTGGAATGACTCCTTTTTTTAAAAAGAAAAAACCCACTCCTTATGATGAAGCTATCAGTCTACTATGGTACTTGGAAAATGTTTTTTATCACTCGGCCAGTGCCATCTGTAACTACATATCGGTTCATCTGTATGATAGCAAAATAATCGACAATCCGATCTATGATTTTGGATTTTGGCCAGGGGGAGATAGAGATGGCAACCCTTACGTCACCCCTGAAATCACACTAAAAACGGCGAATCGCTTAAGATTCTCGATTTTACGATGTTATTATAAAGATATCGTTGAGTTAAAAAAGAAAATTACATTCCCAGGGGTTGATAATAAAGTGTTAGACCTCGAAAGGAAACTTTATTACCACTTATACGATTCTAACTCAGAAATTCAGATTTCTGCCCCTTATTTGTTGAAAAGTTTACAAAGTATTGTCATCGATTTAGAAAAACACCACAATAGTTTGTACATCGGTAAAGTCATCGATTTGGTGCATAAAGTAAAACTTTTTGGCACTCATTTTGCCAATTTAGATTTGAGACAAGATTCAAGAGTTCATCATAAAGTCTTTTTGGAGATTGTCAGCCATCCCAACATTTATTTGTACGTCGAAGGACTCGAGAGAAATTACGAAAGCCTTGAATTAGAGCAACGTCTAAAAATGTTATCGAATCTTAAAGGAGACATACCCCCATCGATTTTTAAAGACGAGATAACCCGGCATACCCTGGAATCCATTCGTTTGATGAAAAAAATACAAACATCAAACGGCGAACGGTCCTGTAACCGATATATTGTCAGCAACACCCAATCTATTGAAAACATTCTTCAATTATTTGCTTTTTATCGTTTGTCTGGTTGGAAAGAACTTTCGGTCGATTTTATACCATTATTTGAAACCATCAATGATTTAAAAACCTCATTTTCAGTGATGAAGGGGTTGTACAGTAATCCAAATTACCGAAAGCATTTAAGGCATAGAAACAACCATCAGACCATTATGTTGGGCTTCTCTGATGGGACTAAAGATGGGGGATACCTCATGGCCAATTGGAGTATTTATTTGGCCAAGCAAGAATTGAGTCAGTTATCAAACAAATATGGACTGAAAGTCACCTTTTTTGATGGGAGAGGAGGGCCTCCCGCTAGAGGAGGGGGCAACACCCATCAGTTTTATGCTTCTAGAGGAAACAGTATCATGTCTGATGACATCCAATTGACTATTCAGGGACAAACCATCAGTTCAAATTTTGGCAGCCTCGATTCTTCCCGATTTAATTTTGAACAATTATTGAGTGCAGGCGTTCGTAGTCGTCTGCTACTTGGAAAAGAAAACACCTTATCAAGAAGCAATCGAAATACTTTTGAAGAGTTGGCTATCAAGAGTTATCAAATATATAGCCAATTCAAACAACACCCAAAGTTTGTTCCCTATCTACAAAGGATGTCTACCTTACCATATTATGCCAAAACTAATATAGGCAGTCGACCCGCTAAAAGAGGAGCCTCGGAAAAATTTATTTTTGAAGATTTAAGAGCTATTCCTTTTGTTGGTAGTTGGAGTTTATTAAAACAAAATGTGCCAGGATTTTATGGTGTTGGATCAGCGATCAATGAATTCAAAAAAAGAAAGCGATTGAAAAGAGTTGTCAAGCTCTTTGACGAATCGAGATTTTTCAGAACGCTAGTGTTCAATAGTATGATGAGTTTAACAAAATCTTTTTTTGATCTCACGGCTTACATGAAAGAGGATGAAGAATTTGGTGAGTTTTGGCAAATGATTTATAATGAATACGAATTAACCAGAAGCCTCCTTTTAGAAATAACTGGATTTAACACCTTAATGGAGTATGAAGCGGCGGGAAAAGCATCGATCAAAGTTCGAGAAGATATTGCTCTTCCATTATTGACCATACAACAGTATGCTTTAAAAAAAGTCAATCAATTTTATAGAAACAACACCTTAAATCGAAAGAATATTAAAATTCTAGAAAAACTGGTGGTGCGCTCTTTATTTGGAAACATTAATGCGAGCCGAAACTCTGCATAGAATAATAATCGAAAGCTTCATCAATCATCGAATCATCAACAACAACCATGTCTTTTTTTGCTTTTCCAATGGCCTCTAGTAAAGCGAATTGAACCACTCCTTCTTGATTTTTTTTATCGTGTTTTAATAAGTCAATAATTTTCTTTTGCTGACTTTTTGAAATTTTTACTGGCTTATAAAAACGTTGAAACGTTTCCGTGATTTCTTCTAAGGCAGAAGGACTCAACGTTAAGAGTTTGCTGGACATATAGGATTCTAAGATCATCCCTATAACAATTGCTTCACCGTGTAATAAATAAGCGTCTTGTTTTGAAGAAAGAAAATAAGACTCTATGGCATGTCCAAGAGTATGACCAAAATTTAAAATCTTTCGTTGGCCTTTTTCATATTTATCTGAAGAAACGATTTCTGATTTGATATATATCGATTGTTCGATTTGATTGGTAATAAATAACGAATCGATGGGGCTTCCCTTTTTTAATGCTTTCCAATAATTCTCATCTTGAATTAAAGCACTTTTAAGCATTTCAGCATATCCACTGAATAATTCTCTTTGATTCAGCGTTTTTAAAAATTCAGGAAGAATGATGACCATTGCAGCATCGGTTATGGTGCCAATCTGATTCTTTAATAACTCAAAGTTGATTCCTGTTTTACCACCAACCGAGGCGTCCGCCATTCCCAATAATGAGGTTGGAATGTTATAAAATGAAATTCCTCTTTTGTATACGGATGCCACAAATCCTCCCAAGTCGGTAATCATACCTCCTCCCAAATTGATGAGATAACTATGACGATCTGCCGCGTGTTGAGATAATGTTTTCCAGATGGACTGACATGTTTTGAGCGATTTGCTCTTTTCTCCTGGGGGTACTTCAATGACCATCAGATTTTCAAGGGAAGGACACTTTTTAAGCAAGACATCCAAACAGTGTGTTTTCGTATTAGAATCGACCAGAATAAAACCTATGGAATGCTTTTTATTATCAATCCTATGGATGAATCTTTGAATTGCATGAGTGGTATAAAAAACATTTGAAGGACTCATAAAATCATTGATTCGGATTCACAGCAACAAGAGGACAAAGATACGTTTATAGATATACTCGATGAGTTCTTGAATGAGGAATCAAATTATCTTTGAATTCAATAACCAACTTGTGGCTATCTTCAATAACACTCAAGAAATATTCAAAGACAAATCAAATTGGCAACTCCGAAAAGAATACTGGTTGTCAAAATTTCTTTTCAACAAAAGAATAATAAATATCGATGTTCATCTGATTGATAAACTCTTTCAATCTAAAATTCCCCTTCATTGGTTGATCGGTCCTTCTATTTATAAAAAATTCTGTTCTGGCGGTTCCATTGAATCGGCTCTCCAAATAGTCGATCAAAATTGGAGTCAAAAGATTTATTCATACATCGGTTATGCCATTGAAGGCCATCAAGATGAAGATAGTTTTGATCTAAACTTGAAACAGATTTTAAATGAAATAGACCATATTGATTTGCACCATGGGTTAAAGTTCATTGTTTTTAAACCCACTTCTTTGGGACGTTCCAAGTTATTCGAATTAGTACAAATTGGAAAACAGCTCACTGATGATCAATTGATTGAATGGAGTAGGATAAAACAAAGATTTAATCAAATATCAGAAAAATGTTTTAATAAAAAAGCCTATTTATTGATTGATGCGGAAGAAACATGGATTCAGAAATCAATCGATCATTTAACTTTTGATTTGATGAAAAAACACAACACAAAAGAACCTATTGTTTACACAACGGTTCAGATGTATCGAAAAGATGGATTGAAAAAATTAAACGAGTTGAAACATTTAGCTCAATCCAATGATGTCATAGTCGGTGTTAAATTGGTAAGGGGCGCTTACATAGAAAAAGAAAATCAGCGAGCATTGACTCAAGGGGTAGAAAGTCCCATTTGTGATTCAAAAAAACAAACCGATGAAAACTTTCACCAAGGGATAAAGTTCATGATGAATAATCTAGATTGTTTGAGTTTGTTTCTTGGGACACACGATGAAAAAAGTACTCAGCTTTGCATGGATTTAATATCTCAATACCATATCGATAAGCAGCATCCCAGAATTTGGTTTTCTCAACTTTATGGGATGAGCCATCATATTACATATGGATTGGCTACTCAAGGATTTAAAACCGTTCAATATATTCCCTATGGGCCTCTAAAAGAAATCATTCCTTATTTACTCAGAAGAGCTCAAGAAAACTCTTCAGTCCTTAGTCAAGCTTCTAGGGACATCAATTTAATAAAACAAGAGCTTAAAAGACGAAAAAGAACTAAATGGTAAATGTTCTTGTCATTCTATGTTTTATCATTAAATAACAACTAAAAACCCTCGATTTTTCTGATGACTATGCGATGTTTGCAGTTTTCTATATCCAAGAATTGAATCTCTTGGTACTCGATACGATATAGATTACAGGAGTCCCGATTGGTGATGCTTTTTGAAAACACTACTTTCCCATTGTTAATCACGCGGCGTATCAGACTATCGCTGACCATTTGATTTGGTTTGGTTTGGAATTCGATTAAAGATTTTGACAAGAGACTCGTTTTGACTCTCGCTTGAGGGCCGTAATGAAACTGAGCGTCTTTTTGTTTCCATATGAAAACCAGAATAATCAAACCCATTAAAAAGCCAAAAGCATATAAAGTAAAGCGATTTAAAAAATTCATTGTTTCTTATTTTAATTGCTTGATTTTTCTTTTGAACTCATTGATGGTATTTAATTGAAAATGATGCATTTGCTGAGGCAGTATTTCTTGAACATTTTCTCCCCATTCAATCAAATTCAAATAAGCTATTTCAAATAAATCTAAAAATCCCAAATCTAGTACTTCATCTATTTTTTTTATACGATAAAAATCAAAGTGATATATGATACCACTTAAAGATTCATATTGATTCATGATTGAAAAAGTCGGGCTTTGAACCATCGATGTAACACCTAGTTTTTCACAAATTGATTTAATTAAAGTTGTTTTACCAGCCCCCAATTCCCCATCAATTCTAATAATGTTGTGTTTGGCTTTTTTTAGGATTTCAATGACAATTTGATTGATGTCATCGATATGATAAATTTTTTCCATAAGGGTTGTGAAAATAAAACTTTAATATATCTGATGTTGACTGTTTTAAATTTGTGAATTAATATGGAAAGTCATACCTTGATTAAGGACCCTTTGTACGGATTTGTACAAGTAACCGATCCTCTCATCAAATCGGTTATTGAGCATCCTTATTTTCAGCGTCTTAGAAGAATCAAACAAATGGGAATGGCCGATTTTGTGTTTCCAGGGGCAACCCATACCAGATTTCAACATTCCATCGGCTCTATGTATTTGGCCCAAAAAGCCATCAATACGCTGAAAAGAAAAAACATTCCAATTTCAAAATCAGAACAACAAGGATTACAACTGGCGGCGCTATTGCATGACATAGGACACGGCCCCTTCTCTCATAGCAGTGAAACTTTATTTTTTCCAAAGACTTCACACGAGTCCATAACGTATCAAGTGGTGGAATTATTAAACCAAGAATATGGCGGTGAATTAACTATTGCATTGTCCATTTTAAAAGGCGATTATCCTAAAAAATATTTAAACCAGTTGATTGTTAGTCAGATCGATCTAGATCGATTGGATTTTCTCAATCGAGACCGATACTTTACAGGGGTATCAGGCGTCAATTTTGATGTGGATCGAATCATCGAAATGCTCGATATTTTCGAAAACAATTTGGTTTATGATTTTAAAAGCCTTCATACCCTTGAAAAGTTTTTATTCGATCGAAGGTTCATGAAGCTACAGGTTTATGGTCATAAAAATAATATTTTGGCCGATTTGTTATTAGAAAAAATGTGGACAAGATTCAAACAGGTAGAACTGAATACTAAATTTCTGTTACCAAAATTTTCGTTTTGGTTTTCACAAACAAACAAGTTAAATGATTCACAAATTTCCCAACAAATGGTTCATGAGTTTTTAAAGTTGGATGACTCAGATATGATTCAACTATGGAAATTGGGAAAAGCTCATCCTGATAAAACGCTTCAATTATTATGTAACAGTTTATTGGATCGAAAATTTCCTAAAATCCAATTATCTCAATCTCATCCGTTTGATAAGGTCATCGATAAGTATAAAAGTCAGCTGGAGGCTTGGCAACAAGATAAAGAGTTGTCTTCTTATTTTGTTTTTGCTGGTCATGTAAAAAGTTTGACGTATAGCCCACGAAAAGATAAAGTTCTTGTGAAGCTTAAAAAAGATGAGTCTAAACCACTTCACGAGCTAGTCAAATACCTCAAATCCTATTATTTTTCTGAAGACCTACGCATCCATTACATATGCCATCAAAAATAATCCCTATGTTTAAACTTTTATATTTGCAACGTGAAATTTAAAGTTCAAGAAATCGCAGATTTAGTCGGTGGGAGAGTTGTTGGGAATGAATCATCTGTCATTACTCAGTGTTCAAAAATTGAAGATGCTGAACAAGGTTCATTAACCTTCTTGTCCAATCCCAAATACGAATTACACTTATCCAATACCAATGCCTCGGCAGTGCTTGTAAAACCTGGGTATTACAAACACTCAAAAAAGACCTCTTTAATTGAAGTGGACGATCCCTATTTATCATTCACTCAATTATTAAAAAAATTTGAATCGAATCATGCTTCAGAAGTCGGAATTCATTCAACAGCAATCATTGCTACCGATGTCACTCTTGGAAAAAACGTAACGGTTGGACCCTATGCTGTGATAGAATCTGGTTCTCAAATTGGAGACTATTCCATCATTGGACCCCATTGTTGGATAGGTCAAGAAGTACAAATAGGATCAGATACAAAACTTCATTCGAGAGTTTCTATTTACAGTAAAACTTCTATTGGTAATCATTGTGAAATTAAAAGTGGATCCGTTGTCGGCAGTGATGGTTTTGGGTATGCTCCTCAAAAAGATAAAACCTATTTGAAAATACCACAAACAGGAAATGTTGTCGTTCATGATAATGTTCATTTGGGATCCAATGTGACCATCGACAGAGCCACCATTGGATCTACGATCATCCATGAGGGGGTTCGTATCGATAATTTAGTCCAAATAGCACATAATGTTGAAGTGGGTAAAAACACCGTCATCGCTGCCCAAAGTGGGGTTTCAGGTTCATCAAAATTGGGAGAAAACTGTGTATTAGGGGGACAAGTGGGTTTGATCGGACATATCAAACTCGGAAATGGCGTGCGTGTTCAGGGGCAATCTGGTATCACCAAAAGCTATTCCGACAATACAGATATCCAAGGAACGCCTGCCATTAAATTTCATGACTATTATAGAGCCTATGCTATATTTCGTCGGTTACCAGATTTAGAACGTCGATTAAATGATATTGAAAATCAACTAAAAAATGCTTCAAAAGACAGTACCACAGCAGACACTTTCCAATGAAGTAAGCTTAAAAGGCAAAGGACTTCATACAGGGCATGATGTGACCATCACTTTCAAACCAGCACCAGTGAATACGGGGATTGTCTTTATCCGTGTTGATGTTAATCCCATTGTTAAAATACCGGTAACCATCAAGTTCCTTGCTAGTACAGATCGTCGGACCACGATTGCAAAAGATGGTGTGGAGATCAACACGGTTGAACACGTTTTGGCTAGCTTGGTAGGTCTAAGTATCGATAACTGTTATATTGAACTAGATGCTCCAGAAGTACCTATTATGGAGGGGGCCTCACAAACCTTTGTCGAAGCATTAGAAAAATCAGGCGTTCAAGTTCAATCACAATTGAAAGAAGAATATTTGGTGACAAAGCCTATAGCTTACTCCGATCCAAAAACAGGTGGTGAAATCATTGTGCTACCATCCAATGAAACTTCGATTCATGTGATGGTGGATTTTGGCACATCTGTATTAGGGACGCAAAATGCCAAACTAGAAAAAATAGAAGATTTTGCTACAGAGATTGCCTCTTCTAGAACCTTCAGTTTCTTACACGATTTACAAACTATGTTGGATAAAGGACTGATAAAAGGAGGTGATTTAAACAATGCCATAGTTTATGTGGACAAACCCGTCACGCAAGATAATCTCAGAAAGCTTCACAAAGTTTTTGGAAGAACAGATATCAAAGTGAAACCTAATGGTATTTTAAACAATTTAGAACTACATCATCCCAATGAAGCAGCCAGGCATAAGTTGCTTGATTTATTAGGGGACTTGGCTTTAGTTGGTACACCAATTAAGGGAAAAATCATTGCTAGCAAACCTGGTCATTATATCAATTCAAAAATGGCTCAAAAAATCGCTTCGACTATCAGAAAAGAAAGGCGGTTAAAAATGCCAAATATCGATTTGAATGCCAAACCCTTGATGGATGTCAATCAGATCATGAAAATGCTCCCTCATCGTCCACCGTTTTTATTTGTTGATAAAATCTTTGAATTAACTTCGACGCACGTCGTAGGGACAAAAAATGTCACGATTAATGAAAACTTTTTTCAAGGACATTTTCCAGGGGCTCCGGTGTTACCCGGCGTACTTCAAATTGAAGGCATGGCTCAAACCGGTGGGGTATTGGTGATGAATAATTATGAAAATCCTCAAGATTATATCACCTTTTTTGCTAAAATCGAAACCGCCAGATTCAAACGACCTGTTTTTCCAGGTGATACGATGATTTTTAGTCTTGAGTTATTACGTCCCATAAGAGGGGGGATTAGCCACATGGGGGGACGTATCTTTGTCAACGGTCAAGTGACCACGGAGGCCGAACTATTAGCCAAAATTGTACATAGAGATAATGCTCCACAATCATGATTGATTCATTGGCCAGAGTGCATCCAAAAGCAGAAATTGGTGAAAATGTGAGCATTGGGCCATTTTCAACCATTCATGAAGATGTGGTCATCGGTCATGGGACAACGATCTATTCCAATGCCACAGTAATGCCGGGGGCTCGAATTGGCGAAAACTGCCGCATTTTTCCAGGAGCCGTTATTTCTGGCATTCCACAAGATTTAAAGTTTAAAGGAGAACAAACCGTAGTAGAAATTGGTGATCGAACCACCATACGTGAATGTGCTACGATCAATAGAGGCACCTCAGCGCTTGGAAAAACAGTGATTGGTAATGATTGTTTAATCATGGCTTATTGTCATGTGGCTCATGACTGTGTGATTGGTAATCATTGTATTTTTTCGAATGTTGCTACCTTATCAGGACACATTCATGTCGGTGATTACGTGACTATTTCAGGATTAACGGCGGTGCACCAATATTGTCGTATTGGTGATTATGCTTTTATTGCCGGTGGATCACTAGTTCGTATGGACGTTCCTCCTTACATCAAAGTAGCTCGTGAGCCTCTGACGTATATGGGAATTAATTCCGTTCGATTAGAGCGATTAGGATTTACCTTAGATGATATCAACGAACTTCAAAACATTTACCGCTTTATTTACCAAGGGAATTATAATCTTAAAAATGCATTAGACAACATCCAATCAAATTTTCCAAAGAGTAGAGAAGCACGAAATATTATTTCGTTTTTTGAAAACACGTCAAGAGGTGTCATCCGATAATTGTTAGAATGGTACCAACCTCAGAAATTAAGAAAGGACTTTGTATTCGATACAATAATGACATTTATAAGGTCATTGACTTTTTGCATGTTAAACCAGGCAAAGGACCTGCATTTATCAGAACCAAACTCAAAAGTGTAACATCTGGCAGGGTCATTGACAACACATTTACTTCAGGTCACAAATTAGACAATGTCCAAGTCATCACCGGTCGCTATCAGTTTTTGTATAAAGAAGGCGAGACGTATCATTTTATGCATAGTGAAGATTTCAACCAAATACATGTACTAGAAAACCTGATCGAAAACGCTCAATTTCTCAAAGAAGGGGCTTTTACTCAAATCGCTATCGATTCTTCCGATAGCACACCACTTTCGGTTGAGTTACCCGCTAGTGTTATTCTTGAAGTAGCACAAGTCGAACCGGGGGTCAAGGGAAATACGGCCACCAATGCCATGAAGCCGGCTACTTTAGAAACTGGAGCTCAAGTGAATGTGCCATTGTTTATCCATGAAGGAGATCAAATCAAAGTGGACACTCAAAAAGGGGTCTACATTGAAAGAGTTAAAAAATAGTTCTACAACTTATGAGTATTTTAGTTGATAAAAATTCTAAGGTATTGGTTCAAGGTTTCACAGGTAGTGAAGGCACATTTCACTCCCAACAAATGATTGAATATGGCACCAATATCGTTGGTGGAGTGACCCCTAAAAAAGGCGGAACAACTCATTTAGATCGTCCTGTTTTCAATACCATGGAAAGGGCTGTTACTACGTTGGGAGCCAATACGTCAATCATCTTTGTGCCTCCGCCATTTGCAGCCGATGCCATTATGGAGGCAGCCGAATCAGGTATAAAAGTCATCGTAACCATCACCGAAGGGATTCCCACTCAAGACATGGTTCAAGCAAAAAGTTATCTAAAAAACTATGATTGTCGCCTGGTGGGACCAAACTGTCCTGGTGTGATTACCCCTGAAGAAGCCAAAGTAGGTATCATGCCTGGTTTTGTTTTTAAAAAAGGAAATGTGGGTGTCGTTTCCAAATCTGGTACATTAACTTATGAAGCAGCCGATCAAATCGTACGTGAAGGCAATGGTATTTCAACAGCCATTGGCATTGGTGGCGATCCCATCATTGGCACGTCTGTCAAAGATGCTGTAGAGCTTTTCATTCATGACGATGACACCCATAGTATTGTCATTATTGGTGAAATTGGTGGTCAGATGGAAGTCGATGCTGCTCGTTGGATTCAAGCCAATGGAACCCAAAAACCAATCGTTGGTTTTATTGCGGGAGAAACAGCTCCTGCTGGTAGAACTATGGGACATGCCGGTGCGATCGTCGGAGGAAAAGAGGATACAGCCAGTGCCAAAAAAGCCATCATGAAACAGTGCGGTATTCACGTCGTGGATTCTCCTGCCGAAATTGGATCAACAGTCAACCAAATCATCAATCATACTTATGTTACTAAATCATAAAACAGCTTTAATCACCGGTGGGAGTCGAGGGATTGGTCGAGGAATCGTTAAGGCTTTTGCTGAACATGGAGCCCATGTGGCCTTTACATATCATTCCAATCAACAAGCTGCCAATGAATTAGTTAAGGCGTTGAGTTCTCAAACTAATCAAACCATCAAAGCCTATCAGTCTAATGCTTCGGACTTTAAACAAACTCAAGAATTAGTATCACGTATTCTTGAAGATTTTGGCGGGTTAGATATCTTGGTGAATAATGCCGGGATTACAAAAGATAATTTGCTTCTTCGCATGCAAGAATCTGATTTCGACCAAGTTTTAGAAGTGAATCTAAAGTCCGTATTCAACCATACCAAAGCCATATTAAGAACCTTTTTAAAACAAAGAAAAGGATCTATTATTCATATCAGTTCCATCATCGGTCTTCAAGGAAATGCAGGTCAAGCCAATTATGCTGCATCCAAGGCTGGCATCATTGGGTTTAGTAAATCCCTAGCTAAAGAATTAGGTTCAAGAAATATTAGAAGCAATGTGATTGCGCCTGGTTTTATCGAAACTGATATGACCAGTGAATTGTCTGAACAAGCCACCAAAGCATTAACGGATCGCATCGCTCTAAAGCGAACTGGAAAATCAAGTGATGTTGCTAATGCCACTGTTTTTTTAGCTTCAGAGTTGTCTTCTTATGTAACAGGGCAAGTACTAGTGGTTGATGGAGGAATGAATTAATCAAAACAAACAACTTTTTATAAACTATTTAAATTATCATGGATAAATTACCAAAAATCGGTTTGCCCTTAATCTTAGGGCTCATCGTACTCATTATTTTTATTGCCAAATCTTCTGTTAACATTGGTTATGGAGAAGCGGGCGTTTTATTTCGAACTTTCGGTGGTGGTGTTGCCACAGACCGATCACCATTAGGTGAAGGATTTCATTTGATTTTACCTTGGAATCGAGTCTACGTTTATAATGTCAAACAACAGGAAATTTTTGAAGGAAAGATGCAGGTGCTATCTTCTAATGGACTAGAAATTTCTTTAGACGTTTCTGTTTTGTTTCAACCAAACTATGAAAGTCTTGGCCGATTGCATCAAGAAAAAGGAGAAAATTATGTCAATGTCGTATTGATTCCTCAAATCAGAGCCGTTGCTCGATCTGTGGTCGGACGTTATACACCTGAACAATTATATTCGACCAAAAGAGATGCTATTCAAAATGAAATTTTTGATGAAACTAAAGCCAATGTTATATCCCAGCACATTCAATTAAATGCTGTGTTGGTTCGAGATGTGACATTACCTGCAGCGATTAAAGAAGCCATTGAGCGAAAACTCAAACAAGAACAAGAAGCTTTAGAATATGAATTTAGGATTGCTAAAGAAAAGCAAGAAGCTGAACGTAGAAGGATTGAAGCCGAAGGAAAAGCTAATGCCAATAGAATTCTGAATGCATCGCTTACCAATAATATTTTAAGAGATAAGGGGGTCGAAGCCACATTGAAATTAGCGGAATCTCCAAATTCGAAGGTTGTGATTGTAGGGTCTGGTGAAGATGGTTTACCGTTGATTTTAGGAAATAATTAATTTCCGCATCAATTTCAACCATTTATGGCCACAGAAAACGATTGTTTTTGTTTGAAATATAAATTGGGCAAGGTGATTGTTGATTGGTTTCACTAGGGTGGATTGAGTCTTCTTGTTTTGACAGCTTGATGATGGTTTAGGCTAGCATTTTAATATTCGAGTGCGTTTTTTAACATTAGCGCTCATTATTTTTTTAAGTAACAAGGGTTCATGGTTTTTGTTTATGCGGAAATATAGGGCGATCATTCAGGTGGTTTTCGTCGTCATTAAGGTTCTCCCTATTTTAGTACGGTTGATTGAAACCTATAGAAAAAGAAACATCAAACACAAAAGGCCTTCGTGAATTCAGTTTAGACACTGTCCATTTTGAAATGACAAAATGAAACCTTAGTGGTTTCGGCAGTCAATGGTTTGGTTGGGTTTGTTGATGTAGCACTAAATAGGTGAGTATGGCGTTGAACTTATCTTAAATCGTAAGAAAATAAGTCTGAAGTGATGAAACTAGGATCCCATATTGAAATACAGAAATCAATTAATCACATCTAAAATAAGAGTATGACCATTAAGCCCTAGTGGACTTGATAGGCTTAATGTCCAAAGAGATAAAACAAATAAGTAAAAAATACTACATTTGTAAGAACCGCATGAAATAAGTAAAAATGAGTAATAAAGAAGTAACTAATAAGGAGATACTAGAAGCAGTTAATAGAGGTAATGATAGGGACAAAGAGATACTAACCAGATTAGAAAATATAGAGAATGAGGTTAAGGGTATGAATGATAAAGTAAATAACAACACCAATAACATCAAATGGACTATAAGATTAGGCGGTTTAATAGCCACAATTATTATAGGAGGCTTGATAACCTTATTTGTCGTATTAATTTATAAGCTATAAACTCGAAGTACCCACCCATTAAAATCAAACATTAATGAAACCGATAGAAATAACCAACCAAATTGATGATTGGTTGATGGACTTTGCACGCTTGAGTAGTTGATATCATGGGAATTTAAGCACCCGAGCCGTTAATAATCGTGTGAACTTAAATTAACAGTGGTTTGATGGACAACATAGCAATCCAAATGGAGTTATGATGGTGATCAAAAAGAAAGGTTTTGGGTTGATTATTTTGTTGATAAGCACGATAAACTTTGGACAAACAACCGATATAAAACAAATAGATATATCTAAATATAGATGTATAGGTAAGGAATGTATCTATCTTTTTAGAGCAAAAGGAATTTATGACGATATAGGAGAACAAAACTTTATTATTAAGGTAAGGAAAGATATAGATGAGATTGGAAAATGGGATATAGATATAGAAAAGCTATTTGAAATTAGTGATGATGTAATTAGAAACTATAATAGTTTCTGGAGACGGTATTACAGAGAATACTACAAAAATGATCCTAAATATAGAAGTTGGGTAGAAGCGATTGGAAGTTTGGGATTATCTATAATACAAGAAATTTACATATATGGAGTCCCAAAAAACATTTATACGAGACAAGAATATGCTGTTGGTGTGAAAAATGTCGATTCAACGAATCGTAGATATGGAATGTTGTTTTTAACTTATGAATACGGATCATTTAATCTATCAAAATCAATAGAAGAAAATAGAGCTAATTTTTTAGAGGATTAAGTAAAAACAATGAATTATCCCCCCCCCCCAATCAAAATTATTTTTAATGGAGACAAGAAACCAGTCTACCAAATACCCAAAGAGTATTTTATTGTTTTTGAACCAGAATAGGATCGGTATGTTTTGAAATATCCGATTGATAAGGTAATGGATGTTGTGATTGAGGAACTAATAACCACGTTCAAGCATATTGACTTTAAGACGATTGCCAACGTGGAAAAAGTGATTAATGGAGTAGTCCAAAGGATGATTGAGAGTAATGAGTTTGATAACGGTGCCAAATCAATTGTTGATGACCACCAATTGAATTGGAACTAATGATTGAGAAATACAACCCAATTAAAGTTTATTTTGATGATGTTCAAGGAATACCAAGTTTGAAATAGGAATGGAGTATTATAGAACGTTTGCACCAGATAAACAAAAGTTTGTATTAAAATACCCAATCCCAGACTTAGTGAGAAAGTGTGCGGGGTTGGTTAATCAATTGCCAGAGGATCAACAAACAATGGACAAACTGAATGAAATAGTGAATCAACGGTTGTCCGTAATGATCCAAAAGCACCCTAACGGCAGTGGATCATATCAATTAAAACAAAGGAAATAACTTAAAAAATGATAAAAATGAAAACAATGACAATTGGAATGGGGTTGTTGATGATGGGGTTATGGTTGGGTGCGTGTCAAAGTATAGGTGAGAAATGTGATGGGGTAAAAGTTTTTGATAAGTTAAGTCGTAAAGAATTTATGAATAGATATAATGATGAGCCATGGATTGATCCTAGCAAGTTGAAAAATTATTTAGTAGAAAAGCATGGGAGTTTTGAGAATTTTGTTGATACCGCAATAAGAAATCAATATAAAGTCAAAGGGTGTTTTGAGAATTTTGCCAGAAGTGAGTTTGTTCTTTTTTTAGATAGTAATATTGAGATTGTTGATGGAATTGGAGGTGCATACTATAAAGCTTTTGACGGGTTAGTTGAAATGATTGATAAAGCAATGATAGATGTGATTGATATTATAGAACAAGGAGATGTAATATATGATAGTTGGAGTGCCTTAAAATTAGATAATATTATAGTGTCAAAAGAGCCTTGGAGTCCGTATATAGATATATGCCCTACTTTTTCATATGATCATGGGATTGATGGCGGAGATCAATATCAACCTTTCAGAAGCACTTATGCGTTATCTTATGATGATGAAAGAAATTTATCTTACGGCAAGTTAGATAACAGTTTGGATTATTGGGGTTATGTTATTAATACAGACCCTACGAATTAATTTACAAAATAAAAGAATGAAGCTATTGAGATTAATGTTGTTGAGTATGTTGTTATTAGCATGTTCAAAAGATGATAATGGAAAAGATGATGAGTTAAATGAATTACAAAGACAATTAACCGAGTTGCGAAGTGAGAACACCAACTTGAAAAATCAAAATAGCACTTTGAATAATGATAACTCTAATTTACAAAGTGAGAACGCTAATTTGAAAAATGAAAACAACACCTTGAATAGTGAGAAAGCTAATTTGCAAAATCAAGTGAATACCTTGAATGAAAAGGTAGCAACCCTTGAAAGTCAGATAAACACACTTGGTATAGAAAAGAACAAGGAAATAAACCAATTGAAAGAGGATATACAGAAATTAGAAAAAGATATTGATAACCTAACCAATGAAAATCAAAGTCAAGTGGGTGAGTTAAACAAACAAATTGCAACGGCTAATAATGAAATAGAACAGTTGGAAAACCGATTAACCGACCTATCCATCCCCAAAAACGACAGTGAGGTTTTAATCAAAAAAGACAATGGGGTAACGATAGCCATTAACCCTAAACATTTACCCTATGCAATAGGGTATTTAGTTGGAAAGGAAGTATCCTTTGAGAGAAGATCCTATACGATTGTGGATGAGGAAATGTTAAGACAAATGGCTACACTTGATGATGAAGGAAATGTTTCGCATAATCTTTCGTATGTAGTGACTACTTTGGTAACCAATATGAGGAGCATGTTTGAGGGGCCTGGAAGTTTCAACCAAGATATTAGCAGTTGGGATACCAGTAATGTAACCGATATGAGTTATATGTTTGGAGTCAGTGAGTTTTTCAACCAAGACATCGGGGATTGGGATGTGAACAATGTAAGGAATATGAGTGGGATGTTTTGGGGTGCTAGATCATTTAACCAAGATATTGGGGATTGGGATACAAGCAATGTAACCGATATGGGTGGAATGTTTGGCGGGGGACTCAGTGGTAATCGAGATAGCATATTCTATACAACATTTAACCAAGATATAAGTCAATGGGATGTGAGCAATGTAAGGAATATGCGTGGGATGTTTCGTTTAAGTTCATTTAACCAAGATATTGGGGATTGGGATACAAGCAATGTAACCCATATGGCTGGGATGTTTGGTGGGATATTCGTTGCTGAAGCAAATCTACTATTCAATAACCCATTTAACCAAGATATCAGTAATTGGGATGTGAGTAATGTAATACTATGTGATGCGTTTAATCATAACGGCGTTTTACCCACTAAATTTTTACCCCCATTTGAGAAATGCCAACCATAAAATAACACCCCACTACGAATTAATTTACAAATTAAATCGTAGTAGTGGAACGGTTGTTTTTGGTTGAATCATGGAAGCGAACACTACGAATTAAATCCACGAATTAAATGGGATCACCAAAACTAGTGTTTCACTTTGGTATGTCTACTTCTTTGAGGTTTCCCTTAATATTTCCAAATTCGGTTTTTAAAACAACTCGAAATTCATATTCTTTATTGACTGTTAAAGATTCGGCAGTTTTGATTCGAAATTCATTTGTTGTATTTATTGCAAGCCAGTCGGTTTTCTCCCAAGTATCATAATAAATACTTTCATGAAACCCAGGGTATATGCGATATTCAAAACGAACCAATACCTCATCAAAATCTTTAAGATCAATGATCCTTCCTTTG
The DNA here is from genome assembly GCA_026709415.1 of Flavobacteriaceae bacterium. Taxonomy (GTDB): domain Bacteria; phylum Bacteroidota; class Bacteroidia; order Flavobacteriales; family Flavobacteriaceae; genus Bin25. The sequence continues at coordinate 39,669 of JAPOSZ010000003.1, forward strand.
AAATAGACTTGATCTTGATCTATCTCAGCATCCAAAGTTTCAAAAGTGGGAGGGACATAGGTTGGTTCGACATGGGTTAATTTGACGACGACAGGATTCGGCCAAAAATTATTATTGTAGATTCTCTGGGCTCTGATAACCGATAAATGGAGACCATCTTCTTTTTGAATAAAATAAGACTTGGGATCATTATTTGGTTGGTACTCAACGACTAATCCATCATGTCCCAAAACTTCAATTTTGGTGTCCTTTGTGGCTTTTAGAGATTTTAAAACATAGTTCTTTCTTTTTCCTCTTTCCCATGACTCATGACCCGTTAAATGTACATAGACCGTTGGTGCATCGATCGCTTTCGTAAACCAAATATTTCCTTCATGGCTCACAATCCAAGGTCGTACATCATAAAGAGATTCTTGATTCACAAACACCCATGCCGCTAATTCATAGAGCGGTTCTTCTTCTGCCATATCAAATTCTCCATTCGGTTTCAGGCTTAAATTAAGCAAAAGGTTCCCACCCTTAGCTCTAGATTCAATCAACATCTTGATCTGCTTATTGCCGTCTTTGATGAATTTATTGGTTGGTTTGTATTGCCATTGATTATTGATAGAGATCACCGATTCCCAAGGCCGATCTAGAATCACATCGGCAATGGTCTGTTCTGGTGATTCCATGGCTCCACGTGTAATAACCGTATGGGGTTGCAGTCTCCAAGTAATTTCTTTTGCAGGTGGCCAAAAGCCCCCATCTAAAAACAAAATATCGATATCTCCATAGTTTGTCAATAGTTCCCTCATTTGATCTCTGACAAACTGATCATATTCTTCACGAAAAGGAGCTGCAATGCTATCACGATCAACTCTTTTGACCAACGCTCCTTGTTGATCAACAAACAACCAATCTTCAGGTGAATAATAAAAACCCACAGCCAATCCATATTTTCTTGTGGCATCCACAAATTCTTTAACCACATCTTTTCCATAGGGTGTGTTCATGATATTGAAATCTGTGGTTTTCGTATCCCACATACAAAAACCAGAATGGTGCTTGGTCGTAAAGACAATGTATTTCATGCCAGCAAGTCGTGCGGTTCGTGCTATTTCATCCGCATCAAATCTCGTTGGATTAAATGTTTTGGGAAGCTCAGTATAATAACGCTGACGATAATCTTCTGATGAACCAACAATACTATGACTGATCACCGTACCCAATTGACTATCAACACTCCAATGAATCATCATCCCTAATCCTAAATTTCGAAACCATTCTTCACGTTCGGGTCTGTTTAAATGATCATCTGAAGATTTTGAATCAGCAGTAATTTGAGCTTGACCTAGAAAATGAATTCCAAATAAGACGATGAATACGTAAATGTTGATTTTATTTCGACTCATAAAATATTGATTAAGGTTACTTTATTTCTGTAATGAAGCTCGCATAAGGGCCTAAATCCAAATCAGGAATTTTAATATGAGAAATAGCTGAATTCCCTGAACTAGATTCATTAACAGCCACTAACAAATTTTCGTCATTTGAAAGCAAATCTGATGTTCTATAAGTTCCTTGAGCTAAAAAAGCCATTTCATCGGTTAATGAAACCGAAGTTTTTTTTCGTGTGGATATATTGTGTACTACTAAAAAAGTTTGATTGCTCACCTCGTCTTTTCTAATAAAAGCTAATACGCTCTGATCTTGGCTTTTTAATTCTCGATAATCGCCAATACTCAGAGCTGAATGGCGGTTTCTCAGTGAAATCAGTTTTTGGTAATGCTTCAAAAGTGATCGATGATCATCTTGTTGAACGGAAACATTTTTGACAGTGTAATCACTATTTAACTGACGCCATGGAACCCCAGTTGTGAAACCACCATTGGCTTCTGACGACCACTGCATGGGTTTGCGAATGTCTTCATCAGGTTTCACACCCAACATACCAATTTCTTCTCCATAATAAACATAGGGAACGCCTTGAATAGTCAATAGGATACTAGCGGCCATTTTCGCTTTTAAAATATTTTTATTAAAGGTCTCGAAACTTCTGTTTTGATCATGATTTGATAAAAAGACCCCATACTGGCCTGCAACATAGGCCTTTGAAACACTTCTGATTTTGGATTGGATAGTTAAAGCGTTTTCACGGTTAACCCCATTGATAATGGCCCCAGCTAAATCAAATTCAAAACAATAGTCTAATCGTTCCTCTGTATAAGGAATGATACTATTGGTGTCTGACCAAACTTCTCCTACGGTCATTAATTCTGAATCTAATGCCTTTTGAAATCGATAAAAATCTTTCCACCATTTTAAAGTCGTATTGGAGTTTTCTTGTAGACTCCCTTCTTCGATCCAGTGCTTCACTGCATCAATTCGAAAGCCATCGACACCTATATCTTCCACCCAAAATCGAACAATTTCTTTGATTTCTTGGGTGACGGCTGGATTGTTATAATTTAAATCTGGCATGCCATGCCAAAACACGCCATAATAAAAACGGTTGTTTCTCTTATGCCACACATTTTGACCCCAAGGCCCATTAAAGTTTGGTTTCGTATCTCTCCATAAGTACCAATCACGTTTGTCTCCATTAGAAATTGAATTTCGAAACCATGGATGCTGATCAGAACTATGATTGCCCACAAAATCGATAATGATTTTAATACCTCTTTGATGAGCCTCCGCCAGTAATTCTTTAAAATCATCTATAGTTCCATATTGCGGATTGATTTCTCGATAGTTCGTGACATCATATCCATGGTAACTCGGAGAAGGAAATGTTGGCATCAACCAAATACCAGTAATTCCCAAATCATGGAATGTATTGGGATTACCATCATTGAGATAATCTAGTTTTTGGATGATTCCTTGGATATCTCCAATACCATCGCCATCCGAATCATAAAAACTACGAACAAAAATTTCATAAAAAACTCTTTGATTCCACCAGTTATCTGGTATATCATTGGATGTTTTGGTATCGACTTTGGCGATCATTGGCTTTTCAGGTAATTGGTCTAATGGATTGCTTCCCGAATCGCAAGAAATGAAGAGTATCATCATCCAAAAAATAGAGGAACATACTACTGATAAAAAACCAATGTTCTGTTTGACTCCAAAATATTGCCTCATTAAAAAAGGATTGAATGAAAACAGGTTGTAAAGTAGTCTAAAATTATGGATTGTTTTTATGCTATTCTTTCGCTCGTTCCCCCGTGTCAATTTCTTTGATAACAAGGTCCATTTAAAACAGCATTTTTTATTTGAAGCTGAGAGATCATTTGAATTAAAAAAACGTAACACAAAATAAATTTGTCAAAACATGAATTTAAAGGTTCTAGTACAAAAGTTGTGGATTCGGTTTACTTTTGGTCTATAATCATCTATTGTTTTATGAAAAAGCTTCGACCATTTTTTGAATCGATCTTAAAAGTCGGTGATTCGTGGTGTGTCGATGATCGGTGAAATGGTTCGCTATGGGATTAGACATGATTTTTTGTCTCCATTGTTTATCTCATCAAAGACAATCTTTTCCTATGATTTTATATTTTGATTTGAATAATTACCCTTATAATCATCTTGAATAATGTGAATCATTCACAAAAAACATGAAGCCTTTTTTATAAAGAGAAATTATTTAATATGTCCATGAATTACAAAAAGAAATGGACATTTCTAAAAAAATCATTGATGTTTGGACTCATTATTGTTCGGGTAATGAAATTCATCCTGGTGCTTATCAAGGACTATGTAAAGCAAAGATGGCATTCCCCTTTTTCAAGTTCGAACTTCTTTATTGAATTATCAAAAAATCAAGGAGTTGGCGAAAAAGTATTGTATTTGTCAAAGCACTGTTATTGATATTCTCTATCGTCGTTGTATCCACGGGCATCTTGGAAATCGGAATATCAAAATATTTGAAAAAATTTTATTAAAAAAACACTCCAATGTTTCAAGAACGACCATTATACACTGCAGCTCATATCACTAATTTTATTTTAGAGCAAGCTCGCCACGACGAGATTTTTATCGATAACATCAAACTCCAAAAATTGCTTTATGTTTCTTTTGGTTGGTGTTATGTTTTAGGGCGAAAGAAAAAGTTATTCAATGATCCTATTCAAGCTTGGCGGTTTGGACCAGTCATCCCCAATATCTATCATCAATATAAAAAATTTCAAAAGGGGGATCTACGACAAGCCCCAGCGGCCCTTTACTTTGACTTTAAAGAGATGACAACCAAAAGAGCCCCAACATATGAAATGGATGAACAAACAAAATCAGTATTATTAGCCATATGGGATTATTATAAAATGAAAGATACTGATTCACTCATTGATTTAACTCATCAAAAAGGAACGCCTTGGGCTTCAGCCTATGATCATGAAAATCGAAAAGAAATTTCAAAAAGGCGAATTAAAAAATACTATCAAAAAAAACACTTGGATTGAAAAATAATGGATGACTATCAAAAAACTAAAAAAACATTAGGACAAAACGAGCCTGAAGTTTCGGTAGATGAGAGGATCATGGTCGCTAAAGCAATTCAAAATGAATTGGAAACTAAAAAAGAAGAAATTAAACTTCGAATCATTAAAATATGATCCTTGGTTATCCCTGCATCAATCATTATATGGCTGGGAATGGTGATTGTTTATTTTATTTGGTACTTATTTTTTCGCAGTCAATCAGAAAACGAAACATTCCATATTTTTTTACGGACATCCACCGCAGGAATGATGACCACACTAGCTTCACTTCTCATTATAGGTAGTAAAAAAAGAAAAACCTAAGTGGATTGAAGTACTACGATTTGAGGGATTACCCGAAATCGTAGCAATTAGGCCGCACCCAATCATTAGGAGTATCAAGTGGGGTAAGCGTTACGATGGGACCACTCTAAAATGGTAACAGATGGGTGATTTGTAGATCATTCAATGGCTCTAGTATCTTTTGATATCGCATTGGATCATGTTTCATTTCACCCTGCCTTGTGTTATCCAAAGTCCCATGCCAAAGCCCGAGCGATGGCATGGGAGAATTCAAGAAATCAAAGCCATCGGTCGAGGCTATCAAAAGTTCGAAAATTGGAGAGCAGCCATCCTGTTTTTTAATGGCGGTTTCAAACTTTACCCACAATTTTTGTAGTAGAACCAATTTAAAGAACTCAAACCATTCGTATGAATTTCCTTATGGACGATACAAAACAAAATCTAAGGAATGGATTCATTGATTCGGTCTTTTTCCAATGCTTCAGAAAATGGAACTTATCATGGGATTGATTCCAAAAATTTCAACCCATGAATCAAAAAATGACTCAGCACTTTGGCCTAAAATCTCTTCACCTTTAGGTGTTGATTATTATGAAACATTTCTATTATTTTTGCAGGCGATGAAAACAAAAACTTTAATCCATCACCATTTTCTTATTATGTCAAGCGGTTTGCAAAATTGATATCCTCATTCTTGCCAAATAAACAAATACCCGCTTGACCATCAGCGGGTTTTTTATTTAATCATATGATCAACATAGCTATACAAAAATCAGGAAGACTACATGAAGGCTCTCTAAAACTTTTAAAAAAATGTGGAATTGATCTGATCAGTGGTCAAAACCAATTAAAAGTGAAAGCTCAAGGGTTTGAACTCAATGCATTTTACCTAAGAAATAGTGATATTCCACAATATGTTCGAGATGGGGTGGTGGATATTGGCATTATTGGTAGTAATTTGTTGACAGAAAAAGGAAATGACATTGAAATCATCAGTGAGTTGAATTTTGCCAAATGTCGGGTCTCGATTGCCATCCCAGAATCCAAAGAGTTTCAATCCATTCGAGATCTGGAGGGCATGAAAATCGCCACTTCATACCCCAATACACTCAAAGCGTTTCTCAAAAAAAACAATATATCGGCTCATTTACACATCATTAATGGCTCGGTGGAGATCGCCCCAAACATTGGCCTTTCCGATGCCATTTGTGATATTGTATCGAGTGGCAGCACCTTGTTTATGAATAATCTGAAAGAAGTGGCTACGATATTGGATTCTCAAGCCGTCATGGTCAAAGCACCCAAATTGACGGTTACAAAGAAAAATCTGGTCGATAAACTGAACTTTAGAATTCAAACGGTCTTAAAGGCGGATCGTTATCGATATATTTTATGCAATGTCCCGAACGAAAAAATCCAAAAGGTCAGTTCCTTATTACCTGTATTAAAAAGCCCTACGGTCTTGCCTTTACTCAGGGAAGGGTGGAGTTCACTTCACTCCGTGATCGATAAAGAAGATTTTTGGGGCGTGATTGATCAAATTAAAGAAGCGGGAGCTGAAGATATTTTGATTTGTCCCATTGAAAAAATGGTTCGTTAATGAAACGGTACAAAAACCCATCAAAAAATAAGTGGCGTGATCTTTGTCAAAGACCCTTAGTCCAACTCGATACTATTCAAAGTACGGTGAAAAAAGTATTTGATGAAGTAGAAAAGCATGGAGATAAAGCCGTTAAACAATACACTCAACAATTTGATGGCGTAGCATTGGGTGCCATTGAAGTAACCCAAGATGAGATTAAGCTAGCTTCTGATAAGATCAGTAATGAATTGAAAAATGCCATTGATTTAGCCAAGTCAAACATTACGAAATTCCATCGGGTTCAACGGAATAACAAAACTCAGGTCATCACCACAACACAAGGGGTCGATTGTTGGTTGGAACACCGGCCAATAGAAAAAGTTGGTATCTACATCCCAGGGGGAAGCGCTCCATTGTTTTCAACGGTGATGATGTTGGCCATTCCAGCAATCATGGCTGGTTGTCAGGAAGTTGTTTTGTGTTCTCCACCAGATCAATACGGCAACTTATCAGATGTCATCCTCTACACAGCACAGTGTTGTGATATTCATAAAATTTATAAAGTTGGGGGGATTCAGGCCATTGCCTCGATGGCACTTGGAACGGAAACCGTTCCAAAAGTGGATAAAATTTTCGGACCCGGCAATCAATACGTTACGGCAGCCAAACAGTATCTCCAACATTATCAGGTGGCCATTGATCTTCCAGCAGGCCCCAGTGAAGTGCTGGTCATAGCGGATCAAAGTGCCAATCCTGTTTTTGTAGCTTCCGATTTATTAGCTCAGGCTGAACATGGTCATGATAGTCAAGTGGTTTTGTTATCTGACGATATGGACTTCATAGAAAATGTCTTTGAAAAAGTTAAAAAGCAGACACAACATCTCCATAGGAAAGACATCATTGAAAAATCATTAAAAAACGGAATGACGATCCACTTTCCAGATTTGAATGATGCGATTGAATTTTCGAATATTTACGCCCCTGAACATTTGATAATCGCCACTGAAAATGCAGATTATTTATGCCAGAAAATCACCAATGCCGGTTCCGTATTTATCGGACCTTACTCCCCTGAAAGCATTGGCGATTATGCCTCTGGCACAAACCATACCTTACCAACCAATGGATGGGCAAGACAATGCAGTGGAGTAACAGTCCAAAGTTTTCAAAAGACCATTAGTTTTCAAAAAATTTCAGAAAAGGGATTATACCATATTGGACCATCCGTGGAATTATTAGCTGATGCTGAAGGTTTGGATGCCCATAAAAATGCCGTTTCCGTTCGATTAGATCATATGAAAAGTAAAAACTTGATTTCATGAGAGAAAGTGACATTTTGAATCTGGTACCAGATCACATTAAAGATTTACAACCTTATCAATCGGCTCGGCATGAATTTGTTAGATCAAAGGCATCAACCGTATTTTTAGATGCTAATGAAAATCCTTTTGGTCAATACAATCGATATCCTGATCCTCAGCATATTGATTTAAAAAAAACTTTAGCAAATCTTTCAAAAGTCTCTCCAGATCAAATCATTATAGGGAATGGTAGTGGTGAAATTTTACGCTGGTTATGCCTAGCATTTTGTAGCCCTAAAATAGATGGTATGGTCACCATGCCACCAACATTTTCGTTATTTGGGTTATTAGCGAAAATGCTAGATCTGAAAAATATACAAATCCCCTTAACAAAAGGTGATTTTCAATTAGATATCGAAAACATATTATCTAAAGGTCAAGTTTCTAATCCTAAAATTATTTTTATTACCACACCTAATAATCCAACAGGCAATAGTTTTATTCAAAAAGATATTATGCGTATTTTAATGGATTTTAATGGTTTAGTGGTTTTAGATGAAGCATATGTTGAATTCACAGATCAACCTTCATTCGTATCTTATCTTGATGATTTTCCTTCATTGGTTGTCGTGAGGACGCTTTCCAAAGGACAAGGTTTAGCCGGTTCAAGAATCGGTGTGGCTTTTGCACATTCACAAATCATTGAAGTATTAAACAAAGTCAAACCACCCTATAATATCAGTACAGCAAATCAATCAGCGGCCATTACTAGATTAAAAAATCAAAAGGAAATTGAGTTCCAAGTCAAGCAGATATTACAACAAAAAGCATGGTTGATGGATCAATTAAAATCTGTTGATGTGATACATCATGTCTATCCGAGTGATGCCAATTTTGTGATGGTTAAAACCGATGATTCTGACAAACGTTACCATCAATTAATTGAACGGGGAGTTGTTGTTAGAAACACATCGAGATATCTAAATTGTGAAAACACTTTGCGAATCACTATTGGTACAGAAAAAGAAAATCAGTTATTGATTAAAACCTTAAAGTCATTATAAAAAATCATGAAAAAAGTACTGTTTATCGATAGAGATGGCACCTTAATTGTCGAACCAGGCGACCAGCAAGTCGATCGATGGGAAAAATTTGAATTTTATCCCGGTGTGCTCCAGTATCTCCCTCGCATAGCTTCTGAATTAGATTATGAAATCGTCATGGTCACCAATCAAGATGGATTAGGTCGAAAAGAACATCCAGAAGAAAATTTTTGGCCTCTTCAAAATTTTATCATCCGTACTTTAAAAAGCCAAGAAGTTCATTTTTCAGAAATCTTTATTGACCGTACTTATCCAGAAGATCAAAAGGATACGAGAAAGCCAGGAACTGGTATGCTGACCCAGTACCTCAATAACCCTGACTATGATTTGTCAAGGTCCTTTGTGATTGGCGATCGATACACCGACATGGAGTTGGCCTACAACTTGAAAGCTAAAGGCATTTTTTTGAATAATAATCCCCATTTAGGAGCTGATGAAACAACCGTTGATGATTTAGATTCTGTTATCGGTTTAACGACTCAACATTGGAAATTCATTTATCAATATTTAAAATCCATCGAACGGACCGTTCAAGTGACTCGAAAAACCAAGGAAACGGATATCCAATTGCGACTGAACTTGGACGGTGTTGGAAATTGTCACATCGATACCGGCATTGGTTTTTTTGATCATATGTTAGCTCAACTATCTAGACACGGTCAAGTCGATATCAAACTACATGTTAAAGGGGACTTACATGTGGATGAACACCATACGATTGAAGATACCGCTATTGTTTTAGGAGAAGGGTTTTCAAAAGCCTTGGGAAATAAAATCGGTATCGAACGGTATGGATTTTGCTTACCGATGGATGATTCTTTAGCCCAAGTCGCCATCGATTTTGGTGGAAGGAGTTGGCTAGAGTGGGATGTTGCATTTAAAAGAGAGAAAATAGGACAAATGCCCACTGAAATGTTCAAACATTTTTTTAAATCATTTTGTGATGGTGCCAAAGCTAATTTGAATATCAAAGCTTCTGGAGAGAACGAACATCATAAAATTGAAGCCATTTATAAGGCTTTTGCTAAATCGATTAAGATGGCCATCAACAGAGATCTTGATTCGACTGAAATCCCAACAACCAAAGGAACATTATAGACATGAAAATCGTCATTGTCGATTATGGGGTTGGTAATATTCAAAGCTTAAAATTTGCCATTGAACGATTGGGCTATCAAGCTCGATTAACGGAAAGTTCAGAGGAGATTTTAAATGCTGATAAGGTATTTTTTCCGGGTGTCGGGGAGGCCAAAAATGCCATGGCCATGTTAAAAGATAAGGGATTGGACCAAACAGTAAGGCAATTGAAAGTACCAACCCTCGGTATTTGTCTTGGCATGCAGTTAATGTGTCAACAATCTGAAGAAGGCAATACTCAAGGTTTGGGATTATTGCCTTGTGTGGTCAAACGATTCGAAAGTAATCTCAAGGTCCCTCAAATTGGATGGAATCATTTTGATTGGGTGAAGGGAGATTTATTCCAATCCCTTAAACCGACGGAATACATGTATTCTGTTCATAGTTACTATGTTCCATTGGGTGATTGGACTATTGCATGCTCGGACTATGGAACGCCTTATAGCTCAGCATTACAAATTGATAATTTTTACGGGGTTCAATTTCATCCAGAAAAAAGTAGTTTTTCGGGAAGTCAGTTATTATTGAATTTTTTAAAGCTTTAACCATGCGATTGATTCCAGCGATTGATATTATTGAAGGAAAATGTGTGCGATTAACTCAGGGGCAGTACCATACAGTAAAAGTCTATCATGATAATCCCCTAGAAGTCGCCCTCGAATTTGAAAATCATGGTATCGAGTATCTGCACCTTGTTGATTTGGAGGGGGCTAAAGAAAGTAAGAGCGTCAATTTGAATGTTTTAGAAAAAATAGCTAGAAAAACAAACTTAAAAATTGATTTTGGAGGGGGAATGAAATCCAAAGAAAGTATGGTTCAAGCTTTTTCTGCTGGTGCACATCAAGTCACCATCGGCAGTCTCGCCATCAAAAACGAATTATTGGTCGTGGATTTTTTAAAGGAATTTGGATCCCAACAAATCATCATCGGTGCTGATTACAAAAAGGGAAACATCGCGATCAATGGTTGGACCGAGAATACTCAAGAATCTATTTCATCGTTCATTCATCAATGGACAGAATATGGAGCAAACTATTTTATTGCCACCAATATCCATCAAGATGGGACCCTCCGTGGCCCAGATTTTGATACGTATCAAACGATTCTTGAACAATGGAACCCTTTTTTAATCGCATCGGGCGGTGTTTCTCATGTGAAAGATTTGCATCAACTAAAAAACATAGGCCTTGGAGGGGCGATCATTGGAAAAGCGTATTATGAAAAATGTATCTCATTAAATGAAATGGAGGACTTTATTTTATCTGGATAATCATGCTCACCAAAAGAATCATTCCTTGTTTGGATATCAAAGACAATCGAACGGTCAAAGGAGTTAATTTTTTAGACCTCAGAGATGCAGGAGATCCTGTCGAATTGGCTTCTCGATACGCCAAATATGGGGCCGATGAATTGGTTTTTTTAGATATTACAGCCACTCATGAAAAAAGAAAAACCTTAGCCGAATTAGTTTTGAAAGTAGCCCAACAAATTGATATTCCGTTTACGGTCGGTGGTGGCATATCTTCTATTGAAGATGTGTCTGTTTTATTGCAAAATGGCGCGGATAAGGTTTCGATTAATTCAGCAGTGGTTAAAAATCCTCCATTAATCAATGATTTAGTTGATCGTTTTGGCAGTCAATGCATTGTGGTGGCTGTAGATGCTAAAAAAATTGAAGATCAGTGGAAAGTTCATTTAGTCGGGGGAAAGGTACCCACTCCTGTGGATTTGTTTGAATGGGTTTCAGAAGCCACTGATCGGGGAGCCGGAGAAATTTTATTTACATCCATGAATCACGATGGAACCAAAGCTGGTTTTGCCAATGAAGCGCTGGCTACCATGTCAAAACTCATCAACATCCCCATTATTGCATCTGGAGGCGCTGGAAACATTCATCATTTTATCGAGGTCTTTAAAAAGGGAAAAGCTGATGCGGCGCTTGCGGCTAGTGTCTTTCATTATAAGGAAATACCCATTGGCTATTTAAAAGAAAAATTATCAGAAAAAGGAATTCCTATTCGCTTAGTAACCAAAGAAACGATTCAACGTTCCATAAAATGAAAAAAAACATAATCAACTTTGATATTAATCAAATCAATTACTCAAAAGATGTGACCGGATTGATTCCCGCGATCATTCAAGACGATGAAACTTTAAAAGTTCTGATGCTCGGTTATATGAATTCGGAGGCATTGAGTCAAACCATAAAAACGGGCCAGGTGACTTTCTTTAGTCGAAGCAAACAACGTTTGTGGACCAAAGGAGAAGAAAGTGGCAACTTTTTACTTTTAAAGGATATCCTATTAGATTGTGATTCTGATAGCTTATTAATTAAAGTCAATCCTCAAGGACCAACTTGTCATAAAGGAGATGATACTTGTTGGAATGAAAAAAATATTGTAACCTACGGATTTCTTTCACAATTAGAAGGTATTATCCAATCTCGATTCATCGAAAATCCCAAAGGAAGTTATATTTCTCGTTTGGCACAAAAAGGAATGAATTCCATAGCTCAAAAAGTTGGTGAAGAAGCCAATGAAACCATCATCGCTGCCATTTCAGAAAGTGATGAACAATTGGCGAATGAATGTGCCGACTTATTATTTCATTTATTGATTTTGCTGAAAAAGCGAAATTTGAACTTCCAAGACATCGATTTAGTTTTAAAAAAAAGACACCATCAATCAATAACATAAAAAATAATATGAAACATAGCACGAACCCATCATTGTTAATCATTGGCCTTTCTTTAGCCGTTATGCTTGGATGTCAAAGTCCTGGAAAAAGCTCAGAGGATTTCGACATTCTTTTAGAAGCTTATTATCAAGATCATCTCGAATTGTATATGTTGTATGCCACTTATTTGGGTGATTATCGATATAACGATAGCCTGCCTAATTATTTATCCAAATCATTCAAAGACAAGGAAAGAAAGTTCTATAGAGATTACAATAAAAGACTAAACCGATTTTCAGAAGAAAATTTGTCTCCTGAACAAATTTTGAGCCAACAAATTTTACAGTGGGAAATCGACATACAAACAGAATCTTTTGAATTTGAAAAAGATTTAATGCCTATAGATCAAATGTGGAGTTTAAATTTAGATATTGGACAATTAGGAAGTGGGGGTGGAGCGCAACCTTTCAATACCCTTGAAGACTACAGAAATTGGCTTTCACGATTAGATGATTTTAAAGAATGGTTACTTTCAGCAAAAGCTAAAATGAAAGAAGGCATCGAAAAAGGAATTGTTTTACCCAAACCTTTAATCCAAAAAGTACTGCCTCAACTTGAGTCCGTGGCCGTTAATGATTTATCAAAAAACATCTTTTGGGGTCCCCTTAATGAACAGCCAGAAACCATAGAGGATAGAGACTGGCATGATCTAGGCTATGAATATGCTATTTTAATTGTTGATGAATTAAATCCCATTATCAGAGATCTTCATGAATTCATGTCTACTGAATATTTAGAAGCGGGGAGAGAGACTAGTGGATATGGCGATTTACCCGGGATGGAAGGATACTATGATCATGCCATCAAATATTACACGACCACAACCATTAGTGCTGATGAGATTCATGAGCTAGGGATTCAAGAGGTAAGTCGAATACAAAATGAAATGAAAAAAGTCATGGAGGAGGTTGGTTTTGAGGGAACCCTCCATGAGTTCTTTGAACACGTCAAAACCAATCCAGATTTAATGCCGTTTGATGATCCACAACAAGTGATTGATCATTTCAATGATATCCATCAAAAAGTGATGCCCCATGTTGAAAATCTTTTTGATAACAAACCAAAATCGCCTTTTGAAGTGAGAAGAGTCGAAGCTTTTAGAGAAAAATCCGCATCGGCTCATTACATCATTGGGACACCGGATGGTAGCCGACCTGGTGTCTTCTATGTGCCCATCCCTGATGTTACAAGTTATCATGTTTTTTCGGATGAAAGTCTCTTTTTACATGAGGCGATACCTGGACATCACTTTCAACTTTCCTTGCAACAAGAAAACCCTGAATTACCTTCCTTTAGAAAAAACATTACTTGGTATAGTGTCTATGGAGAGGGGTGGGCTTTATACACGGAGTCTTTAGGTAAAGAATTGGGGCTTTATACCGACCCCTATCAATATTTTGGAATGTTGAGTGCAGAAATACATCGAGCCATTCGCCTAGTGGTGGATACTGGTTTACATGCGAAAGGGTGGTCTCGAGAAAAAGCCATTCAATATAGCATGCAAAACCAAGCCGAATCGGAGGATTTTATCACCTCGGAAATCGAACGTTATATGGCCAATCCAGGTCAAGCTTTATCTTATAAAATTGGACAATTAAAAATTCAAGAACTACGGGATCATGCGCAAGAAATCCTGGGATTTCATTTTGATATTCGAGAATTTCATAATAAAATTTTGGAATCAGGAAATTTGCCTTTGGCTTTGTTAGAAGAAAAAATAAATGCTTGGATTCATCAAGCGGAATAGGTTGAAACTTTGGTTTTATGGATGTGATTTTTCTCTGAAAAAGATTATTTTTTACTTGAATCAAAGAACTTAATTAATTGTATAACAATTGAATAAACAATAATTTTAATCAAAAGATTAATCAATATATATCCATTGAAATTGGAGACATCATACCTATTTTCAGACCTATAAAATTCCATTAATCCCACCAAATGCCAAGGGTTTCCCCATCCATTTTTGAATTTCTAGAAACTTTAAAGCAGAACAACCATCGTGAATGGTTTCATGCCCATAAACAAGTCTATAAGGAACGGAGAGCTCTTGTTACGGAATATGCTCAATACATTCTTGAAGGACTAAACATATCCGATGATATTGAAAAATTTAAGGTGTTTCATATTCATATTGATGTCCGATTTAAAAAAGACAAAACACCTTATAAAACGCATTTTTCATTTTTTTATGTTCGCAAAAAACCGAAGTTAAGGGGAGGGTATTATGTTCACTTGAGTCCCAATTCAAGTTTTATTGCTGGTGGATTTTGGAAGCCCGAAAAAGATGATTTATTGAGAATTCGACAAGAATTTGAAATGGATGCTCAAAAATTCAGAGATTTTAGTTTGGACCCAAAGTTTAAAAAAGTATGGGGGAACTTGTATGGAACTGAAGTCAAAACAGCTCCAAAGGGATTTTCTAAAGAACACCAAAACATCGATTTAATCCGTAAAAAACAGTTAATTTTTAGAAGTCCATTGAGTGATCAACAAGTTTTTTCTAAAAGTTTTTTGGATGATGTTGTGAGACGTTTTGAATTAATCAGGCCTTTTTTCGATTATATGAGTGACGTTTTAACCACAGATTTGAATGGCGAATCAATCCTTTAGTCTTGATTTTTATATCCATATTCTTCCAGTACATCCAATATAATTTGTTTAGCCACTTCAGGTTGACTGATAGGGAAGAGGTGTCCCATACCTTCGAGAGTGATGGACTTGGTTGTTTCTTTTGGAAGGTACTGATTCACAAAATTTAGATTTTCATAGGGTACGATACCATCACTATTTCCATGAACATTCGTCACGGGCACTTTTAGATTTTTCCAGTTTGGTTTGATAGAATCGAGTTCTTCGACATGCACAACTTTTTCATCTTGGGCCACTCGAAAAGGTTTGGGGACCAACCATCTTGTTAAAAACCATTGTGCCAATTTTCCCATAAAGAAATATTTTTCAGATTCGGGATCAATTGCTGGTGCTAACATAATGACATGGTCCATTGGATTCGGATTATCCAATGCCATTTTGCTCACAATTGGTCCACCATAGGACCAACCCAACAGTAAAACAAAAGGGGATTGTTCAAAATAGGGTTCAAAAACAGTGAGCAAACTTTTGGATTGCTGTGCAATTGAGGTTTCAGCTTTGCCAATTTCTGAATACCCATAGCCGAGACGATCCACGCTGACCCAATTTGAGATTTTATTGAGCTCCGGATCTTTCATCAATTTGAGATAGTTATCATTGGAACCAGGAGCTCCATGAACATAAAATATGGTGGGTTTTGTGTTATCAATAGGATAGGAATGGATTAATCTGATTTGTTTGTCTTCAAACGGGTGATATGCTATTTTAACACCAATTTTTTCTTCAGCAAACTTTTTTAAAAACTTTTTATCGCTAGTTCGGAAATTCAAACAAGAACTAATCGTAAAAAGGATTAGCAATATCAATGATGATATCAGGATGATTTTAATTGGCATATGCAACAAAAGTTCTTCTAAAGGATTCATGTAGTTTCAAAATCTTAATCAATCATGAACTGTGGAAATTTTGAACTAGTAAATTCTCAAATGAAGACATTCACAAACCTAGCCGCTTCAATAACGCTTCAACTTTTTGAATCCATTGAACCTTAGCTTGTTCTTGTGTCGGAAAACCTGGCATATTTTCAATTGTTTCATCAATTCTTTTGAAGTTTTTCAGTTCTTTTGGATCAAGTATTCGCTTCCCATTCAATAAATCATTCTTTTCGAAAATTTCATTTCTTAGATTCCATAATTCAATCAATGGAATTTCTTCTGTGATAAGATTTAAATCGTAAGCGTCTTTGATGGAACCTCTTCCACACATGCTAGATAATTTTAAAAATCCAATGTCTCTAACATCCATTAGTGGAATATTGTTTATTCTTTCAATTTTGAAAAAATTCAAACACCAATCCACTAGATCAACTTTAATTGTCTCTCCATTTTCGCTTATAAACGCCTGTAATAAATATGGTTTGTTTAATGAGCCTGCATGAGTTTTAAAATCTAAAAGTCTTTTACCGAACACATTCTTAAACGAAAGCTCAATTTTATTTGCTCTTTGGAAGTCGAAGTAGTTATCTGTAAAAAGATCAATATCAACAGACATTCGATGTTTGTACCGAATAGCTAGATTTGTTCCGCCAACTAAAAAGTAACCTTTAAGCTCATCTATTTTTAGAGTTTCTTTGAGAACTTTAAATAAATTTTCACTTATCGCTGATGTTCGCACCAATTATGACTTTTAAAGTTTTTCAAATGATACTTTTTTGACAATACCTCATAAACCAAAGGATCAACAAATTCTCCAGTATTTCTTAATACCGATTCTATATCTTCAATACTGTAATACTCTTCCATGAATTCTACTTTTTTCTCAGCACATTTCAATCTCACCTTTTCATCAAATGAACTTTCATTAGGAAAAAAATTATAGGCACGGGTCATTCTTGGTATAATTAAATTTTTTGACCATTCCCAATGGAGCCAATAGACATCAGTATCCCAAAAAATACCGGCAAGATTTGCAAAGACTTTAGCAGGGTGGGGAACTTGACTTTTAATCTCTTTGATTTTTGCTAATTCTTCAGATCGAATCCTTGATTCATCTTCTTTTGTCTTAGCATATTTATTGACTTTCCACTCAATATCTTGAAGTCTTTTCTCTTCTGAATAATGCAAACGCTTTTGGTTGGTATTATATGGAAAACCATCATCTAAAGCCAGGTTATCAAACATGAGTAAATATTCAGATTCCGATACAATTTACGAATTTATTACCAAAATCATGTGAGCTTAAGTAAAAAAGTAATTCAAAAAATAGGGGTTATGCGGAGTTAAAAAGCTCATATGATCGATGATATAATTAGTGTTTGAAGTGAATATTTCTCTATTAAATTGATATTTTTTGTGAGGTTCCATCACGATTGGTGGTGACAAGCATTCAAGAAGTTATGAAAGTGGCGAAGATGTTCCAGAGACATCTTGATGAGATCGTCCATGCCCTGACTTTCAAACAAAACAATGCTCAATCCGAACGAATCCATGGGAAAATCCAACCAATCAAAACCGTGGTAAGAGGATACTGAAAGTTCGAAAATTGCCGATCGGGTGTCTTATTTTTTTGTTGCGGGCTAAAACTCTATCCACACCAATCGTGATAGAACCATAAAAATCTGTAGGAGTAGGGGACTATATTAGTCTGATGGTATTTCTTAATTTGGTGATTTTATTCTATGTTCATATCAAATCTCTTTTTAGTTCTCTTGTCAATAGTTGTTTTATCTTGTCAACAAAACAATAAACCAATCTTAAAAACACCAATTCCCGAAAGTGAAAAAACTTGGGAATATTTAAAATCAATCCCAGTTCCAACGTGGTTTGAGGACGCCAAGTTTGGAATCTTTTTACACTGGGGGCCATATTCAGTTCCAGGTTGGAGTGATGGATACTATTATTCAGAATGGTATTCAACTGCTATGTATATCGATCCAGATTTCATTGAATATCACAAAAACAATTATGGATCACCTCCAGAGTTTGGATATAAAGATTTTGTACCCTTATTTGAAGCTAAAGATTATAATGCCGATGAATGGGCATCTATTTTGAAATCATCAGGAGCTAAATACGTGATCCCTACTGCAGAACACCATGATGGATTTGCCATGTGGGATACTGATTTAACTCCTTGGAATTCAGTTGATAAAGGTCCAAAACTCGACTATATAGGAACTCTAGGAGAAGCTATTCGAAAAGTCGGTTTACATTATGGCATTTCTTATCATCGAGAAAGACATTGGGGATTTTACACTAATAGTTTAAACACTTACATTGAAGATCCTCAGCCTTATCCTGCTATTGTCAAAGAAATTGAAGAAAATCCTGAAGCAGAACTTTTATATGGTCCATTTAAACTAGAAGAAGCTTTTATGGAAGACTATAAAAATCGTTTTTTAGAAATCTGTAGTCAATATGAACCTGATTTTATGTGGATTGATGATGCTCCTTCAAACAGTAGATTTCCAAATGAACCGGCTGTTTCTAAATTCATCAACACCTACCATAGAGAAATGATTGCAGAGTATATTCATATGGGCAAAAGTTGGGGAAAAGAAGTTTATTGGAATAATAAGCGTTGGCAACGTTCCAATTACCCTCAAGGAGCTGGAGTTGATGAAAAGGATTATTTGCGGATGAATGACATTCCTTCAATTAAATGGCAGTCAAGTGGGGGAATGGCTCATTCTTACGGATTTGATCGAACTGAGGATAATTTGGGGAGGTACAAAACTTCTGAAAAGCTCATTGAAACACTCATTGATGTGGTCAGCAAGAATGGAAATTTCTTACTAGCGGTTGGTCCCACACCCGAAGGAACTTTTACAGAGGTCCAAAAAAACAGATTAGAAAGTATTGGCCAATGGCTCCAAACCAATGGTGAAGCTATTTATGAGACACGCCCTTGGACTCAATTTGGATATGGTGATGTAAGATTCACTGTCAAAGAGAATGATCTTTATGTACTTTTTTTGAATAAACCTAACTCTGGGTTTAAGGTTGAAGGTTTACAACCTAAAGACGGCTCTAAAATTACTTTTCTCGGTAGTCCTAAATTGGTCAATTGGAAAATAGAAAATGGAAGTTTATTTTTATCTCCAGAGTTGCCAAATCTTTCACAAGACGAATCTATACTAAATGCTGCTTATGTCTTTCGGATTGAAGATTATCTGACTGAATAAACTCGATTTTAAACTATCTCATTAAAATTACCGAAATCGAGAGGGGACTCTGTAGAATTAAAGTGTCCTATCCTCTCTTGATTTAACGATTGGTTTTGAACGATAATATACATTATGTTAAATAGGATAATTTTTATTCAAAAATTGATGGCCTTGTTAATTCTATTCTCTTTATTTAAGAATAAACCTCACATTTAGATCTGTCAGCATCTGATACAAATCAATACAAGGCACATCAAACAATTTACAAACCTTTGGAATTTGTATTTTATGCTTTGGTTTGTTTACTTCAAGCGTAACTAAAGTACATCTATGAACTTGAGCATAAGCCACTAACCAACAATCAGCTCCTTTCGTGAATTCGTTGATTTCTTTTGATTTCTATGAGTTACCTAATACTCTGATTATTCTCCTAAATACATTTTGAACGTCCTCTTGATCAACAGATTTGAAAAATTGCTTAGGTAGACTATTTTTTATCCAAATAACCAAGTTTTCTGTCTTTTTCCCTTTCATTATCTCCTTACGAACTTGACTGATACTGTCAATTCTATTTTGGTTATGAAACTGAATCAATGCATCCCAAAATCCAGGACAAATTTTAAAAGAATAGTAAGTATTTTTTGCCGTAATAAACACATTTGTATCCAATAGATACTTTGTCTCTCTCATTCAGGAAGGAATACACCATTTTTTTTTGCAAATTCTTGGAAAGTCCCCCCATAAAGGCCAAGTAAATCATAGGCTTCTTTAAAATCTGTTCGCCCTTGGATTGCAGAACTGAGAACATTTAAAGCAAATAACTTACCAATTCTAGAATTCTGATTATTATAAAAGTCCCCTCCCACTCCTCTATTTTTTAGTTCTTTACCCATGTAGTTATTATAAATCTTGAAAAAGTGATCTCTATCGATGAATCTTAAATCTAGTACTCGTCTATAAATGACAACTGGACTCACTTTAAATTTTCTTGCTAAGTATTCAAATCGATTCGTTTGGTTTTTTACGTCATTCCATTGAATCAACAATTCCTCCTCCGGAACAAGAAATTCGGCAGCAACTTGATTACACCAAATCTCTACATCAATGCTATTTGGATATGATTTCTCCAAATTAGAAATACCTCCTTTTCCTAACCAGATATGTGCTAATTCATGAGCTAGTGTAAACATTTGTGCTGACTTTGAATCTGCACCGTTCACAAATATTAATGGCGCATAACTATTCACTATAGCAAACCCTCTAAATTCATTAACGTCTAAAGTGCGTCTTGTATTATTTCCTACGACTCCATTAATGACTACCATGACACCTATATCATCCATTTTATCTCGAATTAGTCCGATAGCAGCCTGCCAAGTTTTGGCCTTATTAGACCACCCCTTCTCTAACCCCAACCTTTTACGAATTCCAACAGCAATTTCTTTTGGTTTGTCATTCAAACTAGCACATCCAACAAAGTCTAAAGGATGAGAATCTTTTTCTATTAAATACTCTTGAAGCCATTCTTGTCGTCTTAACATATAGTTAATCGTGTCAATTAAGTTTCGTGATAGTTTATTTTTCTTCTGAGAAATTGTTCTAAAGTCTACAATGGGGGTATCATTTTCTTCCGGTGGTTCCGGATAGAAAAAATATCCAAACGGGGTATATGTATGGTTGGTAAATTTCTCTAGTTGCTTGAAAGTAGGTTTTTTCTCTTGTCTGATCCATGACTTTAGATTTGGTATCCGTCGGGCAAAATAATCAACATCATATCCGGCTCTTTCACATGCCCAAGTCAACATTTCTGGAGTTACTGAAACACGACTCATTTGATTTCTGTAATGAATTTGTTGCTTACCACATATGACGAAATCATACGGTTCTTTGCGAATATAATCATATGCTTGAAAGTCTAATCCAAAAATTGTCGTTTTTGTCTCCTTTAATTCCTCAAGCTAGTGAAGTGACGATGGACTCAAGCACCGAGATGCCGTTTCCGATATTAAATAATTACAAGTTCAACTATCTAGTGCAACAATAGCAACCCTAGTCAACTGGTTGACTTGGGAGCTAATAAGGTTTCATTGTGACGTTTCAAAAGACAACAAAATATGAAGTATCAAAAACTCAACCAAGAACAAATGTACGTATTGGAGGCACTTATCCATCAAGGACATTCCAATCAAGCCATCGCCGAAGAACTAGGGGTTCATCGGACGACCGTTTGGAGAGAACGGAAGCGTCATACCATTCAAAAAGGTCAAAACAAAGGCTGTTACCGAGCGACAAAGCACAGCGGAAAGCGGTCAAGGGAGAAAAGGGCAAGCCACGTCAGATCAAATTGACCAAAGCACTCCAAGAGGAGATCAAGCGTATGATGCAGGAAGAGCGTTGGCGTCCGGAGTTGATGGTCGCTTACTGGAAAGCGAAGGGTATGACAGTGGGGTTAGATAGAACGCATCGATCGCTGGTGATGGACTGGCCAGCACGAGAACAAAACATCAGATGCTCCCTACAAACGGTGGTCTCTGTATCGACGTCATGGCAAAAGAAAACGCCAACGTGGGAACGACCAGGGGAATCGAGAGTGTATTCAAGATCGTCAATCGATGGATCAGCGTCCAGCCATTGTCGAAGAACGAGTCCGCTTTGGCGATTTTGAGGCGGATTGAGTGATTGGGAACCAAAAAGAATGTCCCTTACTAGTCTTGACCGATCGAGCCCGTTGGAATACCAAGATTCAAAAGCTGCCCCGTAAGGATGCGACGCCAGTGGTTCAAGCGATAATCAAAACCATCCAAGAAATCGGGCCCCAAGTGATAAATCCATCACTTTTGATCATGGTTTGGCATTGGCCAAACACGATCTGATCAAGTAGCCGTTCGGCATCGACACTTATTTTACCAGACCCTATTCGTCCCAGGAGAAAGGCACCGTTGAAAACCGAATAGGAGTCCTTAGGAGGTGGTTTACAAAAGGGGAAAGTATCGACGACGATACCGATCAAGAAATACAAAAGATTGAAGATAAAATAAATCACAGAGGTGTTCGTCAATTGGACTACCTTAGTCCCCTGGAAAAGATCAAATCAACATGGGCTCATGTTGCACTAGCGAGTCGAACATGGCTCCACAAGAATAATCAATACATGGATTAATTTCCTATTACCCCTAATGAGCAAGACTAGCGAAATATTGGTTATCAACACTTCTAAACCTGCGAACGCTAAAATTATAAGACATATAAAACCTGTGACATCCAGTGTAGTCATTGGCACCAATGTGGTTAGTGATATAATATCTGATTTCACTTCATTCTTTGGTGGCCGATCTAATACCTATCAAAATAAACTTTCTAATATTTATGAAACGGCTATTGAAGAGTTGAAAATTAAAACTCACGATATCGGAGGAAATTGTATTGTCGGATTGAAAATTGATATCGATGAAATAACTGGTGGAAGAAAGACCATGTTTATGATTACTGCAATTGGTACGGCATCAAAAATCAAATTAAACGACAACCAAAAAAAATATAATGCTACAACTTCAAAATCTTCAGTTACAATATCTGATTTAGAAATACAGATTAAAAGAAGCGAATTAATCCGAAAGGCCAATGAAAATGATTTAACAGTCAACAATGAACTTTGGAAGTTTGCAATAGAACACCGAGTATATGAATTATTTGATTGTTTGTACTCAAAGTATATTAGCAACAAATATGAATATCAAAATTCTAATTCGAACTTTGATGTTTATGTCTCAAATTTAGATAGCGATTTTGTTAAATCTGTGATATACAGAAAATTAACTCGTAAAACAGAAGAAGCAGATGGACTGATTTCTATCATAAAGAAAAATCATCTTTTCGATTTCAAAAGAGTATCAGATTTATTGAATAGTTCAATTTCTGAAGTAAAGCAAGCGGGGTTAAACATATCAATGCTTGATAAGCATGAATATAAGGTCACGGATATCGAGTGTTTCAAAAAATTAAACGATTTGATTGATCAAAACTTCCCTGTGATTGTTAAATATTCAACAAAAAATCTAAGCTTTTCTTCTAAGAAAATCAAATTTTGGATTTGTTCAAAATGTGGAAAAGAAAATAACATTGAAACCAGTCCAAGAAACTGTTACAATTGCAGGACTGATATTTATGGCCTTCGCCTTCCACATGGTAATACTTCAGTCATAGAATCTAAAATGGAAATAAAGAAAAAGATAGATTCATTAAAAAAATCTTTGATCAACAAGGTAGAGGAGCTATGTTCAATTAACTTTGAGTCCTATTAGTTTATAGAACCAAATTAAAAGAAATATCGCTTTTTTATTTTTCTAATGCGTAAAACATTTCATTTATACGCTGATCCCTACAATTTGGATGAAACGTATCTTCGTGATATCCGCTTACCAAAAAGTGGTCTCGTAAACAATGAGACATATTGGGTCAGAACTGGTGAAAAAGTTATCTTCAGTGGATTAGACATAAAACATGGTTTCTTTTATTTAGGTAAAAAGTTATTGGTGCCAAACAAGAAAATTCTAGACCCAGCACTGATCAACCCTCAATTAGATGTGCTGTTTGTTCATACTCATAATATCGATGAGCACGAATTTGATGACAAACAAGGATATGCAGACTTAATCCCAGAAGCAAGAGGAGACTATCTGTGATGGCTAGCTTCCGATAGAACTAGTTCTAATATTCCAAAGGAATTTTTAACCTTTTACCTTCTCGGTTTTGAACGACGCATATTGATCGAGGCTCGTTTGGGAATTGTTGATAACGAAGATTTTGCCAATGCCTTCTCCGAATTAAAACGCCTAGTGCTTCTCTTTAGCAATAAGTTAACATATTGACCAAGCAAATCAAAACGCTCATGGAATTGATGGGGGTCATCAAACCTTACGTGATTGACGATGACTTTTTATTGGAAAATCCAACCAGAAAATGGCTATATGTGGCTTTCTTATTGACGGAGGCCATCATGGAAAACGAAACACTATTGCCCGATCTCGTATTGGCTTACCTGAAATCTCACAGTGGATACGATCCTGAGTTTCTGATAGGAAATGCCCATGAAAGTTTTCGTCAACGTTTCATTCATTGGTATTATAAAAAACACCCCATAGGAGTTCATGCCCAAGAATCCTACCCATGGCATCTCATCAATTCAAATATCTCCCTTGTAATAAAGATTTAGTCTCGAATCATCCATCTTTTTACTTTAACAGCTATGATTGGATCATAAAAAATTTCGATAGCAGTATCCAATCTTTACACTCGATAGCAAATCAATGTAAAGAGGATTTATCGGCTTATACACAATATCTATCCCTAGAAGGAGCTTCAACCAATGACATTCTACCGTCTTTATTGCTGCCGAGCGAAACGCAACCGAAAGAAGCTCATGAAGTCGTCCATTCCTTCAAATCGTGGGTGATTTCAAACTATCAATCGAAAGGACCTTTTCTTGTAGAACTTGACTTTTTATGGAATTTTGCTGGATTGAAACCTGAGGGCAGATTGCTTCAAAGAGAAAAAAGCATTTGGATTTTTTGATTCATCAAAACAATATTGGATTCATTCCTTCTAAAGATTTAGACTTGATGCTTCATAATAATAAATGTCAAGTTGGATTGTTTTATGATGAAAATTTCCATAAATGGGAACCGACCCCACTTTATTTCTACGTCGAACTGGTTATTTCTGCTTGTATCAAAGTGTCCAAAAGCCATCAGTCCAAGCTAACGGATCATGAATTGGAATTCATCAATAGTCTCATTGATGATAATGTCTATTTGAATCCTATTGATAAACAATCGTTCCATACCGTCGTCCTTTGACAAAATTCATTGGAAAAACAGAAATTTTTGGATAGGCCATTTTTAAAACAAATAGACATGATTTACAAAAAAGCGTTTTCGAGTGTGCTAGTCGCACTTGAATCGATTAATGGCCGTTTGAAAAGTAACAAAAGGGCTCAGGTGGTAAATCAATTGCTTCAATCTTTCAAATTAACTAGAACACTCGCAAAACCGACATATCCAACAGTGGAGACAAAAGCAACGATATGGGAGCTGATTTTTTCATCTCAATACCCCAAAATAGGAGAAATCGATTCATCGGTTGTTTTAGCAAAATAGAAACTTCCCGGAGAATCAATACTTTTTGAAGGACATACAATCAAAGGCGGTTTTTTCTACTATGGCGATGTATTAATCACTAAAAGAGACGTCAGACAAGATGTTTCATTAATCACAAGGAATAAATACAACTTTCCGAGTTCAGCATCATATACAGAGGCCGTTTCTGCTGGTCATGTCTTGGCTTTCAATCAATTAAATGACAATAAAAGGAATGAATATCTTCAGTGGTTATCTTCTGATAGAACAAGTTTATTAACTGATACCCCTCTTTTTCAACTATACCTCAGTGGTCTATAACGAAGAGTTCTTATCAATTCGATGAATGGAAAAGTTGATGACGCCGAATACTTAGAACTGCTCCACGATCCGAGCCGTTTGAGCCAATCATTTGGTTATTACCACAACAAAACAAATGATTCCCTTCGAAGTCTGATGGGATTGATGGTTATGTTAAGGCCCCAATTGTTCTTAAACTCTACAGATTCCCTCATACCAATTAAAGGACGTACACTAACCCTCTATCAAATAACTCTATCGATAGAAAATAATCAAAACCTCGATGGACCATTGTTCTGGAACTATGCTTATTCCAAAATGGACTCAGAACATTACTACTACTTTAACCGAGACTTTATCCACTTCATCAACCAATTTACCGCTCTATGGCATCAAGAATTTCCCAAAGGGCTCAAAGTTGAATCCACGGATCAAGTCTTCAATTTTGACTATAAACCAATAAGTCCATCACTAGTGACGATAGATATTTGTCCATCCAAGGCACTTAAAGAACCTCATCTAAAACAAATATCGGATGCTGTGATTAAAAAATTGGTGAATAAAACAAGTTATACCCTCTATATATCCTAAAGAGCATTTAAGGCTTCCTGAGACATCGATAGATGACATAGCTTATCTCAGTCTGTTTTCAAATCAAGTCTTGCTCAACAATGAATAAGATAAATTATTTGAATTTAAAAATTGGCGAGACAAGCAATTAGAAATCAACCATGGCCTGATTGATATATTCGATTTTTTGAAGAAAACCATTGTCAATTCGAACGAATTGAGTCCAAAAGATTTTGAAGAACTCGTTCAGAATACGGCCTATCATCTAAAATATGACTATGCTCCTCATTCAAGACTTCACGATACGGTTTTCCGCAAATCAGGATTGTTTGCATTGGTCAAAAATCTGGATCCTTTAACACACGTCTCATCAGTTAGAGCATACGATCGTATGTTACTTCAAATACGAATGGCGACCATCATTATCAGTATATCCTATGATAAAAATATAAAGTCCAAACAGCAGAAATTGTCTCAAATGATCCAAAACGAAAGTAAGTTAATGAGTAATCAACAATCTAGTTTATCGGCTTACGCTAGTTGGCGCTTAGTGGCACGATCAACGACTTCGGGACTGGCAGAAAAAGCAAAACAACTCACCACAAATCAGAAAAAAGTCTTATGTGAGACGCTCATTTCTTTTGATATTGTCAATGGCTCTTATGATAAGAAAGTACAAAACAGATTGGAAAAAATGTATGAAATATTAGGACAAGATTCCAAAAGTGTTCCAAAACATATATTTCAATACATCCAAAAGAGTTCTCATCGGAACAAACCATCTATAAAGAAATCGCTTATTGATTTTGATACTGGTAAACTCAAACTCAGCAAAAAAAATATCGCTCTGCAAAAGACAGAGACATCGAAGTCTCAAAAACTTTTAGAAAATATTTTCGGTGATGTTGAAGATGAAGAAAAAAATGTCCATTTACCTCAATCCAAAATAAAGTCTAAAGACAATTACTATCAACTATTTTTAGATTTAACGAAGAAAGATACTTGGAGTATTCCTGATTTTTCTGAATTAAGTCAAAAACATGATTTAATGTTTGGAGAAGTAATCGAAACATTGAATGATAAAGCTTTTGAACTATTGGATGAACCGATACTTGAAGAAAATGGTGACTCAATAACGTTGAATGTTGATATCATTCAAAAATTTCAAGTTTTATGGAAAAAGCATCGATAAGCATTGATGATTTTAAAAGTTCTTCACCAGCGAAGTAACACAAACATTCGATATCGAAAAGGGAAACCCATTGTCCACATTTGGTTTGGATATTGATTCATAGAACGAATAATGCGAATTAAAATACTTGACAATCTCATTGAAAGCTTTAAACATAATGAAACTTAACATCAACTCAAGGGGGGATAACATGAAAAACTTTTACATACATTTGACTCAAAGGATTCATCCAATATGAAGACATTTAAAATGATTCTCAAGGCTTTTGTTGGACTAGTCCTTTTAATCGCTTTGGTTTATGTTGGTATCTATTTATCCCATTTTTATTTATTCCCCAAAAGCCCAAAAAGTACCGCTGTTTTTGAAAATGACCATTTGAAAGTAAAAGTGACTTACTATCGACCCTATAAAAAAGAGCGCCTGATTTTTGGACCTGAAGAGGAAAATGCTTTGGTACCCTATGGAAAATATTGGCGACTTGGGGCCAATTTCACAACGAAAATCAAATTCAACAGAATGGTTTCTTTTGCCAATCAAACGCTTGAAAAAGGAACTTATGGTCTTTACGTCTACCCTTATGAAGATTGCTGGAACGTATATGTTCATGAAAAAAGAAGCGGAATAAGTTATAACGAACCTGAACAAGATGGAATCATCACACAATTTGATAGACCCACGACAACTCTAGATGAACCCCTAGAACAATTCACGATTGATTTCCAAGAAATTGAAGATACTTTACAATTGAGGTTTGCTTGGGATACCATCCTGGTTCACGTTCCTATTGAAATTGAAAAGTTCACCAAATAAACGTGACCAAAATCCAATACTCTGATTTGTTTCATCTTCACCGATCACCAATATTTGGTCACTAGAATCAATGATGATGAGTACAAAAACAATAGTAAATCACATCGTTGAAAACTTTTATTTTACACTAACTTTGTTTGAAATTCATCATCCTTGATACATACTAAAAAACTCAATCATCATGATATTAACAACAACCGAATCCATTGCGAATAAAACAATCAAAGAAGTTCATGGATTAGCGAGAGGCAGTACCGTTAGAGCACGAAATGTTGGGAGAGATGTTGTCGCAGGACTTAAAAATTTAGTGGGTGGAGAAATCAGTGAGTACACGCGACTTCAAGCGGACGCTCGAGAAGAAGCGATACAACGAATGAAAGATGATGCCATCAAATTAGGGGCTAATGCCATTGTTTCTCTTCGAATAACCACAGCGATGATTCAAGGCGGTGCTTCTGAGATTTTGGCCTATGGAACGGCAGTGACTATAGAATAAATCAGTAGACATGTTTGGTGCCCTACAAATCCTATTTTATGCTATCGTTGGAATTGTCCTAGTGGTGGTCATCATTCAAAGAGTGCGTGATGCACAAAACGAAAAATTTGAAAAACGAAAAAACTAATCCCACTAGACTTTAGTCCCCAAAAAGTAATTCACTCCTGAATCCATAGGATTTCCGCTCATTCTTCTCAAGATGGCGATTTGTCCCACGTGATGTAAAGCATCTGACAAATGGCCATTGATGAGATGGTACATAGAATAACATCTCACTTTTTGATTCACGACTACCCTCACCTTCAAGTTTTGGATTTCACTATCGGATTTCTTTGAAATTTCAAGGCAAGAAAATCGAATACGCTCTAGGGTCTTCTTTCTTAATTCTTCAAATTCTTTAGGAGCGATCATTTGAGATTTATCAAATACCTTTTCTTCTAAAACACATTGAACGGAACAAACTAAGTGAAATATGTGAACGAGTATATCTTCCACCGTCCAAGATGCTTGATGGTACTTGAACTGCAAATCTTTATGTCTTAATTGATGGGTCGTCCAATAATATCGAAATCCGATACCACTTAACATTCTCAATAAAACAGAACCTCCTGAAAATTCTTTTGAGAAGTCTTTTAGTCTTGAAAAGTCCAATTCATAGGAGTCCATGGATTGATCGATTGAGTTATCACATCATACTAACTTGTGTTCTATAGTATTTTTCTAATATACGGAAAGAAACTGAATGACTTCTATTTGTCTCCATATTCAGAAATCTCTTTATCCATGAGTTCGTTATTCTTTCAAATCCTCAAGCGTTTCAAACCATTGATTATATAGAAACTTTTCTCCAATCTCCGCCCATATCTGCTCAACGGGGTTGAGTTCCGGACAGTCGGTTGGTTGCTCGATGAAAGCCATATTTTCGGGGATCTTGAAGTCTTTCGATTGATGGCCGATTGACATCTTTAAATCAAAGTTCGGAAGTCCGTCGTTCAAACGGGAAAATCAACATCCATTTTCATGAACTTTCATCAAAAGTTGAATCGATTAACTTTGGGTCTATGAAAGCTAATGAAAAAGTCAATCTCATTGACCGAGGAGAGGCTGAGTATTTCCATGGGAGAGAAGAAGAGATTGAATTGGTGAAAAACATGTTAGCTTTATCGAAACAGAAAGGAAAGGGAATTAGTCTATTGATTCAAGGACCTCCAGGTGTTGGTAAAACAGCTTTATTGTGGGAATTGAGAAAAATCGGAAAAGATTTGAAATGGGATATTCGAAAGATGAATTTCGAAGCTTTATGGAATCGAGAGGAGTTGTATCGGGTGTTGGTTCGTGATGAAAAGTATGAAAAAAATTTTAAAGAGTGGGGTTGGGATTTGAAGTTTTTAAAAAGAAATATTCGTCAAGATAAAGTGGTTAAAGGTCATTCCAAAATCATTGAGGGTATTCAAAAACCAATCGTTTTAATGTTGGATGAAGCTCAAATGATACGTGTTGGTTTGGGCTCCAATCAGGTGAAAAAAGGGATCGCTATTGAAGTCTTAGATCAATTACATAACCTACATTTACCTCAGGGTTTGCTTTTTATCATGGCTGGTTTAGGACATACTAGAAAAATATTTAAAGATTTTGAAATTTCTCGATTTAATGATGATGGTGTGATAAATTTAAAACCATTACATAAAAAGGCTGAAAGAAACATATTGCAAGACTATTTAGTGAAAGGAGCTAGTATTTCAAAAAAGGATCCTGATTTGAAACACTGGATCGATCGATTAAGTCAAGAAAGTCATCAATGGCCTCATCATATCATTTGTTATGGTGAGGTAGCCACTCAAAAGTTAAAAGAAGGGAAAGGGGGTTTATCTGAAACAGTCTTGTCGGATGTTTTAAAAGAAGGACAACGCAAAAAAAAGAATTATTATAGCGGACGTTTTGCTGAATTAAAGGATGCTCAAATAGCTTCTATTTTTCAGGCGTTGTTTGAGAATGAGCTTCAAAAAAATATGATTTCAGGTTCTCAAGTAGAATTAGATTTTGAGAGGAATCCCTATATCAAGGACGGTGAAAAGTTATTTAATGATATTGTCGCCAGAGGTGTGATTCAAATACGTCCAGATGGCTTTTATCAAATTCCGATTCCTTCGATGCGAACATGGATGTTAAAAGAATATCAACGATACCTTCATATCATGAAGCAAAAACCGAGTCCTCAAATTCAAAAGTTGTTTCAATCGCTGTAGCAAAGCCTTTTTCAGGGCAAAGCTTCGACAAGTTATTCATAAATACCATGGCCTTGGCCACTTTAGTATCTAATTCCCGTTCAATATAGCCAATACCTTTATAAAACACAAATGAGTGTCAAATACATTAGGGGACATTAAAGAACAAAACTTTCAAGAGAAATACTCATAAAATGAGCGACCGGTTCAAGCCATGACATAATATCGACTCATCAATAGCTCCCTTTTTCAAAGTAATTTTAAAAACTAGGTTCTTCTATTGACTGTTTGTTTTGATACCAATAGGTCCAAGTAAAAGGACTGTAATCAACATTGCTTTCTGTAATAATCTCAGTAAAAATATTGGGATCGATGGATAGATTCGTCCCATCATCCTCAGTACCATAATCAATAAATAACTCACCTAAAGGACTCGGATCACAACCATCGGAAAATTGAACCTTCAAAGACTGGAATTTCAAGTTTTCATTTTTGAGATTTTCTGCAGTTTCAGAATCCTCTATAGAAACGAGAAAATCATCAGAAAGGACATTCAGATAATGGATGTTTTCAATCGTACCATTTAAATCATTTTCGAATATCGTAAAATAAACTTCGGATTCTCTTGATGGACACTCACCATGACCCAAATCATATCCGAAAATAGTAATATTCGATAAGGTGATTTTTCTATCGCTTATTGGAAGATTTTTATCGGAATGCCCAACGACCCAAAGTCCTGATTCGACTTCTTGCCCCATTTCAATAATGGAGTTTTTAAAGGACCCAACAAAGCCATCCATGTAAACCGAGCCTTCATACGTTTGAGCCGCAGAAATAACGACCTCTGAAATATCCACCGTACCGCCTATGACAGCCATAGCACCGGTTGCACTTCCAAATATTTCAATATGATTCACGGTTGTCTGAGATCCAACACCGCCTAAATAAAGACTTGATATCGGAATGTCGAAAGAATCGCCCTGTTGAATGACCGTACCTGCGTGCCGAATGGAAACATAACTCAATATCCCTGAATCATCCATCGGATGATCTCCTCCAAATCGAATGTCGTTGCCTTCCGGTCCGGTGGCATTACCATATGATTCTCTAGGGGCTGAAGGATGGATCCCTTGACCCCAAGTAGCATTTCCTAAAATATAGAGGCCACCCCAGGGATTTTCAAAATGATCAAGCTTTGGGGGTTGAGATCCAGCAGGATACGTACCGTCTGCTTGGATGGGATCATCCTCATGAGTGAAAATAATCGGTTGATCCGCTGTTCCTTCGGCAAATATGCTAGCGTTAGGGTGGACCAATAACATGCCAATGCTCCCTTGGCCATATTTCTTTCCTTTAATGATGGTCCCTGGTTCTATTTCTAGAATAGCACCACTCTGAAATTCAACCAATCCATCTAAAAAATAAATATTTCCAGCTTTGAGTTTTATGACACCATATTGAGACCCTTTTAATACCAATTGATCTTCTGGTTTTTGTATGGAAGCAATCACCTTATTGACTTCTTCGACAAATTCATAAGTGTCAATGTCGTTTCTTTCAAGTGTCTTAAACAACAGCTCCATTCGAGAAATCGCCTTTTCTAATTCATCAAGAACATCCGTTTGGGTATAATTGGCTTGTGTTAAAATAAACTGTTTTGCACTATTTAAAGCGGCCTTGTATCCATTCCAAACCCATGTCGCCTCTTCTTCTGTAATGGCAGATTCCAGATCTTTATTTAATTCTTCAATATCGCCCTCTAGAGAAGCAATTCGTTGTTCAGCATCTTCTTTTGCATTTGCGGCGTCTTTTTTAGTTTTTGCTAAATGATCTTCCGTTTCTGACCTTTCTTTTTCAGCCTTTTCTTTGGCTTCTTTTTCAGAATCCACTTGACTTTGCAACGCTTCGATTTGTTCCCGAAGTTCTTTTATTTCTGCATCCTTATCTTCGCAGTTGGTATAAATCACCTGGACAATAAGTAAGAAAATCAGCTTATAAATCAATTTGACATGAAAGAATCGTTTTGCTTTCATCTATCTTGGGGGTTTTATCACTAAACCATCAAAGACTTTGCCAAACCACCTCATTTTCCATGAGTTTAAAAAAGTTTAACCGTTTTGAAGATCTAAAAGGATTGATTCCACCTAATGAGAAAACATCATCAGAAAAGCAAACATTTAATCCCTCCCCTATTGAAAAACAAAACCTGACCGCTCATTTTAGTAAAAAACACCGAGCGGGAAAAATCGTGACCGTATTAAAAGATTTTCAATGCAATGATCTTCAGATTGAAGAATTAGCTCGGTTGATTAAAAAATCGATTGGTGTTGGTGGGTCGATTAAAAACAGAGAAATCATCATTCAAGGAAACTACCGATCAAAAATCATTGACATCCTTTCCAAACAAGGACAC
The DNA here is from genome assembly GCA_026709415.1 of Flavobacteriaceae bacterium. GTDB lineage: Bacteria > Bacteroidota > Bacteroidia > Flavobacteriales > Flavobacteriaceae > Bin25. Next base: position 73,194 of record JAPOSZ010000003.1, read on the forward strand.
ACCATTAAAAAAGTAGGCGGTTGAATCACCATTCAATAGGCATGAGTCCTTTGGATTGAAGATAGGCATTCGTTTGACTAAAGTGTTTGTTCCCAAACCAATACCCTTTATTGGCACTCAATGGTGATGGATGGCCACTTCGAAGAATGAAATGTTTGGATTCATCAATTAATGAATGCTTTGCCTTGGCAAAAGCTCCCCAAAGTAGAAAAACGATGTGCTGTTTTTTATCCGAGATTATTTTGATAACATGATCCGTAAACCATTCCCAACCTTGACTTTGATGGCTTTGAGGTTGGCCTTTTCTGACCGTTAAGGTCGTGTTTAACAACAAAATCCCTTGTTGAGCCCATCGGGTTAAATCACCAGATTTTGGATACCCGATCCCTACATCCGATTCCAATTCTTTGAAGATGTTCACAAGTGAAGGCGGATGGATTATTTCATCGGGGACTGAAAAGCATAATCCATGAGCTTGTTTCGGATTAGGATAAGGATCTTGTCCTAATAGAACGACTTTCAATTCATGATAAGGTGTCGTATCAAAAGCTCTAAAAATATCTTTTCCTTTTGGATAGCAATCCTGATTTTGGTATTCTAGTTTAACAAATTCGACCAAACTTAAAAAGACAGGGTTTTCAAACAATGGTTTTAAAATATCATACCATCCACCACCAATACGCACTTTCACAAATCGTAACTTTGTGGGCCAAAATACTAAGAAAAAGTGATTGCTATTTCTGATAAAACATTGGAGGATTTCGAGTTTCCAGAAGTTCTAAAGCAAGTTTCTCAACACGCCCTAACCTCATTGGGTCAAGAAACTGTATTGGCGATTCGTCCCATTGAATCATTAGAATTTCGAACCAAGCGACTACGCATGGTTTCTGAATATTTATTGGGAATCCAAAATAACAGTGATATCCCCTCTCATCATTTTAAAAATCTGAATGAGATCATCACATTGCTAAGAATTGAAAATTCAATTCTATCGCCTCAACAACTCAATGCCATTGTCTACAACCATACGGTTTTCAATAACGTGACGAAACATTTTAAAAAGTTTAAAATTCTTTTTCCACAGTTGCATGAATTAGGGTCCCATTTGAAAATCAATGACCATATCCCTCGGATGGTTAATGAAAAAATTGATCAACACCATCGAATTAGAGATCAGGCTTCTCAACCACTTTTTCAAATCAGACGAGAATTAAACCGGTTGAAAATCCAAATGACGAAATCTTTTCAATCATCTTTAAATCACTATGCAGCCAAAGGATATCTCAATGAAATCAAAGAATCAATGCATGGTGACCGAAGAGTTTTAGCCGTGAAAGCCCCCTATCGAAAACGAATCCATGGAACGACTTTAGGAAGCTCTAGAAATAGTACCATCGTCTATATTGAGCCAATAGAAAATGTGAATCTACATTTGGAGTCTCAGAACTTGAAATTTGAGGAAAAAGAAGAAGAAACCCAAATACTTCTCCAATTGACTCATCAGATTCGAGAATACACCCCTCATTTTAGACAGCAACAGAATTATTTGTTAGAAGTGGATGTGATTTCAGCTTGTGGCAAGTATGCTCAAGAGATTTCTGCCACACTACCACAACTTTCAGATTCACCCGAATTTGATTTTAAAAAAGCAACGCACCCTTTGTTGTTGATTTCAAATCGAAAATCACATCTCCCGACGTTCCCCCAAGATATTTCTCTTCATGACCATCAACGGATCATTGTTATTTCTGGCCCGAATGCTGGCGGAAAAAGCATCACTTTGAAAACAGTGGGGCTTTTGCAAATCATGATTCAAAGTGGCCTTTTAATTCCAGTCGATACCCATAGTTTATGTGGGTTTTTCCCTCAAATTTTATCGGATATCGGTGATAACCAATCCATTGAAAATCAATTGAGCACTTACTCTTACCGCATGAAAAACATGCGTAGTTTACTTAAAAAAGCCGATGAAAAGACGCTGTTTTTAATTGATGAATTTGGAACGGGTTCCGATCCAGATTTAGGAGGAGCCTTAGCCGAAGCCACTTTGGAACAAGTCTATCATCGAAACTCAAGGGGAATCATCACAACCCATTACTCTAATTTAAAATTAATGGCCCATCGACTAGAATATATGGTCAATGCCAACATGCCGTTTGACACAAAAACACTCGAACCACTCTACCAATTAGCAATAGGAGATGCCGGTAGTTCCTTCACATTTGAAGTCGCTGAAAAAATAGGGATCCCATACAACATTATCAACAAGGCGAAAAAGAAAATTTCAAAAGAAAAGCTTTCTTATAGTACTACGATTTCAAAACTCCAAAAAGAAAAGGCTGAAGTCAATGAAACCAAACGAGCTCTTGAAAAAAAACAAAATCAAGCCACTTTGGAATCTAAAAAATCGATCGAGTTAAATCAAAAATTGAATAAAAAGTTGAATGCCTTTGAGACTTTATTCCAAGAAAATCAAAAATTTGTATCACTAGGTAAAAAATTTAGTGCCCTAGCACAACGTTATCACAATCCAAAGCACAAAAAATCGGTTTTCAATGATTTATTCAACCTTTTGCAAATAGAATCAGTAAAAAATACAGGAGAATCGTATCATAAAAAGAAGCTTCAAGACAAAAAACTCATTGAAAATTTATTGAAAAATGATTTAAATCAATACGTGCAAAAAAAGCGACAATACGATAAAAAGAAAACAGAACAAAAATCGCTGAAACCACTAACTATTGGAGATAAAGTAAGAATATCGGATAGTGAATCGGTTGGAACCATTGAAAAAATTGTCAAGAATAAGGGCTTTGTCAATTTTGGAAACTTCATGACAGAGGTGAAAATGGAAACCCTTGAATTAGTTCATGAAAACGGAACATCAATCAATGAATAAACTAGTTGTATTCTATGATGGTGATTGCAAAATATGCAACTGGTGGACAAGTTTTGTGATTCAAAGAGATCCTAATAAAATTTTTGAATTTCAACCAATGACGAGTCAAAAAGCGAATCAATTTTTCGTCTTAAATCAATCGCTTAAAAAAGATGCCATTGTGGTTTTAGATCAACAAAACAATTATTGGATAGCTTCCCAAGCTGTTTTTAAAATAGTTGGTCATTTAAAGGGACTGCCTAGAATACTCACACTTTTTAAATTTCTACCAACCAGATTTAATGATTGGATATACTATTTAGTAGCTAAAAATCGCTATCGATTTTTCAAAAAATCAGATGCGTGTGAAATAAGTGCATAGCGATCTAGAAAGTGCTTCAATCTAAGGATAAAGTGGAACGGATCGTGACATGATTTCCTAAAAAAGGACGACCCTAAATTAGAGTATAGCGTCCTATCTGAAAATAGGATAAACCATTATGTGATGGTTTTTGATTCTTTATGCTTCAAGGAGTTGTTGACCACAACAGCCGTCATGGCATCGCCAGTGATATTTTTGGCGGTTCGACACATATTGAGTGGACGTTCCAACGCAAGAACCAAGGCCAATCCTGCTTCAGGAATGCCCGCTTGGGATAAGACGATCACCAAAGTGATGAAACCGGCTCCGGGCACGGGTGCTGTGCCAATAGATGCCAAAGTAGCCGTTAAAATAATGCCGATTTGTGCTGATAAACTCAAATCAATACCAAACACTTGGGCAATAAAAATGGCGGTCACCCCTTGATACAAACAAGTGCCATCCATATTCACGGTAGCGCCAATGGGCAGTACAAAACTTCGAACGTGCTCGGGGACTTTCAACTTTGTTTTAGTTCGCTCTAATGTAACTGGAAGCGTGGCGGCACTGGAACTTGCTGAAAAGGCTACTAATTGAGCAGGAGCGATGCCTTTCAGAAAAAAGCCGGGACTTCTCCCACCAAAAAGACGCACCCATAGGGTATCCGTACCAATCAAGATGATTAACCCTAGTACTGTTGTCAATCCATACAGTCCTAATGCACCAAATAATTCCAAACTAGGAGCTTCAATGACAATGGCCGCCATTAATGCAAAGACACCATAAGGGGCAACGAGCATCACAAATTCAATCATCTTCATACCCACATCGTTAAATGACGAAAAAAACTCTCGTAATGGTCGCGATTTTTCTTTTGGTATTAGAAATAAAGCGGCGCCAAATAAAATGGCAAAAAAGATCACCTGCAACATTCTCCGATTATCGGTCGTGGCTGAAAAGATATTTTCCGGAAAGATATCGACGACAAACTGTAAGGGACCACGCTCTTGATGCCGGGCCATCATTTCTTCATCTGGTGCGGCGTCAACGGCATACAACTCCATTAAATTTTCATGCGTTTCAGGATTAAGGCTATTACCTGGTTGGATGATATTCACCAAAAGAACCCCAACCAAAACAGCAAAAAAAGTTGTAGCCATGAATATCCCTATGGTTTTAAATCCTAACACTTTTAGCTCACTTAAATCAGGGAGATTCGAGATTCCATGAATCAATGAAGCCAAAATGATGGGAATCGCCATCAACTTTAATAAATTGATGAAAATGGTCCCCAATGGTTTGATGTAATCAACGACCAACTGTGGCCCCCAGCTAATCAATGTCATGAGAATACCAAACAATATCCCCAATCCCAATCCAATTAATATTTTCCAGTGTAATCTCATGAGATATAAATTGAAGTATCGATAGCTTGGAGTTAAAGCAATCCCATATGAAACACTAAAAAACACGAGGTGAAAAAGCACTCCAACTTTAGAGTCTTATCTCGAATCAATTGTCTTAAAGTGTCACTCAAATCCTTAAACGATATTAAGGATGTATCTTCTCGTTAATGCCGGTTTCTCCTTCCCATTTCCCAACAACTACTGCAGCACAAGAGTCACTATAAACATTAACAGCAGTCCTTGCCATATCAAGAGGGCGATCGATGGATAACATTCCACCAACAATTAAAAGTGCCTCAGGATTATCTCCGATTCCAATGACATTTAAAATGATAAAAATTACCACCAGTCCAGCCGAGGGTACCGCAGCAGCACCAATCGATGCCAAGAGCGCAGTAATCACAACGGCGACTTGCGTCATAAATCCGATTTCAGCGCCTAGAGCTTGAGCGATGAACAAAGCTCCCACACATTCCATGATGGCCGTACCATCCATATTAACCGTCGCTCCCATCGGTAAAGTAAAGGATGTGACTCGATTGGATACCCCTACTTTTTTTTGAACCGTATTGAGGGTAACGGGTAAAGTCGCAGCAGAAGAACTCGTCGAAAAAGCTACCAAGAGTGGCTCTCTCAAGTTCATCAAATGTTTCCAGGGTGATACTCTTCCCCAAAAGTATAATAGTAAAGGAATCGTTATCAAAAAATGAATCGATAGTCCAGAACCTAAAGCCAACACATATTTAAACAGATTCCCAAAAGATTCTAGGCCCGTTTTCCCTACTAAGGTAACGATGAGACCAAAAACACCAATGGGAAGTAATCTGATAATCCCATTGGTTAGTGACATCATGGCTTTAAACAATATATCGACCAAGTCCGTAATCTTGGTTCTCGGCTTTTGAGGGAGCGTTGTTAGAGCGATACCAAAAACAATACTGAAAAAGATAATCCCTAACATATCTCCAGCGGATGCAGAGGCGAAAAAATTGGTGGGAACAATGTTGAGTAGCAAATCAATCGGCGATTCTGGCGTTGCTAAATCGGGAGGTTGTGTTCCCGTATCCGTGATTGGATACCCTTTACCAGGATTGATTAAATTGAACATCAATAAACCAACCAATGCTGCAAATAGACTAGACACCACATAGTATGAAAGTGTTTTCCCAAACATTCTTCCGACTACTTTCCCTCCTCCTGCTGAAGCGACTCCTGCGACAATCGATACGATGACTAGCGGAACAATAATCATCTTTAATAAGCGCATGAATAAATCACCAAGCCATCCAAAATATTGTGCAAAAAATCCCCCAGCTGGAGAATAGCCAACAAGGATACCAACTGCCATAGCTATGAATACTTGCCAGTGTAGTTTTTGATACCATTTTCTTTCTAAATTTTTTGAAGCGTTTTCCATTTTGATTAAATTCTAAGTTTTTTTAAGGTTATAATTGATAAATATAAGATGATTTACTGTATTCCTCGATTTAAATTCTCCTGATGGGTTCTGTTGATGAGTACAAAGTCTGCCATCACTAATGCCGTCAAAGATTCAACAATAGGGACAGCTCTCGGTACAACACAAGGATCATGTCTTCCTTTTCCTTGGATTACCGTTTCCTGATGTTCTTTATTAATGCTTTTTTGATTTCGCATGATGGTTGCAACTGGCTTGAAAGCAACGCTAAAATAAATATCCATGCCTGTTGAAATGCCACCTTGAATTCCACCAGAATGATTTGTGTTTGTGGATCCATCTAGATTAAAAACATCATTATGTTGTGAACCTTTCATTGTTGTCCCCTCGAAGCCACTTCCATACTCAAAACCTTTTGCAGCATTAATAGTCAACATAGCTTTGGCTAATTCAGCGTGAAGTTTATTGAATATCGGTTCACCTAATCCAACAGGAACTCCTGAAACAACACATTGGATAACGCCTCCAACCGTATCCCCTTGTTTACGAATCTCTTTGATGTATTGCTCCATTTTTGTTGCAAGATTGAGATCTGGACAACGTACAGGATTTTTTTCAATGTTATCAAAATGGAGTTCTTGATAAGGCATTGAAAGCTTCAGATGACCGACAGAAGATACAAACGCATTTATTTTTATTGGCGTGGATTTTAAAAATTGTTTGGCAATGGCTCCTCCAACCACCCAATTGGCCGTTTCTCTTGCCGAAGATCGACCTCCACCCCGATAATCTCTATTGGCATACTTTTTATCGTAGACATAATCAGCATGAGACGGTCTGAAGTTATCTTTTAAATGATCGTAATCTTTGGACTTTTGATTCGTGTTGATAATCTGAAAACCCATTGGAAAACCGGTGGTCTTGCCTTCGAATAATCCCGAGGAAAAGATAACATCATCAGGCTCTTTACGTTGGGTGACTATTTTAGATTGACCAGGCCGTCTTCGATTGAGCTCCTGTTTAACCTCTTCGATATTAATCTTAATATTGGAAGGACATCCTTGAATGATGCCTCCAATGGCGCTCCCATGAGATTCTCCATAGGTGCTTAATTGAAATATGTGTCCAAAAGTATTTCCTCGCATAGATGTTTAATTAATGATCATGAACCGATTCGTTGGATTTTTTTCCTTAAGCGTTCGGCTTCGGTAATCAAGTTCAAATTTATTCTTAAATATGTTATAAATCATTCCTCTTATCGGTTTGATTCAAAATATTTCAGCGATACATTTTGAATTAACGCCATCATTATGCCTCAGTTTTAAGATTCAAAAGATCATTCTATGAATTGCTGATAACCTCTTTTTTGACTTTCCAAAAACCTCTTGTTCCTTTTTCCCTTACCAAAAAGCCCTTTTGCTTCAAAAAATTGATATGCTTGCCTATGGCAGATTGATTGATTCCCATCATTTTAGAGAGTTCAATGTATGTTAATCGATTGTTTCTTTGAATGTGATTCAATAGATCCCTTTGTCTTACAGTCAGTTTTATGTTACCATCGATTACACCACCTTTTTCATCGATTACACCACCTTTTTCATCGATTACACCACCTTTTTCATCGATTACACTACCTTTTTCAATAGATGCAATCTCCTTGTCTCCATTGTTTTTATAAAACACGATTCTCAAAAAATGATCCAGAAATACAAAGCACTTTTTATCGTAATACTCAAGAATACGTGGAATTCCAGAACCTAGATACTCGACAAGTTCCAAATCCTTGAACACACACATGAGTTCTTTATTTCTAGGTGCTGAAACCCCATCAAAAAAACCTTCTCTGTTTAATCCGTTGGGAAGACTTCCAGCCGAAGTAATTTCGATTCTATCCGAAAATATTTCAAACTTTGGTGTAAGTTCGTTGGTATAGTCATTATGAACAAAAGCATTAATGACTGCTTCACGAAGAGCTATAGAGTGCCATAAATTATACTCGATTCTCTCTTTGTATGTGATTTTATTTATCGTAATATTTTCAACATTGAGTTTATCGATAACTTGTTTTACGGCTTTCACTAGACATTGATTTCCAAATTCATTGTTTTCAGTCAAGTCAACACGATTCGTGCCTTTATATTTCGCTACTTTTATTGTAACGTGGTTTTTATCCGATAGGAGGTATCCTACATAATTTAATTTGGCATCTTCCGTTTCTAGTCCAAGATTTTTTTCATGGTATGTCTTAGAGTATAACCTAATTCATTGTAATACATTAGGAGATCACTAAATTTTAAATCCTGTCTTGGAGCCACTATTTTTGAAAGTGTATTTCGTGTGCGTTTCGCATATAACTCATCAATCATTTTTGACGACATTGGCTCAGCAGAGGAGCCTAAACGCAGATAGCAACCTTTTTCTGACATTCCATATTTCTTTAGATAATATGGTTTCTCAAGTCCACTGGCTATTGTGATTTTTATCACGTTCTTGTCCGAAATTCTTTCAGTGATGATATCAAATAGTCCGAGAGCAGAAGAACGAATGTTATTTTTAATCCTATCCTTAACGATTAATTGTTTTTGATCTACATCCATCATACCAACCGATTCACCGGATTGATCTAACCCCAAATAAATAGTTCCTCCTTTTCTATAGTTTAAAAAAGAAACAACTTCTCTTTCAAGTCCTTCAGAAAGTTCACGTTTATATTCGATACGGTTGATTTCAATCACAACTTTAAGTACTTAAGCTAAATCTAACAAATTTAATTCTTTACGATTTCAATCTACTTTAAAGCGTTTAATAAAACAGATATGGGATGGTAACTTTTTCTTTTAGTACCATCAAGTATTTGATGTCGACAAGATGTCCCATTGGCAACAATAATATCTTCTCGATTTGAATTTTGTATGGCTGGAAAAAGTCGGTCATTTCCAATTCTCATACTGATTTCATAATGTTCTTTTTCATATCCAAAAGAACCTGCCATGCCGCAACAACCAGTATTGAGAATGCTCACTTGATAGTTGGATGGCATATTCAAAATATCAAAAGTGTCTTTAATGGAGCCTAGAGCTTTTTGATAACAATGGGCATGAAATTTTATAGTTTTCTTTTCTTGATGGAAACAATTGGTATCAATGTCACCTTTTCTAAATTCTTCGGCTAAAAAAGAATCCATCAATAAACAATTGCTTGAAAAGGTCTGATGTTTTTCATTCACATCAAGAAGTTTTAATAATTCATCTTGAAATGTATAAACTGCCGATGGTTCAATCCCAATCAATATCCGATCAGAATGAATCATTGGTCCATAAGCATTAAAAATAGCTTCTAATCGACTTTTCGCTTGATCTAAAAATCCTTTTGAAATATAAGTTCGTCCACTTTCCTTAAAAGGCAGAACCTCTACTCCATAGCCCAGTTTCATTAGTAGCTCATAAGCCTCTTTTGCGATATGAGGTTCGTTGAAGTATGTAAACTCATCAATATAAAGATAGACTTCTTTTTTTATTTCACCATTTAATTTGGTGCGATTGAAATGAGGTTTTTTACAGAGTTTGGGAAGCGATCTCTCTTTGGCGATTCCCATTGATTGTTTTATAATACTTGATGTTATCTTATTTTTAATCAATGTGTTATAGATTCTGCGAAATAAAATAGCTTTTTTATTAAAACTCGTGAAATGAGCAAAGACTTTATCCCGGAACTTATATCCTTTGATTTGGTGATATTGATACGAAAACTCAGCTTTGTAAGTCGCCATATCAACACTCGATGGACATTCAGAGATACAGGCTTTACAGGATAGGCATAAATCCAATACTTCTTTGACTTCCTCTGAGTCAAAAGGGTTTAGTCCTTGGGGATTACCAATGGCTTCACGTAAAACATTGGCTCGACCTCGAGTGGTGTGTACTTCATCTTGAGTCGCTCGATAACTGGGACAAAGAGTTCCGATAGGACCAATACTTCTGCAATTGCCCGCTCCATTACAGCGTTCTAATGCTCGGAGTAATCCAAGATCTGAATTAAAATTGAATTTTGTTTGAATATGAGAATCATCCTGTCGATACTGAGTTCTGAGATTTTGATCCATGGGAAATGAATCAATGATTTTTCCTGGATTAAAAATATTTTTTGGATCGAAACACTGCTTAATTTCCCATAACAAAGAATAATTATTTTCGCCCAATACCAAAGAAATAAATTCACTACGCACAATGCCGTCCCCATGCTCTCCACTTAGTGATCCATTATATTTTTTGACCAAAAGAGCCACTTCTTTGGTTAATTGACGAAATTCCTTTTTCCCCTCTTGAGTTTTGAGGTTCACTAGGGGGCGTAAATGCAGTTCACCCGCTCCAGCATGGGCATAATACACTATTTCTTGATTGAATTGATCAGCCAATTTTTGAAACTCTTGGATATATCGAGGTAGAACTTCAAGAGAAACGGCCGTATCTTCGATACAAGCAGCTGATTTTTTATCCCCAATAATATTTCCAAGTAATCCAAGACCAGAGGTTCTTAATGAAATGGCTGCATTAACATCTTGATCCAATAAAACGGTATTGGCATAACTGTATTTGGTTTGCTCAATCGTGGATTTTAATGAATTTAATTGTTTTTCAAGCTTTGTTCTTGAATCACTTCTCATTTCAAGCATCAATATGGCTTGAGGATCACCGACTAGAAAAAAGCGGTTTTTTTGATGCAATGGATGGTTTCTAGTACAGTCCAAAATATTTTTATCAACTAATTCACAACCATACAATTCATGTTCCATAACGATTGGCACCATTTTTAATGACTTGATGATAGTATCACATTGAGCTACAATCATTCCGATATGTTTTGGAGGTAAATCATCGAGTTGGATCTCTATTTCCGTGACAATACCTAAAGTCCCTTCACTACCAGATAATAATTGACAGAGATTCAATTCGCTACCGCGTGGATTGAATGGTTTTTGCCTGATCAATTCGTCAATGGCGTAGCCTGTGTTCCGTCTGTGAATTTTTTCTGAGGGATATTCTTTGAGAATTTCTTCTTGTACACTGGGTCTAGAGAGTCTTTGGGTAATGAATCGATAAATCTTTCCTTCGAGATTTTCTTGTTTCTTTTTTTCGATGATTTGTTTTTCATCGACGGCATTGATTTGAATGGGTTGCCCATCAGACAATATGAGATTCAACCGAATGATTTTATCTCGAGTAACGCCATATTTAATGGATGTGGTCCCACAAGAGTTGTTTCCAACCATGCCACCAATCATGCAAAAGTTCGAGGTGGATGTATTTGGTGAAAAAAACAAACCATGTTCTTTTAAGTATAGATTGAGTTGATCTCGAATAACCCCTGGTTGAACAACAACGGTTTTTTCTTTTTTGTTGAAACGAAGAATCTTATTGAAATGTTTAGACATATCCACCACAATTCCATCGCCGACACATTGACCAGCTAAAGATGTTCCAGCCGTTCGAGGAATCAAACTCGTTTGATTTTGGTTGGCAAATTGGATTAACTTTTGAATATCTCGGATAGTTCTAGGAAAACAAACCGCAAGAGGTGACTTTTTATACACCGAAGCATCGGTTGCATAGAGAACTCGATGGAGATGATCAAAATGAAGTTCACCAGTAATCGACTGTTTTAACTGCTTAAGTTTCTTTCTACTGTCGTGATTTTGTTTCAATTATCTCGTTTTATAAAGGATATATGGTCCATTTCAAAAAGATTAGTCGCCTTCTGGCAACACATCAATTTTGTACTTACAAAAGAAATAGGTTCAAATGTAAATTTAGTTTTTGACTCATTTGAACATTGAAACATTGACGATTAAATTACCTCAATTTCATTCGATTTAACTAACAACTATTTAGAGATATACAAAACGAGTAAAAAAAGTTTTAAACGGATTGTGATGGGACTCTTTTCATATGAAAACCCAAATCAAAAGAAATACCATAAAATAGATAAATTTGAAGAAATTACGATAATGTTGAAATTCCATTTTTATTTTTTGATGGCTTTAATTGTTTTCGTTTCTTGTAAAAGAGGGCAATCGTATCAATTAAAAGCATCGACTGATTTTGAAGATGGAAAATCGGTCTATTTAGTTGAAATAGACCAAAACTTTCAACCCATAACCATCGATACCGCCATCATCAAAAATGGAAAATTTCGGTTTGAACAAAAAATTCCTTATCCACAAAATTCCTTTATTGAAATTGAAGATCATCCTCAATATTTTTTATTTATCGCTGAAAATGGAAGCATTACAATGGATATCACACAAGAAACACTACCCGATTATGTTTTAGGGGGGACACTTTCAAATGACGGACTTTACGCCTACAAAAACGATATTGAAGCTTTTCAATCTTCACTAGAATCCATTGGAAATGAAGGGTATCAAGCTCAATCCGAAGGAGATACGATTTTGGTTAAGGATTTGTATGAACAATACAGTGCCGTTGAAGAACAAATACGGCAATACGATATCGACTTTGTAAAAAATAATCCTTCCTCTTTTCTTTCTTTGATGATACTGCAAAGTCATACACAAAACCAAACGATTGCTAAAGATTCCATCATTGAATTATACGAACATTTATCGGCCAAAATTAAAAAGGGGCCAACCAATGAATATCTTCTAGAATCTTTAGAATTAAAGACCAAAGATTTAAAAATTGGGGATGTGGCTCCAAATTTTAGTGCACCACGTCCCAATGGGGAAATGGCATCACTGAATCAAATGAAATCTAAAGTGACTCTTTTGGATTTTTGGGCTTCATGGTGCAAACCTTGTCGAATCCATAGTCCTGAATTGGTCAAACTCTACCATAAATATGCTTCTAGAGGATTTAATATCATCAGTTTATCACTTGATGATAGTCGAGATGATTGGCTGCAAGCCATTGAAGATGATGGTCTTGGATCTTGGGATCACATTTCTAACTTAAAACCAATAGATGATCCCATCGCTAAAAATTACGGTGTCCTTGGTATTCCATATTACATTGTTTTGGATTCCGTTGGAAAAATTCAACGTATTGAACACGACTTTCGATTGATAAAAAAAGAAATTGAAGATATCATGGGAAGTTCAAAATGAATCCAGTCAACCGGCTAACGAAATTTTTTAGGAGAAAATTTAACGATCAAAGCACCTAATACTAAAGATCCTAATATCAATAGTAAATTTTTGCTAGAGTAATCTAAAATTTCGGGTTTTAATAGTAATGCAACACCAAGGCTCCCTATCGCGCCACCAAAGTGGGCCGAATGACCTATGGAATCTGTTTTATTTTTCATTCCTAGTACCGTATAGATGACATAGAAAATGGCAAACACATAAGCCTTTATAGGAATTGGAAAGAAAAAGATAAATAATTCCAAGTCAGGACGTAACACTATGGAAGTAAACAAGATGCCGACAACGGCCCCTGAGGCTCCCACAGCAGAATATGATTTGTTTTCTTGATTCAATCGATAAGACATCCACCCGCCGAGGAATAATCCACCGATATAAATCAAAAGAAATTGGGGGTTGTCAAATGATATGGCTACTATAGGAGCGAAAAAATAAAAAGTCAGCATGTTGAAAAACAAATGAGTGATTCCAACATGTAAAAAGCCCGAAGTAAAGTAACGATAATACTGTCCTTGATTGATACCACTGACAGTGAATTTATATTTGGCGAAAAATTTTGGATTAGCAAACCCTATAAAACTTACAATCACATTCAAAAAAATAATCAAGAAAATCAATCGATCCATCATCAAGCATTATTGACTTGTGAAGTAAAAGTACTTTCAAATATTTTATCCGCATTGCCTACTTCAAAACCATCTCTTCTGTGTTTTGGTTTTATTTTTTCTTGGGGCAAATGATTGAATTCGGGCAAAACTTTTCTTTGTGCAAATTCAACATAACTACCGGCTATTTTACGAGATACTCCGTTTTGAAAATGGGCGAGTACTTTTGAAGCCACTGAACTACTTTGCAAGAGCAAACCATCACGACTAGTCTTGATAATACCTCCAGAGTCGTTTAGTTTGATACCTATATCCACTAAAAATTCATTGAATTGACCCAATTGATTATAAGGCGTTGGTAGTTCTTGTATGGATATGGTATAGTGATTCAAATAATATCGATTCAGTATCACCCAGGCAGCGTACTCACTTTCTACTAGAAGATTTTCATACTCTTCAAGTGAAGGAATATCCCATAATGGAGATTGAAAAAAATGAACCACTTCTTTAAAATCATCTAAATTCAGTTGATCAATTGGGTCTAAATGGACTGTGTTGGTATAACGATAAATAATTGATTGCGCTAGATTACTGAGGTCTTTTACTCGAAGTTGACTGATAAAGACTCGAGGTAAATGTTCCTTTGGTGGACTATACCAAAAGGCATCTAGTTTTTTTGCATTGAATCGATAGAAGTCTCGTTTTTTAAATCCATGATGGAGAAAAATTTTTTCTAACGAATTAATCCCAAGGTTCTTGACATCAAGCGTTCTAAAGGCGATATGATCATTGACTATTTGGTGTTTACTTCTAATGATTTGATGTTGAATCATTGCGTTTGTGATTTTGGAAACTTCAGGAACTCTTTCAGCATATGGCTCAAACAAACCATGGAGTATCCAATCAATGGTTGATGTGTTTTGTAAATTCATTTGAATGATGTTAACTTATGGGATTAAAAAACTCTACCAAAACTACAATTCAATTTTAATTCCTTGGTTTAGGTTATAAATGATCCCCCTTTATGGTCCCATGATGTCCCCTAAAAAGATTGGTTAAAACCATTTTGAATTTAGTACTAATCGTCTTAAATTTGCGCTCGGTAAAACGTTTGATTTTATCTAGGTTCATTGAAATTATGGGGTCGACTGGTTTTGACAACAGGAATGACTATGACAGTTTGCAAGTCGAGCGATAGAAAATAGCTCGTAAATCATATTTTCTAACCATTAACTGGCGAAAATAATTACGCTCTAGCTGCCTAGACTCAAGTTAGTTTAAAGCATTACTCGAACGAATCGAGAAGTTAGATGTCTTAGAGAGTAGCCTTGGTTGGCGGCGATTCTCCAAAGGCACCAAAAAAAGTCAGCATAGAACAGAGAGGTGCACTTTCTGTTCGAAAGTTTTTGCACTAAGGAAATTAGTTGGAGGTTTCTTGCCAATGATTTCTCAAAAATTAAATAGAAACTAAGCTTGTAGAAAACCGATGATCACTTGTTTGGACGCGGGTTCGATTCCCGCCGACTCCACTTTTTCAACATCTATTTCACAGTTGTAGTTGATTTTCAATTCGAGGTTTTACGTCAGGCTATGATTCAAATAACTCTTCGTAGTACACAGCGATTGCTATTATTTTTGAATCAAGTGTTCCCGTACCCAACTGAGTTTATTGAATAATCGAGGGGATCAGCTACTCCGCTTTTTATCTTTGTAGCTAGTCATGAAGGGATTTTTCTATTATCTTTATTATCCGCCTCTTTATTTAATATCCACATTTCCTGATTGGACGCTTTATCTAGTCTCTCATATTTCTTATTTTCTAGTATACCGGCTTTTTGGCTATCGCCGAAAAATAGTGCGAAAAAATCTTGATACAGTATTTCCTGATCTAAGAGATGATGAAAAAAAGAAATTAGAAAAAGCATCTTACAAGAATTTTTGTGATGTTCTTTTGGAGTCTATTCGACCTTTGGGTCAATCGGTTGAATCGGTCAATAAAAGAATTGAGTATAGAAATCCAGATCTGATGAAAGAGCTTCAAAACAATCATGAGTTAATGATATTGTTGTCCGGGCATTATGCGGCGTGGGAACTAATTCCAACCGTTTCTAAGTTCAGTCGATGGCCTATTTACCCACTTTATGCTCCAATAAGAAATAGTTCCATGGCACAAATTGTTCATAAAATTCGCTCAAAATTTGATTGTGAATTAGTCTCTAGATATGCATTCGCCAAACATATCATTTCAAGACAAAAAGATAAGCTAGGGGGAGTTTATGTTTTTATTAATGATCAATCACCTCGCTCCGAAAACAGAGGATTAATGACCCATTTTTTGAATCAATGGGTTCCCGTCCACAATGGTGCCGAACGGATTTCAAGAATGATGAATATTCCGGTCGTTTACTTGGCTGTAACAAGAACCAGAAGAGGGTTTTACCAAGCTGAATTCAAATTGATCACGGATCGCCCAAACCAACTACCGAAGGGCCAAATCACTAAAACCTTTGTTACATTTCTTGAGCAACAAATTTATTCCGATCCGACCCAGTATTTATGGACTCATAACCGATTCAAACATCAAGCAAATCAATCTATTTCTTGATTTGTTTTTGAATTTTATCCACAAGTGCATCCGCTTTTTCTTGTGTTTGTGCTTCGGTGTAAATCCTAACGATAGGTTCTGTATTTGATTCTCTGATATGAACCCAGCTTTGGTCAAAATCTATTTTCACACCATCCGTTAAATCTGGATTCCATTGTTGATACAACTCTTTGATTCTTGAAAGAGCTTTTTCTATGCGTTGTTTTGAAGCCATACTAACCTTGTCCTTAGACATATAGTATTGAGGATAGGTTGCTTTCAATGCTGAAACCGTTTTTTTTCGCTCAGCCAATAGACTTAAAAAAAGAGCGGCCCCATTGAGTGCATCTCTACCATAATGAAGTTTGGGATAGATAATTCCTCCACTACCCTCTCCCCCTATCACAGCGTTGATTTGTTTCATTTTTTCTACAACAAAAAATTCGCCAACCGATGAAGTAAAGTATTCACAGCCATATTGATTTGTGATATCTCTTACGGCTCTTGTTGTGGATAGATTAGAAACCGTTGGTCCCTTTTCTTTGCTTAAGACATAATCCGTACAAGCGACAATGGTATATTCTTCACCGAAAGGGATGCCCTTTTCATCGATGAATACCAAACGATCCACATCTGGATCAACGGCAATGCCTAAATCAGCTTTTGTAGCGATCACCTTTTGGGATAGTTGACTTAAATTTTTTGCCAATGGTTCTGGATCTCTATTGAATTTTCCATCTACTTTCTGATTGATGATTTCATATTGAATATCAAAGGCTTTCAGTAAAAGTGGAAAAGCCAATGAACCCGTTGAATTAATGGTATCAATCACCACTTTAAACTTTCTTTTTTTGATGGCTACAGAATTGACTGTGTCAAGTGATAAGATTCCTTGAATATGATGATCAATAGCCTCATTAAATTCAGTCAGTTGGCCTAATTCATCAACGGAAGCAAACTTGAATTTTCCAGTGGCCGCTATTTTTAAAAGATGTTGTCCAAAACTCTTAGAGATAATCTGCCCTTGTTCATCGAGCATTTTCAATGCATTCCAATGTCGTTGATTATGACTTGCTGTTAGAATAATACCACCCGATGCGTTAGATTCTAAAACATTGTATTCCACTGTAGGTGTTGTAGACAGCCCCAAGTCGATCACATCAATTCCCATGGCCAAAAGATTATGCATCACCAAACCTTGAACCATAGATCCAGAAATCCGACCGTCTCTACCAACCATGACCGATGGTTTTGAATGTTTTTCTAAAAGTATCGTTGCATAAGCTGAAGTGAATTTTATGATATCTAATGGGGTTAAATTCTCCCCTGGAACGCCCCCTATTGTTCCTCGAAATCCTGAAACTGATTTAATTAATGGCATCTAAACTTTTTTTTTTGAAATAAATTGATGAATCTGGTCAAACTAGATAGCTGAACGGGTCGGTCATATTCTGCTTAATCAAACGATTTTATTTGTTTACTGACGGTGAATAACTCCACAGACCTCATTCAATCCTTTTCCATCATGGGGTTGCCTGATTCATGGTCACCATTTGAGATAGGCAAAAGATTTATAGCACTCCAACCCAACTCTTTGGAGTCATTCTTCCCTTTCAGATTTCTTTTAGCCACAACGACGACCCAACTTCCATTCGAGTAATCTCCAACTATGTTTGGTGGCACAAACACATCATCAACAAATCCATACCCTTTTTCACGAACTTTCAGTTTTCCTTCTTTACGAGTAATCCACTCGGTTTCCATAAAACTTCCAATCTCAGCTTGGTATGTTATAAGTTTCTTTTTGTTTTTTTGAGAGAAACATCTCAGGGCTATCGGGCTGCCCAAAAGCCACTGGCTTACTTCTTTGAATTTAGAGTAATACAATAAAGCATATTCTGTAGGAGAAATATAAACAGACGCTAAACCTTTTGGGGTGTTATGATGGTCTAAAACTCCGTGAATCGATAAAAGACAATCAAATCGTTCTCCATCATCTCTCGTTTCTAGGGCTAAAACCGAGACGCGATTTTGTTCCCTATTTATTAATAATCGTACTGGGGTTCCCGATTCGAATAAGGCACCATCGGGAAAACGCTTCACTGGAACGATGGTGGATTCAGAAGAAGTTTCAGATTTATATGCGAATTTTAGCATTTTCTTTCCCGTTTTAAAGTCAAATATCTCAAGAAAATTACCATCATACCACTGGTCTTCAAAGACAACTGATTCTCCCTTTTTTTCATATTGTGATAGGATACCCTCTATATTTTCAGGAATTACGGTATTTAAATACCATTCGGATGCCGTATGAGATGTGGTTGAATCAAGGACTCTCCAACCCAACATTTCACGTATCGAAATATTTTGCTTTATCGCCCATTTAGCTAGTATCGGTTCCCTCAAGTTCATTGCTAGTTGCCATATATGTTCTAAAACTTTCACAGCAAATTTCTTTTCGCTAGCAACGCGATAAGCTTTCACATAAGTGGCCAATGCTAACTGCGGCGATTTGATTCGATGACATTGCGCAAGAGCTTGCCATGACCAATAGTCATGATACTTCTTTTTAACCACAAATTCAATGTGTTGTTGAGCCTCGTCAAATCGTTCTAACTGGATAAGAATCTGGCCCATACGGTATCGTAGCCAAATCGGATCAGGAACTTGTGCCTTTGATAAGGTCATATCGATAAATTCCAGAGTGAATTCCAGTATCGAATGATCATAATTTGTTGGATTTTTAGCTACCAACTTTCCCACAGCAACCGCTAATCGTCCAACGAGTGATGGATAATCTTTATCCGATTCCTTGGACGGATTATTTTGAAAATCCTCTTCCCGGAAACTGTCTATCCCCATCCATTGAATCATTTTAGGGGTAAAATCAGGGAGGGGTTGTCGTTGGAGCAGTTGCGCTATCATGAGGCTAAATTGAAGATTGGGTTTTTCTAATTTTAGCTTGTCGTACTCATAAAACAGTTTTTTAATGCGGTCATGAACATCCATTAAAACCTTTTCTTCAGAAGGCGGTTGAAGAATAATTTGCTTGATTTTATCATATAAAACCCATGCATATTCATTTTTCAAATGCAAATCATCAGGATACTGACTCATGAATTGTCGCCCTTGTGTTAGAGCATCTTCTATCTGCCCTGATTTGCGTAAATCTTTAACTTCTTGAAATGGATATGCTGGCATCATCAAAAAAGTTGATGAGTCGGCAGTTGATGATGCCATTTGGTTTGACGTGACAGCCATACAGTTGACTTCTCAACAAATTGATGAAGAACTAACGAGTTGAACATCGCAAAACTATACATCACCACTTTCCGGAAACTCAATGTTTGTTCTTTTATATCCAAGAAGTATACTTGTCTATAGCTTCCTCTGCAAGCTTTCTATACTCGACATCCGATTTCCCAATTAGAGATAACACATCATCGATTGACATTTCTCTTGACTCATGAAAAAAAGGTTCCTTATTTTGCTCCTTTATTCTTCTCAATATAGAAAGCATGTTGACATTCAGAATTTGATACTGAACTGCAAGTATAATGTTTTATGAAATAAGTGAAAGTTCATCTCAAAAAAGTGATATGCTCACATATCGTTTGATGAAAACAAATCATTTGAAATGAATTTTTTAGCACACATCTACCTATCAGGTGATGATCAAATGATTGGTCTCGCCAATTTGGTGGCCGATAAAATCAAAGGCAAACAATACCTAAAATACAAACCAAAAATCCAAAAAGGCATACTCTTACACCGACAAATTGACCATTATGCGGATTCAAACCCTTTGTTTTGTATCATAGCCAATAAGCTCTTTCCAAACTACCGTCACTACAGTCGTGTTATTGTCGATATGTATTTTGACCATTTTCTCTCAAATCATTGGAACAACTATAGTAAGAAATCGCTTCACAACTATTCCAAAGAGTTTTATGCTTTTGCTTTGCAACATCAACGCCTCTTTCCCAACAAAATTCAATTTTTTATTCAACGGCTCGTTCGGTACAATTGGCTCATGAAGTATCAAGATTTAGAAGACTTACAAAAGATACTTTGGCAAATGGAACAACGATTAACATATCCTTGTCCGATTAGTGAAAGTATTCATGATTTAAAAACAAATTATGACTATTTTGAAAAATTGTTTTTAGCCTTTTTCGAACAAATAAACAAACACTTGAAATATAATTCATAAATAATTGATAAATAAAATATTAAAATCGATAGTATACGGCCTTTTATTGTGTTTCATAACACTTCATTGCAATCACCATAAACCAGCAACTGCCGCTGTCGTTTCAGCTCGAAAAGAAGCTTCCAAAATAGGGATTGACATCATCAAGCAAGGAGGAAATGCTTTTGATGCCGCCGTAGCTGTCGGATTTGCATTGACGGTATGCTATCCTTTTGCTGGAAATATTGCTGGGGGGGGATTTATGGTTTACCGAACTCACGAAGGAGAAATCGGAAGTTTGGATTATCGAGAAAAAGCCCCTCTGTTAGCTCATCGAGATATGTTTTTGGACTCTCTTGGAAAGAGCATGCCCCATCTTTCACGAATCGGAGGGCTGGCCAGTGGTGTCCCAGGATCCGTTGCTGGAATGGTAGAAATGCATCAGAAATTTGGCTCTTTACCTTGGGAGGTTGTTTTGCAACCAGCCATTGACTTAGCGCAAAAGGGCTTTCGAGTGACTAGAAAGCAAGCTAGTACGCTTCGTCGTCACCGAAAAATCATCATAGAAGTTAATGGTGAACACTCTTTGTATAGCCAGAAACACAAACATAGAAAACGCATCAAAAACCCTGAACTAGCCAAGACACTAGAAATCATTCAAAAAAATGGTCATGATGGATTTTACAAAGGAGAAGTGGCCGAAAAATTAATACAAAAAGTCCAAGAAACTGGGGGCATCATCACTCAAGAAGATTTTGATTTATATCGGGCTATTTGGAGAGATCCCATCGAATTTGATTATAATGATTTGACGATTTATTCCATGGGACCACCATCATCAGGCGGTATTTGCATCGGGCAAATACTGAAAATGGCCGAACCGCACCCTTTAGATCAATTCGGACATAATTCACTGAAAAGCATTCAAGTTTTGGTAGAAGCTCAGCGACGATCCTTTGCCGATCGCTCCCATTTTTTAGGTGATGGAGATTTTGTATCCATCCCTATGGATAGTTTATTAGATGATAACTATCTCTCTGATCGAATGCGTTCGATGGACTTTGAAAAGGCAACCAAATCCGAAGATATATTGCCGGGTGTATTATCTGAAAGAGAAAATTTCAATACCACTCATTATTCCATTATTGACCCCCGAGGAAATGCCGTAGCCGTGACAACGACACTCAATGGAGCTTACGGTTCTAAAGTCTATGTGGAAGAATTAGGCACCTTTTTAAATAATGAAATGGATGATTTTGTTTCGAACCCTGGTGAGCCCAATATGTTCGGTATGCTAGGTGGTCAAGCCAATGCGATTGAACCTCAAAAACGTATGCTTAGCTCAATGACACCGACCATTGTTGAAAAAAATGGACAATTGGCTTTGATAGTTGGTACCCCGGGAGGCCCCACCATTATTACATCGGTAGTCCAAACGATTCTAAATGTGTTTGAATATGAGATGAGTGCACAAGAAGCTGTTGAAGCCCCTCGATTCCACCATCAATGGTATCCAGATGTAATCGTTATGGAACCAGATTTATTTGAACCTCAACTCATTGATTCGCTCATAGAAAAACAATATAATGTCAGTGAAGAGTATACTAGGATTATGGGAAGAGTCGATGCCATTAAAGTCGATAGTTTGGGAACGATTTCAACGGGAGCAGATCCACGGGGTGATGATTATGCTGCCATTTTAAGATAACCAACGACTTTCTATTTTGATTAAACGGTGACCGGTTCAAACAATTCAATCAATGTTTTTGGAGCTAGAGAACACAATCTTCAAAATATTGATGTGCAAATTCCAAGAGATAAACTCATTGTGATGACTGGATTATCTGGAAGTGGCAAATCCTCTTTAGCTTTTGACACTTTGTATGCTGAAGGTCAACGGAGATATATTGAAACTTTTTCCACGTATATCAAACACCATATTTTAACGCTTGAACGTCCCGATGTGGATAAGGTTGAAGGGCTATCTCCCGTGATAGCTATTGAACAAAAAACCACCTCCAGAAATCCGCGTTCAACCGTTGGTACCGTCACTGAATTATACGATTTCATTCGTTTGCTCTATGCTCGTATTGGAACAGCCTTCAGTTATATCACTAACAAAAGGATGGTCAGCTATACCGATGACCAAATTCAAAACCTTATCCAAAAAGGATATACAAATAAAAAAATCGCCATTCTAGCACCGCTCGTTCGAGATCGAAAAGGTCATTATCGTCAATTGTTTGCGTCATTGATTAAAAAGGGATTTACCAAGGTACGGATTGATGGAAAAGTTAAAGACATAAAACCCAACATGTCTGTAGAACGCTATGAAATTCATAATATCGAATTGGTGGTTGATCGCCTGATTATGAAATCTAATTCGGATGATAAAGTATTAAAAAGACTTGAAAAAGCCATACGATTAGCTATGGTCATGGGAAAAGAAAGCATCATGGTTCTAAATATAGAATCATCAGATGTGAGGTATTTCAGTCGAAATTTAATGTGTCCCTATTCCGGTTTGTCATATCCCAAGCCCGAACCCAACACCTTTTCTTTTAATTCACGTAAAGGCATGTGTCCTAAATGTAAAGGCATTGGTCACTTGTCCATCATTGATTCAAAAAAAATCATTCCTGATGCCGGGTTGTCTATAAATCAAGGCGGAATTGCTGGAATGAATGCGACAAAAAATCGTTGGATATTTTCTGAATTTTCTCGTATTGCACAGTGTTTTGAGTTTTCCCTGGATAGCCCCATCCATAAAATCCCAAATGAAGCCATGGATATCATACTGCATGGCTCTAAATCCAATTATAAAGTTCCATTGAAGGCATCAAAAATTACCAAGCACATTAAATTAGATTTTGAAGGCATTATTCCATATTTAAATTCTTTTAATAAAGACAATGCTTCTCATTCACATTGGAAATGGGTTTCCCAGTTCATGACTTCAACGGTGTGCGATGAATGTGGAGGAAATCGTTTAATTAAAACGGCTCAATTTTACAAGGTAGACGGTCAGTCTATAGGTGAAATATGTCAATGGGATTTAATTCGTTTAAGTCAATGGTTTAAAGCAATGCCTGATAGACTATCTAAGAATGAACACCTTATTGGGATTGAAATCATCAAAGAAATCAATTCAAGAATTCAATTTTTAAACGATGTCGGGTTAGGGTATCTTCATTTGAACAGAGATTCAGGAAGTCTCTCAGGTGGGGAATCTCAACGTATTCGTTTGGCCACACAAATAGGTTCTCAGTTGGTAGGAGTACTCTATATTCTAGACGAACCCAGCATTGGACTTCATCAAAGAGACAATCATCGATTAATTCATTCATTAAAAAACTTAAAAGATTTAGGCAACTCTATTATCGTGGTTGAACACGATAAAGAAATGATGTTACAAGCCGATTATCTGATCGACTTGGGACCTGGAGCGGGTCAAAATGGTGGAAAAGTTATTTCGATGGGGAAGCCATCAGAAATCAAATCTCAAAATACCCTAACCGGAAAATATTTGTCTGGAAAACTAGGAATTAATATCCCAAAGATTAGAAGAGCTGGCAATGGAAAATATATTCAGCTAAGAGGTTGTAGGGGTAATAATTTAAAATCAGTTAACCTTAAAATCCCTCTCGGGATGATGGTTGGGATTACAGGTGTTTCAGGAAGCGGAAAATCAAGTCTTATCAATCATACGCTCTACCCCATTCTTAAAAATAAAATTTACAATAGTCACGATCCCATACCGCTACCCTATGAATCGATTAGTGGAACGACACATATCGATAAAGTGATTGACATTAATCAGTCACCTATTGGCAAAACACCCCGAAGTAACCCAGTAACCTATTGCAACATATTTTCTCATATCAGAAAGTTATTTGCTTCTACTTTGGAGTCACAAATTCGAGGCTATGATATAGGGCGCTTTAGTTTTAATGTTAAAACGGGCCGGTGTAGTGAATGTATGGGACGAGGGGTTCAGGAAATTGCTATGAATTTTCTACCTGATGTTGAAGTCGAATGTGATGTTTGTCACGGTAAACGATATAATGCTGAAACTTTGGAAATCAAATACAAAGGCAAAACGATCAATGATGTATTGAATTTATCGTTTGATCAAGCTTGTGAGTTTTTCGAAAACATCCCTTCTCTAAAAAAGAAACTACAGGTATTGTGTGATGTGGGTTTGGGATACTTGACACTAGGGCAACGTTCTACCACCCTATCTGGAGGTGAGTCTCAAAGAATTAAATTGGCCCGTGAATTGACCAAAATTGCGACTGGGAAAACCATTTATATTTTAGATGAACCCACCACAGGACTGCATCTTGAAGATATCAGAGTCCTCCTCAAGGTTTTGAATATTTTAGTTGATAAAGGAAATACCATATTAATTATTGAACATAATCTCGATGTGATTAAACAGGTCGACTACATCATTGATATGGGACCAGAAGGGGGACAAAATGGCGGGAAAATTGTGGCCACCGGAACACCTGAAAAAATCGTTCAAAAGCAAAACAATCATACAGCACACTATCTGGCTAAAGAAATAAACCATTCCATATAAACTTCATGAGCACCAAAAAAACTTTGACTTGGCATCAAACCAAAACCCAAGACAATTGGATGATTTTTAAAGTCATCAGTGAATTTGTTGAAGCCTTTGACGCCCTAGAGTCTATTGGTCCATGTATTTCCATTTTTGGTTCAGCCCAAACAAAACCAAACCATCCAGACTATCAGCTCACCGTGGATATTTCAAAGGCTATTGTCAACTTGGGTTTTGGAATTATCAGTGGGGGAGGTCCAGGCATTATGGAAGCTGCCAATAAGGGAGCCCATCAAGCCAATGGGACTTCTGTTGGTTTACATATAGAATTGCCCTCAGAACAATTCAGCAATTCTTATATCGATAAAAATCGTTTAATCGCCTTTAAATATTTTTTTACTCGAAAAGTCATGTTTGTCAAATACGCTCAAGGATTTGTGGTCATGCCTGGCGGTTTTGGCACTTTGGATGAGTTTTTTGAAGCGATTACATTGATTCAAACCCAAAAAATCAATCCATTTCCAATCGTATTGGTTGGCTCTGGCTATTGGAACGGTCTTTTGGATTGGTTGAATGACTCTTTGTTGAAAACAGGTAAAATTAAACCCCATGACACGGCCCTGTTTTCTGTTGTTGACACGACGAAAGAAGTTGTTGATAAAATCACAGCATTTCATAAAAAGGGAATTTATAAACCCAATTTTTAAGTCACGTCTTTGTTTCTTTTGAGTTAACTTTTTATTTGGTGACAAATCATATGAAGTTCTCCTATTTGGGATTTTTTTTGATCATTTTCAATAGTCTTATTGCCTGGGCTCAAAGCCAAAGAACCCAATATTCTATTGATGCTGAATTATCCATAGATGAATATCATGTTTCTGTTGCACAAATAATCTCTTTTAAAAATCCAACGAATGAGGAAACCGACATCTTTTATTTGCTAGACTGGAATAACGCTTATGCCAATAGCCAAACACCACTTTCAGACCACCTAGCGGAAGATTTTAATCGGCGATTTTATCTCTCAGGAAACCATGCCAAGGGAAACACTCAAGTCCAAAGCATCCGTTTCAAAGATCAATCTCTAGCGTATCAACGGCTGAGCAAACAACCTGACATTATCCAAATTGTTACTCCCTATTCAATAAAACCCAAGGAATCCATCGAACTCACCTTACATTATAAAATTAAAATACCTAGTAATCGGTTTACTGGGATAGGGGTTAAAAATGGGGAAAGCATCATTTTGAGAAATTGGTATATCCGTTTGGCTCCATTTATTGACAATCAATGGTTACTCCACAGCGAGTTGGGGCTCAGTGACAATAGCCACCTGCCTTCTGATTACAGAATTGATTGGAGGATACCCAATGGCATGCATTTTTATAGCAATCTAATCAACGAAAGCCCAGTTGTCGGGAAAAGCCATAAAGACATTTTATACGCAGGGCAAAATCTTACTCGGGCTGACTTTGTTTTTAGTTATCAAAAACAGTTTGAAAAATTTGATTTACGAAATGGTAGAATCATAGAAACCGACATCATTCCTTCGACCTTGAATCTAGATCATCTTTATGAGATGATCAATAAAATTGATGATTTTATTATTGAAAAAACGGCCATGCACTCGCATCCGAAACAGATGGTATTGTCCTTAGATCACGATAAAAACCCTTTTATAGGACTCAACCTATTGCCTAGATGGCTTGATCTATACCCCGATGGATTTCGATTTGAATTAGAGTATCTCATAGCTAGTCTGAGGGGTTACTTGCACAATTTACCCATTGATAAAAGAAAAAACCATTGGATTATCAATGGCCTTCAAACCTATTTTGTAATTCAATATGTAGAAGAATTTTATCCTGATTTAAAGTTTTTAGGCAACATTTCCAATCTCAAACTAATACAATCCTATCAATGGAGTAACCTCAATTTTAATGAAAGTTATTTGTTCTTTATTCAAGCCTCTGAGGCTTCGCAAGATTTTCAACCCGATGGGTTGTCAAAAGAAAAACTAACTCGTTATAATCATCAAACCATTTCTCCCTATCGGGTAGGCACTGGTTTGGTTTACCTTGAAAATTATTTTAATGAGAATATTCCAGAAGTTGATTTTGAACAAGTCATAAAAGATTATAGTCATTCAATGTTTTACGAGTTTACCAACGATGAAACGAATGATTTTTCAAGCTTTTTTCAAAAAAGCACCACCTTGGATTTATCTTGGTTTTTTGACACCTATCTCAATGGTGCTGAAAATATAGATGTTTCTATTAAATCATTTCAAAAAAAAGAGCACCTTTATCAAATTGAATTAGATGAAAAGAATGGAAAATCTTTACCCGTTGAAGTTGTTTTTTATGATGACAATCGAGAAAAAATTGATTCAAGATGGATTGATCTGAAAAAGGGAGAAACGACTCGATTTAATTGGCCAATTAATCAAAGTGCCTATGTAGCGGTCAATCCTAAATTAACTCTAGCCGATAGTAATCGTAAGAATAATTGGCATATTACCAGTCAAAATATGGATGTCAAACCATTCAAACTACAATTTGGTTTTGATATTGATAATCCCACTCGAACTCAATTGTTTTATTACCCTTGGACCAAATACAATACTTATGATGGCATCACTATCGGCACTCGATTATTCAATATTCAAGAAAAAAAACAAACTATCCGATTTGATTTCGAACCATTGTATTCTTTAAAAGAGGACACTTTTGTTGGAGATGCTAAATTTTCGATTAATTTATACAAGGATAATCTGAGTAAATACCGAGAACAATATTCTTTTAATTTCAATACATTTCATTACGATGCTGGTTTGCGTTACTCCTTGTTTAGACCATCGATTCGTTGGTATTTTAGACCATCCGATTTAAGATCCAGAAAAAACCATTTAGCAGAAATTGCCCTATACTCTGTTCGCTTTGATCAAAGCGAAGTGTCTAGTGAATTACCTAACTACGATGTCGTATCACTTCGTCACCTTTTTTCAAATAAAGAAGCCATCAATTACTTCACTTTTGATACTGGTTTAGAACTATCTAAAGATTTTTCAAAACTTTCATGGACTCTTGATTATCGCCGACTTCAACACAATGGCAGTCAAATTGGGGCTCGCATTTTTATCGGCAAGTTTTTGAGTAATCCCTTGAAAGATGACTATTTTCACTATCGAATTAGCAAACCCAAAGATTATTTGTTTCGATATCGAGTTTTTGGAAGAAGTGACACCACTGGAATATTCAGTCAACAGTTTATCAATTTAGATGGCGCGTTTAAAACCGATTTCACCGATGGAATTTCAGATAATTTTATGGCTGCTACCAATCTTTATTTCGGTGTTTGGAAGTTCATCGAACTATATGGAGATTTTGCCTTGTTGAAATCCAAAGAATTATCTGCAAAAACATTCTGGGGTGGTGGTATTCGATTGAATATTGTCCCCGATTATTTAGAGTTCTTTTTTCCACTAGTCGCCAAAAACCAGAGTCCAATCAACGATCATGGTTATTTTCGAAATATCCGATTTACTTTTTACATTCATCCCAATGTCTTTAGAGAACTCTTTTCGAAACGGTGGGAATGAACAAGGAAATCCATGAAGAAAGATTCTGAAGAGAATTGCTCCCCATCTTCAAAGGATTTCCAAAAAACAGTTTAATCCTATCAATGAATTCACTTAACTTTGTGTTGGTGAATCGAAATTCCAATTATGGAACTAGCGTTACTAGACGAACAAAAACAGTTTACAGAAAGAGTTCAAAATCACATTAAAAAACATGATGATTTGCCTAACATAGGTTATACGCTACGTTTATATTGTTGGATGAAATACACATCTTTAATCAAAATACCCCCCCCCAAATTTATCTTTTAGTTTCTGCTTAGTCTTTTTATTTCTTTTAATTACGACGAATAAAAGTTATCAGCAGGGTGTGCTTTATTCTTCAATAGGTGAAAACAACTCTTTTGGAGTTGGTGTTGCATATTTGCCATACAAAACAGGGGTTGCACTAGGTTTTGACTTAGGGGGTGACGATGGCCAATTATTAGTTTTATTCGGAATTGGAGTTAATCTTAGTTTTAAACTCAAAAAGAGTATTAGTTCTGGTTTTGTTTTGATAAGTATGATTGGAGCAAGACAAGTTGGAACATACTGTCCTCGTTCTTATTTAGGTTTTAGATGTTATGCAGATGCAGATCCCGAAGGGATTTACGAGTTAGATTATGGAGGTATCGTTGGATATCAATTTAAAAGAAGGTCTGTTGGTGCTGGGTTTTTAATAGGGACTAAAGTTACAAGTGGTACAGTTCAAGGAGTAGTGGGCTATCGATGGTAAACTTCTTACTTGAAAATGGCATTTAATTAAAGTCATGTTTAAGAGGATGAAGTGGCGTTCTATGAATCCAATTACAAAGAAGCTTTGACTCATTTTGTGTAATTTTGGATTCCTTTACTTTCCCGAGTGGATTCTTCTGAACTGATTGATATCGTTCCTAAAAAAATTTCTTCCCAAACGGCCTTAAATGATTTTAAATTAATCACCCTCAGTCGTGCTTTGAGTGTACTTGGAAGGAAAGAAGTTCTTCTAGGAAAAGCCAAATTCGGAATTTTTGGTGATGGAAAAGAATTAGTTCAAGCCGTGATGCATCGCTATTTTAGAAATGGAGATTGCCGTTCAGGTTATTACCGTGACCAAACCCTCATGCTAGCTCAAGGTTTAATCG
This sequence comes from Flavobacteriaceae bacterium, assembly GCA_026709415.1. Classification (GTDB taxonomy): domain Bacteria; phylum Bacteroidota; class Bacteroidia; order Flavobacteriales; family Flavobacteriaceae; genus Bin25. The sequence goes on from JAPOSZ010000003.1 coordinate 103,109, forward strand.
ATGAAGAACAGTTTTTTTCAGCGCTGTATGCGGATTTAGACATCCATCGAGAACCCATGTCCGGAGGAAGACAAATGAATTCCCATTACTTCAGTCCAAATTTGGGGTCAAACAAAGAATGGATTTCACAACTGGATCAAAAAAATCATTTTGCCGATGTCTCTTCCACATCGACTCAAATGCCACGTATAGTTGGATTGGCCCAGGCCTCGGTTTATTATCGCCACCACAAAATTAAAAACCAAAAACTTTTTTCTAACAATGGAAATGAAATTATTTGGGGAACCATCGGTAATGCCAGTACATCGGAAGGCCTTTTCTTAGAGTCTTTCAATGCTTTAGGAGTTCAACAAGGACCAGCCATTATCAATGTGTGGGATGATGATTATGGGATATCTGTTGAAAACTCGCTTCACACCACCAAAGAAAGCATATCTGAAGCTTTAGCCGGATTCCAAAGAACCGAAACACAAAAAGGATTCGAAATTTTGACCGTTAAAGGATGGGATTATCTAGGACTGATAGAAACCTATGCCTATGCTGAAGAATTAGCTCGTAAAGAACATATCCCTATTCTAATTCATGTCACAGAACTCACCCAACCTTCAGGACATTCCACATCTGGTTCCCATGAAAGATATAAAAGTGCTGAGCGCCTAGAATGGGAAAAAGAATTCGATTGTAATGTTCAAATGAAAAAATGGTTGTTGGAAAATGAATTCGCAAGCATTGAAGAACTAGAAGACATTGAAGATCAAATGGCCGTTCGTGCCAAAACCGCCAAGAATAAAGCTTGGGCCGCTTATCAATCACCTATTAAAAAAGAAAAAACGGTATTGCTTGAATTCCTAAATGAGTTCATTTCTGAAACCTATAACGATACCTCCATTCAAGTTATTCGCAACAATCTTTCAAAAATTGAAAACCCTACTTATAAAAATATATTTCATGCGGCAAGACAAACCATCACGCGGTTATATTCTTTTCCAGATATTGATTCAGAAGATTTCAATACGTGGTTTGAAGAACTAGATGCTGATATTCGAGAACGGATTTCTTCTGATTTATATGCCCAGTCCATAGATGATCTCAAGGATTTAAATCCAATCCCTCCAAAGTATGGAGATTCCCCTGCTATTGCCGATGGTCGGATCATTATCCGTGACAATTTTGATGCATTATTATCTAAACACGATAACTTGTTGATATTCGGTGAAGATGTAGGAAAACTTGGCGATGTCAATCAAGGGGTTGAAGGATTACAAAAAAAACACGGTGAACACCGTGTTTTTGATACTTCCATACGAGAAGCTTCAATTATAGGACAAGGTTTAGGATTGGCCCATAGAGGATTTCGACCGATTGCTGAGATTCAATATTTGGATTACCTGCCTTTTGCTATGAGTGTTTTAATGGATGATTTGGCTTGCTTATTTTATCGTACTCGCGGAAGACAAATCGCGCCGTTAATCATTCGAACAAGAGGTCATCGTTTAGAAGGTATTTGGCATTCCGGATCTCAAATGGGGGGTATTGTTCATCTATTGAGGGGGATATACATCTTGGTCCCTCGTAATATGACCCAAGCCGCGGGTTTTTATAATCTCCTTTTAAAGACCAAACAACCAGCACTTGTCATTGAGCCGCTTAATTGCTATCGAATCAAAGAAAAATCACCTTATAATCTTGGGGAATTCACCACTTCATTCGGAAAAGTAGAAACCTTGATCAGTGGACTAGATGTTACTATCGTTTCCTATGGTTCTACCTTGAAAATTATCCGTGAAGCCGAAAAACAATTACGGGTATTGGGGATAGAAGTTGAACTGATTGATATTCAAAGTTTAATCCCTTTTGATATCGATAAAGACATTAGAAAAAGTCTTTCAAAAACCAGTCGATTAGTCATTATTGACGAAGATGTTCCCGGTGGTGCAACGGCCTACATTTTGCAGCAGTTGATAGATAAACAAAATATTTTTTCACTTTTGGATGCTGCCCCTGTTTTATTGTCAGCAAAAGCTCACAGACCAGCTTATGGAAGTGATGGTGATTATTTTTCCAAACCATCATCGGACGATGTAGTTGAAGTTGTTTATAAATTAATGCATGAATCGAATCCTAGAAAATTTCCTAGCAATTCAAAATTCTACTAATGAGTTCACTCAACTCATAATAATCATTTGATTTATTGGCTTTAATTCCCTTTATTCTTAAATCCGTATTAAAAATTTCATTCAATACGGTTTTTGTTTGATTCATATCAAACTTTGTTGATGTTGCTAGGTATTCATTTAAAAAATAAGGATGGATTTTCAACATTTGTGATGCTTTAGATTTTTCGGATAAACAATGCAGTGACAAGATTTTAGTGAAATACGAATGGAGAACACTCAGAGTAACAACCATCGGATTCATTGAAGGATTGTTGCTCAGATGTTTTGCAATTAAAAAGGCCTTTTTCGCATCTCTTTTTCCGATGGCTTGTTGTAATTCAAAGACATTAAAATCTTTAGAAATCCCAATATAATTATCAATAATTTCAGAAGTGACGACTTGATTTCCAACGACTAATTTTAATTTATCCAAAACCGATTGGATTTTATGTAGTGAATTACCATTGTATTCCCTGAGCAACTTTATCTGATTTAAATCGATGTTTAGTCCCATGGATTTGGCTTTGTGATTAGTCCATGATTCCACTTCAGAATCGTAGAGTGGTTTGAATTCCATCACTACCCCACTTTTGGCGATTAGCTTATAGACTTTTTTTCGTTTATCGAACTCTTTGCCTTCATAACCATATATCAAAACGGTAGATTTAGAAGGGTTTTCAGCATATGGAGTCAAGTCATCCATATTCTTTTTTATATTTTGAGCTCTTTTAACTAAGACTAGCCGATATTTACCAAACATGGGATACATTTTAGCTGAAGCTATAATTTGTTCAATAGTCGCCTGATTCCCATCAAAGCTCATCATATCAAATTCAGAACCATTGACATCCAAAATTTGTTTTTCGAGCAGTTGAGTTAATTCTTTTATAAAATATGTTTCTTGACCTGAAAACAAATAAATTGGAGCGAACTTATGATTGGATATATCTTGTTTAAGTTGGTTATATTTTTGAAATCGATGGGAATTCAGCATTGATTTAGTAAATTGTTTTCATGGAAGATGCCCTGAGAAATTCGGTTAATGAAATAAAAACTAAAATTATTGGCCATAAACGATACCTTTTTGATCAAGTTCGGGAAAAATGGTTGATCGATACTCCTGAAGAACGAGTTCGGATGCAATGTGTTCAATATTTGATTTCGGAAGTGAATGTACCAAAAACATGGATTTTAATCGAACATCAAATTAAATTACATAATACCGTAAAACGGGTGGATATCTTGGTTAAAAACAAAAATCAAACAAATTTTTTGATGGTCGAGTGTAAAGCTCCATCCGTTAGAATTACGCCAAAACTGATTGAACAACAGACTACAATATATGCTAAAAAAATTCAGTGTGACTATTATATGGTGACCAATGGAAAAACACTTCCATGGATCTATACATATAATTCCAAAACTGGAGATTATCGTTTTTTAAAACAATTACCCTTATATCATTGAACCATATCGATCAAATAGCCATCGCCATATTAAATTACAACGGTCTGGATTTACTAAAACAGTTTTTACCACACGTTATTTCCAATAGTCCGGAGGGCAAAATTTACATCATCGATAATGGATCTAGTGATGATTCAATTCATTGGATCAAAACCCATTATCCATCGATTAAAATCATTTCACTTGATAAAAATTTTGGTTATGCTCGTGGGTATAATCAAGGCGTTCAACAAATCAAAGAATCCTTGATATGTTTTCTAAACAATGATGTTCAAGTACCAGAAAATTGGCTTCAACCAATTCTTATGGAATTTGATTCTAAACCACAAATATCGATAGCTCAACCACTAATTCTAGACTATAAAAAACCGAAATACTTCGAATATGCCGGTGCCGGTGGGGGATATTTGGATTTTTTTGGATTTCCCTATTGTCGAGGGAGAATTTTTAATCGTTTAGAAAAAATAACATCGATCGACCGAGCCACTCGATCCATTTTTTGGGCATCGGGCGCTTGCTTTTTTGTAAAAAAAGAAGTGTTTGAGGCCATGGGAGGTTTTGATGAAAATTTTTTTTGTTATCAAGAAGAAATTGATTTTTGTTGGAGAGCCAAACGGTATGGATATTACACGGCGGCCATCGGACAAAGTGAGGTTTACCACCTTGGAAGTGGTTCTGCCATGACATCAGCCCGCAAAGTGTTTTATAATCATCGGAATTCATTGATGATGCTATTTAAAAATGCCTCCTTAAGTGACCTCATAGTCATATTACCTAGTCGTTTGATGATGGATTTCTTCATCGGCATTTTTTACTTAATCCAATTCAAGCTATCGAGGTTTAAAGCGATTATACGTTCTCATTGGTCTTTTTTTAGAAACTGCTCGATTGTTTACAACAAGCGAAAAAACCTAAAAAAATATCCTTATGTCAAACACTTTAATGAACTGAGTATTTTAGGGATATACATTAAAGAAAAATTAAAAACCAGATGATTTATTTGAAAAAATAAAATTTTAACTTTGTAGCACAAAAATTGTCCTAAACATTATTAAACCATTAAATGCCTATAATATGATTCGAATTTTAACTGTAGTCAGTTTGGCTGCTTTTTTGACTTCATGTGTTTCTATGAAAACATTCAAAGATCTAGAGCAACTTCAAACTGAAACTCAAACCGCACTTGACAGTGCCACTGTCAAATTAAATATTTGTGAAGAAGAGCGAGCAGAAGCTGTAACCGCCATGGATTTGCTCCGACAAGAAAATGACTTTTTAAAATCCAATAATCAAGAATTAATCACCAATATTGGTGACTTGACAACCTTAACGCAAAAAGGAGCCGAAAATCTTGAGCGATCATTAGAAAGTTTACAAGAAAAAGATCTTCAAATTAAAACCATGCAGGAAGCTGTAACCCGTAGAGATTCCGTTACGCTCGCTTTAGTCACTAGCTTAAAGGGTGCCCTTGGCGATATTTCAGATTCTGATATCGAAATCAGCGTTGAAAAAGGGGTTGTCTATGTGTCGATTTCGGACAAGTTATTATTCAGAAGTGGATCTCATTATGTAACGACTCAAGCTCGAGGTGTTTTGGGTAAAGTGGCCACAGTCGTCAACAACCAACCTGAAATTGAATTCATGGTTGAAGGGCATACCGATAACGTGCCTATTAGTCAACCAGGCATTCAAGATAATTGGGATTTGAGTGTTAAACGAGCTACTTCCGTGGTTCGTATTTTACAAAACGACTTTGATGTCCCACCAGAGCGAATGGTTGCCGCGGGGAGATCTTATTACCATCCCGTTGCCGATAATGATACCAGTGCTAACAGACAGCTCAATCGAAGAACAAGAATTGTCGTTTTACCAAGATTGGGACAGTTTTATGACTTGATTGAACAGGGTATGGAATCAGCTCCATAACGAACCATACCGTTTTGATATAAGTAAATATTTTAAACCGCTTGACTAGTCAAGCGGTTTTTTTATGAGTTATCACAGACAACTATACGATTGCTTTTATAGGGAGTTAACGAAATTCACCTAGTCCTTGTCTCATCATTTGAAACGGTTCACTTGTTAAATCGACAACCGTTGATGGTATATTATTTCCATACCCTCCGTTGACAAACAAATCTATTCTTGAATCAGCATCCCATATTTGATATATCTCATTGGGGTCCGTTGAGTAAGTGACAATTTCATCTTCATTATATAAAGAAGCCGTTAAAATAGGAGCCTCTAGCTTTGAAATTAGTTCCAATAAAAATGGGTGATTAGGTATGCGAGCGCCGATAGTTTTTCTTTTATTAAACGGCTTGGGAAGTTTGTTTTTAGGTTCTAAAATAAAAGTAATGGGACCAGGTGAGTTTCTTTTAATGACTTTATGTTGTGGATTGGTAATGATTCCGATATAATCAGTTAATTGCTTAATATCAGAAAATATAAAACTTAGCTCAGCACGTTCTATTTTTTGATTCTTGATCAATCCTAATTTGTTTGTTGCTTGTTGTTGATTGGATAAACATCCCATGGCATAAACAGAATCCGTGGGATAAATAGCAATCCCTCCACTTTTCAGTACATTGATGATTTGGTCAAAATACTTTTGATCTACAAAATGCTGAGGTAATTCAATATAACTACTCATGGTTTGGTCCTCAAGATTTTGATTTTAGCATAGGCGAGAAGGAGTTTTTTTGCCGTTTGGATTTTTTCGAATTTAATCATAGCTTTTTTGTTTTGCCCTTTTCCTTCGATGAGCTCTACAACTCCCAAACCAAAAGTTTCATGGTCAACCTTGGAACCAATTTTGAGATTTGGATAGTAATCTTCTCCATTTTGATCCGCATCTAAATCGTCAACTTTTTTAAGATTATCAAATTTTCTTGGTTCCATTATGGTTGAAATTTTTGAGGGTACATATTCAATGTTTGTTTTTGGTTTATACCGCTTAATTGGTTGGGTAAAATTAGTTTTTGAAATTCGAAAAATAAACTTTTGGTCAATTTCGTTTAAAAACTGACTGGGATAACATAACATTCTCTCTCCGGCTTTAAATCTTGAATTAGCATGTGTTAAATACAATAGTTTTTCGGCTCTAGTGGTTGCCACATACATCAATCTCCTTTCCTCTTCAATCCCTTCCGGCGTATTATTTAGTGCTGAAGGAAATAAATCTTCTTCGAGACCAACCACAAAAACACAGGGAAATTCTAACCCTTTTGATAGATGCACTGTCATCAATGTCATCCGATTTAAGTGCTGCTCTTCTTGATCTTGAGAGGTATATAAGGCCACTGTTTGCAAATAGGATCCCAATGAGACATCTGTTTCTTGGTCATCCTCGCCTATGGCCTCTTGAATAAAGACACTCACACTATTGAGTAATTCATTGATGTTGGCTACTTTTTCATTAGCTATTTCCTCGGTTTCACTTCTTTTTTTTACAAAATCGATGATTTGAGTTCGCTTAATGACTAATTTGGACAGCTCAAAAGCATTTAATTGTTTTGATTCGACGACAAACCGATCAATCATGGATTTAAAATCCCAGAGTCTATTGACCATTGATTGCGTTATTCCATATGGCGTTTTAACCAGCTTGTCTATGGCCTCCATCAATGACAATTGATATTGATCAGCCAAGACAATCAGTTTATCCACTGTAGTTGGTCCGATGCCCCGGGTTGGTTTTGAAATGATTCTCTTAAAACTTTCTCGATCATTGTGGTTGATAATCAGTTTTAGATATGCCAGCACATCTTTTACTTCACTTCTTTCATAAAAACTAATGCCACCATAGATTTGATATGGCATTTGGAATTTACTAAAGATTTCTTCAAATACTCTTGATTGTGCATTGGTTCGATAAAGAATACATATGTCGTTATAAGAAGCAATTTTTTGGTTTAGTAGGCCCGTGGAGGTATATCCTTTTTGGATTATTTTGATGATTTCATCTTTGATAAAAGTAGCTTCCGCTATTTCACTATTGAGATTAACCACACCGACTTTATTTCCTACTGGATTTTCCGTAAAAAGGGTTTTTTCAATTTGCTTTTTATTATGCTTGATAATGGAATTAGCGGCCCCAATAATATTTTTGGTGGATCGATAGTTTTGCTCTAAACGATAAATCGAAGCCTTATCATATCGTTTTCTAAAATCTTGTATGTACTTTATTTTGGCTCCTCTAAAAGCATAAATACTTTGGGCATCATCGCCGACAACACAAACATTTTCGTATTTATCCGCTAGGATGTTCACTACTCGGTATTGAACTTCATTGATGTCTTGATATTCATCGACTAAAATGTATTTGAAACGAGTTTGATATTTCTGCAGTATCTGTGGATTTGTTTTCAGTAACTGATAGGTTTGAAGAAGTAAATCATCAAAATCCATGGCTCCAGATAAAATGCATTGGTGGTGATATCTCAAATAAACATCGGCAAATTTGGGTTGTAATCGGTATCCATCCTGTAGGATGAGATCTTTTTGTTTTTGGTAATCTTCTGCAGTGATTAGCTCATTTTTTAAACTTGAAATTCGGGATAGTATTTGTCTGGGATTGTAGGCTTTTTTGGATAAGTCCATTTCTTTGATGAGTGCCCGGATCACCGACAAGGCATCAGAAGTATCATAAATCGTAAAATTTTGAGGATAAGGGGTATGAGTAGATTCTACGCGTAATAATCTGGCAAAAATGGAATGAAACGTGCCCGCCCATAAAGAACGTCCTTGGTGGTGTTGAGTTAATCCAAAAATTCTATCTTTCATCACCTGGGAAGCTTTGTTGGTAAATGTCAAAGCCAAAATATGAAATGGACTAACCTTTTGTAATAATAAATTGGCAATACGATAGGTTATCACTCTCGTTTTACCAGAACCTGCCCCAGCAACAATTAAAGTCGGCCCTTCAATATTCAGGACCGCTTGCTGTTGAGCATGATTGAGTTGACGAAGTAGTTCGCTTTGCGGGGTATCACTCACAAATCATAAATCTATGCAAATGAATTTATTTTATGCTATAAAAGCAAAAATGAATTGAACAATATTAAAAATAACTTGCATTAAATAAAACACAGATTTTTCGTTTCAAGTACTGGCATAAATTTGACTTGTTTTGATGTTGGAAAGATGGGATAATTACTTTTGTTATAACGACACCTTAGATGGTTAACCTTAAAACCAAATTAGAAAATTTTGGACCAACGGTTCGATATTCTAAAGTCATCGAAGAAATTTTTCATTTAAAAACCATCGATCATTTCATCCATTTTTATCCTTTGAGATACATCGATCGAAGTCAAACAAAGCCCATTGCCAACTTAACCTCCAATGATAACGAAGTTCAAATAAGGGGTGTCTTGAAATCCATTCGCTATGAAGGTCAACCTCCAAAGCAACGTCTGACGGCTCTATTAGAAGACAGTCATATCAATACCACAGTTTCAAATCCGTTTGGCTTTAATCGAACCAAATTAAAACTCGTGTGGTTTAAAAATATCGATTGGATTTGTAAAGCTTTAAAACCAGATCACCAATACGTGGCTTTTGGGAAATTAAACTGGTTTCATGATACCCCTTCGATGATTCATCCCAACTTGAACTTATATTCCCATTACCGTCAAAAAAATGATAAACCAATAACTCCAGTGTATCCCTCATCAGCTAAGTTTTCTGAAGTTTATTTGACTCAAGAAAAGTGGATTAAGTGTATTGAAGCCGTATTTAATATTCCTACCATTGAAATCACCGAATCACTACCCCATTATCTACGCGAAAAATATGGTTTGATGGCGAAAAAAGAAGCCCTCAAGAATATTCACTTTCCTGCAGACCATCAAGCCCAGGAAAGAGCAAAAGAGCGCTTGAAATTTGAAGAAACTTTTTTTTTACAAATGCGAATGAGAACCAACACTCAAGAGAGAAGAGAAAAGAAAAATGGTTTTCTCATCAAAAAAATTGGTTCACATTTTAATTCATTTTACAATCATAAACTGGATTTTGAATTGACCAATGCTCAAAAAAGGGTGATTAAAGAAATCCTAGAGGATTTTAGACAAGGGGTTCAAATGAATAGATTACTTCAAGGCGATGTTGGTTCCGGAAAAACCATCGTCGCTTTGGTCGCCGCATTACTCGCTATTGATTCCCATTATCAAGTGGCTTTAATCGCTCCTACTGAGATCTTAGCCCAACAACATTTTAAAACCTTTGTTCAGTATTTACCTGATTCTATAAAGAACTATCATTTACTGACTGGTAGTACGCCTCCGTCAGAAAGAAATGCTATTTTAAGAGGAATGGTTCATGGATTTTCACCAATTCTCATTGGAACGCATGCCATACTAGAAGATTGGGTGGCATTTAAAAACCTAGGATTGGTGGTCATTGACGAACAACATCGTTTTGGCGTTAAACAAAGAGCTAAACTTTGGACAAAAAGTATCGATGAAAAGCGATTACCCCATATTTTATTGATGAGTGCCACCCCAATTCCGAGGACACTAGCTCATACATTCTATGGGGATCTCGATTTATCTATATTAAATGAATTGCCCCCTGGAAGAAAACCAATTCATACCAAGTATTTTAATTCCAATAAAAGAAGTCAAATCAATGAATTTTTAGCCTATCAAATCCAAGAAAAAAGACAGGTATTTGTTGTCTACCCATTGATTGAAGAATCTGAAAAATTGGATCTTTTACACCTAGAAGAAGGATATCATCAAATGATAAAAACATTTCCATCACCCCAATATCGCGTGAACATGATGCATGGTAAAATGAAATCGCTCCAAAAAACGGCCATTATGCAACAATTTAAAGAGGGTGGTATTGATATTTTATTATCCACAACGGTCATTGAGGTGGGTGTGGATGTTCCTAATGCCACGGTGATGATGATTGAAAATGCTGAACGATTTGGTCTCTCACAATTACATCAATTAAGAGGAAGAGTGGGACGTGGGGCATCAAAGAGCTATTGTCTTCTCGTTTCAAATTCGAAACTATCTGAAAATGCTAAAGCGCGAATCAAAATCATGACCCAAACGAACGATGGATTTAAAATTGCCGAAGAAGATCTTAGACTCAGAGGTGCTGGGGATTTGTTAGGTGTTCGTCAGAGTGGATTAGCCTTATACCGACTCACCGAACCCACTGAAATGGAATATATCGATAGGCAAAAGCGGATAGCGGAAGTTATCCTTAAAAATGATCCTTTTTTAACAACAGAAGAAAATGCTCCGATTAAAAAGGAATTACAACGCTTGCCCAAACAACAAAGTTTTTGGTCTAAATAATTTTTTTCCGATGGCCTTTGATGGATTTCAAAGACTTATAGAAAAATCTCTATCCACTTAGATTTGGGAATGGTGACTGATTGAACACCACTGGACTTAAAATATATATATAGAAATAAATCCATTAGTCTAACCACACATCAGATTAACTGACAAGTTCAATTATCTAGTGTAACATGACCAGCCCAACCAAACGATTGACTAGAGAAGTTACTAATGCTAATTTGCATTTTAAATTACTTGAGACCTTGGCACTAAAATTTCGGCTTTCCGCTAGAATAAAGGATTTAGTCAAAAACTTCCTTCTTTTTATTGGACCATTGGTTTTGATCATTTTGTTTTGGTCTATGGTACGCGATAGGCAACATTTCAAATCTTTTCCATCCAAACCAGTGAGCTTTTTGAATCCCCATCAAGGGTGGAGCCGAACAACGACCCAACCGTTTTTCAATCAAGTCCATGACATCATCGATTGGCCACCGACCGAGGCTTTATTAGTTGAAAATGACCAATCTAGCAAAAAACAACGAGGCCAAAAAGTTGACCATCCCATGATTTTATTGAAAATGTAGTTGATTTCGGTCTGGTTTCACCTCTCGGATGTTCGGACCGAAGAATTCATGAAAGACAGCATCCGTTTCACGGCTTTTGGTGGTTGAGACATGGAAGATGCGGTTCCCGATCACAGCACGCTGTCTCGTTTTCGTTCGGAGTTGACGGCCAAAAAGCTCGATCAAAAGATCATGGACGAAGTCCATCGACAGCTCACCGAAAAGGCCGTGATCCTTCAAGGTACGGCCGTCGTGGATGCCAGCATCACCACCAGTCCCTTTACTCCCAAAAGCCAACCCAAGAAAATGGCTCCAAACCGAAAAGAAGACGAGTGTGAAGAGCCAGAACTCCAAGCTGAAGACCATGACCATGAATAACAAGAAGAAGATTCTCCCAACGCCGACCATGAAGCCCGTTGGTTCAAAAAAAGGAAAAAGACGTACGATGGGTACCAGCGACACATCGCCACGACCGAAAAAGGCTTGATGCTGGGGGGGGGGGGGACACACGGTGGCCGCCAAGGAGCATGACCGTCAAGGTCTCCAGCCTTTGATGAAAGGCCTTTCGGTCGAAGAACGACAACGAGTCTTGGCCGATAAAGAGTCCCAATCAAAGGAGAATGACCAACTTTTGGAGGCTATGGGTAGTGAGTCTTTGGTGATGGAAAAAGGGGATCGCCACAAGCCCTTAACGAAGCCACCAAAAGAACGAAACAAAGCCATCAGCAAAGAACGTTGGGTGGTGAAACAGACTTTCGGTGGATTGGCTCGCTGGTTTCACGGTCAAGTCACCCGACTCAAAGGACTAGAGAAAATCCATCACCAACCTGTTTTGGAGTCGATCGCCTACCATTGGAAGAGATCACCAAGTATGATAGCTCTCATGCCAACCTAAAAAGGGAGATGATGGAAAAAGAAGCTCTCAAAGCCGTATTCGGCTCAAAAATGAGGGGAAAAATGAGCCAAATAGGCCTAAAACAGAGAAATACCTTGGTTTTTTGGAAGAAAGCCACATCGAACGAGTGGCCCATTGACTGAAAAAGAAAAAATAATTTCCTCGTAGCACCCTATTTTTTTGATTTTACATTATTCAAAGGTCTCATTTTTTGTTTTTAAAACCGTCACAATGACACCATTACAACTTCCCCGATCGATCGTTTGACCGGGGTTGTTATAGTTACACTAGGTAGTTGAAAATGGCAATCAAATAAATTTCATATTGTGGGCTTTTAGCATTTTAGTATACCCCCCTTCGTTAAATTTGCTCCATCACCATAGACAATGAAAATTTCGAATAATTGGTTAAAAAAATTTATAGTAACTGAATTAAAACCCAATCAAATCAGTGAGTTCTTAACCGATTTGGGACTGGAAGTAGAAGTTGTCAGTTGCTATGTTGCCAATGAAGTTTCTTCCAACGGGATTGTTGTCGGCAGGGTGTTCGAATGTATTCCTATTGATGAGAGTAAAAAATTGACACTTTGCAAAGTGGAAATAGGAAATTCTAACGTTTTAGATATTATTTGTGGAGCTCCCAATATTAAACCAAACATCCATGTGCCAGTCGCACTTCCAAAATCTAAAATACATTCACTAAATGGTGGTATCATCGAAATCAAAGAGCGAAAAATTCTAAATATCTTAAGTCAAGCAGTTATATGCTCTTCAGCAGAATTGGGATTAGATTCGGACCATTCAGGAATTATGATTTTAGATGACCAATTAGAAATTGGTTCGCTATTCCAACCGCCTAATCCTCTGCATACAGATGATGTATATGATATTGGTCTTACCCCCAATAGAGCAGATGCTATGAGTCATTTTGGTGTTGCTAGAGATTTAATGGCTACTTTAAAAGCAAAAGCCATAAAACACCATTTTTTTAGGCCCGTAGAACCCCATCTTGAATCGATTCAATCGGATAAAACCATTCCAATTCAAATTATGGATACTCATAAGTGTCCAAAATATTTCGGTATCACTATTTCTGATATTACGGTTACAGATTCTCCCATATGGCTTCAAAATCTTCTAAAATCGATTGGCATTAATCCCAAAAACAATGTCGTTGATGCGACCAATTACATATTGCACCACTTAGGGCAACCATTGCACGCTTTTGACGCTGATAAAATCGATCGACAAATTATAGTTAAAACTTGCTTACCAGGAACTGCATTTGAAACGTTAGATGGCATGGTGAGGATCTTAGATTCAGATGATTTGATGATTTGCGATCAAACCAAACCGCTCTGTATCGCAGGCGTCATGGGAGGCGATTATTCTAGTGTCACTCAAAAGACTACTTCGATATTTATCGAAAGTGCATCCTTTGACCCCATCAGTATTCGTAAAACTGCCAAGCGTCATGGTCTCAACACAGACGCTTCATTTCGATTTGAAAGGGGGGTTGATCCAGAAATAGGCATCCTGGCTTTAAAACAAGTTGCTTCCTTGATTTTAGATTTAGCAGGTGGAGAATTATCGAGTGAAATACAACGCTTTGAGTCTCCTCTTGTCCCACCTATTATCATCGATTTCAATGTGTGTAAAATGAATGATTTAGTTGGTAAAAACATTTCAGAGGTATGTGTTGAAAGTATCCTTGGTTCTCTTGATTTTAAAATATGTCACAAGCAATCCAACGTTTGGAAAATCCAAATCCCATCGTATCGAGTGGACGTCACTCGAGAAATTGATGTTATTGAAGAAGTATTTCGCGTTTTTGGGATCAATAAAGTGGACGCAACACCTATTGAAGAAATAGGACATATTTTATCCTATGCTTCAGTATCAAATCAAGAGGTCAATCACCGAGTTTCAGAGTTTTTATGCCATCATGGCTTTTTTGAAATTTATACCAATAGCTTGGTTTCTCCATCGGATATAGAAACTATTCCTGAAGCCGTTGAAGTCCTCAATTCCATTGGTGAAGACTATTCTTTTTTAAGGCAGAGTTTTTTGCCTAGTATGCTCCATACACTTCAATATAATATCCATAGAGGAAATAAAGATTTGAAGTTTTTTGAATTCGGTAGTACTTATCATACTGATGGGAAAAATCCCTTCGAATCAAGACGCTTGTCATTAGCTATTACAGGCAACGCGTTAAATAAAACATGGGTTTTAAACAACACACCATCACCATTTTTCTATTTAAAAGGTATTTTGAATGATCTTTTCGATCGACTAGCCATCAACATCAAAACAAAGGCTCCATCGAAAAACAAAGTTTGTCATCCCCATATTGACATTCTTAACAACCAGCAAAATATTGGCTTTTATGGATTGATTCCATCCCATCAATTAGGTACAGCCGTTGCCTATGCCGAATTAGATTGGGACATCGTTTCCAAAATAGCATATCAAAAGGATGTACGTTTTCAATCGGTATCCAAATACCCTACTTCCACAAGAGACTTTTCATTACTATTAGATAAGTCAGTTTCTTATCAATCGATAGAAGACTTAGCTTACAAGACAGCAGAAGATATTTTAAAAAAGGTGGAACTATTCGATGTCTACGATGGAGAAAATTTACCTAAAAACAAAATTTCTTACGGCGTTTCTTTTATGTTTCAGAATAACAAAAGAACACTAACCGATGCTGAAATCAATCAAAACATGGACCGTCTCCAAAAGGCTTTTGAACAAAAGTTAGGTGTCATTTTAAGATAATGCTCTAGTTATCTATTAGTCATTTTACGATTACAATCGGTCGTAGAATCGACTAAATGGGTCATAATTATTATTTTTATAATAATGGGTCAAGAAAGAACAGAACTAACTGACGTTTCAGATAGAGGCAGTTCCCCTTACTTTCATGGAAGAGAAAACGAATTAAATATCTTCAACACTATTTTAAATGCTTCAATTGAAGAAAAAAAGGGGACCAATTTGATCATTCAAGGTTCGCCTGGTTCTGGAAAAACGGCTTTAATTCATCAATGTGGAGGCATTGCAAGTCAAAAGGGTTGGGATGTTTTTAAGATCAAAGCGGATGCTCTTTGGGATATGAAAGAGTTTAGAGAATCCTTGAAAAAAGAAAATTTATTGCAATTCAAAGATGTGACACTCAAAGGAGAATTTAAAGGCATTGGTGCAAGTACTACCGTGTACTGGCGAAAAAAGTCTATTTTGAAAATAATAACGAGTTTAAAGAGACCCACATTATTGATGCTAGACGAAGCTCAACATTTGGGACATCAACTAGCACCGCCTACCAAAGAAGCAGAACGAGTGGTCACCAAAGTATTAGATACCATTCAAAATACATCGCTGAAATCTCCCGTTGTGCTTCTTTCAGCAGGACTTGGAACCACCATGGATATATTTCAGCGTTTCGGTATTTCGAGAACTAGGGTAAATGCTCTCATTGAATTAGGACCTTTAGATCACCCATCTGAAAGGAATATCATTAGTGATTGGTTAATAAAACACGCCAAAGCTAAAGGCCCTATTAACCCTTGGATTGATGCCATTACCAAAGAGACTTACGGGTGGGCACAACACATCATTTCTTATGTCAGTCCTGCCGTTACTCAATTACAAAAACATAATGGGAAGGTAACCGATGATGGGTTCAAAAACATGTTGCATCAAGGAAGAAAAAATAAGGATAACGACTATGAAAGAAGGATTATTGGGTTGTTTTCCAAAGAGCTCACATTACTGTCTGATTTACTCTGCAATACACTAGAAAGTAAAAGCATATCTTATGAAGATATCATTAAAACCCTAGAAAAAGGTTTTGATCAAGAGAAGTCTAAAGAACTATTTCAGCTTATTTTGGAACGTGGCGTACTCAATGAGAAAAGAGGTTATTTTAACACCCCGATTCCTTCGATGAGAAAGTGGTTAATATCGCATTTTTCAACCAAAAAAAATGAAATCATTGAATCTCTATATCATGGATACAACAAAACCACAGAAAAGAATTGATTTTGGAAAAATGGAGGTTTACAAGTCCCACGATCTAGTACAATATCCATCGGTTTATAAATCTCAGTATTAGAGAGCATGTTGAATCATAGGCTTACTTTCGTTCTATTAAACATCTGTTTTGGAAAAACACTATAAAACGGTCTATTCTGGTTCCGCTATTCTTTGCTTACGCATTGGTGATGCCTTAGAAGAAAAAGGAATCAAACCTATTGTAAAAGACACGGCTGAATCAGCTCGACTGGCGGGATTTGGAGCCATACCAAACTATCAAACCATTCAAGTTCGAAAAGATCAAGAAATCCAAGCGATACAGATCATCCAAGCATTGAATTTGTGATGCCATTGAATTTTTCTATATTGTAATTCAATTTTGATTACATGCAATTCATTGTTTTTCTAGCGTTCACGCTACTCGTGGGGATTATCGCATATTGGTCTACGAGGAAAGTCAATGAATCGACTCAAGATGGATTCTTTTTAGGTGGTCGAAGCTTAACTGCTGTTGTCATTGCTGGATCGCTCTTATTAACCAACCTTTCTACAGAACAACTGGTTGGATTAAATGGTTCTTCATTTAAAGAAGGCATACTCGTCATGGCATGGGAGGTCCTAGCCGCTCTTGCCATGATCGTAACGGCTTTGTTTTTACTACCCCGATATCTTAAAGGGGGGCTAACTACGGTTCCTCAGTTTTTACAACGTCGATACGACACAATGACCAAAACCTTTACATCCGTATTATTTCTCAGTGGCTACATGATTATTCTACTGCCAACCGTATTATACTCGGGGGCATTGGCATTAATTGGAATGTTTGACTTAACCACTATCTTAGGACTATCTTTTGGTGAAACTTTGGTTTTAACCATTGTTTCGATTGGTGTTGTCGGATCTATTTATGCCATTTTTGGAGGATTGAAAGCTGTCGCTGTTTCAGATACCGTCAATGCCATAGGATTACTGATTGGCGGGTTGATGATCCCCGTTTTTGGTCTTTTATTGGTCGGTGACGGGAATTTATTTCATGGAATAGAATCGCTCTACACGAGCCATCCTGAAAAATTTAAATCCATCGGAAACAACCAATCATCGATCCCTTTTGGTACGCTGTTTACTGGCATGATGTTGGTTCAATTATTTTATTGGGGAACCAATCAAGCCATTATTCAACGCGCTCTGGCCGCTAAAAACTTAAAAGAAGGGCAAAAAGGCTTGCTACTGGCCGCTGTTGTTAAAATATTGGGACCATTGATTGTGGTGTTACCCGGAATTATAGCTTTTTATCTATTTGGGGATCAATTATCGGTTGATAACCAAGACCAATCGTATGGTTTACTGGTCAATAGAGTATTGCCTCCGGTATTACTAGGCTTTTTTGCTGCCGTTCTTTTTGGCGCTATATTAAGTTCATTCAATTCAGCTTTAAATAGTTCCATCACCCTTTTTGGGTTGGATGTATACAAACAATACTTTAATAAACAAGCCGATGAAAAAAAGGTGGTTCGTCATGGGAAGGGCTTTGGAGTCCTATTGGCTATTTTTTCAATGGTCATTGCCCCAACAATTGCTAATGCACCCGAAGGTTTGTTTAGTTATTTGCAAGAAGTCAATGGCTGTTATTCGATTCCCATTCTAACCATTATTGTGATGGGCTATTTGACCAAATATATCCCGGCCATCGCCGCAAAATTCAGTATCATAGCCGGCGTTGTATTATACTCTTTCAGTCAGTTTTTTCTTAAAGGATGGGTTGAATCAAATGGTGGAGATTACCCCCATTATCTCCACATCATGGCCATTATTTTCTTATTTAATTGTGGGGTTATGTTTTTAATAGGAGCCCTTAAACCAAGAACAACTCCATACAAACAAGCCTATACTAAACAAGTCGACATCACTCCTTGGAAGCATGCCAAAATAGGTGGTATTGGTATATTGCTGGTGGTATTAAGCATCTATATTTTATTAGCTTAATTCCAATTGATATAAACGGTTTCTAAGTTCTTTTAGATTAGGATCATTTAAAAAATCGTCAAAATCAGTATGCCGGTCTAAACAACCGTTGGGTGAAAGTTCGATGACTCGATTGGCTAAAGTTTGAGCAAATGTGTGATCAGTCGTTGAGAAAATAATGTTGCCATCGAAATTTTTCAGTGAATTATTTAACGCGGTGATACTTTCTAAATCGAGATGGTTGGTGGGTTGATCTAACAATAACACATTGGCATTTTTCATCATCATTCGAGATAGCATACACCGAACTTTTTCTCCACCTGATAGCACTTTTGATGATTTGAGTGCTTCATCACCACTAAATAACATTTTACCTAAGAACCCTCTCAGATAAGGTGCTTCACGTTCTTCTTCTGTTACTGCGTATTGATGCAACCATTCGACTAAATTGAGATCACCATCAAAAAAGGCATCGTGATCATAGGGTATATAAGCTTGAGAAGTGGTTAACCCCCACTCTATCGATCCAGAATCGGCTTGAATATTATTGGTTATGATTTCAAAAAACGTACTAACCGCTCTTTGATCCTTTGAATAAATAAGGATTTTATCCCTTTTTTCTAAATTCAGATTCAAATTTTGGAAGACCATTTGACCATCTATAGAAGCTGAAAGATTTTCAATATTGAGTATTTGATCACCCACTTCTCGATTTTTTTTGAAAATGATGCCTGGATACTTTCTGGAAGAAGGTTTAATTTCTTCGAATTTCAAATTTTCAACCATTTTCTTCCTTGCCGTAGCTTGTTTTGACTTGGCTACGTTGGCTGAAAATCTTCGAATAAATTCCTGTAGTTCTTTTTTCTTTTCTTCTAATTTTTTGTTTTGTTGAACTTTTTGTTTCAACGCTAATTGCGATGATTCATACCAAAACGTATAATTTCCAGAATAATGGGTGATTTTTCCATAGTCAATATCTGAAATGTGCGTACAGACGGCATCTAAAAAAAACCGGTCATGAGACACGACGATTGCGGTATTTTCGAAATTATTTAAAAATTCATTAAGCCATTGAATGGTCTGATAATCTAAATCATTGGTTGGCTCATCCATGATTAAAACATCTGGATTACCAAATAATGCTTGGGCTAATAATATTCTTACTTTCACCTTCGGGTCGACCAGTTCCATTTTTTGATGGTGAATACTTTCCGGAACATTTAAATGAGATAATAAAGTCGCTGCGCCTGATTCCGCATTCCAACCATCGAGATCTTCAAATTCTAATTGTAACACACCGACTCTTTGACTATCACTATCACTAAAGTCCGTCTTACTATAAATGGCATCGATTTCTTGCTTCAAGCTAAAAAGACGTTGGTTCCCTCTCATGACCGTTTCCAATACCGGATAGTCGTTGTAAGCATTATGATTTTGTTCTAAAACTGAAAGTCTTTTTCCTTTTTCTAAATGCACCTGACCTGAAGTTGGCTCTTGTTTTCCTGACAAAACCTTTAATAGCGTGGATTTACCAGACCCGTTGGCACCAATTATTCCATAGCAATTCCCTGGGAAAAAACCGATATTTACGTGATCAAAAAGGATACGTTTACCAAATTGAACGGATAAATTAGTTACCGTGAGCATTCCGTTGATCAATTGATGCGCAAAAATAGATGATTCTAAATCTTTATTGACGAACACTCTCAACCACTAAAAAATGACTACCCATAAAGGCCTTATTTTTGGATGCATGCTAAGAATCTCTTTCTTCATTATTGCTTTGGTCCATCTTTTTTTAATGGCTTGTCATCATCCATCATCAAAAAACACTTCCGTTTTTTTTGGAGGTGAAATCATTAATCCACTTTCCAATCAAGTGATTCTTTACCAAGGTGAATTTCCAGTAGATACGCTGATTTTAAACAATCAAAACATGTTTGCTAGTCGATATGATACGATTAACAGTGGCACCTATCAATTAGATTTATTGGTTGATGCTCAAGATATTATCTTAGAGCCAGGAGATAGTTTATGGATACGAGTCAACACTCAAGGAATTCGAGAATCTGTTTATTTCAGTGGATTAGGTGCCGCCAAAAACAATTTTATATCTGATATGATCTTAAAAGTTGATCAGGAGGCCAATCAAACGGATTATTCAATGACCGGGATGCAATTTACGCACCATATTGATTCCCTTTTGGCTATCAAAAAAGAAGAATGGATGGAAATGAATAATCTCAATCAATTATCTCCCTTTGCACAAAAAGTCACGCAAGCGGCATATATCTATTCTTATTCCAATCGGAGGGAAAGATATGCTTTATTAAGAGGAACCAAATTCTCTGAAAACGACTCTCTATTTTATGACTATCGAAAATATTTACTCTATGGAGATACGGATTTAACCTTTTTCCATCCATACATCAGTTATCTTTTAGATTACATCTCTGAATTGGCTTTATCTGAAGATATCTTGTTTTCTCAAACATTATTTTCTACTCCATTCAGTATGAAAAGACTTGATGTTTTGGAGTCCCACATTTTTGATGAAAATCTTAAAAACTATTTGGCTCGAATTATTGCATTTGAAGAATTGATGCGAAATCCCGAGAGTGAATCCCACCAATCATTTTTAGACAAATTCAAACAAGTCAATTCTTCAAAATTTTATCTCGATGAAGTATTGGGTTTAGTCGAAGATTTAGATTTCATGTCAAGTGGTCAAAACTTACCTGAAGTTTTGTTACAAGATGTTAATGATAATATCATATCTAGTGAATCATTGTTTAAAGGACAACCTACGGTCATTTATTTTTGGACTCAAACCTCCGTCAGTTTTTTTAATACCCAACTAGAACGGCTTCAAGAATTGCAATCAGAATTTCCAAACTATCGTTTTGTTGGGATTAGTATCGAACCATTTAACGATTTAATGCATCAAATGCTCGAAAATATTGATGTGTCTATTGAAGATCATTTTGCATTTGTCGATTTTAAAAAAGCGAGTCGAGACTGGGTTATCCGGATATGGAACAAAAGCATTTTAGTTGATGCCAACGGAAAAATCATCGAAGGGTTTGGCAATTTTGTGGGTAGTGATTTCAAAAAGATTTTATCAGAAAATCAACGAAATTAATTTCAAAAAATATGATGTCTTATACTCTAATTGTCTGTATCTTAGATTCCAACAAGTCAGACCTCAATCAACTTCTTTAAAAATCTTCTTATTCTACTGGCGATAGGCCATCATTATTTCAACCAAAAACTTTCATCGATCTTTAGTATATGACAAACGGTTCGATCTCCCCCTTCCATATTCCAACCCGAAGGAGCAAACAGATAAGTTGGTTTCCCATTTTGAACCAATACTTTCGGCCGTTCAAACTTTGGATAATTGCCATAAATTTTACTCACTTTTGATTCATCATAATCCTTAAAATATCTTGGAATTAAGTCATAGGCCAAAACACTATCATCCACATCAAATTGATTCCAATTTTTACTTGACCATAGAATCCCCCCTCCTACGACTCCCGTCACGATACCAAAATTATCTGTGGTGAGTAAATAGTAATGATTCCGTGAAATAAATGCTGTCGCATCTTCCAAATACGAGTCGTTGTCTGTGATCGGTTCAGACATTTCATATGGACCATCGATATGATCTGCTGTAGCATAAGCGTACTTGGCTTTTATTTCTCCTTTTCGATCATCTATTCTAGCTTTGAAATAAACCAAAGGTTTTCCATTCAAATCAATCAAACAGGGATTATCCACACCCAGTTGAGAACCATAGGTCCAATGACCTTCTACATTGGAAGGTTGGATAATCATTCCATGATCACCCGCTTTTTTCCAAGGGCCGTATAACGATTTAGAGTACACCAATCCTATTTTTTGATTCGCAGGGTGCGGTGGCATATTGTAATCATCATTGGCAACGTAAACGATGGCATAATGATCTCCAATCTTTTTTATCTCGGGATTGTGAGGTGCAAATTTGTCCCAGTCGCCATCCATTCCAGTACCACTCACGGCTACATCAGAAAACTCAAAAGGACCTTCAGGATTGTCAGCAATATAATGAGCTATTTCAGAAGTTTCTCTCCATGCGGGATGCACATTTTTTTCCGGCCATCTCGCAGCAAAAACATGAATTTTTCCATCATCACCCACAATCGGTGAACTCCCCCAAATACTGTATTGAGCATCCTCAACTTTGGCACTAGTCCATGTGAGATAATCGGCAAGTTGTTTTTTTGATGTTTGACCATAGGATATATGGTATCCCATGAGCAAGCATAAGGTGTTAATAAGGTTATACTTATTTACTTTAAAAATTTTTGAACTTGTCATGAAATGTACCCCATTGTTAGGACAATTATCAGCCAAATTTAAGGGACTTATAGGCTTAACCTAATGCTGATCGACCCGATGCTGGCGTCGATTTTGGTTCTTTTTGGTCTCGTTGAAAAACATCACTCATCACCGCATGGACTTTTAAATGCAATGCTAAAGGAATATGTTCATGATTTGGTAATTCTTCAAAAGGCAACTTTTCATCAGAAGGCTTTGTCATGGTTTTATTTTGATGACTAAATTAGAAAACTGTCATTACATATCATATATAAGTTTCAATCAATGTCTACTTATTCCTCTTAACGTTGGTTCTTGAGACCACAGTTCTCTGATTCTTTCAAGAACGGGTTGAGTTTGTGGCATTCCCATCACATCAAGAATCGCATGGTCAATAGCCATTCGCGTTTCATCGTTATTCGTACGAATACAATTTAATAACGGCCTGTTGGATAACTCTAAAAAATAATTCTTAACTTTTTGAATATCACTTTCAGATAATTCTTCAAAGTTTGGAATAGGGACTTTAGAAACAGCTTGGGATCCAATCCTAGCTCAATTTGGATCTTGACGCACTCCTTGAGTCCAATGAATTAAAAGACCCGTTGTAGAGTTCTGCCATAAGGATAAAACAGAATTACAATATAAATACCCCTTTCAAATGATAAAAAGTAAAATTTTTTTTATTTCTTAAGTACTTGATTTACAACGATTTACAAATAATCCCCAAAAATGTTGATTCCAAAACACTTAAAATAGGGCTTATCTTTTATGTTATAACTTAACCTGTAAATACCATTGTAATTACATTTCTACGATTTAGCCCGTGTTTTTAGGGATTTCCAAAGGATAATAAGGGTATGGTATGTTTAAGGTTCCTGGTTGGTTGTTGTGCTATTGAACCCCTAACCCCCGCCCCTTTGATGTGTTCTGATTTTGGGGTATGTCTCTGTCGTAACCCCTCCATAAAAATTTTACTCTCTCAAAAATGGATATTATGTATATTATCCTATTGATTTTCTTTTGAGTTATTAAAAACTATAATAGATACTCTCTATAACTATGGCTATAAAACAAAGGATAATAAAGGTGTGTGTAGCCTTGTTATTTCCGTCTTGGTTTTTGCTCTACAAAGTCTCTCAGGGCTTTATGATTTTGCTCTATAAATAAACCTATTGCACCATCTAGGTCGTTATAATTATTTCTTACTCTGTGTTTAATCGGTAATTGTATGTTGTATTGGGTTTCTAACTCCTCTATTTTATCCTCTAATTCTATTAACGTCTCTCTTAATTCATCTAAACATTTCCCTACTCTAAACCTGTATTTATCGGTGGCTATGATTCTCTTAGCCGTCCTCTCTATTAATCGGTTACTCATTAATTCAACTGCTCTTTACCTCCACTTTGGGCTATATGTTCTGTAAAACCCTCTTTGCTTTGGTTAATGTAGTCCTTGATAATTTGATTAATAAAGGTATTCAGTCCCTCCATTGTATTGGCTCCAATTTGATCTAATAAATGGCTTTGGTTCCTAAATAATTCTTGTAGGGCGTTTGTTATGATTTCTGGTAATGGATATTTCAGTACTAACTGATCTGGGGGATTATAGATTTTATAGTATTCTAATGGGATTTCATATTTGGGTATGCCTTGTTTATCGTCCCAATGGATTTTTATAAGGGGGTATTCTTTGGCTTTCATTGTTTATTACTTAAAGAACTCAAACAATTTATTAAATAAAAACGCAAACAACCCTAAAAATATAGTAAAAACAGTTCCCCCTGCTTTTTTATAGAACTTAATACGATACGTGTTTTTATCTATTCTTTTATCCATACCCTTTACTTTATCCTCTAAATTTCTAATTGATTTTAGAACCTCTTTATTATTATCCTTGACACTTGTTACCTCCTTTGTTGTATGGATTTTTACACTTTCAATAGCCGTTAATAATTGTTGGTGCTTACTACTTTCCATTGTTTTTGTTTTGAGATTCTTTGGTACTTAATTCCTTTGGTTCTGGTTCTACTCTATTGAACTCCCTTACGTGTATTTGTTTGCTTAGTAGATCGTATCGGTACTGCTCTAATTTAATTCTGTCGGTTGGTTTCATTAGTGGTATTTATTTGATGTTTATTGAGTTCTTTAATTTCCTTTTGAGTTAATGTATAATCGGTTCTTTGGATTTGCTTAGCCATGTCCTTTATCATCGTTTCTATGGTATCTAAACGCTGGATAATAAGGCTTTGATTTTCCTTAATGGATTCGATAGCTCTTAATTCCATTATGGTTAATCCTTTTGGGGATTGGTTCCCAATTCTAACCCTTTGTTTTCTTAGCCTTTCTAGACTTTAACTCTCTAAAATACTTCCTTGATTCTAAAAAGTCTTTGGTTAAGATAATAAATAAGACTATTAAGATAGAGGCTAATAGATATTTTGCGGGGGGCATGGTAGGGGTTTTAATATCTATAACCTTAATAGATTTTAATTTCTGGCAAATAAACTTGTTTATCTGCGTCTAAAAACAATTCTTTCCACCCCTCTTTTCCCTTAACTTCAAAAGAGTATCTAACCTGTCTTGGTTCTTTGATTACATGTTTTTCTGGTTTTGTCAAAATTTTATACTCTTCATTTCGGGTTTCATCTAAATAAATAGTCTGTTTTATTTTCAATTCTGCTGGATAAACACCCCTTGTTTTGTTATCACTCATGATTAAATAATTTACACAAAGTTAATGCGTTTCGTTGATTTCTTTTTTCAACAACGATGGTTATCGCTTATTTTAGGTTATGGACTGCACTTTGTAAAGGGTGGTAATTGCTCTTTGGTTAGTATAGAACTTGTAGCAAAGTATTGACAATCGGTTACATTTCTAACATTCCAACTGCTTAGGTCTTGGTTAAAACTTGTAGCACCATAAAACATAGAATCCATATTGGTTACTTGGCTAGTATCCCAACTACCTATATCTTGGTTGAAATTGGTAGCACCACTAAACATCGAACCCATATTGGTTACTTGGCTGGTATCCCATTCCCCTATATCTTGGTTAAAACTTGTAGCCTGACTAAACATATGATTCATATTGGTTACTTGGCTGGTATCCCATTGGCTTATATCCTGGTTAAAACTTGTAGCACCATAAAACATCCCACCCATACCGATAACTTGGCTGGTATCCCATTGGCTTATATCCTGGTTAAAACTTGTAGCCTGACTAAACATAGAACTCATAACGGTTACTTGGCTGGTATCCCACTCCCCTATATCCTGGTTGAAATTGTTAGCCCCGTTAAACATCCCACGCATATCGGTTACTTGGCTGGTATCCCACTCCCCTATATCCTGGTTGAAATTGGTAGCACCACTAAACATCGAACCCATATTGGTTACTTGGCTGGTATCCCATTCCCCTATATCTTGGTTAAAACTTGTAGCCTGACTAAACATATGATTCATATTGGTTACTTGGCTGGTATCCCATTGGCTTATATCCTGGTTAAAACTTGTAGCACCATAAAACATGGGAACTACATACTTATTTACACGGCGTTTCTTTTCGATAAAAAACCAACGCTGAAAAATCAATGATCAAATCGTTCTTCCTCTTTGAGGATCGACCGATGATTCTTTTTTAGAAAAATTGGGGAATTTCAATGCTTTCGCAAACTTTTCCACTTCCAAATGAACTTCTTTAGGAATATCATTGGGTGGTAGTTTGGGTTTTTTGATTTTGATGGGCTTCGGTCGAAGCGATCGCTTCATGGTTCTTGGATGGAGCCACGAAGTTAGAAAAGTTTTATTGAAATTAATTATTTGATAATCTTCTGTTGCATTCAGCACATAGAACCTGCAGGTTTGATGGAATCGTTCGCCCCCCTTTGGAATAGGGTTTGATATGATCTCCATGAGATTGATTCATTGGGGTATTGCACTCCGTTTTTTTACAAATTTGATTTTTGTTGGGCCATAATTTATTTTGCTCCTTCCATTTATTTCTTTTTTCTTTATCGTTAAACGTTCGTCTGTTGATATATTGACGACTTTCCTCCATTTCACCAGATAAAATATATTCATAAATTCCATTGGGTATCTGAACAAAAGGATATTCGGTGTGATCTATGGTATCTTCATCCTTTTCATACATTTCGTATAACTCTTGAAATCTCCCTTTGGTATGGTGTTTTGAATATTCCTTTTTTCCATAGGTCGCATACAAACGTCCCCAATTCAATTTTTCTTTCAACTTTTTGTCTGGTGCTTCACCAAATAAATCATGTTGCCAATCCCAAATGGTTCTAAAATAATCCCATAAATCCTTAGCATTTTCTTTTTTGGATTGAAATGCCATAAATTTCATTATTTCCTCGTCTTTAGTTTCGTTGATTCTCCATTGTATTATTTTTTCTAAATGGGCTTGTCTATCTCTTTTGGCACTCCCCATTAATTCATTACAAATGTCAACTCTATTTCTATCGCCTTTGTGCGTAAAATACTTTTTCGCATCTGTAAGCCATTGGCTTGGATTCGAAGCATTTCGCATTTCTTGGTCGCTTAATTCTTCTGCTTTTTTATTAATAATCTTAAACCAATCTAATTTTTGCTTATCGTCTCCCTCAAATTCATACACCATCAATTCATAGTCTAAAATTTTATTAGCGTTGGTTTGATCTTTTGCATTTTTTAAGTTAGCGAATGCTATTTCTTGAATATTTCCAGGCGATAATTCCAATTTAACGAAATATCCACCATTCAAATCACAAAATTTACAGATGGTTAAAATTCTTTGTTGCCCATCCATTACTTCAAAAGTTCCATCTGGATTTTTGGCAAAATATATTAACCCAATAGGCTTTCCGTAAAAAATAGAATGTATTAGTTCTTCTTTGAATTTAGGGTTATTTTCATGTAGATACTGTCTTTGGTAGGGTGGTCGGATGTTTAACTTTTCATTCCAACCAACAACGCCTTTTTCTTCACCATTATCATTATAGCCATGTATAATTTCTCTTATTCTAACAAACTTTATTTGCTTGTTCATTTTTTAGGGCTTTTGTTTTTGATTAGAATCCGAGTAGATTTTGAATGAACTATATCATTGTCTCTTTTTCTTAAATAAAAATTTCTATTACGTTTTGGGTTTTTCCCTTTACAAACTGCATTGCCATTTGTTTTTTTCCCCGAACTTCCGGTTGGAACTCCATCATGTCTAATCTCAATATAATCGTTATATCTCTTGTAGCTTTCTAATCCAAGACCATGTTTACCACATAGACCTAAAATCTCGAATTGATCGGGATTGTATTTATCTAAAAATGTAATAGGAACGCCCATTCGCCCCCCCCCAATTTTGAGGAATATCGGCTACTTCACCTACTTCTATAGCATCATAATTATCGTAATGGGGATATTTTTCAGGTGAATAATTTTTGATTAATTCTATTTTTTGATTCTGTTTATCGTGAGATAAATTTGTAAACCAGCGAACTCCTTTGACTCGTATAAATTTTCTTCCGTCATCATCAATTCTAAATCCAGACGCTTTTAATTGATAGTAGTCAGGGACACCGAACTCTCTATCTCCGCCTGAAATACTTGGTCCCATCCAGATTTTATTTTCAAAGAAAAATGGGAATATCTCTTTAGAACCTGATTGCATTATATTCCCTATAATCAAAAACTTTTTTTGATACTGCATCAATTGATTTAAATATTCTCTAAATAATGAAAATGGTGGATTGGTGCAAACAATATCAGCTTCTTGTAAAAATTCAATACATTCTTCACTTCTGAAATCACCATCGCCTTTTAATTTAGTGATTTTAGTTTCTTTAATGGACGGCAAACCGTCGCCATCTTTGTCGCCTTCATAAACAATTTTCAATCCCCGACCATCAATATGTTGACTGAATAAATTAGGTTGTTCATTTTGAAAACTTGTAGAAATTAGTTTTTTTAATTTTAAACTTTCAAAAGATTTAGCAAAATAGTCAAAGAAGTTAGAGATATAAGGATCATCGCAATTACAATACACTATTTTACCCTCAAAATGCTTTCTGTAATGCGATAATTCTTTTTGAATATCTTCAAATTGGGTGTAAAACTCATCTTTCTTGTTTCTTCTTGCCTTGTGTAAATCACTCATATCTTATGTTATTAATTCCCGATACATCAATTGCTTACCGACCATATTTTGAAACAACCATTTCATTTGATCTAAAACATCCCATCCTTTCAAATTAAATCGCCCAGTGAATTCTTTCACATAGCGATTCAAATGCTTTTGACTCATGTAATGATAAGTCCCTTTGTAGGCTCTTTTAATCCCCGACCAAAAACTTTCAATCCCATTGGTATGCACCTCGCCATTCACATATTGGTATTGGCTGTGCAAGATACAATGATGTTCTCTATTGAGGTGGCGATAGCCTCGATGTTCATCGGTATAAACAATCGCATC
Organism: Flavobacteriaceae bacterium; assembly: GCA_026709415.1. Taxonomy (GTDB): domain Bacteria; phylum Bacteroidota; class Bacteroidia; order Flavobacteriales; family Flavobacteriaceae; genus Bin25. Next base: position 132,323 of record JAPOSZ010000003.1, read on the forward strand.
TTCCGTTGTATGGTCATAAATAAATTCATGCAATGTTTCACGATCCGTGGTATCAATGGCTTTGGCCACGACTTTCTTCGTCTTTCGGCATTTCATACCGATGATTGGAAATTTACCAGCCACCCCTCGCCCTGCAGTGCTTTGGGTTGCCCTTCGCTTTTTCAACGACATGTTTTTTCGCAATCCACCCATAAAAGTTTCATCGACTTCGACTTCACCAGAAAACAGAACTGTTTTCTTATCAAAAGCCTCTCGCAATCGTTGCAATAAAAACCATGCGGATTTTTGAGTGATCCCTAAATCTTTTTGCATCTGAATGGATGAAATCCCTTTGGGTTTGGTTTGGAATAAATACATGGCGATGATCCATTTTCTCAGTGGAATACGAGAATACTCCATTAGCGTATTGGTTCGGATATTAAAATACTTTTTACAAGCACCACACCAATAGGGCATCGGTTTCCGATTTTTTCTAATTGAAATGGATTTGGAACAAGAACATCGAGGACATTGGACGGTTTTTCCCCATAATTGGTATTCTAACCACTTTTCAGCACTGCGTTCATCAGGAAATAATTCAAATAATTGTAATAAGGATAATGATTGACTCATGGAGTTGATTTTCAGTAAATTTACAAAAAATCCGTGTAAATAAGTATGTAGTTCCCTTCTTATAAGTTGATCAACAATTTTCTGATTTAAAAAATTGAAGTTTATTGGTAGTAAAGGCAAATTGTTAAAAGGTATCTTTCGATTATTCATGTTTACTTTACTTCAGAACATACAAAAATAGATGCTTTATGTATATGTGATTTTAGAACATACAAAAATAGATGCTCTATGCATTGATTAATCAAAGACGAATCTACCCAGAACTTTTGCAGTAGAACCACCTCAAAAAATATCCTCTGTAACTGTAAAGAATTTCTAAAACAAGAAACTATTGTTTAAAGGATCTCTACTCTTTCCTTTTTTGGGGTCTTTTCTCAGAAAATCTATCTCATTTTGAAAAAAAGTGTTGCTTCATCAAACATGAAATTGTATAAACAATTGATATCCTTGGTTTTTCTAGTCTCGTATAAAGCATCAAAATAGTCTTGTTTATGCTCCATATGAACCACGGACATTGGTATTTCATAATATCTCTGTATATAGTTCATAATCAACCGACTCAATCGACCATTTCCATCTCGAAATGGATGAATGCTAACTAAATTAAAGTGTGCTTTAAAAGAAAATTTATAAGTTTCGATGATGTTTTCACCTTTTGTTTTGAATTCTTCATTAAACCATTTAACATACTCATCGATTGCCTTTGGGACTTCTTCTGGGGCCATAAAAACAGTGCGACCAGCCTGAAGTGAAACTGTTCTCAATTTACCATATAAAACATCAAAATTTCCATTTTTCGCTTCTTCAGCACCGACTGTTCTTAACAATATTTTTGATGAAAGTCTTTGTAAATCCCCAAGATGTAATGGTATGGTATTCTTTTGTTTAGACATTTCCAATATGTCTTTCAAGGCTTCATGATGGTCTTCTACCATTAAAGAATCATCAAGTTTTTTTCCTTTTGGTGTTAGTCCATATTCCAATAAAGCATTCGCTTCATCAATATTTAATTTGGATCCCTCGATTCCTGTGCTATGACAAGAAATAGCGTAAAGATTATATCGATCATAATTAACAATCCTCCTACTTTGTTCAATATACTCCTCAATTAGGTTTTTGAATTTTAACTTTGAGAAACTCACCTGTTAAAATAAATATATCTCTGCACAAAATTAGATTGTTTTCTTTCTATAGATAAGAACGTCTATCATTCTGTTCACAGAATAGCACTTAAATGAATAGTCAGAGCTTAACTACAACTTAGAGTGCCCCGTTTTAGGGGAGCAAAACAAAAATAATTAGACGATCTAGTTTACTGAACACAATCCTCAGACAATAGTGCTCTTTTGCCTTATTTCACTCTCAATCGGTGACCTAGGGAGGATTCGAACCCCCAACCCTCAGAGCCGAAATCTGATATTCTATCCAGTTGAACTACTAGGCCTTACGACGCCCCAAATTTAGGACAACGACTTCAGTTACGTTTTTCAAAAAAATCTTAAAACTTGTAAAAATGTAATCTGCTCCATAACACAAATAAAAGATTACATGATAAACCTCGAAAGTGCGCAGGCTTCTCATCTTGAGTTTAAACAAAACTTAAAAACTCCGTTTGATTTTTAATTCTAAACTTATTAAGATCATCATCATTTTTATTGAGTTTTGTTGATAAGTGGATGAAATTATCTTCTTTGTCTATTTCTAATATTTTTCCGCAAAATTTTACTTCATCTTCCATCGCTTAATTATTTAATCTGGATTAACTCCAACGCTAAGAGTGGATACACACCACGAATCATAAAAATCAAAGGAGGTTAAATCGATGCTTCAATCTTCGAAATAAAATTCATTTTCATCCTTAGTTTTCGATTCTTTTTCTTCTTTTTTGATTTCGGATTTGGATACAAATTCTACTTCGCCAATAGGATCAATATCATCAACTAATTCCGTGACTTCCAGACCCTCTTCTCGTTGCTCATTTTCATAAAAGAAAGGAATTGTCAAAGGAGTTGGTTTTTCTAATCTCTCTTTACTTTTTTTTGTTTCTACTTCCTTTGTTGTAATGTCTTCTTTTACCTTATTATCCCCTATTTCGGATTTTTTAGAGATTGTTGGTTCAATTTCATGTTCATGAGGTTTTTCAACATCGACAAGTTCAAGATTCTCCAAATCGTCGTGTTCTTCTAACTCTACATCTAATTCCTCGTGAGATAAAATCTGGCTTTCTAAATGATCCACATCCGATACCTTCTGAAGGCTCAATGAATCTTTCCCCCCTCTTAATCCCAGCTCAAAATAAGGATCTTTAAATATTTGATTTAAATCAATCGTTTTGTTAATATAAAACCTAACCTCTTCTTCTACTGTGACTTTTTCTGAACCAGAACCAATCAATGTAATTGAAATCTCTTCATTTAAGTTTTCATCAGAACCTATGCCCATGATATAATTGATTTTATTCCCCGCTTCATAATTGATTTTCGAAGTAATCAATTCCATCTCTTTGATAGTAACATCAAAATCTCTTGATATCACCAGTAATATGGCTTCATCGACATCTTTGACAAAACTCTCTGCCAATAAAGGATTATTTAACACTTTATCAAGGGCCTTATGTGTTCGATTTTCGCCTGAAGATTCTCCATATCCTATGAAAGATTGACCTTCAGAATTCAAAACCGATTTTAAATCTTTTAAATCGATATTAATTCTGAAATCTTGAGTCAATACTTTCAATATACAATTGGTGGTTTTGATTAAAATTTCATCCGATTTGTCAAAAGCATTACTCAATGTCAAATCACCAAAACGATCCTTTAAAACATTATTTCGAAGCACTAATAATGAATCAAAGTTTTTATTCAGTTCTTTTATACCCTTTTTAGCAATGTTCAAACGTTTGGTCCCTTCAAAATCAAATGGAAAGGTCACAATGGCAATCGTTAAAATATTTTTATTCCTTAACATTTTAGCAATAACCGGTAATGCTCCTGTTCCCGTGCCGCCACCCATTCCCGCGGTTAAAATCACGACCTTGGTTCTAGATTCGGCAATTTGTTCTAATTCAGAAAGTGATTCTTCAGCGGCTTCTTTTCCAACTTGAGGATCACCTCCAGCTCCAGTTCCGAAAGTCAAATTAGCCCCCAATTGAAACTTATTTGGAACCGAACTGTTTTCCAATGCTTGAGCATCGGTATTGCAAATAACCAAATCGGTGTTTTCGAGATTTAATTCCTGCAAATGGTTGACCGAATTGGATCCACAACCCCCAATCCCAACTATTTTAACTTGACTCGATAAAGTTTCGGGTAAAATGAATTGAATTTCGGAATCTGATTTCGGAATTGGCTTTTTCATGATGTTGATTTTTTATTACACCTGTTCAATAACTTGAGATATTTTTTCCTCTAGTGCAGCAGTATAATGTTTCTTTTTTCGATTTCTTTTAGGTTTCGATTCTATATGAAATAAAGCTTCATTGAGAAGACCAACCACCGTTGAATATATAGGACTATCAAGATCAAACTTTCCTTGTTTTGTTAATAGATGAGAAGGTTGGCCAGTTTTAGTTTCCATACCCGTATGATATTCAAAAAAGGGGACGATATGATGCATTAATGAACCCCCTCCAGTAAGTACAATACCATTGATGAGTACATTTTTTGGATTTTCCAATCCACAGTGATTAATTTCATAAATAACTTCTTGAATCAATTTTTTTAATCTCACTTCAATAATTTCAGCCAATTTTTTAATTGATATCTTCAATTCTTTTCGACCCTTAAATGGAGGTAAGATTATATTTCGATTATCCCTTACCGCAACAGGAGTCGCACAACCAACTTTCTTTTTTAATTCTTCAGCTTGATTAAACAATATCTTAAATTCTTCCTGAATGTCTTTAGTGATGAGCATACCACCCATGGCAATGACAGCATTATGACGAATGAAACCATCTTTAAAAACGGCGATATCTGTGGTTCCTCCTCCAATATCTACCAGTACAACCCCATTGAGACGTTCTTGGTCTGAAAGTATTGCAGCCGAAGAAGCCAAAGGTTCTAGCGTTAATCCAAGTAATTTCAGTTTTGAATCTAAAATGCATCTTCCCACATTTTTAATCGCTGCAATTTTGCCCAAAACAAGGTGGTAATTAGCCACCAGGTCTGCCCCATACAACCCGAGGGGATTCATCGTTGCTAAGCCATCAACAATATATTGTTGAGGTAAAATATTGAGTATTTGATTTCCTGGTTCCATAGTTAATGAGGTAACTTCACTAATCATTTGATCGAGTTCGTAATCTTGAATTGCCTTTTCAGGCTTAGATCTTTTAACAGTTGTAGAATGTTGTCGACTACCGATATACTGACCTGCAATTCCAGCTAAAACCTCTCTGATTTCAATACCACAACTTTTACTTGCCTTATCGACAGCCATACAAATCGATTTAATGCTTTGACTCATTTCACTGATCATACCGTTTTGTACACCCATACTTTCTGTTTGTCCAAATCCTACCACTTCAATTTTCCCTTTGATATTTTTTTTTCCAACCAATGCTGCCACTTTGGTCGTTCCGATGTCTAATCCAACGGCAATATCTTTGTTTTTTTTGGCCATTTTAATTTTTAACTAACACTTGATTATTGAATTCTAAACTTATTTTTTTATAATCTTCAGCTGGTGGTTTTGTAGAATAATATATACAAAAGACTTTCAATTTTCCTATTTTATTTTTTAAGTTCTTGTTCGATCCGATAATAACGTCAAAGGGATACGATTTTAATTTCAGTTGATATCGCCCATCATTTTCAGACACCCACTCCAATTCTTTTCGGAAAAAATCATCTTTATTCAAATTTTTAATCAACTGAGCCACTTCCATTTTTTTTTCTGGACTTAGCCATCCCATAAACTTTGGAATATTGGCTTTTACTTTCAGAATATTTTCAATATCAATGCCGTACTGATCCACAAAATAATTTTCTCCATCGATGACTTCAAATAGGGGTTTTCTCGAGCGAACCGAAACGCCTAAAATTCCATCGGGATATAAAAACACTTCCGCTTTTTGAACCCCATTGATTTTATTTAAATGTTTTTCGATAGATGATAGCTGAACATGATCAAGTAAAATTCTTTGATTTTGAAATTGTTCAATTTCATTGATAGATTTTTTTATAATGGCATTGGTTAAAAAACCCAAGTTCTCATCAATTTCAATCAATACCCCAGCCACATGTCTATTGGCGTTTCGTTTATTTGAAAAGATAGAACTAAAGACAACTAAAACAATAAAAAATAAGAGCACGATGGCCTTTAAATTGTATTTCATGCCAATTGCTTAAACTCTTGGGTTACTCTTTGGAATTCCAAACCGATATCGCCAGCTCCTAAAAACAATATAATTTGAGCCTCACTTGCTAGGATCGATTGAGGAATATCTTGCTTTGCGATAAGTGATTTATTGGTGTTTTTAATTTTTTCCAATAAAACCTTCGAATTAATATCCTTAATGGCTAATTCTCTAGCAGGATATATATCCAATAATACCACCTGATCAAATTTTGAAAGAATCCTTGCAAAATCATCCATAAAGTCTCTAGTGCGACTATAGAGGTGCGGTTGAAATATGACACAACTCTTCTTAGTCCTATAAAATTGATTGACAGAATCATAGACGGCTTGTATTTCACTAGGATGGTGAGCATAATCATCCACAAAAATTTTTGAATCAATGACTTCAATTTGCATTCTTCGTTCAATTCCTTGAAAATCTTCAATAGCCTCCATCACATTGTCCATAGGATAATCCAATTGATCGATAGCGGCAATAGCACACATCAGATTACTTAAATTATGCTTTCCAATTTGATGAAATTTTATTCCGAAATAATCTTTTGTGGGTGTATGAATATTCAGTTTATAACCAGTTTGAATACGCCTTACATCCATTGGATAATAATCAGATCGCTGATTTAATCCATAGGTTATTCCTTGAATTTTGAGACCGTAATTTACAATGCAATGTTGTTTGATTTGAGACGAGAATTCAACAAAACCATCTTTTAAAGCTTGATGCGTTTTATAAATATCCAAATGATCGGCATCCATCGATGTAATACATCCAATAGTGGGATATAAATGAAGAAAGGAGCGATCAAATTCATCCGCTTCAACAACAACCAAATCATCTCCTCTATCGATGAAATTGGTTTGATATTGACTTAATATACCCCCAAGAAAAGCGGTGAATCTTACACCAATCCGAATCAATAAATGAGTGATGATACTCGATGTCGTGGTTTTACCATGGGTGCCAGCAACCGCAATCATAGGTATTTTTTGAGACAATTGTCCCAAAAGTGCTGCTCGCTTGATGACCGTATTACTCCCTTGATTGAAATAAGTTAATTGATGGTGATGTTTGGGAATCGCCGGGGTATAAACAACTATAACATCGGACCGGTTAAAGTCGTTAGGAATATCTGACACATTCGAAGAATAGGTGATTTCAATACCCATACGAGCCAAATTTTCAGTCATTGGACTTGGTGTTAAATCATAGCCGGCAACATGACATCCTCTTTGTTTGAGATAACCGGCCAATCCAGACATACCAATGCCCCCTATCCCGATGAAATAATACTTTTGGCTAGAATCTATCACAAGACATCTTTTTGAATTTCATCGACTATTTCTTTGGTAGCTTGAGGTCTAGCAAATGATTTAAAATTAGATTCGAGCGTTTTTTGCCATTTGAGATTTCCCACTAAATCACCTAATACTCTTTTAAATTTGATGGACAGTTCTTTTTCTTCTATTAAAATGGCGGCATCATGATTTTGGAGCCAAATGGCGTTATGATATTGATGATTATCAGCAACATTTGGAGAGGGAACAAATATGGTGGGTTTACCCACACAGGCCAATTCAGCTATGGTAGAGGCTCCAGCACGACATATGATGATATCGGCTAAAGAATATACCCTTGAAATATCAAGGATAAAGGGCATGACTTTAATCGCGGCATGGTCATATTTAGTGTATTGATGAGCATAAAGTTGACCGCATTGCCATATGATTTGAAAATTCAATTTTTTAATGAATCCAAGTTCTTTTTCAATGATTTCATTAATGGCTTTAGCACCGAGTGATCCCCCCAAAACGAGTAAGACATTTTTATTTGAATGAAGCCCTAGTGATTTTAATACTTCTCTTCTATCAGGTGGGTTTGTGTGAATTTTATTTCGAAGTGGTATGCCCAAATTGATGGGTTTTGTCTTAGCCGCTGGGATATCTTTAAAATCAAAAGCTACGAAGATTTTATGGGCTTTTGTCCATAAATATTTATTGGTCATACCAATCAGAGCATTTTGTTCTTGAATCACGGTTGGCTTATTGAGCCATTGAGCGACTTTTAAAATGGGGAAACTGGCATATCCCCCGGTGCCAATGACAACATGGGGTTTAAATTTTTCGAGGATCACAAAAGATTGCCATAGACTGATCAACACTTTTAATGGGAGTAGGAGATTTCTCCAAAAAGACTTTCGATGAAATCCATCAATCCATAATCCTTTGATTTTAAACCCAGATTTAGGGATGAGATTCATTTCCATTTTACCGATGGCTCCAACAAATAAGATGGAGTGTTGAAAATTTCGAATCTTAAATTCTTCGGCGATGGCCACAGCTGGAAAGAGGTGCCCTCCGGTCCCACCACCAGAAATAATTATTTTTTTGGGACGTTCAAATCCTTTTGAGTTGGCTAACATTAAAGATGTTTTTATTTTGAGTGTCTTGACTCATTCCTAAAATGATTCCAAATGCTATACATTTTACCCAAATGCTAGTTCCACCCATACTTATCAGGGGTAACGGCAAACCTGTTACAGGGATCAATTGAAGAGAAACGGCAATATTTAAAAAGGCTTGAATAATGATAGGGATACCAATACCAATGACCAATAGTTTTTTAAACAGATCATTCAAATTATATGCTATAATAACAATCCTACAAAGTATCAATGAATAAACCAACAAGAGAAATACACCACCCACAAATCCATATTCTTCAACGATAATGGCATAAATGAAATCCGATGTGCTTTGGGGCAAGATATTTTTAAACCGACTTTTTCCTGGGCCAACACCAATGAATTTTCCTGAGGCAATGGCTGCTTTAGCTCGAACTATTTGATAATTTATTTGATCATTATCTGCGGCCAAAAATCCTTCGACTCTGCTTTTCCATGTGTGGTATCTATTGGATTGATTTGAATCTGATGTGAATTGAATCAAATAAATCACCAAGGCCAAAACAACGATTGCCGATGAGAAGACATAAATAATGTATTTGATCTTATATCCACTGACAAATAAAATGAGAACGGATGATAATAACACCAATGCAGCCGTTGATAAATCAAAAGGAAATATCAAACCAACAACCAATAAAATTGGAATCCATAATAAATAAATGGATTTTAACCAGGGAATACTTTTTCCTTCATTATGATGTAATGTCAGAATATGCGCGCAAAAGATCATCAAGGCCAATAATGCCAATGTTGACGGTTGAAATGATATTCCAATATATGGAATGGTTATCCATCGACTGGCAATGACCCCTCCAATAATGGTGTTTTGAACAGCCGCTATATTCAGTAAGAAAAGAGATAAAATCAATATCCCCCAAGCTGATTTTCTTAAAATATCTGAAGGAATATTGTGAAAAACAAACATTAATCCGAATCCCAATACCCATATGAAGATGTGTTTGACAAAATGACTATAAGGCGTTCCATTTCCTAATGTGTATGCTAGATTGCTCGAAGCACTAAACGCCGTTAATAAAGAGAACAGTCCCAATAGAAACACAAATACCCATAATGCTTTATCGCCTTTAAACCCGCCAACAATCATTATAACTTTCTAATGGCTTGTTTGAACTGATTGCCGCGATCTTCATAGTTTCTGAATAAATCAAAACTTGAACAACTTGGGGATAATAACACGGTATCATGATATTCAGCTACTTTATAACACGCTTGGACAGCTTGGGGCATTGAATCCGTCGAACAGATGATCTCTGAAACGGGACTAAAAAATGAAATCAATTTTTCATTGTTTTTTCCCAAACAAACGATGCCTTTGACTTTTTTTCGAACCAAGGGTAATAATTCATGATAATCATTGCCCTTATCAATTCCTCCGACAATCCAAATAATAGGGGATTGAATCGAATCGAGAGCGAAATAGGTGGCATTGATATTGGTTGCCTTTGAATCGTTGATATAATCCACTTTACCAATGGTCAGGACTTTTTCTAATCGGTGTGGGGCCCCCTTAAACGACATTAAACTGTCTCTAATATCTTTATTACTGATGTTTAAAACATTGGCAACTGCTGATGCAAACATGGAATTATATACATTTTGTTTACCATAAACTGGCAAATCCGTCATATCCACTTTAGTCTCGTGTTCATTTCTTTTGATGAAGATGCTTTTATGTTGATGGAAAACTCCTCTGGGTAATGGATCATAACTAACCGGAATAATTTGGGGAGAAGATTTTAATTTTCGCATGGATTTTTTAAGGTGATAGTCATCGACATTTAGAATTAAAAATTCTCCTTTGGTTTGATTTTTTGATATGCTCAATTTAGCATTCAAATAATCCTCAAAACTGTAATCGTATCGGTCCAGGTGGTCACTAGATACATTAGTTATCACACCCACTTTTGGACAGAAATCATAGATATCATCTAATTGAAAACTGCTGATTTCTAGTACATAATAATCGAAACTACCAGTGGCTACCATCCGTGCAAAACTGTTCCCTATATTTCCAGCAATAGCCACGTTTTTACCGGCCTTTTTTAAAATTTGGTAGGTCATCATCGAAGTTGTGGTTTTCCCGTTTGTTCCAGTAATTCCTATGATGGTGGCATCGGTATATCGGGCCGCGAATTCAATTTCAGATATCACCACCTTTCCTTTTGATTTTAACTCTTTGATTATTGGTGTAGAATTCGGAATTCCTGGACTTTTCACAACAATTCTAGCGTCCGACATGAGAGCCATATCATGACCTCCTTCTTCCCATGGTATGGCTAATTTTTTTATGGTTTTTTTTCTTTTATCATCAATTTTCAGATGATCTGAAACAAAAACTTGAAAGCCTTGTTTTTTGGCTAACATGGCCGCTCCAAGTCCACTTTCCCCAGCTCCTAATACCAAAAGTTTTTCGCTTTTCATCTCAGTTTCAAGGTGATGATGGATAAAATGGCGCAAATGATTCCGAAAATCCAAAATCGGATGGTTATTTTACTTTCATGAAGCCCGATGAGCTGAAAGTGATGGTGAAGTGGCGTCATTTTAAATATTCTTTGACCAATTCCAAATTTGGCTCTAGTGTATTTGAAATACCCCACCTGTAATAAGACAGAACTCGTTTGGATAAAAAAGACACCACATAACAGGGGAAGAAGTAATTCTTTTCTCACCAATACCGTAATTACAGATATAACAGCTCCCACCGTCAAACTTCCAATATCTCCCATAAAAACGCTTGCTGGATAACTATTAAACCATAGAAAACCTATCAACGAGCCTAAAAAAGCGGATAAGAAAATGGTTATTTCACCAATATTCGGGATATACATGATATTGAGATAATCAGCGAATTGCAGATTTCCCGAAACCCATATGAATACCCCCAAAACCACCAATACAATCACCGATGAACCGACGGCCAATCCATCCAGTCCATCGGTTAAATTAGCCCCATTCGATACGGCTGCCAGTATAAAAAAGATAATCGGAATAAATACCAAATAAGTGTATTGATAAGCATTTGGACTAATCCATGAAATCAAAGATTTGTAGTCGAACTGATTATTTTTTACAAAGGGGATGGTCGTGATCGTTGCCTTTTGATCCAGTGGTTGATCAATGACTATTTCTTGATTTTGTGGCTGATAATCAGCATAAGATCTCACCGTAATATCCGAATGGAAGTAAAAGACAGATCCAACAAAAATGCCCAGAGCTACTTGACCGGCCATTTTTATAATGCCTTTGACTCCTTTTTTGTTGTTTTTTTTGACTTTTAAATAATCATCTAATCCCCCTATGAATCCCATCCATAAAAGAGTGACCACTAAAATGATGATATAAATGTTATGAAGTTGAGCCATCAATAAAACGGGTATTAAAGTGGCTATAATAATGATGATCCCACCCATGGTTGGTGTCCCTTCTTTGGACTTTTGACCTTCAAGCCCTAAATCTCGAACGGTTTCTTTAATCTGAAACTTTTGGAGTGCACCGATGACTCTTTTTCCAATTAAAAGCGTGAAAAGGATTGAAATGGTACCAGCCAAAGCCGATCTAAAGGTTAAAAACTGAAAAAGACCTGAGCCAGGTAACTCATAATGGCTTTCTAGATACTCAAATAGATAATAAAGCACGGGATGGAATTAATTAAAAATCTCTTTTGCGATCGCTACATCATCAAAGACAATTTGCGTTTGATTTATCTCCTGGAACTTTTCATGACCTTTTCCTGCAATAAGAACGATATCTTCTGCCGTGGCTAATTCATAGGCTTTAACAATCGCCAATCGTCGATCAACTTCAGTTAAAACCTTTTGTCTGTCTTTTTTTTCTTTAATGCCCTGAAGCATCTGCTCAATGATCAGTTGTGGAGATTCATTTCTAGGGTTATCAGAAGTAAAAATGACATAATGACTATTTTGAACGGCAATATGGCCCATTAGTGGTCTTTTTGATGAATCACGATTTCCACCACAACCTATTATGGTGATGATTTTTTGATTTTTATTTTTTAGTCGATTGATGGCGTCCAACACATTTTTCAAAGCATTTGGTGAATGGGCATAGTCAATAATAATCGTTCCTCTTTTGGTTTCTATCGTCTGAAATCGACCGTCGATGGGTTTTAATTGGCTGAGATCACGATGTAGTTTTTGTTTTGGATATCCTAAGATTAATGCCGTGGCATAAGTGGCCAACACATTATAAAGATTAAAATCGCCAACTAACTGCGACCAAAAATCGATGCCCTCAATTTCTAATAAATACCCATCCAATTGGCGTTCAATGACTTTTCCTTGATAGTCGGCATTGGAATATATTCCATAACTATAGGTTTTTGATATGGTATTTTGTAGCATGAAGTCCCCATGGCTATCATCTTTATTGGTTAAAGCGAACGCTTCTGAATCCAGTGCATCAAAAAATGATTTTTTGGTATCTCGGTAATTTTTGTAAGTCAGATGATAGTCTAAGTGGTCATGACTTAAATTAGTAAAGACCCCGCCAGCAAAATTCAAACCCTTAATCCGCTTTTGCTCAATACCATGAGACGAAACTTCCATGAAGCATTGTTCCACCCCTAAGTCGACCATTTTTCTAAGATGGTAATTGATGTTTAATGGATTTGGTGTTGTCAGTGTGGATTTCAGCACTTGATCATGATTTCTAATCTCAATGGTTGAAATCAATCCACTTTTTTGACCAGATGATTCATAGAGATGGTACAACAATGTAGAAACAGATGTTTTTCCATTGGTTCCTGTTATTCCTATCAAATTGAGTTCGTTGGATGGTTTGCCATAGAAATTGTGCGCCATGATGCCTAAAGCTTCTCGAGTACAAACCACTTTGACATATAAAACCTCACTTGAAACCTCTTCTGGCCATTTTTGACACACGACCACCCTGACTTTTTGAGCTACAGCATGGGGTATAAATGCATGACCATCGGCTGAGTTTCCTTTAATGGCTATAAAAAGATCATCCTTTTGGCATTTTTTTGAATCAAACTGAATGCCCTTAATTTTAATATTCTGAAAATCCCCCAACGTTTGATAATCTATTGTATCAAACAAATCCTCAAGTACCATTATTGATTTTCAAATAGTACAATTTTATCTTTTCTATTTACAGTTGGAACCACTTTAAAACCTAACTTTTGACCGACTTCATTTATAAAATTGGTCGCTTTATCAACCGCTTCACGTCCTGATTCCACAGAAACTTGACCAGCCGCAACAACATCAACAGTTTCTTGGGATGTAGGTTGAGCTTCGATTGTCAATGGGGTGATGATAGGTTCTTGAACCTCATTCATATTTATAACAGAAGTAATTTGTCTTCTGTTCAGAAAAATTTCTTCTGGTATGGCAGGGATGATTTTTGAAGCTACTTTTTGGACCACAGGGGCAGCCACTCTAGTTGCATAATATCCTTTTTTAGCATTGGGATTAAACACGACAGTGATCATGGAATATTGTGGTTGATCTACTGGGAAGTATCCTACAAAACTGGCGACATAGTTCATATTGTCGGTATTATAATTTTCTTGACTCGTTCCTGTTTTGCCGGCAATCGGAATGGTCGAACTATAGATATTGTGCCCGGTTCCCCAAGGTTTTTCAACCACATCCTTCAACATCTGCTGCATGCTTTCAATGGTTGACTTGGAAGCCATAGAAGGGTTTATAATTTGTTTTTCAAATTCGATTTTAGATTCTTGACCGGATCTTGAAACACTTTTTACAAACTGTGGTTTAACCACCTGGCCATCATTGGCTATTCCATTATAAAAAGTCAGTAATTGGAGTGGTGTTAGACTCAACCCATATCCATAAGACATCCATGGCAGCGATATTTTACTCCAAAGTTGATCTTTTGGAGTGGGGATGTAGGGGTTGGGTTCCCCTAGTATATCCAACTCCAATGGTTTGTCTATTCCAATTGAGCTAAGTCGTCTTAAAAATTTTTCAGGCTCTTCTCCGTAAAGATCATTGACGAGTTTTACGACACCAACATTGGAAGAAGTTTCCAATATTCTACTAACCGTCAATTGAGGTGATTTTGGTCGTTTTGAATCTCTAATGGTATGCTTATTAAAAAAACTCAATTGCCCATTGCCAACATTGACCTTGGTTTGGGGTGTTATCTTTTTGTCTTCCATAGCCACCATCAAAGCAAAGGTTTTGAAGGTTGATCCGGGTTCGTAGGCGTTGGCTAGGGCATAATTATATTTTTCTGAATAGGTGTTGTCTTGGTTTCTTGTCAAGTTTACAATGGCTTTTATTTGACCCGTTTTAACTTCCATAACCACCGCTGTTCCATAGGAAGCCTCAAATTTTTTTAGTTGTTGATCGAGTGCTTCGTGTGTGGTTTTCTGGATATGGGAATCAATAGTCGTGTATAAATTTCCTCCAGGAATGGGTTTTCGGTATTCAGAATCAGATATGGGTTTCCAAACACCTGATGCAATTCTTTTTTTCAGTCGAAATCCTACTTCTCCTCTTAAATACTGTGAATATCCCCCTTCAATCCCCGTTTTGATAAAAGCCCCTGTGGGTTGTTGTTTTTCATAACCTATGGTTCTAGCAGCGTATTTGTCTAAAGGTAATTTTCGTTCAACTTTACGCTCAACTATCAGTCCTCCACTTATTTCACCACGATTAAAAATGGGCAATTCTTTGATTTTTTTCATGGTATGATGATCCACTTTTTTAGCAATCAAGAGATATCGATTTTCTAATTGTCTTGCTGATTCCATTTTCGATAGGACATCTTGTGGGTTTTGTTGGAGTATTTCACTTAACTTTTTAGACAGTTCTACTTTATAGGTTTCAAATAGTTTTTTTGACGGACTTTTTGAATCCCATCTGATTTCATAAGTGTACACTGATGTGGCCAATATTTTCCCATCGCTTGAATAGATATCACCTCGATCGGGTTCAAGTATGACATTTCGGACAACTTGTTTTGGAATTTCTACTAACGTATTGTCTTCAACCCATTGTATATAGACTAATTTACCGATGAGCAATAGCATCGCTAAAAACAAGAAACTCGTGACCAAATAAAGTCTCAAATTGATTTTTTCAAAATTCATAATTCAATGTTTTCAATTTTAATTTCAATTGGTGTTTCCACTGATTGTTCAATGTATTGAGTTTGTGCTAGTTCTAATTTTGGTGGGAGTTTGCTCACTTCCAATAACTGACCTTGTAAATCGATTAATTCCGTCTTTAAAATCACGACTTGCTTTTCTAATTCTTGAATTTGATATGATTTTTTGTCCATAATGTGTCCAGATGTAATCATCAGGCCCCCTAAAAATGAGAGGTAGACAATCATTTTCCACGCCCCAATTGATTTTTTATTGGTTAAAAATTCAACTTTCAGTATTTTGACAATCGAATTCATCTTTTTTGTGCTATTCTTAACTTGGCACTACGTGCTCTTGGATTTATTTCTATTTCTTTTTGTGTTGGTCGAACTAGCTTGCCCACTTTATTGAAAGGTCGAATGATGTTCCCATAAAAATCTTTAATGGGTTGATTGGTAAAGGTTCCCGTTTGAATGAAAAATTTAACCAACCGGTCCTCTAGTGAATGGTATGAAATACAGACCAAGCGTCCCTTGGGTTTGAGTAATCTAGCGCATTGACCCAAAAATGTTTTAATGGCTTCCAGTTCTTGATTGACTTCAATTCGTATGGCTTGAAAAATTTTAGCTAATGTTTGATACTCTTTGTTTTTAGGTAAGCAGGAGTGGATAACTTTTTTCAATTCAAAAGTGGTGCTAATGGCGTCTTCTTTTCTATACGTGACGATGGTCTTTGCCATTTTTTTCGCATTTCTTAGTTGGCCATATTGGTAGAATATGTCTGATAGTTGATCAGAATCATAATGGTTGATGACCTGTTTGGCCGTCAATGTTGCCCTTTGATTCATTCGCATATCAAGCGGCCCATCTTTCATGAAACTGAATCCCCTATCAGAAGTATCGATTTGATATGAAGAAACCCCAAAATCCGCCAGAATACCATCGACTTGATGTGTTTGGTATTGATGGAGAAAATTTTCAATGTATTTGAAATTGGATGGGATGTAGACAAGGCTTGGATTTTCTAAAGTATTTTTTTTGGCATCCAGATCACAATCAAAACCAAACAAGGTTCCTTTCGAATTTAATTGGGTGATGATGGCTTTAGCATGTCCCCCCGCCCCATAGGTCGCATCCACGTATATACCCTCTGGTTGAATCATCAACCCATCAATGGCTTGATTCAATAAAACAGGTTTGTGATAAGGCATGGTTTACTTAATCTCTTTTGGTTCTTGTTGATCTCCCATTACTCGCTGTGCTAGCTGGCCCAACTCTTCGGCCGGCATTAGTGACTCTTCATATATCTTTTTATCCCATATTTCGAGAATATTTACCGAAGCTGATATGACAATTTCCTTAGAGATCCCTGCCCAAGTCACCAAATCTTTTGGTATCAATAAACGACCCGAAGCATCGATTTCTACCATTCTTGAACCGGCATTGAACCCTCTGATGAATTCTATATTGCTAGGAATAAATCTGTTGAGTTGATTTATTTTTTGACTCACTATCGTCCATTGCTCCATGGGATATAGTTCTAATCCTTTTCCAAACACGGCTCTTTTAAGTACAAACCCATTATCAATAGAGTTATTGAGCTGCTTTTTTAATCCCACTGGAAGCATCAAGCGACCCTTCACATCTACTTTGCAATCATATGTTCCGATAAAAAAGGACATCCGTTGGTCTTGATTAACAAAAATACCACTTTTCCCCACAAATACCCACTAAATGATAATATGATTTTTTTTAAATGCAATAATTGGAATTAATTTTTTGTAACTGTCTAATAATTAGTTATTTAAAGTTGGTAAAATTGATTTATAAAAAGCCTATAAAATCAAATCCTTCAATGGAATAGCTTCCCTATAAGGTCCTTATATGATATTGAAGTGGCTTGAATTAAGCCCCATCGATAGACCATAAAGCTCAAATTTCTTATTTTTGTTGGTTGTTTTTCGATGCCAAAAATGGATGTATTCACCAGCCAAATAAGAGAAGTCGAACAATTCCGATTTGTTGATATTGGTGAAGGCCAACCGATCGTTCTACTTCATGGGTTAATGGGAACCTTGAGCAACTTTGATGGGGTTATCGACTATTTTCCTAAAAAGGGATATCGGGTTTTAATTCCTGATTTGCCCTTTTATTCTATGTCCATACATAAGACTTCCATTGCATCCCTCTGCAAATACCTGTTTCGATTTTTTGAAACCATATCGGTTAGCGATTCCATCCTTCTCGGAAATTCTTTAGGTGGACACGTGGCCTTGATGTTCGCTAGAGATTACCAAGAATTATTAAAGGGGATTGTTATTACTGGAAGTTCTGGATTATACGAAAATAACTTTGGCGGAAATGCAGCTCCAAACCGAAAAAACTATCAATACATCAAAACCAAAGCCGAAGAGGTATTTTATGATCCAGCCATTGCTACCAAAGAAATTGTTGATTCGGTCTATGAAACCGTCAATGATAATATGAAACTCATCAGAACCATCGCCTTGGCTAAAAGTGCCATTCGTCACAATATGGCCAAAGAATTGACTTCATTAAAATTACCAGCGGCCATTATTTGGGGCAAACAAGATATGGTAACACCTCCTGATGTGGCTGAAGAGTTTCATAAACTACTTCCAAACTCTGATTTATTCTGGATTGATAAATGTGGTCATGCTCCCATGATGGAACATCCACATGCGTTTAATGACTTATTGATGGATTGGTTGATTCATCGCGGACTTTAGCAAAGTTCATGGACATTCAATCGGCTCAATTCATAAGCAGTAGCGCCGACACAGGGGCTTGTCCTTCTGATAATCTATTTGAATATGCTTTTATTGGCCGGTCTAACGTTGGAAAGTCCAGTTTAATCAATGCGCTTTGTCATCGAAAAAAACTAGCCAAAACTTCTTCCACACCCGGGAAAACTCAATTGATTAATCATTTTTTGATTAATCATTCGTGGTATCTCGTTGATTTACCTGGTTACGGCTATGCTCGCATTTCAAAGGATCAGCGTAAAATTCTGAGTCATCGAATCAAACAATATTTAACCCATAGAAAACAGTTAATCCAAACTTTTGTCTTGGTCGACTGTCGCATTGAACCTCAGAGCATCGATTTTGAATTTTTTAAATGGATGCACTCGATGGGGTTACCATTTATAATTGTTTTGACCAAAGTCGACTCATTAAAACCTAAACAATTAAATTTTCAAATTGAAACCTATCAAAACACTTTAGCTAAAAAATGGCATCCCATTCCTGAAACCATGATATCTTCTTCTGTTTCCAAAATTGGAATCAAGAAAATTTTAGAAGTTATTTCGACATTAAATCATCAACTCAAAAAGGCTGATTAGCAAATCTTGGAATTATAGTTTTTAAAACGGACCTTCGATGAATTTATTTGTAGAGTTGTAGTTTTTGGGCAAAATAACTGCTGAATTCTTTTAAAACAGCTCCCATTTCTTCATCACTGGTTGCTCTTTTATAGGTGTCCCCCAAAGTGTCTAAGGTTTGGTGTATGAACATCTTCATTTCATCAACGGGCATCTGTTTAATCCAAAGATCAATTTTAAGCGCCTCTAAATTCTCGCTATCCCATAAAGAGAGAAGCATCGATGGCGTATTCAGCTTATCAAACCCCTCTTCGGTTGAATCCACTTGGATTTTTGATGGTATTTTATTTTCATCCAGAGTGACTGATATGTTAATTTGGTGTTTAGATTCTTTTGACATTATCTTGGTGGCTTGTAATTAGACAAAATAAACAATTCTTCTTCCTTCAGTTGGATAAGCTCGGATAGTGATTTCGAAGGAAAATTTCTTGAAAATGATTTGACAATCTGATAACCCAAGTATTGTCCAATACGAGGGGAAGACTTCGAATCCAATTCTAAATAAAATTTGGAATAAGGGGCATCATCTAAAAATCGTCTAGATAAATCCTTGTCGGTGCTATACAACAATTCATTTTCAATAAAATAATGCCAACTTAGTCTTTCATATTCTCTTGCCCATTGATACTGTTCTTCGGTATACTCTAGAATGACCTTTAAAGGCGTTTTAGGTAATAGCAATTCCATGACATATAGAATTTTTCCTTGATGAATCATTTTCGATACAAAGTTTCTCGATTGAATTGGATCCACGATCTTTTTAGCAAATTCTTCGGCTACTGATGGGACCAAGTATTCTTCTGACAAATACATTCTAATATAGTTGTAAATCCCTTGATATAGCCCGTTTTCATTACCCAGAAATGTGTCCAAAGCAATCAAAACAATCGAGTCCAGATAAACTACTTTGGTCTCATAATCGACTTCACTTGTCAAACCAATGACCTTGGTTGGTGTTTGAACTTCTGGGAAAAAATATTTTATGTGTTGAAACAATCGATACATTTCCTCTTCAACATCATGGCTGTCTTGATATTTTTGATTGACTTGATTTTGAATCTTGACAAAGAGTTCATCGGTTCTTTTGGCTTCCCATATACTATCCGAAACAGAGCTGTGAAACAAATAAGGATATTGATCTTTCAGCGTTTTTAAAGGCATGTTGATGGTATCAATGAACTTTTGATCAAAACGAACAAACTCAAAGGGAACTTCAACGTGATGGATTCTTGGCTCTTTCTTACTTTGGCAACCAAATAATCCAAACACCAATAAAAAAAACAAAATCAAGCTAAGTTGATAAGACGGGATGGTTTTTTGCAATTGAGTTATAATTTTAGAAACTTTAAATCTAATACACTATGAAGGATTTCAGAATACCGAAAATCAACTCTCCACAAAAGGCTATTGACCACATTGTAAACTGGCTTGTCGATTATATTGATGCATCTAATTTAAACGGTTTTACAGTCGGAGTATCAGGTGGTGTCGATTCGGCATTAACATCGACTCTTTGTGCGTTAACAGGCTATAAAACCCTTTGTTTGGAAATGAATATCCATCAAGAAAAGCAACAAGTCAACAGAGCCTTGAGTCACATTGGTTGGTTGGAGTCAAACTATTCAAATGTTGAAAGCCAATCGGTTAATCTTACCCCTATGTTTGATTCATTTGTTGAACATATGTCTCAATACAAACTATCATCTGAACACTTGGATTTATCATTGGCTAATTCTCGTTCAAGACTACGCATGGTTACCCTTTACTATTTCGCAAGCGCCAAACGATATCTAGTGGTGGGGACAGGAAATAAAGTAGAAGATTTCGGGGTTGGCTTTTTTACAAAATATGGAGATGGTGGTGTGGATATTAGTCCAATTGCTGATTTGCTTAAATCCCATGTATACCAATTGGCTTCCTATTTAGGAATTAAAAAGTCAATTCTACAAGCCCACCCTACGGATGGACTTTGGTCGGACCACCGAACAGATCAAGACCAACTAGGGGTGAATTACGATGCCTTGGAATGGGCCATGAGTCAATCTGAAAAATCAGTGAATCAAAACGAGCTTTCTGATGAAAAACAAACTATTTTAAACACCTATCAACAATTCCACCAAAAAAACCAACATAAAATGTCTCCGATTCCGATATGTCCTATTCCTAAGGAGATTTTTGAATGATTCTGTTATAAAATTCTTTGAAGTTTGTTTGAAATAAGGGTTTTGATATCGGTATATTTTACAATTTTTCGTAATATTTCAATCCCTTCTTTTGACTGAAACGCTCCCTTCTTAGAGGTTTTATCCAACTGTTTGACTTGATTTTCTAATGCTATAATCTTTTGCTCGATTAACAGTTTTTTTAAACTCAATACATCATCATTGATTTTAATCTCGGCCCCTTGATCTATCGTGGGAACTGAAACATTGAATTCATCCCATTTGCTCAATGGATATGCTTCATATTTCATTTGAAAAGCACTCACTCGAGAGGTGAAGTTGGGATTTTCAGACCCCAATAATCTAAAAAATTCTTCGTCTAGATTGCCTTTGATGTGGCATTGTCGGATTAATAAATCAAAAAGCTGTTGGTCTAACTCATTTTCATAGAAGAGATTTTCATTTTGAAATATTTTTTCGATTCTTTTGTAGACTTTCGATTTTTGTTTTTCCAATATAAATCCCCCTTTTTGAGTGGATTCGGTGATCTCATCAAATTCAACTTCTTTCGCCGCATACAAGATCAAATCTTCTAGCAATTCTTCCAAACTCTTTTTTAAACTGTCGCTTTGATGTCCTTTATCCTCTGATCTTTCGGGTTGGTTCACTGGTTTTAGTGCCGGTGGAGCAAATTCTCGCTTTTCGAAGCGTTGATTTTTTGAAACTTGTTGAGCAAGGGCATCGGCTAGATTTCGTTGATCGAGTTCAAAAGTCTTGGCCGTTTTTTTGATGTAAAAATCTCGTTCTATAAAATTAGGAATCACCGCAATGGAAGCAATGATTTGATTGATCACTTCGGCTTTTTCTACTGGATCGTCCGTTTCTGAAATCCCTAATTGATTGGCCTTGTATTCTATAAAATCATCGGATTGCGCTTCAAAATAGGCTAGGACATCTTCCAACGTATTTTTTGAAGTGAAACTATCCGGATCTTCACCTTTAGGTAATGCGCAAATTTTAACTTTTAATCCTTGTTCTAATATCAAATTAATACTTCGAAGTGCAGCTGATTGACCCGCTGAATCACTATCAAATAAAAGAATGACGTTTTTTGTATTATTACCGATTGAGCGTATTTGTTGGGGTGTTAATGCCGTACCAGCCGAAGCCACGACATTTTTAATTCCCTTTTGGTACATTTTTATCACATCCGTATACCCTTCAACGATGTAACAAGCATCTTTAGTTCTAATTTCTTGACGGGCTTGGAATAAGCCATAGAGAAGGTGGCTCTTTTGATACACTTCACTTTCAGACGAGTTGATGTATTTAGCACCGCCCCATTTAGAGTCCATGATTCTGCCACCAAATCCTGAAGTCCTCCCGGATAGAGAATAAACTGGAAAGATGATTCGATCTCGAAAACGATCAATTGTTTGGCCTATTTCTGTGACATACACTAGTCCCAGTTCTTTGACAATTTCTTCTTGAATACCACTTTTTATGGCCTGATCATATTGTTCTTGACGAGCTTTTGGGGCATAGCCTAAACCAAAGGTTTTAATGGTTTGATCTTCAAACCCCCGATTATGCAGGTAATTCATGGGCATCGCATTAACCTGCGTGTCCCAGAGTTTTTTTTCATACAACGATTTATAAAAATCCAAGGCGTGTAATAGCCTTTCTCTTCTGTCTAATTTTTCTTTGTCTTGTTGGGAGCTCTTTTCATATTGAATGGTGATATTATACTTTTTGGCTAGATATTTAATCGCATCAGGCCAAGAAAGTCGCTCATGTTCTTGTAAAAATTTAACTGAATCCCCTCCTTTTCCAGTGCTAAAGCATTTCCAAATATTTTTTTGAGGTGAAACCACAAAACTGGGAGTCTTTTCGTTCGTAAAAGGGCTCAATGCTTTATAATTCACACCCGCTTTTTTTAATTGGATAAAATCTTGAATGACATCAACAACATTCGCTGTTTGGTATACCGTTTGTATCGTTTCTCTTTTAATCACGTGATAATGGGATTATTGAATTTATTTGATTTAATATTTACGGTTAATAACGTAGCGTAACATGAGTTCTAAAGCATCTCGATATTCATTTTTAGGATATGTCATTAAAATGCTATGAGCCGTTTCTTTGTATTGATTCATCTTTTTTAAAGTGTATTGTATGCCACCACTTTCCCTAACAAAATTGATGATTTGTTTGATAACTTCGGGGTTTTTACTGTGATTTTTTATAGCATGGACCAACCATTTTTTATTCTTTTTAGAAGCCTTCGAAATGGCATATATCAAAGGCAAGGTCATTTTCTTCTCCCGGATATCAATTCCTCGGGGTTTTCCAATTTTTCGAGGTCCATAATCAAATAAATCATCTTTGATTTGAAAACTCATCCCCACGTTTATACCAAATGCTTCCATTTGCTCGATATCTTTTTGATGGGCATGAACACTAAGCGCCCCCATAGCACAACAAGCCGATAATAAAGCGGCTGTCTTTTGTCGTATGATCTGATAATATTCATTTTCTTGAATATTAAAGGTTCGACTTTTTTCCAATTGTAGTAATTCCCCCTCAGCCATTTCTCTCATGGCCGTTGATATGACAGCCAACAAGTCAAAGTTTTTGGTTTCAGTACAATTTAAAATTCCTCGGGAAAGTAAATAATCACCAACCAACACAGCAATTTTATTTTTCCACAACGCGTTCAATGAATAAAAGTTTCTTCTCATTTGGCTGTTATCAATCACATCATCATGAACTAGTGTAGCCGTATGTATTAATTCAACGACTGACGCTCCCAAATAGGTTCGATCATTGATTTGACCGTTACCTAACATTTTAGCCGTCAATAGGGTCAACATAGGGCGCATTTGCTTTCCTTTACGATTGACTATAAAGTAGACAATCCGGTCTAGTAGGGGCACATTTGACTGCATCGAGCGATAAAAATTCTGCTCGAATTGCTTCATTTCCTTATAAATCGGTTGTTTGATTTTTTCCGCTGGTTTCATTTATAAAGTAACGCCCATTTTATTCGCTAGTTGTCCACAAGCTGCATCAATATCACCACCTCTTGATCGACGTATCGTCGAATGAATATTATGCTTCAAAAGAATTTTTTGATATTGCTCAACAATATTCCAATCGGCTTCTTGAAATCTATCCCCTTCAATAGGATTGTATTCAATAAAATTTACTTTACAAGGGACTTTTTTACAAAAATCAACTAATTGGTATATATCCTCCATGGTGTCATTGACATTTTTTAATACTAAATATTCAAACGTTATTTTGACATTGGTCTTACGATACCAATAAACCAAAGAATCTAGTAATTGAACTAAAGGAAATTTTTCAGAAAAAGGCATGATTTCTTTTCGAATATCTTGGTTTGCAGAATGTAAAGAGACCGCCAAATTCACACCAGTATTTTCATCAGCCAGTCGACAGATCAATTTGGGAATGCCCGAAGTGGATACTGTGAATCGTCCCGGGGACATATTCAATCCATCGGTTGAAGTCATCAAACCAAGACTACTAATTACATTATTGAAATTCATTAGTGGCTCTCCCATGCCCATGAAAACCACATTGGTGACGGGGGTTTGGAAATAATGAAAGCTTTTCGATTGAAGAAATTGAACTTGTTGATATATTTCCCACCAATAAAGATTTCTAATGCGTTTCATTTTTGCAGTGGCACAAAACCGACAATCCAAACTACAACCAACTTGTGAAGAAATACAAACCGTCACTCTATTTTCAGTGGGGATTAAAACGGATTCTATCAGATGTCGATCTGGCAATTTAAACGCAAACTTGATCGTTTTATCTGCGCTGATTTGATACTGATGAATTTGAATATTGCGCAATTCAAAATGCTGTTGCAGTTGTGTTCTCAACTCTGATGGGAGATTCGTCATCTGGGCGAACGAATCTATGTTTTTTTGCCAAAGCCACTGGTCAATTTGTGACTTACGAAAAGAAGGTTGATTCGCTGTTTTTACAAAGTTTTCCAAATCAGAAACCGTTGCATCTCGAATGTTTGGTTTTTGATTATTCAAAGTTGTGGCTGTGCAATTCAGCTTCAATTAGGTGATTGTTTTTGTTGCTTCCTATAATGATACTCATTCTTCAATCAAGTTAAATGAACACCATGTCTGACCAATGACTAATTTGACCGTAATAACAATCTTACGATTCCCACTAATGGCCTATCATAGAAAGCCATCGTCTAAAAGCAAAATTACATGACTCCATCACAAATCAACTTTGAAAAAGTTGAAACTAAATTATGGAGATGTATTATATGATGATCATCGCATCACCATACGAGTTGAAACGATATTTTTCTTCTTTGGCGATATCATAAATATTCATAGTTTCTTCATAACCAACAAATGCTGCAACCATCATTAAAATGGTTGATTTTGGTCTATGAAAATTAGTAACCAAAGAATCTGCAATAGAAAAATTATAAGGGGGATATATGAATTTATTAGTCCATCCTCTGTAGGCATTCAGGGTTCCAGAAGTCGAAACTGATGATTCTAATCCACGTATTACCGTGGTTCCAATAGCACAAATTCTTTTTTTATTGCCTTTGGCATCATTGACCATATCCGCAGTTTCTTGACTAATAATAACTTCTTCAGAATCCATCTTGTGTTTGGATAAGTCTTCGACATCCACAGGACGAAAAGTACCTTGACTAATATGCAAAGTCATATCAGCTATTTTGACGCCTTTAATTTCTAAACGTTTTAATAATTGTTTTGAAAAATGTAATCCAGCCGTTGGTGCTGCCACAGCACCAGGATTTTTAGCATAAATGGTTTGATATCGCTTTTTATCCTCTTCGTCGGCTGCTCTTTTGATATAGGTGGGAAGAGGGACATTGCCCAAATATTCAATTTTTTTTCTGTAGTCTTCATATTCTCCAGCAAATAAAAATCGAAGTGTTCGGCCTCTAGATGTCGTATTATCAATCACTTCGGCCTCTAAACTCACATCGTCTTTATTGAAATAAAGTTTGTTTCCAATTCTAATCTTTCGAGCAGGATCCACTAAAATGTCCCAAAGTTTCTGTTCTTTACTTAATTCTCTTAAAAGGGTCACTTGGATTTTCGCCCCTGTTTTTTCTTTTTCTGCCATTAATTCGGCAGCAAAAACTTTGGTGTCATTTCGAACTAGCACATCTCCTTCTTCAAAATAATCTTTAAAATCAGAAAATTTTTTATGTTCTATTTTTTTAGATTGCCGATGATATACCAAAAGTCTAGATTGGTCCCTGAAATCAGTGGGGTGTTGAGCCACTAATTCTTTCGGTAATTCATAAATGTATTTAGACAGTTTTTTCATAGATATTTTAGGGGTTCGAATATACTAACTTGACGGCTTGTATAGCTGGAAATTTCTTTACAGATTAAGCCATTTCAAATTGGAGTTTTTGGATATCGGTCCAGTATTGAGGATAGGATTTAGAAACCACTTTAACATCGTTAATCCGAATAGGAACTAAAATACCCAAAGTAGCAAAAGCCATAGCCATCCGATGATCATCATAGGTGTCAATAGCGACATGGCGATGGATAGGAATCGTTCTAGGAGATAGTTTTAAAGAATTTTCATTGACTTCTATTTGAGCTCCAAGTTTTGATAATTCGGTTTTAAGTGCTTCTAAACGATCTGTTTCTTTGATTTTTAGGGTATGTAAGCCTTTCAGGTGGCAACCTATTTTCAAACCAAAACAAGTTACAGCAATGGTTTGAGCTAGATCTGGAGTATCTGAAAGGTTTAACTCCATGGTATGATTAAAACCTTTTTTTTCTTTTCTCTTGGTCAATACGATTTGACCATCATTAAATAAAGTATGAACGCCTAATTGAGTATAAATTCTTGCCACATGCGAATCCCCTTGTATAGATTTCTGGTAAAAAGAAGATAATTTCAATTCTGATTCTGAATGTTTAGATAATGCCATTAGACTATAATGGTAAGAGGCTGAACTCCAATCTGATTCAATATTCAAGTATTCAACTTGGGATTTATTGAAAGGCCAAATTTTAATTTTATTATTAACAAAAGTGGATTTTATTCCTATACTTTCCAAGGTGTATTGAGTCAATAAGATATATGGTCTTGAAGTTACTTTTCCAATTAACTGAATTTCTAATCCATTTTTCAAGTAACCTCCAATGAGCATTAATGAAGAGATATATTGACTTGAGGTGTTGGCCTGTAGACTCACTTTTGAATCCCATTGATCAACAGGTCTGATTTCAAGCGGTGGAAATCCTTTTTTGTTTTTGTAACTGATATTGGCTCCCATCGAGTTTAAAGCATCTACCAATATAGAAATAGGTCTTTGCTGCATCCTTTTTGACCCCGTAAGAATTAGGGCATCTTTGGCTTTCAATGCAAAATAGGATGTGAGAAATCTCATGGAGGTTCCGGCATGCTGAACATCAACAATTCCTCGGCTGGTTTCTAATGCTTTAATTAAAACATTGGTGTCATCCGAAGTGGAAAGATTGTTCAATCTTAAATCCAAATCAAATAGCTTTAAAAGCGTCAATAGTCGGTTCGACTGACTTTTAGAACCCGTGATATCGAGAACCCCATTTAGTGGTTTTTCTTCAGGATATGATAAACTTATGTTCAAATCTATTTTTTGAGTTTTTTATTGTTATGATGTCGGAATTTGTCCCGATTGGTTTTAATTTCTAATTTTTCTTGAAATTTTTTTTCTAAATCGATACTTGTTTGATTGGCCAAACAAAGAACAACAAAAACAACATCGGCAAGTTCTTGACCTAAATCAAGATTTTTGTCAGATTCTTTTTCAGACTGCTCTCCATACTTTCTCGCTATAATTCGAGCCACTTCACCCACTTCTTCCGTTAATTGAGCCATATTGGTTAATTCATTAAAATATCGGACACCATGTTTTTCAATCCATTGCTGTACTTGATTTTGAGCGATTTTTAAACTCATTTTTTTGATTAAAACTTAAATGGGTTGATATTGTTTTTTTGAAAATAAATCACCATTATCACAATTTATATGCTGTTTCTGGGCTTGTTTTGGTTGAGAATATTGTAGTAGTTGCCACATGATCTCTTTTAACACTCCCAGATTATAATTTAAGTGACTACTGATGACCAAAGATGGCATATCAGGAAATTTTAATTGAAAAGATTTGAGAATTTGACTGTATTCATCAGGAGCTAATAAATCTGATTTTGTCAATACGACAGCTTGAGATTTATCCGTCAATTCTTTATTGTATTGTTTTAATTCGTGGGTTAAATCGTTAAACACTTGTACAACGTTTTGAGATTCTAAAGAAATCAAGTATAATAAAATCGAATTTCGTTCAATATGTCTTAGAAAATGGTGACCCAATCCTTTTCCATTTGAGGCCCCTTGAATAATCCCAGGGATATCAGCCATAACAAAAGAATGATGTTCTTTATAAGGAACAATTCCCAAATTGGGCTTTAGGGTCGTGAATTCATAATCAGCAATTTTAGGTTTTGCTTTTGTGAGCTTAGACAAAAGAGTTGATTTTCCTGCATTGGGAAGTCCTACAAGTCCTACATCCGCTAATACTTTTAATTCCAATATATATTGCTTTTCTTGTCCTTTTTCTCCCTGTTGTGCATATTTTGGCGATTGATTAACAGACGTTCGAAAGTACCAATTTCCTTTACCTCCTCTACCTCCATGGACTAATATTTCCAACTGATTTTCTTTCGAAATGTCAAGTACCGCTTGATGGTTTTCTTTACTTCTGACAATGGTTCCCATGGGTACTTCTATGGTAAGATCTTGACCTTGTTGACCTGTTTTTTTTTTGCCAGAACCATGATCTCCATGTTGGGCTTTAAAATGTTTTTTAAATTTAAATGGATACAGTGTCCAAATGTGTTTATTGGCTTTGATGTATACATGACCTCCACGACCGCCATCTCCGCCATCGGGACCTCCTTTGGGGATGAACTTTTCTCTTCGAAAATGAGTTGATCCATTACCTCCATTACCCGACTGCACATTGATATGCACATAATCCACAAAGTTTCCTTTGATCATGATATGTGATCAATCAATTCATATAGTCGTTGAGATATCTCATGAATTGTTCCATGACCATCTATTGGATAAAAGAGATTTCGAGATTGATAAAACTCAATCAGAGGGTTGGTTTTTAAGTCATATTCTTGAAATCGATTATTAATCTTTACGATATCCAAATCATCAGTTCGCCCTGAAATTTTTCCTCGATTTAAAAGTCGATCGATCAAAAGTTGCCGATCGACCTCGATTGAAACAACAGCGTTGAGATTTAATTTTAAACGATTAAAAAATCGTTCTAAGCTTTTGGCTTGACCGACTGTTCTTGGAAAGCCATCCAATATATACCCCTTTGGATTTTCAGCACTTTGAAATTCATTTTCAAGCATATCAATGGTCACTCGATCAGGGACCAATGCCCCCTTATCCAAATACACTTGAACAGATTTTCCTAGTGATGTTTTATTTGCAATGTGCTTTCGAAATAAATCACCTGTTGAAATATGAATCAGTCCATATTTTTGTTTTACCCGTTGGGCTTGTGTTCCTTTTCCAGCTCCAGGTTTGCCAAAGAAAATAAAATTTTTCAATTCAATTCTTTTTAATTCTTGAAAGTTCCAATCCCCAAATGTAAATTAACTCCATATACCAAAGAATATTTTCAGCATTTTTTAACGAAATCTAACCTAAAAAGTATCCAAAGCCATTTAAAAGTCCCTTTTTATAAAAACTAATTCTTTTCACCTCTTTGAATTTAGATACCTTAGCCACCCCATCAATCGATCGATTTAACAGTAAAAGTCTCTTAATCCTAAACTTGTATTTAACTTTTTTATTGAGTAGTGGCGAAAATATCCAGTACGATGATTCTTAGAACTTTAGCTCTTGTTTTTTGTTTTAATTTCTATGGATTTGGGCAATCCATACAGTCAGAAAATTATCTTCATGTTCTAGATATCCCATATAGAACAATGGACTCCTTAATCGTTGATTCCTATATGAAAGAAAGGTGTTTTTTGGATTTATATTTTCCAACTCAAATCGACGATTTTCCAACTTTAATTTATTTCCATGGAGGGAGTCTTACCGGAGGAGAAAAATCCATTGTCGACTATTTTAAAAACAAAAAAATAGCGGTTGTTGATGTTAATTATCGATTATCTCCAAAGGTTCAAGTTTCTGAAATTCTAGATGATGCTGCAGCTAGTATTGCTTGGGTATTTGATCATATTGAAAATTATGGCGGGGATCGGTCAAAAATCTATGTTTCAGGTCATTCAGCTGGCGGTTATATCACCAGCATGGTTGGTCTCGATAAAGACTATTTAACCAAATACAATATTGATAGCGACACCATTGCTGGACTAATTCCATTGAGCGGACACGCTATCACTCATTTTACTGTTCGAAAAGAAATGGGACTTTCGCCCAACCAAATTTGGGTGGATGAAATGGCTCCAATTTTTCACATAAGAAAACAAGCTCCTCCGTATATTATGGTTACTGGAGATCGAAATTTAGAGTTACTAGGACGCTATGAAGAAAATGCTTTTATGCGGCGAATGATGGAAGTTATCGGTCATCCAAATACCCAGCTCTTTGAATTACAAGGGTATGGACACAATATGGTCTACCCGGCTGCTCCACTAGTCATAGAAATAATTCAATCCTTAGAATCTAACATTCGTTCTAATGGGAACCAATAGAAACCCAAAGTCTCTTAGTGTTTTTTGATGTTTTTAAATCAGTTAAAAATTCGAGGGTTCAAAAATTTTGAAAATGAAGTCTTTGACTTTAAAAAAAAAGTCAATTGTTTCACTGGACCCAATGGAGTAGGGAAAACCAATATTCTGGATACCATATACCACTTGTCTTTTGGAAAGAGTTTTTCAGCTCAATCAAAAGATTGTTTAGGTTTTAACCAAGATGTTTTTTTTATTGAAGGATCCTTTACCCATGACCATAAATATGAAAAAGTGATTTGCTCTTATCAAAAATCAAAAAACAAGAAAATCCTATTCAGAAATGATAAACCTTATCAAAAATTAGCAGAACACATTGGGTTAATACCGACTGTCTTGGTATCACCTATCGATAGAGATATCATCATCGGCAAAAGTTCTGATAGAAGAAAATTCATCGATGGGATTATCGCTCAAATCAATTTTGAATTTTTAGATTCTTTAATCAATTACAACAAAGCATTAAAGCAGAGAAATGCTTATTTGAAAAATTGTAAAATCGGCCATTCTTTTGATGAAGCATTAATCAACTCTTTTAATCAACAGCTTATCAAATATGGAAAGACATTGTACGAAAAAAGAAAGGCATTCATCGAGAAATATGCCCCCCTCTTTAACAGACACTATCACCACATTTGTTCTGGTGAAGAATCTGTTGAAATAATCTATCAAAGTCACTTGGATGAGCATGATTTTGACATGTTGTTAACTCACTCAACCACCCAAGATTTGGCATTAGGATATACCTCTAAAGGTTTGCATCGAGATGAATTGAATTTTTATTTGAACACACATCCATTGAAAAAATATGGAAGTCAGGGACAACAAAAATCGTTTGTTACGGCCCTTAAGTTTGCACAACACGAATTTTTAAAAACAGAAACTAAAAAGTCACCCTTGTTGTTACTTGATGATGCTTTTGATCGCTTAGATCAAAAACGAGTGAGTCAAATCATTAATTTGATCGATCTAAATGAATTTTCGCAAATTTTCTTAACCGATACTCATTTGAGCCGAACCAAAGAAACATTAAGAACTATATCAACAGATTTTGAAATTTTTCAACTTAATTAATTGAATTGTACTTGAAAATCTTATTTTGAATGTCCAAGCAGGTTCCAAGAAAAGCATCTCATCCAACGCCTCTGTCAACCCTTGTTGAAAAGTATAAACAACGAAAAAATTTAAAAACAGGGGTTGAAAAAATCAAAGTGTTTAAAACGTGGAATGAAGTTATTGGGGACAATCTATCCCCATTTTCTCGAGTGAAAGAATTTGCCTGGGATACTTTATATGTAGAAACAAAAAATCCAACCATCACACAAGAACTTTTTTATAGAAAAGAAACCATTCTCGAAAAACTCAATGAAAAGTTGGAAGATCAAATTGTCAAAGACATCAAAATTCAGACAAACAGTTCTCTTTTTGAAAAGTAAAAACTGCCTTCAATCTCAGCATTATCTATGCTATCTGATCCATGAATGGCATTTTTCGTGATCGATGTTCCGAATTTTTCTCTAATCGTCCCTTTTTCGGCTAGAGCTGGATTGGTGGCTCCAATGAGTTGGCGAAAATCTTCTATGGCATTCTCTTTTTCTAATATCATGGGAACGATGGGGCCACTAATCATGAAATCAATTAGTTTTCCAAAAAAGGGTTTCTCTTTGTGCACCCCATAAAAATCCATAGCTTCAACTCTTGACAGTCGTGTTAGTTTAATAGCAATTATTTTAAATCCCGCATCTTGTATGGATTGGACAATTTCTCCCAAATGTCCATCACTCACCACATCAGGCTTAATCAAAGTAAACGTTTGGTTATCTCGCATTGCATCAATTTTTTAGGCGGCAAAAATAAACATCCATTCCTGATGAATACCAAGTTTAAGAATGGATTAATTTAACGAATGTCAAAAGATCCCGTTTATAAAAATCTTGATTTTTTTATTTTCGTTTTGATGACCAATGAATTCATTAAAGGCGTCAAGCAACTATTAGATACTCCTAGAAGGATCGTTCTCATACCTCATTTCAATCCGGATGGCGATGCCATGGGAAGTTCCATCGCTTTACAAATGTATTTCACCAAATTAGGACATGATGCGGTAGTCGTTGTCCCAAACGATTGTCCTGAAATACTACTTTGGATGCCCGGTATGAAAAATGTCTTAAACTATTACCATCATGGTCACCAAGTGATCCATCGCATTATCCATGCTGATGTGATTATAGCACTTGATTTAAACACTCTCGAAAGAACTGAAAAACTAGCTCCATTAATCCAAAGATCTAAAGCAAAAATCATTATGATTGATCATCATAATGATCCAGAAAATTTTGCTGATTGGACCTATTCAAACCCCAATGAATCATCCACTTGTGAAATGGTTTATAAGTTGATGGAAATCATAGATAAGAAATTGATAGATCAAGATATTGCTACTTGTTTATACACTGGTATTTTAACTGATACTGGTTCATTTGCTTATAGTTCCACTTCGGCCAACACCCATTTTATAGCTCATAAATTATTAGGTTCCGGAATCAACATTGGAGAAATTCATCAAAAAATTTACAATCAACATACCCTTGGTCGCGTACAGTTATTAGGGAAGGCCCTTTCAACACTACATCGAGTAAACAACTTACCTGTTGTATACATCCATCTAACCCAAAATGATTTGAATGCCTTTGGTTATAAAAAAGGAGATACCAATGGTTTTGTAAATTATGGTTTGACTATAGAAGATGTTGAGCTTTCTGTGTTTTTTATTGAAGACGCCAAATCTAAAAAAATCAAAATATCATTTCGTTCAAAAAATTATTTTTCGACTCAAGACTTTGCCTCAAAAAATTTTAATGGTGGGGGACATTTTCACGCTTCCGGTGGATATTTTGAAGGAACCATGGAAAACGCAATCACCTATTTTGAAAAGTGTATTGGACAGAATGCTAGTGAATTTTCATAACATTGTTACTGATCATGGGGGTTACCTCATGTAAGGGACCACTAGCGCCATATCCCATTAAGATATCCAAGGAAGACAATGTCAATGTTTCTGTCATAAGAAATAAAAGCATTTATGGGCATGAATTACAATTAATTCAAAATAGCATTGAAGCAGAGGTGACGCTTGATTTTAGATCTTTTGAAAAGGGATTTTGGTATGCCTTTATTGATCGTCAACCAAGAGAAAACCAAAAAATTGAATCAGGAGATATTATCAATTTTAAAATCGAAACTTGACAAACAATTAGTATATGATTGGGATATTTGGGTGATGGAAATAAAATTGGCATGAACTAGCCGCTGCGTACTACTTTAAACGTTTTAAACAAATTCTGAATGATTATTTTTGAACCATGCGTGATTTGTTTATTTTCCCATTAACTCTTTTACTAACCACCATGTCTTGTAATGACCTTCAATCGGATCAACAAAAGGGTCTTTTTGCTAAAATGGATACCAATAAGGGAACCATCTTGTTGGATTTACATTTTGAATTAGCCCCAGTTACGGTGGCGAATTTTGTTTCACTAGCTGAAGGAACAAATACAATGGTGGATCAAGAATTCAGAGGTAAAAAATATTATGACGGACTGGTATTTCATAGAGTAGTGCCAGATTTTGTGATTCAAGGGGGAGATCCTACGGGAACTGGTAGAGGAGGTCCTGGATATAATTTTGGAGATGAATTCCATGAATCTTTACTTCACGATGGGCCTGGCATTTTATCGATGGCCAATAGTGGTCCCAATACCAACGGTAGTCAATTTTTCATAACTCACACCGCCACACCTCATTTGGATAGTTTACATTCTGTTTTTGGTTATGTCATTGAAGGGCAAAACATCGTGGATACTATTCAGCAAAGAGATACCATACTTTCTGTTGAAATTATTCGTCATGGAAGAAATGCCAAGTATTTTAATGCCGATGAAATATTGAGAAAACATCTCGAAAAACACGAAGAAGAAAAACGAATGGCACAAGAGTTAAAAGAAAAAAAGGAAAAAGAAATCGCCGAAAAAAGAAAATCCATTAATGCCGAGAATTTGGCTTATTTCAAGGGTTTGATGGGAAAAACCATAGAGGCTCCAGATGGGGTCCGTTATATCGTTACTAAAGCAGGTTCTGAAAATTCAGTCAATGATCAAGATGTGTTGTATATCGATTATGCTCTTTACACCACTGAAGGGGAATTGTTAGCCACTTCAATTTTTGAAACAGCTGAAAAAAATTTACTTCATGAATTAGATCAAAATCCCGAAGATACCTATCGTCCGATGACCGTCGATCAAAGTATGTTGCAAAGTGGATTTATCAAAGGATTTAGTGCTGGATTAACTCAAATGAATGTCGGTGATGATGGCGTTTTGTTTATACCATGGCAAGTTGGGTATGGAGAGGATGGTAGTCCACCAGTGGTACCACCAAGAGCAGATCTTATTTTTGAAGTTCGCATTCGATAACAATTCCATTCCTTTAAACTTTGTAATAGGTTAGGCTATTACAACACCTGGATTTCCACCATGATATTTAAAATCAACCACAATAGGTGGCTTTTATTGTTAGTTCTTTTGGTTTGTGCGATATTGATTCATTTTCTTAAGTTTCATCCCCCACTGATAGAGCAGTATTATAGTCAAAATTTCTATCCCAAGTTATTCTATATATCCAGTTCTGTTTTAGGACAAATTAATGTTTCGGTTGGTGATTTTTTAATTCTTCTAGTTTTATTATCTGCTCCACTATTTATTTATAGAGTTATTGTGATGTTAAAAAACCATCGGTTTTTATTTATCATAATCAATTTATTCACATTTTTATGCAGTCTTTATATTTTATTTCATATCACATGGGGATTGAATTATCATAGAGTTTCATTGAATAAAAAATTAGGATATGATTTAAAATACACTGATGAAGAACTAGCAGCCACCACAAAATCAATTATTACTGAAATCAATGCACTACACTCCACTTTAACCCTTAATGATAGTCTTCCCATTACGGTTGACTATTCTCAAAAGGAGATTAATGAATTATTAGAAAACTCTAAAAGTTTTCATTTTGAAAATAACTTTCCAAAATCCTTCCACCATCGACTTTATATTAAATCTTCTTTTTGGAGTTTGGTTCTGAGTTATATGGGATTTGCTGGATATTTGAATCCCATTACCCTTGAATCACAAGTCAATAAGAGAATGCCAGCGTTAAGTTATATTACTACAGCAGCTCATGAAATGACTCATCAAATGGGCATTGCCCCTGAAAATGAAGCCAATTTTTTGTCGTTCAAAGCAACTACGCAACATAACAATCCTTATGTTCAATATGCTGGATATCTCATGGGACTTCGGTACACTATTGGAGAATACTATATAAACAAACCAAAATTAGCTAGAGAGCTATACAATCAAATCAATCCTGGAATTAAAAAAAACATCTCAGAAATCGCACGATTTTGGAGGAAATATCAAAATCCTTTTGAAAAGTATTTTGAAAAAACCTATAATCAATATCTCAAAGCCCAAGGACAAAGAGACGGTATAGAAACCTATAGTCAAATGGTGGCTTATTTAGTGGATTATTATGATTCCCTTTCAGAACAATAAATTTTGCAGTATTCTTTTTAACAAAAAATTTAGTTTAACGAATTATAAAATGACCTATGTGGTTATCCAAAAGTGGTTTGCTTGGGTTTAAAAATGAAATCAAGTGCTAATACCAATTTTACATTCCTGATTTCATGTTGGATTATTCTTCTTGACCAAGAAGCAAAGTAAACTGACACCTTTCATATAGAAGACCCACTAGCATGAGCTCGCGCTTGGAATGTGGGTAAACCATGGTTCAAGCAAGTGATGTCCATCCTTGGGTGAGGATCCTTCGTCGGTCGCCCCTTCTCGCCTTGCTGACCGTATGATCCCTCATGAATGATCTTAACCCTTGGCAAGGAACTGGAACGATTCTTTGACAAGACGCTCGATTTCGAAGGTGATTAAATATCACATAGGGTTTGACAATTGGTAAAGGAAGGACGTTTGTTTTTCGCCAAATCACAACCAAAAAAGCCACAATTGGTGACCTGATCCACGTCCCAACCATTAAGGTCTTGATTAATAAAACGCAAAGCATTCAAAAACATCTGGCTCATCGTGGTCACGCGACTCGTATCCCAATCCCCTAGGGGTTGATTGAAAACGCTCGCACCTTCGAACATATTATTCATATTGGTCACCCGACTGACATCCCAATCCCCTAGGGGTTGATTGAAAACGCTCGCATCTCGGAACATAAGGGTCATATTGGTCACGCGACTCGTATCCCAATCCCCAATGTCTTGATTAAAGGCCGTCGCATTTTTAAACATGGCACTCATCGTGGTCACGCGACTCGTATCCCAATCCCCAAGGGGTTGATTGAACGCACTCGCATTTTCAAACGTCTCACTCATATTGGTCACCCGACTGACATCCCAATCGCTAATATCCTCATTGAAGGACGTCTTATTTCGAAACATCCGATTCATACTGGTCACCAAGGTGGTGCACTTGGCATCGGTGTTATCGGCGGCCACTAATTCCCTGAGCTTCGCC
>JAPOSZ010000031.1:0-138028 GCA_026709415.1 Flavobacteriaceae bacterium
GGCTGGTATCCCATTGGCTTATATCTTGGTTAAAACTTGTAGCGTCAACAAACATTGCTCCCATATCGGTTACCAAAGTAGTGATTACATTTTCCACATTCTCTCCATTTATGATCATTTGATCCAACAACGCCCTATCAACAATCGTATAAGCTTCCCCCTCAAACACTATTTCTCTACCCACTAAATTTTCATTTGGGTTTTGTTGTAAATACAATGGATTGATTTTAATGGTTACACCATTATCACTCTTACTTAAAACACTAATTTGCTTTACTAACTTTTCTATTTCTTTTTCCAACCTTTCTATTTCCTTATTTGCGTTTGCAATTTGTTGATTTAACGCCTCAATTTTTTCTTTTTGATCCTGATTTAAGTTGTTGATATCCTTTTTAAGTTTTTGGATAGTGCTATTGGCATTAGTTAAGTCCGTTAGTAGTTTGTTTATTTCATTTTTCTGATCCGTTTTATTTTGCTCTAACGTGCTTATCTGACTTTCAAGAGTTGTTATCTTATCATTTAAGGTATTTACTTGGCTTTCTAAATTAGATTTCCCACTAGTTAAGGTGCTATTTTGACTTTTCAAATTAGTGTTCTCACTTTGTAAACTACTGACTTGGTTTTGCAATTCTTTGATTTTATCCTCATCATCATTAGAACAAGAGACTAAAATAAAGACAATAAAAAGTGTGGTTAGTAAATGTTTTTTCACTAGGTTGTTGGCATTAAAAATATGTTGTCAAAATTAGTCTCTACGACTGATCTGGCTTATTAAAAACGCTATGAATTTCATCTAATTGACCAAACGCTAGGGGTTTTCATCATAGCCAGTATGGTATTCCATTTCATGATTGTCAAAAAACACATGAATTAACCAAAAAAAAATCTAAATATCCAACACAACCCCCGTTGGACAATGATCGGAATGCTTTTCATCAGCTGAAATATAGGCTTTGTGTATATGAGATTTTAAGTTCTGACTTACCATACAATAATCAATCCGCCATCCCAAGTTTCTATCTCTTGCTTTAGTTCGGTAAGACCACCATGTGTAGTTATTGGGTTTTGGATTCTTGTATCTGAAGGTATCAATAAATCCGCTATTGATAAAATCATCCAACCAGGCTCTTTCTTTTGGTAAAAAGCCTGAAACATTTTGATTTCTAATCGGATCATGAATATCAATGGCGCGATGACAAATATTAAAATCTCCACAGATGATTAGATTAGGAATTTCTTTTTTCAAACCATCAACATAGGATTGAAATTGATGCATGAATTCAAATTTAAACTCTAATCGATCAACATTTGATGCCGAAGGCATATAAAGACTGATGACTGAAAATTGACTAAAATCAAATCGAATAATCCTACCTTCTCCTTCTAGGGTACTAACAAACGTATCTTTCGTTACTTGATTAGGAGGGATTTTAGATAAAATGGCCACGCCACTGTATCCACGTTTCTGAGCAGGATTTAAATCAAAAGAATATCCCAAGGACTTGATTTTTTCTTCAGGAATTTGATTCTCTTCAGCTCTTACTTCTTGAAGACATAATATATCGATTGATTCGGATCTTAACCAATCAAAAAAGCCCTTTTTGTCTGCTGATCGAATGCCATTGACATTATATGAAACGATATTGAGCATTTTAAAAAGTCAACTTGTTATGATTGGATATTACAGTGTTTTTAATGCGGAAATCATATCTACTTTATGAGCAACTACTTGTTTTATTCGATCGATAGCAATACGTTCTTGCTTCATTGAATCCCGGTTTCTTAGGGTTACTTTTCCATCATCCAATGAATCAAAATCAATCGTGACACAATACGGAGTACCAATGGCATCTTGTCGTCGATAACGCTTGCCAATGGTGTCCTTCACATCCAATGAGATGGCCCATTCCCATTGGAGTTTGTCATTAATTTCTTGAGCTAGACGAACCAATGCCTCTTTATTGACAAGAGGTAAAATAGCCAACTTCACAGGGGCTAAAAATGAGGGTAATTCAAAAACAATTCGTTTTGAAGCATCTTCCAATGTTTGTTCTTTGAGACAGGCAGAATAAATCGCTAAAAACATTCGATCCAATCCAATGGAAGTTTCAATCACAAAAGGAGTATAGGTTTGGTTGGTAAAAGGATCAAAATAGGAGATTTTCTTCCCTGAAAATGTTTGGTGACTAGATAAATCAAAGTCCGTTCTTGAATGAATACCTTCTAATTCTTTAAATCCAAAAGGAAATTTAAATTCAATATCGGTTGCATCATCGGCATAATGGGCCAGATGGATATGATCGTGAAATCGGTAATTTTCTTTGTCAATCCCCATAGCATGGTGCCATTTTAATCGAGCTTCTTTCCAAAAAGAATACCATTCTTGCTGACTACCAGGAGGAATAAAGTATTGCATTTCCATTTGCTCAAATTCACGCATTCTAAAAATAAACTGACGAGCCACAATCTCATTTCGGAAAGCTTTTCCTATTTGTGCGATTCCAAAGGGAATCTTCAAACGCGATGTTTTTTGGACATTGAGATAGTTTAAAAAGATACCTTGAGCCGTTTCAGGACGCATGTATAAATCAGAAGCACTTTTTTGAGCGGCACCCAATTTTGTTTGAAACATCAAATTAAATTGTTTGATATCAGACCAATTTTTTGATCCGCTATCGGGACAAGCAATACCACATTCTTCAATCAATAATCTCAGCTCTGAAAGATCCCCTCTTTTCATTGAAGAAGAAAATCTCTTTTGGATTTCTTTGATTTTATTTTGATAGCCAATGACTCTCTGATTATTATTGATAAAAGTAGAACGGTCAAACTGTTGTCCAAATTTTTTGGTCGCTTTGAAGACCTCTTTTTGAATTTTCGCTTCAATTTTTTTTATGTGATTTTCAATCAACACATCTGCTCGATATCGTTTATTTGAATCTTTATTCTCAATCAATGGATCATTAAAAGCATCGATATGGCCTGATGCTTTCCACGTGGTAGGATGCATGAAAATGGCCGAATCAATTCCCACAATTTCTTGATAGCCTTCCACCATCGCTTTCCACCAATATTCTTTGATATTGTTTTTTAATTCCACTCCATTGGGTCCGTAATCATATACGGCACTTAATCCATCATAGATTTCACTCGATGGGAATACAAACCCATATTCTTTGGCGTGCGCAATGACTCTTTTAAATTGATTGGATTCTTCCATGGGATGCAAATTTATAAGTTTGGATTGGCCTATTCAAAAGAGTTTCAATGTTGGGTCTGAAATCATTATTGACTCCCTATTAAATAAAATAGCAATTGTTAATCATTTCAAATATTTTAGATTCAAACCATGACAGAACTTCTAATCAGAAAGTAAAATTTTGATTAGACCATGAAATTTGCATGATATATCATTTACAAATTCAACGCGCTGGTGCAACCTAAATTTGCTTAATCGTTACATAATGGGTTCTTCTACAAAGTTGTGGGTAGATGTATCTTTCATCATCGATAAAATAACTAACATATGTATGCGATAACACCGATTTTTTAAGCCAAACATCACAAACGAAAGTATCGATTTATAACTTTGTCAAGATAAAATTTGTTTGCATACAAACTCTTAATTATTAAACAGTTGATTTTGAATTCATCACTCGGCACGGGATTTGATTCGGAGATTCCTTTTTTAATGACCCTATGAATTCAATCAAACCCATTCATTTGCTTTGGCTCATTATCATACCAATTGCCTTCATTAAATGTGGTCAAAGGGGGACTTTAACCGGAGGACCTAAAGATTCCATTCCTCCCATTCTGATCAATGCCTCTCCTAAAATGAATACAGTCCATTTTGATCGAGATGAAATTCGATTAACTTTTGATGAATTCATTACACTTAAAGACATTAATAATCAATTGGTCATATCACCACCATTGGAAATTGGGGCCTATACCTTAATTCCTAGGACTGGGACGACGAAAAGAATTTCTATCAAATTAGTTGACACCCTTTACCCCAATACAACCTATACTTTTAACTTCGGCAAGGGGATCGCCGACAATAATGAAGGAAACATCCTTTCAAATTTCGCTTATGTTTTGTCCACAGGAGAAGCGATCGATTCATTAACGCTATCTGGATTGGTGGCCGACGCTATTGAATTAAAACCGCTTTCCGATATTTCCGTCCAACTCTATCGAATCGACTCGATCTATACCGACTCCATTATTTATTTTGAAAAACCGTTGTATGTCGCCAATACTCTCGATAGCACTTATTTTAGATTTCAAAATCTAAGCCGAGGAAAGTATCAAATTATTGCTCTTGAAGATCAAAATGCTAATTTTCTATTTGATCAAAATCAAGACAAAATTGGATTTCATCCCCAGTATGTTGAACTTCCAAAAGATTCCGTGGTGAATTTGAAGATTTTTGAAGAAAAGATCGATTTTTCTTGGGCTCTTCCCGAATTTTACAATGACCATTTGATCTTGCTGGGATACTATGGCCAATGGACCAATCAATCCATGGATATGATTAGTGACGTCCCCGAAACCTTTAAATCACTAATCTCTAAACCTAATGAAACCGATTCATTATACTACTGGTTCAAAGGAGCTGAACTCGATTCATTGAAATTTCAGTTTTTTCAAAAAGATTCCCTCATCACAAGAACCTTACGTTTTACGAATCCAACAGAAGATTCTCTGGTCATTAATCAACTAACAGTCAGTACCATCCACCTCAATAAAACATTTGATTTACATGCCAATCGACCCATTATAGCCATAGATACCACTCTGATTCGCATTTTTGACATTGACACGACGCCTGTACCCTATCAAGCTTTTATTGATCAAAACAAACATAAAATTTCTTTCAATTTTGAAGTCACGCCCAATGATCAATATCAAATCCACCTCCAGCCAGGGGCCTTGGTTGATTATTTTGAAGCAACCCATGATACCCTGGAATTATCGGTCAAGTCCATAGGTCTTGAAGAATATGGGACCATTACAGTTAATGTGATTGCCGATTCCGAGCTTCATTATATTTTACAACTTGTTGATAATCAAGGCGAACTGGTTCGATCGGTGGTTAAAAATCCAGAAGATGAAAGTTATGTGTTTCAGTACCTTTTACCGGGTACTTACTTTATTCGATTGATTAAAGACACCAATAATAATGCGGTTTGGGATACCGGAAATTTTTTAAGAAAAATTCAACCCGAACAGGTCATTTATCATCCCGATACTTTAGAACTCAGAGCCAATTGGGAATTTAATGAGCAGTTTAATATATCTCAAACCGATCTCGATCTTTCAGAAATCCCAATTGATTCCTTAGTGAATTAAGTTTCTCTCTATCTAATTCAATGGTTGCCATCGTCTCTTTTTCAATCATTTTTGGTGTCATTCGCTCACCCAAAGCATCATGAACTGCAGAATATCCCAAATAATTCAATCCATTGGGATCTTTTCCAATTCGATTGACCCCAATACAATAAGACATATTTTCCATGGCTC
This sequence comes from Flavobacteriaceae bacterium, assembly GCA_026709415.1. GTDB lineage: Bacteria > Bacteroidota > Bacteroidia > Flavobacteriales > Flavobacteriaceae > Bin25. The sequence goes on from JAPOSZ010000031.1 coordinate 5,530, forward strand.
TCGCTTTTAATAATGTCTGCCATGCCTTGTTACGTGGTTGAGGCCAATTGGCTACAAAAATGATTAAGTCATAGTCTTGGGTGTTGCGGCACCATACTGGAAAACGCAAATCATAACAAATCCGAGTGCATATTTTCCAGCCTTTATAATCCCATATGCCTTGATTGGTTCCAGCAGAATAAAAACTCGGTTCTCCCGCCAAACTAAAAAGATGTCTTTTGTCATAACCGTTTTCTTCTCCATTTGGAGTAATCCAAACCAATCGATTAAAATATTGATTGTCTTCTGAAATGACCAAACTACCACAGATAGCTGCAGAGTACCTTTTGGCTGTTTTTTTCATCCACTTTATGGTATCTCCATTCATTGATTCGGCGATTTTTTGCGGTTGCATACTATAGCCAGAGTTGAACATTTCTGGCAGGACAATCAAATCCGTTTCAAGTTTTTGTTCAGACAATAAACTTTCAATTCGTTGGCAATTCGATTTGGCGGAATGCCAGTCGATACTTGTTTGGACAATCGTTGTCTTTAAATAGGCCATTTTTTGATTTTAACTTAGATATTCTATACCTTTGGGTTTGTAAATCTGAGAATTAGTTTCAAACCATTTTAATGTCAACCACCCCAAATTTTGGGGTAGTTTTAAATCAAACAGATTAATTGGACGCCATCATTTTAGCCTTTAAGCAAAAGTTTTTGTTGAACTTATTGATTTTATATGTTATATGGCTAATTCTACTAGTCATCATCTGGAATCAAGATCATCTGCCTAAATATTTGTTATGGCTTTATTTGTTGTACATCATATACTGTTTTGTCGAATTGATTTTTAAAAAACAAAAAGGGTATGTGCATTATCATGAACGCCATATCATCAAACCTTCCTTATTTAAATCTAGAAAAATCAACTTCAATGATTTAAAACATGTGCAATTTACTCCCTATTATATCGAAATCATCGATCAAAAAGGAAAATACAGATTATTTAAACATAGTCTATCACGCAAAGACTATCGATTTTTAGAAACAAAACTTAAAACAAAATTTCATTTAGGGCGGGGGGTCAACAATCTTTAGGAATCAACCCAAAATAAACTCTCGGTTCATTCGAGCAATATTTTCAAGTGAAATCCCTTTGGGACATTCTATTTCACAAGCCCCCGTGTTGGTGCAATTGCCAAAACCTTCTTCATCCATTTGAGCCACCATATTTTTTACCCGCCTTTTTGATTCCACTTGTCCTTGCGGCAGCAATGCATATTGTGACACTTTTGCCGATACAAACAACATAGCCGATGCGTTTTTACAAGCCGCCACACAAGCGCCACAGCCAATACATGCAGCCGCTTCAAAGGATAAATCTGCATCCGCCTTAGGAATGGGGATCGCATTGGCATCTTGCGTATTACCGGAAGTATTGACACTGATATAACCTCCAGATTGTTGTATGCGATCAAAAGATGCACGATCCACCACCAAATCTTTAATCACAGGAAAGGCTTTCGCTCGAAAAGGTTCAATGGTGATCGTATCGCCATGTTTGAAACGACGCATGTGCAACTGGCAAGTCGTCACAAATCGATCAGGACCATGAGCCCTACCATTGATGAATAAAGAACAGGTGCCACAAATTCCTTCACGACAGTCATGATCAAAAGCCACTGGAGATTCTCCAGAAGAAATCAGTTGTTCATTGAGGACATCAAGCATCTCAAGAAATGACATTTCTGGATTGATTTCATTCAATGCATACTTTTCAAATTTTCCTTTGGATGTTGCATTTTTTTGTCGCCAAATTTTGAGTTTTATATCCATTTAAATATTAAGAAGTTATTTGTATGATCTTGATTTAACTTCAATATCATGATAAATTAGGTCCTCTTTATGAAGTTTGGGGCTATTTGGTTTTCCCGTGTACTCCCAAGTGGCTACATACATGAAATTTTCATCATCTCTTAGTGCTTCTCCCTGTGGTGTTTGAGATTCTTCTCGAAAATGCCCTCCACAAGATTCGGTCCGGTCGAGAGCATCGATGGTCATCAGCAAACCCAATTCAAAAAAATCGGCGACTCGACAGGCTTTGGCCAATTCCTCATTATACTCATTGGCTCTCCCGGGCACAAAAACATTTTTCTGAAACTCTTGGTACAATTCTTTGATTTTTTCTATGGCTTCTTTAAGTCCTTTTTCGTTTCGAGACATGCCACAATAATCCCAAATGATGCGGCCTAACTTTTTATGAAAATAATCAACGCTTTTGGTACCATTTTGCTTGATCAGTCGATCGATTTGTGATTTGACTTGATGTTCGGCTTTTTCAAATTCTTTTGAATCAATGGAAATGGGACCTGTCCGGATATCATCGGCCAAGTAATCCCCAATGGTATAGGGAAGCACAAAATAACCATCCGCTAATCCTTGCATTAATGCAGAGGCTCCCAATCGATTGGCCCCATGATCTGAAAAATTAGCTTCTCCGATGCAAAAGCAACCTGGAATGGTGGTCATCAAATTATAGTCGACCCATACCCCACCCATGGTATAATGAACTGCAGGATAGATTTTCATGGGTGTATTGTATGGATTTTGATCCACAATTTTTTCATACATCTGAAATAAATTACCATATTTGGCTTTAACCACTTCTCTGCCGAGTTTCATCGTTGCCTCTGGATTGCTTTCATCCGACCCTTGGAGATGTGCTTGTTCCCTTCCATAGCGTTCGATGGCACTTTGAAAATCAAGAAATACGGCATCTCCCGTCACATTGACACCATAACCGGCATCACATCGCTCTTTAGCCGCCCGTGAAGCAACATCTCGAGGCACTAAATTTCCAAATGCTGGATATCGCCTTTCTAAAAAATAATCTCGTTGGTTTTCTGGAATATCTTCTGGTGATTTTTTGCCTTCTCGAATAGCCTGAGCGTCTTCTAATTGTTGCGGGACCCAAATACGACCGTCATTACGGAGGGATTCTGACATCAACGTGAGTTTGGATTGATAGTCCCCACTGACGGGAATACACGTTGGATGGATTTGAGTAAAACAAGGATTGGCAAATAAGGCTCCTTTTTTATGAATTTTCCAACCGGCTGAAACATTACTTCCCATGGCATTGGTGGATAGATAAAAGACATTTCCATATCCTCCCGAAGCGATCACAACGGCATGGGCTGAATGTCTTTGAATTTCTCCGGTAATTAAATCCCGTGCGATAATCCCTCTGGCTTTCCCGTCGATGATGACCAACTCCATCATTTCATGTCGAGAATACATTTTCACTTTTCCTCGAGCTATTTGTCTGTTGAGAGCAGAATAACATCCCAATTGTAATTGTTGCCCCGTTTGGCCTTTGGCATAAAAGGTCCTGGAAACTTGCACTCCACCAAAAGATCGATTATCCAGTAAACCACCATAATCTCTGGCAAACGGAACTCCCTGGGCCACACACTGATCAATGATATTTGACGATACTTCGGCCAAGCGATAAACATTGGCCTCACGAGCTCTGTAATCTCCTCCTTTAATGGTATCATAAAACAGTCGGTAGATGGAATCGCCATCCCCAACATAATTTTTTGCCGCATTAATCCCCCCTTGAGCAGCGATGGAATGCGCTCTACGGGCAGAATCTTGAAAACAAAAGGCTTTGACATTATATCCCAACTCAGCTAATGTCGCAGCTGCAGATCCTCCGGCTAGTCCGGTTCCGACGACAATAACATCTATTTTTAATTTATTGGCTGGCGATACCAACCGAATCTTGCTTTTATGAGAAGTCCACTTTTCAGCCAATGGACCTTGAGGCACTCCAGAAGATAATTGAAACTCTGTTTTAACGGCCGTACTCATTTTGATTTTTCATAAAAACTAGAACTAATACATCGAAAAATAATCCTTATGGATAAAGTAAATGATGTGCCGAAAATAAATGATGATACAGTGCGATCACTATAAAACCCAAAGGTATCACAATAGCAAACGCCCTAGTGACTGAAAGCAACGATTTTTTAACTGAATTTTTCAAACCAAGGGTTTGAAATGAGGATGAAAAGCCATGATACAGATGCATGGATAAAAAGACAAACGACAAGACATAAACGATCACTCGCCAATACGGTTCAAATTTATGGACTAATTCTTCATAATACCTTTGTTCATCGATTAATTCAGCATTAAACATGCTTCCTTCCAGATATTTGTGTTCCATTTCTGGTATCCAAAAGTCAATAAAATGCAACACCAAAAACAACAATACGACACCGCCTGAAATAATCATGTTTCTCGATACCCAAGAAGCATTTTTACTTCCTTTAAATTGGGCATAAGGAACACCTCGAGATTTTTTGTTTTGAATTTCAAGAATAAAACCCATCACAAAGTGAAAAACAATACCAAAAACTAAAATCGGTTGCAATACAAATTGTACCAATCCATTATAACCCATGAAATGAGACCATTGATTGAAAGTCGATGGACTAATGACCGATGAAAAATTAATGGTAAAGTGCTGTAGCAGAAAAACTACCAAAAACAGACCTGAAAGGGCCATGGTCACCTTTCTGAGAATTGAAGATTTTAAAACACTCATGAGTCCGATGCAATTTAATCCAAAAAACCCAAATTAACTTTCCCAGTTCCAAGCAAATAATGGTAGAACTAAAGTTTTATCAAAAATGCTAGATGATTTATTATTACCTACTAATGCACCTCTTTATGATATAATCTATCAAACGCATGATCTGGTTTCCCAATGTATTTTAAAAAATACTCACGTTCGACTTCTCGATCACAATCATGTAATAAAATGTGTTTGTATTTCAATTTTGAAGCGCTATAAACACTTTGCATACGACCTGGTTTTGAGTTTTTATTACCCCTTGGCGCATCAATAAAAATAACATCCCAATTCAATTGGTAGGCTACATTGGGTAACTTAACAGTGAGTTTTTGCGGGTTATCAATAATTTTTTTCCATTCTCTTCTTCTAGTGGTGTATTTAACTTTTTCAATTAAAATTTCAGGATTGATTTTTCTAGCTTTTCGAATCCATCTTCTGTCATTTTCAAAAAACCAAGTTTGTCCCCCATGATTGATTTTTATCCAATAGGGACTATCATTACCCGCTCCAAAAACGAGTACATTTCCAGGGCTACACTCGTTGACTAGTCTCCCAATGTATTCATACTCTTTCAAAGAACATTGATGGGGATTGACATCAACCAAGCCCTGAAAATCAACATTCATAAATGTTTGTTCGCAGTTCGTCAAAATCGCAAGTTAGCAATGTTTTTTCAAAACAAATCAATTGACGATCGATTTTTTACGATACACTAGATGGTTAGACTTACCATTGAAGAATATCTTTAAACTTGGATTATCTGATGCCAGTTTTCCTTGATTGAATTCAACAGGCGTATGAGCGGACGAGATCTATGATTTTTTTTAGAATCCATATCGGAAATATCGCTTTGTGTTTTGATAGGATCTACACAATAAGGTTTTATCCCGTAAAGAATTAGTTTATTTTCCCATACATATTGAATGTCGACATCAACTGGACGAAAAATCGTCTTGCTATTATCAAGTAATTTTTTTGCCCCAGTTTTAGAAACAATTTGTCCATATGACCCAGTAGGTGGTTTTTTTAAATATTTTATCAGCCTAAAATCATTTAAACCCTTAACAACTCGAGTTTTTCGCTTTATTGGCTTTTCACCAATTTTTATGTAATCCCAATTAGGGAAGGATTGATTGTATAAGGTTAAAAGAATTTCATTTAAATTCTTTAGAAGTTTTACATCATCCTCAATTATGACGGCGAAATCTATTTTATCTGAAAGAATTTTTTTCCAGCATTTAATGTGGCTTAAATAACATCCAATTTCTCCTATTGATAGCGATTTATGATATTTTTTTCTGTTTTTTTTCGGGTTGTATCTCTTCTTTAGATGTTGTCGTGAATCTTCTCGCAAATCGATTCCTGAAATACGTTCATAATCCAACTTTTGTAAATCTAGTTGTTCTTTGATTCTCTTCCAACGATCTTTTGAAGTGTTCAGATTAATGACAAAAATCTTATGCGATAAACAAGACATATTTTGCTCACTTAAAAATTTAAGATCAAACAGTTATGATCAATCATTAATAACAACATTGTTTATTATATGGTCAAAAATAACGTCAATGTCACGAATTAAACCATAAAATTTATAATGAAGCGCGTATTTGTTGAACAGTTATTCTAAAATAAATAAGTGATGTTTGATCACTCCAATTCAAGATTTCCTTCTAGAACCTTATTCGTTTATTTCATTTTTTAGAAAGTGGCCGCTAATTATTTTAGGTTTACATTAGACTTTGACTTAGGTTGGTATTCAATGTCATTATGACCTCTCCATGTATTAATAGTTTCCTAGAGTTAACACAAAGATGAAGCAAAAGGAAAACTATCCAATAGACGCTGTCGTCACATGGGTAGACCCATCTGATCCTATTCGCCAAACAGCGATTAAATCATTCTTAGCCCAGATTAATGACTCAATGGAGTCGAAAAAGAATGCCATCGGTAAAAATATTGAGGAAATAAAATATACTGTCCACTCCATACTGAAGTATGCTCCTTTTATTCGCAATATCTTCATTATCACCGATCAACAAATCCCGCGTTTTTTAAAATCAAGCAACCGTTCCCCCTATTCTAAAGTGAAGGTAGTTGATCATCAAACTATCTTTAAAAAAGATATCGCCATGCTACCCACATTCAACGCTAGAAGTATTGAAACCAAGCTCTATGAAGTTCCTCGATTATCAGAACACTTTATCTACTTCAATGATGATATCTTGTTGCTCCAAAAAACAACCCCAACTGATTTTTTTATTAATGGAAAACCTGTTTTAAGAGGAAAATGGAAAAGATTTAAAGAAAACATCTTCTACAAACAACTTTCAAATAAGAAAAAAAAACATCAACCCGGGCATATATTAGCTCAAGAAAAAAGCGCCAAAATCATCGGTTTCAAAAAACTCTATAAATTCCATCATACGCCTCACCCCATGAGAGTTTCAACCTTAAAGACTTTTTATTCAGATAGCCGAAATATCGAATTGAATAATATCCAATATAAGTTTCGAAATCATAATCAGTTTTTAAATTCAGCAATTTCATATCACTTAGAAATAAAAAACAAAACCTGTTTCATAAAACAAGATTATCAACTTCTTCATTTTAGGCATTACAAAAAACCTTTTTTTTGGTTGAAGTTTAAATTGCTTCATTTGGGCAACAGAAAAAATAAACTGTTTTTGAATTTGCAAGATTTAGGTTTATGTCCAGAGAACAAGTTGGCATTCATCATAGAATGGCTTGAGAAGAAATACAAGATTTAATTCTTGATATTTCAACTCGTCAACCCTTTTAAAAACGTTTCGATTTAGTGGCGTAACACACCATGAATATAGAATGGAATATGGTCATTTTCCATTTGATAAGTTCAACGATCTAGTGCAACAATTAAAATCCGTAGTCAATGGCTTGACTGGAAGGTTATTGGGGTCCATTCAAGTGTTTCCCATCGATTGTGACATGTCGTCATATCCTAAGTTATTTGTTTGAAACGAATCTAAAGAATGGGAGTCAACCATTTCCCATAAATACCTCATTTCGAAGCAAGTTGTTGTTGCACTAGATAGTTGAACATGGCTTTCATTTTTTTTATTGTATTAACATATCGAACCATCCGAAATGTTATTTTTTACTTTTGAACCACATGAAGGAAAAGATTTAAAACATCTTGTAGAAAGCTTAGGAAATACGATAATCAAGAATTAACGCCACGAAAGTTCACTGAATTAGCAAACTATCTTAAAACAGAAAAAATGGGGCCCTAATGTGTTTCTGACTAGACTATATGCCAGAAATGAGTCCTTGAATATTCAGGGGATTTTGTTTGTTAGAAATAACTATTTTAAACCAATTAAAATCAAAAAACCATCCGTTAATTCTGATTCATCAAATCTTCGATTTGGTCAATTTCGATAGGAATCTCCCCCATCAGATTGAATGGTTCCCCTTGTGATTGAATCACCACATCATCTTCTAAACGAATTCCGATAAATTCCTCAGGAATATATATTCCAGGCTCGACGGTAAATACCATATTGGCTTCTATAGGTTGTTCGAGTAAACCATAGTCATGAGTATCTAGTCCCATATGATGTGAGGTGCCATGCATGAAATATTTCTTATAAGCAGGCCAATCCCTGGATTGATTCTTAATGTCAGCACGATCCAATAATCCCAGCTTGAGTAATTCACTAGACATCAATTTGCCAACTTCGATGTGAAATTCTTTCCATATGGTTCCAGGTAAGAGCATTTTCGTCGCTTGATTTTTTACTTCGAGAACCGACTGATAGACTTGTTTTTGTCTTTTCGAAAAGACTCCAGAAACAGGAACTGTTCGGGTCATGTCACTACAGTAATTACCGTATTCCGCTCCGACATCCATCAAAAGCAGTTCATTGGCCCGACATTGTTGATTGTTTTGAATATAATGCAATACCAAAGCATTTTTTCCTGATGCGATGATTGGTGTATAAGCAAATCCTTTCGAACGATTTCGAATGAATTCATGAATGTATTCCGCTTCGATTTCATACTCCCAAATACCTGGTTGAATCAATGGGAGCACACGAAGAAATCCTTTTTTAGTGATTTGACATGCCTGTTGGATTTGGTTGATTTCTTCTGTTTTTTTTATTGACCGTAGTTTTTGTAAAATAGGATTGCTTTTAGCAACACGATGTGCTGGATAGGTATTTTTACAATAATGAATAAACCGTTCTTCTCTAGTTTGGGTTTCAACAGCTTGTCGGTAGTGTTCATTGGTATTGAAATAAAAAGTATCCGCACTAGAAGCTAGTTTTTTTAGGACTCTTTCAAATTCATCAAGCCAACAAACTGTTTTAATTCCAGACAACTTTTGAGCTTGTTCTTGAGTGAGTTTAGGGCCTTCCCACTGGGCGATGTGCTGATCAGTTTTTGTAATAAACAGCATTTCTCGATGCGATTCTTTTATGGCTCTTGGAAATAGTAAAAGAACGGTTTTTTCTTGGTCAATTCCCGTGAGATAAAATAGATCACGATGCTGCTGAAAAGGCATAACAGAATCTGCACTAATGGGATATTGATCATTAGAATTAAATACCGCAATGGCATTAAACTCCATTTGCCGCATAAATTCTTTTCTATTCTGAGTGTAAAGATTCGATGAAAGTGGCTTGTATCTCATGTCTACTTGTTCTTTCAAATTCAAAAATAAAATTTGAAAATAAAAAGTTCCTACGAACTGCATTTTGCAGTCGTTGGGAAATTTTGAAACTACGGTTTTCAAGCATCATAGTTTACACGACTACTGCCAAACAAAAAACGCTACTAGTGTATATCTAATAGCGTTTTTATTTGTTTACAAATTGATTTTGAACCTAAGATTTATCATCCCCCATCTTTGGTCATACCATAATTTTACTGGTCCTATTATGCCATATTACCAAAACAATGAATAATCCGACCAAAATTGATGGAAAAAGAATCATGGTCTGTAAAGTTTCTTGACCTTGATAAATATCTAATTCAGCACCGATTAATCCAAGGGCTTCTCCTTCGGCTTTTGCAGTATCAATCCACCGACCAATGATTGGTTGTAATGAAGCTGCAGCTACCATACCAACTCCCCCCACGATAGATAGTCCAATAGCCCCTGTTTTAGGTAATCGTTCGGCGACTAATCCAATCATATTAGGCCAATAGTAACCAACTCCAATAGCAAATATCACTGCCGATACATAGAGCATGAATCCACTTTGTGAACTGAACAAATAAATACCAATAATGGCCAAAACTGAAGACCCAAGCATCAATGCTGGTTGTTTGAAAATAGCCACTAAAACCCCTCCAAAATAACGTACTAAAGCCATCACACCGGCTACAATCGATAAAACAATCATCGGTTTCGCACCACTACCTTCAAGCACTTTTTCAATCCAGTAGGTTGGACCAAATTCCGTATTGGCTGTAAAAAACATGCATAACAATATCAATATAAATCCAAAAGATATCATGGATTTAAAATTAGTCAGTAAAGACTGTGGACCCGTAACCCTTGGTTTGGGAAATGTTTGTCCCCAAAATAACACGGCATAAATGATGGTTGGAATCATGATAATCCACATTAATGATTGCCAAGACCAATTGAGTTGGTCTCCCAAAAAGAAAGAAATCAACCCGCCTAAAAAAATCCCTCCTGGAAACCACATATGAAACCGATTCATCAATTTATTCATTTTGTTTCCTTCAAAAGCGTCGGCTATCACCGGATTACAAGCCGCTTCAGTACAACCATTACCAATTCCAATAAGTAATGTGGAAATCAATAGTGTTTGGTATCCGCCGGCATATACCGTCAAAATAATGCCTATTGTATGAGAAATAAAAGCAAATTGCATGATGAGTCGAGGACCAATCGTGTTGTATAATAATCCACCCAACACCATGGATATAGGAAATCCAAGAAACCACATTTGATTGATTCTTCCCGTTTGTTCAGAAGTAAGTCCAAAGGTTAATTCTAATTCAGGAATTATTCCTGCTCTAATGCTAAAAGAAAAAGCAGTAGTGATTAATGCAAAACAACTTGCATAGAACAATCTATTTTTATTCATTAGAAAAAATCTAGTTAATTAGTTAGGTGAAAGTTAAGAAAAAAGTGAGTTTAACTTTTTTCCAATGTTTTGTGGCAACTACATTTAGAAATACCACACCCTTTGATAGATTGATGCTTTTGAGGAAAAATCCGGGATACCAAATAAATAACCGCCGCTATGACAAGAACGATCACAACAATATTCTGAAACACCTCCATTATTGCATTAGTTGAAAGACCGACAAAGATATGACATACGCCAAGAAAGTCATTGAAAACAGTTGAATGATTGGCCACTTCCAGGTTTTTGTTTCTTTTTTAACAATGGCCACTGTACTCATACATTGTAAAGCAAACGCATAAAATAACATCAGTGATAATCCGGTGGCCAAAGTAAAAAGTGGGGTTCCATCAGCCCTCTTTTCATTGGTCATTTTTATTTTAATCGTTTCTTGTTTTTCACTATCGACTGAATAAATGGTGGCCAATGTTCCTACAAAAACTTCTCTTGCCGCAAAAGAAGAAAGCAATGCAATTCCGATTTTCCAATCAAAACCTAATGGGGCTATGGCCGGTTCAATGCTTCGTCCGATTAGTCCAATGTATGAGTTTTCTAATTTATACGCTTGAATATGGGCTTCTAAATCAATGGTTTGATCCGATGAATATTGATTGGTTATCATTTCTTCTGCTAGTTTAAAATTTTGTCCTGGACCATTGGTGGCCAATACCCAAAGTATAATAGAAATGGCTAAAATAATTTTCCCAGCTTCAACAATAAAGGTTCTAGTTTTTTCCCAAACGGTATACAAAACATCTTTTAAAAGAGGCATTTTATATGAGGGCATTTCAATAACAAAAAAACTTTTTTTATCCCCCACAAATGATTTGTGGAGAACCCATGCAGTGAATAGTGCGGCTCCAAACCCTACTAAATAGAGACCCATTAATGTCAAGGATTGGTAAGAACCTTTATCAGGAATCACTAGAGCAATTAAAATGGCATAAACCGGCAATCGAGCTGCACAAGTCGTGAATGGAGTCACTAAAATCGTAATCAATCTCTCTCTCCAATTTTCGATGTTTCGTGTCGCCATAACCGCTGGAATAGCACAGGCAGTCCCCGATACTAATGGAATGACACTCTTACCGCTTAATCCGAATTTTCTTAGTCCTCTGTCCATCAAAAAAATAACCCGTGACATATAACCGCTCTCTTCCAAAAGGGCTAAAAAGAAATATAAAATGGCAATTTGGGGAACAAAAATGACCACTCCACCGATTCCGGGTATCAATCCTTCAGCAACTAAATTAGTCAAATTGCCACTAGGTAAATGGCTGTAGATCCAATGGCTCAACTGAGAAAAGGATTCATCAATAAAATCCATAGGAATACTACTAAAGTCATAAATGGACTCAAAAATGAGCATCAAGATGCCAAAAAATATGATATATCCAAAAACTTTATGAAGTAATATTCGATCCAATGTAGCTCCAAAACTGGAAGCTTTTAACGGATTCACGGTGAATGTTTTTTTTAGAACCTGATTAATCAATACATAGCGTTGAATGGTTTCCTTTTGTTGAAGTTTTTTTAATGAGGCGGTACTGAGTGTTTGAAAATCTGAAGTGTCGGTGACTCGTTTTCGTTTGAGTTTGGTGAAATTGGCTTCTTGGGTAATCAATAACCACAGTCGATAGATTGACTCTTTTGGGAATAGTTTTTTCAAATTACTAAAATAATTTGAATCAATTTTTGAAATATCAAAAATTTCTTTGTTGGGTATTTGTTGATGGTTTAACAGGACTTGTTTTAGTTGATCAAACCCAGTATTTCTTCTAGCACTGAGAAGGACCACTTTGGTATTAAGTTCCTTTTCTAAGCGATCTAGGTCTATTTCAATTCCTTTTTTTTTCATTCGATCGGCCATATTGATGGCCAAAATGGCAGGAATTTTAAGTCCTTTGATCTGTGTGAAAAATAAAAGGCTTCTTTTAAGGTTTTCTACATCGGCAACAACTATCGCAACATCCGGATGATCTGGATCATTTTTATTTAGTAGTGTTTCAATAACAATACTTTCGTCAATCGAATTTGCATTTAGGCTATAACACCCGGGAAAATCAAAGACTTTTGCTTTAAATTGTCGGTTAAGTATCCAAGTCCCTTCTTTTTTTTCAACCGTAATACCCGGATAGTTGCCAACTTTCTGATTTAATTTGGTGAGGATATTAAAAACAGAAGTCTTTCCAGTATTCGGACTCCCCAATAAGGCAACCTTAATTTTTTGGGGCATTTTAAGATTTCAGTCGCACAAAAATATTTTTAGCCGTTTCTCGACGAATTGCCAAATATGATTGGTCTACTTTGAGGTAAATGGGGTCTTTAAATGGCGCTCTTTGTAAAAGGGTGATTTCGTTACCTGGCAAACAACCCATTTCAATTAACTTTAGTGGTAATTTTTCTATTTTAAACTGATCAATAACTGCGGATTGCTTTTTTTTCAACAGATCTAAAGAGATCATTATTTAGAATAATTTTAAATAGGGGGCAAATGTATAGAAATTGCATATTATTTATTTTTTTTCTTAAACTATTCTATAGATTTCACCAAAATTTCAAAACCCGCCTAATTAATGATTACCCGGTTGAAGATGAAAACCCGAGAGATCTAATTTATTGGGGGCTTTAGAAGTTGTCTATGATTTTGATTTTTTATACTCCCTTTTTAAGATTTTGATGTCCTTTTCCAATCGCTTGATGTTTTTGCTATCCGTACCATCATAAAAACCTCTAATTCGTTTTTCAGGGTCCACAAGCACAAAGTTTTCCGTATGAACCATTTCAAGTGGATTATCCGTGGTTTTGACAACTAAAAACGATTTTCGGGCCAATTCAAATATTTCTTTTCGATCTCCAGTCACTAAATTCCATTTATCATCAACGACTCCCTTTTCAACACTATAACGTTTGAGTTGTTCAACACTATCAATTTCAGGAGTCACACTGAAAGATAAAAATTTTATTTGCTGGTCATCTAAAAATTGATTTTGTAATTTGACCATATTACCTGTCATCACTGGGCATATTGTGGGGCAAGTTGTAAAAAAGAAGTCCACAATAAATATTTTGTTTTCATAATCCGTCAATGTTATCATTTGATTATTCTGATTGAACATCTGAAAATCACTAATTGTATGGAATCTTTTGATATGTCGAAGGGAAGAATCAACCAGTTGAACCTCGACCATGTTGGGTTGATAAACTGGAAGTTGTTTTTCTGGGGATAACATCATAAAAAAAAGTGATATGATGAGAGTCGAAAGCCCAACCAACGTCCAAATAATTATCCGGTATTTCTTGTAGCTAAATAGCATTTATTTGACGCAACAAAATTAAATCATTGCAAGTCTATTGATTACTTCCCAACGGAGTCGTCATGGGAGTATTATTGAATATCCGGTCGATTGAATTTAGACGGTTTTTCATTTTGACTTTACAACCCTTTAGAAATCCAAAACAATAGTCGGTTATCAAAATCGTACTCTTCCTTTATTCTCCAATCTTTTATAGACACTCATTATTACCTTCTAATTACATCGAAATAGAATTAAATTTGCGGACTTTTAAACAAGCTCATGCTAGAATTTTTCAATAATTCGGAAGTTTTTTTTATTAAAGCTCTTCAATTTTTATTAAGTCTTTCATTATTGATTATAGTGCATGAATTAGGACATTTTATTCCTGCCAGAATTTTTAAAACACGAGTCGAAAAGTTTTTCCTTTTTTTTGATATAAAATTCGCTCTATTCAAAAGAAAGATTGGAGAAACAATCTATGGCATTGGCTGGCTTCCTTTGGGGGGTTATGTGAAAATTTCTGGAATGATTGACGAGTCTCTCGATATAAAATCAAATAAAGAGCCTCCAAAACCATGGGAATTTAGATCAAAACCAACTTGGCAACGACTCATCATCATGCTAGGTGGTGTTATTGTGAATTTGTTAGTTGGGTTTGGCATCTATATGATGATTCTTTTTGTATGGGGTAAAAATGAACTTAAATCAGAAGATTTCCCCCTTGGTTTTAGTCCTACTCCCATCGCCCAGGAGCTGGGTTTTGAGAATGGAGATCAGTTAGTGTCTGTTGATGGAAAAGAATTGGATAATATATTGGATATTAATCGGATGCTGTTTCTCAGAAATATCGAATACGTTAAAGTTCAAAGAATTTCTGGTGAAATTGAAACTATTGAAATCCCTGACCATCTTGGCAACAGAATGTTTCAAAATGGAGAAATTAGACCGTTGGAGCCATCTATTATCCCCATTATAGATAGCGTGATTCCTAGCTCTCCAGCATACAGGGCTGGAATACAATCCGGTGATCAAATTATTGGAATTTCAAATCAACCCGTACACAGTTGGAATCAAATGACCCAATTGGTACAAAAACAACCAAATCTAACAATAGAAGTGGAGTATTTAAGAAATCAAGTGGAGTATTTTGTCAATGTAACGACTGATCAAAATGGTCACATCGGAATCTTTCCAAAACCGATGACCATTCAATTGAACAATCGGGAGCTTTCACTTAAGGAAAGTATTACAGAGGGGATAGATTACGGTTATTGGACTTTGTACGATTATATTGCTCAGTTTAAATATGTCTTTACTAAAAAAGGGGCTTCTCAATTGGGTGGTTTTGGGACCATAGGAAACCTATTTCCAAGAACTTGGGACTGGAGACAGTTTTGGGCTACGACCGCATTCATTTCCATTATCCTTGCATTTATGAATATCTTACCCATTCCAGCCTTAGACGGAGGGCATGTTTTATTCTTAATATATGAAATGGTTAGTGGTCGAAAACCCCATGAAAAGTTTTTGGAATACGCTCAAATCTTTGGCCTTTTGATATTAATTTCTCTCGTATTATATGCCAATGGAAATGATATTATTCGGTTTTTAAATTCTTGATTTGATAAAACCTGAATTTATAAATTTGTCTTTCTAACTATCCTCCTTAGCTCAGTTGGTTAGAGCATCTGACTGTTAATCAGAGGGTCCTTGGTTCGAGTCCAAGAGGGGGAGCAAAGTTCATCGCTGGTTTTTTTTCAAAAGTCAGTTGAATGATTTCTTCTTTGGATTAGTGTGCTAGTGGAGGAGAGGTTACTCTCACAAATCGGCTCTCGATCCAATACTCAAACCGGTTGTGACTATTGGATTGAAGCCATGTTCAACGATCTAATTTAATGTGGCGATGCTTTAGTACAAAACACTCATTGTCCGTGTTTTTCTGTTTTTATACACTCTCCATTTTGTACTGTATTTATTCTAATGGGCTCATTTTTTGATTTCCCATGGGAAGTTGTCTACCATGTTTACTCGCAATATATTCCCCCACAATTTTTCCTGATATAAGAGCAGGAGGCACACCAGGTCCAGGAACGGTTAGTTGACCCGTGAAATAGAGATTTTTGAGTTTTTTTGATTTAAGCTTGGGTCTCATAAAACCAATTTGATTTAAGGTGGTTGCCAAACCATAAGCATTTCCTTTTGTAGAGGAATAATCGGATTTAAAATCATCAACGCTATATATTTCTTTCAATACAATATGGTCTTTTAATGATAGATTCAGTCGCTTTTCCATTCTATTGATAATCTGATTAAAAATCCTTGTCTGCTGACGTTTATCCGATTTCAATCCTGAGGCAATCGGCACTAGTAAAACGCAAGATTCTTTTCCCCTAGGAGCAACTTTTGAATCTGTAACACTTGGGAAATTTGCGTAAAACATAGGTTTGGATGGCCACTTAGGTTTTCCATAAATCGAATTCAAATGAGCATCAAAATCGACATCAAAAAATAATGAGTGGTGCATTACCCCCTTAAATCTAGTATCAAAACCTAAGTAAAATAAAAGAGCTGAAGGAGCAAATACTCTTTTATCCCAATATTTAGAAGAGTATGTCCTATATCGCTTTTCCAACAACGATTCTGTATGTTGGTAATCAGCTCCTGATACAATGATATCCGTTTGATGAAATTCATCGTTGATTAGAACACCGGAAACTGCCTCATTATTGTTTGGAACTATTTTTTGAACCGTTGTATTGAACTTGAATTGAACACCTAAAGATTCTGCCAATTTTACCATCGCTTGAACTACACTAACCATTCCCCCTTTTGGATACCAAGTCCCTAAATCAAAATCTGCATGATTCATAAAATTGAAAAATGAAGGGGTCTTCGATGGCTTTGCACCAAGAAACAGAGATGGAAATTGAAGAACCAATCGTAAATCAGGATTTTTAACGGTTTTATGTGCCAGTTTTTTAACGTTTTGAATAAAATGTTTTAAATTTAAAATGGTATCTACAGTCATGAGATCCCATGGACTTAGACTATGACGATAAACAATCTTATTCATAGCAATTTGGTAATTCTTTTTAGCTGATTTCATATACTTTTCTAAAGATAACTGACATCCAGGTTCATATCTTTCAAAAGAATCGATAATTTTCCCCAATCCGCTATCGATAACAATATGTCTTTTTTTAGGAAAAAAAACTTCGTACGCAGGATCTAATCGATGCAGTTCAAAATAATCAGTAGTCGATTTTCCAAAATCATTAAAAAAATTGTGGAAAATATCAGGCATCCAATACCATGTAGGACCCATATCGAATTGAAACCCATTTTTCTTCAAGGTTCTAGCCCGGCCTCCGGCTACGGAATGCCTTTCTAAAACTGTAACAGAAAAACCGCTTTTAGCCAAATAGCACGCAGCCGATAAAGATGAAAATCCAGATCCGATTACTATTATTTTATTTCTCATTTAAAAATGTGTCCAATTCAAAGTTTTCATTAAACCATCATGATCTTTAATCAAGTTTGAACTTTATTTGATACGTTAGAATTTCATCTTGATTATAATTTTTTAACCCTATCCATAACTCAATATTCGTAAATAGGATTGAGTAAATTTTGATGTTCTATAAATTTACTTTCTGCAGCCCACCGGATCCCCCTTGTTAAAATCTCCCATGACTCGGGTTGCATTATATCTTTTGGGGCATGACCCAATGAACTATAAAACACGCGCCCTTTGCCAAAATATTTAATCCATACAACAGGAATAACCGCTCCCTGAATCCATTGATGGGCATCAGATTTAAACACTGTTGTGGCCAAAACAGTATTGTTGGGATCAACATGCATATAATACTGTTCCGTATGCACGGAATAATCCTTCATCCCCTTGGTGATGGGATGTTGTTTATCAATAATATGTACTTTATAATTAAGCTGTCCCCCTGGATGACTTACAAATTGCCCACCAACCATATACTGGTACTGTGTGTTGCTTCGAAAAGAATCGCCCATACCACCATGAAAACCAGCAAATCCAATGCCTGATTTAATCCCATCCAGTAATCCCTTGATTTCATTTTCTTTGATTTCACTCATGGTGATGATTTGAATAACTAAATCAATGTTATACATAACGTTTGAGTCGGCATATATTTCGGTTGAATTTGAAACAATAACTTCTGCTTTTTCTTGAATCAACCACTGTGACATGATATCAGATTTGATTTTTGGCTGATGACCATCCCATCCCCCATAGACTAAAAGCACTTTTTTACCATCCAAAGTAGATTTTGCGGTTTGACCATAACCATCAAAAGAAAGTAGAATTACAAATGCCATTATTATTTTCCAAATGTTCATGCACTATAATGTATTGTTTTATAATCAACTTGATAAAGCATCTTTCTAAACATCTAGAAGTTGAGAAAGGTAATTAAAATTTGAAATCTACTAGGATTGATGAGAGCAATATATCAAATTCATCTCAGAACTCGTTTCCTTTTATATTCGCATCAATGAACCCAAAAGTTTTTTTCTTGTTGGCGATTTTCTTAATCGGATGTCAAGAAAGAAAGAATTCATCAGAAAACAACTCTGATAGTCAAATCATAGATTCTATTACTTCACCAAATGATTTAATTGATTTTGAAATATCAAAACTATCTGATCAGATCTATGATGAAGCGCAATTAGATGATCAATGGGATGATCTTATTGATGTAGAAGAATCTATATTGGATTTGCTTGGTTTAGATCGCAAGGCGGTTGATTCTTACTTGGTCGAAATAGAAGAGGACCTTATAGACCTAGAAGAGGGGACTTTTCCTGAAATCTTTGATACCCAAGCCATACGTAGTCGGCTCGCTTTAGTTAGAGCTTTTAATCAAAAATCTATATTTTATATAAAAAGCGGGGATTCTGATTCCACGGCGGTTGCTTTAGAACAATTTTTTATTGCCTATAATGCCTTTATTGATCGAATCGAGTCAACACATTTAGAAGTTACTAGAACGGCTAAAGATTCATTGTTATTTCATGAGTTAGATGCCGATAGTCTCGGCAGTCTCAATCCAACTCTCATTCCTGACACATTACCGTAGGATCTAAAAGTTTGGTTTATTGAAGTTCCCTTTTTACATTGAAAATTCGCAGCTTGACCAAGAAATGACAGGAAAGATAACGCCAATACCAACCAACGAAAAATAAAAACCAAATATGGTGACCTTATACCACAAAATGAATTCATTATTTCAAGGAAAAACATATTTTCTCTACCACCAAAAAAATCACCTTGATAAAAAACCTATGGTGTAGTGGAATTTTCATACATAATTGATTGTCCATACTGAAATGGACTAAATGAGAAACTTTCTAATAGATTATAATCCTCTGTAGCTTCATTTTCAAGCAAAAAAAAGCCTAGAAAGTTCTAGGCTATTTCTATATTTTTAGTGCTGAATTCTACTGAACACAACAATGACCATCTTACTTTACTGTAAGACTTTTGGCACACTAATTTGTACCAAACACTTTCAGACAGAAAACTTTGTAATCAATGGGTTTGTCCCAAAATTACAGAATTGATGTGTTTAATCGAGTTAACTTTCTGTTGAATCTACTGTTTCTTCGGTTTGGTCTTCTATTATAAGACGGCGTCACCAAAGAGTGGGTAAAAAATCTTGTGTGTGATTGAGCTTTCATAGCTTTATTTTTTAATATTTACTCACCTATAATACGATTCAAAAACATAAATGTTACACTTATTTTAAAATATTTTTCAGTCGTATTTTCGAGAGTAAAAAAAAACTCCATTTCCCTTAAAATTACGGTTGTTTAAGACTGAAATTTCACTTGATTTATGGTATGCCACTGTCCATAATTGATTCACTAGCTGTCCATAAACATGATTAAATTGAGTTTGATTTCAAAACTATTTTTGGAATTCTTTTGTAACCATTAACCGGTTTGGTATATCTCTTGTTCTCGATATACAAAATCAATATCAGGATTTAAAATCTCTCGAAGTAAATCTTTTAAATGTGAATGATACTCTTTGAGATAATCAGTAAATGTGATGGGGGGATCTCCTTTTTTAGGTGATTTTAAAACAAGGGGGGCAAATTCTGGATAATGTTTTTTCATGGATATATTACCACAGAGAACTCTGTTATTGATGAAGAATTCATCAAAGGTTTGATCCTTAGAGTGTTGGCATAATAAAGCATAAAATAGTAATTGGAATTGTCGACTTCGATCCAAGTTGTATTCCATACTGAATAAATCTTTTGCCAATTTTAAATCAGGAGGAGCCTCTTTACCTAATTTATAATCCATGATTCTAAGAAAATCTCCCCTATCGGTTGTTATCAAATCAAGGCGATCTATGACCCCCCGAATATTTATTTGTCTTTCTTCTGAGTAAAAATCAATGGGAATTTTGGTGAGGCTTTTTTCAGTTGATAAAATCCTAATGCTTAGCCCCTTTTCAATCAATTTTTTTTCTTTTTCTAGATAGTTTTTAATGTGTAGGGACATAATGTCTAAAAACAGATAATTAATCCCTTTTTTGACGGTATCGCCTCCAAAAATTTTCCGATAATTACTCAATATTCTTTCCTCAAGACTGTTGATCATCAAATCATAATTTTTTAGTTTCATTTGTCTTCCTTCAAATGGTTTGAATAAATCTTCTAAAACATGATGAATAACATTTCCTCTTTTCCTAGGATCGATGGTGAATTTCGTAGAATCCGGTTCTTGAATACCGAGAACATATCGATCATAGAATTCTACAGGGTTTTTCAGGTATAATGAAACACCTGATACAGAAATCCCTTTTCCACAAATCATTTTTTCTAATTGAGCCAGGATCAGATCGTTTTTCTTTACAGATTCGTTAACTGCTAACTCTGGAGAGTTTAACTGAATTTTGGGATATTTAATAGGTTGGTGATTTTCAGAAGTGAAATATTCTAAATACCGAATCAAACGGCTTTTTTCTCCAGGACTAAATCCTGCCTCATCTTTATTATAAAGCAAATAAACTTTGGAGGCCCTTTGTAACACTCGGAAAAAATGATAAGTATGTAAATAGTCTTCCTCAATATATGTTGTCAAACCATATTGTCTTCTAATTTCATTCGGAATCCAATAGCCCGATTTGATGCCTTTGGGTAAGACCCCTTCATTTAAATTAGTAATAATGACTTGATCAAAGTCTAATAGTCTAGAATCTAGCAAGCCCATCACTTGGACTTTAGCATCCAACTGATTTTCAAATTCGATTTTTTCGGTCGACGCCAATTGATCAATCAGATACTTTAGATCAGATAATGACTCCATACTTTGGTACTTCAACTCATACCTCAAGATTTTTCTTAGCAGTTTTTTGAAAGATTGGAAATAATATATTTTAGGATCTTGTTTGGCTCCAAAAGCTTGATAGGCATCTGATGATTGAGGCCATTTCTCATCTAAATAAAAGTCACAGATGTTAATGAGTGACTCTATTTGAAATTTCGAACACTGATTTTTTATTGGTCGAAAAAACAAGTCATACAATGACCTAGGTTTATGGTATGCTGCATTCCTGTTTAATTCTTCTAGTTGTTCAAAACTCAACACACGTTTATTGTCCTCTTTTAATTCATTAAGTGAAGCGATGATATTGAAATGATATGATTCCAAGATTTCTTCTAAATAGCATGTTTTGCTCAACCTCAATACCGTTTCAACATCATGTCCCGTGTTTTCAACATGTTGATGCATTGCAATCAAATAAGAAAAAAAGGTGTAGACTTCCGTTTCATTTAGGGCATAACCCATATTGACATTCCATTGAAGATCGAGTGAAGAAACGCCAGAAACTGTTGGGATTAAAAAAGATTCATCTCCTAATATCAAGGCAGTTGATTGAATCAGATTTTGATTGTCTTTAACAATTTTTGTAGCACACTTGGTTTGGGAAACTATTTTAGGAAGCGCGATGATATTGATCTCTTTCTTTCCATTAAAAAAATCACCTAAAGTTGGCACTCCCCTTTTTTTAAAGTACTCCCACTGATAGATATACTTTCTTAGAAAATGACTTGCTGGATGATCTTCATCATTAAAAAAGGTTTTATCAATATCCCAATAGATGGTGGCTAAGTCGTTATCTAGAAGCTCTTTGAGAATCGTTTCTTCTGCTGATTTTAAGGCGATAAATCCAATGAAATAATGATGCCATTTTGTCTGTTGGACATACTGCTCCATGTTTAAAGAAAATTCTTTGATAGCCATCCCATAATAGGCTAACTTCTCTTGTCTTAATTCTTCAACCAAGTTTTGATAACAGACAACCATTAATTCATTAAAACTCTTATAGTTTTCGATGGTTTTTACATGCTCTATATTGTCTGAGTTTTCAAGGAGTTCATTGATTTCTTTGATTTGTTGCAAATGAGTAAATATTTCTCGAACTGATTGATTATTGGCATCGATTTCTTCAAATTCACTAAGTATTGTTTTGGCCCAGTTTAAGTAATCATAAAATCCATCGGATTCGATGGTTTTCGTTTGTCTTTTATAAACAGAATAAAACCGATACATCAATTCAATAGCACTTATTCTTTGGTATTTCAAATGGCTGAAAAGAAACCGATCAAAACTCATGATATTATTGTCCAACACATGCTGATCAAGTTGTTTGGCCAAGGCTTGTTTGAAATAATAAACAGCATTAACATTTGGAAGAATAATGAGTGATTGGTTGATAGGTGTTTTGGATTTAACCATCCCTTGGACAACTCTTTTTAAAAATGTTTCCATCAGTCGACTTTTACAATTTTAACATCGCTAGAACGCCAATCGATATAGACCAAATACTTTTCGATCGTTTGATGATACATGGCTTTTAAAACATCTCCATATTCGTGGAGTTGTTTGAAATAATCTTCATTCATTAATTCTTTTTGGCATCTAATTGTTTGCTTTATTTTATAGTCCATCAAAACCGTTTTATCCTCAAAACGTATTATTCGATCTGGTTTGATACGATTCAAATGTTCATTTTCTGTAGAATCTGGACCTATTATCCCCGTTTCACAAATCACATTTGATGGATCTTGATTAAAGTAAATGGACAAATCTTTATGGTTGACTACTTTTTCTATGATATTTCTAATCTTTTGTTCCAATTTTGGATTATCCCAATAGAATTCACTATTGACTTGGATGGCATATTCGACATCCGAGGATACTTTTATGTGTCCAAAAATGGTATGGACTTGATTTCCTAATTGAATCCACGATTTGGATTGAATATCTGTTTGTTTGGCAATTTTATCCATCCATTGAAGTGAGGTAGAGATATCGAGTTCTATGGTACTCTCTTTTAAGCCACATTGTTTTAACCCCTGCCTATGTTGTTTAGAATGGTCATGACTAAATTTTTGAAAACTCCCCATTTCAAATATCAATGAATGTTGGTCTTCTCCTGATGAAACTACAGCTGATTTTCCTATTTCATTTGATTCAAAAAAACGGCTAAATAACAACTCAAGAGATAGGCTTTGTGATCTTTTTGATGATGACTTAGAGAATATAAATAGTGATTCGATTGCTCTAGTTGTGGCTACATAAAAATTATTCATTTCTTCATTCAGCACATCCGATTTTAATCTTCTATAAAACCCTTTTAAGGATTGATGAGAATCCCATAAGTCCGTTTTCTGATGTTGCGCTTTGGATGGGAATTTTTCCAAATCTGAAGAAATCGGAATCCACACCTTTTCCAATGGCACATCCATTTCTTGATCTTTTATGGGAGCCCAATCGGACACCCCTGTTTTTAATTTAAATGGGTTAGTTGCAAACGGAAGAATAACAACTGGGAATTCAAGTCCCTTTGCTTTGTGAATTGTTAAAATTTGTATAGCATCTATTTCAATTGGACTTTCAAAGGATAAATCTGATTTATTAAAATGCCAATAATCCAAGTATTCGTATACGGTCACTGATTTTTCAGAAGCAAATTCATAAACATTTTCTTGGAAATAAGTCAATGCCAAATTCCTATAATCGAGAAAATCGATTTTCCAAATGGCATATTCAACCGATTCATAAAGATTTAAGTTCTGAAAGACCTTCCAAGAAAAAGAATGATGGTAATATGATTTTAATCTTTGAAAAAACACATCAGCAGACCTAACGTTGTCGTGGGGTTTTAATTTTAAAGAAGACTGACGAGGAATCAGCATGGTGATGAATTCATGATAATCTATCTTGGCTTTGATTTGATCATCGTGATGCCATAATTTTTCAGCGATTCGTTTTAAAACCGACCGATCATCTGGATAGACCATCAATTCAAATAAATCGATCACAAAAAGAACTTCAGGTGCCTTTTCAAGTTTTAGTGAACCCTCTGAAATAATCGGAATGTTATGATTCGATAATTCTTGAGCCATGATGGTGCTTTGTTTGTTAGTTCGAACCAATATGGCAATATCAGAATAGGAATACCCTTTGATTTTAGATTGAAAGATGGCTTTCAGTGTTTTGATAGGAGTGAGCTCTTCAATCTTTTTATTGTGTGAAAGCATATCACTTTCTTTCCTTGACAGAAATTCTAATTTTTCTTTTAACCCCAATTTTGAGAACACCTCCGTTTGTTTTTCAAGAGGCTTTATGGTTTTATCCTCGTGAGATCCCTTATTTTTATTGTAGTCCTTGTCCACGATTTCAACGCTGATGTACCCTCCATTTTTTTTCCCTGCTTTTTGTTTTAGTTGGCTAAATACTGAAGTCAATTGATGATCTTTAAACAATTCGACAGCAAATTCATACAACGCATTATTGAATTGGATGATATTGGTGCCACTTCTATAATTGGTATCTAAGCTTTCTACTTTTTGTTCCATTTGAAATGGTTCGGTTGTTTTGGTTTTCAAATCCAATAATTGCTCACTTTTTCCACCTCGCCATCTATAAATGGCTTGTTTGGGGTCCCCCACTAGAATTAAACTTCCCGGTTGATGGGTATAATTGGGTCTGTCTCTTTCATGCTCATCAACTGGTTGAAGTACATGATCAATTAATGGGATGAGATTGTTCCACTGTAAGATCGAAGTGTCTTGAAATTCATCCAAAAAATAATGACTGTATTTTTCTCCGAAACGTTCGTATATGAAAGGGGTTGGTGAATTTTTGACGACTTGACCAACTTTCTGATTCAATTCGTTGAGTAACATCCGACTTTCTGTTTGTTGAAATTCGGTGATTTTTTTCGCCAATAATTGTAACATCGAAAAGGGGCCCCAATTTTTTAGTATTTTATTGTATAGCGTGAACTTTCTAGCGTAGTTGTCCCATTCATCTTTCGTTTGAAGAAATTCATCGGTTAAGTGTTTGTTGCTTCTCAATGAAATGAAATCAGAATATTTTGTGGATTTATTTAGAATTAATTGCCTTCTTTTAACATCCAATGTTTCCAAAAAATATTTCCTTTGGCTAGCCTTGAGATTTTGCTCTATTAATCGGATTTCAAACAACTGATTTTGGATTAATTCAAGCATTTTATCTTGAATCATTTGACGTTTTGTCAATAATGTCTTTTCAATAGCATCTAAATCCCTTTCGGTCAGCGATTTTACTTTTTCGATATAGTCCATATCGTTTTCACTATAAAGTTCGTGACAAAGTCTTTTGATCGGTTCCAATTGATCCCAACTTTCTCCTCGAGAACTGATTTCATGACAAAACATTTTGAACTTTTTAGTCACCAGATTATCTTCGTTTTCATTGACTTCCCAAACAAAACGTTCAACGATATCGTTAACCATTTTTTTGAGGTTTAATTCAATTTTGAAGTTCTGGGGTAAATTCAAATCCCTAGAAAACATTTGAACTATCCGATTGGTGAATTTGTCTAGTGTTATGACATGAAAAGCTCCATATTCTTTTAGGATGCTTTTGAGTATTTTGCCTGATTTCAATTGCAATTGATGACTTGAAATATCCAGTTGTTGGTAGATATATTCCGCAACATGACTATCCAAATTTTTACCTTTTGAAAACTCAGCCAAATGATCCAGTATTCGGGTTTTCATTTCATCGACTGCTTTGTTAGTAAAGGTCAAAGCCAGTTGTTTTTTAAATTGCCATGGATTATTAGCCCCTAATAATTGTGTTAAATAGGATTTGGCAATAATGGAAGTTTTACCAGAGCCTGCCGAAGCGATAACAACTCGAAAACGCGTGTTTGATGAACTCATTAGTAACTTGTTTTTAGATTTTCAAACCGTTTAAATGATAGGGGTTAGTAACCTGTTTTCATTTACATTCTTTTCGGATGATGTTCATCCCCTTTTGATCCCATTTCGTTTAACAACAAGAACATCCATTTTAATCTAGTTTAATACTACAGTCAGTGAATGCCTTTCGTACCGCTCAATCATAAAATTAAAATTTTTTGCTCAGCATTTTATTCTATTTCTTGAGTTTGTTAAATTCTCATTCGTTCATTCTAAAAGACAACCTACATCCAAGGTATTTTGTAATTTTGTAGATAGTAGTTTAAATTTTAAAACCATGTCGTTCAAATTACCTAAGTTGTCTTATTCCTACCATGCCCTAGAACCTCACTTTGATGCCAAAACAATGGAAGTTCATCATACCAAGCACCATGCAGGTTATACAGCAAATCTCAATATGGCTATTGAAAACACTGAATTGGCTGATCAATCAATCGAAGAGATTTTGGCCCAATTAGATTTAGAAAACAAAGCCCTGAGAAATAATGCTGGAGGATACTATAACCACAATTTATTTTGGGAAATATTAGGCCCACCAAGTGATTTAGAAAAAGCACCAAAAGGAGAATTCCTTGAAGCTATCAATGCTTCATTCAAATCCTTTGATGCTTTTAAATCTGAGTTTTCTAAAACATCAGCAAGTGTTTTTGGTTCCGGATGGGCTTGGTTGTGTTCTTCTAAAGATTGCTCTCTATGCATTTGTTCCACGGCTAATCAGGATAATCCCTTGATGCCTGGAATCGGTTGTAATTGTACTCCCATTTTAGGGTTGGATGTTTGGGAACATGCCTATTATCTCAATTATCAAAATAGAAGACCCGACTATATTGCTGCCTTTTTTAATGTTGTTGATTGGGGAAAAGTTGAAAAAAGATATCAACAAATTATTAGCTAATCCGAGCAGGGGGTTAATCTTATATGTTTTGGTTTGCCAGTTCATTCAATCAAGATATCGGCGACTGGAATGTGAGTGATGTAACCAATATGAATTATATGTTTGCTTATGCCAGAGCTTTCAACCAAGATATCAGGACTGGGATGTGTGTGATGTTGATAGGTTCCATAATTTCAGAGATTATCGTGGTAGCCTTACTGAGGAAAACATGCCAAAATTTAATAGTCCCTATTTTGAACATAATTGCAAACCCTAATTAATTTCTATTTCAATGAAAAAAAATAATAATACTCTTTTGGAGTGTGCTATTATTGGCATGTTCAAAAGACGATAAAGAAAAATACGGGATTAGTGGGATTCTAGGGGTGATGATGATAACTATATTGTATCGGGGACTTTTGAGAAATTTGGTTTTTTGCGGTTTCAATTATCTACCTTTGGATTAAAAATACAGAAATACGATACAGAGGATATAATAAAAAAATACGTGAATAAATCACTTGTTGATATATTCAAATTAGGTGAAAAATGCGATCGCATACGTCGTATTTATTCCAATTCTATATTGGATTACATGGAAATAGGATTTACTGAGTCTGTAGATCATTGGGATGAGGAAACGAATAGTTGGGCACCTTTTTTGGTATCAGATGATAACAATATCCTTTTAGTATATCTTAGTTATGATAGACTGAATTTTAACTTAATTTGTGAAAATGGAAAGTTAAATTTAGAGGCTAGTGTAATCAAGTTTTACAAATAACCTTTCTAAATGCAACCCAAATGCCCAATAGCAAGGAATTTCTTAACGATTTAGAATAGAGCAATCATTTTTGGCAATGGTATCATTTAGAGGTTTTATTAGCCGTGATACGATTAAAGAAATGCAGTCTCACTATTGGAATAATACACTCAACGCCTTTTATCATAAGACGTTAAGAGAACTCAAAGAACGGGGCTTAGATCCCATGAAAATAGTGGAAATAGAAAGTGAAGAATTAGACCGATTTTACCAAAGTATCAAAGACGAAGCCAATGGGTAAGAAGTCTCAAATTAAAAAAGATTTTCAAAAATCCTTGTAATTCGTTTTATCGGAGTTTTATCAATTCTTAGGTTTTATGTATCAATCCGTCAAAATGGACACTTCAGAAACCTATCAAAGTCAATTTGCTTCAAGGAAAGTAGAGGAAATCATCGACTTTATTTACGATGACTATTCAGATATTATTTTGGAACATGACCCTAGTTTCTTTGTGAATCATGCAGACCGAATACCACGCCTAGATAAATCAAGCACTAAAGGAGTTCAGGTATTCAAACAGGAGGTTATTGTGAAATTCCTTTGTGTTCATATTGCCGTATTAGAAGAGCAATTATCTAAAATAGACGGAGGGCATAAAGGGTGCTTTTATATTCGTTCTGAGAAGCCAAAACAATAAATTAATCAAGGTTTTAGGTATGGGAATTACTATTATGGGAGTAATTGTAGTATTGGCTTTAGTAATTGCAATTATTGTATATGTCAATGGCAATAAAGAAGACATATAGCAATTGCCAATCAATCGGATAATTCAGACAACTCAGAATAAAGATACTAGACGAAGATACCAAAGCAATGGGTATCTAGTGGCTTAGGAACTAAACGAATCCAATGGCTTCAGTTTCCTTGAAAGTAGTCTCAATTTCAGTCCTTAGCAAAAAGTGGAGGGGTTTTTGCGGGTTCTAAATATGTTATAGTTTAATAGGAACGTTGCGATTTGCCTTCATAAAAATTAACAAAGGCTTGATTCACCACTCGGTTTCCTCCTTTGGTAGGGTAATTGCCAGTAAAATACCAGTCTCCTCGGTGATCTGGACAACACAAATGCAAATCTTCAAGTTTTTGGAAAATGACTTCAATTTCGGCATTGATGTCATCGGCTTTAACCATGGTGGCGATTTTTTCAGAAATCTGTTCAGATGAAAAGTTTTTATAGATTTCCTTGACATAGTTTTCTTTGATGGGATTCTTCTGCTTTAAAGCTTTCCGACAAAGATTATAAACTCTGGTGGTCACATCAACAAAGGTTCCTTGATCCTTGTGAAGTTCTAGTGCAGCTCTAAAAGCAATGAATTGCTCAATTTTTGCCATATCGATACCATAGCAATCGGGATAACGTATTTGAGGGGCACTTGAAATGACGATGATTTTCTTTGGTTTGAGTCGATCTAACATCATCAAAATACTCTTTTGCAAAGTAGTTCCCCTGACAATACTATCATCGATGATCACAAGGGTATCCGTTGGTTTTAGAATACCGTAGGTAACATCATAAATGTAAGTAACCAATTCATCCCTCGACTGATCCTCCGTAATGAAGGTTCTTAATTTGGCATCTTTAATAGCAATTTTTTCAATGCGTAAATTGAGCTTTAAGATTTCTTCAATTTCTTTAAGGTTGATTTTTTTTCCAGCATTGAGATTAGCCCTAATTTTAGATTTAACATATTCTTGGGCCGCCTCGATCATGCCATAAAAAGACGTTTCAGACGTATTGGGGATGTATGAAAAAACGGTGTTTTCAAAATCATAATTTATACGTTTTATGACTTCAGGAAAAATAGTGTGGCCTAGTTTTTTTCGTTCTTTATATATCTGAGCATCGCTCCCTCTTGAAAAATAAATTCGTTCAAAAGAACAGGCTGCATTAGGACCAACATCTCTAACCTTTTCAATCGATGTGTCGCCGTTTTTTTTGGTTACCAATACATGGCCTGGCGGCACCTCTTGGATGGCCTCAAACGAAAGATTAAAGGTGGTTTGTATGGCTGGCCTCTCAGAAGCGACCACAGTCACTTCGTTATCGGTATAATAAAAAGCCGGGCGGATTCCATTGGGATCACGATATAAAAAAGAATCCCCATGCCCCAATAGTCCAGCGATAGCATATCCGCCATCCCAGTATTTTGACGCTCTTCGAAGCACTTTGGCAATATTCAACCTTTGTGCTATTAATTCCGAGGCCCTGGTTTTGGAAACCCCCTCACCTTTCAATGTTTTATAAATTTTTTGAACCGCTTCATCTAAAAAATGGCCAATGTTTTCTAATACAGTGACGGTATCAGCCCGTTCCTTGGGATGTTGTCCAAGTTGTACCAAATTATCAAAAAGCTGCGTAACATTGGTCATATTGAAATTTCCAGCTAAGATGAGATTGCGGTGCTTCCAATTGTTTTGGCGTAAAAAGGGATGCGTATTTTCAATTCTATTGGACCCATAGGTGCCATAGCGAACATGACCCAACATGACTTCAGCTAAATAGGGGGCGGTTGATTTTAATCGCTCCAGATCGTACCATAATTCGGGTTCTTCTTGATAAATCATTTCAAGTCTTTCGTTGATACGGTTAAAAATATCTCGAATGGGATGCGATTCTTTGGATCGAATTCGGCTAATATACCGTTGACCCGGTTGCATATCGAGTTTGATACTAGCAAAGCCCGCACCATCTTGACCTCGATTGTGTTGCTTTTCCATCAACAGATAAATTTTATTCAATCCATAAGAAACACTGCCATATTTTAATTTATAATAGGTCAGTGGTTTTTTGAGATGGACTAAAGCTAGTCCACATTCATGCTTGATGGAGTCGCTCATAAACTTGGGGACTTGGTTCCAATTTCGATTCGATAGATGTCTTGTACTGTTTAAATCGGAGGTTTCTTGATTTTTGGTTTAGATATTCTAGATTTTTGAGTCCAAAATCTTCGACAACAAAAGAAGCCGAAACAGTGCCATGACCCATGGCCATTTTCATGTTTTCAAAAGAATAATCTTTTGATTGGTATAAATAACCAATAAACCCGCCTATAAAACAATCTCCTGCACCAGTAGGGTCTATAGCTTTATCTACTGTATGTGCTGGAGAATAATAATATTGATGTTTGGAAAATAAATAGGCCCCAAATTCTCCTAATTTGATAATAACATACCGGGGGCCCATGGCCATTAATTTTTTAGCCGCATCATGTGGATTTCGTTCATTGGTTAAACTAAATGCTTCTTCATTATTAATCGAAATCACATCGACCTTTCCAATGATTCGTTTTAAAAATTCTAATTGACTATCAATCCAATAATTCATGGTATCCAAAACCGTCAAGACAGGTTTTTTTGAGAATTGATTCCAGATGCTCCATTGTATTTGAGGGGAAATATTACCTAAAACAAGTATTTCAGGATTTTTTAATCCCTCTGGAATAATAGGGTCGTAATTTGTATAGACCCCCACTTTAGTTTCTCTAGTGATACGGTTCGTAAAATCTTCACTATAATAACCACTCCAAAATAAAGTGTTATCCGTTGGTTCTGTTTCTAAATGTTCTAAACTGACTCCTTTATTAATTAAAAACTCTCTATCTGTTTGCTTAAAATCCTTACCGACTATTGAAATTAAAGAACACTCAACGGCATAAGAAGAAACCACTACCGATGTGTACGCACCGCATCCACCGAGAATTTTTTTGACTCTTCCATACCGCGTTTCGATATCGTCATAAGCAATGGGACCAAAGACAACGATGGGCTTATCCATTGCAGCAAAAATAAAAACTCTATCGGATTAATTTTTCAATATAACTTGATTTATAAGTCCTTAGCTTCTATTGAGTTAAATGCTTATCGGGCTTCCATGGATAAATTCAAAGCTCCATAATTGCTATTGATATATCCCATATCCGTAACCAAATTCCCCTTTTTTATGGCCATAGTGACTAACTGATCACATCGCTCATTTCGAGGATTGGCATCATGCCCTCTAACCCAATGAAATTTGACTTGATGCTGGCGATATATTTTTAAAAGCCGTTGCCATAAATCGGCATTAGTTCGATTTTTGAATTGCTTCATTTCCCAACCAAAAACCCACTTTTTCTCAAAAGCGTCCACCACGTAACGCGAATCCGTGTGGACATGAACGTTTGGTTGATGACCATTTAATTTTTGTAGACCCATGATGACGCCCATCAATTCCATCCGATTGTTGGTGGTTCGTTGGTACCCTTGCAAAAGTTCTATGGACCTGGTTCGATTCTCAGTTTGGTATTCCAAAATAACACCACAACCCCCTGGACCTGGATTATTAATACACCCCCCATCAGAATAAAGCGTTAGTTCACCAATCATAGGGAAGGTCTTCCATCAATGCATGAATCACGCTAGCATAATAATAATGCTCCAATTTTAATACTTTTTGAGCAATGTCTTGAGGGGTATCGTTTGGTGAAATATCAACTGATTTTTGAAAAATAATAGCTCCCGAATCATAGTGTTGATCGACATAATGAATCGTCAAGCCGGTTTTGTTGTCTCCACTGTTTTTGACGGCTTGATGGACGTGATGTCCATACATGCCTTTCCCTCCATATTTGGGTAATAAACTTGGATGAATATTGACGATCTTTCTAGAAAAATGAGACACTATTTCCCCTGGTAGTTTAAGCAAAAATCCAGCCAATACAATCATTTCTGGCGAAATGTTTTTCAATTTTTCTAAAACCTCTCCTGATTCTAATTGGACTTTAGAAAAAATAACCGTTTTAATACCAAAAGGCTTGACCTTTTCGATAACACCTGCATTGGCGTTATTGCAAAAAAGAGAAGTGATCTGAACTTTTGAGTTGTTTTCAAAATACTGACAAAGGCGCAAGGCATTGCTCCCACTGCCAGAAGCAAAAAGAACAATTTTTGAGGCTTGATTCACTTTCAATGATAACTTCAACTCATTATTTGAAGGCAAATTTATGATATGCTCCCATGTATGTTCAAAGTTGCTAAATTTGCCTCAATAAATTTTTCTTATGTCTGATATAAAATCAAGAGTAAAAGCCATTGTGGTCGATAAATTAGGGGTCGATGAAAGTGAAGTTGTTGATGACGCTTCCTTTACTAATGATTTGGGTGCAGATTCATTAGATATCGTTGAGTTGGTTATGGAATTTGAAAAAGAATTCAACATTCAAATTGCTAATGATCAACCTGAAAAATTCGCCACTGTAGGACAAGCTATCCAATACATCGAAGAACAAGCATAATCTTACCATGACTCCACCAAGAGTTGTCGTCACCGGTTTGGGTGTCTTATCCCCTATTGGAAATGATGCCGATAGTCTTTGGAAAGGATTAGAGTCTGGTGTTAGTGGTGCTGCTCCCATTACCCTTTTTGACGCTTCTAAATTCAGAACACAATTTGCTTGTGAAGTGAAAAACCTCGATATCCACGATTATATCGAAAGAAAAGAGGCGCGCAAAATGGATCGGTTTTGTCAGTTGGCCATGATTGCCGCTGATCAAGCCATAGAAGATTCCAATATCGATTTTAAAAAAATTGATAAAGCCAATGTAGGCGTGATTTGGGGTGGAGGAATTGGTGGATTGGGAACCTTTGAAAATGAGCTGATTAAATTCACTGAAAATGATAAAAACCCTCGATTTAATCCCTATTTGATTCCTAAAATGATTGCTAGTATCGCCCCAGGATTGATTTCGATTAAGCATGGATTTGGCGGCCCCAATTTTGCCACAAATTCGGCTTGCGCTTCTTCTTCTCATGCGCTCATCGATGCCCTAAATTATATTCGTTGGGGGTATGCAGATGTTATTTTGGCAGGGGGGTCAGAAGCGACTGTCACCTATGCCGGTATCGGTGGTTTTAATGCCATGCACGCTCTTTCGACGCGAAACGATGAGCCCCAAAAGGCATCGAGACCATATGATAAACATCGAGATGGATTTGTATTAGGAGAGGGAGCAGGGGCTTTATTATTAGAAAGTTATGAACATGCTAAATCCAGAGGCGCCGAAATCTATGCTGAATTTGTAGGTGCTGGACTAACCTCTGATGCCTTTCATATGACGGCACCACATCCCAATGGGACTGGTGTTATCAGAGTGATGAAAAATGCCCTCAAGGATGCCAATATAAAAACCACCGATGTGGATTCGATTAACACCCATGGAACATCCACCCCTTTAGGAGATATTGCGGAAGCTAATGCCATTTATTCCTTATTTAAAGACCATACCTATACCATGAATTTGAATGCGACAAAATCCATGACGGGTCATTTGTTGGGGGCTGCTGGAGCCGTTGAATCCATTGCCAGTATACTCTCCATTGTGCATCAAACGATTCCACCGACGATCAATCATGAAACGGTTGATGAAGCCTTCGACAAAAAAATAAATTTTACTTTTAATAAAGCCCAACCTAGAAAAGTCGATTACATCCTCTCCAACACCTTTGGATTTGGTGGTCATAATGCCTGCCTAGTATTTAAAAAACTAGATTGAGTTCTATGAGGCTTTTTCACCATAAAAAGCTCTCTTCACGCCGTGCATCCCAAATAGTTGCTCAAGAATTACTGAAGCGATTCCAGCTCAAAATTCCATTAAAAAATCGAGATGATTTCATTGATGTTTTTTTAATGCCCAAAAAAGAAAAATCCCGGACACATCATAAACACCTCATATACATTGGGAACGCCTTAATTAGAACGATAACCACCGAATGGGTTTTTGAAGAATTTTCATCTTTCGATGAAGGGAATTTAACCCAATTAAGGGTGATTCTTTGTAATCAAAATCAAATCGAAGTTTTTGGAAAGAAACTAAATCTGCTTGATATTTCAAAAAAGTTTAATGATCCGGAAAGAGAAGGTATTCCCAAAGAAGGTGTTTTATTAAAAACGTTTATGGGTCGACTTTTTCTCGATATGGGCTATAATTATCCCCAAGTTTTTTACATTCAGCATGTTCTCAACGGTTTTGTCAATCGATCAGAACTGCAAAACATGGTATTTCAAAGCCACCCAAAAGTCAAAAAATGATTGAACAACGGCTATTTAAAACCAATCGGGAGTGATGTCACTTTTACCAAGCTTACCGTGTATCATACAAAAGAATTTACAATCAGAGCGTTTAAAAAACAGCTGAGAGGAAGACTTGGTTTTGATATCAACACCGATGCTCTAAAAATTTACCAATTGGCGTTTATCCATGGTTCATCCAATCTTCAAGACAGAAAAGGACATCCGTTAAATTTTGAACGATTGGAATTTTTAGGTGATGCCATTATCAATATGATTGTTATCGAGGTGATTTATAAACGTTACCGTTCGGCATCCATACAGGAAGTGTCAGAATTGAAATCACAATTAAATACCAGAAATAATTTGAATCAAATCGGTAAAAAAATGAAACTTTTAGAATTGATTCAAACGGGTGAAAGTGCTCCAAAATTTGGTGTCGATATCCATGGGAACTTGCTTGAATCGCTGATTGGTGCTGTTTTTATTGACCAAGGGTTTCAAAAAAGCAAAGAATGTTATTTGAATCTCTTAGAAAAATACTCTTCCATTCCCCTAGTTTTAAACTGAATAATCTTTCAAAAAATTATATCGTGCCGCCCAAAAAAGTCAGTTACAAAAGATCTCAGCGATTAGTTGTTGATTTTAAAGAAACCTTTTGGTTAATTGGGATTCAATCTGAATTAGAAATTTTTGAGCTCGTATATCACATCAATCGACTAGGGAATTCCCGCTTTAAAAGAACCAATGAAGATATCCTTACCGAAAACCAAACCCATGGGTGGCCGCTTTATCAATGGCAACAGTTTGAAAATTCGAAACCTGAATACATTTTTTCAAATTGGTTTGAATCCCCTCAAAAACCCAATGGCGAGTCTCCTGTTTTATTGAAAGCATTTGATACCCCGTGGTTTAAAAAAGTATATTTACTCACTGAATTCAACCAAATGGATTACTTTATAAAACTTTATATCGGTGATCGTGTCAAATTACTAATGGAACAAATCAATAAAATAAAAGGTGTTTTTTTGCACCTGGTAATCCCTTCAGAGCAAATTAAAAACTCGGCGTTATTAATTTTTGATTGATGAGTTTTTTCAAAAAAACCAAAATAGTAGCCACTTTAGGGCCTTCCACAAGAGATATCCATACGCTAGAAGAAATGATCCTAGCTGGAACCAATGTCTTTCGAATCAATTTTTCACACGTCACCTACAGTGTGGCCACCATGCAAATCAAAATGATTCGTGAATTAGATCAAAAACACGAATGTCATTCAGCTATTTTGGCTGATTTACAAGGGCCTAAACTACGTATTGGTGATGTGGAAAAAGGATCTGTGGTTTCGGTTGGAGATAATGTAACCTTTTATTCGGACAAGCCATTTGTAGGAAATGCCCAAAAAGCCTACCTCAACTATCCTCATTTAGCTAAAGATGTTGCCATTGGTGATTCCATTTTGATCAATGATGGAAAACTCATTTTTGAAGTCACGCATACTGATAGAAAATCAAAAATCATCACCAAGACCATCCAGGGGGGTGATTTTGAATCTAAAAAGGGAGTCAACCTTCCCCATACCAGAATGACCATTGGTGCCTTAACGCCTAAGGACATTGAAGATGCCAAATTCATTTTCACTCAAGATGTGGATTGGATTGCTCTTTCTTTTGTCCGAGGGGCAGAAGATTTATTGGCATTAAAACAATTGATGGCAGATTTTAGTGAAAAGAAGCTTCCCATCATTTCTAAAATTGAAAAACCTCAAGCCATCCAAAGTCTAGATCGAATCATTGAATTGTCGGACGGTATTATGGTAGCTCGTGGGGACTTGGGGGTTGAAATTCCAGCCGCTGAAGTGCCACTTGTTCAAAAAAAACTGGTTTTACTTTCTAAAAAAGC
Source organism: Flavobacteriaceae bacterium (assembly GCA_026709415.1). GTDB lineage: Bacteria > Bacteroidota > Bacteroidia > Flavobacteriales > Flavobacteriaceae > Bin25. The sequence goes on from JAPOSZ010000031.1 coordinate 42,553, forward strand.
CCGTATACCGGTAATCATAGCAACTCAAATGTTGGAAAACATGATCGATAGCCTCACACCGAGTCGAGCCGAAGTTAATGATGTCGCGAACTCTGTTTTTGATGGGGCTGATGCCGTGATGACTTCAGGAGAAACCTCTGTAGGAAAACATCCAGCGAAAGTGATTAGCATGATGACTTCCATTTTAAAAACTGTAGAAAATGCCGACCTCATCAAAATCCATTTAGAACAACCCAAAAACATTCAAACCATTCGCTATATCACGGATTCCATTTGCTTTCATGCCGCTAAAATCGCCAACGCCATCAATGCCAAAGCCATTTGTACACTCACCAATAGCGGTTATACGGCCTATCAAATTTCAGCTTGTCGACCATCGGCTTATGTTTTAGTATTCACGTCCAACAAAAATTTACTTTCTCAATTGAATTTACTTTGGGGGGTCAAAACTTTTTACTATGAGGAAGGAAATGAGACTGATTTGGTCATGGAAGAGGTCAATCAGATTGCTTTAGAAAAGGGCTATGTGACAAAAGGGGATTTTCTTGTTAATTTGACCTATATCCCTGTTTCAAAAAAAGGAATGGTCAATACATTACGAATAACAACCATTTAACGCCCTGATTCCATCTGACTTTAATTTTTCGTAGCGCTATTTAATTCAACAACCGATGAAAGGTATTATCATGGCAGGAGGTAATGGGACAAGGTTGCTGCCGATTACTGGTGGGGCGTCCAAACAGCTGTTGCCCATTTACGATAAACCCATGGTGTATTATCCCCTTTCTATTTTGATGCTTGCCGATATTCGGGACATTTTAATCATTAGTACGCCTGAAGATATGGCACATTACAAGCGTTTACTAGGCGATGGATCCCAATGGGGATTATCTATTGACTATGCTATTCAAAGTAAACCTCAAGGGATTGCTCAAGGCTTTCTTGTTGGAAAAAAATTTCTGGGATCAAGTTCCGTTTGTTTGGTATTGGGAGATAATGTTTTCTATGGCCCTCATTTAGAATCCCATTTGATAAAAGCAAAAATTAATGCCACTAAACATCAAGTGGCCACTGTTTTTGGTGTTGAAGTCAATAACCCGCATCAATACGGTGTTCTTGGATTTAATCAATTCCATCAGGCTGTTTCCATTGAAGAAAAACCGAATACACCCCCTAGTAATATTGCTGTGGCTGGATTGTATTTTTATCCAAATTCAGTCATTCAAATGGCTGCAAAAATTCCATTTTCCAAACGTGGAGAACTTGAGATTACCACAGTCAATCAACAATATCTTTCTGATAATGCGTTAGATGTCGTGCAACTTTCAAAAAGCTTTACTTGGCTGGATACAGGGAGTCCAGAATCCTTGCTTGAAGCCTCTCAGTTTATCCATACCATTGAAAAAAGGAAAAGAAGTAAAGTAGCCTGTTTGGAAGAAATCGCCTTTAAAAAAGGATGGATTACCAAATCAGATGTTTTAATGGCTGCAAAAAAAATGAACAGGACGCCTTATGGTCAATATTTGATCAATAACTATTTATAACTTTCCATTATGGAAATTCAAATGATTGATAAGACCGGTCTGGCGTTGATTCATCCAGAAATTCACCAAGACTTTCGAGGGTCTCTTAGTGAAAACTTCCGAAAAGATCTTTTAGAAGAAAAACTTGGATATTCTTTATCGGATTTTTGTCAAGAAAACGAAGTCCACTCGAAAAAGGGGGTGTTGCGGGGATTACATTATCAACTACCACCCCATGCTCAGTCCAAATTAATCTCGGTGGTCAATGGATCAATCTATGATGTCGTTGTAGACATGCGGAAGTGGTCTGAAAGTTTTGGGCAGGTTTTTGGATTTTTTTTAAGTGATGATCGTGATTCCAATCTATTCATTCCTCGAGGGTTTGCTCACGGTTATCTTACTTTGAGCGATCAGTCCCTGGTTTTCTATAAAATGGATCAATACTATCATCCCCCTTCGGAACAGTCTATCGCTTGGAATGATTCTAAGCTAAATATTCGATGGCCCCTGTCGATGAATTCTATTATTGTTTCTCAAAGAGACAAAACCAATATTGGTTTTTCAAAGGCCTTTTCTTTTGATGACCCCTCCGCTGTCTAAATTAAAGTTTTTGGTCACAGGTGGGGGGCAACTCGCTCAATGTATTGAATTCATTGTCCCCCAAAACCAAAAAGATCAATTTTATTTTTTAAATAAAAGTGAATTTGACATTACCAACCAAAATCAAATCAATGATTTTGTTGAATACAACCCTGTTGATATCATCATCAACTGTGCGGCTTATACCCATGTGGGAAAAGCAGAATCCAATCCAAAATGTGCCCAACAGGTTAATGTTAATGGGGTAGATCGCCTTATTAAATTATGCCAAAAACATAATACTTTTCTATTTCACATATCCACAGATTATGTGTTTGATGGTCAAAAAAGAGAACCTTATACTGAAAGCGATAGTCCCAACCCCATCAATCAATATGGAAAATCAAAAACTTTGGGAGAACAACTTTTGCTAGAATCAAAAATAAAAGCGATCATTATTCGTAGTTCTTGGATATTTAGTCCTTTTGGCACTAATTTTTTTAAAAGCATACTTTCTCAAATACAACAAAACAAAACACTCGAAGTAGTGAATAATCAATACGGGTGTCCCACCTATGGTATAGATTTGGCCCAATTTATTTTATCAATTGCAAATCAATTCAAAACTTTGAATCATCGGATTTATCATTTTGTTAATTCTGGCGTAGCAACATGGTATGATGTTGCAAAGCACATAATCGACAGCATGCCTATGAACACTCCCGCTTCTTTAGTTGGTGTCAAACAAAAAAACTCGATCGTTAAGCGTCCTGAATACAGTGCATTAAACACGACTAGGATCAGACAAGAATTCAATATGATACCTCGAAATTGGAAGGTGGCCTTAACTGAATGCATTTCTAAAATTCAATAATATGCCAAAAAATCCCATTTTAATTACAGGTGGCGCTGGATTTATAGGCATACATTTACTTCGAGTTTTGGTTGGTAAATACCCTCACTATCATTTTGTCAATGTCGATTCATTGACAGAGGCTAGTAACATCAAAGGACTAGATTCCATATCGAATCACCCTAATTATTCTTTTTATCCATACGATATCTGCAATAAAAAACAGATGGAAATATTATTCAAAAACTATGAATTTGAAGGAATCATTCATCTGGCGGCAGAAACGCATGTGGATAAATCCATTGTCAACCCCAGTTTATTTGTTCATTCCAATATCGTTGGAACTGTTCATCTTCTTGAATTAACCAAAACCTATTGTCAACAAAACCCTTCATTTAATCGGTTTTATCACGTTTCGACCGATGAAGTATACGGTCATCTTGGACCGGCAGGATCTTTTATAGAGTCGGATCCCTATCTTCCTCGATCGCCTTATGCAGCCTCTAAAGCCGCTGCAGATCATTTTGTTAAAGCATTTCATCACACTTACGGGCTACCCATTGTTTTGTCTCATTGCACTAATAATTATGGGCCATACCAATCTGATGATAAGTTTATTCCTCAGATAGTCACCAATGCATTAAACAAGCAGCCCATAAAAGTTTATGGAAAGGGAGATAACATTCGAGATTGGTTATTTGTTTCTGATCATGTCGAGGCCATCGACTGTATTTTTCATCGTGGAACCATTGGGCAGTCTTATAATATTGGAGCTGACAATCCAATCAATAATATCTCTCTAGTGAACAAAATTATTCATCTGCTAGAATCTGAATTAAATCAGGCCCAAGGGTCTTTTCAAAAACTAATCACTCATGTGCCCGATCGACTGGGACATGATTTTCGGTACGCCCTCAATAAATCTAAGATTACTCAAGAATTGAATTGGAAGCCCACCACCAGGTTTGATGACGGACTAAAACAAACGATTGACTATTATTCCCAAAATGTTCTAACTTAGTATCAAATTAAATTTTCATGAAAAAAAATACCGACTTAGCTCTTTTGATTATACGTGTGGTTTTTTCAGTGGCCATGATAACTCATGGGTGGGGAAAAATCTCCAAAGTATTTCAAGGTGATTTTGCTTTTGCAGACCCTATCGGAATAGGTGCTGAATTAACTCTTGTGATTACAGCTATTGGTGAATTTATTGCACCTATTTTAATCATCGTAGGATACCAAACAAGATGGGCAGCAGCTTTAACAACTTTGGTTATGTTGGGAGCCATGATTGCCGTTCATATGGCAAATGGGGATGCGTTTGATCGATGGGAAAAAGCTTTACTATTCTTTACCGGATTTTTGGCTATCGCACTAGCCGGTGGGGGTAAATACTCCTTAAAATTCAAAAGGAAACCCTAATATCACACCGTGACGGGGACATTGTATGATTTCCCATTGTTGTAGAACCAAAAAACTATAGTCATTCGACTTTTGGTGAAATGGGCTGGACTTCATTGGGCAATACAGAAACAAAAGATCTATTATTTTTTTTTCTTTTAAACTGTACGATCCCATCAATTGATGAATGGAGTGTGTGGTCTTTACCCAAATAGACGTTAAGTCCTGGATGGTGCTTGGTTCCGCGTTGGCGTATGATGATACTCCCCGGTTTAGCAATTTGTCCCCCAAAAATTTTTACTCCTAAACGTTTTGATTCCGATTCTCTTCCGTTTTTTGAACTTCCTACGCCTTTTTTATGAGCCATTTTTACAAGTTTAAATTGATCCCCGTATTAGTTAGTTGCCACTTTAGTAGATTTTGAAAAAGGAATTTTAGCCGTTTCTTTTGGGGGTTCTGTAAATTTTGTTTTGATTTTTTTGATAAGCAACTGAGTATAATTTTGTCGGTGTCCATTTTTGACAGCATACCCCTTTCTTCTCTTTTTTTTAAAAACAATGACTTTATCCCCTTTTTGATGTCCCAACACTTCTGCAGTGACGATGGCATCTTTGACCGTTGGCGTCCCAACGGAAATTTTTTCGGTATCATCCAATAAATAGATGTTTTCAAAATCAATGAATTTTCCTTTTTCTAAATCCATCCTATCCACAAAAATCTGTTGATTTTCTTGGACTTTATATTGCTTTCCTAAAATATCGACAATAGCATACATTCCCATGAAATCAAGGACTGCGAAATTAAATAAATTGAACCAATTCTACCTTCTCCTATTCAATTGCTACGCAATCCTATTTTTAAGTGCTTGTGAAGTTCCCCTCCGTATTCTTTATCTTCTTTAATGTAATGGTATATACGATGGATCGATACCATATCGATTCTTGATTTTCTGGCTTCTTGACGAATTTTTTGTGGAGACCAACCAAATTGTTTCACTTTGTCATCGATATAGGATTTCATTTCAGAAGTTAATTTTTTAGGTTTTCTTTTGATTTTAAATTCTTCGGCTCGTTGATTGGCTTTGATGGCGTTGTATTTATTTTTTCGAGAAGAATTCCTTTTGACTTCTCTATAGACACTGGATTGGTTTCGCTTTATTGCTTGAGCAATTTGTACTATTGAATAGTTCCGAGCTAGGTATATTTCTATGAGTTGCCTTTGTCCGTAGGTGAATCGTTTGTATTTCACCTTTCCAATTTAGAACTTTTTCAATAATTCCAAATAATATAATTCCTCTGTATCATTAAAATCTATAATCTAGTTTAAATAGACCAGTCCGAGGTTGAATTCTGTATTCTGAAGTGGTAGTCCCAAGACGGCTAACATTAACTGACTTAATTGTATTTTGATCCAAAAGATTGACAAACTCTAGTCCAATTGTCAGTTTGTTTCTCATGATAATATAGTCATAGTTCAAGTTGATAAACCAAAAATCTTGCTGGGTGTTATCTCTGTTATAGGCACTCCTATCTATCACCGTCTTAAAGGTCATGCTTCTATTGGGCTTGTATACCAAGTCAATAAATTGACTGCTGGCGTATACTGTTGGTCTTGTCATGCCATTGACAGAAACATCTGGGGTTTGAAAATTAATGCCAACCACAACATCAAGGTGATCAAAAGCAGACGTTCTGATTTCTACACCCATCCCATAATTATTGCTTTTATAGGTGTTTTTTTCAGATTCAACAAAAAAATAATAATCACTGTAACTGTAGTTTAATTTCAATTTAATATTGGTAAAAATCTTTTTAAGATAATAACCGGATGTCGACCAAAAACTAGTAGAGGATTGGTTTTTGACTAAAACCAATTCACTAATCTGATAGTTTTGGGTGATGGTTTGCTTTGATGTTATAAAATCATGCTGTTTACTGAAAACAACTCCCGTATCAAAAGACATTCTTCTGGTAGGTCCGCCAATGTAATAAGATACAATGAAACTTGATTGGTTTAAAAAATCCATGAATCCAAGCCCCCTCTGAAGTGAATTTCGATCTAATAGCAAATAATCTGAAGAGACATCTGTTAGACCGCTAATGGAGGTAGTGGCATAATCGTAATTCATAGAAAAGAAATGGCTTTGGGTAAAAGTCCATTTGAAGTCAATATTCCCTTCCAAAAAGTATTTGGTGGCATCCTTTTCTTCATTCGAAGTTTTTAACGACGTATTCACTGTCGAAAAATTGATGCGTGGCGTGATTTTTATATTGTTGAATGCCATTTGACGAGATATCATTGCTTGGGATTCAAAAATGGAATATTTGTTGTTGTCTATAAAATCATTCCATTCAGAGTCAAGAATAATATCGGTAGGAGCATCAAGCGATTCCTTTCTGTAATTGGTTTGAAGGCCTATATTCCACAGGTTACCTTTTGACATTTGTTGCGTGTAACGAATGTTTGCCGTTGCATAATCCAATCGATGATGGATATTTTGATTGTAGCGACTCATCGAAGTGCTTTCAGACAATTCTTCAAAAAAATTCTGATTACTAGAATACTCTTGTGGTTGATGTTGGTAGGCATAATTTCCTTTAACTTGCAGTGCTTGTTTATTTGTAATCCTTAAAGTGTAGTCCACCTTTTGCGTCAATAAATGTTCATTAGTCGATAATGCTTCTAAAGAATTAATATCGTTAAAATCGAATGACACTCCACTAATACGTTCATTGTCCTTATAACTTCCTCGGTATTCCAACAGTTGGTCTTTGGATAATTGGTATTTTACTTTTGAACTAATCGTCCATCTCTTTGTGTCTCTTTTAAGACTGTATGTTTCGTTGTTTTCAAAAGCAATTTGATTGATTTCAACGTTCCGATTGGATGCACTAAAAAAGGATTGTTCATCCCAATGAAACAAAAGTTGTACTCGAGCCTCCATTTTTTTGTTAGGATTAAAAACACTATTGAGCGAAATCGATTCTTGATTATTGAAATTTGAATTGCCGAATCTAGAATAAAATGAACCAATATTGATAATGGGTCTTAGTAGTTCCATTTGTAAATCGATGTCCGGAAGAGTGAAATTATGGCCATTGGAGCGCCTCCCAATATTATTCATTTCCGTAGTGATGAGCGATTGATTTTTTTTAAAGACGCCAATCAGATTGCCTGCAAACTGGTATTTCGAATCGATATCAAAGTCTGTTTTGGGTTTGACATTACCAAACCAAACGCTTTTGTATTGTTCCTCCAATAAGACATTCAGCGCAAAATCTCCTGAATCATTCAATCCTCTTAACAGATGATTTTCTTGATAATTGCGATACAGTTCCACTTCTTCAATCGGATAATCGGGCATGTTTTGACTCAAGCGTTTGTAGTCATCACCCACTAAATCAGAACCTTCAATCATGATTTTCTCCACTTCTTTTCCTTCGAATTTTACCGTTCCATCTGAAGTCACTTCAACGCCTGGCAGATTTTCCAGCAAATCTTCTAAGACTTGTTCATCCCCTCGCCGAAAATGTTCTGCTCGATAAACGACGGTATCTTTTTTAACAATTACGGGTTGGGCGCCTTCTAAAGTCACATCTTTCAGTTTTTGGGGATTTAGTTTTAAAGAAACATTGAATTCAATCTTTTTATCTGAGGTATCACTAGACAGTACTTCTGATACACTATGAAAATGTAGCTTTGAAAACTGGATATGCAAATCCCCACTAACTTCAACATTTAATTCGTATTTCCCTTCGGCGTCCGTAAAGGTATAGTCCATGATTTCTGAACTATCTGATGATTTTTTAATCGTAACTTGACAAAATGATATAGGTTTTCCTTCTTCGTTAGTGACAACTCCTGATATGCTCCATTGAGAAGCCACATCATGGGGCCAAGAAAAAATGGCGAAAAGAACTAAAATGTTTACAAACCTCATTTATATTTTTGAAACTATACTATTCGGTGTAACAGTAAAATTTCGCGTTGGTTATGAAAAAACCAGCCTAGTGATACAAATCTAAGATTTGTTTTACTGATCACACTCTTTTTGTATACGGTCATAATCAACCGTTATACCTGCAATGGTGATATTTCTTGGCATTTTTGATTTCAATTTTTTGATTTGAGCCTCGTTTTCTTGATTAAAAAGTCTGAAATCATCGTCACAATTGATGATGTCGTCAGGCTTCGGATCCAATTTCTCAATTTCAGGCCAACTGATATCATGAGTGACTTTGGACAATGAGAAACTAACTCTATCATCTTGGCTTATCCCGGAGACTACAGTTCCCGGCAATCCATCTATTTTCCATGGTCCTATGGGAACGGGGATTTCATTGGTATACCAAACGATGTAATCTCTTCCTCCAAATTTTCCAATGGCTTTTTGGCAGTTGAAACTATTGATAATCTTCGATTCTGCTTGCAAATTCCATTTGATTGTTTCAGTATTTTCTTTTAGAATGAATTCTTTACCCAAGGCTTTATATGATCTTCTCGAAAGCCGAAATCTATCATTAAAACTCGTTTGTGTATACCATTGAGGATATTGATCCAAAAAAGGAGGGGTCCATCCACGACCATCAAACTTTATTTCAATGCCTTTGAGAATGTCTTCCTTATTCAGTGTTATTTTTCCTTTAATTCCTTTTCTTCTGTTCGTTCACTTGCTAAAGGGTCAACTACAAAAAAAATAGCTTCTCCGTTGTAATAATGCAGAATCCCTTTTGAGTTGTATTTACCAAATCCTGTTACATCATATTCAAGTTGAATACTTGTTGATTGAGCTTGTATCGGAGAACTGGCTACCAGAAGAAATAGGAAATACTTGAACATATGTTTGATTGTTTTGAGAAATAATACTTCAAAAGTATGAATACCCCCCCCTTTTTTTTGAACTTTTTTCAATACGGCGGCTTTCTTTTGATGTTCGATGGTTCCCTTTTTGGTCATCCCAATCCGTTTTTTCAGTCAGAGGATACGGAGGCAGAAGGCGTTCCTAGGATGTCAACGACTGACCAGTTCAACGATCTAGTGCAACATGAGCCCAAGTTGATTCGAAGTCTATGATAATTGGTCCTTTGGCCATATCCCATTATTTTAACTTATAACCTCCCCTACTTTGCACATCATCAACTAATCACATTCTTTTTGAACTAAATTCGTTGTGATATCTAACCTCGCCGCGAATCCTCTTGATAATCTTGCCTTAAATTGTTTGTCCCTTTCTATAGAGTTTTGCTCTAAAAGTCTGAAATACTCTTCACAATAAATTGTATTTTCAGGATCAGGACTCAACTTCTCAATATTTGGCCAATCCAAATCAAAAAGGACTTTAGACAATAAAAAACTAACTTCTTTCGAATCTGAACCTTCAACTATTGCTCCTGGTAACCCATCCAGTTTCCACGGTCCTATATTAATAGGGATTTCATTGGTATACCATACTGTGTAATCTCTCCCTCCAAATTTTCCATTGGCTTTCTGACAATTGAAACCATTGATTTGCTTAGATTCAGATTGTAGATTCCATTCGATTATTCCCATATCTTCTTTTAGAACAAGCTCTTGATCTAAAAATTCAAAATCGACACTCGAAAATCTAACTCCTTCATTTAAAATCATTTGTGAGTAAAATGGGGGAAACTTACTGTCAGATGACGGTATCTGGTTAAGTGATTCTAAAATAAATTCCATACCACTGAAAGCCTCCCCCTCATTCAATGGCATGTCCGTTATTATCACTTGCTTTTCTTGATGACTGTTTCGCGAGTCTACAATGTAAAATATAGCTTCCTCATTGTGATAATGTAGAATCCCTTTCAAGTTGTTTTTTCCAAATCCAGTCACATGATATTCAAGTTGAATACTTGAAGGTTGAGCATATATAAAATACCCACCTAATAGAAACAACGGAAGGTTTCTTAACACCACTTTGATGGCTGAACGGGCATGATTCAAAGATAAAGAATATGCCACAGAGATCAATATTTATAATGCTCTGGTTTAAATGGTCCCTGAGGAAGCACTCCGATATAATTTGCTTGTTGTTCTGATAATTTGGTTAACTCCACCCCCAGATGATTTAAATGGAAATTGGCTACTTGTTCGTCTAAATGCTTCGGTAATGTATAAACTTTATTTTCGTAGTGTTCTGGATTATTCCACAGTTCCATTTGAGCAAGGACTTGGTTGGTAAACGAATTGCTCATAACAAAACTTGGGTGTCCCGATGCACAACTTAAATTGACGAGCCGACCTTCAGCTAAAACAATTATCTGATGATTGTTTTCTAAAGTATACAGGGCAACTTGAGGTTTGATCTCTGTCTTCGTGTGGCCATGGTGTTGGTTGAGCCACTTCATATCAATTTCATTATCAAAATGACCAATATTGCATACCACGGCTTTATCCTTCATTTTCATAAAATGTCGTTCACAAACCACATCTCTGTTTCCAGTAGCAGTAATGATAATATCAGCATTTTGAATAACGGTTTCTAGTTTTTTCACTTCAAAACCATCCATTGCTGCTTGTAATGCACAAATCGGATCTATTTCAGTGATGGTAACAATAGCTCCAACTCCTCTGAACGAAGCCGCAGTCCCTTTACCTACATCACCATATCCACAAACCACAACTCTTTTACTTGCCAACATCAAATCTGTTGCTCTGCGTATAGCATCAACGGCACTCTCGCGACAACCATATTTATTGTCAAATTTTGATTTGGTCACCGAATCATTAACATTGATTGCCGGAAGCGGCAAAACACCTCTTTTTTCTCTTTCATACAATCGCAAAACGCCAGTAGTGGTTTCCTCTGTAACACCTTTGATTCCACCAATTAATTCTGGATAGTCATCCAAAACCATTTTGGTTAAATCGCCCCCATCATCCAAAATCATATTAAGTGGGGTTTGATCTTGACCAAAAAATAGAGTTTGTTCTATACACCAATCAAATTCTTTTTCATTCATCCCTTTCCAAGCATAGACCTGAATACCTCGATGGGCTATATATGCTGCGGCATGATCTTGAGTCGAAAAAATATTGCAAGAACTCCAGGTAACTTGGGCTCCCAAATCAACCAAGGTATCAATCAAAACCGCTGTTTGAATCGTCATGTGCAAGCAGCCAGCAATTCTTGCCCCCTGCAGCGGCTTTGTTTTTTTAAATTGTTTTCTTAAAGCCATTAATCCCGGCATCTCGGCTTCTGCCAGTTGAACTTCTTTTTTCCCCCAATCCACTAAAGATAAATCCTTGACTTTATGTCTGATGAATGAAGTTTTTAATTGGGAATTATATACTTTCATAACCATTATTGACAAAATGATTATTATGGTCCGATTGACACTTCAATGTATTTAGCCTCCCATCCGTACAGATGATTGGTCTTACAAATACTCCATGTCCGTTTTTTAATATGGTCCCCTTCCCGGAGGCCCATATGTTTTGTGCCCCATTAATATCCGCGTTCTCCGTATGACCGCATTGCTGACAAACAAATCGTGATTGAGAACAACGATTATGCTTTGATACATACCCGCAACAAGAACACATTTGAGATGTATAGGCTGGATGAACCTTATGAACAACACCTCTTTCCGATAAATGCTGTTCCAATTGATACCATCCCGTGCCTAAGATCACTCGATTTAAACCTGATTTTGATTTTACATTTTTACCAGGTTGGTCGATCGTCCCACGAGCAGACGCCGTCATGCCTTTGGTTCTCAGGTCTTCCATGACGACAGAACGACTCTTAGTGGTGATTTGGTTCGCGATATGTATTAAATCGTTTTTTCTGATATTTTTTATTTTTTCATGGTGTCGATTGATCGTTAATTGTGTTTTGTAGGACCGACGACTACCTTTTTTCTGTCGAGCTTTCTTTCGTTGCCAATATTGGATTCCTTTTTGGATTTGATCTGTATTGGTTAAATGATATAATTGCCCTTGATGATCCGCTACTTGTCCGACATTACGATCAATACCAATCCCTAACCCATCTTCTTTTTGTTCCATAGCATCCACTTGATAACATACCGTTAAGTACCATTTACCTGTGATCGATTGAACGATACGCCCTGATTTAAAAATAAAGTTTTGATAACGCTTCAGTTGTTTGTGATAATGAATCAATTTAATATCATGCCCCTTCTTCATCCGAAAATAAATACCCTCTTCTTTTGTTTTGAATTGATGGTTTATTTCAATGGGTATCGATGGTCGATTTCGATGTTTGCTTTTATAGCGTGGTTTTCCTCGCTTTTTAGTCACGAAAGCACGATAAGCATCAGACACATCTTTTAACATCACGCGTGTTATTGATTTTGGATAATTTTTCAACCAAGGAGCGGTTTGATTTTTATAGATAACATACCATCGACATAATGAAAAAAAACTAAAATTAGATTGTTTGGTTTCCTGGTATTGTTTTTCAATTTTTTCTAATGCTTGATTCCATAAATGACGATTCGCCCCGGCTACTTGATGTAACCAACGATAATTTGATGGTGAAGTCCGAATTCGATAACGTATTTGAATGTAAGTTTTCTTCATCTCTCTATAAAGATACCACTTTTTTGGTTATGAAAGTATATAATTCCCTTTTAATTCCATTGAAAATATAACTTTGAAACGGAGCACGAAATTACAATTTATCCCCCAGTAAATGCCTTTTGTTAGTAGAAATGAACTGTTTCAAAATCGGGTAATCGTTGGGGTTTGGAAAATAACTGAAAGCCTATCTGAATTACATTCTCATATAAGGCTTTCTGAGGTTGATCAAGAGCGTTTTTTCATTAGGAAAAAAGAAAAACACCAAAAATCGTTTTTAGCTTCACGAATTTTACTCAAACAGATGGGAATTGATTTGGACGATTTATACTATAAAAATCAAACGATTCCCATGTTAAAAAGTGGTAAAAACATATCGATTTCACACACCAATGACTATGTGGTTATATCACTGAGTATAAAACATCAAATTGGAATTGATATTGAAAGACATCATTCCAGAATTACTAAATTGGCTTATAAGTTCACAAATTCTAAAGACGGTAATTGTACAAATTCACTAGATTTAATAAAGCATTTGACTAGACTTTGGGTGGCCAAAGAAGCCATATATAAAGCCATGAAAAAAGAGGGCATTTCATTTAAAAATCAAATGACAATTCATTATGAAAAACAATCAGGAACGGGAAAGTTTTTTTTTGAAGAAAACCAAATACTTTTTGATTTGTACTTTAAAGAAATCGATACCTATTCTCTTTGTGTTTGTATGAGAACATGATCCAAGGATATGAAAAACGACTTCTGGGTTGGTCCCGCTTCGACTATTTGTCTTTGCATGATATATGGAGTTAATGTGTATTACTTCACCCCAGATAATTGAGGGTTTGATTGTCTAAAATCCATTTTAGTTCTCTCAAAAATCTACTGGCTTAATTCCTATTTTTGAGCTGAAAAATTTGATTCAAATGTCACTAAGAGCATCCGTTGATTTGAACCTAACACCACTACAAAACAATTATTCTCAATCAATCAAAGACTTTATCATAAAATTGAGGAACTCTGATTTTAAAGTCATTGAAACACCATTGTCTACCCAGATTTATGGACCTTATGATGAATTAATGACATTTTTAACCCAAGAGATCAAAGAAGTTTTTGAAAGTCAAAAATCAGTGGTTCTTCACTTAAAAATCTTTAATAAGGATAGAAGTCATTATCAAGCCGATTTTTGATTTATTATTGACTCCTTACCAAGGCGTTCCATTGATTCAAATTTATTTGGAGATTGGGGCTGTCATCTTGGGTTTGTTAAGTGCTTTTTTTGCATCTCGCAATAAAGTATTGGTCTATCCAATGGGCATTATTTCTACTCTAATCTTTGTCTATTTACTAGCAAAAGCCGGATTATTGGGAGACATGATTATCAATGCCTATTTTTTCATCATGAGTATTTATGGATGGTATTATTGGTCTCGATCAAAAAATGGAGTTAGCTTGAATCCGATCAGTTCAAGTACTTTTTATGATTTTAAAGTGTCTTGTTTGATATTTTTCAGTAGCATCGTATTTATTGGGGGGATTTATATGATTTTTGACCAATGGATTCAATGGACAGCCTATGTTGATACCTTTACCACGGCTATATTTTTTGCTGGAATGTGGTTAATGGCCAAAAGGAAAGTAGAACATTGGCTTTTTTGGATTGTTGGTAATCTCATTACGATTCCACTTTATTTTTATAAAGACTTATTAATATCAAGCCTCCAATACCTGATTCTTACTTTGATTGCTATCGTGGGGTATAAAGCATGGAAAAGAAAGATAACTCAACAAACATTATCCGCATAGTTCTTTATGGTCCTGAATCCACGGGCAAAACAACCTTGGCCATCGATTTAGCAAACCATTATTCAACAAGTTGGGTTCCAGAATTTGCCCGAAATTATCTTCAAGAAAAATGGGATTTATACCAAAAGAAGTGTTCTAAGGACGATTTATTAATCATTGCAAAGAAACAATTGGAGTTGGAAAATCAACGACTGATGAAGGCCAATAAAATTCTCTTTTGTGATACCAATGTTTTGGTAACACAACTTTGGTCCGAAGTCTATTTCGATGGTTATTGTCATCCTAAAATTTTAAACATGGTAACAAAATCAAATTATGATTTGTACCTGTTTACTGATATCGATGTGCCGTGGGAAGTCGACGATTTAAGAGACATGCCACATCAACGAGATAAGTTATACCGCTACCATCAAAAATTACTGGATTTCTATGGTTTTGAATACTTAAAGATTCAGGGCAATCCTCGAGAACGATTGGATAGAGCCGTTTCCTACATTGATAAAAGATTTGGACTGTAAAGATGTGTTCTCTATCTCCGGACTTCACATGATAGCGTCATTGAGATTCCATTTTGAAATCCAATAACCGACAACCCTTGAATTGGTTGAAATGGTGGTCTGATGAAATCCGAACGATACATTCATCCCATGGTATCCTCCACTTGGAATCCGTATCTATTTATAACCCACCAGCCATAATCCTTGTACCTTTGAATTGTTAATCATTTGGACTCATGTTACCTAGCGGGTTGAACATGGCTCCATACGATTAGTAAACACTTCCATAACGAATCCTAAATAAAACATGAATTCTTTGGGAATAGATATCTGAAATAATCGGATTTTTTATTTTTAAACAGTGATCAACGATTTTGTTGCCAGATTGGCATATGATTTGAGTAGATTGAGTCATAATTTGATGACTAATGCATTTTTACACAGCGGACCCCCATTTTAATCATAAAAACATTATTCGTTATTGCAAACGTCCTTTTTTAGATGTTGAAGAAATGAATCAGACCATGATTAACAATTTTCAAGCGCAAATAAAAGATGATGACCATCTATGGATTTTAGGAGATTTTGGTTTTGGCAGCACCGAAAAATTAAAAACAATTTTTAAACAAATTCCAGGTAAAAAGCACCTAATTGTAGGAAATCACGATTACAATCCCGTTTTTCGATTGAATTGGGAAAGCATTAGAGACGTTTGCAAGGTCGGGGATGGGGTGTCTAGTTTTTTTCTTAATCATTATCCCATGTTAACTTGGGAAGGGATTGGTAGAGGAGTTATTCAACTTTTTGGTCATGTCCATGAAAAATGGGCAGGATCCTCCAACAGCATCAATGTCGGTGTGGATTTATGGGGATTTAAAGCCTGTACTCGAAAAGAAATTATAGATCGTGCAAGTACCTTAGCTAGGTTACCCTATCTTTCAAAACTAGAACCACAGATGACACAAGACATACACAGTAAAACTCTAAATGATTCCTAAATTCATGAAGTTGAATCATAGAAAAAATCAAAAAACCAACCCGCTCATTTTAAGTTGGAGTCGTTCTTTCTTCAAGCCTCAATTCAAAGCAAAAACAGGGAACTATCAAGGATTTGATATTAAAGAAAATCATAGAGAGTCGTCCTCCCTTGGATTTCGGCAAACATCAAAGAAAAACCTTGGCTTGGGTATCGAAACAAGATAAAAAATGGTTGCATTGGTTATTAGGAACGAACTTTCCTCCGTCCACGAAACAAGTGATTCGGGATTTTGTAGACCAAAGTTAGGGGGATCGCCCTTTATCTAAAACACCCTTGAATCTTTTATCATAAGGCTAAAAATCGTATCTTCATAGGAAATTCAAGCCTTATTCACTAAAGAAAAAGATGGATCGAGGGAAAGCTGTCTATTTTCACGGACGACTTCGAGAACGTCAAGCCTTTCGACAATGTTTGAGTGATGTTATCCGAGAAAAAAAAGCACCTCTTTTTTAATTCAGGTTCTACTACAAAAGTTGTGGGTAGTTTTACTTTTGGTCCATAATCATCTATTGTTTTATGAAAAAGCTTTGACCATTTTTTGAGTCGATCTTAAAGGTCGGTGATTCATGGTGTGTCGATGACATTTCAGTTGATGATCGTCAGATGGCCATTCATGTTGATGTATCTCCTATTGGTGGCCGTTTGGTGTGCCCTGAGACTGGCGAAGAAGGACCAATCGACAATCATCGTCAGGAGCGTGTCTGGCGTCATTCGGATTGACTGCCCTATCGGTGCTTGATTCTTTGTCGGGTGCCTCGCATCCCGTCTTCTGGGGGTGTCAAGACAGTCCATGTGCCTTGGGTCGAGGGTATCGAAAGTTTGAAAATTTTAGAGCAGCCGTCCTCTTTTTTAATGGAGGTCTCAAACTTTACCCACAACTTTCGTAGTAGAACCATATCAAACATATATCCATGATAGTGGGTAAAGTTTGTTTTGCTTGATTGAAAATAAAACTCCATTGATTATCTGATTTGTAACCTTTAAAGTGAAGTGGCCCCTATCTTCCCACAACTTTTTGCTAAAAATAAGTTATCAATCGCTACCAAAATAGACGCATGATTTTGCTGTCCTTATACTAATTTGCATTTTAAATTGCTTTTTAGAGTTAGGACAAAATCTTTGTATTTCATAATGTATCGGCTTAGTTTGATGGCCATAAGATGGGAATCAAGTAACAATAATACAGAACACAAATTGGTATTAGAATAGGGGTACAGTTCAGACACAATTTAAATACCTTAGCCCTTTATAAAAGATTAAAGCGACATGGCCTCATATTGCCTTAGTGGCTTGAACATAGCCTCTTACTATGGATTAAAATCTAAAAGACACAAAAAGTCATAATTAGTGGGAGCATTAAAAAAGCTAAGCAAAGAACAAAAAGCTCAACTAAAAAAGCTTGGTAAATCATTAGAACAAACACAACGCCATTTAAACCAGATAGTTCAAGGAATTCGTGTCCATAGTAAAGTCCAAGCTGCAACGGTTGAAAATGGTGGCATTAAAGTTCTGACCCATCAAGATAAAGTTGACTCACAAAATCTGTTTAATGCCCATAAGGGGGGCTTTATTTGGACAAAGTTTGTTCCAGCTTCTGGTGCAGCCAGTAGAATGTTTTCAGAAGTATTCCAGTATTTAGATCAACAATCAAACCCTGGTTTTATTCTAGATGACTATCTCGAAAAGTACCCATCATTTGAATTGTTTGCTAAAAATTTAAATTCTTTAGCGTTTTACTCATCCATTGATCAATACTTGAACAAAAAGTATACGAGTTTTGCTTTGAATACACCACAGAAATACCTCACAGAGTTCTGCGATACACTGGTCCATAACAAAAGAGTCGGCTTTAGTCATCTTCCTAAAGGATTAATACCTTTTTTTAAAACAGAACACCAATCTTATACGCCTTTTCAAGCCCACATTTTAGAAAGTGTTAATTTGTTTGGCATCGAAAACAAATCGAACCTTCACTTTACCATCGATGAGCGATTTAAGCCTCGTTTTCAAAGTCTTATTCCTTTATTGAACCAAAACATAAAAATCAATTTTTCGTCCCAATGTCCATCGACTGATACACCGGTGATGTCTCTTGATAATCATTGGCTAACCGATGAAAAAGGGGATTTGCATTTTAGAAAAGGAGGACATGGTGCGCTTTTAAAAAACCTCAATGCCATTGACTCTGACTTTGTATTGATCAAAAATATCGACAACATCCTAGTTGATAACCATAATGAAGCCGTTATACAATGGCTAAAAGTCTTATGTGGCACATTAATGAAAATTAAATCTGAAATTGATGCGTCCTTACTTGACCTTGATCAAAAAGGTGATGCTGAAACTATAAACCGGATCATAAAATTGATTCGTCTGCATTTTGATCCTCAATTTGATATTGAATCTCATTCTTTAGAATCCAAACAGAGGTTTTTAGAACAATATCTCAACAAACCCCTTAGAGTTTGTGCCATGATCAAGTCTTCCAAAAGCGCAGGTGGAGGACCATTTTGGCATCATTCTAGTGATCGAAGCAGTGTACAAATATTTGAAGAAATTGAATTTCAAAAACACAATCAAGAACATCAACAAGAAGCTTCAAAAACACAATTTATCAATCCAGTATTGATTGCTTGTTCTATAAAAGATCGATTTGGCAAAGCATTTGATTTAGAAAAATTTTCTAATCCCAATCGCTATATGATTGTTCATAAAACCATGGGAAATCAACAGATTAAAGCCATCGAATGGCCAGGATTATGGAATGGAGGGATGGCCGATTGGAATTCGGTATTTATAGACGTTCCGAAGGATGTGTTTAGACCAGTTAAAAAAGTACATGATCTAATCCATAGGAAAGCCCAAAATTAGATTTATATTGACCACTATAATGATTTCAATAAACCCCATGAATGCAATAGCCACTAGTTCGAATTCAGGTGTTGAAGCACCATTTTTAATTAGGAAGGATACCTAACCGATTTGAAAATTTTGGGATTTATACGCTTAATCTAAATCTTTTTCGTGTTTTTATGGTCAATTGGAGCCTATAAAAATGCAATCATTATCCTTATTTAAAATACATGAAACTTTTTCAACAGAAGCCAAAGCAGAAGCATGGGTTCATCAAACACGCTAGGGTGAAAAGCCTATTTGTCCGTGTTGCAAAGGAAAACAAATCACGGCATTAAAAAATAGAAAACCCTTGCCTTATCGATGTCGAGACTGTGGCAAGTTATTTAGCATTCGGACAGGAACCCAAATGGAAAAATCAAGACTTCCCTTAAAAGTGTGGGGTATGGCTCTTTATTTATATTTAAAAAATCCCAAAGGGCTAACCTCTGTCTTATTATCCAAGTATTTGGGCATCCGACAAGGCACGACTTGGATTTTATTGCATAAAATAAGAGAAATGTGTCAATTATCATTGAAAAAGTTTGAAGGAACAGTGGAAGTCGATGAGACCTATATGGGTGGCAAAAGAGCCAACATGTCCAAATACAAACGCATGATGCTTTATCATTTGGGGCGTGGTAGTGATGGTAAGTTCCCCGTAGTGGGGCATTACATCGTGAAACGAATCAAGTGATTGCCAAAGTGGTGGAACACACGGATAAAGAAACCCTCCATGAATTTATTAATGAGCAGACGACATCGGATGCGGTGGTTTATACCGATGAAGCCCGATGTTATCATGGGTTAAATCGAGAGCATGAACGGGTTTGCCATAGCCAACGACAATGCGTCGATGGGGATGTCCATACGAATAGCATTGAATCCTTTTGGGCTCGTGTGAAAAGAGCCTACAAAGGCACCCACCAATTGGATGTCCAAGAAGCATTTACATCGTTATATCCAAGAATTGGCTTGGAAGCATAACACGAAAAGCATGAGTATATTGGATCGCATGGTCCTATTGGTGAAGAATACCACCAATCATCGATTGACCTATCAAGTATTAATTTTAGGGTAATATAGAGTTCAAGATAATTAGTCTTAAAAAATCAACAACATCATTTTAATGAACGCAACTTCAACAGAACCAACATTTAATCAAGCATTAGCTTCGGTATTAAAAGAAATTATTTGGTATTCTGGGGTAAATGTTTATGCAGAAGCTAGAAATATTATTCAAGGAAGACAACCAGATATTTTTGTAGAATTAAATCATTCTCTTCCTATTGTTATAGAAACTTCTTATTTACCGGAAGACGCTAATCGTGATGCAGAATCAAGATTAGGATTAGAAACTAATAAGGACTTGGAGATACTATCGGTCATTTCAATACACATACCGACAAAATATAGAAATTTCACAGATTTTGAAAAAATAAAAACGGAACTTAAAAAAGGCATTGTTGGGGATATTCGTTATGCGATTTATCAATTAAACAAATCGGAAGATAGTATCTTCCGATTTCCTAACTCTGGATTCATAGAAGGGAATGTGTTTGATTTAGTTGATATAATTCCTAAATCAGTCGTTCCCTCGGATAGAGTCGATGAATTTGCTAACATTGTTGCCGACAGTATACGATCGGCGGCATCTCTTTTAGATAGTTCAACAAATCTGAGCCGTCTATCTGAATTAGAAAAAGTAGTTGAACAGTATTCACCAATATCTATCATTAAAACCTCAATGGTATTATGGTTAAATGCTTTTTTAGTTCAACATATTTTGAGTCAAAAAGAGAATCATATTGCAGACCCCATACCTCTTTCTAGACAAGATATACGGTTTGAGGAAGTTAGAGAATGGTGGAAAAAAATAACGGGTACCAATTGGTTAAATGTATTTAATCCAGCGGTTCAAACGTTGAATTATATTTATGAAGTTAATCCTGAAAACACTCATAGAGCACTAAAAACAATCATTCGTTGTGTTAGAGAAATTTTGCGAAGTCATATTGGAGAATATATTCATTTTGGATGTGAGCTTTTTCCGAAAATTAGTGATAATCGAGAAGAATCAGCAGCATATTATACGCAAGAAACAACAGCCGAATTTCTCACAAGAATAACCATTCGAGAGAATGATTTAGAGGAACAAGAATGGCTTCATCCTGATTTTTTCAAAAATCATTGCATGGGAGATTTTGCATGTGGAACAGGAACTTTGATTCGTTCATCCTTCAGAAGAATCAATCAAATTCGTGAAACTATGATTAGTAAAAAAGCCTTATTGGACAAAGAATGTAAAAAAATTGATCAATTGTACTTTCATCAAGATGCGTTAGAACAAGGATTGATAGGGCTAGACATCTCTCCTATTGCCATTCATTTAACATCAGCGTCTTTAGTTCAATTAGGAAACACTTACCCGTATAATAACACTCGGATGAGTTGGGTTAAAATGGGAACCCAAAATGGTTACACCGGTAGTATCGAATATTTACAAGATACGCAAGATCCAAACTTATTTGGATATTTCCAAGATAAGTATGGGGTAGCAAAAGAAAAAGAACTTGGTGATACGAGAGAAATAGAAAGAGTGGAAGTGGATGATTCTTCTGTTGATTGGGTGATTATGAATCCCCCTTATTCTCGTGCTACAGGAGGAAGAACAAAAGGGTTTGATTTAGCTCATATAGAAGAAAATCATAGAGAATTGTGTCAAACTCGTTGGGGAAGATTAATAGAAAATGCTCCAGCTAAAAAAACTTCTGGAATGGCAGCAGCTTTTCTTGTTCTGGGAAGAAATAAGTGTAAAACATTTGGTCGAATGGGGTTTGTTTTACCTCTAACTTTTGCCATGGGAAATTCATGGAGTGATACTCGTAGAATGTTTGAATTAGAGTTTACAAACATCATTGCAATAACGACAGAAATAGAAAAGGCTTGGGGAGAAACTTCATTATCAGCGGATACAAAACTTGGAGAAATGCTTTTAGTCGCTCAAAGAAAACCACAAGAACCAGCATACAGTAAAGAAAAATTCAATAATGGGTTTGAAAATCCCCAAAAAATCTATTGCGTCACATTAAGTGAACCCATTATGAAACAAGGAATAGCTTCGATTATTGCTGATGAAATTTATCAAGTCATCGATGAAAACAGAGAATCTGATTTCAATCGAAACTTACCGATTCAAGTCGGTGATCAAAAGATAGGAAGTTTATACACATTTAAAAGTTTAGGTCAAGGTTCTCCTTGGTATCCATTAGGCGTTAAAAACGGAGATTTAACACGAGTGGCTAATCGATTAATCCAAGGCTACACTGACTACGACGGCGAGTCTTTTGAAATGAATCATTCCATGACAACCATAGGTAATATGGTTGAAGTTGGTATCGGCAATGACCTGATTGGATCGTTAGCAAACTCCAGATCAAAAAGGGGGGGGGTATGACGTATACGAGTTATCAGAAGATGATGACTTAGAGCAAAGTGATTTGATGCTGTGGAATTTAAATGGAGAAAATCAAAGATCATTGATCGTTCATCCAACTCATAGAGGTGTTCCATCAAATCGAGTTGATGATGACGAAATAGAAAGAATCAGGGGCCAACGAAGTCGCTTATTTTACAATCGTGGTATGCGATGGGCAACTCAATCCGTATTATGTGCCACCACTCCAAATAGAAATCATGGAGGTGTCAGTTGGTCAGCACTAATTCATACTAATGAAGATTTGTGTTTTGTTTTATCCCTATGGCTGAATTCGACAATCGGGTTTTTAATTCACTGGACTCAAGGAATGCGTCAAGATCCTGGTCGAGCAAGGGTTGGTTCTAAAGCAGTTTCAGAAATTCCTATTCCAAATTTTGAAGAATTATCTGAAAATGATATTCAAAAGGCCAAAAATTACTTCAATGAGTTATCATCTTCACCATTGGATGTCTGCACTAATGTACACATCGATGCAAACCGAATATCGATTGACAATGCCATTCTTGATGTCATGGGAATACCACAAGCACAACCAATTCTTGATAGAATCAGAGAACTATGGTCTCAAGAGCCGACTTTAAGAGGTATCCATAGATCTTAAAGGAAGTTTCGTAAGCGATATGGGTGGATAATGAACTTTAATGAAACTTTTCTAATTCTATCATCAAAATAGAACTATGACAAAACAATCGAACAAAAAAGACCTTTTGAGGAATTACCGAATTACGAAAAGATTCCTTTAGAGTTGTATCTAAGAGTTGATCGTGTGATGGGAGAAGTGTTTAAAAAAGCCAATGTCCATTCCGATGGCTCTGCCATCCCCAAATCACAAAGAACTCATTCAAGGAATACATAAGTCCCATTAGAATACTAATAACCAGGTCCTATATTCGGATTTTTTCCATAATGGTGACAAAACCAATCTTTCATTGAAGGCATCGAGACTCGATACCCATGTTCATCCACTTGATGAAAAATCCCCCGTTGCCACGCTTTTTCAAAGAGTTGATCGGCTTTTTCATAATTTAAAGTTTGTTCAAAAAAAGCAATCACTTCTTGATCCGTGAAAAGATTTTTTTTAGGATGTTGTTTGAAAAATGAAACCACCAAATCCGCTTCTGATGTTCGAAGTCCTTTGATGCGTTTACGATAATATTCAAAACGAGATTCGTTGCCTAATGTTAAAACTTTCTTCAATCCTGTGTCATTCAAGACTTTGTTTTGTTGACTGTATTCTGCTGCAATGCTTCCGTACGTCACAATATGCTTCGGATACCCTTGGGTGTGCTGTTGGCAAGCATCAATCCATTTCTGCAAATATGGATGTTTGGGATCTACCGATCCTTCGATGGTTAAAAAGTCACGAAGAATTTGTTCTTCATAATGGGGTTCTAAAGCCTCTAAGGTCACGGCACTATGATTCGCAAATCGAGAAATTCCGAGATTTTTTAAGATTTCAGAAGTCGTTCCTAAGCCTGCTATTAAAAAAATAAAGCCATGTTGGACTTGAGCATTGTGAAAAGCATCCAAGACATCAATGAGTAAGCGTTGTTGTTCTGCTTGGATACTGGGATGCCCTAATCGTTGGGCTTCATCCATGATTAACAGCATGGGTTTATTCAACTGATTTAAAGTTTTTTCAAAACTTCGAAAGGTTAAATCCAGTTCTGTTCCAATCGTCAATCCTTGAAGTTTCACACCGACTTTAAAAGTTTCGGGTTGATACCAACGTTCTAAACCTAATTGATGGCGTAAGGAGGCTAAATCATAAAGGGAACGAGTGGGAATCCAAACGACAGACCAATCATTCGCTTCGCTATCTTGCTGAATTTGTTCTAATAATGCCGTTTTCCCAATACCTGGAGATCCTTCCATTAAAAAAGAAGTGCCTAATTGTTGTCGGATCGAAGCTTTCAAAAGATCATTGACTTGATCTCGTTCTTTTTGACGACCGTAAAAATAAGGAGCTTTTCCTCGATCAATCCATGCCATGTTTCAAAAATACAAAAACGCCCAATGGTGGAGTTGGTATTAACAAATCAAGTGGAGTTGGCGGGAATCGATTCATGCCTTAAAAAGCGTCTAATTGGAACATTTTGAATTTGAACCCCATCTAATTTAGTTTTTCTAATTCCGTCATTTAAAATCAAATCATGGCGAAAAAACCTGCCGAGAAATTACCTTTTGAATCATTACCCAACCATGAAAACATTCCTTTAGCATTGCACTTAAAAGTGCATGCGGTGATGAGTGATGTCTTTCGTGAAGATAAGAATGAATCAAAGCCGAAACTACCATCAGACCGATCTATTTTAGGTTAAGCGTACAAGTCCCAAAATTTTTTATGAGCATTATCAAAATTCTTGAAAAGCATAACAAACTCGCCCTATCCAATAGGGACAAGGGAGATCGGTTTGAAAAATTAATCCTTGGTTATTTTAAAACCGATCCCACATACACGAGCCAGATTAAACATATATGGCCGTGGCATGATTTTCTTTTGGTTCTACCGCCATTTGGTGGGTCATGAATCAATATCAAGTCAATAGACCTCAATCGGCTCATAAAACCAAAAGCATTCCCAACGATCCAAACATCTATGCTCAAGAAAAAGGTAATCCGAGATATATTCATGATTTGCTATTAAACGTCATGACGTTGAGTGTCAAAACGATGGATATGATTGAAAAACTCAAAAAAATAAACATTGATTGAGTAGAATAAAATCCCGTCTTGAAAATATTCTTACACATTCTACTTCATTTTTTGATGAACTTTGGCATTTGATGCTTCATTTAGTATAAATTTGTACCGTCTCAAAGGGGTGCTGTTAAGGCTGAGATAATACCCATTGAACCTGGGCAAGTAATGTTGCCAAGGGAATTGTAGGATAATTTTTTAACGAGAGTAATGACCTCTTTTATTCTCCTATTGTCAATGAGATGTCATCAAAACTTTTTTTATTAATCTTTCTTTTTTCGATTTTCCCATTAGTGGCTCAACAAAGCAGTCAGCAAGCTGCCGATACGCTCAATGTTGTTCAATTGAATGAAGTACAACTAGAAGGGATTCGGGCCACCGAGTTAACACCTTTTACTTTTTCCAATGTGACCAAAGAAGAGGTTCAACCAAGAAATCTAGGTCAGGATATTCCCATTCTGCTGAATTTTTTACCCTCTGTAGTCACCACAAGTGATGCTGGAAATGGCATTGGCTACACCTCTATGCGTGTTCGAGGAAGTGATGCCACAAGAATCAATGTGACCATCAATGGGATTCCTTATAATGATTCTGAATCCCATAATACCTTTTGGGTGGATTTGCCAGACTTTGCCTCAAGTGTTGAAAGCTTTCAACTCCAACGAGGGGTTGGCACTTCCACCAATGGGACGGCTGCCTTTGGAGCTAGTTTAAATATCGAAACTAGAGATATCAGTATTCAACCATTTGCTGAAATTTCCAATTCTATAGGTAGCTTCAATACCATTAAAAATACGTTAAACTTTTCTAGTGGTTTATTGAATGACCAATTTGAATTATCGGGACGATTATCACGCATCAAATCCGATGGTTATATTGAAAGAGCAAGTTCTGATTTGGATTCCTATTTTCTTCAATTAGCATATCAAAATCCCAAGACCTTCATTCGATTGTTATTATTTGGAGGGCATGAAACAACTTATCAATCTTGGTATGGAATTGATAGTAAAACATTAAAAAGAAACAGACGCTATAATCCTGCAGGTGAAATCTATGATACATTGGGGAACTCAACAGGGTTTTATGATACTCAAGTTGATGATTATACCCAAGATCATTATCAGTTTTTGCTGAATCAACAGCTTAAAAATAATTGGAATTTAAGACTCGCTCTGAATTATACCTATGGTAGAGGATACTATCAAGAATATAATGATGTTTATGCCACTCAAAACATCCACTTCGGAGATAACATCAATTTCAGTTACCTGCAAATTCCTGAATTAACCATCGGTCAAGAACAAATCAGTATCACCGAAAATATCACGAGAAAGTGGCTAGATAATCATTTTTATGTGTCCACCCTGGGGCTCAATTATACCAACCATACAATGCGTTTGAGTTTTGGTGGATTATTAAGCCACTATAGCGGAGATCATTTTGGGGAACTCCTTTGGGGACATCAATTGGGAGCTATTCAACCCCATCATCGTTTTTATGAAAACCTTGGTCTGAAATATGAACAAAGTGCTTTTGGTAAACTGAATTATTTCATCAATGATCATCTTTCATTTTACATTGATCTTCAGTTAAGGTCGATTCAATACGAAGTTGAAGGCCAAGCCGCAGGTCCAGAAACTTTTGAAGTGGATGATTCCTTTTCATTTTTCAATCCCAAATTTGGTCTTACTTATAATACCAGTAATCAAACCAAGTTCTATTTTTCTTATGCCAAAGCGCATCGTGAACCCAATCGGACAGATTTTGAAAATGGAAATCCTGTCCCTGAAGAATTGGATAATTATGAATTGGGGGTTCGATCTTTCGCAGATCGAGGGCAATGGCAAATCAACTTGTATTATATGGATTATACCAACCAGCTCATTCTGACGGGTCAGTTAGATGAAGTAGGGGCTCCCATTAGAGAGAATATAGGAAAATCTAGAAGATTCGGGGTTGAAATAGAAAGCAGTTTGGCTTTAACTCATCGAATCCATTGGCAAACAGCCATCACATTAAGTAGTAATCAAAACATCGATTACTATTTTCAAAGAGATGGACAATTGGAAAATTTAGGGAATACCCATATTTCCTATTCTCCCAATTTTATTGGAGCTAATATTTTGCAATATTCATTGGATAAAAACACATCAATCAATTTATTATCAAAATATGTATCGTCTCAATATATGGGAAATATTGATTCTGAAAAGTCAAAACTCGATGGTTATTTCATCAATGATTTGAATTTTGTTTACCATCTAAAGCCGAAAAGGGGGCTCCAAGAATTGGAGTTATCCTTGATCGTCAATAATGTCTTGGATCAAGAATATATTTCCAATGGCTACTTCTATACCTATGATGATGATACAAATCCTGACCAATTAGTGACGATTGAAGGAGCAGGATATTATCCTCAAGCTCAAATCAATTGGCTATTGGGGATTAGAATGACGCTTTAAAATTTATAAGCAATTCCAATTCTTCCAAGAAGGGGGCTTCTTAAAGGAGCATCCACTCTATAGCTATTGGAGGGCCCTGTTGGAAAATTCAATAATGAATTGGGTAGTCCCATCAACTGATGGATCGAAATGCTCCATCTGAAATTTTTCCCAAAAATGAAATTGGATTCAAGCCCTAGTCCCTGAATTGAATAATCTGAATATTGATGAATATCCATGACTTCTTCAAACGTCGGTTTGTGGTCATAATCTCTATAATATCGCTCTAAAACGGAATGGTACTCGGGCCATAGATGTGCCATCGTGTCTTCTTCATTGATAAAATTGATAACATAATGCGGATACAAAACGAGATAAATCGCATCTTTCAATTTCCTTTCTTTTATCTT
Source organism: Flavobacteriaceae bacterium (assembly GCA_026709415.1). Classification (GTDB taxonomy): domain Bacteria; phylum Bacteroidota; class Bacteroidia; order Flavobacteriales; family Flavobacteriaceae; genus Bin25. The sequence goes on from JAPOSZ010000031.1 coordinate 70,764, forward strand.
TTGTTGGATTGAAATTCCTAAATGGAGATGATGAGACAAAAATGATCCTTCGGTAATATTAGTTGTCATCCAACTAGTACCGAAACGAGAGCCAAGATTTATTTTGGTGCTCTTTATCGATGTGATGGGATGTGTAAAGAGTATGCTAGCTTTTAATGTTCCACTAGTCGGGTCTAAGATTTTTGAAATGGTACTAAAATGATCTTCAAATGGCCAATTTCGATAAACAATGGTTTGAGAAGAAAACATATGGAATGATAAGTGAGTCCCGCTTTTAAATGATGTTTTTGCATTGATGACTTCTCCCCAGATATTTAGGTTTCCATAAGTATCGGCGTTGGCTGCCAATTGATTGATGAATTGGACGCGAAGGTAATTTGGTTCCATAACTCTTGATCCCAATTCATCTAATTCCAAATACTGATTGTAAGCCACATGACTGGTGCTTATGATCAAGATGAAAAGAATAGATCCAAATCTAGTGATGGGCTTCTTTACATCCATCAAGGGTTTTTTGCTTTTCTCAAATTTAACCAAACACTGGCCTGAGTATCAAAAAATTCATCCATTTTTAATACCCTAGCAACAAAAGTGAACTCAAAAAATAATGGCTTTCACCGTTTTTTAGGTTTTTGAAAGTGGATCTATCAAATGATTAAAAACATATGTCGAAAAAATCCAAAAGTCTCAAATGACTCTTACCTCGACAAACTTAGTCCTCTCCTTTGGTATCTGTGGTATGGCTCCTTAAATGAGCTGGTCCTAACCATACAATATTTTCTTCTTGATACCCTTTCCAATATGGTGAGTCTTTTTAATGAAACGAAAAAAATCAATGGTGTGGTTAAACATGTAATTGATAAAGAACTCAGGGTTGTTTTCATCCCAAGAATAATGAAGTGCGTTTTTGTATTGATGTTTGTACTCAAATAATACGGTGGTTAAAGGTTGTTGATACCATCCCTGAATATAATTCATTAAGAGTCGGCTGGTTCGACTATTTCCATCCGGAAACGGGTGAATGGTAATAACATCATAATGAATTTGGAAACTCAACCGATAAATATCAATCATATCTTTTTCATTCTTGATATCGGCATTTATGAAACTCAACACTAATTCAAGATTTTCTTTCACTTGAGCGTGTGGCATAAACCGATGCCAACCCCATGAAACATCAACATTCCTAATTTTCCCTAGTGAAGTATCAACGACTCTATCGACCCCTACTGGTTTGACTTCTCCGTTTCGTTTCATAACATTGCGATTCAAGGGTTCTAAACTTTGTATCGATAAAGGAATTTTGTTTTGGTAAAGCTTCATCACAAACAACAAGCCATCTGAATAATCCCGAACCATAGACTTTTCATGATCAGGTTTATTTGGTTCTATGCCATATTCCAATAGATCTTCGACTTCTTTTTGCGTCAATGTGCTCCCCTCTATTCTCGTGCTATTTTCTATTAAGGCACTGATAATGGAGCTGGCTTCTATAGGATGCTTAACCAAGCTATCTTTATAGTCGTGAAGTTCTTCCAAAAATTTTTTCTTATCGTACGAGTCTAAGTAACTCATCTCCCCTTTTCGTATTCCAAAGGATAATATCGAATGAAATATCTATCAGCAACACCTTTAACATCCTCAATATATGTTTTGTTCAATCGTTGGTTTTTTCTTGTAGCATCTTCAATTTTATTAACAAAACCTAAAAAGGTCATCCAGTTCAAACAATCTCTACGCTGATCAACATTGAATTCGAAAAGGTCAAAATCATAGGGGTCGCCATGTTTTTTTATATAACTTCTAATGTATTGAGTGAGATCTTTTTGCTCTTGAATGGTTGCTAATTCCATCGTATTTAGAAATAAATAAAATTAATTGATTTGGTTAATATCGTTTCCTATGATTGAGGTTCCACTAAAAATCAATATCGATATCTATTCATGTTGTACGTGGGTTGAACATAGCATGGCTCACCCTATGGTCAAAAGAATTTCCTCATTGAATTTCATTTCATTGTGATACCACAGTGACAACATGGCCTAATACGTCATTAATAAAGTCTTAAATTTGTAGTATAATTTCTAAAATGTTTTGTTCCTTCTCTTGTCGTCACTTCCGTTTGGAACGAACAAAACGCTAAATAGAAACTCCAATAAATTCGATTATGAGCAAAATATCCTATTTTACCGAGGAAGGACTCAATAAATTAAGAGACCAACTCAACCACCTAAAAAGCATTGAACGGCCTAAAATTTCTAAGGCTATTGGTGAAGCTAGAGAAAAGGGGGATTTGAGTGAAAATGCTGAATATGATGCCGCTAAAGAGGCCCAGCGTTTATTAGAAGCTAAAATTGTTTCCTTAGAACAAACCCTGATCAATGCTCGAATTATTGATGAATCAGAATTGGACTCTTCTAAAGCACTCATTCACTCCAATGTCACTGTGAAACACCTGGGGAATGGCTCTGTAACGACTTATAAACTAGTGGCACAAAGTGAAGCCGATCTCATGGATAAAAAAATTTCTGTTGATTCTCCTATTGGAAAAGGTCTTTTAGGAAAAGAGAAAGGATCGGTTGCAAAAATTAATGTGCCTAACGGGCAATTAAAATTTCAAATTTTAGACATTTCTCGATCATGAGTTCGATTTTTAGTCAAATCATTGCAAAAAAAATCCCTTGCTATCAAATTGCTGAAAATGAAGATTGTTTTGCTTTTTTGGATATCAATCCTAATACAAAAGGACACACCTTGTGTGTTACAAAACAGGAAATAGATCGGTTATTAGATTTACCAAAAGACCAATATGTGAAACTCATGGAATTTTCTTATACCGTAGGGGTAGCTATTGAAGCCGTCATTCCTTGCAATCGAGTCGGAATGAGTGTGATTGGTTTGGAAGTGCCACATGTTCATGTGCATCTGATTCCTTTGAATTCCATGGCTGATGTCACTTTTGAAAAAAAAGTATCTCTATCAACACAACAAATGCAATCCATAGCCAATGAAATCCGTCAAGAATACCACAAACAGAACAAGTAAAAAATTGAAGTTAATGACAGATCAATGGTTAAATTTCAACAATTTTGGTTACAAGAATTTGGTTAATTTTGTCTCTCTTTCTAACTAAGAAATGCGTCAAGAACTTAAAGGTAGAGTGGAACATATTGCAGAAACTAGAAAATTCGATAGTGGTTTTCAAGTAAGGGATTTTGTTGTTGAAATTGATGGTCACTATCCTCAATACATCAAACTTCAATTTGATCGTGACAGTTGTAGTAAACTAGATTCAATTGAAGTTGGCATGGAGGTTCATGTCGAATATTTTCTAAATGGACGCAAATGGAATGGACCCGATGGAATTCGATATTTCACAACTTTACGAGCCGCTAATATTCAAGTATTAGACTCCCAAGGACTAAATTCGGGAAGTCAACAAGCGCAAACTCAAACCTCTTCAATACCCTCTCAAGCACCCCCAAAAGTTGAAGCCAGTCCATTGACCCCTCCTTTAACTTCATCGGAAGTCCCTAAAGCTAGACATCCAAAAAAAACCGAAACAAATTTGGCTAATTCGCGTTTTAAAGACGTTCCAGAAGAGGATGGCGATATGCCATTTTGAGGGATTGACACATCATCTTCCCTTTTCTATTTTTTAATTTTTGACGTGGTTGGCAATCATCAAGCCGTCGTGAGTGGGATTGTGGTTGGATTAGAGAGTTCTGCGTGTCTAAAGCATGATACTAGATGATCATTGACCATGCCCATGGCTTGCATTTTTGAATAGACAATCGTGGGGCCGACAAATCGAAATCCTCGTTTTTTTAAATCTTTACTGATCCTAACGGCGAGTTCTGTGTAAATAGGAACATCCGACATTTTTTCAAATCGATTGACCATCGGTTTGTAGTCAACAAAAGCCCACAAATAATTAGAAAAAGATCCCAATTGTTTTTGCGTTTCAATAAAAACCTTGGCATTTGATATCAATGCATTTATTTTCAATTGATTTCGAATAATCCCTTGATTTGACAATAATTCTTGAACCTTTTTTGATGAATATTGAGCGATTTTTTTATAATCAAAACCATCAAGTGCTTTCCGAAAATTTTCTCTTTTTTTTAGAATGGTAATCCATGAAAGTCCTGCCTGAAAGGTTTCTAACGTCAACATTTCAAATAACAATCGATCATCAAAGACGGGCACACCCCACTGACCATCATGATACGCTACATATAGGGAATCTCCCTCACACCATGGACAGCGAATTTTCGCATCCATAGTCATTTTAACTTTCAATGAACAAAATCAACCTAAAGAGTACAACTGAAACTCTGTAATCTCAACAGAAGAATCAATGGATTTGATATAGTTTTTAACGGTTAACTTTTCTTCAATGATTGAAAGTTGGTTTAAAAGGGTATTTTCTTTGTAAAACTTTTGGAGTTTACCTTTAATGATGTTATCCAAAAGATGCTCAGGTTTTCCCTCTTTAATCAACAGTTCTTTAGCCACTTCTCTTTCTTGAGCAATTATTTTTGGATCTATTCCTGATTGGTCAACAGCAAGGGGTTTCATGGCAACAACCTGCATGGCAATATTTTGACTGAGTTCATCCGCAGCATCAATGAATTGATTAAGTCCTACGAGAGCTCCCATTTGATTGCCATTATGAACATAAAAACCTACATATGGGGCTTGAAGTTTCAAATAAGCACCAATTTCTATTTTTTCTCCTGTATTGCCAGTCAATTGACTTAGTTTATCCGCAACCGTTTGATGATCAATGACCGTCGCTAGAAGATCTTCCTTGTCTTTTTTTAAGGCGATTGGGGCTAATTGTTTTGCCAAATCTTGAAACTCTTGGTTTTTAGCTACAAAATCGGTTTCACAATTCAATGAAAATAAAATCCCTTGCGTTTTTGATTCATTGACACTGGCCAACAAAAATCCTTGAGATGAGTTTCTATCTGATCGTTTAGAGGCTACTTTTTGACCTTTTTTTCGAAGAATCTCAATCGCTTTTTCTTTATCTCCTTGCGCCTCAACCAATGCTTTTTTGCAATCCATCATGCCCGCACCAGTGATGCTTCTTAATTCACCGACTTCTTTGGCTGTTATTTGACTCATTTGTTTGTTTTTTATGCTTCCGATTTCTTTTCTTCCGCTTGTTTTTTTAAATTTTCTTTTCGAATTTCTAATCCCTTTCGAATCGAAGGCAATATCAATTGAAAAATCAAATCAATCGATTTTGAAGAATCATCATTGGCCGGAATGATAAAATCAATGTTTCTTGGATCAGAATTGGTATCAACAAGGGCAAAAACTGGAATTTTTAGCTTGCTAGCCTCTCGAATGGCAATTTGCTCTCGGACGACATCGACAACAAATAGGGCTCCAGGTAGTTTTTCCATTGAAACAATGGATCCTAAATTTTTTTCCAACTTGGCTCGCAACCGAATTTTTTGAAGGCGTTCGCGTTTGGACAAGGTATCAAAAGACCCTTCTTTTTTCATTCGATCGATGGTTCCCATTTTTCGAACGGCTTTTCGAATGGTCACAAAATTGGTGAGCATTCCTCCAGGCCATCGTTCATTGATATAGGGCATATTCACTTCACGAGCGACTTTTGCAACGATTTCTTTGGCTTGCTTTTTAGTAGCTACAAATAATATTTTCCGTCCAGAGCTTGCGATTTTTTCAAGTGCTTCTTTGACTCGATCGATTTCTGCAATCGTTTTGTATAAATTGATGATGTGGATTCCACCTCGCTCCATGTGAATGTAGGGAGCCATGTTGGGATTCCATTTTCGAGTTAAATGCCCGTAGTGTACGCCTGCTTTGAGAAGTTGGGAAATGGTTTGTTTTTCTTCATTCATTGTGTGTAGTTTACTTTCTTGATTTGGCAACAAGTATTTGACTTGTTTAGATCCTAAACTAAATCCACCTTGGTGGTCAATTTCAGTTTGCTTAACTATTTATTTTCTTTTGATTCGATTGAAGTTTATAATTTATGACTGATAAATGCCATACGAGCCATTTTGAAATTTATCGTTTTGAGAATTGGAATTTTTTCCTAGCCTTCTTTTGACCGAATTTTTTTCTTTCAACCATTCGAGCATCTCTAGTCAACAAGCCTTCAGGTTTTAAACTCAAACGATGTTCTATGTTTTCAAGACATAATGCTTTAGCGATAGCCAGTCGAATGGCTTCTGCTTGACCATTAACGCCACCACCTTGAACAGAAATCGAGACATCATAATCCCCTATGGTATTGGTGATGATAAACGGTTGGTTTAGTTTGTGTTGCAAAGAAAGAGTCGGAAAATATTCCTTATAATCGTTTTTATTGACCGTGAGTCTCCCTGTTCCTTGAGTTAGATAAACTCGAGCAACAGATGTTTTTCTTCGACCTACCGTATGATGGCTTGTACTCATGATTAAATTGATGTGGATATATCGATTGGGGTTGGATTTTGTGCTTGTTGTTTGTGCTTTGAATCGGCATAGACGCGAAGATTTCTGAACATTTCAGCACCAAGCTTGTTTTTTGGTAACATGCCCTTGACGGCTTTTTCAAGCAATCTCGTTTGGTTTTTTTTGTGGATTTGTGCAGCACTTAAAGAACGCTGTCCACCAGGATAACCTGTATAACGGATATAATTTTTTTGCTCCCATTTTTTACCCCCTAAATTGATATGAGCGGCATTAATAACCACCACATTATCCCCCATATCCACATGCGATGTGAAATTGGGTTTGTGTTTACCAATGAGTAGTTTGGCTATGATACTCGAAGCTCGTCCCAAAGAAACATTGTTCACATCCACCAAGACCCAATTCTTTTCAACGCGATGCTGAGATTGAGAGAGTGTTTTATAGCTCAGTGTGTTCATTTAGAGTCTGCCACGTTTTAGGGTTTGCAAAAGTAATCATTTCACATCATTAGAGTCAATTCATTTGGTGCGATCACTTTTCATGCTCAACGTCAGTTTTTTGATGGGTGACTTTTTCAGAATTTTAGGGATCTAAGAACATAACATCTTAATGGTTGGATTTAATTTTAATAATGACGAAAGCGCCAAAAGGGATGAGTTCTATGAAAAAACTCGTACCTTGCTATAACATAAGGATGAATTCGGATAATGAAAGATCGAGGAAAAGCAGAGTTTTTCCGTGGGCGTCAAGAACAGTTGGAAGCCTTTAATAAGTTAGTCGAAAGGGCTGAAAAAGAAAAGTCAGGAACGATTTTTTTAGTACAAGGGGCTCCAGGCGTTGGAAAAACGGCTTTTTTGGAAGAGTGTGAAGAAAAGATGGATAAAGAAACCTGGGACGTTATCTGGTGTGATCCTGATGTCTTGTGGGATGTTAATCAATTGCGAAAATCATTAAGATTAGGCAATCAAGTTCAAATTGCAAAATCGTTCATTGAACTAGGAGTTGAAAGTTTGATTAAAATAGGAGTCTATTTCAAATTAGCCGACCGAACCATCATTGGAAGTATTAATAACAGAAGGAAAAAAAGAGGATTGTTGTTAATACTTGATGAAATTCAAGATTTAGGGGAAAAAGCATCACCCCCAGACAAAGTTGCTGAGAGAAGGGTTCGAAACACGTTATACCAAATGCATAATTGGAAAATGAAAAAACCCTTTATTCTTTTAGTGGGAGGATTAGGCATGTCCAAAAGCGTGTTGAAGCAATATGGTATCTCAAGATTCAATAGAAAATGTGCTTTTAATCTTGGTGCGTTAAATAAAGAAGCAGAAAAAGAAATTATTAAACAGTATATGACGAAAAAGGGGGGTGTTCATGAAAACAATCCAAATCTCCATCACTGGATCCATACCATTGTGACAGAAACACAAGGCTGGGCCCATCACATCACTGGTTATGGCATTGTTTTATCTGAACAACTCAAAGAAAATCAAGGTGTTTTAAATGAAAAAGAGTTGGAACAGGTTCTAAAAAAGGGGGAAGAAGAACGATTCAGTTATTATGAACAACGAGTAGAGGATATCGATATACAAAAAAGAAAGCTCATCACATCATTATTGAAGAAAAAAATACCAGAAATGTCAGAAGATGATATGGTATCGTTTTTCAAGAAAACATTTGATTATGAAAAATCAAAAGACCTTTTCGATGTAGCCTTGGAAAAAGGCGTGTTTCATCAAAATGAAGATGGTGCGTTTGTTGTGCCGATTCCATCCATGCAAACATGGATGTTACACCGATTTGGCCGTCAAGGGAAGGATGACGATCCAACAAAAAATTAAGAAAACTCCATTAGATTAGAAATAAGAATCTAAGAATGCTATTTTTAATCACAATCTAAAGGAAAAACTCCAATCAACGTAACCTCTGGAATACGACGACAAAATGAATCATCGCGTTATTGTGTCTCCAAAATTAGGGTGGCTATTATTTTCTGAAGATATGAAGCGAGGACCGTGTGCTCCAGAATTCAAATTCAAGGTAGTTAAGGATGTCCTTCAAGAGCGGCATAGCATCCAAGATGAGCCCAACGTTTTGAAGTGCATCCTATTCCAATATCTCTTTGGAAAAAAGAGTTTGACCAACGTGCAAAGGCTTGTTTCATCGTTCGAAGGCTCGAAAATCGGAGGGTCGGAAAACAATGGGATGCTGTTGTACTAGCAAATTAAACACGGTAAGTTTTTTTATCAAATTCAGTTAACTCGCTGTTGGTGTATCAACACATTCGCCACCATAATTCTCAACCAACCAGGTTTTCATAGAGGGTACTGGGATTTCATAATTACTTTTTTGGTTCAAATGGAGTACGCCTTTTCTAAAAAGTTTCTCGAAAAAGAGTTCGGGTTTTTCTAATGATAGCGTTTTTTGAAAATATGTGATTATTCTATTCCGACCTAATCCAACATTTCCATCTACAGAATTCAACAAGTCCACAATCATTTTCTTTTCTTCCGAATCAATACCATGTGTTCTTTGATGGTAATACTTGTTTTTCTTTGACAAACCTTCTGCAAGAACAATCTTCAATCCTTTTTCTGTTAGCAGCCCCTTATCTTTTATTATTTGATTAAATGCTGAGTTTGTATATCCAACAATATGAACAGGCCAACCATGTGTCTCTTTAGCTATTTTGCTGATCCAGTGAATAATACGCGGATTGTCTTTATCCACTTTCGATTCTTTAATTAACCAATCTTCAATAATTTTTCGTTCGGATACTTTATCCAACACCCCCAATCGAATATAGTTTTCTGAGCTGAACCTCGAAATATGAAACTTTTCAAGAATCTCATAAGTTTGATTCAACCCTGCAACCAAAAAAACAAAACCATTTTTAAAATGTCCTTTATGAAAGTTGCTTAATACATCCCTAATGGCTTTGTATTCTTGATTAGCCAGTTTATCGATATCTCCCAACCGTTGTGCTTCGTCTAAGACTAATAAGGTTGGCTTTTGGATTCGATTTAGTATGCTTTGAAACGTTGTATGATTCAATTCTATTGTAGTTCCAAAACCAAATCCAGCAAAACTAGCTCTTATAGGAACTTTGGATTTCTGCCAAAACTTCCAAACATCTTTGAACTCCAATTTCTTTTTTAATACTTGTTTATTGTATAACGCATTGGGTTCTATTTTTGCAACATGCCAACCTTTTTCTAATGCCTCTTCCATGCATTTTTCCAATAGCGCTGATTTTCCAGCACCTGGAGAACCTTGAACTAAAAAAGTTGATCCTTGTGCTTTGGCTTGCATTTCATCTAACAATCCATTAAAGTGCAACAATTCCTCTTTTCTTCCATGAAAATGCTTTAATTCTCCCCGTTCATTACTTTGGTATAAAAGAGGTTTGTCAGCTTTTGGTTTTGGTTTGTTCAAATTCATAGTAAAACTAACGAGGAATAGGATTGTTATTTCAGCTATTAGATTTTTTTACTCCATATTTTCTATCATCCCATTTGCATGGAAAGTATTTGGGACTGTGTGTAAACCATCATTCTTTTCTTGCATCATCTCGTTTGAAACTATTCTTTCAAAAAGACGAGGCGACTCCTCTCTCGTAATCCATTTCAAAGATAAAAGACACTTCTTTCGTTACCATGTCCATCGTTTCCCCTTTTTTTAATCACCTGATCCATTTCTTCATGTCGCTTTTTTTTATCTCTAATCAATTTTTACCTAGATCCTCCATGTAGATTTCCATTGCCCACACTACCATATTCACTTAACAACCAATTTTTCATTGATGGAACTGGAACGTTAAAAAAGCCATCTTGATTTTGGTGAAACACCCCTTTTCCCAGTGCTCTATCAAAAAGGTTTTTTGATTCATTAGAATCTAATTTGTTTTGGAAAAAGAAGACAATGTCATTCTTTGAAAACCTTGATTTTTGTTCTTTCAGTAATTGTGCAATTAATTCTCTTTCTTCACCCTCTAATTCCTCTATCCGACCATGGTAATAGTTAGTTCGTTTTGCTTTTCCTAATGTCAAAACGTGTTTCAGTCCTTTTTCACTTAAATCGCCCTTATGTTCTTTCAAATACCTTGATAAAACATTAGCGTAACTCGTAACATGTTGGGGCCATCCAAGGGTATGATTTGTGATTTCATTAATCCAATGACCGATTTTTCTGTTGTTTTTATTCACCCCTTCTTTTTTAACAATCCAATCCCACAGAATGTTTCGTTCCGATTTTTCATCTAATTTTTCAAGATTGAAAGCACAATTATCATTAAATCTTGAAATACCATATTCCTTAAAAACACTTTTAGACATACCTAACCCACCCACCAAAAGAATAAACGGTTTGTTGATTTTCCAATTATGCATGGTGTTTAGAACATTTCTGACCATCGTCTCTGAAACTTTGTCTGGAGGGGCTGCTTTTCTACCCAAATCTTGAACTTCATCCACAACCAATAACAATCCTTTTTTCTTTCTCGCATTCACACTTCCAATAATTGTTTTGTCTGCCCATCTGAATTCGGCTCCAAACTTGATTAATTTTTCAATGCCTAATTGAGCAAATGCTTTGAAGATACGAATTTGACCCCCCAATCTTAAAGCTCTTCGCATTTGTTTCACATTCCAAAAAATATCAGGATCTCCTTCGGCTACATCCCATTTTTTTGGATTGATCATTCCTTTACAATGTTCTAAAAATGCTGATTTACCAACCCCAGGTGCTCCTTGAACCAAAAAAATGGTTCCTGATTTTTCTTTCTCCGCTTTTTCTACAAGTTCTTTAAAAGCAGACAACTCTTTTTCACGGCCATGAAAATATTCTGCTTTTCCCCGATCTTTCATTTTCTTTTTTAATTCTATTTGCTGCCTTTATGGTCCAAAAACAAAAACCCTCGGTCGTATTCTTGACCTTTTTTTATAAAATTCCCTTATGATTCGTTTCATAATTGTTCTAAACAACTGTCGTTCCCTTCTTCACTTTTTAAAGTTAATGCCCTTAACACAAAGTTAAGTATTTGCCATGTGAAACAAAAAAAGCTGCCAAAACATGGCAGCTTTTTTAAATTCTTTCGGTGATTTTTATTTTTTATCCCACCAAAGTTTGGTATTGTTTTTATCCTGACCACCTAGTTCAGATGATACAGCCGCATTCGTGGCTTCAGCATTGGTAGAATATTCTGAAGAGACATAGATCATTCTTGCTGGAATCTCATTAGCAGGAACATCTGGATTATCAGAAACTACTCTAGGGTATTGTTTGGGATAACCCGTTCTACGGGCTTCCGCCCAAGCTTCCCAACCGTTGGGGAATAAAGCAATCCATTTTTGAGTGATGATTTGCTCTAATTGTCTTTCTACACTTCCGCTAGAATCAAATTTGATGGGAATATCCGTTACCGCTGGGGTCGTTCCTCCATCAAAACTGACAGGAATAGCTGAACTATTAGTATAAGCTTGAATTTGTGCATCAGTGGCTCCCGTAGTTTCTTTCATCGCTGTCTCAATGCCAGAATTGTAATAACTCTCCGCTGTGCCTCCAACGCTATACCCCGCCAAGGCGGCTTCAGCCAGTAAAAAGTGGGTTTCTGAAGCCTGGAAAACAGGTATTGGTGGATTCTCCCCTCCTTTGGCAACATCACGGTACTTTTCATTGATATCGGAATGATTGGGATTTTGACCCAGTCCCAAAGTCACTTTGGTTTGTCCATTTTGAAGACCTTCATAAGGATTACCGTCGCCATCGGAGTCGCCATCTTTGGCAGGATCAAAATAAACTTCTATTCGAGGATCATCATACCCTTTGAGAATACTTTCCATGGTGGCACTCATTCTAAACTCTCCCCAATCCGTAATGGTTTCTAATGGATTTCTGTTGTCGCTATCAACAGCAACAAACGCATTATCGGCTGAATTGGTAATCAACTGACCCGAACTAAACGCTTTTTCGGCTTCCGTTTTTGAGAGACCTGGATCAGCATATCGAACACGCAGCGCCAATCGCAAACGAAGGCTTTCAGCAAGCTTACGCCATTTGGCTCCATCCCCTCCATAAATACGGTCAGAACCAGAATAAGCTTTTCCTCCACTAGCCAATGCCGAAGAGGCTTCATCGAGAGTGGTGAAAAAGTCTTGATACATGGATTGTTGAGAATCATAGGCCACCGATAACTCTTGATTTCCGAATTCTGTATAAGGGACGGGGCCCCAATAATCCGTGATTCGATGATATGCATTGACACGCACAATTTTAGCAATGGCTTCTCCAACGGCCAACTCTCCATCTCTAGCGGCATCTTCTACTAATTTTATTTGAGGAGCGGCCTGGCTATAAAAGGACCCCCATGCCAATCTTGCCCATCGACCGACCTGGGTAAATCGATCGGAATCAAATCCAGTAGCGGTAGTGGCATAATAACCTGCCCATAGATCAGAAAATAAATTCTGAGAGATCTGAAACCGCCAGTGAAGACCGTTCATTGAAACATACTGGGCTTGAGCTAATGCTAGTTCTTGTAATCCTGGATTCTCTGGTATTTTATCCGTACTCAATGAATATGGATTGGTATTGATTTCCGCAAAATCTTCATCACATCCAGGTAAAGTCAAACAAATGACCGCAAATAGCGAAAAATATATTGTGTGTTTTATTTTCATTTTCATAGTATTATTTAGAATGTTACTTTAACGTTTAGTCCAATACTTCTAGTTGATGGAAGAGTAAATCCTTCATAACCATCATTTGCCGTACCCACACCATGTGTGGCTTCGGGATCAACACTGGCGTTATTGGATAAGAAAAATAAATTTCTTCCAACCAAAGATATCTTAGCTTCTTTCAATGGGATGGGAAATGGTAGAGAACCCAACGCGGCATTTGGTAGCGAGTAGCTCAATGATAGTTCTCTCAATCGAATATTGGAAGCATCTTCAACAAAAGCTTCGCCAACTGGTGAATTTCTTCCTCCAATCGATGTCCAAAAAGTTTCTGGGTCAACTGAAGCTGGGGTCGTGGCAGGGGTTTCATCTTTGTATACGTCTGTGCCAAAAACAATTCCACTTTCCCTTCCGATAGCCGTTTCTGCTAATGCGCCGTCAGAAGCTAAAATGGCTCTAGTGAATGAGACCACAGAACCGCCCTGTCTGATGTCAATCAAAAATCGAAGGTTGAAATTTTTATAAGTAATTGAGTTCATGACACCTCCCAACCAATCTGGATTAAAATTGCCTATATTGACCGTTTGGCCAGATGTGATTTTTGGGGTTCCATTATCATTCATGACGACTCGATTTTGATCATCTCTTTCAAAACCTCTGGAGTAAATAGACCCCCATGGTTCTCCGACATCCAATTGATACCTCCTCATAAAGTCATTCCCGTATGATAGTACTTCAATTCCTTCTGCCAATTCAACGACTTCACTAGTATTAGCAGCAAAATTGAATGTGGTTTCCCAACTAAAATCCGACTGAGTAATAAAGGCCAAATTAACCACCGCTTCAATTCCACTGTTTTTTATATCACCTCCGTTAAGGAATTTTGTAGCTAAACCTGATGCTTCCGGAACATCCTGACTAAACAATTGGTCGATCGAATTTGATGAGTAGTAGGTAAAATCAATCCCTATAAAATCATTGAAAAAACTAGTATCAAAACCGACTTCAAATGAACGTGTTTTTTCAGGTCTTAAACCTGGATTTGGAAGCGTTGTCCCTAATTGCAAAAGTCCCCCTGTTCTTAAAAAAGCCGCTCTTTCCAAACTGTAGGGAGCCGTATCGTTACCCACTTCGGCATAAGAGGCTCTAAGTTTAAAAAATCCTATGGATGATGGAAGTTCAACTAAATCGGAAATTACCGCACTCGCTCCAACTGAATAATAATCGTATCGATTACTATCAATCGGCAATGTCGAACTCCAATCTGAACGATAAGACCAATCAAGAAACGCTGCATTGGCAAATCCAAGGTTTCCAAAGGTGTATAGTGAATTCACCTCCCTTTCATTAATGAATTGACTAGCAGATAGTTGGCGAGCATTGGCCAGTGAAAAAATATTGGGAGCTACCAATCCACCATTATTAGTGTTGACGCCTTTAGATTTTGCGACTCGATTATTCCCTCCAATATTGAAATTTAGAGAAATATTATCCGCTATATCTCTATTATAGGTAATCAAAAAGTCATTATTCCACTCAAGAGCTCGGCTATTGGCTGTTTGATAGTTTCCATTTTGAGCAATGATGTATGAGTCGTTATGGAAAAAGTTTTCACGACTCGCTGTTGAATTATCAATAGATGACCGAGCCATCACTTTTAGCCTTGGCGTTATGTTATAGGTCAACGAAGTATATCCGACAACTCGCTCACCAACAATTTCATTATTGTTTCGATTCGCGGCCCAGTATGGATTTGCACCCCCATTGTCTAAGGGTTTCCAAAAATTTTGACGGGTGTTTCCTTCAGCATCGATGTATTCAAATACTTCGACATCTTGAGTCCGTATACTTCGTGGCAGTCTATAGGCATGCCTCAATGGATTGGCAAAATTTTCCCACTGTGGTAATTGATTATTAATCGTCGAATTAATGTAATTGATTCGAGAAGATAATTGCACCTTTCCATCCAATAGATTGTTGTCTATCTTGAGAGTGACACTATGGCGCTCCAATTCATTATTAGGGACGATACCCGTTCGAAGGTCATTGGTATAGGAAAAATAGGTTTGTTGCTTTTCACTACCCGTTGTCAGACTGATGTTATTGGCAATCGAAACGCCCGTATCAAAAAAGTCAGTAACATTATTTGGATTAGCTACATAGGGAATGGGGCCAGAGAATTCACTACTCGGGGACCAGTGTTCTAAAGTACCACCTAATTTTGCTCCCCAAGAATCTGTCGTTTGAAGAATGGGGTTCCCTGAATCATCAACATTTCTTCCCCCATTTCCTTGACCATATTCGTTTTGATAATCAAATAGAATATTTGGCGTTTCAAAAGTCACCGTAGAATTGAAGCTGACTTTCAAACTTCCCACCTCGCCAGATTTTGTCGTGATGATGATGGCTCCATTGTTTGCACGAGCACCATAAAGGGCTGCGGCATTGGATCCTCGAAGAACACTGATTGATGCAATGTCATCTGGTGAAAGATCCGAAATCGGGCCACCCAGTGGAACGCCATCGACAACATACAATGGCTGAGAACTTCCAGCGATCGATCGATTACCTCGAAGGATGACTTTTGAGGCCCCAGAGACCCCTTGAGAAGATGTCTGAATTGAAAGACCAGCCACTTTTCCTTGTAATGTGTTGACAAGGTTGGCATTAGGTCTGCTTTCATCAATTCCATCGGTGTTGACATTTTGAGTCGCGTAGGTTAATTCCCTTTTTTGTCTCGTGATACCCAATGAGGTGACCACCACCTCATCCAAGGCATTATCGGAAGTTAGGGCCACATCGTAGTTTGAGGCTTGCCCCACAACAACCTCTTGGGTGGTAAAGCCGATATAACTAATAGATAGTGTTTGACCTACCAAGGCTTCAACGGAGAAGTTTCCATCGATATCCGTTGCAACACCAATATTGGTTTCTAGCACAACAACTGAAGCGCCAGGTAATGGTATACCGTCAGAATCTGTTACAGTCCCTGTAACAGTGTTTCCCTGTGCCAACCCAAGGGGGGGGGTAGCGATAATAATGGAAGCGAATAAAACGCTTTTCCAAAGCTTTTGTTTCATAAAATGAATTTTAAAGTAGGCCTCTAAGTTAAACAAAAAATATTTCCTAAAATAATTTAATAACGGGAGAGAGAGACTAGGTAATTGTCTGTAGCCAATCGTTGACAAGCTCAACTGTGTAGCGCAACATGAATAACCCGAGTCAAACGATTGATTGAGGAATTCATCAGGACTCATTTTGACCGTTTTAATCAGCCCTCATAATCCGAAACGCTTGGTTCAAAAGGCCAAAGATCGTATCAGAATGGCACATACAAACTAAGTGATGGGGTGGCCAAATGGAGTGGCCTTGAAAGAAGCAAAGCCCACGTCGATCTAAAAACTATGGATAAAGACAAGTCCAATGATGGATTTCATTGATGAAGTACATCGCTTAAAAAGGAAAAGGCTTTGCACATCATCTATGTATGATGGGGATTTGTGGCGGATGGAACACGGTTTTCGAGTGATGAAATCAGAATTGAAGTCTCGTCCCATGTTTCATTGGAAACCTTAAGGAATCAAAGCTCATTGGGTGATTGGTTAAATGACTTTTGCATCGATGTGGATTATGCGGCATTAAACCCATTAGAAATCAAAAGAACCCTATTCCGATAATCCCATCATGATCACTTTGAGAAATGGTCAGGCATCAATGATTCGACACAACAAGAGTCAGAGATAACTTTTACGGCCGACAAGACGATACGAGTAACAAGAATTCATCAAACAAGTGCTTCAATTATATCTGTCAAAAACACAGCCAATACACGATATGAAAAAGACAAGAATAGCTTGATTTAGTGAAAAGTGGAAAACACCTATTGATAACCCATCCGTTACAAACCAAAGGTCGAAGTCAAGATTTTTTCATTTCACCAGACTTTGTTGTAATGATGATGATTCCATTGTTTGCTCGAGCACCATAAAGAGCAATAGCATTGGATCCTCGAAGAATACTGATTGATGCAATATTTTCTGGTGAAAGATCCGAAACCGGACCATCCAGTGGAATGCCATCGACAATGTACAATGGTTGAGAGCTACTGATTTCACTACTTGGTGGTAAGTGTTTTAAATCACTATCCAATTTTGATTCCCAAGAATCTATTGTTTCAGTAATTGGGATCCCTTTATCATCAGCATTTCTCCCCACTTCACCAGACTTTGTTGTAATGATGATGATTCCATTGTTTGCTCGAGCACCATAAAGAGCAATAGCATTGGATCCTCGAAGAATACTGATTGATGCAATATTTTCTGGTGAAAGATCCGAAACCGGACCATCCAGTGGAATGCCATCGACAATGTACAACGATTGAGAACTCCTAGTAACTTTTCCTTGTAGTGTGTTGACATTTTGGGTCGCATAGGTCAATTCTCGTTTTTGTCTCGTAACCTCTAATGAGGTGGCCTCTACTTCATCCCATTGATCTGAAATTAAATTCACATCATAGTATGAGGCTTCACCCACGACAATCTCTTGAGTGATAAAACCGAAACAACTTACGAGCAAAATTTGACCCTCTTGAGCTTCAACGGTGAAATTCCCATCACTATCCGTTGCAACACCAAGATTGGTTTCAAGAACAACAACAGAAGCCCCAAGTAAAGGGATGCCATCAGAATAATCTGTTACAGTACCTGTCACTGTGTTTGCTTGTGCTAATCCAATGGAAGGGGTCGCCATAACGATAAAAACGAAAAAAACGCTTTTCCAAAATTTCCACTTCATAAAACAAATTTTTAATCGAAATTAAATATACGTGAAAAATCTTAAAATATTTCAATCAACCGGAGAGAGCATCGCATAATTGGCTACAGCGGACTGATTATCTCTAATAGACAATGTGTTTTATCTTTCAAGTAGCATGTATTTCAGCGTAGAATGAGTTAGATTAGCATTGGGGTTACGATAACGTAAAAAGGATGTATTAGACAATATAGATTCATTTTTAGTTTGATTTTTAATTTGTTGGATACGACTTCCTTGACTTTATTTTAAAAAAGTGGAAAATATTATGTTTGGGAGATTTAATCATCGTTGAATACGTAAAGCATTTTTGTGTTAGGAGAAAACCAAATAGATTTTTTTAAGACCCAAGGTTATTTAGTCCTTCCGAATCTATTGAATCAAGAGGAAGTGCAAGACTATTTGGCAGTCTACGACTCGATTCTAGATAAAACCACTAAAAATAACTCTCTCAGATCCGACTTATCTGGAAGTCCTAACGGTGATATTGGAAGAGAACGGATCACACAAATCATGTTGCCGTCTACTATTGACACTCGATTAAAAAGCCGCGTTTTATATCATAAGACTTTGGTATTGGCTAAAACGCTTTTGGGTAATGATATGGCTTTTGACTTTGATATGCTGATTAACAAACGACCCAAAACCAATGCGACGACCCCTTGGCATCAAGATGAGGCCTACTGGATTGAAATGCCCGATAAAAGAGCCATTAGTATTTGGGTCGCATTAGACCATGCCACTAGAGATAATGGATGCCTGTGGTATGTTCCAAAATCTCATTTAAAGCCACTTAGAAAACACATTCAAAAGGTCAAAAATGGTCCATGGCATTGCCAAGCATCAGAAAATGAAGCCCAAGCCACTCCTCTGAAACCGGGTGATTGCGTGATGCACCAAGGAGGAACCATTCATTATAGCCGGGGCAATACCACCACAAATTCTCGAAGAGCTTTTATTTTGAATTATCGTCCGAAATCCATGGTGGCACTGGAACGTTCTCAAGGCTTTGATCACTCTAGGAAACGAAAAAACCGAAGAGATCCATCATGAAACAGAGGTTATGGACAGTAACGATTGTGTTGATTTGTTTGAGTTGTTCAAACAAAGAACCAACATTATTTAGTCTTCTGAGTCCTTCAAAAACTGGTATCAAGTTTCAAAATCTGCTTCAAGAAAATGAAGCGTTTAACGTCTTAAATTATGGTTATCTGTATAATGGAGGTGGTGTTGCGGTAGGCGATGTGAATAACGATGGACTCGAAGATATTTACTTTACTGGAAATATGGTGGCCTCAAGATTGTATCTCAATCAAGGAAATCTAAACTTCAAAGAAGTGGCAGCCCAAGCAGGAGTAGAAGCTGCTGGCTATTGGAATACAGGTACGGTCATGGTGGATATCAATGCTGATGGTTGGCTTGATATTTTCGTCTGTCGATCAGCGGCCAAAACAGCTCCATATCGTCAAAATTTATTATTCATCAACAATCAAGATGGGACTTTTACCGAAATGGCGGAAGATCTTGGGTTGCTGGATACAGGATATACCACCAATGCATTGTTTTTTGATATGGACAGAGATAATGATCTGGACTTATACTTGCTGAATCATTCGGTTCAAGAGTATGCGGGTTTTGATCGATTGACCGGAGAATTAAAGAATAAAGTCGACCCTAATTATGGCGATAAACTTTATGAAAATATTGGGGGATTCTTTTTTGATATCACATTGATATCGGGAATCAAAACTAACGTACTAGGCTTTGGACTGGGGGTGGTATCCGCTGATTTCAATGAAGATGGCTGGCCAGACATTTATGTTTCCAATGACTATAATGAGGAAGATTATCTCTACATCAATAATCAAGACCGCACATTCACAGAAAGTTTAAGAGATTATATGGACTATACTCCTTTGTTCTCCATGGGTTCCGATGTAGCCGACATCAACAATGATGGGTCTATGGATATCGTGGCACTCGACATGTTGCCTGAATCTCAAGAGCGCCAAAAAATGGTGCTTGGCCCCGATAATTATGAAAAACATAGCCAATTGACCAAGACAGGATTTCATCACCAGTACATGCGCAACATGCTACAAGTGAATCAAAGTGGACAATTTTTTTCTGAAGTTGGACAGTTTTCAGGCATATCCAATACCGATTGGTCCTGGGCCGCTTTGGTTTCCGATTTTGATAATGATGGTTGGAATGATCTGTTTGTAACTAATGGCTATAAAAGAGACTATACCAATATGGATTTTATCAGTTATGCTGTACAACAACGATTAAATCAACAACAAAATAATAGTGACATTGAAGTGATGAATCTCATCAATGAGATTCCTTCATCGCTTCAAGAAAACTACATTTATCGACAAGTTCAACCATTACAATTTGAAAAGATGAATCGATCTTGGGGATTCGATCATCAAACGCTTTCCAATGGAGCCGTCTATTCTGATTTAGATAATGATGGCGATTTGGACTTGGTGGTCAATAACATCGAAAAGCCAGCATCTATCTACCGTAACAACAGCGAAAAATTATCCACCAATCATTCGTTATCGATACAACTTCTAGACACAACATCATTAAACAGAGAAGGTATTGGAGCCCATGTGACGGTTTATAGCGGAGAAAAATCTTTCCATCGATTAAACCAACCCGTTCGAGGATTTCAATCTTCAGTGTCCAGAAAATTGCACTTTGGTTTGGGACAGAACGAGGTCATTGATTCCATAACCATTCAATGGCCAGATGGACAATTTCAAAATTTAATGGTTCAAGAGTCGGTATCCAAGCTAACCATTGAAAAAGCACAAAATCTAAAATCATCGATCCCATCGGAATCTCATCCGATCATATTTTCGAAATCAGAGGATACGGGATTAGAATCTATCATTCATCAGGAAAATGAATTTGTGGATTTCAAGAGAGAACGGCTCCTCCCCTTTTACCTTTCCACCAAAGGACCCCAAATAGCCATAGGGGATATCAATCAGGATCAACAAACCGATATCTACCTCGTGGGAGCTAAAGGAACTTCAGGTCAATTGTTGGTTCAAAATTCCGATGGAAAATTCCAACAAAGCGATAATTCCATATTCGAACAGGTCGTCGAAAAGGAACAAACGGCGGCTTTGTTTTTTGATGCAGATGGCGATGGTGATGCAGATCTTTATACGGTGAGTGGAGGCAATGAAAATCAAGGAGAACTGTTACAAGATCGAATGTATATCAATCAGAATGGGCAGTTGGTGGATGCCTCAAATGACTTACCACCAAAAAATCTATCGGGGTCCTGTGTGATTTCATCCGATATAGACCATGATGGGGATTTGGATCTGTTTGTGGGCACTTTTGGAATACCTGGTCAATACCCTTTATCCCATCAAAGTCAGTTATTGATCAATGACGGTAATGGATTGTTTGAGTTGGAAAACCATAGAGTGCCTCAACAAAATCAATTGGGGAAAGTGAGTGACGCCGTATTTTACGATGTCGATCAAAATGGATTCGATGATTTAATTGTGGTCGGTCATTGGATGAAACCCCAAATTTTACTCAACACCGATGGTGTGTTTTCATGGATGGAAGCTCCTTTTTTGGAAAATTTGGAGGGTCTTTGGAATTCCATTGAAAAAGCCGATGTCAATAACGATGGACAAATGGATTTCCTATTAGGCAATTTAGGATTAAATAGTCAGTTGAAATCACCCGTCAAGCTGTTTTATAAAGATTTTGATAACAATGGAGCCCTTGATCCCATTCTTTGTGTCTATGAAAATGAACGGTGGGTTCCCTTTATCTCCAAAGATGATATACAAAGTCAAATTGCCAGTTTGAAGTCCAAATACGTTTCCTACGCCTCCTATGCTGATCAGTCGATGAATGATATCTTTTCAGAATCTGAATTATCCGATGCCCAAGAATTGGATATCAACGAGCTTTCATCAGGGATTCTCTTGTCAAACAAAGGTTCAGGATATGCTTTTGTCCCTTACCCCAAAGAGGCTCAGTTATCGCCCATTTATGCCCAACTACCCATAGATTTCAATGAAGATGGACACACTGATTTAATCACTGGCGGAAACCTTTTTGGAACAAGAGTCAAATTGGGGCGATTTGCTTCTTCAAAAGGAGAACTGTTTGAAGGAGATGGAACGGGGCAATTCAAGCCGGTTGGTTACTCAAAAAGTGGTCTCTTTAACCGAGGTGAAATACGCGACATGAAGTTGATAAGAATTCGAAACCAATGGTATCTCATCGTGGCTCGAAATAATACCAACCTCAACGTCTTTTCTCTTGATTCTCCGATATCGGATGGAGCTCTCCTCTTTTGACAATTCCTGTTTTGGTATGGCATCCATTCACTGAAGGCTTATTCTAACTCCTTCAACGATGAATTCTGGTGGCTCATCATATAATTAGCCTGAAACTTTGAAGAAACATTACGACTACATCATATGTGGTGCGGGATTATCTGGATTGATGCTCGGAAGAAGCATCATTCGAGACAAGGCCTTGTCCCAAAAGGGGATATTAATTATTGATAAAGAAGAAAAAACGAAAAATGATCGGACTTGGTGCTTTTGGGAAAATGTTGGTTTTGACGATCATGATATCGTATCCAAAAAATGGAGCCTAGGCTTGTATGTGTCGAAACAGTTTCAAAAAACTATCAACTTTAGGCTAGAAGATTATTCTTATAAGATGATCCGGTCTGAAGATTTCTATCGAAAATTTAAAGGGGAACTTTTAGCCCATCCCAATGTTCGATGGTTAACGTCCCCAATAACTCAAATAAAGGAAAGGTCCAAGTCCGTTGAAGTTTATACACCAAAACAAATCTATTCCTCTGAATTGGTTTTTTCGAGCATTGTCGATAACACCTATTTAGACAATCTAAAAAAGCATCCGTTTTTATTACAGCATTTTGTAGGATGGTATGTGAAAACAGAAAAAGCCTGTTTTGACGATCAAAAAATGACCTTCATGGATTTTTCAGTCAATCAAAAAGGCCATACACGCTTTATGTATGTTTTACCTATCAACCGCAAAAAAGCCTTGATTGAGTATACCCTTTTTTCAAAAGAATGGTTGCCTGAGAAGCAATATACCAAAGAGATTGAACAATATCTTGCAAAACTAAACTCAGGCCCTTATCAGGTCTTGGAAATCGAAAAAAAGGCCATTCCAATGACTACTTTTCCATTTCACAAAAACAATGGAAAAAGATTAATTCATATCGGTATCGCAGGAGGTTGGACCAAACCGAGCACCGGCTTTACTTTTTATAGAACATTGAAGTTGAGCGAAATGATTGTAAAAAGTTTAAAGTCTAGAAAACCTCTACCACGGAAACCTAATAACAATCGATTTTTATTTTATGACAAGATGCTATTAAAAGTGTTAGAAAAACACAATGATAAAGGACACATCATTTTCGATGAATTGTTTCAAAAAAATAATCCTTTGATCATTTTAAAGTTTTTATCCGAAGAAACGACTTTAATTCAAGAATTAAAAATATTAGCATCTTTTCGTTTTAAAACGAAAGTCCTTTTTTTGAGAGCCCTATGGAATGAATCATTATCAATTTTCACGTTTGGCCAACCACGATAACAACTCTGTTAGTTTTTGCTTTTGCAATTTGGGGAATCCGATTTTGTTGATTTGGGTATTGAAAGTCTCCAAATCAGTTTCGATGAGTTTCTTAGTTGCTATATCAGCTTTTGTTACATGAAATAATTCCATGACTTTTTCAACCAAGATCTCCTCATTCAGTTGATGTTTGGTGCCATATAAAGACAATAATTCATTTTTTTGAGATTGCGTTCCGAGCTTCATGGCTTGAGTAAATAAAATGGTTTTTTTTCTTTGTCGAATATCTCCTCCGGTGACTTTGCCAAAGTTTTGGGTATTCCCAAAGATGTCTAAATAATCATCTTGTATCTGAAAAATTTTTCCCAATAAAAGGCCTAGTTCAAATATTTCATGGCCTTTGTTTTTTAAATCTTCTGAAACCAACGCCCCGAATTGGAAGCTACAACCAAAAAGATAAGCCGTTTTTTTAGTGATCATATCCAAATATTGATTGATATTGACTTCCGATCGACATTCGAATTCAATGTCTAAATATTGTCCATCACAAACCGTTTTGGCCACAGAATTCAATAAATCGTACATTTTGGCACGCGTTTCTGGTCGATAACGACGCAATTGTTGATAAGCCATGACCAACAAGGCATCTCCGGCTAAAATGGCCGTATTTCGGTTCCATTTTTTAAAAACAGTAGCTTGCCCTCTTCTCAAAGTCGATTGATCCATGAAATCATCATGAATCAAAGTGAAATTATGAAATAGCTCCACCGTTAGGGCAGCATCTAACGCCTTGGCGTATCCAAACTCGGGGGAATCTGCTATTAAAAGAACAAATAATGGTCGAATTCGTTTGCCCCCGCTTTGAACTGTATAGGCGATCGGGATTTCGAGCCCTTCTGGATTTTTGATAAACTCTTGTTGCTGTATGTATGATTCGAATGAATCAAAATAAGCGTTTAAAAATGTGGGGAGTACTTTTTTCAATCTTTAACACTCATCTTAACATTCAAAACGACATGACCACGGCGTAGATGGCCACGACCAAAAAGCATAAGGTCAAAAAAAAACTGCTCGAAAGGGGGCTGTTCATTCCAGTGAAACATCAGACATCAAAGTTGTTGGCCATTAATTGTATGTGGAAGCCTAGTTTCAACAAGGGTTTCATTTTCTATAATTGACAGAGTTCGTTTTTCATGACTCCAAAACATCGTCATGGTGGCTAATGAACCTCTTCACAACCATTTAAAATCCCACGAAATCGATGGTAATAAAATGGGGAAAAGGCCGGCTTCTTCAGGAGTCAACACCCCATTAAAACCCTCGTTGAAAAAAAGAAAATATGGATTCTCCCGGCCCAATAAGTTGAAAACAGAAAAATTCCAACTAGACCGTGGATTCCGTGAAAAATTCAAGTTTAAATCAATCCGATGGTAATTGGATAGTCGATATGAATTACGTTCGGTATAATAGGTTTGATTTTGGTTGTTTACTTGATCGATTAAAAAAGTATAAGGTTTCCCCGTATTCAGAACATTGACAACTGAAAAAGTCCAATTTTCATGGAGTTTCAAACTCATCAAGACAGATAAATTATGTCGGACATCATTGTTTGTAGGATACCATCTAAAATCATTAACCCCCTCTATTTTATTTTCTGTAACGCTGAATGTATAACTAATCCACCCAGTTAACGCATCTCTTAGTTTTTCAATGGAAAGTTCAATCCCATAACTTCTCCCTTTTCCACTCAATACATCCAATTCTATATTTTGTCTTTGTAATATCTCGGTTGGATCTAATAAATCAGTGACCTGATCTAAGGTTTTATAATAAGACCCTGTTGTTAGCTTGAAAGGACTTTTGGAAGGATTTTCCGTTTGAAATTCGATGGCCAATAAGTCCACTTTTAGTGGTTCTAAATGGAGACCACTTGGCAACCATGAAATGGTTGGTGTATATTCAGAAAGTCCAGCCAACGAGTGAATGTACTGAACCATTCGATCATAAGAAAATCGAAGGTTGCTATTTTCAGAAAATGAAACATCAAGGGTGATGCGTGGTTCCAGATTCAAATATGATTGAACGACTTCTCCTGATTCAAACCTCTTTAAAACTGCTTTTTTAGTGTCTTGATCCATTGTGCTAACAGTAGTTTCACCCAATTGACTAAAACTCGAAATTCGAGCTCCTAATTGTCCTTTGACCGAACTGGAAAAATTTTTTGACCAGGAAGCATACCCATAAAAGTCGAAAGCAAAAGAGGAATCTCTTATAATATCTTCTTCAATGGGACTGCTGAAAACCGTTTTTCCTGGTGAAAAAGTGAAATACTTGATTCCTAATCCAAAATCAATTTGAGATTGGATAAGATAGTAACTGAAGTCCGTTTTTAGACTGATATCTTCGATGCTTGTATCGTATTCCCAATCATCAGCGACTCTGAATCCAAAGGAATAATGGCTATAATTCAAAGTTGTATTGGAAAACAACTTATTGTTGAATAAATGATTCCAACGAATTGTTCCCGTAGTGTTTCCCCAATTATTTCCTAAATCCTCCCCATTAATCAAAATATCACGGCCAAAATAACTTGAAACATAGAGTGTGTTTTTCTCATTCAAGGTAAAATTCATTTTAGCATTCACATCGTAGAAATAGAGATCATCATCATCTTCAAGACCTCCTAAAGCCCGGGCGATTAAATCAGCATACGATCGACGTGCACTAATGATGAAGGAAGACTGATTTTTTTTAATTGGTGCTTCATAGGCGATTCGAGATGAAATGAGGCCAATTCCGCCATAGAGTTCTGGTTCTTGCTTATTTCCTTCTTTCATTTGGATATCGACAATGGAGGAGCCTCTTCCTCCATATCGAGGGGGAATCCCTCCCTTATAGAGAGTCAACTCTTTAACCGCATCCGAATTGATGGTTGAAAATAATCCAATGAGATGGTATGGATTGAACAATGTGGCCTCATCCAATTGTATCAAATTTTGATCAAAAGACCCGCCACGGACATTAAACCCAATATTTCCCTCATTATTGGAATGGATTCCCGAGAGAAGATGGATGGTTTTAAAAACATCTTTTTCTCCCAATAGAACTGGTAGGTTGGCTACTAAACTAGGTCGTATATTGATACTTCCCACAGCTGTGTTGAGCAAACCTTCCGTTTCATTGGCTTGAAGAATGACTTCTTCCAAAATGGCCGATTGTAGCTTTATTCTAAAAGTAACGGTTTGATCTTTAAAGTCTGAAATCCAATAACGAATCGTTTCATATCCCAAGTAACTCACCTCAATGGCTAATGAGTCTACTGATATATCTCGTATCTCTAATGAAAAATAACCGTATTGATTTGTCAAAACGCCATACGGCGTCTTTTCAGCTAAAACGGTTGCTCCACTCAAAGTTTCCAAAGTTTGGTCATCTAAAACTCTTCCATCGATCACCAATCTGTTTTGACTGAAACAAACTCCTTGACAGACCAAGATTAGAAAAATGAGGAATTGATACGCCACGACACGAATTCCTTTGGAATATTGCTTGGAAACGTTTTTTTGTGATTGCTTCATCGTGGGCTAAATGAGAGAGCTTGTAGGTAACACAAACTTAAAAAAACCCCAACTACTTGCCTTCTCTCATTTCATCTATGATAAAAATATCATCTTAATGGAAGTTTGTCTCTTGATTTTTCAAATCTCTGATAAGCAGTGTATTACGCATTTTTAAAAGCTTTTGACACTACATTTTTGCCATTTCTTCTGAGTCAAAGCAACTCTATGAGTCTTTTACATCATGATTCGCGGTTACTGTTTTTTGGGGATTATATACTTCAGTAACCAATACCCCCTACACTTCCCTTAGATTTTATCATAGCGTATCTCGTTTTCTTTAGGTATATAATTCCCGTTCATTATTTTTGTTATATGAACTAATAATTCATCATGTCATGTCGAAATTACAACATCTACTATTAGAATATCCTCAAGGAATTGTCTATACATCGAAGTGGTTACGTGCTCAAGGATATAGTGATGAATTATTAAATCGTTATAAAAAAAGTAGATGGTTTGAATCCGTTGGTCGAAGAGTGATGATCAGACGTGGTGATAGGATTTCATGGCCAGGTCTTGTTCATACGTTGCAACATCAGTTGGGGTTGCAGGTGCATCCTGGAGGAAGAACGGCTCTTCATCTTCATGGAGCTAGTCATTATGGTTATCGGAATCCCCCATCTCAATGGCTTTTTGGTTCCGATGTTGATAAAATTCCCAAATGGGTTTTCAACGACGATTGGAACACCGAATTTAAAACGAGCGATCGGCCTTTATTACCTCGTGGGTTCCAAATAGAAACCCAATCATACCATGGTTTTGATCTTCAAATACCAACAGAAGAAAGAGCCTTGTTAGAGTATTTAAGTCATGTACCATACGACCACGGATTGCATGATGCGATGGAACAGGTCGAAACTTGTGCTTTTCTTCAAGCCGAAAAAATACAATCATTATTAGAAAACTGCCCAATTCATTCTGTGAAAAGATTATTGTTGTTTTTAGCAGAACAATCCGATAGTGTTTGGTTGAAACAATTGAATATAGCCAACATCGACTTGGGAAAAGAACTCATTAATTATGTGGTGAATGAAGATGAAACCCCCTATTTTGTCAATAAATATCATATCGTCGTTCCCGATGATCTCCTTGGAGAGGATCGGTTTCTATGAAATCCTATATTGTGCAACAAGTTGCTTTACTTTTAAAGTTGATACCGATCGTCAATGACTATCCATCTTTTGTTTTGACGGGCGGTACAGCTATTAATTTCTTTTTTCATCAAAAAATGAATCGATACTCCGTAGACATTGATTTGATATTAAATGTTGATATTCTCAATTTAAAAACCCTTAGCCGATCCGAAGGTTTGGAGATGATTAACGAAAATTTAGAAAAATTAGAACACTCTATACGTAAAAAAATTAAACATTCCAGATGTTCGTTTAAGTAAAAAGACATCTTTGCTAAGCGTACAAGAGGCTGACATAGGATTTCAGTTTGACAAGAGTAAAAAGAGAAAAATAACAGTAAAAATAGAAGTGCATCAAGTCAATATGGGGCTGATAGGAAAACCTCAAAAACTCGATTTAATAGAAGATGTGGCCAAAGAATTTAGAGTGCCTATTTATGGCATTCAAACCG
The DNA here is from genome assembly GCA_026709415.1 of Flavobacteriaceae bacterium. GTDB lineage: Bacteria > Bacteroidota > Bacteroidia > Flavobacteriales > Flavobacteriaceae > Bin25. The sequence continues at coordinate 99,505 of JAPOSZ010000031.1, forward strand.
TACCAAAAGAACAACTCATTGCAGGAAAGCTCGTCGCATCAATCGCAAGAAATCTCGCTAAAGATACTTTTGATATGTTTCAAATGATGAAAAATAAGATGTCTTTTGAATCATATCGAGAAAATATTGTTTATGAAATTATTTCCTCTGGAACACAAATATTCAAAATTTTAAATCCTTCATTGAATCCTATTCCAAAAGATTGGAAAGAGCAAATAGCTTCATTAGGAAATAACCATTATGATTTTTCAAAACATATCAAAGTTAGAAAAGAAATAAAAACCCAAGTCAATCAAATGCTAACAGATATTGATCGCTTTTATTTATTAGCTCATAGTATAGGAATGATCAGAAAAACAGATTGCAAGTTCAAAGATTATCCTTCTGTAAAATATAGAAGTGATATTGCATTAAGGTATTGTATATCGCATGAACAAGAACATAAAAATCAAATTGATGAACTAATAAAAATCTTTATTCTTTACCGCCCCTTAGATTTAAAAACAAACCGTTTATATGATTTTTTCATCAGTTCCTTTTTTGAAAGGAACCGAAAAAGTCAAAAGAATGATTCCAAAATAAGAAAGTACAATCCTTTTGAAGATTTTTTTAGAAAAAACTTCAAACCCTCGATACTTTTTCGACAAAGACTGAAGTCCATGGCATATTCAATATAGTGATCATCCTGAAAAATTGGATGGCCTTTATTACTGAAGTATATAATCCCCGTTTTTTTCTCTAAATGATTGGTTTTTTCTAAACCCATGAGTTGGCTCTTAGGGTGACTCACTTAGAGTGAATGACTCAGGCTTCCTGACTATTTAGATGGTATCAGAGAAAATGCTTTTAAACTTGGATTGAATAGGGTTAAAATTTTTCATCGATGGTGTAACATTTTAAGATAACATGTGTCTAAGGAAGTTTATTAGTGATTGAATTGTTTGATTTTACCAAATTTGTATTCGATTTTATTTTTCCTTAAATCATCGCATTTGTCATAACTATTAAATTTTATAATTAATAATGAGTAATTAATTCTTTATCTTGTCTCCATTACATTTTCACTTGAAACAATTGCTCAAAACATCTCGTGTTCCCTCTCTCACATTATGATTAGGATGAATTCCAAAAAATTGATGCGTTGGAAATATTCCATGTTTGCTTTTTTGATGGCTATCCTTTCTTATTCTCAGGAACCTCATCAAGAACTCAGCTTATCGAAAGCTATTGACGTTGGGATTGAAAACAACGCAGAGGTTCGCAATGCTTCACTCGAGATTCAGAAATCTTATAAACTACGATGGGAAAATTTTGCTGATGGCCTTCCTCAGATTAGCGGCAATCTCAACTATGAAAACTATTTAGAACAACCCGTGGCTTTAATTCCCGCTCAATTTTTCGGGGGAAAAGAAGGTGAGTTTGCTGAAGTAGTTTTTGGGACCAAGCAAAATGTTGTAGCTAGTTTCAATGTCAGTCAATTGCTTTTCGATGGTTCTTATCTGTTGCTCATACAAGCGAGTAAAGTGCTTTTGGAAATTTCTGAAAACGCTTTGACTAAAACCAAATTAGAGCTTAGAAAAAATGTGATACAAACCTATGTCAACGTTTTACTTGCTCAAGCCAATATTGATTTTATTTCAGAAAACTTAGCTCTGTTAGAAGACAACCTTGATGAAACCAGTAAGCTATTTGAATCAGGTTTTGTGGAACAGGAAAATGTTGAACAAATTCGACTCAGTGTTAGTGAACAAAACAATCAGTTACGGTATGCCAAACGATTGGAAGAAATCGCTCGCGATTTTCTCAATCATCTACTGGGCTACACACCTGAAACTAAAGTTGAATTAACCGATACATTAGAACAGATTATTACTGAGGCCATTGCCCAGTCGATGACTTCACAAAGCACGCGTATTGAAAGTGTTGTCGAAGAAAACATCGATGTGCGTATTGCTAAAAATGATGTCCAAGCTCAGTTATTAAGTTATAAAAATGAAAGAGCCAAAGCTCTTCCCGTTTTGAAAGCTTTTCTCAATGGCAATTATACTGGAAACAGCAATGAATTTTCTTTTCTGAATAGAGATCAAAAATGGTTTGGAACCGCTGTTTTTGGATTCTCTGCTGATATCCCCATTTTTAGTTCGTTAGTTCGTACCGCGGGAACCCAAAGAGCCAAAATCACATGGCAACAATCTCAAATAAGTTTAGAGGATACCAAAAAGGAAATTGGCCTGAATATCAAACGAACCCAGAACGACTTGCAGTTAGCCGCCCGAACTCTTGAAACAGGAAAAGAGAATTTGAAACTCGCCCAAAGTATCGCCGATAAGAATCAAATTAAATTTTTGGAAGGCTTGGCCACTTCATTCGAGTATCGAGAAGCCAGAAATCAACTCTTTTTGGCACAACAAAGATACCTTCAAACCATATTAGACCTCATCAATTACAAAGCAGAATTAGACAACCTTTTATACTCATCTCTTTAATCTCCCAGATCAATGAAACACATCCTATTTCTTGTAACTACCATTATTCTTTTATCCGGATGTTCTCAAAAAAAAGCTACAACAGAGCAAAATCAATTTGGAGATTCGGATATCGACTCCCTTAAAACACAAAGAAATGTCGTTGTCAATCAAATCAATGAATTGAATGAACAATTGATTGAAATCAATCGCTTGATTGAGATTAAAGACAAAAATCAAAGACTTCCTTTGATTTCAGCATTTAGCGTTGAAACTTCAGAATTCACACATGCCATTGAAGTTCAAGGAGATATCAAGACAAGACAGAGTTTGGAACTCTATCCAGAATTTGCTGGAAAACTCCTATCTATAAGGGTTCGAGAAGGGCAAAGAGTCGTGAAAGGGGACATTTTGGCTACCATCGATGATGGGGGTCTTCGACCTCAACTAAATAGCGCCAAATTGCAACTGGATTTGGCGTCAACCACTTATGAACGGACCCAACGTTTATGGAATCAAAAAATAGGTTCCGAATTGAATTATCTCCAAGCCAAGACTCAATATGAATCACAAAAACAGATTGTTGATCAATTGGAGAATCAATTGTCCAAAACCAAAATCATCGCTCCCTTTTCAGGAGTCATCGATGAGTTAATCACTAATGAAGGAGCTTATGTCGCTCCAGGAATGAATCCCATTTTAAGGTTGATTAACCTCAATTCGATGTATGTTGAAGCCGATATCCCAGAAACTTATCTACCTTCTGTAAAACCAGGAAGTCCTGCCGTTGTTCAAATAGATGTCATTGAAAGCCAAATCAATACGACTCTAAGACAAACTGGTGATTTTATCAATCCCAATAACCGAACATTTCGAGTCGAAGCTCCCGTAGAAAATTCAAGTGGATTAATCAAACCGAATTTGACGGCCAAATTGATTGTCACTGATTATCAAAATCACCAAGCACTTTCCATTCCACTTCGATTGATCCAAGAAGATGCTCAGGGACAAGCTTATGTCCATCGACTAGTCTCTACCGAGGAACAAAACGTATTCATCACCCAACGTGTTTTTATTGAATTAGGCATTAGAAGCGGTGATTTTTCAGAAGTTCTCGGTGGATTAAATTCTGGTGATTTGCTAGTTGATGAGGGATCTGCTTTGGTTGAGGACCAACAAAAAGTTCAGCTTTTGAATAGCTAAATATGGCGGTTTATGAGCGATAAAAAAATTTACAAAGAGTTCAAACTATCTAGCTGGGCCATCGATCATCGGGTGGTGATCTATGTGATTATGGTGATTTTTTTCATCCTAGGGTTGAGTTCTTATTTGAATTTACCTAGAGAAAGCTTTCCTGAAATCAATGATACCCAAATTTTTATCACGACTGTTTTTCCAGGGAACACGGCCGAAGACATGGAACGATTGGTTACGGATCCTCTAGAAGAGGAAATCAAAGGTCTTTCCAATCTCGTTGAAATTAATTCCACATCCGCTGAAGATTTTGCCATCGTCATTGTCGAAGTTGATGAAGATATTCCCATTTATCAAGCCAAACAAGAAGTCACGGATTTGGTGAATGCCGTGAAATCGAGTGCCGACTGGCCTGTTTTCAATAATGCCAAATTAGAACCCAATATTTTCGAACTCGATTTTGCTGAAATGATGCCCATGCTCAACATCAGCATGATTGGGGATTACCCCATAGAAGATCTTAAAGAATATGCGGAGCGCCTCGAATCTGCCATTGAAGATTTAACTGAAATTAAAGAAGTCGATATCCGAGGGATCCAAGAATTTGAAGTGAAAGTGGCTTTAGATCTCTACAAAATGACTTCGGCTCAAGTTGCTTTTGCCGATGTCATCAATACTATTTCAGATGAAAATTCCACAATTTCTGCTGGAAATATTGAAATCGATGGTCAAAGACGCAATGTTCGCATTCTCGGCGAAATTGAAAGCCCAGAAGATTTAGAAGATTTTGTCGTTAAAAACGATAATGGCGATGCCGTTTACTTAAGAAATATCGCCACGGTCACTTTTGAGGAAAAAGAAGTCACTTCCTATGCTCGTTCGATGGGTGAAAAAACGCTATTGTTAGATGTGGTAAAAAGAGGGGGACAAAACCTAATCAATGCAGCCAATCAAATTAGGTCGATTGTTGAGAACACTGCAGAATTACAGATTCCCAATGACATCGATATTGCCATCAATAATGATACTTCTACTTTAACAACGAATCAAGTCAATGATTTAATTAATAACATCATTTTGGGGGTCATCTTGGTGGTGACGGTATTGATGTTTTTTATTGGCTTTCGAAATGCTCTTTTTGTTGGTTTTGCAATTCCTATGTCCATGTTCATGGCCATCATGTTTATCTCTGCCATCGGATACACATTAAATACCGTTGTCTTGTTTGGGCTCGTGATGGGTCTAGGTATGCTGGTGGATAATGGTATTGTGGTGGTGGAAAATGTTTATCGATTGATGGAAAAAGAAGGCATGACCCGGATTCAAGCAGCCAAACGAGGGATTGGTGAGATTGCCACTCCCATCATCGTATCAACAGCGACCACTCTTGCGGCATTTGCCCCCTTGGGTGCCTGGCCAGGTTTGATGGGGGAATTCATGATCTATTTTCCCATTACCCTATCCGCTGTTTTAGGCTCTTCACTGATTGTCGCTATCTTTTTTAATTCCATGTTGGTCTCTCAGTTCATGAATATCAAAGATCAAGTGTTTACGGACAAATCTCTATGGCGCTTGACGGCCATCATGGGTGGTTTGGGATTGTTGTTGATTTTTAATCAAGGAATCATCAGAGGTTTGGGGACCATCATGTTGATTGTTCCACTCCTGTTCTGGGCCTACAAATACGCTATCAAAGGCTGGGCATTGCGTTTTCAAAAAATATTTCTCACTAAAGTAGAAAGCAATTATCAGCGATTTTTGAGGTTTGTCTTGGAAGGATATCATCCTGTTTTGTTTTTGGTTGGCACCTTTTTTCTATTGTTGAGTTCTTTTGTTTTGATGGGACTTTTTCCGCCTAAAACAGAGTTTTTTCCTGAAAACCAACCGAATCAAATCATCATCTATATTGAGTATCCTGAAGGAACATCCATCGATAAAACAGATCGGGTCACGCGTTTGATTGAGCAAGAAGTTTTTAATATCCTCCATTTACCAAAATATAATGATGGCGATAACAATTTCATGGTTGAAACTTCCGTTTCTCAAGTTGGAGAAGGGGCAGGAAATCCCACAACTGATTCTGGAGCCGAAAATGCCATGCCACACAAAGGGAAAATCACCATATCGCTCAGAGAATTTAAATTCAGAAGAGGCCATTCTAGTGAATTGATGCGCAAAGAAGTTCAAGAGGCTGTCAGTGGAAAATTTCCAGGGGTTGCTATTTCCGTCGAAAAAGATGCCAATGGCCCGCCAACGGGATATCCGATTACCATCGAAATCAAAGGGGATGATTACTTGGAACTTATCCAAGTGGCTGAAAATATGAAAGATTATCTCAATCGAGTGAATGTTCAGGGCGTGGAAGAATTAAAAATCGATGTGAGTCGATACAAACAAAGTGATGAATTGGTGATTGATCGCAAAAAAGCAGGTGAACTCGGAGTCAACGCTGGTCAAATTGGGTTCATCTTGCGTACGGCATTATTTGGTTCTAAAGCTGGGGTTTACAAAACGGGAGGAGATGATTATGATATCAATGTTCGATTGGATGATCAATACCGATTTGATAAAAATGCCCTTTTGAACCAAAACATCATCCTCAATGATGGCCCTGAAACAAAAGAAATTCCCATCTCTTCATTGGTCAGGGTGGAAAGTGATAATTCCTTTAGTTCGATCAAACATCGCGAATTGGATCGTGTGGTCACTCTATATTCATCGGTTTTGGCTGGATTTAATGGCAATGCGGTTTTAGCTGAAGTTCAAAATGCACTAGCTAATTTTGACATACCAGAAGAGATTACCTATGATTATGCTGGAGAACAAGAAGAGCAACAAGAAAACATGTCTTTTTTGTCGACCGCTTTGTTTATAGGATTGGCTCTCATATTGCTATTATTGGTTTTTCAATTCAATTCCATTTCAAAACCATTCATCATTTTGCTGACCATTTTATTGAGCTTTACAGGCGTGTTTTTTGGTCTGTTGGTTTTTAATATGCCCTTTGTCATTTTAATGACGATGTTGGGGATTATTTCTCTTGCCGGGATTGTGGTTAATAACAGTGTGGTTTTAATTGATTACACCCAATTATTAATCAATCGAGAAAAAATTCAGCGTAATGTGAAAGGCCTTTTGACCTTGAATCAAGCGAAAGAAGCGATCATCCGTGGTGGTTCGGCTCGACTAAGACCGGTCTTATTAACCGCCATCACCACCATTTTGGGATTGATTCCATTGGCTATTGGGTTCAATATTAATTTTTTCACCCTCATCAGTCAATGGAATCCCAACATTTACATCGGTGGAGATAATGTTATTTTTTGGGGACCACTGGCTTGGACCGTTATTTTTGGATTGACTTTTGCCACTTTTTTGACTTTGGTGATTGTTCCCGCTACGTTTAGTATTGTTTATAGCATCAAATTGAGAATAAAAAAATTAGTGTTCATCAGTAAGAACAGACCTTGGATTAAAAAGACTTCTTATGTTTGATCAAGAATTAAATAGAGCCTATAAATGACTCAAGCGGCTCTTTACTTCAGTTGTTCTCATTCGATATGATTTCCCTAACGCAGGATTCACATAACCATTTTGGATGACTTCAATACATCAAGGCAATCCAAATGACCTCACTTTTTGCAAAAGTGGAAATCAATGGGATGCTTTTTGTCTTCAAAAAGTAAATGGCTTCTCTTGATAAATCATGTCCAATCAAGCCACACATAGCGTTTCCATACAACCCAACGAATACCGGACACACCATTGTGGTCAACTCAATGCAACCAATATCCATTCAGAGGTTGTTCTCAGTGGTTGGGTGAACAAAATCAGAGATAAAGGCTACATTATTTGGGTCGAACTGCGAGATTTTTATGGCATCACTCAATTGGTTTTTGATCAGCAGAGAACCAATCCAGAAACTTTTGGAAAAGTCAAGCATCTTTCTCGAGAAGATGTCATTCAGATTAAAGGTCAGGTGATCCATCGGGAAGCTGCCAATCCGAATATTCCAACAGGAAATATCGAGGTTTTAGTGGAACAACTCCAATGTTTATCTCATGCTCAAACTCCACCATTCACCATTGAAGATCAAACCGATGGGGGGCTAGAACTAAGAATGAAATACCGCTATCTTGATATCCGTCGGCAACCCGTTCGAGATAATTTAATTTTTAGACACCAATTGGTGCAATCCATCAGAAATTATTTAAGTCATCGCCATTTTTTTGAAATTGAAACCCCATTTCTTATTAAATCGACCCCCGAGGGAGCACGTGATTTTATGGTTTCATCCCATATCAATAAAGGACAGTATTATGCCCTACCTCAATCACCTCAGACGTTAAAGCAATTGTTAATGGTCGGGGGATTTGACAAATATTTTCAAATTGTCAAGTGTTTTCGAGATGAGGATCTTCGATCAGACCGTCAACCAGAATTCACCCAATTGGACTGTGAACTTTCTTTTGTCAATAAGAACAATGTGATGGCCATATTTGAGGGACTATTGAGTCATTTGCTCCAGCAATTTACATCCTATCAATCCAAACCGTTCAAACAACTTTCTTTTGAACAAGCCATCAATACCTATGGAACCGATAAACCAGATTTGCGTTTTGAAATGAAACTGGTTGATTTAACCCAGTTGGTCCAAGGAAAAGGATTTCAGTTATTCGATACACCAAAGGCCATCATTGGGATGGTGATCGAAAATGGGGGTGATACGAGTCGAAAAACGATGGACCAATGGACAAAATGGATGAAAAGCCCTCAAATTGGGGCCAACGGATTGATTTGGGTTTCTCAAAACCAAGATGGAAACTTTCGTTCTTCTATTTCAAAATTTTACAACGCCAACGACTTTTCGCAATGGTTTGAAAAAGCAAACGCTGACAAGGGAGATCTTTTATTACTTGTTTGGGGAGATCGAATCCAAGCTTTGTCTCAAATGGGAACGCTTCGAAACCATTTGGCACAAGAACTCGATATCATCAATCCAGAACTATTTGTGCCCCTTTGGGTCACTGATTTTCCACTTTTTGAATGGGATGAGCAAATCAAGAGATACCGTTCCATGCACCATCCCTTCACAGCCCCTTTAACAAAGGACATCCCTCTATTGGAGCATCAACCCTTGAAAGTTCGAGCCCAATCATATGACTTAGTGCTCAATGGCAAAGAAATCGGCGGGGGATCCATCAGAATTTCTGAATCTCATTTGCAATTGAAAGTCTTAGAAATTCTTGGATTTAGCAATTCCCAAGCTAATGATCGCTTTGGCTTTTTAATTGAAGCCTTAACCTATGGAGCTCCCCCACACGGCGGCATCGCTTGGGGGATTGATCGATTGGCCGCTGTATTGAAAGGAAAAGAATCCATTAGAGATTTTATTGCTTTTCCAAAAAACAATCAAGCCCGAGATTTAATGATGGGAGCACCCACCGCATGGAGTCAAGATCAACTTCAAGAACTGGAATAACTTTTCATTTATTGATGTCTAAAGTACGCCAAAAAATGATCCAGTATCTCAGTTATATATTATTCTTGGGTTACGTGACTGGATTTATTTTCATTTCAAGAGGGAACGAAATGGGTCGATTCATTGTTGGGGTTTCGGTCTTACTGATGGTGTTTGTTCTGATGCCCATTTTTTTATACCATCGTTGGAATGGAAAAAAATTAAAAGATTATACATTGACAAAAGAAAATTTCCAAAAAATGCGCCAATATTCTAAAGAAAACAAATTTTAGTTTTGATTCGCATTGATTAATTTGAAAACGAAACAACCTCATAAACTTATTGAGCCACTATTTACTTTTTGATTGATTATGAAAACAACAAATTCACTTTTTACAATTTATCGCTTCTGTTTTTTAATCCCATGTGCATTGACTTTAATGGTCGAATCCCTAGTTTGGAGCCAAGACCAAGGACAAAAGTCAGAAGATTTAACGCTTTGGTACGATCAACCCGCTCAATTTTGGATGAGACAAGCGCTTCCGATTGGAAATGCCTATATGGGAGCCATGATCTTTGGAGGAATCGAAAAAGAACGGATACAATTTAACGAAGAGTCCCTTTGGGCAGGAGGCCCTGATGAGTGGGATCAATATAATGGCGGCAATCGCCTTGGAGCACATCAATTTTTGCCTCAAGTCCGTGAATTACTCGATGCAGGAGAATTTGAAAAAGCACATCTATTGGCTGATAAAGAGCTCACTGGGGTTATCATCAGAAGAAATGAAGAAGATTATTGGGAAGGTTATGGGGCTTATCAAACATTTGGGGATATTCACATCGAAACCAAACTATCGGGAGAAATCTCTAATTATCATCGAAATCTCGATATCGCCAACGCCATTGCCAATGTGTCTTTTCAGTCGGGAGATGTCCTTCACAAGAGACACTATTTTGCCAATTATCCCAGCAGAGTGTTGGTTTTTCAAATAGAAAATAGTGCGCCTTCTGGGACTGATTACACTATTGAATTATCCAGTGTGCATCAAAACAATGCTTTTCAACAAAAAGGCAATACGCTGATTTTTGAAGGGGCATTAGAAAACAATCAAATGGGATTTCAAGCCCAGCTCCATGTGCAAATCGATCAAGGTTCGATAGACTTTAACGAGAATAAAATCAACATCCAATCGGCAAACAAAGTCACACTCCGTTTAACCGCAGCTACTGATTATCTTAACCAGTACCCTCAATATAAGGGGAGAGATTATAAAAAACTCAATGATGCCACCATGATGAAAGCCATTTCGCTTTCTCATGATGACCTCTTTCAAGAACATCAAAAAGATTATCAAGCACTGTTTCATCGAGTCCATTTAGATTTGGGAGACAGTAATCATAGCCATCTTCCGACCAATGAGCGTCTTTTAAGGTATCGTAGTGGAGCCAGTGATGCTCATTTAGAGGAGCTTTACTTTCAATATGGCCGGTATCTTCTCATCAGCAGTTCCCGTCCTGGTAGTTTACCGGCGAATCTTCAGGGGAAATGGAATGATAAAGTAGCTCCTCCTTGGGCTGCTGATTATCATATGAACATTAATCAGCAAATGCTTTACTGGCCTGCTGAAAAAACCAATTTGAGCGAAACGCACCAACCACTACTTCATTACATTCAAAGTTTGGTCGAACCTGGTCGAAAAAGTGCACAAGCTTTTTTTAATGCTTCTGGTTGGATTGTTAGCACCATGAACAATCCCTTTGGATTTACGGCCTTGGGATGGCGCTTTCCATGGGGATTTTTTCCAGGTGGTGCCGCTTGGTTAACCCAGCATTTATGGAAACATTATGCCTACAATTTGGACAAAAACTATCTTGAAAAGATGGCTTATCCGGTCATGAAAGAAGCGGCCGAGTTTTGGCTAGATGTTTTGATTGAAGATGAAAATGGGTATTTGGTCTCCTCCCCATCTTATTCTCCAGAACATGGGACTATTTCTACAGGGGCTTTCATGGATATACAAATGATTTGGGATTTGTTTACCAACTTAATAGAAGCTTCTCAAGCGTTGGGGAAAGAAGATGCGTTTTACAATCAAATTGTTGCTGCTCGAAAACAATTACTGCCCCTACAAATTGGACGATGGGGTCAACTCCAAGAATGGAAAGAAGATGTTGATGATCCGGATAATAAGCACCGTCATGTGTCTCATCTATTCGCATTACACCCTGGCAGACAAATCGATATCAATACAACTCCAGATTTAGCAGAAGCGGCTCGAATCAGTTTGGAAGCTCGAGGCGATTCCGGTACGGGTTGGTCATTGGGTTGGAAAATTAACTTTTGGGCACGTCTTCAAAATGGCAATAGAGCTTATCAGTTGTTTCGATACCAATTAAGACCTACCGAAGATGAAGGATATAATTATCTCACAGGGGGTGGGACTTACCATAATTTGTTGTCTGCACACCCTCCATTTCAGCTCGATGGAAATATGGGAGGCACATCCGGAATAGCTGAAATGCTCCTACAATCACATAATCATGAGCTTCTTTTATTACCTGCATTACCAGATGAATGGGCCAATGGTTCTATCAGCGGATTAAAAACGAAAGGAAACTTTGAAGTTTCAATGCAATGGAAAAACAATACGTTGACTCGAGTGTCCATTGTTTCCAATAGTGGTGCCTTGTTGGAATTAAAATACTCGACAAAAGAAATTTCAATGGAAACCCAAAAAGGAAACACCTATCATTTTGATTCAAATTTAGACCTTATTGATCCCTAAATCGAAAGGGATTCTTTTTCAAATGGTCATTGAGTGAAATTTAATGGTGCCATTTAGAAAACGCTTGAAACGACGAAAAAAAAATTAATTGTTCATGATGCAAGCCTTTGTCCTAAAATCTCAGATTTCCACTGAAATAGGTGATAAAAGGAAAATAGTCTATGAAAGGTCTTCCATTGGGTCATAAATGACTCAAACCCTCAAAATCAATGAAATATTGTGTTGATTGGATGGAATTATTCGCTAGATACGAAAAAAATTTTCCTTGAAATTTGTGATTACCAATTCAACGGACTAGTGCCACCTTAACTTGACCGTTCCGTTCATCGAGTTTGATTTCAATTTTTTGGTGTATCACATCAATATGAAATCTTTGATAAACCGAGGGTTTAATTTCTTTTTTTTTGAAAAAAGAGATTGAGTAACTCAGTAGCTTGATTTTGCATAATCCCTTTTGTCACTTGACACTTTGGATGTAGTGACACGCCTTGGCTACGATAACCTTTTTGAAGGTCTTCACTTGCAAATACTAAATGGCCTAATTGTGACCAGTATAATGCTCCAGCACACATGGTACAAGGTTCGAGAGTCGTGTACAAAATGCAGTGATTCAGATATTTGCTATTGAGATAGTTTGTGGCTGATGTAATGGCTTGCATTTCGGCATGAGCTGTCGGATCGGTCAATCTTTGAACCAAGTTATGGGCTCTTGCAATGATGCGGTTATTGTTAACGACGACAACCCCAATAGGCACTTCATCAATTTCAAAGGCTTTATGAGCTTCTTTGAGAGCTTGATTCATAAAATAGGCATGATCGATTTCCATATTGGAAACCAAAAATACTCTGTATGATGATGTTTTATTCACAATCATTTTTTTAGTCTACAGAGTCAGTTGATTAACTTTACCCAGCCGATGGAAAATCCAAAGCGCTTGTTTTTACTAGATGCCTATGCCTTGATTTTTCGAGGTTATTATGCATTTATAAAACGTCCTCTTCGGAATAAGGAAATTGAAACTTCAGCCATCTTCGGTTTTATCAATTCTTTATTGGATATTCTCAATAAAGAAAAACCCCAGTACTTGGCCGTCTGTTTTGATAAGGGCGGTTCGGTGGAGCGTTCGGAAATCTATCCTGAATACAAAAGCAACCGACCTGAAACTCCTGAAGGAATTACGGTAGCCGTACCTTACATCTACAAAATCTTGGATGCTTTGAATATTCAAGTCATCGAAAAACATGGTTTTGAAGCCGATGACATCATTGGCACTCTCGCTAAAAAAGCAGAACTCGAAGGATTCAAAACCTTTATGGTGACCTCAGACAAAGATTACGCACAACTAGTTTCAGAAAACACCGTGATGTACAAACCAGCTCGATCTGGGGGTATTTCAGAAATATGGGATGTTGATACTGTCAAAGAAAAATTTGGTGTTGACCATCCAAAGCAAGTCATTGATTTTTTGGGGATGATGGGGGATAGTGTTGATAATATTCCTGGACTGCCGGGTGTCGGACCAAAAACGGCAATGAAATTCATCCAGACATATGGAAGTATTGAAAATTTATTTCAAAACTTGAATCAACTAAAAGGAAAACAAAAAGAGAATATTTCAGAAAACCAAGAACTTGGGTTACTATCAAAAAAATTAGCCACGATCAATACGGAGGTTCCTATCGAATTTAAGTCGGTTGATTACGAACTTTCTTCGATGAATCATGATGCATTAAAGTCTCTATTTGATGAGTTAGAGTTTCGAAGATTATACGAACGATTTCGAAAAATATATGATGCTTTGCTAGATAAAACGCCAAGCCATACACCGCCGCAAAACAAAAAGTTAAAGCGTGATAATCCCCTTGGACTTGTCTTTGAAACCGGCGATGATTCACAGAATAAAATCCAACCGATTTATCAATGGATTGATACCGAATTGGGACAACAAATGCTCAAAAGACTGTTGCAACATCAAGATAATGTTGCCTTATCCCTTTTAACGGATCATCCTGATCCCATGTTATCCAAACCTGAAGGTTTGGGCATTTGTTTTTCTGATTCGATCAGCTATTATTTACCATTGAAGACGGATACAGAAAAAAATCTATCGATTTTCCGTTCTTTTTTTGAATCCAACCAACGAACCATTATCACGCATGATGCCAAAAGATTAGTTAAAGTTTTTAGAAATCAAGGGGTTGATATTCAAGGCCCTTTTTTTGATGTTCAATTGGCCCACTATCTGATTGATACGAGTAGATCACATGATTTGGTAAAAATGACAAGCCAACTTTTAAATTTTGATCTTACAGATTTAGAAGAAGTATCTTCTTCTGGAAAACGAAAAATAAATCTTGATGAGCTTCGTTTACATGAAAAAACCATAGCCATGGCCCGTCAAGCCGATGCTATATGGCAATTAAAAAACCAATTTGATTTGCAGTTAGATGAAACAAAAAGTCGAGAAGTTTTCGAAACAATCGAAACCCCTTTATTGGTTATTCTTGCTGATATGGAATATGAGGGTGTGAAAATTGCGCCACCACTATTGAGCATCATTGCTGATGATTTAAATAACGATCAATCCAATAGAGAGCGACAAATCATTGAAACGGCTGGAGAAACCTTTAACATTGGGTCCCCTAAAGAATTGGGGATTATTTTATTTGAAAAATTAAAAATTGCTGATAATCCAAGCAAGACTAAAACAGGACAATATGCCACCAATGAGACGGAATTGTCTAAATATCAATCCAAACACCCTGTTATCCAAACCATTCTTGATTGGCGATCAACTAGAGTACTATTAAACACTTTTATTGAAAAGCTCCCCAGCCAGATCAATCCAAATACCAAACGAGTGCACACCATTTTTGAGCAAACTCGTGCGGCTAGTGGGCGATTGAGCAGTAAGAATCCAAACCTCCAGAATATTCCCATCCGAAATGAAAAAGGGCGAGAAATTAGAACTGCATTCATTGCTGAGGAAAATCATATCCTCCTCGCTGCAGATTATTCTCAAATTGAACTTCGAATTATAGCTTCTCTGAGTCATGATCAATCGATGATGGATGCTTTTTTAAATGGTCAAGACATCCATTCGAGCACGGCCTCCAAAGTATTTGGCATTCCTATCGAATCGATTACCCGAGAACAACGTTCACAAGCCAAAGCCGTGAATTTTGGCATTATCTATGGCTCTTCTGCTCAAGGCCTTTCGAGAGTCACGGGCATTCCTTTTGCTGAAGCGAAAAACCTCATTGATTCTTACTTTACTTCTTATCCTAATCTAAAGGGTTACATGGAAAAAACCGTGAAAGAAGCTCGTGACAATCGATACACCCAAACCATCACTGGAAGAAGAAGGTCCTTAAGTGATATTGTATCATCAAATCCAATCGTTCAAAGAGCTGCAGAACGTCAAGCCATCAATACGCCTATTCAAGGAAGCGCTGCTGATATCATCAAACTAGCCATGATCAAAGTGAATAAGGCTCTAAAAACAAACTCTTTTAAAACCAGGTTAGTACTTCAAATTCACGATGAACTCGTTTTTGAAGTGCCACAAGAAGAACTGGAAGTCATTCAACCAGTCATCAAGTCGAACATGGAATCAGCATACAAGTTGAACATTCCATTGGTTGTCGATATCGGTTACGGTGACAATTGGTTAGAAGCACACTGATGAATTTTTCGATTTGTTTTGAAACGAGATGATTCAACCATTGAGAACTTTTCGGGGATTTACGATTGTGTAACAAAATTTAATTTGACTTGTTTACAAAGTAAACAATTAAATATTACGCCATGAAAAAATTCTTTTTTTTCAATTTTTATCATGATATCATTGACAACCTGTACTAATGATTCGAATAAAGTTGAACCATTCCCTGAGTCTTTATCTGAAAATCTTTTTGAACTAATTCAAACGATTCCATTCCAAGTACCTGGTTCCAATCATTTAGAATTAGCAACGACAATCAAACTCATTCTATTTCAGGACAAATGACGGTTGTTGTGAATTCAGACGATGGAGAACTGAGTGAAATCATAATAGACGAAAATATTTTGTCTGTCGTTAACATGAGTCGAAACGAATTCAATAAGAAATATAACACAAATGTTGTTTCCACTAGATCCATTGCTGGATGGTTCACAAGTTTTGCCCTTCTGTTACAAAAAGATAAGGGGCTTATGTATTTATCTTGAATGAGGATTTTCTTTTTTTGGATGAAAAGGAATGTTTGCTTTCTTGAAAACTTGTCCCATGAGATCATCGACTAGATAATCCCCTGATCGTTCCCCATCCTTTTTTATCTTTGAAACAAAGACTTCCAATGAACCATCATGAAGCTATTATTGAACGTGGGCCAGCCAAGTATTTTCATGGGCGAATCTCTGAAAGAAACGCTTTGAAACAGTTATTACAAGAAACATCGAAAAAGAAAATAGGAAGTAGTCTTTTGATTCAAGGCCCACCAGGTGTTGGAAAAACAGCTCTCATTGAAGAACACAAAAAAGAAGCCTCTCTGCAAGGATGGCAAGTGGTTGATTTAACCATTCAATCGTTATATGATCCCAAAGAATTATTTCGACGATTGACTAAAAACCAAAAAGCTCATGATGTTCAAACCACTTTTGGGGTTGATTTAAAGATCTTTAACGCCGGTTTTGTTCCGAAACATATCGAAGAAACACCTTATTTGAATGAAGCCATCATTCGTTCTCAACCCACTTGTTTGGTTTTAGATGAAGCTCAAACATTAGAACTTATCTTATCAGAAAAGGATCGGGATAAAGTGGCTGATTTCTTCAGGACGTATCATAATGTTCTATCGGAAAAAGGTTTTATTTTTTTGTTTGGAGGATTAAGTCCCACCAAAGATGTTTTACGACAATTTGGTATTTCTCGATTTAATCCTAAAGCCATTCATTATTTAGGAATGATTGGAAAGCATGCGGAACAGCAAATCATTCGAGATTGGTTGAAAAAAGAAATTCAAACGCCAAGTCATACGACTTTTTGGATTCAACAAATCAGCAAACAAACCGATCAGTGGCCTCGACATATCCAATCTTATGCCAATGCTCTATGTAATTATTTAAAACCCAAGGAAGTCTTAACCAATGAACGATTAAAGCAGGTATTAGATGATGGAAATGATCTAAAAAACATCTATTATCAACAACGATGTGATCACCTTGATTATGAGTATCGAGAAATGATAGCTCATGTTGTTAAAACATTGCCTCATCAGTTTGTTAAAAGACATTTTATAGAAGCTTTTTCAACGTTTTTATCTCAAAAGGAATCCCAAAAATTATATAAAACCATGCTTTTGAGGGGGATACTTCATCTAGACCAAGATGGAAAATCATCGATTCCTATTCCATCATTAAAAACCTATTTGATTGAAACCTATGGTGCCGGACAACCCCCACCTTCCCAAGCCCAACTTTTACCGAGAAAGCGATGAGGATTCTTCGATAGGGTTAAATGAAAACAATGACAAAACCTTTTCGTGAAAAGCGAGCTTTTAAAACATCACCAAATCACGAAAACATTCCTTTGGAATGGCATTTAATAGTCGATGATGTCATGGGGCAAGTTTTCAAGAAAGCAAACATTCCTTCTCATCCGAAAAGAGAAAACCTTCATTCAAGATAAATACACATAAGTCCCAAAGATAATCAACCGGCTATTCAAGATAATGATGAAAACGGTGAGAAAATTAAAGGTCGAGGAGCTTGTAAAGTAGGATGCTGGTTTGAAGCGGCATCAGACGTTGTTGTAGAATTAACTCACGCTGTTATAGGTAAAAACGATTAAAATATGGGCTTTCATAGTCGTTTCAAAGTCTTGATTTCTGTTATCCTATTTTCCATTATTTCTTGCAGTTCAATATCAAAAGCGTATGTCAATAAAATGAACAAACAACTTGATAAAAAGATGGTGGTTTTTATCAATTCAGAAGCAAAAAAGCAAGTCGTTTATGTTCCATTTATCGGACTCGGATCCGAAGAATATTTTGAAAAATTAAAAGATAGAATTCTGAAGCTAAAAAGGGGGGGGTTACAAAGTGTATTATTCAGCCAAAATCTTACCCGACGATGAATTAACACAAGAAGAAAAAGACACATATCTCAGAAAGTATCGAAAAGTTGTTGGTTTGCTGCCACAAAATCAAAAAGTATTACAAAACCAACATTTTAAAATGGATACCCCCAACGGTAAATATTCAACATTAAAGGATATAGCATCTATAGGTATCGATTCCGAAAAAGATATATCCGTGAGCTTAACGATCAATCATCTCATCGATTTATATGAATCAGAAAAAGGTGAAATCATTTTAACCGAGTGTGATTTTTCCATCCCACTATATGCTCAGTACGATGATGAGGTTTGCGATCAGAGAGACTCTTGGAATGTAAAAACGGGATACCAACTAGACGCTATGTTAGAAGCCGTTGAAAACTCGAATCATGACAAGATAGCTTTATTGATTGATCCGAGCCTGAAAAGGTTTCTACGGATTTATCTCAAATTTTTGCATGGATTTGATAAAAAATTGCGTGTCAATCCAACAGTTGAAGGGGGTGAATTAATCATGTTGTCTAAAATTTAATTTTTGACCTTTTTGGGCAACTGGATTCATTGACTTTATAGCCTAATCATGATAAGTTTTCATTCGATTGATTGAATCCATTCAACAATATCTTTTACCACGTAATAAGGAATGTTTGTTGGATTATTCTCTCCAGCTTCTTGAACTTGTAAAAAAAAGGGGATTGGCATCTTGGTAAGATTTGAATGTTTCGCTTTCTCTCTCTGATATAATGTCTGTGGTCAACTATTGAATTCTTCTAATGTCACTTGATAATCTTGTTCTCCTTGAAGAAATAGCATAGGGACTGAAATCTTTTTGACGGATTCAGTAGGATTGTAGTTTTTGAGAGATAACCAACAACTTGATGGAATTTGAAATGGCAATTTATCAGATGTTGACGATATGGTCAGAGTATCTTTTAGATACCTCACTTGGTTTTTCATTTGCGATAATCGCTTTTGTTCCACTTCATCCAGTGTTCCGTCCAAATGGAATAAATAATCATATTGCTTTAAAAACAAATCTTCTAAAGGACTGACATTGGCTGCCATGAAAACCAATCCTTTCACTTGAGGATTTAACAACGTGATTTTTGGTAGCAACATGCCACCCAAACTATGGCCTATTAAATAGACATCTTTTCTTTGGAATTCGGGGTGACAAGCAACACATTTGATGATATTGGAAACATCATCAATGACTTCTTTTTCAATGGGGAGATCTCCTTGATATCATTTTGATAGGTGTAAGTTCTCTTGTCATATCGGATCGATGAAATACCATGAACAGCTAATCCCATGGCTAAATCCTTGAAGGGCTTATTCACTCCCATGGTTGCATCTCTATCTTGTGGCCCTGATCCATGAATAAAAAGGCAGATGGCACGATGTGACTCATGAGGTTGGGTTATCGTTGCATTTAATACCACGGAACCGCTTTTTATTTCCATATCTTCTTCTCAGAACCGACTTTCATCTTTATAGCTTGGCGATTGATATTTCTCTTGTTGATGACAATCATAAACTGGCACTAGAAAAAAACCAGAAATGCTGTTGCTTTCTAAAGAATAGACAACTTGCAAATCAAGCGTTCGATTTTCAAAATAGATGGTATAAAAGTTTATTTCCAATTCGGATGTCAATTCCTCACAATGAAATTCAATCTGATTTATTTTTCCATTTTGAGCGATGATGGATTGCCAAACTAATGGAAATTGACTTACTGGTAATTGGGCTTGAACCATTGAATCAAGTTTTTGATATGCTTTTTCAAATTGGTTGCTAGTTAAATCGTCTACGAATTCCAAAATCAATTGATTTTGTCCCATACCGTTGACCGTAAATAAGCCGGTCAACATCATCAAATAAAAACGCATGTGTTTTTATTTTAAAACAAAAGGGATGTTACTCTGTTTTAAAAAGTTTAAAACTCGATCTATATCTTTCACAGAAATCACCACTTTTTTATTTTCTGATGTGATGAATAGGGCATACGTCGCATTGGTGATATATCCCCATCCATATTTCTTTGAATAACGAACGCCCCATCCTAAAAAATTTCGAAGCGGTCTTGCCTTTTTAATTTCTAATGTTTCAACCTCATCCCAGCGAATGTGTTTTGGACGCCAATTAAAGGGGATAAATTGGTATTTTAAATGGTCAGTCGTGAACTGTAATCTGAGTCGACAGGCATAAAAGATAGCACCTAAAACAAAGGATAAAGCCATGAACATCCAAAGCGAAGAGGCATTGTTTTTTGCTCCAATGAAGCACAATCCCCCGATCAATAAGATTATTGCATAGAAAAGGTATATGGGCAGTTTTGAAAAATCTTCAATATTTATTTTCATGATTTTACAATGTTAATGAATATCACGATCAACTCGATAGAACTATTTTAATCAGTTTAAATCATTGTTTTGGAGTCATTATTGAATTACCATCTTACTCTCGTCAGATATGATAGATTAAAGTTAAACCATTGATGTTTATTCCAGTCTTGAATGTCATGAAACACATGAGTTAGACAAATCACTTTAACCGTGTGCTTATTTTATTTGAGAAAGAACCCTAAGCCAATCTTGTTATCAAGATTTCTCCTATGACGTTTTGCATCTACAAAATAACGCTAATAATTGCTTATAATGACTTCCTTTTTAACGATTTCATGCGTTTTTGTAACGGCTTTATCGCTCATTAAATTGCTTGATTTGTAGTTATCTATACTTCGATTGGATACTGTTTTTCTGCTAATTCTTTGAGCGTATCCAAATGGTTTTCTGCCTTTACCTATTTCTTAAACCAAAATCTTTGATTTTGGCTCATATCTTGGATGTTATCATCCTCAGAAACTTTTTTAAAACTCCCGTTTCCTTAAATCATTTGAATGAAGCTTGTTCATGTTATCATTGATCGTTGAAAACTTGGCGTTTCAATTTTTATTTTAGTGCTGAATCGAAATAAATTTGCTTGATAATGTAGTTTCATGGATAACGTATTTGCTTTTTTTGAAAACACCCCTCCAGTCTTAGGAGCGTTGTATGCCACACTGTTTACTTGGGGGATGACTGGTCTAGGAGCTGCAACTGTCTTTTTATTCAAAACCATGTCTCGAAGTGCCTTAGATTGTATGCTAGGACTTACTGGAGGGGTGATGGTTGCTGCAAGCTTTTGGAGTTTACTCTCTCCAGCTATCGAAATGAGTGCGGGTGAGGGTTTTACAAAAGTTTTACCTTCAACCATTGGTTTTGCTTTAGGGGCCCTATTTATTTTTGGTATGGATAAATTACTTCCACATATCCATATCAACTTTAAAGAAAGTGAAGGAATAAAAACCACTTGGCACAAAACCACTTTACTCGTTATGGCCATAACGTTACACAATATACCTGAAGGATTGGCCATTGGCGTTCTTTTTGGTGGGGTTGCCCTAGGAGTTCCTGAAGCATCTATTAGTGGAGCTGTCGTTTTAGCCATGGGCATTGGTATTCAAAATTTACCTGAGGGGATTGCTGTTGCAATGCCTCTTCGAAGAGTTGGTGTTTCTCGATTAAAGAGTTTTTGGTATGGACAAATGTCAGCTATTGTTGAGCCAATCGCTGCTGTTGTGGGGGTGCTTGCGGTTACTTTTTTTACCCCTCTTCTACCCTATGCATTGGCATTTGCCGCAGGGGCAATGATTTTTGTTGTCGTAGAAGAAGTGATTCCTGAAACTCAACTTGATAAATACACCGATCAAGCCACTTTAGGATTCATTGGTGGATTCATCATCATGATGAGTCTGGATGTGGCTCTTGGTTAGATCTTTGAATCCATCCCAACCGCTTGGTTTTATTTCTAATTCAGTTCCATCCTCTTTGATTAACAAATTTTTATTTCCATGATGAACCGCCCCCCCAATGACAGATAACGTTGGGATCGAAGCTATTATGGGGAGATCTTTTTGCTTGATGGTGAACAATAATTCATAATCTTCGCCACCGTTGAAAACCAAGTCCAAGTAATTAAGCTTGAACTCACTTGAAAATTCAATAAGATTAGAATGAACAGGAATTTTATTTTCAAGAATTTTAAACCCGACATTGGAAGCTTGACTTAAATGAGATAGTTCTGTACTCAATCCATCGCTGATATCAATCATTGAAGTTGGTACAATGTCGTTTTCCTCCAAGATTTGGACTGTACTTTTAGAGGCTTCTGGTTTGATTTGTCTTCCAACAAAATATCGATATGGTTCGAACTTGGGTTGATAATTGGCATTTTTTGAAATTCTCTGATTTTCTCTTTCCAAAACCAATAGTCCCAAACAAGCGGCCCCTAAATCCCCACTAACGACTAGGAGGTCTCCTTTGGATGCTCCCGATCTTTTGACAATTTTTTCTTTTTTTGAAGACCCAATAGCCGTAATCGAAATTTGTAATCCCCGATGATTGGATGAAGTATCTCCACCAATCAATTCAATATGATAATTTTTACAAGCTAGTTGGATTCCTTGGTATAATTGCTCAAGACTTTCCACCGAAAATCGATTCGATACGGCAATAGAAACCAAAATATATTTTGGAATCGCATTCATGGCATAGATATCCGATATATTGACGATGACAGACTTGTAACCTAGTTGTTTTAAGTGGGTGTAATCTAGATTAAAATGGATGCCATCAATCAACAAATCGGTACTGATGACAGAACAATCGGAATCAAAGTCTATAACGGCAGCATCATCACCGATGGATAATGTCGTTGTCTTATGATGAATCTCAAAGTCTTTGGTCAATCGTTCAATAAGCTTTGATTCACCCAAATCTGTGATCATTGTGAGCTGCTTGGGAGGCTTTGTCATTTTTTCATAAAGTCAGCAAGATAAAATATTGAATCAAAAATGTTCAATCCAAGTGATTTAAGGATTAAACTTGATTTCACAGAAATCCTCAAACTTTTAGAATCTGTGTAACTTTGTGCCCTATTTCCCTCAAGGAATGATTAATGTTAGCGACCAAGCTCGAGATCAAGTCATGCATCTGATGCGAGAGGATGGCTTCAATCCAGAATCTGATTTTGTTCGAGTAGGTGTGAAGAGTGGCGGTTGTTCGGGTTTATCGTACCTACTAGAATTTGATAAACAAATGCATCAAGAAGACAAGCTATTTGAAGACAATCAAGTGAAAATCATTGTCAACAAAAGAAGTTTGCTCTATCTGTTGGGAACTACTTTAGAATATTCAGGAGGGCTTAATGGGAAGGGCTTTGTCTTTCAAAATCCGAATGCACAAAGAACTTGTGGATGTGGAGAAAGTTTTGCTCTTTAAGTATCAATTAAATAGATGAAACCTATTCCACAATTAATTATTGAGCCCTTTGCACTAAAATTTTGGATTTTCGCTAAATAGGCACAAATACCCCCCCCAAAAAACCTGATCGGATCTAAAATGACTCAAAATCGCAGCGAAAACGTCAAAATCAAGGAAACGCTAGACTGAACCGAGTTATTTGCTGAATACGAAAAAGAAATCCCTTGAAAATTCAGATTTTTTTCAATTTCCATTATTCAAAGGGTTTTTTATTACCTTTGAGCATCGTATTCGTATAAAAATCAGCCAATTATGAATTATTTTACCCCCCCCCAAAAACACAAAGAATATATTCGAGATTCTTAGCGTTCATTATCTTATTGTTTTTCTCATGTAGCGAGGACAAACATCCGACGGATCTCGAAGTTCCACCATTACCAACACCTCAAGTCGCGACTTTCACCATCACTACAAGTGCCCAAGAGGGTGGTGCCATAACTTCTAATCAAACCATTAAAAGTGGCCAAACGGTCACCATTGAGGTGATCCCTGATGAGTATTATCAATTAGACCAATGGGTTGGGGATTGCGGAAATTTTAGCAATCGTGATTTAGAGGTTCGTTTTACAGCAAGTAAAAATTGTGAAATAGCGGCTCGATTCGAAAAAATAAGTTGGATCCCCCTCGGGACCCCATTTTCATGGTTTGTTAAAGACCCCAATGGCGTTACGGTCTCGTTGAGTCCGCACTTACCCAATCCATCTGAATATGTCGGGTATTCCGGAAAATTAGAGGGTGTGGAATACGTCGTCGTCGACAATGCTTTGCTAAGAAAGTTGATTCAAGAAGGGGACAATAGACCTAAATGCACGACATTGGTAACAGACATGTCGTTATTATTCAATGTAGGGTCCTCAACATTATTCACTATAGGTTCCTCATTATTCTCTGGAAATTCATCATTCAATGAAGATATTAGACATTGGGATGTCAGTCGTGTAACCACTATGAGAGGTATGTTCTACGGTGCGACGACATTCAATCAAGATATTGGCGATTGGAATGTCTCTCAGGTGAGAGATATGAGTCTTATGTTCTATGGCGCGACGACATTCAATCAAGATATTGGCGATTGGAATGTCAGTAAAGTGACCAATATGAATAGTCTGTTCAACGGCGCAACGGCTTTCAATCAGGACATTAGTGATTGGAATGTCGGTAGTGTGACCAATATGGATAGTCTGTTTCGTGAGGCCAGCTCATTTAATCAAGATATTGATGACTGGAATGTCTCTAATGTGAGATATATGGGTGTGATGTTCTATCAAGCGACGGCTTTCAATCAAGATATTGGCGATTGGAATGTCAGTAAAGTGACCAATATGGATAGTATGTTCAACGGCGCAACGGCTTTCAATCAAGATATTGGGGATTGGAATGTCCGTAGTGTGACGAGCATGTTTCGAATGTTCGAAAGCGCAACGGCTTTCAATCAGGATATTAGTGATTGGAACGTGAGTAATGTCCAATATTGCTCTTATTTCTCATGCCTCCTCCATTCTGATAAACTGCCTGATTTTCGAGATTGCTGGCGTCGAACAAACTGTAATTAGCCAAACTGGCAAAAAGATTGGTCAAAGAGTCATCTTTCCCACGACATGAGAAAATGGTAGCGCTTTCTGGAAAGTCAAGGGCTCCATCGCGACGGAACAACGATACTCTTAATTTTCAATCAAAAACGGTTCAGTGATGAAAAATTCGTTCATAAAAATATTGTGTCTTGGTTATTTAACCGTTTTATTGTTTGGTTGTAATAGCAATGAAGATGAATTGGAGGCGTTAGAAAACCAAATCGCTCTTTTAGCTACGGATTTGAAGGGTCGCATCACGGCTATAGAAACCAAAATAGGCCATCTTCCGACATCTAGTGATGTCACGAGATTAGAAAGTAAAATAGCCGAGTTAAAAACACAAGTTAGAGTCAGTGAAGATGGATTAAAAGAAGGGATTGAAGCACTAGAAGCCGAAATCGTTGCCTTAGAATGGGTGGTGAATCCTCCGACGGCTAATAAAGTTAAAGACGATGAAACCCTCAAAGCCTTTGTTTTGTGGTCGAAATTCCAATTCGAAGCGATCCAAGATATCGACGAGGAAGCAGAGCTCAGGGATCGACTAATGAAGGAGGGGGATTTCAAAGACGGATCGACGTTTCTCATCATTTTCCTTCCGACGGGAGAGCCCTTGATACACGGAAATGATCGTACGGCAGAGAATAAAAATCTTGGAAACATCGAAGATGAACAGGGGCTTAAGGTCGTCGAGAAACTACTCGAAATAGCGAGTGAGAAGAACGGTGGCTTTGTCGCGTATCAAGATCGAGGAGAAACGAAGAAAGCTTACTCGGTCTCATACCACTCTGGAGTCTCGGGACAACGATTGATCCTCGTGGGAGGTTATAAACAGGATGTCTCTCATGTCTCCAACTTTATCCCCGATTTTCCGCCGCCTAGCATCAATGCATCACAGGTCTCAGACCGAGAAACACTCATCACTTTCGTCGAGGAAGCCGCCCGAATTTATACCGATGCCATGGCCAACAACATCAGATCTCTCGCAGGCATTCGGAACGCCTTCCGGGAGGAGGGAAGCAACTGGAAGTCAGGCTCCGTCTACTTGTGGGTGGTTAGTGACGGAGGGATCAATATATTTCACGGTTCCAATGCGTCTCTCGAAGGTCAATCCGCAAACTTGGATAGAACGGATATCAATGGGGTACCGTTTGTTGAGGCGCTGATCGTTGGCGCACGACGTGAGGGACAAAAATTCCTTGAATATTACTATGACGATCCGAGCATCGAGGGAGACGAGGATACAGGTTCTCCGAAACTCGGCTACGCAGTGAGTTTTAATATTCCAGGGAATACATCGGAGCAGAAGGTCGTCATGGGTTCTGGCATCTATCTTGGTCAAAGATAACCGAGTCCGCTTCCCACAATAGAAGACAAAATCAAGTCATTCCGTTGTATTTGATACGATTTCGATGAATCGATTACAGAGCCTTGGCACTAAAATTTGGTCTTTTCGTGAAAGCAATGGTTGAATTTTTTAGCATCTATGATAAAAGTTGGTTAGAATCCGATTTGCTTCGAAAATCAAGGAAATTATATACCAAAAATAGCAAAGACCTATTATAAATTAGGGGAATTAGATACCTTCAATCTTCTTTCAAACCCTTGAGCTCGGTTGGTAGGTAGAGGGTTTGATTTTAAGAAGTTTTCTTTTTCATGGTTATAGAAAATATAAACAAGTATTATGTATTTGATTTTTGCCTCTTTAGTATCCAATTCCCTTTTTTAGTCGAGTATTCTTTTTGAAGAGGTTGAGGGTATAACATAATGAATGGGAGCTATACACCTCATTACACGTAACTACTTTTTATAAAAAATCATTGCTGTAAAATCAATTACTGGATGGTTCTTCCTCGATGTTGATGGCTTGCCAATGGTTCCTTTTGGGTAAAATTGGGGAGCTTCAAAGCTTTTGCAAATTTTTCTACTTCCAAATGAATTTCTTTGGGAATATCATTCGGTGGTAGTTTGGGTTTCTTGATTTTCATTGACTTGATCTCCTTTAGATGAAAGCACGAGGTTAGAAAAGATTGATTAAAGTGAATGATTCACTACTTCACTAAATGAATTTTGATTTTTTTCTGTTTTTGGTTTATGCTTTTAGAGCTTTTGTTGATTCCCTATTTTCATTCTCAACTAAATCGACTTGATTCCATTTCAAATAGATATTTCTCTTGTAAATTTGCGGAATAACGATTACTCTAATTATTCCTACTATTGTTGGCGTATTGAGGAGATTAAAGGACAAAAAATGGCCTATACCGAAAAAGAATTACAAGAAAAGTTAGAAACACAAGAATACCAATATGGTTTTTATACCGATATTGAGTCTGAAACCTTTGATAAAGGTCTTTCAGAAGAAGTGATTCGAAAAATTTCTGCTCGTAAAGAAGAACCTCCATGGATGGTCGATTGGCGATTAAGAGCTTTTCGTACTTGGACCAAAATGAAAGAACCAAATTGGGCTAATGTACAGTACCAAAAACCTGATTTTCAAGATATCTCTTATTATTCAGCCCCAAAGAAAAAATCAAAATATAAATCTCTTGATGAAGTCGATCCTGAACTATTGGAGACCTTTAAGAAACTTGGCATTTCGCTTGAAGAACAAAAAAGACTCACTGGCGTGGCGGTCGATGTGGTGGTCGATTCGGTTTCAGTTGCCACAACATTTAAAAAAACGCTAGAAGAAAAGGGAATTATTTTTTGTTCCATATCCGAAGCCATCCAAAAATATCCCGAACTGGTGAAAAAATATATTGGTACGGTGGTTCCCCAACGAGATAATTTTTATGCCGCTTTAAACAGTGCTGTTTTTACCGATGGATCCTTTTGCTACATCCCAAAAGGCGTTCGTTGTCCCATGGAATTGAGCACCTATTTTCGTATCAATCAAGCAGGGACCGGACAGTTTGAAAGAACCTTAGTCATCGCTGATAAGGGGAGTTATGTCAGTTACTTGGAAGGATGTACGGCGCCTGCAAGAGATGAAAATCAACTGCATGCGGCCGTTGTTGAGCTCATCGCTCTTGAAGATGCGGAAATCAAATATTCGACGGTTCAAAATTGGTTTCCCGGAGATAAAGAAGGTCATGGAGGGGTCTTTAATTTTGTCACTAAAAGAGGTCTCTGCCATCGCCGAGCCAAAATCTCGTGGACACAAGTGGAAACAGGCTCTGCCATTACATGGAAATACCCTTCCTGTATTCTTAAGGGAGACTATAGCATCGGTGAGTTTTATTCCATCGCTGTGACCAATAATCATCAACAAGCCGATACCGGAACTAAAATGGTTCATTTAGGGAATAACACGCGCAGCACCATCATTTCAAAAGGAGTCTCCGCTGGAAAATCCCAAAACAGTTATCGGGGGTTGGTTCAAATATCTCCTCGTGCTCAAAACACTCGAAATTTTTCTCAGTGCGATTCTTTATTGATGGGCAACAACTGCGGGGCCCACACGTTTCCTTACATCGAATCCAAAAACAGTTCGGCTCAAATTGAACATGAAGCCACCACCAGTAAAATTGGAGAAGAACAACTGTTCTATTGCAACCAACGAGGCATTGATACAGAAAAAGCTATTGCATTAATTGTCAATGGTTTCAGCAGTGAAGTGCTCAAAAAGCTACCCATGGAATTTGCAGTTGAGGCACGTAAATTATTAGAAATTTCACTTGAAGGATCTGTTGGATAATTTTAAATTTTATTAATTCATGCTACGTATTGAAAATCTCCACGTTTCAGTGGAAGATAAAAAAATTTTAAACGGAATAGACCTACACGTCGGACCAGGTGAAGTCCATGCCATTATGGGGCCCAATGGGTCTGGTAAATCTACTTTGGCTTGGGTTATTGCTGGGAATGAAGACTACCAAATTGAAGAAGGCAATCTCTTGTTTAAAGGGCAACCTATTGAAGATTTGGATCCTGAAGAACGGGCTGTACAAGGTATTTTTTTATCCTTTCAATATCCAGTTGAAATTCCAGGCGTTACTGTAACTAATTTCATCAAGACATCGGTCAATGCCATTCGAAAAGCCAGAGGACTGAGCGACATGCCGGCAGGAGAATTGCTTCAAAAAATTCGTAAAACAGCTGAGAAACTACAAATCGATTCCAAGTTTTTATCGCGATCATTGAATGAAGGATTTTCTGGAGGAGAAAAAAAGAGAAATGAAGTCTTTCAAATGATGATGCATGAACCGACTCTATCAATTTTAGATGAAACCGATTCTGGATTGGATATCGATGCCTTGAAGATTGTCGCTCGTGGAGTCAACGAAATGAGAAGTCCTAAAAGATCCACAGTGGTCATTACCCATTACGAACGTTTGCTCGAGTACATCGTTCCTGATTATGTCCATGTGATATTGGATGGTAAAATTGTTAAAAGTGGGGATAAAACGTTAGCCCAAAAACTAGAGGCTCAAGGGTATGATTGGATAAAAAATAGTTAAGACCATTGGAATTTAAAGAAAAATTATTATCCTCATTTTTTGCTTTACAAGAAGCTGTTTTGTTGGATGATAATCCGCTGATTGAAGACAGGCGCAATCAAGCATTCAAAACTTTTGAAGAGAAGGGGTTTCCAACCCGTCAACAAGAGGCATGGAAATATACTTCGCTATCTCCACTTCTAAGTGAGGATTATGTGATTTTCCCATCGGGAGATGTTGGCATCCATCCCAATGATGTCAAAAAGTATTTTCTCTATGAAATGGACACCTACAAAATTGTGTTCATCGATGGCGTTTATAGTCCTTTTTTATCCAATACCCACCATGATGGCTTTGATGTTAATCTATTTTCTGTCGCTTTAAATCAAAAACAGCATCGCCGGACCATTGATACTTATTTCAATACGATTGCCCCTTCTGGAGAACCCTTGGTGGCGTTGAATACGGCTTATGCCCATGAAGGAGCTTACATCTATATTCCAAAAAACAAAGCCCCTCAATCACCTATAGAAATTCTTCATTTTTCTTCTGGAGATTCTCCTGCATTATGGTTGCAGCCTAGAAATTTAATTGTGGTGGAACAAGGGAGCGAAGCTCAGATTATTGAAAGGCATCAGAGTTTAGTAGAACATCCTGTGGTGACCAATTCGGTCACTGAAATTTATGCAGGAAAAAATGCTTCCATTGAATATTATAAAATCCAAGATGATTTGGATAGCGCTTCATTGATTGATAGCACATTCATACATCAAGAAACCCATAGCCATGTCAGTGTCCATACTTCATCACTAGGTGGGAAAATCATCCGTAATAACTTGAACTTTCATCAAGCTGGAAAAGCCATTAATTCAACTTTAAAAGGGATTACTGTTTTAGAAGGAAACCAGCACGTTGATCATTCAACGCTAGTACATCATGCCCAACCCCATTGTGAATCCCATCAAGATTATAAAGGCATCTTCAGGGGGAGTTCACAAGGTGTTTTTAATGGCAAAATTCTAGTGGATCGAATGGCTCAAAAAACCAATGCGTTTCAACAAAACAATAACATTATATTGAGTGACAAAGCCGTATGTAATGCCAAACCACAATTAGAAATTTTTGCTGATGATGTTCGTTGTTCTCATGGTTGTACGGTTGGACAGCTAGATCAAAATGCATTATTTTATGCTCAGTCTCGAGGGATTCCTATCAAAGAAGCAGAGGCATTGCTTACCTATGCTTTTGCCAACAATGTCTTGGAAAGTGTTTCCATTCCTTTTTTGAAAAAGCACATTAGTCTCCAAATTGCCTCCAAGTTTGGCGTTGAAATGGGCTTTGGCGTCTGATCCGATGTTTGACGTTCAAAAGATTCGGAAAGATTTTCCCATTTTAAATCAATTGGTCAATGGACATCCCTTGGTCTATTTCGATAATGCGGCCACGAGTCAGACCCCAAAGCAAGTCACTGATGCTATCGTTGATTACTACCATCGCTATAATTCTAATATCCATCGAGGTGTTCACAGTTTAAGCCAACAGGCCACTGATGCTTATGAAAATGCTCGAAAAAAATTACAAGTTCATTTCAATGCGAAAGAAGCCCAAGAAATCATTTTCACTTCTGGTACCACTCATAGCATCAATTTAGTGGCTTCCGGTTATACCAAAACACTAAAACCTGGAGATGAATTATTAGTTTCTGCTATGGAACATCATTCCAACATCGTTCCTTGGCAATTTTTAAGTCAAAAGACTGGCGCTTTGCTCAAAGTCATACCCATGAATCAAGATGGAAGTCTAGAAGTCAGTGCATTGGATCATTTATTAACAAAAAAAACAAAGGTGGTCTTTATCGGTCATGTTTCCAATGCGATCGGAACCATTCAGCCCATTGAATACATCATTAGAAGAGCTCATGATCAAAATGTAGAAGTTCTTGTCGATGGGGCGCAAGCAGCACCGCATTTACAAGTGGATGTGCAAAGGTTAGATGTTGATTATTATACCGCATCGGCTCATAAAATGTGTGGGGCAACAGGTATTGGTATTCTCTACGGCAAAAGAGAGTTCTTAGAAGAATTACCTCCATATCAAGGTGGGGGTGAAATGATTTCTGAAGTGACCTTTGAAAAGAGCACTTATGCTGAGATTCCTCATAAATTTGAAGCGGGGACACCCCATGTTTCGGGCGCTGTCGCTTTCGGGGCTGCGATTGATTATTTAAAAGATATGGGGTATGAAAATTTTGTGCCCTATGAAGAAGAGTTGTTGAATTATGCCACAGAACAATTGAAAAAAGTCAACGATATCATTATCTATGGTGATTCGATTAACAAAACGCCGGTGATTTCTTTTAATATCAAAGGAATACATCCCTATGATATTGGTAGCATTATGGATCAACAAGGAATAGCGGTTCGTACGGGGCACCACTGTGCCCAACCGATTATGGATTTTTATCAAATTCCAGGAACCATTCGAGCTTCCTTTTCATTTTATAATACCAAACAAGAAATTGATCGAATGATTGACGCGCTTTTGAAAGCCATTAATATGCTGAAATAGAACTGATTTGTCGGAACTAACCGCTTTAAAAAACATCGGAAAAGCTTCTGCATTGTTGTTGCAAAGAATTGATATCTATACGGTTGAACAACTACGAAATACCGATTTAGAGCAGATTTTCGAGCGCTTAATTCAAATCGGAGTCAAACCAAATCGAAATTTTTTCTATGCCATTGAAACTGCATTGGCTAATAAGAATATTCTTCAGATCACTCCAAATCAAAAACAAACAATTGATGCGTTATTTGCCTCATCTATTTTTTGAATTCACCATCGGTTTTAATTGATTTTTTTATCTCCCTCTAACAATCGTTCTCTGTCATTCTTCAGTCACAGTAATCCGATACGAATCCTCTATCAATTCGTCACTTCCACGCACTCGGGCTTTGATTGTGGTTAAGCCCGCTTCCTTAGCTATAATTTGCCCACTACTAGGATTTATTGTCGCTATTCTACCTCGACTACTATCCCATCTTGGCTCACGTTCAAGCGTCTCTTCTTTTCCTTCAGAATTCCAAAACAGATATGAAAGAGTATGCATATCCCCTACCTTAAAAGGAGATGGTAAGTCTTTTATGATCCAAATAGCAGGTCCTTGAGTGATTATAATATCAAGAGTGGTTTCTAAGTAGGTGTTATCTTGGAAAGTTAAACGTACCATGATGGTTTCTTGTCCTAGCTCCACCAATTCGGCTAAATCTGGGGATGTTTTACCAAATACAGCTCGAGTTCCATTACTTTTCCAAATCACTTTTCCATTTGGAGGTAGATTTGTCTCTATTCCTTCTGTATTATAGTATTTGAAGGTGAACTTTCGGGTCTGTCCAACTAAAAACAAGCCTTCATAATCGTCATTAATTTCAATTTGACCGTCCGTTCTAGGTTTGACTATCGAGATAGTTATCGTATCGGTAATCAACTGTTCATTAATTGTCACTCGGACCGTAATGTCCGCCGTTCCGACATCGACCCCTGTAACTAGACCTGTAACACGATCCACCGTAACCTTACTGATGTCTGAAGACGTCCAATTGACAGCAGTGGGAGGAGCCACATTATCTCCTATATCGTCAAAATATTCAGACCCTAGTTCGTATGTCTCATTGACATCAAGATCTCTGTTTGGAGCACCAATAATCATGATTTTAGGACTTATCTTTTCTATTTCTAAAGCAACGGTTGAAAACGATTGGATGATCGATTTAGAAACGTTTCCGACCTCATCAACTGTGAATATTTGCCAATAATATTGGGTGTCTAATTCAACCATCATAGAAAACGATTGTGTGGTTATTTCAGAAGCCATTAATTCTAACTGTTCTTCTGATGTTCCCAACCATAATTCGTAAGAAGCGATGTCGTCATCGACATCCTCTCCTTCCCACTCAAACAGTAATTCTTCTCTAGGTCTTAGCGAGACGGTTTCCTTAGTTGCCTTCCCTTTTAATATAGCCGGAAAGGGAGCATGATATTGTTCAGGAATTCCTTGCAGGTAGAATGACCATTTTTCACTTGTAGCTATTTCTTCTGTGGAATCTGATTTTGAAACAACCCACCAATTGTATTGTTTTTCGCGATCCAAAACAATTTTAAAGCTAGTCTCGTTAGTACTGCTTTTAAATGAAAAGTCTTTCTTCAAATTCTCAATGTTAATTTCATAACGACTAGTGTTACTGGATTTGGTCCACAAAAACGTAACCTCGCTTTTCTCTTCATCAATATGATTAGCTGTTGTGCAATTCGCTGCATTTTCAGGAGCTCTTAAAGAAACCGAATGTGGCACTTGAGAAGGAGCATCCGTGTCTTCTGTATCGGTAGTGTCTTCTGTGTCAGTAGTATCCTCCGTTTCGGTGGTATCTTCTGCATCAGTAGTATCCTCCGTATCAGTAGTATCCCCAGCATCAGTGGTATCCCCAGCATCAGTGGTAGAGGAGCTTGGCATTTGATTTACAGGAGGAGAGAGAGTGGGTTCTGAAAGAGAATCATTCTCACCACAGGAAACTAATAGGGCTATCCATAGCAAAAAAATGATTGAAATTTGTAAAAAGCTCTTATTCACAAAACAATTCATTTGGAGCATTCAATGACCAATAGGAGTTTAGGTCAGAATGCCAAAAGAGAGAGAAATTAACCAAATTTGAAAACTCGTGGCGTAATTTATTTCGAATATTTATCGAGTTGATGACACTACCTATGAGTCTATTTTTCATTTCTTCACAATTTTAAAGTTCTCTGCATAATCCTCATAACTTACCCGAACTATATAAACTCCTGCTGTGTACTCCGACATCGGAACAATTAATGCAGAATTTCCGTTTAAATGAGAATTATTTGAAATGTAAACTCTTCTTCCTGATGAATTGAAAATTTGAATCGTTACATCTTTATCATGGGGGACAACCACATTTAAATTTTTCTCGACAGGATTCGGATAAACCGCTACCGATGATTCTAAAATAAATCGATCGTAGTATTGACCCTGACATGCATCAGGTGTAGAAACTTTGACATCCGTTATATCTTCCTCAATAGGAATACTCACCAACCCAGAATAGTCATATTGTTTTTGAACTCCATTGACAGAGACTATATAGGAACGCCCCCCTTTTAAATCTAGATTCAAAACCCTAAATACTTCATCGACACTCGCTTGGACAACCAAAGTAGGTAGTTCTTTGACAATGACTTCATAGATCTGTTCAAAATCATCTTTCCAAATCCTGACGGAGTATTTACCAGGAGATACCGATTCAAATGTTAGTCGTTTTTCAGTTTGTCCAAAAGTTTTCGACATATTTATTTCTTGCCCCGATAGTTCAACTTGATAACCGGTCGACACCTCAGTGGCATTCACTTCAATCGAACTTTTTCCATCACTGGGACAATCTTCACTTCCCTTAACCCCAATTAAAAAATTTCGAGAGGGAATAGAGAGGACTTTTTGTTGAGGCTTCGTTTCAAAATCTGTATCTGTTTCAAAATCAAGGATCACATGTGAAGCTGCTTCGATTTCATCTAAAATGACGTCATTGTTGCCACTTAAAAGTAACTTGTTGATCTTCATTGGAGTCGAAGAAATATCCATTGGAGGACGTTTCATTGGATTAGCGTAATAAAGTTTTATCTCATTGGAGTCCGACTCATCCAACATGATGACAAGCTCTTTGTCAACTTCCAACTGAAGTCCGTGGTTATTATCAAGTGTCGCCGCTTTATAAAAGATGGCTTGAGTCGCTTTTAGCTCTTTATGGTAAATAATCTGTTTCTCCGCTGTATTCGCAATGATTTCAAAAGGTATTTCCTTGACGTAACTTGCGATTTCGCTGGGCGTTATGTTAGGTAAAATGACATACACATAGTGATTCGAAGAATCATCCAATTCGATACCATGATTTATCCCTAATTGAAATATTGGAATATTTCCTTTCTCTCCTATCTCAATACCCCAACGACCCGTTCTTACTTCAGCCCAAAGTTCAATCTCAACAAAATTTCCATTTTGAGGGATGATCAAGTATCCGACCCCATCGTGCCAAAACCAAGTAGGAATATTAACCCTAAAACTATCCGTTGGCAAACCGGTTCCTTTTTTTTGGATTGAAACTGGTCTGGATTTTCGAGCTTCAGAAAAATTAATGGAACCACTCATGGACGTGTTTCCCCACTCCACGTTTGTTTTTAATTCCGTTTGATTAATCGTGGTTCTTACGTCATCTTCATATCCTATCTCCTTTTTTCGTTCAATGGAACTGCCCATGGCGACTACTTCATGATGAAAAAAAAATCGACCGATATTGGCTTGAAGGTTGGCTACTCTATCCCTTTCATCCTTCCGCCGATTCAACTGAAAACCCGACACTCCAATTTCACCATTACTGGCTCCTCCATTAAACCGATTGCTCCCAAAGTGTTTGGCAGCAGCACCCCCTCCCCCTAAGTTCGCTTCTGTGTGATCCACTCGTTCGACCGTGGTTCCAGGTAGTGCGGTAAAGTCCCATTTACGACGGGCCTGTTGATATTCATCTCCACGAACTAAAATAGATGTCATACCACTGCCTATAAAAAAATTTGGAAACCATTCGGGGGACTTCGTCTCAATACTGACGGTCTTAAACCCTACAAAATATTCAGGCTTTTGATGTGCATAATAGTCTCCAATCCAAAATTGTTTTGAAAAATGATACCCTTGTTGATTCTTTAAGATGGCTTCATACTCACCTAATTCATCCAATCGTTTCAATTTGAAATGTTTTAGACCTTGAATGCTCTTAATAGCACCCCTTACCGAGTGTGGTTCCATCAAGATACTACCTCTTGCATGAACGACACTTTTACCACCAACAATGGCTAAATCATAATAGTGCTCTTTGTAAGATACCGCTTTCATGTAGTCTAGCACTCTATCTTCAAGCAATTGATAATAAAACGCATCATATTCCCATGAGGTGTCCTCAAAATATTTGAACCAAGCAGCGATTTGAGCTTCGGATTTTAGTCCATAAGGCGCATTATACATTTGATTTCCGTGATGAAAAAAAGTTCCATCGACCTGCCTGCCCTGTCCTTGATAGATCAAATCCTCTGGGTCATCTCGCAGTCCAGCTTCAATATGAGCTTTTAAATCATCAAAAGATTGAGGTCCCTTTAAGATAGAGGCTGAGGCCGCATTCGTCCGTAGGCGTGGAAAACGTCCTATCCAATTTTGACCTCTATTTTGTGCATTAAAAGGAGGGTCTTGATTGAATATTTTTAAAGTATGCTCTAGAACCAATCTTAAAATTTCATTGGCTTGATGACTATTGGATTGAATGTCGGCAACTAGTGGTTCCATCATAAGCAATAAAATCATATCTAATTTGGTGGCGATGAGAGGTGCTCCATGTTTAAATGTCACATCCCACCGTGGCTTAATTTCATGATGCTTCAACCAATGATCCAATGTGCCAAATAACTTAGCAGCTAATTCAGAGTCTTTGGTATATCTAGTGCTTTTATGATAAGCTATTCCAAGATCTAGTAAATCATCGATGTATTTTTCCGATATAGTTAATTGTTCCTTGCTTGGATTCCTTCGTTCACTTTCTGACTTAGGTAAATTGGGATAACCAATAGGTGTTCCACTGGGGGCAATGTTATCATCTGATAAGATATTTGATATATAATCATCACTTTTCAGATCAAATAATCCTAGAATCATTTCTATTTCTTGATTCCGAAATGTATTTGCCTCTTGACAACGAGCCTCAGAATCATTACAACGTAATGCTTGAGGATAGGAATAGTATAATGTCATCGAAAGGACCACTAACAACAACTTTTGCACAAGATTTAATGACACCTGTTTCTTTAAAAAAGCAATAGCCATGTTCAAGCCTCTAGTGCAACACGATACCTATATTGATTTAATCTTTTCTTTAGGACTACGTTATTCAACTTTGCAAACGCCTCTGTTATTGATGTTTTCTTATCGTTAAAATTTCTTTGTAGAGGCAGAAATGTTTTATTAAAATCAATTCATTCGTTTTTAATGACCAATCCACTGTGGTGGTGGACCACTTAGAATCCAAGTGATTGTGATGTGTGAACTATACCCTGCACCAACAAGTTCAATCATACTAAACAAATCCCCATCAAACTTAAACCATTAGGAACAGAAAGAACCTAAAATAGTACTCTAAATAACGAACCCCACTTATAGTTGGTTTAGAACCACAAAAAGTCATTTTTTCTTCTACGGATCGGAAACTGTGATTTCATA
Source organism: Flavobacteriaceae bacterium (assembly GCA_026709415.1). Classification (GTDB taxonomy): domain Bacteria; phylum Bacteroidota; class Bacteroidia; order Flavobacteriales; family Flavobacteriaceae; genus Bin25. The sequence goes on from JAPOSZ010000031.1 coordinate 137,205, forward strand.
GGTATCGGTTACTCGTAGAGCTGCATCTGGTTCACGAGTCCTAACCGTAATGACCGTTGTTCCCGCTTTTAAAGCTGTTACCAATCCATTCGCACGATCGACGTCGGCCACTTTGGAGGCTGAAGAGTCCCATCGTGGTCTCTCAAGGGCTTCCTCTTTTCCTTCCTCATTATAGTATTTAAAAGTCAACGTGTGAGTATCTCCAACGTTGAAAGGAGATGGGATATCTTCTATTATTTCTATACGCCGTCCTTTCATCGTGGAGTCATCGGTGTCCGTGGAATCATCCGTATCCATCGAGTCGTCGGTGTCCGTCGAGTCATCCGTATTCATCGAGTCATCGGTGTCCGTCGAGTCATCCGTATCGGTCGAATCATCGGCGTCTGTCGAGTCACCCGTGTCCGTGGAATCATCGGTGTCTGTCGAGTCATCCGTGTCCGTGGAATCATCGGTGTCTGTCGAGTCATCCGTATCGGTCGAATCATCGGTGTCTGTCGAGTCATCCGTATCGGTCGAGTCATCGGTGTCCGTCGAGTCATCCGTATCGGTCGAATCGTCAGTGTCCGTGGAATCCCCCATATCGGTCGAATCATCCGTATCGGTCGAGTCATCGGTATCCGTCGAGTCATCCGTATCGGAGGAGTCATCGCTGTCCGTCGAGTCATCGGTATCCGTCGAGTCATCCGTATCGGAGGAGTCATCGCTGTCCGTCGAGTCATCGGTATCCGTCGAGTCATCCGTATCGGAGGAGTCATCGCTGTCCGTCGAGTCATCGGTATCCGTCGAGTCATCCGTATCGGAGGAGTCATCGCTGTCCGTCGAAT
>JAPOSZ010000031.1:138070-163727 GCA_026709415.1 Flavobacteriaceae bacterium
TGTCCGTCGAATCATCGGTATCCGTCGAGTCATCCGTATCGGAGGAGTCATCGCTGTCCGTCGAATCATCCGTGTCTGAAGAGTCCCCAGTGTTGGAATCATCAGAATCAGAGACTGTGATTTCATAGGTATCGGTTACTCGAGTTGCTTCTGGCTCACGAGTTCTAACCGTAATGACCGTTGTTCCCGCATTTTTAGCTGTTACCAATCCAGTCGCAGGATCGACGTCGGCTACTCCAGGGGTTGAAGAGTCCCATCGTGGTCTATCGAGAGCTTCTTCTTTTCCTTCCTCATTATAGTATTTAAAAGTCAATGTGTGAGTATCTCCGACCTTGAAAGGAGATGGAATATCCTCTATTATTTCTATACGCCGTCCTTTCATAGTAGAATCATCCGTGTCGGTCGAACCATCACTACCCGTGGAATCATCCGTGTCAGTCGAACCATCGCTGTCCGTGGAATCATCCGTGTCGGTCGAACCATCGCTGTCCGTGGAATCATCCGTGTCGGTCGAATCATCGCTGTCCGTGGAATCATCAGGGGAGGGAGAGGACGGTTGCTTTTTTAAAACAGTAATCGTTTGTTCAAATAATTGAGAGTTAAACACATTACGATGATAATCCCAATGATTCACAAGGAGAGTGGCTATATATTCTCCGGGTCTAGCATATGTATACTCAAAAACTTTATTGGTTTCATTAATCGTTTTAATAGGGATGCCTTTATCCGGTGTCGTTGGATATTCACTTGACATTAAATCTAATGGGGCCATGATTAACCAGTCTTCGTTATCATCAGCTCTGTTATTAGCCCCCATCCAAATGGATCCAAGATGCCTGGCCCCGCCGGCCAAGACCCATTCTTCTTTTCCTTTAACACTAAACGTAGTCCAATCCGAACCACTGTTACTTAAGAAGTCTTCGGTAACGACATTGATTATCTGATTATTGGCTTCAGGAATAACCGTTGCAACAATAAAATCAGTAATATACCACCTTCTTTGTGTCAAACCAGACATGCCTTCGTAACGAAAGGCAAAATGGGTTTTTTCGCCTCTAATGCCATCTAACGACAGGCTTCTACTGAAAAACTTTTTTTCTCTAGAATTGTTATCCAAGGTCCCCCAATCTAATTCATTATACTTTTCGTGACTCTTATTATTGGTACTTAAAATTTCCCAAGTAGCATCTGATGGATCGCCTTGTCCACTATAATCAGTACTATAAACAAAATAGACATAGCCAGATTCATGAGAGCTTCCTGTACTGTACGAGGCAAAACTTAAGTCTGGAGGTGGACTTTCAATGGATGTCCTTTCTCTATGCTCGTATTGGAATCCAAATTCTCCAGAATATAATGTAACTAAATCAGGGTTGTTTGAAATCGAAATCTTGATGGATTCCCCCTCAGTAATCGTTGTGTTTTCAAATTGAACAGCCACAATTGGAGCCTCCGTATCTTTTAAACATGATGTAACTCCAAGAAAAATCGCCAGTGTAAATAATATTGATTTGTTGTAAGTAGAGCACCTTTTTTTCATATCACAGAATTGATGATTATTCAATAACCTTCGTTTTGGGTTAGTAATGGATTGATATCAATCTCTCTTTGGGGGATCGGAAATAACACATGGTGGGGTTGAATATTTTCCCATGCGGTTCCTCTAGGTTCTCTCCCTTCTAAACTCTTTACAAAAGGGTAAAGCAAATTCCATCGCAATAAATCCCATCGACGCACGCCCTCTCCAGGAAGTTCCCTAGCTCTTTCGTCTCTCAAAAAGTTTCTAAAATCAACTTGCGATAATGAAGAATAATCATAATTATAGTTGATGCCTTCAATTTCAACATCTTCGAACTGAGTCACAGCACCCGAATCACTAAAACTCCTGAATGCACGTTGTCTAATTTGCTTCAAAATGTCGTTAGCCAGAGGATTTCTTTGAATGCCATTTAACTCATTTTCTGCTTCAGCATACATCAAGAGCACATCGGCATATCGAAGTGTTAAAGCATTCACACCCGTCTCATTGGCTGTATAAGCACCAAAACTCATTTCTTTTCTGTAAGAGACCAAAAGAAACTCGTTTGAAAGTTTTACGGTGCCATCGGAGTTCAGTCTCGGTTTTCCAGTCCCATCCAACTGATATGGAATACAATTCCAATGATATCTGAAATCCGTAATACCTGGATCATAACCTTCACCATTTTCCCCATACTTTTTTCGTAAGTTCACGGTTGATTTCACAAATCCACTACCGCCACCTACTTCACTACCGGGTTCTCCATTGGGTCCTGATGTTGATCTGATGCCGTTAAAAGACCCGATCCGATGTCCTAAATCGCCTTCTGTATATGCAATTTCCCATATGCTTTCAGTAAAATCATAAACATCATCTCTTAAGTTGAGAAAAATTTGACTGTAATTGGGTAGTAAATCATGAAAGTTCGTATCTATAAGTTCTTTAGCCGTGCTAGCGGCCATTTCCCATTTCGAAGTGTCCTGTAACGGATGGCCTGCCATGGTGCTATAGACACGAGTGAGGACACCCAAAACAGCATTTTTACTAACGCGCCCACCACTTTGAGGCATTTCGCTTAACCATTTCATATGCTCTTTTGCAAAATTTAAATCCTCCAAGATAAACTCATAGACCTCAGCAACTGGCGCTCTTGACACCTGTAAATTATCTGACAAATTCTGTGGCTTTTCGATTAAGGGGATATCTCCGTAAATACGGACCAACACAAAGTAAGTCAATGCTCTGATAAACCTCGCTTCAGCTAGAAGTTCATTCTGACGTTCTTGACTAAAAGTGGCCTTTTCAGGCAGTTTTTCGATCAACAAATTACTAGCATGAATAACGCTATAGGCTTGTCTCCACGTAGCAATTAAATTTCCTGTAGAAGTCGTGATTAAATAATTAGCATAAGTATAAATCGTATTGGTTCTTTGAGTAAAATAAGCTACATCGGTTCCTAAATCACTACACATGCTCAAATACAAACCGTAAAGACCATCTCTTGCTAATTGAGAATAAAGGCCGATGACGGCACTTTCGGCTTCCTCTACGGTGGAATAATAATTATTCGATACTAATACATTATCTAGATTCTCTTCTAGAAAATCGCTTTGACATGAATATAACAATGCAGTGATTAACAATATTTTAAAAGAAACTTTCATTTTATTTTAAATATTAATGTTTAAACCCATCGAAATGGTTGTCGCTGTTGGATATCCTCCAAAATCGACGCCACGCACTAAACTTCTGGTGTTGTCAAATGTGGCATCAGCATGGACATCAGGGTCTGTTCCTGAATAGTTAGTGAACGTCAATAAATTTTGTGCACTTAAAAAAACATTGACATATTTTAGGTTGATAGGTCTCAGCATTTTTCTAGGCAATTCATATGATAGAGTGACTGTTTTCAGTCGTAAATAACTTCCATCTTCGATGACCCGATCACTGTAAAAACGATTTCGATTTCCATTAGTAGCGAAAAGTGTCGTATCGCTAAATCCAGCGTCGATTAATGTGCCTGATTCGTCATAAACTTCAGGTCTAAATCTGTTTTTAACACTAGCGAACTGGTTATCTCGACCATTAAGGCTTTCCAGTTCATACCTTGTGGCATTGAGCACGTCGTTTCCATAGGTCCATTCAAAAAAAGCACTGAGGATTAAGCTTTTATATCGGAATCGATTCATGATGCCACCAAAATGAACAGGGTTGGCATTACCAATGATGGTCCGATCTTCTCTACTGATGACTCCATCCCCGTTCAAATCTTTATACTTGATATCTCCAGGGATGACTTGATTAATACCCGCGGGAACCGTTTCTTTAAGGGTGTATACCCTATTGGCTCCTTCTCCACTGACATGAAAACTATCATAATTGTATATTCCGTCCCAAACATATCCAAACATGCTCCCGACAGGAGAACCTCTTTTGATAATGTATGCTTCTCTATTTCTAGAACTCGCATTGTAATTTCTTTCGATAAGAAATGAATCTTGACCTTGAGTCAATTCCAGTACTTTATTACGGTTAAAAGCTATATTCAACTCGGTACTCCATGAAAAATGACCCGTATTAATGTTTTCACTGGTGATGAATAATTCAAAGCCTTCATTATCAAGACTCCCCACATTTAATAACGATGTACCGAACCCTGAAGTGGATGGGATATTAGCACTCAAAAGCAAATCTGTGGTTTTTCGATAATAATAATTGGCATCGATCTGAACTCGGTTTCTGAAGAACCCAAGTTCGGCTCCAATATTCAATTGACGATTGGATTCCCATTTTAAATTTTCATTTTCTAAGGAGGAGGGCGATACCCCTAAACTGACGCTATTATCGACACTATAATTGGTTGTTGCTAGACGAGCCAAAGAGGCATAGGGTCCGATTCGGGTGTTCCCTGTATCGCCAATGCTAACTTTGAATTTTAAATTGCTTATAGCTGGTATTTGTTTCATAAAAGGTTCTTGAATAACCCGCCATGATAGCGCAGCTGACTGAAAAAGAGCCGATTTATTGCCTTTCGAAAACTGCGACGCCTGGTCCAATCTGAACGTTAACGTCAGATAGTATTTTCTTTTAAAATCATAATCGACTCGTCCTAAGTATGACCTCAGGCTTCGCTCACTGAGCGAAGAAGATGGTAGATCTAAATTGGTCCCTTGCTGAATATTATCGACGATAAACTCATTCAAAATAGGAAAATTCGAATTAACGACTCTTACATTTTCAGCCCAAAATGATTCTTGAGTGAAAGCAAAAACAGATTCTAGTTTATGATTTTTATGGAGTTTAGGCTTAAACCGAATCAGATTTTCATTGATCCATTGCTGTCTCAGGCTGTGAACGATAAAGGCCCTTCCGTTACTGCTTCTTCCCTTACTACTCGGTGGTAAAGCAGATGATTTTTGTTTGCTATTTCTTCCAACATGCCCTAGTTTAAATTCAAAATGTAACCCTTTAATCAATTCATATTTGGCGATGGCATTCACCGTCAAGTTTTCATCTCTTTTAATGACGGTTGTCGAACGAATATCAGCGACTGGATTTAATCTTGGGATACGTTCTAAATCAACATACAGTCCTTCATCAATATCATACGCATCGGTGACATAAGGAATCGCTTCTAACGATCGAATAAATAATTTGTGCCCCGTATTGGGAGCGCCTAACGTCGTTTTATGGCTATAACTAGCATTTAATGCGATTTCAAACTTCTTTCCCACTTGTTGTCTGAGATTCATTCGCCCAGTGGCCCGTTCATAATTACTATTGAGAACAACCCCATCTTGGTTCACAAAGGACAGAGAAGCCCTATATTTTGTGTTGGCAGCCCCTCCCGAAATACTTAAATCATGGTTGCTATAAGGCGCTGTTTGGAATATTTTTTCTGACCAATTGGCGGGCTCTACATCAGCAAAACTCAGTGGATCAGCATACGTTTCACTCTCTGGCCGAAACTCATTTTGGAATTTAGCGAATTCAACGGGAGTGAGTACTTCTGGGTAGCGATCCACAACTCTTTGTACTCCGTATTGGTAATTATAATTCACGGAAACTTTGCCCTCTTCTCCTGATTTAGTGGTGATGAGAATCACACCATTAGAGCCTCTCGCTCCATAAATCGATGTCGCCGAGGCATCTTTCAGAATATTGATAGATTCAATATCTTGAACATTGATCGTCGAACCGACATCCGTATCGGTTGGAAAACCATCGATGACATACAAGGGCGCATTGTTGCCTCCTAAACTTGTTCCACCTCGAATTAAAATGTCCAATTCAGCACCTGGAGAATGTTCTAAACTAGAAATTTTGACTCCAGCAGCTCTGCCTTGTAGTGCTTGTTCTAAATTCACAACGGGAGCTCTATAGATATCATCAGCTTCAACTTGTGAAGATGATCCCGTGAAATCGGCTTTGGTCACGGTTCCATATCCAATAACGATAGTCTCTTCTAATTCACCAATATCAGGTTCTAGTTCTATGTTGATGACATCTTGGTTTCCAACAGTGATCGTTACCGGTTTCATGCCTAAACTAGATACGGTCAAAACATCACCAACCGAAGCGCTTATAGAATACTTGCCGTCAAAATCTGATACAACACCGACGGCGGTGCCTGCTATAAAAATGCTGACTCCGTTTAATGGTTGATTGTTTGTTTTATCAGTAATGACGCCTGAAATCATTTTTGTTTGTGCTGGAGTCATTAACATGTGAATAAAGAAACACGTTAAAAACCAAATTGATTTTGATAGTGTTATTTTATACTTCATAATAGTTTGGAGTTGAATTCATTCATTGGCTTTTTGACCATTTTCTGGCCCGTTAATTGACTTATTTGGAGACTAAGTTACGAACTCTTTGTTTTTAGTTTCGACTAAAACATAGAATTCAGCTAATTATGGTTTCATATTAAGCCTACTCATGTTACATGTAGATAATTTTGGTTTAAAGTAGGATTCCACACCCGTCTAGATCATGTTTGATTTAATTCTCCTCTAGCCAAGGATCATTCCTTTTCGCAAGAATTTCTGTTAGTTTTAATGAGACTTCCTGATCGATTTGTTGATCTCGTCCCCAAATGTTTTCTAATTGGTATGGATCCTGTTGATCGTTGTAGAGATAATAACTTTTACTGCCATCCTCATTTTTCACAACGGCAAAAGTGTGTTGATCATCTCTAAAGCCTCTTTTCCCAGAAGATGGATCAGAGGGTTCGGATCCAAAATATAATTGACTTTCGGGCCTTTTCATATCTTGACCAAACAATATCTGGCTATAGTCGGTCCCCTCGACTTCTTTGGGTATTGCTTTTTCAAGGCCCATGAGACCAAGCAGAGTGGGCATATAATCAGGAACACTAATCAATAAATCTTCCGTCTTAGGGACCAGCTTTTGGGGCCAATGGACGATTAAGGGAATCTCATAAGCCTCTTTAAACCAAATGTTTTTATGCATCAAACCATGGCTTCCAAGCATTTCTCCATGATCAGATGAAAAAACAATGATGGTATTATCATAAAGACCTAACGATTTTAATTTTTCAATCACACGACCAATTTGTTCATCGACTCCATTAACCGCTGCAAAATAATCTGGAGCTCCGTTGATTTTTTCTTCAACGCCGTGATCCCCAACAGTGATGTCTTTATTATCCACAAAACTGACATTAGGGCGTTGGAGTAAGTCGATATAAGTCCTATCCTTGTAGAATTCTTTATAGCGATCGGGAACGATATGAAAAGGGTTATGAGGGGGGTTGATAGACCAAAATAAGGCAAAGGGTTTATTAATATCTCTGGGAGCATGACCATCACCTTCGAGATATTCCATGATGATTTCAGCTTCGTGCTCTGGAGACCATTGATTGACGGTTTGGAGTTCGTCTTCAAGAGCATAAGTATTCCAATACTGTGGGTTGAAATGATCATTGCCTTTACTCGCATACCAAAAATCAAATCCATGACGTCGGTCGAATGGGCACCAAGCACTCCATACCAATGGTTCCCCTGGGTTGGTCGGTTCCGGTCCTTCTAAATGCCATTTCCCGACTAAACCGGCATTGTAACCATTTTGACTCACCACGTCAGAAATCGTTTGAGCTTCTTTTTTTAAATAATTGCCATGCGCTGTACGACCCGAATGGCAATTGGCGATGACCCCATTGGTCAGAGGATATTGTCCCGTGAATAACATCGCTCGATAAGGACTACATAATGGATGATTGGCCACGGCTTTAGAAAAGTAAACTCCGTTTTGAGCCAAAAAATCAATATGAGGCGTATAGACAGGATCTTCATTTAAAAATCCCATGGCCTGTCTTCGATGTTGATCGGTAAAAATGTATAGTAAATTAGGTTTAGAATCATCAAAGCTGGCTTTATCTGTTGATTCATTTTTACAACTCCATAGAAAACTAATGGTGATGAAAAGCAATCCGAGTATTTTTATTTTTCTCATATGTGTTATCGTGTAGAATAAAAAATTGTTTGATTAAAGAATTCCATTTTGAATTTTTTGTCTAAAGTTTTGTGTCCTTGCCAAAATCTTTAATTCCCTTAATGAATAAATTTCAAATCTTAAATCGATGCGATTACGGCAACAGATAGCTCAACTTTAGAGACTCTATAAGTTTTAAAAATCAGTACAAACTAGCCATGAAGGTGTTTTCTGGAAGGACATGATCCTTGTCTGTTTCATAATTGATTAATCGAGTCAAAGCTTCTAAGTAGTAGTAGTCGGCATAATTCGCCGGCGTATCAATACTACTTCCATGGGGCATACTACCCACACTATGCTTTAAAATAAAATAATTATCTTCATCTTCTGTTGCCATATAATTAGGGGTGCTGACATTCATGATAATGTCTCTAGCGTAATCGACATATTGATTGGATTCCTCTTGGCTCACATAGGTAGCCAGTTCAATCAGGGCGGAGGCCGTTATGGTCGCCGCTGAGACATCTCGGTAGAAATAATCGACGCCATCTTGATAATCCCATTCTGCTTGATAGCCATCCACATCGATATGATAATCCCAATAAGGAATTTTATCCTCCGGGATGGATGGATGACTCATCATGTAATCCGCAATATTGATGGCAAAATTCAAATATTTTTCATCTTTTGTGGCCCTATAAGTAATCACATAACCATACAAACCCCATGCTTGCCCTCGAGCCCAACTAGAATTATCCGCAAAGCCTTGACAAGTGGCTTTATCGAGTACGTGACCTGTAATCGTATCATAATCGACCACGTGATAGGAACTAAAGTCCGGTCTGTAATGATCTCTCATGGTATTATCGGCATGGATGATCGCTAAGTCTCTATAGAAACTATTACCTGAAATAGCAGAAGCTTCAAACAGCAGTTCTAAGTTCATCATGTTATCAATAATCACAGGATAAAACCACTCTGTAACACCATCCCACGCTTCTCGATAATTCCAAGACTTGATCTGTCCTACATTGGAATTAAATCGTTGACTGAGCGATTCTGCCGCATTGACCAACACTTGCTTGTAATGTTCTTTCCCTCCTATTCGGTATCCATTTCCATAGGAGCAGTTGATCATAAATCCGACATCATGATTTCCGCTATACCATTGTATGGTGTCTAAAATCTCTGTGTAAGCCACCGCTTGATCTTTCCATTGAGGGTTTTCCGTGAGTTCGTACAGATACCACAAACTCCCTGCATAAAAACCACTGGTCCAATCGTAAGGGTTTACCGAAAATAAGTCACCATTTTTGAGCGTTCGTGGTATGCGTTTGGATTCGTAGAGTTTCCCAATTTTACTGAATTGCACTTCTGCAGCATCGATGGTTTTTTGCTTCACTTTTTCAATGGTTTTTTCAGAAGAACAACCAAAGAATAGTCCTAGAAATAATAGATATATAAAGTTTCTCGTCATGATATTAAAATTATTTTTTAGTCAAGTTTATCTTATTGGTCAAGCCATTTATCTGTTCTATATAGAAGTTCAAGGACAATAAAATCATTTAATTTTCATTCGAATCTCCAAAAACTGGCGACAACCCAATAGGTGATTTGAAGGACTTTTTCATCAAGTTTCAAACCTTATCCTTTCTAAGTTCAAGGATTTAAATGAGATGACCATTAGTTCTTTTTCAAAATTCTAAACGACAAATTAGACGACGGCCTCAAAAATTTAGGAATCAAAACTAAAATTTCACTGATTGCGTAACATCTCTCCGACTTCCAATAAGATTTTTACGGATTCTTCAGGTACATTTCCATTACCGTCTGGACCAATGTTCAACAGAAGATTCCCTTCTTTATGATTGATATCCATCAGTTTTTCATACACTACTTGTGGACTTTTCCACTGACTATCTTTTATCTTATAGCCCCAGGAAGTGTTCAACGTATAGCAGGCTTCCCAATAATAATTTGGTGAGGTTTCAGGGTGCTTCTGTTCGGGCGTACCGAAATCTTTTTTAAATTTCGGGCGTTTCGATACCCGATTGTTGATAATAATCGAAGGTTTGAGATTCCTAACATAATTATAAAGATCATCTCCATCCAAAGTATTCCACCAATAGACCCAATCGCCATCAAACCATAAAATGTCGGTATCATAATTGTCGATTAATTCTTTTATCTGATTTTTCATGTATTCGACATATTGGGCTTTTCGATTGGTTTTCATACGAATTTGAGACCACCGCTCAGAATTTTTTGGACCATCAATATTTCGCTCTTGGGAGCCATGATGCCAATCAATGATGCTATAATAAGTTCCAAATTTCAAACCGTGTTTTTGGCACGCTACACTCAATTCAGCCAATATATCGCGTCCATTAAATGGCGTACTAGCGACATCAAAATTGGTATGCTGACTATCCCAAAGGCAGAAACCTTCGTGGTGTTTCGAGGTGATCACAATATACTTCATACCAGCCTCTTTGGCCGTTTTAGCAATAAAATCAGCATCAAAATCTTTTGGATTAAAGGTGTTCACTAGCATCGCATACTCTTGCGCCGGTATATCGAAACTAGCCTGTATCCATTCTGCATAACCAGGTGTGGTTTTGCCTTGCCATTCGCCTCCCAACTGGCTGTAAAGTCCAAAATGAATGAACATACCATATTTCGCTTCGAGCCACCATGACATTCGTTCAGCCATTTCTTGAGGGGTCTCATTTAAAAAATTTCGCTGATCTTGTGCTTTGATGACTAGAATGGATGTTATGGCAAACAAAAATGTTAAAGAAATTTTCATCATATCAATAGTTCGTTTAGTGTCTTTTGAAAAATAAACCCTGTACTTCAAAATCGAAAATGAGCAATCCATGACCGAGTATGGCTTGAGAAGACAGTTTGCCAAGCAAACGAGTTTTAAGTTTGAACCAAACCACACTAACTCGATGGATAAAGCTAGACTTTGAGGTTGTACAACAAATCTCTGTAGAATACTTATGTATCATGAATAACCGTTCACCAGGGTAATACAATTAGTATTGAGGCTCGATACCAAACTTTAAAAGCTCAGCGTCGATATACTCGTTGGCATTGATCTTATTAACAGGGGATATCGGAGCATGGTTTTTAGGCATTAACTCTTTGAATTGCATCACTACTTTTTCAAAATCAGGCTGATCGAAAAGGTTATCCCATTCATTTGGATCTTTTCTGAGATCATAAAGTTCACCCGTGCCGTCAGCATAATGAATGAAATGATAATTTTTATTGTACAAAGAAATGTTTTTATATCCATAAGAAGTGATGGCTACATGTGGCCACTTTTCTTTGGGGTTTATGATCAGTGGCATCAAACTATGACCTTCATTGGCTGTGTATTTTGGTAATCCACACATTTCAAGCAAAGTAGGATAAAGGTCAATGAGACCGACTGCTGCATCTGTATTGCTACCTTTTTTAATGTTTGGGCCAGCAAACACTAACGGCACTCGTGTGGCTCTTTGCCACAGTGAGTGCTTGCAAGTACGTTCTTTTTCTCCAAGATGATAGCCATGGTCAGACCATAAGACCACGATGGTATTATCTCTATATGGACTATTCTCAAGAGCTGTGAGTACTCTCCCAATTTGATGATCAACAAAAGCCGTGCTCGCTAGATATGAATGCACCATCGATTTCCATTTTCCTTCTTCAATGAGCCACTGTGTGTTGGGCATGGCTGGCATTTCATGCAATCGACGAGATACTTCTGGAACATCATCCAAATCATTTTCAAGGTAAGGAGGCGTCTCGATGCTATTGATATCAAATAGATCAAACCATTTTTTTGGAACATACCAAGGAACATGAGGACGGATGAAACCCACGGCGAAAAAGAATGGTTTTTCATGATTCTGTTCTATTTTTTCTATGGCCCAATCGGCTATTTCATAATCGGTCATTTCAGAGTCTGATAAATCCATAGGACCCCAGTCCGTGCCTGTTCTTCGAATATCGGAAAACCACTTGCTACTGTAGTTCAGTGGCGTCTCAGGTCTGGGTCCAAATCCTTGAAAAATATCACCAAATTCTTGAAAAACAGAAAGTTTATCGCCATTATGGAATATTTTCCCGACCCCTAAAGTTTTGTAACCGTGATTTTCAAAATAATCAGGCAAAAAAATGGTGTTCTTTGCTTTTTCACTGCCTACATGTATTTCTTTGTCTGGAAATTGATAATACAAGCCCGTTGAATGTGGATAAAGCCCTGTGAATAGAGACGTTCTCGAAGGGGCACAAATAGGTGCCTGGCAGTGTGCATTGTTAAAAACCATTCCATTTTCGGCTAGTTTATCCATATTTGGCGTATGGACTTTGGGGAAATTCCCTAAAAATCCAGGCCAATCATTTAAATCATCTATGGAAATGAATAAAATATTCGGTTTTTCCTTTTCAACAATGATCCATTCCTTTTTTTCAATAGAAAATATGAACAGAGTCGATAAAGCTATAAAAATTATTTTCTGCATCAATTGTATTCGATAAAACTGTTATTGAGATTCATTGCGAAATAGCACATAATGCCTGTGGCATCGTCTTATTGACCACTTTATCAATTCCCTCTGTGTCACCCATTTCTATGATTTCTAGATACTTGGATTGGTTGGTCAATAGTTCCTATGTATATTATTTCTGATGTAGCGTATTTTAGTACTCATTAATTCTATGAGGTTAAATACCTGCCCCCTCTATAGGAGGAAACATTTAGAGGGCAAGGAACTTTCATGGACGGAAGTTGGCTCGTTTTCATTTGTTAAAAAATAAACTACTCCATAACCCTGCTAATACCGTTACCATAAATACCCCTATTCTTTTAATCCAATAAATATCTTTACCATTACTCGCTATTTTGTCATTCATACTATAAACCCTATTCTCTATATTTTTAACTCTTTCTAGTAGTTCTGCATCTACTCTTTCTCTATTCTTATCTCTATTCGTAAAAAAATTTTTTAATTCCTTTATATCGTCTTTGGTTGCATTCATTGTATCTATCATTTATGTTTCATTTTCACCAAAACTTTCCCTCCATTTTTGATATATGTTCTTTAACATCGCTTTAAAGTTCTTCATTTTTTTTTAGATTTATAAAGCCCTTTTCAAGAAACTTCATCTATCATTCGTTGAGTCAAATAATTCTATTCTTAAAGTTATCGATGAAACACAAGGATAGGCTTTGTAATTTCTATATCTTTTCATTCGATCATAAATAATGCATCCATTGGTTCAAAGTTAGTGCGTTTTTTTTTATTAACTCCTTATTTTGACTGTTAGGGACCTTTGCAATAAAATTTCGGCTTCCGCTATGGCAAACGATTGAGTCAAAAATCCCTCTTTATTGAATGTGTTGTTTTTATCATTTATTGTTTGGTTCTATTGCCATTGTTATCGTGGAGTGAATGTAATAAAATCTTTAAACATGGCTCCCATTTTTTGATATCATGGTGTGTGAATGTGAAAACAACTCCTTTGGAATCGTTTCTTACCTGACCAAGTCATACTCAGGATTGATACATTTCTTCCCCCAAATTTGAAGTGTGGCTTTTAAACCAAGAACCGATTCTATTTGTTGTCCTTTATCTTCTGTTTGGTCAATCCATTCAGCCAAATAATTTCTATGTCTGATAATCTCACCCAAATATGCCGTATCGTTAGCTAAATTGTGTATTTCATGCGGATCATTGATGATATCATAGAGCTCTTCTTCGGGTCTTAGACTTCCAAAAAATGCAAATTGACTTTCATTCAGTAATCCTTCTGCCTTCATTTTTCTAAGTTTTTTAGATACCGACCAACCATCCTTATAACTCGGTTGCAGGTAAGGTCTATCGGTCAAGTAGTTTTTGATGTACTTAAACTGTGGGGTGATCACTGATCTGATTCGGTCAATTGTAAAGTCACAACGGTCTCGAGCAGCAACCACATAATCTCTTTTTTTATAATCCTTCCCAATGATCGTCTGGCCTTCCATTTCTTTGGGAACCTCCATTCCCGCTAAAGCCAAAGTCGTTGCTGCAATATCGATACCACTAATCAAATCATCGCTAGTCTGATTGGCTTTTATTCCTGGACCAGAGAGCATCAACGGCATTCGAATCCCACCATCATATAAAAACTGTTTATGGCGATGCAATCTCATGCCATGATCACTGAATAAAAAAACAAAAGTGTTTTCGTGAAGCCCTTTCTTTTTTAACGCCTTCATAATTTCTCCAACTTGTCGATCGGTTTCGATTAAGCAGTCATAATGATGACCTATTTCTTCACGTATTTCTGGAATATCTGGATAGTAGGGGGGGACTGGCACTTGTAATCGATCCACCATTTTGGGGATATCCCTATGTTTTCCACCCTTCAGTTGTATCTGACCAAAAAACGGTTTGTTTTCCGTGTTATGTTTGAGAACTTCTCCGGATACAAAAGAATCTGGACCCCATGGCCGTTTAAAAAAGTCATAAAACGCTTTGGTATTCCACTCGAAATTATAATCATCTTTTCCTCCTTCATTGAACGTCCAATATCCCGCTTGCTTCAAGCGTATGGGCAGTGGAATGACTTGATCGGGAAGGATATTTTGATCGTATTGATCCAACGTTTGATTTCTGAATTTGGATCGACTGCTCCGATGATGATGGGCCCCGATGGTTGTTTGCATCATGCCTGTGATGATGGCGGATCTCGATGCAGAACAAACAGGAGCTGTCGTATAGAAACGATGATAACGGATCCCCCTCTTGGCAAGCTTATCGATATGGGGAGTTTTGATGACATCATCGCCATAGGTTCCAAACCAACCACTGACATCTTCTAAATAAATCCAAAGAATATTGGGGCGAGGTTCTTTTTTGGTATCCCTGCTTTGAGGTATGACCGTATGGCCAACATTCAGCATGTAGACGACTAAAAACAAGAAGAGGACACAAAAAGTTCTACGAATAAACTTCATATCGATGTTGAGATAGGATACATGGCTTCGGATTATTTTCTAATCCATTTTATATCTTGGGTTTTATCCACATGCCATGCCCTCCACCAGGCGCCAAGATCGCATTGACAACGTCCCCTTTTAGAGCCGTCGCTTTACGAACTCTGTAAGCTTCAGGGTTCGTTTTGCAGTGTGTGTTTTCGGTGTCTTCATAAAATGTAATCTCATATTCTGTATCTTCTTTGAGAAAATCCAATGCAATCTTTAGAGTGATGCCTTTTTGACTAGCAACACTTCCAACAAACCATTGCTCTCCATGACGTCTGGCTGTGGATATATGCGATCCGATTTTGGCATCGATGACTTTGCTTTCGTCCCATTGACCAACGGGTTGCTTTTGAATAAATTCAAATAAATCAGCTTTTTCAGTATACGCTTCAGGAGCATCGGGAAGGCACACCAATCCACTAAAGATGATTAAAGTACGAGCCGCTTCAGATGCCACGGTAGAATAATAGGTGTTCAACTCCTTAGGACCTCGGGCTCTTTCGCCTTGGTTAAATCCCGTGATGTCAAAAATACCATTGGTCATGTCTAGTGGTCCTTGAATCGCATTCACTAGCGCCATTTTGATGAAAGACTCTGGGGTAAATGCTCTGCGAGCATCTTGCTGAGCATGACAGTATTCTCTTGTAAAAGCATTAGGAAACGTTCTCCTGATTCCAGTAAAGGGAACGGGGTTGTCGTGGAAGTTGATATGGAGTTTGCTTTGAGCACTCAGTTCAACGGCTCTACGCGTAAACGGTACATTATCTTTCATAAAACCATATTTAATTCCTTTCATACCCAATGCTTGATAATGATCGAACAACTTTTTATCGTCTCCGTAATGACCTCTTTTTCGATCATAATACAAAATCAAATCCACCCCTTTTTCCTCGGAGTAAGCACTTACTCTTGCTATATCTAAATTGTTTTGATGTTCAATAACTCCTTCGCTGATGCTCCTATACCATTTCGCATCAATGAGAAAGTATTCGATCTCATTGTCTGAAGCAAAGTCAATAAATCTCAAGTAACTCTCGGTATTCGCCCCATACTTGAATCCATCTAGTGCCTTATAGCCTATGACACGCCAATCCCACAAGGATTTTCCTGGTTTGATCCAAGAAGTATCTTCGATCTGATTTGGCGTTGCCAAATTCAACGGCGTTGAGTTGGTTACAAAGTCTCCTATTCTGTCTTCCAATAAAATCACCCGCCAAGGCGTTGTTATTTTTCCAGTTTCAGATTCCATTGGGTTTGATGAATATAATAACCCCCCATCGGTTTGAAATTGCATGACGGAGAAACCTTCTGCACTGTACAGGTCCGATTCCAAAAGTGAGAGGTATTTACCGGACGCATGTTCAACCACCACTGGAAGCCGTATCCTTTTTTTTACTTCATGGACACTAATGGGACCGACGGGTTCTCTTTCTCCCAAGGGATAATGTATTTTACTCCCTTCTAAGAAATTAAAGTCACAATGATAGGTTGCTTGCTTGATGACTTGATTCGGTTCCGTCATAAATCGAAAAGCAATCCCATTATTATAAACACGACAGAACAACTTTACTGGAGCACCAGCAATATTCAAGTCAATGGTGGTTTCATTAAAGAGATCCCGAATGGTACTAAACTGACCCCAAGTGGGATTCCATATTTGATCCACTGTTCGCTCAGAGGCATCGATGATTTCGATTCTTTGACTAGGTAATATCGATAGTTTTGAGTGATCGATCATTAGTTGCCCTCTCCAAAACAACCGATAGTTGAACCCTTCATCATCGTGAAGCGAAAGTTCTAACGAAATTTCGCCATCTGGCGAATGAACTGAAATAACTTCATTAGTCATTGCGAAGGGTTCTTGAATAGCTATTGAAAACAGTATCATACTGAGCGCTATTAGTTTTACGAATTTCATTTGATGTGATTTATAATTACTTTTTTCTAAAGACGATTTTAAAAACAATCACGATGAACCATATCCACGGGACTGTGAAAAGCCATCTCTGATTTCCATTGATCCGATATACTCATTGGCGTTTGGCAAGTGATTAAAGCGATGAAACAGTAGAAGTTAGAGGAAAGTGTTTCACTTCAATGGACTTGATTCAAAACAAATTTCTCCTCTAATGCATTTGAAGTGGTGAAATGCAGTTTCGTATCTGAATTTTCTATGGAAACATCCCCTTTCCCCGATTCTTTTTTTAAAGCCTCTTTCAATGTCAAAGTGACTTCCCGTAAAGGACTTGGAGGAGCGTCCGTGAGATTATAACGCGTTTTCCTACCCCCTGGATTGATCATTAAGTCTGGATCACTAAAACTGACTTTTAAGTTGTTTCCTTCCGGTTTGACCATCACCAATCCAGGCCGTGAACATCCGGTTAATGGACCTGGCAGATCTTCTGTCGGTTGAAAAATGACATATCCGACCACGCCTGAAATTTCATCACGAACCACATGGGCGGTGTTGTCTTGACGAAGTACCGTATAATCAAGATTAGAAACGGGGTTGTTTAGTTGAATCATATACTCGTATTGCGTGTTTTCAGGCTTTTGACCATGATCAATCCAAGCCAACGCAAAATCACCAGAGTGTACCTTTCCAAATGAATCGCCATTGGTTTGGTGTTGTTTCCGAACAACCAATAGATCATTTCCTTCTGCCAGATAATATCCGTGTCCTTGCGTATCTACCAATTTGATTCCATCACTTTGAAACTGTCCGGAATATGGAAATTGGGAAAGTTTTTCTCCATCCACATGGATAGCGTCCGTTGTCGAAGGTATGTGAAGTTGAAATAGAATGGTTTCTAAATTGAGATCCTGGTGTTCACTTTGAAGCCCAGATCCAAGACATACGATACGATCATCAAAAAAGAAATAACTTTTCGAACCGTTCCACTTGTTATCTCTTGCTTCACTGATGCGATAACCATAGATCCCATTGGCATCGAGAGAAACGCCTCCTGTAAACCCTCGATGGTCACCATAACCACTAGTCCTTTTGGTAGCCTCCTTTAATTCTGGATTCGAAAGGTATAAACTCGTCACCCCAGGCAAACGACTCCAATCCCACCCTTGGTCAACATATCCACAATCTTCCGTACTGAAAGAAGTCCCTTGGGGTTTTCCATGGATATACATGCTACCGTATCGATTGTACCGACTGAATTTTCGACCATCACCACCATCCCAATTCATGATGTTGGTGCTGACTCCTGTGACCGTTACCGTGGCTCCAGGAACAGAATGCGTGGAGATACCTGCCCAATTGGCTACTTGATGGTATCGATTGTAGGGATCGATTCCTTTAAATTCAGGTGGAATTTTTTCATCCAACCGACTGTTAAGCCATGTACTTGCCAATTCCATATCGAGTTCTCCATTATTATCCAATGCCAATTTTTCAAGAGCTCCAAAAAGTCGATTACCCCCTAATGGTTTAAAATAGCGACCACGAAGATGAAAAGGAATGGTTGCCCCACGATACATCCGATTGGCCACGATTAAATTTTGACGAAGGTTCTTCGCTGAAATTCCATTGGCATAGGGGGTCCCCTTAAACGCCGCAATGACCTTATAAAACTGTGCCACGTTGGTCGCCCAGTATCCATAAAGCATGAGCGCATGGTGATAAAATGAATAATCATGCTTGATGATTCCTTGAGTCCCATCGCTTTGACTCAAAGCAGAATCCAGCCATTTCATAAAGCTTTTGAAGTCGCGAAGTTTTTCTTTAGAGTCGGATTGCATTAAAACACTAATCAAGCGAGCCATGACATAGGTCCCGGCATCGCCGACTGCTCCCGTTCTTTTTGGTTCCACATAACATTGTGCAAAACCCGACAACCATTTCAAAGTATCCACCCATCGGTCTAATCGATCCGTTTCCTCTAAAAGATCACGAATCAGTAACAACGTAATCGCAAGATTGCGAGTGCCATAACCAATGTGGCTCAGCGAACCGAAGCTGTGCCCAGAAACGACCCCTTGGCTTTCAAACCAATCCAAAAGGTTGAGTACTCTCTCTCGACTTTCATGATCACCATAATAGTTGTAATCAAGGACTACACTCGGAAAGATTTTTCGCTCTAGTTCACCCCACTTGATATCATTTTCATATAGAGTTGCTTTGGTAAATGGGGCCGCTATGTTTGGTCCAAAAATTCCTTTTTCATTTCGAATGAGACCCAAAGCATCATAATGTGCTTTAGCTTCTGATCTAATGCGCTTGGCTTTGACTTTGGCTTTCTCCGTTTGTGCTTTGTTGGTCATCAAAACTCTTTCCTCATCATGGATCCAATCATTAACATGTAAACTCCAGCCAAGACTCTTTAATTTGATGTTTTTGACCATGGTGGCGAAGATTGCCTTTTCATCCTCACTTGGTTCCTCAGAGACATCGGGCTTTCCAGCTTGTTCCCACCAAAATTGACTCACCCAATGGTTACGGTTTTGAGAGTATGATAGTTGGTGATCAGCCATCGTATGACGCGTTAACCCACCTATTTCAAGGCGATCAAAAACAAACCATCCGCTTTCGATACCCTTTGGTGGCGTGATCACAATCGTCCCCTCTTCTGCTTCACCGCCATCGGGCATTTCTGAAAATTGGATGTAGCAAGTGCGCCATCCTTTATAGTCCAGTCCAAATTCAATCCTTTTATTGAAGCCATTAGCAGCTATACTAATACCCAATGTTTTATCCGTTAAAGATTGAGGGTTATAAATCCATAGATGAAATCCAACGCCACCGCCAAAAGCCACTTTCAAGTATCTTTTAAGTAAGGTTTGCTCCAATAAATCGTTAGTTATGATTAGTTTATCGGAAGATTTCCAATTCCAACGAATGCCTTGATATCCTGCTCTGTAGTGTGTCGCATCTTCTTCTAGTGTCCCTCCAGGAAGTGACTTCCATTCTTTTGGTACTTCATCCAAAACATGCCCTGTCAGAGGCACGTCCTTAGGACTTAGGTAAGATGCTGGAGCATTTGGTAGATTGGGATTGAGTGGTTTTTGTGAAAGTCCATATTGTAACGTCATGCTCATCCATGCAACAACAACTGCAATAAAGTTCCCTCTTGTTAATTTCATTTTAAAGTTTTGGTTTAGGTTAAAAAAATTGTTTGTATGAAAATTTGATTGAGATAAAACAAGTTAACAAATCAAATGAGGTGTTGTGTTCATTTTAGTTCCATTTGGTATCGTCATTCATTTTTTTGAGCATTCAGTTCCATTGATTCCCCAAACAAATTCATCTTCGATTGAAAGGGTTTTTGGAGATAAAACCAGTGCCTATTTTTCTCGGATAAACTAATTCATCGAATCCAAATCTATGGCCGAGAAGTATTTTTAGAGATCCATTCATTGGCATCAGCAATCATTTTCGGATGTTTATCTGCGAGATTGGTTTGTTCTCCAATATCCACACTGAGATCATAGAGTTGCCACGGATCTTCAGGGTTCAATCGGACCAATTTCCAATGATGGTGTCTGAGAGCTTGTGGAAACTTTCCCCATTTGCCATTGGTATCTGGCCATTCCCAATATAAATAATCGTGTTTCTTTTGATCTTGGTGATTCCCGAATAGGGTTGGAACTAGAGACAAGCCGTCAACATCAGTTACCATGGACTCATCCCCTCCGATTAATTCGACTACTGTGGGAAAAAAATCTGCTGAATAGGTGATGTGTGAACTGATATCGTTGGCCTGAATTGTACCCGGCCAAGAAACAATCAATGGGGATTTTATGCCCCCATCATGCATCGAGCGTTTGTTTCCTCTTAGGGGGCCTGAAGAGTCCAATTCTCCTTCAAAACGTTTTGATGCCCCGTTGTCTGACATAAAAAAAACGACTGTGTTTTCAACAAGTTGTAGTTCATCTAATAAGGATAACAGTTGCCCAATATGTCGATCGGTCATAGAAATAAATGCAGCATGCACTCTTGCTTCTAAAGACCAAGGCTTGTCTTGATACATCAGCCATGAAGGATCATCTTCGGGTATATGATAAGCCGAGTGGGGAGGCGTCCAAGCCGCATAACAAAAGAAGGAATTGTTTCTATTTTTCTTGATAAAATCGAAGGTTTCTTGAAAAATCAAATACTGACTAAATTCTCGATCATCACCAAAGGAATTGGTCGTTTCGACAGCCCCTTTTTTCGGTCCTCTCGAAACGTCTTTCTTGAATACGGCATTGATTTCCTTTCTCGTATTGATGGGCGTCACCAAATGGTCATATCCATTTTCTTTCGCATTTCCTGGCAACACTAAAGGATTCCCATCTTTGATCAAAAACGATGGATAGTAGGTATGTGCATGAGACTGGTTGTAGTAACCATAAAACGTATCAAATCCTTGTTTTAAAGGCGCTCCAGATGATCCCATCACACCTAGTCCCCATTTGCCAAATCCGCCCGTGGTATACCCTTCCTTTTTAAACACTTCAGCCACCGTCACATCCTCTGACAACAAGGGTTTTCGTCCACTATTGCCTCGAATACGTGCGTTGCCAGAGTGTTTGCCGGTCATCAAAACACATCGAGAGGGAGCACAAACCGTATGCCCAGCATACGCCTCTGTAAAACGCATACCACTTCTTGCTAATCGATCAAGATGAGGCGTTTCAATCTGATCCGAACCGTAGATGCCTAAATCCGCCCAACCCAAATCGTCCAACAAGATGAAAAGAACATTAGGTGATCTGAAAGCACTTGCTTTCGTTCTATCTTGGGTGGAAGCAACCAATAAAAGAAGACACCCTAAACTAAGGAATCGAAGAAAATTCAAAAAGATTACTGTTTCGCTTCTTTTTTCTTTTTCTCTTTCTCTTCTATTTTGGCTTTTCGTTTTTTAAACTCTTCCATGGTAATGAGCCCGTCTTCGTCCTTATCGTAAAGAGTAAAGTTTTTCTCTACTCGAGTATAGAATTCTTGCAATTCACTTTCAGAAAGCTTGTCTCTTCTTTTCTTCACTCTTTTCTCCTTGAACTCTTCCAAGGTGATGACGCCATCTTCGTCTTGATCAAAACTCAAAAACTCTTTCTGAATCTTCGATTTTTTCCCTTTTCCGTTTTGTTGGCTTTGCATGGTTGTTGCAAAAGCAAAAAAGAAAAGAATTGGTAATCCTAAATTTAAAATGGTTGATTTCATATATTGATTTGTTAAATTGTTTTATGATGATTTTCTGTATATGGACTACAGCACCCCGCCAAATGTATGATATTTTCTTTTCAAATCAAATCTTTTCGTTACCATTACGTGGGGTAATGGTAACATATCCTTTTAAAATGATCCATCCAGATGATTTAATCCCCATACACTTGAATTTCCAAGTAGCTCTTCCAATCAGGGGGAAAAAGCTATAAAAAATTGATATTCATTGGTTAATCTATCCATGCGTATTAAACCAAAATCATGAAAAACCAACTGTTTTTATCAATCATCCTTTATTGTTGAAGAAAAAGAGCTTTCTATTGAAGGGAGGGGGTAACTACATTGTGGTAATTTCTTTTGACTTCCATTGCTTTTTAAAGGCTACCGTCATTCATTTTCCGCGCTACCGATTCCAATATGCCGTTCAACCACACTATAATGAGAGAAAATATCGTTGAACATCAAATGAAAATAATCGATGGTTGTTTATCTTATTTTCGCACTTATTAACCAACCAAATGAAAGGAAAAATAAAATTTTTTGTAGCCGTTATTTCGTTTGTTGGATTAAGTTTTGTTCTTGGAGATCAACATGTTCCTGAAAAACCCAACATTGTTTTCGTATTGATTGATGATATGGCTTGGGCTGATGTTGGTTATAATAACGGGGCTTTCGGATTTTATGAAACACCAAATATTGATGCCATAGCTGAAGAAGGAATCATCTTCGAGAGATTTTATCCTGGAGGGGCTAATTGCTCTCCTTCTAGATCCTGTATCGTATCTGGTATGTACCCATCGAGAACAAAAATCTATCAACCCAATGGGGCATCTAAAGGAGAGGTTTCACACATGCGTTGGTATGTCCCTACAAAAGACCGAAAAGGCGATGAAAAGGCGATCGACTCGCGTGTCAGACTAGAGCCCTCTGTCATTTCGATTGCTGAGGTCATGAATGCTTCAGGATATGTGACTTCAAGGATAGGAAAATGGCATTTGGGGCCAGACAACCAAGGATTTACTGAATCGACGGGAGATGGCTATGACACATCTAAAAAGAATTATTATAACGATCCTTTTGCTACCGATCGAATGACACAATCAGCAACGGAGTTTTTTGAAAGCAATGTTCACAAACCCTTTTTTCTTTATTTCTCTCCTTGGGATGTTCATACACCAATAGTGGCCAAAAAGGAGCTGGTAGAAAAATATCAAACCAAATGGGCGTCTTGGCCCGATAAATCAAAAGAATGGAACCCTACTTATGCAGCGATGATTGAAACGGTAGACCACAGTATCGGTATCTTAAGAAAAAAACTTGAAGATTTAGGTATTGAGAAAAATACGCTGTTTATGGTGACTTCAGACAATGGAGGTCATGGACGAATCACAATGAATTTACCTTTAAGGGGGGCAAAAGGTTCTCTGTATGAGGGAGGTATTCGAACTTTTGCAACTGCTGTATGGCCAAATCTTATCAAAGCAGGTAGCGTATCTAGTGATCCCATTACTGGAGTTGATATGATGCCCACCTTTACTCAGATTTCGGGAGGAACATTACCTAAACATCAGCCAATCGATGGTCAATCTTTTGCAAATCTTTTTTATTCTAGAAAGCCTTTAGAGAAACGCAGTATCTTCTGGCACTATCCCCTATACCTTGAGGGAAGAGGTCATAATAAAGGATGGCCTGGCGATAATTTATTACCGATTTATGGAACCGATGTCATGAATTGGCGAGCCGTACCTGCCTCAGCCATTATGGAGGGCGATTGGAAGTTGATTTATTACTACGAATATGACAAATTCGAACTATATGACTTGTCCAAGGATATTGGTGAAAAAAGAAATCTGGCAGAATCAAAACCTGAAATCGCCGAAAAGTTATTGGCTAAACTAAGACAGTGGACAAAAAATACGAATGCTGATATACCAACCAAGATTAACCCCGATTTTAATACCCTTTAGCTCCATACCTATTGTTTTCTAGTACTCGGTTAATCTATAATCGATCGTTGTGATATAAAGATTAAAACTTAAAAAAAATCACCAATCTGAGAAATGAATGCTAGTCTTATCCAAAAGTCTCTATCGATTATCTACATCAAAAACAGACCTGTGTGATACTCTCAATCTTAGGTTAATTGGCATTGAATCACCTATCAAATAAATGCTCTGAAAAGAAAATGAGCTAAGTCTATTAACTGACCTTCATCATCAATATTCAAGGTAATGAATAAAAAAACCTCCCATTGGGGAGGTTTCTTTGCTTCAAATAAAAGCCCCTTTGATCTGAAAATGTGTTATGATTAACCAATATAAAATCTTAATTTATTTTCAACTAAAAGAATAGCCAAAGGGACTTTCATTCATGATTCTTTTCGTGGATTACAACCAGCCGAGTCGGTTAAATTCAGCCCCGCCTCGGGTTTGGGCTCCAGCATCATCAGTACCTGCTTTTGGCAAAGAAGAGGCTCTCGGATTGGTCTTCGCAATGGGTAATTCCTTGCTATTATCCCCCGTAATCGTTCCTACATACACATAGGCTCCAGGCGTCGTTGCTAAATTGGAGTTGGGTAACGCAAAATCAGTAGCATCGCCATCGACAATGGGGATTCCAATGGTACTCTCGTCTTCGCCAGCCACTTTGGAGGTCAACGTAATCTGGATCGTATTGGGATCGTTTTTGATGTTGAGCTGTCTTATTTCAGCGCTTTCTCCTCCTTTAGGATTAAGAAACGCAACAGGCTTCTTAGCATCTTCTGTGGCTTTGATCTGGTTATCAATTTTCACATCAATATTAGCCGTAATGCGTTTTGCGTCTAAGACGCCGATAAGAGCAAAGTTATTAACAACATCAGGTATGTTTATGTTAACTAAATCATTGATCCCGTAAGGCACATGGGCTGCTGGACCACGTCCTTGGTCATTTCCTTCATTATATCGAGGAAAGGCTTTAATTAATGCTTTGGCTATCGCCGTGACAGTTCGTTGATTAGGATTATTCACATTCAGATAGGTTTCGGCCTTTTTATTGGTAGCCGAAAACGGCTTATCATTGGGTTTCGGATTGTCGCTATCCACATCCACTAGCGTGACTTTATTCGAATAGGCACTACTTCCTTTCCCAATGGTTAACGTAATCGTCCCAACGGCGGTATCCTTTAACTCCTCGTCATGACTAGGATCATCATCATTATCACCTCCAAGGGAATTAAATGTCAGACTTCCTTCCGGACGCCCCCCCACTTCCGCGTGGATTTCCACATCATTGGTGTCAAAAAAGTCTTTCACTTCTTCATCATTGATTTCATTCACCCAGTTTTTGACCGAACCATTCGCCGAAAGATCAATGGGTAAATGAAAATCACTAACGTCCTCCAATCCACCAACACCAATTCGAAGGTCTTCTTCACCATCGGCGGTAAAACCACTAGTTTTGTCGGTATTCACCAAAAACACGCGTTTGGCCCCGGCCTTAGTTCCCTCGATATCGGCCGTGCCTTTTC
>JAPOSZ010000024.1 GCA_026709415.1 Flavobacteriaceae bacterium
AATAATTTCCTCATCATACCCCATTTTTTTTGATTTTGCATTATTCAAAGGTCTCTCTAATTTTATGCTCAAAAAATAAATCATGCCTCCATTATCTGTTTCAGAGTCTATAAGCATCAAAAAAACACCAAAAGAAGTTTTTGAATGTCTCCATGATTTTCACACGTGGATCAAATGGTCTCCATGGTTAATTGCTGAACCTCAAGTCAAAATATCCATCAGTGATGATGGTCAATCATATCAATGGGATGGCCAAATTGTTGGTGGTGGAACCATGAATTTTTCAAAGGTGATACCCCATAAAAAATTGGAGGTTGATTTGATTTTTTTAAAACCAAACAAATCCAAGGCTCTTGTGACTTTTGAACTCCAAGAAGTTGAAAAAGAAACGCAAGTCACCTGGAAAATGAAAAGTTCGCTTCCTTGGTATCTCTTCTGGATGAGCAAACGATTAAATCATTTTATCGCCAATGACTACAAAAGGGGGCTGAAGCTACTAAAAGATTTCTTAGAACTTGGTAAAATCCACTCTCGACTGGATTTTATTGGTGTTGAACAACTCGATCAAGTGCATCTTGTGGGAAAACGATATCAAAGTTCAATCGGTGATTTTAAAGCCAATATTGAAAAAAACTTTGGTAGCCTCTTTGAATATTGTACGTCAAACTGTAAAGAAAATATCCAGCATATAGGCTATACTTTATATCATCAATTTGATTTTGTCAAAGACCGCGTGGATTATACGGTTGGGTTATCTGTTTCTGAATTTTCAAAACAATTATCCGAAGGCTATACATTACAAACCATTCCAAAATTAAAAGTTTATTCTGTGATGCATATCGGTCAATACGATCATTTAGAAAATGCTTGGGCCTGTGTGATGATGCATCAAAATGCTAAAAACTTCAAACCACAGAAGAAGACTCCTGGGATGGAAATCTATCTCGATAACCCCAGCAACACGCCTGAAAAAGACATCAAAACCAAAATTTCCATTCCTGCCCAATAGTCAAAAGATCTAACATGGGGTTGTTCCTATTGTACTGAATAGTTGAACTCAGCAATCTTCCACAAAAACGAAAACTAAGGGGGATTTCATTAATTTTTTCTAACGAATAGATTGTTTTAATTAAAAATATTTAACAGTTTTTTTTATTGTGCTTTTTTGCAATTTATTAACAATTCATGATATTATTTTGCGCCTTGTTTAGTTTAAACTAATGCGATAAATTTTAAATTAACAATCACGGGACTGCTTGGAGGTTTTTCGGGACTGCCCTTTAATACACATTAAATTCATTATGGTTTTATGAAACGTTTTGTTATCATGAAGTATAAAAATCTGAGTGGATTTTTACTATTTCTTTTTGTAAGTTGGGGGGGGGTAAATGCACAAACCACTTACAACCTTTACGGGGTAGTAACCGACGATGCTGGACGTCCAGTGGTTGGTGCTTCTGTTTTTATAGACGGCACAACCTCTGGAACTGTTTCAGATTTTGATGGTAATTACTTAATTAATGCATCCCTTGCTCCGGGTCAATACACCGTTGTGGTCAGTAGTGTGGGTTATGCCACTTATCGAGTCGGTCTAGAGCTTGGATTGAACGACCAAATCCAAAGTGATGTTACTTTGCAACAAGACATTCTCGGATTGGACGAGGTGGTGGTCATTGGATCCACCGAAGGGGTCAACAAGAGAACGCTTGGAAATGCGGTATCTACCGTACGATCTGAAGATTTGGTCAACAATGCGGCCACGGCTGTGGACCAAGCCTTGTCAGGTAAAATTCCTGGTGCTCTTGTTCAACAGAATTCTGGAGATCCCGCAGGTGGTATTAGTATTCGACTTCGAGGACCGAGTACCATCCAAGGAAGTTCCGATCCACTTTACATAGTGGATGGCGTCATTTACAGCAATGCATCATATGCCCTTATCGACGTTGGTGGGTATTCACAAAACAGATTGGTGGATCTTAATCCAAACGATATTGAGCGGATTGAAGTGGTGAAAGGGGCCGCAGCCGCGGCCATTTATGGAGCACGAGCGAGTAATGGTGTGGTCCAAATTTTCACAAAAAAAGGTCAGAGTGGTGACCCTAGAATCAGCTTTACGACAAATCTGAAGATGAATGAATTGCGCAAGCAAATCGATTACAACCAAGAGCCGATTCGATATACTAACTTTACGCCTACTGACCTGACGACAGAACCTGTCGAGCGATACAATTATCAAGACTTTATTTTTGAAACGGCCTACGGAATCGAAAACTTTCTTTCGGTCAGCGGTGGCACCGACAAAACTAAATACTATGTATCAGGATCTTATCTTGATAATGGTGGTATCATCAAAAACACCAATTTCCAAAGATATGGTCTGAAACTCAATCTTCAACAACAGTTCAGCGACTGGCTAGATGCCAATATTGGGTTGAGTTATAACAGTAGTAATTCAAAAGACATTCCCAATGGTGGTATCTCTGCTGCTTATGGAGCATTGACTGGTTTTTTGTTTAGCGAAAACTCAGTAGATCCCCGGCCAGATGAATCGGGTGTTTATCCGAAGACTTCTCTTCTTGTGGCAAGAACAAACCCCCTAGAAGCAGTGGATCGATTTGACTTTCAACAAAAGACCAATCGGGTCGTTGGAAGTCTTGGTTTGAACGCGAAACTGGGCCAAGGGCTTACGGCCAACTACTTGTTTGGCATCGATTATTTTGGGCAAATAGCCACGGCTTTTATTCCCAAAAACAATACATCAACCCAAGCTGATGGATTTGGACGAAGATCTGATAATACCAACTTTCAGTACAATAGTGACTTGAGTTTTGTGTATCGCACTGACTTAACACCGAGCATCAAATCCACGACCACACTTGGTGGTTCTTGGCAATATTGGGAACGATATCGAATTGGCATCAATGCTGAAAACCCACCGATTTTGGTCGAAGTTGTTGGTGATTTTCGAAATCCATCTTTGGGTGAAACTAGAGCAAAAATCAGTTATTGGGGATCATTTCTTCAACAATCGTTCAACATCAGCGATAAACTCTATTTGAATGGAGCCCTCCGGTTAGACGGCGCATCTTCTTTTGGAGAAGAAAACCGAAATCAAATCTTTGGTAAAGCCAGTATTTCATACGTTCTTTCCGAAGAACAATTTTTCAAGAACCTCTTTGGAAATGGGGATTTTAAGTTGAGAGCCTCTTGGGGAGAAGCTGGAAACTTGACAGCCATTGGTCCTTACTCCAGGTTCACCACCTTTAATCCCTCTTCTCATAATGGTGCCACGAGCCTCCTCGCCGCTACCAACAAAGGGAATGAAGAAATTGCCCCAGAAAGACAAACAGAAGTAGAATTTGGATTCGATCTTGGTTTGCTCAACAATCGAGTGGGGATTGAATTCACGCTATATGATCAAGAAGTCAACGATCTTCTACTCTCCACAATATTAGCTCCTTCCACTGGATTTTCATCGGCAGTTGGAAATGTGGGGACGTTGACCAATAGCGGTGTGGAACTCCTATTCAGAGCTTCTCCCATTTGGAATAAAAAGGTACAGTGGAACATCACGGCCACTTATTCGAGTAATGAAAATGAAGTCACTGACATTGCGGGAAGTGAGCGAATTGGTTTGGCCAACAGTTTTGCCACTAGTTTTGTTATTGAAGGAGAACCTCTCGGTGTTTTTTACCGAGCCTCCTATGAAAGAGATGCTAGTGGGGAGATCGTCAACACAGGAACCTATCCTTATTTTAAAAATGGAGGAAATGCGATCATCGGGGATCCCAATCCTGAATGGTTTGGTTCTTTAATTAATGAAGTGACGGTTGGTGATTTTAGCTTTCGAGTACAACTCGATGCCGTTCAAGGTCAAGATGTTTTTAACTGGAACCGAAGATTACTCAACAATTTATTGTTTGGTGGTGGTCCAGGCGTTGGAGCCGAACTCAGAGGAGACCTTCCTAAGAGAACGGGTGGTGGTCAAGCTGGAATTTTTGAAGAGTTTGTGGAAGACGGATCATTTATCAAGCTTCGAGAGTTGGCCATTACTTATAACCTCAGAAAACCCATCAAAGGAGTCGATAACCTTCAACTGAGTTTGGTGGGAAGAAATCTCATATCATGGGATGATTACCAAGCCTGGGATCCTGAAATCAACACAACAGGGCAGAACAACGGTGTTCGAGGTTTTGATTTTGCTGGTGTGCCTATTCCAAGGACCATACAATTGGGCATCAATTTCACACTTTAAATTTGTTATGATGAAAAAAATGAGACATTCAAAATATTTTTTAGTATCCATTGTATTTGCAGCCCTTTCTATATCCTGTGAAACTGAATTTTCGAACCCTAATTCGGTTTCTGAAGATTTGGTATACACCACTCGTGAGGGCGTCATCGCTGCTGCCGTTGGATTGCAACAAATTTATTCCACTACTGGTGTTCGATGGATTATCGAAACCCCAGCCGTTAGTGCACGTGAAGTGGGAATCACCACTACTTTTCAGAACATGATTGAGTTGGAAGATGGTGGTTCAGGGTTGCCCAATGAAAACGCCAATGTTGAAGGCCTATGGTTCACGATGGCTCGTGTTATAAAAACTGCAGAACAAATTGAAGCAAACATTGATGGGGTCGACCTTTCTGCAGGAACCATCAGTGGTTTAACAGCCCATGCTAAATTCTTTAAAGCATTAGCTATTGGGACTCTTGCCCAAAATTATGAGAACGTGATTCTAACGTCAGGAAGTGATGGTGACGCTACCTTCGTTCCTCGATTGGAAGGTTTTGCGCGAGCGATTGAATTGCTTTCAGAAGCAAGTGCAGCTCTTTCGACGCCACCTTCCCAAGAGTTTATCGATGAAATCACACAAGGGCACTATGACCTACCAAGTGCTATTAATGCCATTTCGGCACGATATCATCTCTTTGCAGGCAATTATGCTCAAGCGATTACAGCGGCTCGATCAGTCGATGTGTCGAAAAAATCTGAATTCACTTATACGGCCAATGCGACCAATCCTATTTGGGCTCGAGCCAACAGTACCGCCCCCAACTTCAAAGCAAGAGTACAGTTTGGTTTGCCCGCTTCTTTGGCTCTCCATGATGCTGATGGACGTATCGCTTTTTATCTTGATCCAAGTCAGGATTTGGGTGAGGTCTCCAATCCTAATGGTTATGAAGTGGTTGCTCTAACAGGGTTTTTTACGACCTCAAGTGGCCCCATTCCCATTTATCTGCCTGATGAAATGCATCTGATTATTGCAGAAGCCTCCGTCAGATCGGGTAGTGTTTCAGAGGCCATTAGCGCATTAAACGAAGTATTGACCGATACAGATGATCTCTTTGGCGTCAATGCTGGTTTACCAGCCTATAATGGAGGAACATCGCAGAATGACGTATTAGACGAAATCTATAAAAATCGTCGGGCTGAGTTATACCTCACTGGGATGAGTTTGGAGGATAGCCGACGATTTAATCGACCCGCCCCCAGTGGATCGTCGCAAATATTCACGGAAGAACGTAATCGGAATTTTTATCCTTACCCTAGCAGTGAAAGACAAAATAACCCAAACACGCCTAATGATCCTCCGATATAGATTCAAGATATTACAGTCTTTAATATAATTAATCAGCAAAGGCTCGGAACTTCCGAGCCTTTGTTGTTTATGAAGAAAAATTTGGGGTCTATTGTGTTTGAACATTCTCTGTGATAATGAAACAGAACATTTGATGTTGAAAAAAGCCATTATATATTGGATCAGGAGGGACTTAAGACTCTCTTCGAATCTTGTTCTTCAAAAATCTATTGGGCAAAACATTCCTCTCATTCCTGTTTTCATCTATGATGATATCATCGATTCTCTTGGAAGTTGCTCGAAGTGGAGGTTGTCTTTGGGATTGGAATCTTTTGATCAATCATTAAAATCTCTTGGTTCAAAAATTGTTTTTCGAAAAGGGAACGCGCTCACCGTTTTATTAGCCTTAGCCAAGGAAACCAAGGCATCCGAGATATGGTGGAATCGATTGTATGATCCTACCAATTTCCAAAGAGATCAGATCGTGATGTCCGGATTGGATCAAGCGCGTATTACCTATCAAACTTTTATAGGTCATTTATTGTTTGAACCAAATCAAGCCAAAACCATCTCAGGTGGTTTTTTTAAAGTATATACTCCTTTTTGGAAAAATGTCAAGAATCAAGATGTTCCCAAGCCATTTTCGCCACCCACCGAACTACCACAAAATACGATTTGGCCCAAAAGTGAACATTTGGATGATTGGAATATGGGAAAAAACATGCAACATAGTGCCCCTATCTTGGAAAAGTATACGTCCATCGGCGAATCTGCTGCTCAAAACAGACTCAAAGAGTTCGTCGAGCACTCGATGAGTGATTATAAAAAATATCGAGACTTTCCGAGTCATCATGTCACCTCGAAACTATCACCATTCCTGACTTATGGAGAAATCTCACCATGGGACTGCTGGTATGCAGCTCAAAAGTATGGTTGGGATCAAAACCTTGGCGCTGAAACTTTTGCCAAGGAATTGGTTTGGCGAGAATTTGGATATCATTTGGCTTGGCACACCCCCCATATCCTGAATCAAAATTGGCGTGAGTCATGGAATCATTTTCCTTGGTGTTCGGATGAATCCGATCGAGTGGTAACGGCGTGGCAAAGGGGACTGACTGGCATTGAGATCGTTGATGCTGGCATGAGAGAGCTCTATACCACTGGATTGATGCACAATCGGGTGCGCATGATTGTGGCCAGTTTTTTGACCAAGCATCTTTTAAAGCATTGGAAAATCGGTCTCCAATGGTTTGAAGAACATTTGATTGATTGGGACCCTGCATCTAATGCCTTGGGATGGCAGTGGGTTGCAGGATGTGGCCCTGATGCAGCTCCTTATTTTAGAGTCTTTAACCCTCTCCTTCAGCGAGAACGCTTTGACAAAAACGGTTACTATTGTCATCAATGGATTGCAGAAATAAATCATCAACCGCCACCACAAGCTTTAGATTATTTCAGGGCCATCCCCAAAAGTTGGAAATTATCCCCTAGTGGAGATTATCCCATGCCCATCATTGACTTATCCATAGG
Organism: Flavobacteriaceae bacterium; assembly: GCA_026709415.1. Classification (GTDB taxonomy): domain Bacteria; phylum Bacteroidota; class Bacteroidia; order Flavobacteriales; family Flavobacteriaceae; genus Bin25. The sequence goes on from JAPOSZ010000024.1 coordinate 7,113, forward strand.
AAGACATAAGGCATTGGAAGCATACCAACAATGGAAAAATCAGATTTCTTGATTTTTTAAGGCCTATCACTTTTTAGTATAGAATATCTGCTATTTTCAATTCATTATTTCAGAAAATCATTTAGTTGAAGGCCATTTATAGCTCGTGGTCTAAGCAACTCTTTACATCGCTTTGGTTTTATTACTTCAATTTACATTCTCCAAAATACTTGAATTGGCTTATATGCTGAGTTCCAAACCCGATGTTGGTAATAGCTCGTTAGCTCCCCCCCCCTTTAGCTTAAAAAAATAACAGCAATATTTTGAATTAATAAAAAAACGCTACATTTCCCCACAGTTTTAAACCGCAATCCGATTAAACTGATATTCAAAAAAATGGGGGGGGGTAGAATCATCAATCCAACTTCTTCTAAGGGGGTAATTTCTTTCTCTATACTAAGAACTTAGACTTAAAACCTTTTACACAGTCTAGGTCGACACAATCGGAGTATTCCCAAATTTTGGTTCGTTCCAGTAGGTTTCTGCTAGATTTTTATTCAATGTGGTTTTACTATAACAAAAACTCCAACCGATTAATAACTTATACATGAAACCCTTAAATTTTTACTTTATAAGACACTTATTGTTTGCAATAAAAATTGTTTTTGTTTCAGCATCTTGTTCCAATGACGATATAAAAAGTGATACTTTAATGAAACATAACCATGGAATAACAATTACAATAAATCCTCAATCCGTCCAGGATAATTTAATTGGAAAACGAATAGATTTTGAAGGGTAAACATACTAATTGTTGATGAGGATATGTTGAGACAAATGATTAAAGATAATGCTGATGTCTGGTTAGCTGTAACTTCATTAGTATCTAATATGGATGTTTTGTTTTATGGTGCTAGTTCCTTTAACCAAGATATAAGTAGTTGGGATGTAAAAGAGGTGAAAACGTGTACTTCTTTTGGCAATAAGCTACCTGATGAGTTTTTACCAAATTTTGAGAATTGCAACCCACAAAATCTGAATTAATAATGGTTCTATCCACACAGTTCAGGATAGAATCGATTTTTGCTGCCTTGAAGAGGCTCGATCACTCGAGTTTCAAACTTGAAAGTATACCAATGGCCTGCTTTAGCCCGGGGGAACTTAAAGTGATTGGATGCCTTGAGAATCCGTGTACGAGGTACCCGACAACGGACAGACGTCTTGTGTTCATAGTGGTCCAAATAACGCCATTGACAAACTTGATAATAATCGTCAAGACGCCTCCTTCACCAAAACGCTTGACTTGGTAAATATGATGGGCTCTAACCCGACATATAATGACTCGTTGAATTTATCCCCACCTTTAGCTCAAGTAGCATTATAGTAAAGTTTTGACATCGAATAAATGCTGACTTCGCAACTAGGTTGTCTAGATTCAATCCGATACTAGAATTCTAAAAAAATAAGGGGAGGGGAAGCATGGCAATATTTTAAAAATTTGAAATAAACATAGATGAATGAAAGACCAACTAGCCACTAAATAGTCGCTCCTTAAAAACTCAAATAGAGTCCATCATCCCCTTGATATGTGGGATTGAATGATACCCCACTGGCCAAGAATGGGCTTTGAAATCTGCAAGGAAATGCGTCTCTTGGTCTCAAAACCTTGCAGAAATGATC
>JAPOSZ010000030.1 GCA_026709415.1 Flavobacteriaceae bacterium
AGATATTATCACTAATCGCATTAAAAATCAATCCGTTAATCAATTAAATGATATTATCTATGAACGCATTGATAATCATCATTCATTTGTTCGAGAATATCATAAACCGTTGAAACATTATAATCGATATCACAATGTTTCCGTTATGACGAATCAAGAAACAGAAATTAAATTAAACGTAATAGATAAAATAGAAGGAAAAGACAACCACTTTTATACTTATTACAAAGCACTGAATAAAGATCAGCTAATTTTTGATTCATCAAATTCAATAGAAACTGATTTATCTTCTTTCTTATAGGTCACTAATAAATATTTTGTTCGGTATTTGTCCATGAGGACGTTATAACTCTCTCCATTTCTAGGTTTGATTTGTACTGGGACATCACCAATATATCCGTCAATCCCATCTGATTCTTCTTCGGGAGTTGCTCTTCGATAACTTTTGTTATACTTCTTCGCAATCATTTGAAGCGCGATTCCTTGAATAACGATCCCCGTATAAGATTTATAAATCACTAAATCTTCAACCCATTTCTCAATCATAGCCCTATCTATTTGTTGAATAGCAGCAACATAATTTTTTAAAATTGAAAATATTTTATCCGTTGCATTTTCTATAGAGTTAAGATATCTTTCAGTATACCATTTTTTCCAAGCTGAAATAGAATGATCCTCTTTTAACTGTAGAAACTCTGGAATTAAATCCGTCATTTGCCCAACAACACTTGATCTTGTTGCTTGAGCAGTATTACTAATTAAATTCATTAATTGAGTCGTGTATTTGGGGAAATTCAAATCCATATCCCAATTACGAATGTTATCATCTGTTTCAATAAAATATTGATAGATTTTCGATTTAGATATTTTTATCTTGGCCATTCAAGGAATTAAAAAGTTGGGAATTATTGAACTGTAGGAAAAAATTTTTGTAGTATCCCTCGTTTTAAATACAAAAAGCAGTCTATGAATAATTACAAAATACAGGTTAAAAATCAAGATTCATCTTGGATTTCGGTTGTCATGGGAGGGTTATTAACTCGAGTAATGCGCTTACCAAAAACTAAAATCATCAATACCCCTGTGCTAATCGCTGTATCGGCGATATTAAATACATATTGAAAAAAGGTGTAGGATTCACCTCCCAAAAACGGAACCCATTGTGGCCAAACCCAAGTGACCAAGGGGAATTGTATAAAGTCTACCACATGTCCTAAAAAGAGTGGGGCATAACCTTGTTGGGGTAAAAATTCAGCGACTTGTCCATAGCTGTGTGAAAAAACAACGCCATAAAACACAGAATCGATTAAATTTCCAAGAGCTCCCGCAAAAATCAAAGCCACCGACCACTTTAATAAACGAGATTGCTTTTGGATTACTCTAAAAAATAACCATAATCCAATCCCCGTAATGACAATAATTCGAAAAAAAGTGAGAATTAATTTAGCCGTATCTTCATCACCAATCGGAATGATATCACTGACTCTTGTTCCAAGAGCCATCCCTGGATTCTCAACAAATAACACTCTAAAAAATCCCCAATCAATAATCGACGGTGAGAGATAACTGCTGATGGGGTGATTGAGTTTGATATAAAATTTGAGAACCTGATCCAATAGCAAAACCCCCAAAATGACCAATACCACCCAATGAATGCTTACCTTTTTTAATATCACGTTAACTTTTCTTGTCAGGGGCTAAAAATAGAAACTTACAACTCTTAATGAAAGACATCTCCCCAAGAAGTCCCGATATCCAAATGGGATTCATACCCTGCATCATAATGAGTTGAAACCAATCCATGTTTGCTGAAAGCATTAACATTGATTAATTCATTGGATACACAAATATTGGCCTCTATGGATTCTATGGAACTCTTGAGTGTCATTGCTTCGAATGAGCAAAATCCAGATTTTAATTGAAGATGGATATGGTCAAGATCCCCTTTGATATTTACTTGGCAATGACCAACCATGATATGAAGATTCAATCCACTAGGAACTATAAGTTTTGCTGTAGTGGCATATAGTTTATGAGCACTTAATTTATCACCGATAAATTCAAAATTTGGATTAGGTTTTTCATGAGCAATTAAGATATCATTTGATTTATTAAATGTAATCGTACTTGCAGCTTGATACTCTCCAAAACGACCATAGGTCAATTCAATTTCAGTGGCAGCATCGGAACCCATGACTTCTAGTTGATGAACCCATGGCAAATGAAACTCTGCACGAGAGGTGTCATCGATAGAAATTTGCTTACTGAAGATGGACTGTCCAGATAATGAACATCCCATTCCCAAATAAATAAAAAGTAATGCTCTTTTTATTTTTTTCTCTTTTTAGCTTCTATTGATAAAGTAGCATGCGGAACCAATAATAGCCTTTCTCGATTGATCAATTTCCCAGTAGCTCTACAAACCCCATAGGTTTTATTTTCAATACGCACCAAGGCATTCTTTAAATCGCGTATAAATTTTTCTTGGCGTAATGCCAATTGAGCATTAGCCTCCTTAGATAAAGTAGTAGAACCTTCTTCGTAGGCTTTAAAAGTAGGAGAAGTATCTTCCGTTCCATTATTGCTATCGTTCATGAAAGCCCTTTTAAGAAATTCCAGTTCTTTTTGAGCGTTCTGAATTTTGGTTTCAATCAATTCTTTGAACTCTTCTAATTCTTGATCAGAGTATTTCAATTTTGTTTCAATGGTACTCATAATGCAGTTCTTTTAATTATTAAATTAATTTCATATTGGTCAATTGAAATTTTGTGAGCATTTTGTAAACTAATTTCAAAACTTAATTTTTTCGCAAGAGTTTCACTGACAATGTACTCATAATTTTGGTTAATGACCTCTTCTAAAAAATTGTTTTTTTCCAAATATATTTCAATTCTATCAGTGATTTCAAATTTTTGGGATTTTCGAAGATTTTGAACCCGATTAACAAATTCCCTCGCGATGCCTTCAAATTTTAATTGCTGATTTATTCTCATATCCAAACTCAAGGTCATTCCATCATTTTGAATAACTTCCCAACCTTGAATATCTTTAAACTCTATGGTCACATCATCGAGTGTCACTTCAATTTGATTGCCATCGATTTCCAAAAAAATAGATTCTTTGGACTCTAATTCTAAAATTTGATTTTGATTCAGTTGTTTGATTTGATGGGCGATTTTGGAAACTTGAGAACTATATTTTGGCCCAAGAGTTTTAAAATTCGGTTTTAATTCCTTTTCCAAAATGGGGTGATTTCCATCGATGAGTTCCACTTCTTTGACATTGATTTCTGCTTTAACTTGGTCAACAACCGAGTCAATTAATTGTTTATGGTCATGATCAACGATAGGAATCAATAGTTTTTGAAGTGGCTGACGCACTTTTATTTGATGTGCTTTTCTAAGGGATAGTGCTAAGGAAGTGATGGTTCTTGCTAAATTGATTTTCCTTTCTAATGTGTTATTAATAAATAATCGATTGGCTTTGGGAAAAGAATCAAGATGTACCGATAATTTTTTACTTTTTTGATTGATGACCAAATCACGATAGAGACGATCCATATAGAATGGGGCAATGGGAGCACTTAGTTTGGCGATAGTAATCAGACAGTGGTGTAATACACTGTAAGCCGATTGTTTGTCTTTGGTGAATTTATCTTTCCAAAATCTTCTTCTTGATAGTCTAACATACCAGTTGCTGAGTTTTTCCAATACAAAATCAGAGATGTCTCGAGCGGCTTTGGTGGGTTCATAATCCTCAAAATAATTATCAACACGCTCAATCAAAGAATTGAGTTCTGAAAGAATCCAAGCATCTAATTCGGTGATGTCTTTTTGATCGATATCACACGGCTCTCCTCGATAGCCATCAATATTGGCATAAATGACAAAAAAGGAATAAATATTATAAAGCGTATGGAAAAACTTTTTTCTGATTTGATCAATTCCTTGAGCATTAAATCTGAAATCATCCCAGGGGTTGGCGTTGGAAATTAAATACCAACGCAAAGCGTCCGGTCCATAAGTCTCCAAAGTTTCGAATGGATCCACCGAATTTCCTAGTTTTTTGGCCATTTTTCGACCAAACTGGTCCAGAATTAAACCATTGGAAACGACATTCTTATAGGTAACACTATCAAACACTAGGGCTCCGATAGCATGAAGAGTGTAAAACCATCCTCTGGTTTGATCAACCCCTTCGGCGATATAGTCAGCGGGATAAAATTCGCCATGGTCTATTTTACTTTTATTTTCGAATGGATAATGCCATTGAGCATAAGGCATGGATCCCGAATCAAACCATACATCAATTAAATCTGATTCTCGATACATGGGTAACCCCTCTTCTGTCGAAAGAATAATTTGATCGACCACATGACTATGAAGATCTATCTTTTCATAATTTTCTTTGGAATAGTCTCCTACTTTAAAATCAGCAAATGGATTAGAATCCATGAGTCCTCTTTTGATTGAAAATTCAATACCATCAATCAATTCAGACATAGAGCCTATGACTTTGGTTTCTTTGTGGTCTTTTGTTCGCCATATGGGCAGGGGAGTTCCCCAAAATCTCGATCTCGATAAATTCCAATCACTAGCATTTGCCAACCAATGGGCAAAGCGTTTTTGGCCTGTTGCTTTCGGTTTCCAATTAATTTGTTGATTCAAGGCAACCATTTTTTCTCTAATAGAAGAAACGTTAATAAACCATGAATCTAACGGATAATAAAGTATGGGTTTGTCAGTCCGCCAACAATGAGGATAGGAGTGGGTATATTTTTCAACCCAAAAAGCTCGATTATCCTGTTTTAAGACGATGGCTATTTCGGTATCGACCGATTTCTCGGGTTCTTCTCCCTCTTTGTAAAATTGATTTTTAACGAATTTCCCTGACAAAGAGCCCATTTGAGAAACAAAGCATCCTTTCAAATCCACTAAAGGAGTGAGTTCATTGTTTTGATCTCTAACCAAAAGTGCAGGAACAGAGGGGGACGCTTGTTGGGCCACTCTCATGTCATCAGCACCAAATGTTGGTGCGGTATGGACGATTCCTGATCCTTCTTGGGTTGTTACAAAATCGCCACGAATGATTCTGTATGCATTTTCAGGGTTTTGAGCCGGTTCTGGTCCTTCTTTCCATATTTTATGATATCGAATATCCATTAAAAAATGCCCTTCAATTAAGTGTAGTTTTAAAAATGGAATGGCTTTTTTACTTGGTTTAAGGGCATCAAAATCTTCGATGTTTTGCACTTCTTGGTAGGGCTTTTTCAACAACTTCGTTTGTAAATCTGAAGCATAAACAATGCGTATTTTTTTGAAAGTATATTGATTATAAGTCAGGACAATACTGTATTGAGTGAAGTAATCAATTGCTAATGCGGTGTTAGAGGGTAAAGTCCAAGGAGTGGTCGTCCATGCTAAAAAATATAAGGATACAGAGTTTTTTAAATATTCGGGGAGGCTTTCATCCACCGCTTTAAATTGAGCTGTAATTGAAATATCCTTAATGGGTTTGTATGCCTCGAGTTGATTTAGTTCATGACTTGATAAACCTGTGCCAGCCATGGGGGAGTACGGTTGAATCGTATAACTTTTATAAAGCAACCCTTTTTTGTAGATCTGTTGAAGCAACCACCAAACGGATTCGATATACTTTGGTTGATAGGTGATGTATGGCTTCTCCATATCGACCCAAAATCCAATACGCTTCGTCAATTGGTTCCATGCATCGGTATACCGCATCACGGCTTTACGACATTCTTGATTGTATTGTTGAACAGAAATTTTTTGACCAATATCTTCTTTGGTAATTCCTAATTGTTTTTCAACTCCCAATTCAATGGGTAAACCATGAGTATCCCAACCGGCTTTGCGTTCTACTTTGAATCCTTTTTGGGTTTTGTATCGGCAAAAAATATCTTTAATGGTCCGAGCCATCACATGATGAATACCTGGCATTCCATTGGCCGAAGGGGGACCTTCGTAAAACACATAGGAAGGAGAATCTTTCTTGGAATTGATGCTTTTTTGAAAGATCTTTTCCATGTCCCATGATTTCAACACCTGATTGGCGAACTCGCCGAGATCCAAATCATCATATTGAGGAAACCGAGACATTTTCTAAATTCAGGAATGCGAAAATAAGCAAACTCTTCACCCGATAATTTATTAAATCTCATCTTTATCAATAACTACCTATTCATAAATTGACCCTACCATCATTTGCTTGGTTAGAGCTAAAAAAATACCAAAACGAATAGCATTTGCTCAGAATTTAAGAAGCATCAAAATCTTCCCATCATTGAATTCTAAAAACCTCGGTCAAGTGATTTTTTAAAAACAATTGAAGAAAAACGGCCATTTCATACAAGTTGGGGCCAATACCACTTATGTGGTTGCCCTAACTTTTGGTGGCATAACACTTTTTGCTGAAAGGCCTAAAGAATCGGAATTAATGAGCTTGGTGAAAAAAAGCTGATTACTCAATTAGTCACCGATGAAGCGAGCCGATTAGGGAGAAATACCAAAGATGTCTTGAGCGTATTGAAAACGATTCAAGAACTTGGTATGGATTCAAGAAGTATCGATGGAAAAGAAAATCCCTATCGGAAAGTGATGCTCACGATGATGAGTTGTTTGTTGTATGAAATAGAGCGGAAGGCTCTTTTAAAACGCACCAGTCAAGGCATACCAGCTTATAATGAACAAGGTGGGGTACTCTTGGATGAGAAAGATAGAAACTATAGAAAAGTGTTTATCTAAACCCAAAAAAACCTCAGTCTTTTGAGCAAAGAGAAATCCTATCAAGGCATTCAGAATTGACTGCAAGGGAGTTCGACGACGATAAGAAAGTTGAGAGATTACATAGGATGAATTTGGATTAATAAAATAATTTTAATTTTGCTCTGTCATGGCACAGAACATAGATACAGATGTTATTGAAGTCGCTAGTTTGACTATTTTGACGTGGTTAAGTATTGAGTTTTATGGTATAATAGCGGGTGTAATTTTCGGGACCATATCATCTAGTTTTATCATTTGGAAATGGTCGGCAGGCAAAAAAGAGCACAAGAATACGCTGAAAATACAAGCTCTTCAAATTAAAAAACTACAAAAAGATTTGGGAGAAGATGCCGGACAGGAAACTGACGATGGCTCAGATGCCGACCAAAAATGCAACTCTAAGGATAAAAAAGATTAGGTCATTTTCCTAACTGGAATCTTACCCCTTTTAATTCCTCATCCCTAAAATATTTTGATTCTGTCATTATTTGTGTGAAAAGACTTAAAATAGCCTTGAAGTGAAAACCATTTTCTCTGAAAAAATAGAGTGACAAAATCTTCCATCACCTGATTCCAAGACCGTGGTCAAGCGGTTTTAGGAAAGATCAATAAGTAAAAAATGGATTTTAAATGTGTACTTCAGCGTAACTGAACCCCTTCCCTTGAGGATGACTTTCGAAATCATTTTTCTTTTTCCCCTGTGTCCAAGAAAAATAAAACCATGGATTTCGAACATGGCATCATTAATCATCTGAGTAGTTCAAGATTCGTTCTATTGCTAGGGTGGCTTGTATGGCATGCCATACAAGCCGCTATAAAAACAGAGAAAGAAAGGGCAGACATCTTCGAAGAACTCCGTTCGATGAACAATGTTGCCATCGAGTGTTTGTTCTTATCTCCTCAAGAGATCGACACGTCTCGTTATGAGGCTTTGTTGGGTTATTTCGAAAAAATGATCAAAACCACCAAAAGGTGGGTTTTACGCATTGATGCCATCACAAGGAGTATGCCATACGGTGGCAAAGCTCTACAGATATCCTTCATTAGTGGTTCTTTATGAAAAGATGTATGTTCCACTTGGTGTCTCGATGAAATTGCAATATCTGCTAAGGAGAGAAAATATACATGGACTTTGTGGACAAAAAGCTACTAATCACCGATAAGGTCACCGGTCAAAAAGAGGATGTGGCGTTGTTTTTGGCTATTCTTCTTTTCAGTCAATACACCTATGTCCAAGCTTGTCGGAGCTAACAACGATTGGATTTGATCCGCTGTTGTCAAGAGGCTTTGGTTTTTTATGAGAGGGCCCAAAATGATGATTCCTGACCATCTCAAAGCAGCGGTGGATCAAGTCACCAAACATGGCTCTAGTCTATCGAGAATTCAAAGATTTTGCCAATCACTATCAGATGGTTGTTCAATAAGGTGTATCGTCAGACAGATAAATCAATGGCTCAGTTTGAGTGATATATACATTTGCGGCCTACAAGTGCTCAAAAGCTTTTTCAAAATAAGACCAGCGAATAGCATCGGTCAGTCACCTGATGTGATGTTTTGGATGGAGGGTACTTTTAAATGTCGAGTCAAATCATGGGGACTGTTTTGGGATCACTTTTTTGATCCTTTCTACAAGGTTCGAACCCCATATACGCATTTCTTGGCTGATTTAAAAACCAATGTTGGGCTAGTATGAAGCCATTAAACCCCCAATGTGAAAAATCTGGAGATTACATTTGGACTTTTTAAGGGGCGAATACCTGCTCGTATAAAAGTAGAGTAGATACGCACAAAAGGAATGTTTAAAATATAATTTCTAATTAATATGCTGAGAGGTATTTTGTCTTTGTGGTTTGAGGGGTTGTTGTCATCACATATAATCTCAAATATTTTTTTTCAGTTTTAAATTTTAACATAAAACCATTTCTAAACTTTAGAATTCCAATTGAAACGGATGTTTAAATCTTTGAGCAAATTAAAAGTGTTCCCATAATTAACGTTGTATCTGTCACAGATATCTGAAATTTTTATATCTCTTTTTTGAATTCGGAGCACTGACTTCATTTGTAATCAATTTATAGTTAAGAGTTTTAGCTGCCGCAATTAACCAAACATCTGCTCCATTAAAGAACTTATCAATGGCGCTGCTATGGTATTGTGTTGTATTTCGAACGTCGTCCATAATGCGCTTCCTAGATGTATTATGTTTAGATGCTTTGAAATATCGATGAAAAAGCCATTCGGAACTTTATCCATTGAACGATATCATCTGATTTTATCTCTTGTTGGACTAAATCGATACTGAAAAGACTCCCTCTCTCATTGAAATGTATCATGCTGCTCCAAAATCCCGGACAAATATGAAACGAGTAATAACTATGGGCTGTTGTTACCAAAACGTCAGTATCCAATAAATATTTTTGATGGATCATCAATTAAGAAGGATTCCTAACTCTTCTTCGGTATACTTTTTAAAAGTATCCCCCTTTTCTCCGATTAAATCGAATGCTTTTTGGAATCCTAACTTCCCCTCCCTAGTTGCGATGGCAATCTCAGTGGCAAACAATTTCCCTACCTTAAAATTTAGATTCTTGTAATAATTTCCACCACCCTTTGATTTTGGCTTATTGGATTTGATGAGACTTGAATAATTATTGTAGAATGCTAGCCATTCCTTTTTATTGATGAATTCACAATCCAATGCTCTACGACTAATAACTAGGGGACTTACTTTGAATGTGTTGGATAAGTTTTGGTATTGATTAGGGGATTCAGAACATTTACCCCATTCTTCTTCAAAATGCTTTTTTGGTACTAACAACTCAGCAGTCACCTTGTTGCACCACTGTTCGATAGGCGCGTCGTTAGGTAATAAAAATTCAAAACCGGATATTCCTTCTTCACCAAGCCAAATATGAGCTAGTTCATGAGCCAGGGTAAACATTTGAGCTGACTTTGAATCGGCCCCATTAACGAATATGAGAGGAGCATAGTTGTCAACTAATGCAAACCCACGAAGTTCATCGACGTTTAGCCTACGGTTGTTATTATTTCCTACCACACCATTAATCACAGCCATGATTCTTAAGTCTTCAATTTTTGAACGAAACTTGGATACCGCATTTTCTACTGTCCGTATCGATTGTAGCCAATGTTGATTGATGTTCAGTTTTTTTCTAATTTCTTTCCCTACCGATTCTGGTGGATCCGTTAAGCGAGCACTTCCAACGAAATCTAAAGCTCCGGCGTCTATTTCTCTGAGTCGCTCAGACAACCAATTTTGCCTTCTTTGCATCTCATAAATCGTGCTTCTAAGATGAAGGCCTATCTTTTGATGGGATGTTTTAGATATTGTACGATAATCTACGATGGGATTTTCTTCTTTTGGCACTTCTGATAGGAAAAAGTATCCTAATGGAGTATAAGTTTGTTTGGCAAACTTTTGCAACTGTTTGAAAGTGGGTGATTTTTCACCATTTATCCAGTGAAGAAGCTGTGGGGTTTTCTTCAGATAATCGTCTATTTGAAGGTTATTTCGTTCAATAGCCCAGCGAAGCAAATCTAGAGAAACATCGACTCTTGACATGGTTGATTTAAATCAATGAGTATAAAAAAGGACCCTTACGTGTTTTGGTCTGTTTTGAATTAATCTTTTTTTAATTTGAATAATGGACTCATTCAAAGAATATAAACACAAGTAAAAATAATGGCTTTCAACTTAAACTTAGAGGCTAACTGGGCAAATTGAATTAAAATAACCCCTGCATGGGGTCAAATGATATTAAATCAAACAAATCATCATTCAGAACTGGTATTGTAATCCTATTTTATAGTTTCGACCGGGGGAAGAAATTCCTGAAGCAAAGGGCTTGTAATGGATGTCAAAAATGTTTTCAAGGCCTAGTTTGATGCTTGCTTTTTTGGCAATTTGGACTTGACTATTAAAATTAACCGTCATCCATGAAGGAGTCCCGTTGTATAGATACATTTCATCACCTAAATTTTGAAGAATAGGGGTTTCTTCAAGACCATCTTCGCCTCCTATACTGTAATCTTTAGGACTTTTGGCATCACTAAATTCAAGTCCTAAGAAGACTCGAAACCGGTTGTGATTGAATTCAAGCTTGGTAGAACCAAATAAAGGTGAAATGGATGGTAAAGGCCCATAGGTATCATGTTTGACCCCTTCGGTGTAGGTTAAACTAGAGAGAAGGTCTAAATTTTTAAATAAGGTTATCCTAGAATCAAAAGTAGCTCCGTAAAGGTAGCGATCCCCAAGGTTTTTGTTAGCTATGGTTCTGAGTTCTTGATCGTTATAAAGTATGGTGTTTTCATCCTCTGTTGATTCATCCGTAATAATCTGGAACTGATCTCTTCCAATGTGTCGTGAAAGAATGGTCCCATAAGCTCTAATGGAAATAAAGTTATTAGATTGATTGAATCGTTTGTCCATACCAATGTCTAAATTATAGGCGTATTCTGCCTTTAAAAAATTGTTTGGAACTAATAAATCAAGACCACTTTGTCGAATTTTTCCTAAATCATCGATATTAGGATTACGAAACCCACTCGATAGGATAAAATTCCATTGTGTCAAATTGTTTGGACGATAGATCAATGAAACGGTTTCACTTGATACCACGTTAATAACACGGGTTTGGTCAAGCAAAGCATCGATGTTAGCAATGTCATTCCACTTGGCAAACACTTCAACATAATTCATGCGAAATCCTACATTCAAACTGAATTTTGGATTGAATTTCCATACCCAATTGGCATAGGCGGCTAGTGTCCCTAAATAACTATAATCACTAGGGTATCGACTGGGAATGGCTCGAGAGCCAAAAATATCAATGATAGGCACATCCAAAATAGAATTGGTTATTTCTATAAGACCAGGGTCATATGGTCTGGTCAATATATTTTCATCATAAACGATGGTATAAGCCAAAGCAAATGAACTAACGGTATTCAGTGTGGCTTCAAATCCATAAGAAAACTTGTGAATTTTATTGAGTTTGAAATCAAAATCTGCATTCAAACTAAACACATCAACATCTTCTTCTTGAATATTTCGTTCCAATGAAGTGAACGAGCGGTTGATACGAGATTCTTTAACGTTTTGATATCCCAGGGTAATGATTCCTTTGTTTAAAAAGAACCAATTGGAGTAAAACTTATATTGTCCACTGAGTAAAAATCTTTTTTGGGGTCCATAATACCATTCGGCATATCGTAAGAAATCATTTCGGGTTTCAACCAGACGATCAAATCTTGGGACATCAGTAGTGGTAGAAAATTGAAGGTTGAAAGCCAGTTGCTTATTTGTATCTAGTTGATAAATAAATTTTTGAAAGACATCCAATTGTTGGTATCCCGAATTTTTTTGAATTAGAGGATCCGTATTGATAATGGCGTTTGGAGCAAAAACATCACGATTATTTCTAGAATAAAAAGGGACCAATCCCCAATTTTCGAATCCATGGTTTCGAACGCTTCCCATCTTGATATCCCCAAAATCAGAATAGGTGATACTTGTCAGTGAACCCCACTTTTCAAAACCCCATTCCAGTGAAACATTGTTGATGATTTGCCTGTCGGCAGTACTCAAATTACTATTGAGCGTGAAATTATTATAGCCATCAGCATTCAATCGAGGTGATTTGGTATAGTAGTGGATGACTCCACCTAGACCATCGGAGCCATAACCAACCGAAGAAGAACCAAAAGTCACTTCGACTCTTTCTATGGTATGAGGGTCAATGGATAATGCATACTGATGATGTCCAGATCGGTAAATGGCATTGTTCATTCGTATACCATCAACCACCATGAGAATTCGATTGGCTTCAAGCCCTCTCAATATAGGACTTCCCCCGCCACCTTGAGACTTTTGCAATCGAACTCCCGGACTGAGTCTAATCAATTCGGCACCGGTAGAGGGACGAGAAAATTCGATATCACGCTTGGATATGATATTGACTTTTTCAGCCACTTGATCCCTTGTAATTTCACTCCGAGCTACCGATAACACAATTTCATCAAGTGACTCCGGTTCTTGTTCTAGGAATACTTGAATATTTATTTGGGATGAATCGTTGACCAACTGATAATCTTGATAACCCAATCTGGAAACGGTCAACAAATCTCCAGAATTCAAATCGCTGATATTGGCTGTCCCTCGAGCGTCCGTAATGGTTGAATTCAGCTCCTGATCGACTATCACAACGGATTCTAATGGCTCTTGGGTTTGGCGATCTTTAACCATAATGGTTTGGGAATACCCTAAAATGCCAATCCCAAAGAATCCAAGAGTAAAAATCAATTTAACCAACGATGACTTCATTTAATAATTTGATTGAATAGGGAACCTTAAAGTTTAAAAAATGTTGACGATAGTAGTCAAAAACATTTTTAAGCATCTGCTTTTGTTCCAAAGGATTAAAACGCCTAGAGTTAAGTTCATCAAAACTTGTGCCCAGAAAGTATAGCCACATATCCTTTTGAAGCCCCTCCAAATAATTACCGCGAGGGAATTGATCTGTTAAATGAGATTTTTCCAAATCAAAATACATCGCCTCATGATTCCTTACATCAGGGAAATAACCCAAGTGCTTCGTAATTTCTACTAAAAACTTCAAATGGAAAGAAGTCACGCCGTCGTGGTGGTCATACCATTTTAAATTTTCAGCGACAAAATCGTAAAGTTGTGTGTTGACACCATCTTCCTTTTTCAGCAATTGGTACAACAATTCAAACAAAAATAGAATGGTTGTTTTTTTTTGATAATCGAGGGGGATTTTCTGATAGATGTAGGCCATTCGAGCTTCTTTTAAGTATCCTAGTCGATCACTAGAATACTTTTTAGTCACTATTTCCAAAATATTGGTGGTTTGAAAAAGCGCTTTTTTTAGTCCCTGTTTACTTCTGGATTTTCGAATTCCTTTCAAAATATACGATTGATAACCAAATTGTTTGGTATAGCAGTTGACAATCAAAGAACTTTCACCGTAGGGTATAGTCCGTAAAATGAGTGCTTGAACCACTGTCATTGGCCATTCAAAAGCTTATACAACGCCTTGTGCTAACATAGCATCTGCAACTTTAACAAATCCAGCAATATTGGCCCCTTTGACATAATTAACCCTTTTTTCCCCTTGGCCGTAATCCAGACAAGACTGATGAATATCGTTCATAATGACTTTTAACCGTTCATTGACTTGTTCTCTAGTCCAACTGAAACGGAGCGAATTCTGGGCCATTTCCAATCCTGAAACAGCCACCCCTCCAGCATTGGATGCTTTTCCTGGGGCAAACAGTACTTTGGAATTTAAAAATTGATGGATGGCGCCATGGTTGGATGGCATATTAGCGCCTTCCCCAACAGCAATACATTGGTTTTTAATGAGTGCTTTGGCATCGTTTTCTAGCAATTCATTTTGAGTGGCGCAAGGAATGGCGATTTGACAAGGGACATTCCAAGGTGTTTGTCCATCATAGTAAGATGCTTTGGGATATTGCTTGACATATTGTTTTATACGTCCTCTTTTATTGTTTTTTAAATCCATAATGTATTGGAGTTTTTCTTGGTTAATGCCATCCTGATCAAAGATGTATCCAGAAGAATCAGACATGGTCAATACTTTAGCCCCCATGATAATGGCTTTTTCAGCGGCATATTGAGCCACATTACCAGAGCCGGACACCACCACCGTTTTACCTTGAATGCTCTGACCGACATTTTGCAACATATTTTCTATAAAATATACCACACCATAACCCGTGGCTTCCGACCGAATCAAAGATCCGCCCCATGTGAGACCTTTACCGGTCAATACGCCAGTGAATTCATTTCTTAGGCGTTTGTATTGCCCAAACATATAGCCGATTTCTCGACTGCCGACACCAATATCTCCAGCTGGAATATCTCTGTTTGGCCCAATGTGTCTGGCCAATTCAGTCATAAAACTTTGACAAAACCGCATCACATCAATATCGGATTTCCCTTTGGGATCAAAATCTGAACCTCCTTTCCCTCCACCCATGGGAAGGGTCGTTAACGCATTTTTAAAAATTTGTTCAAAAGCCAGAAACTTTAAAATACTCAGATTCACATTGGGATGAAAACGCAAACCGCCTTTGTATGGACCAATGGCCGAATTCATTTCCACGCGATATCCTCTATTGACCCGGATTTCACCGGCTTCATCGACCCAAGCTACCCGAAAAGAAATCACTCTTTCAGGTTCCACCATACGTAGCAATATATTTTGTCCGTAGTAAATTTTTTGTGAAACGATATAAGGAATGACGGTTTCGACCACTTCAGAAACCGCCTGCATAAATTCAGGCTGATGGCGATTTCGAGCTTCAACTTCGCTCAAAAAATTGTTAATGATGGTATCCATAATTGTTTTTTGGTTTGTTTTTTTAGTCAGTTGCTCCCTAAAAACTCATTTTCTCCGACTGGGATTATGTTAGTTTTTCTATGAGAGTTTTTTTGAATTGAAAATTTATGCCTTCTGAAAAAGTAAAAAAGAGATCATCTCGGACTCGTTTTTCCATGAATAGCTTCAAATCCCATCCATAAGTTGACAAATAGTCGTTGGTTGTGGATGACGGGATGTCTATCAGATAGTTTTCTTCCATACGATATTATCTTTTAGATAATCAATCACGGGTTCAATGGTTGCTCGGCGTCGGAACTTTTTTCTCTTTTTTGTTTTTGATACTGATTAAAACAGTCAAATCGAGCCAGCCTCAAGATTAGCTCAGTTGGCATTTATTTTGTGTCTATAAAGTCATTTTTTGGCTATTCAAAATTGCACTTATTTTTTTAATTCGACCACGGCTTTTTTCTTTCTCAAAAATTCTTTTTGAAGTGTGATTCGATGTGATGGAAGGATAATACGCACCATCAAATCATTGACGAAAATTTAGTGAAATAGGATTTGCCATGTTCAACTATTTTTAGTCAGCTTTTACCACTTTGGTATAAATCCGTATTTCTTATGGCATCTTTGTATGACATAAAGTAATTATGTATGATTACAGAAAAAGAAAAAACCATTATTATTCAAACGTTTGAACCTTATGAACTGCATCAATTAGGCGTCTTTAAGAACAATACCAAATCCATTGGTATCTTATACTCTTTCCAGAAACCTTGTGGTTGGGATTTCGCTACCCTTTGGGATGATTTAGAAGAAAAATTGAATAAAAAAATTGAGTTTGTTGAAATCGAATCTATTCGTTGTGCTGATCCTTTGTATCAACAAGAAATTTTAGAAAACCAACATATCTTTTATTCGAATGGATCTCAAGAAATATCTCAAAACAGCGAATTTTGTCGTTTCTAAGGTTGTTTTTTTAACATATAACACTCAAAATACCTCTTATCAACACTTGCTAAACGATCCGATATCTCAAGAAGTTTATACGATCGGTATCATTAAAACGGATCCCTTTACGGACTAAAAAAGTGTTTTATTACCTTTTCAATTTTATCAAACAGATGCAGAGTCACTTTGTTCCCATGATTTGATGTTTTGTTGTATTGAGATAAAGCAAATTCTTTGTAACCTCTTTTTTGAGCTTCTTTAATTCGGGCATCTATTTTGGGTACAGCTCTAATTTCTCCCGACAAACCAATTTCAGCCGCAAAACAAACCCATTGTGAAATAGATAAATCAAAATAACTTGAAAGAACCGCCATCACAACGGCCAGATCAATGGCCGGTTCTTCTACTTTGATTCCGCCGGTGATATTGACGAAAACATCCTTGTCTCCAAATGAAAATCCCACTCTTTTTTCTAAAATAGCCAGTAGCATATTAAGCCTTTTGCCGTTAAATCCTGTCGAGCTCCTTTGAGGAGTTCCATAAACGGCTTTACTGACTAGTGCTTGTACTTCAATTAGTAAAGGACGAACCCCTTCAACGGTAACCGCAATGGAATAACCACTCGATTGATCATCTTTTTGACTGATGAGAATTTCACTTGGATTGTCAACGATGGCCAAGCCATCATGGTTCATTTGATAGATGCCTAGTTCGAAAGCCGGGCCAAATCGATTTTTTTGTGTTCTCAATATGCGGTGCGAATAATTTCGATCTCCTTCAAAAAGCAGGACGGTATCCACCATGTGCTCTAAGACCTTGGGGCCTGCTAAATGACCTTCTTTGGTGATATGACCAATTAAAATCACTGGAACATTTTTGCTTTTGGCAAACTCCAATAATTGGGCAGTACATGTTCGAACTTGTGTGACCGAAGAAGCCGCTGAATCGACTGTTTGGGTCGTCAATGTTTGAATCGAATCGACGACCACCAATTCTGGCAATAGTTGTTTTATTTCATTGAATATTTTTTCGAGTTTGGTTTCGGCCAACACATAACAATTGTTTTCATTTTTCCCGATTCGATTAGAGCGTAATTTGATTTGTTGGGCACTTTCTTCCCCACTGACATAAAGCACCTTTTGTGGAAGATTTAAGGAGATTTGTAAGAGTAAGGTAGACTTTCCAATACCCGGTTCCCCTCCGATTAAAACCATTGATCCTAAGACAATCCCTCCGCCTAAAACCCGATTAAATTCTTTGTCTCCAGTGTTTATTCTAGGGCTATTTTGGGTTGCTATCTGTTGGATTTTAATCGGTTTCGATGTCCTTGAGGAAATATCAGAATCGGCCCAAGTTTTAATAGGGGCATCATCGATAGCTTGCTTGACGATGGTTTGCCATTGATGGCAAGATGAACACTGGCCTTGCCATTGAACATATCGAGCCCCACAAGCTTGACAGATATAAATGGTTTTGCTCTTTTTCATCAATTAGGATTTGGAAGTCAAGGATCGATTCACAAGAGGTAAAACCCCAAAAGATAAGCCACCAAAGATCACGATCAGTCCTGTTTGTATGGTCCAAACAATCCATCCAAAAGCGAGACCAGATTCTTTTGAAATACCAAAAGAAAATAGATAAGTGCCCACGGCCAATGGATAAACGCCCAAGCCGCCATTGGTTGTTGCAATGGTCAAAATACCTATGACAAAGGCTGGCAATAAAACATCTAAAGAAATGTCGTAGGTGTCTTGTATGGCAAATTTGGCCACAAAAAACATTAGAAAGTACATCATCCAAATGAATATTGAATGAAGAATGTAAAACAATTTGTTGGGCATTTGTAGTAGGATTTGGACTCCCTGAACAAACTGATTGTAAAAATGTCGAATCCGGTTAGCTTTTTTGCTTTTGATTCTTTTTTTAAGATACTGTGTCAGTTGGTATAATAGTAAAATGATAATTGAAATAATAAAAGCGGATTCGAACCATGATCTAAAGTTTTCAGCAAAGATTTGACTGATTTCCTTAACATTAAGCACAAAAGCAACTAAAGTGAAAATTCCTAACATCAATAAATCGATGATCCGTTCGGCCACTATATTCCCGATGGCCATGGGGAAAGGAACTTTTTCATAAGTCGCAATGGTTGATGCTCTTAAGATTTCGCCACTTCTCGGAATCCCTAAATTAGCCAAATAAGCCACCATAATCGACAGAAGATTATTGATTATTTTCGTTTTATAGCCCATAGGTGTCAGCATATAACGCCACCGAATGGCCCTAGAGACATGGCTGCAAACTCCAATTAAAATGGATAGTAAAACCACCCATTCAGGGGTCTGCATTAAATGAGTGAAAATAGTTTTTCGTTCATCTGCGGAGGTGGTTTGGTAGGTCAGATAAATAAAAAAGAGGCCTAATGCCAGTGGGACGATTACTTTGGCCAGTTGAAAGATTGTTTTTTTCTTTATCAATGCAGAGTTGGGGTTATTTAAAGAACGTAGTGAATTCTATAAGGCAACTTGGTCTAGAGAAGACATTGGCTTGAGCCAAGCCGATTGGGATTTTCCAATGAACAAATACAAATCGTTTAACAAGACAAAGATATCATTATAGGCAAAGGGCATGACGGTTTAATAGTGGATTTCGATGTTGTCGATCAATCTTATATGACGAGCATATACAGCTATACAACCTCTATACGATTGACCCTTTTGTGCTTTTGAAATGGGGGTTAAGGTCTTGGGCTCTACAATTTCAAAATAATCCAATTTTAAATTTGGTAATTGGTTGATTGTTTTTGTCACTTCCCTTTTAATGAGATGAATAGGGCATGTTTCAATCGCTTTTTTAGCGTATAATAGAGATCGATAAATACTTTGAGATTGTATTCTCAAATCCTGGGATAATTTAATGTTTCGAGAACTCATGGCTAGGCCATTAGATTCTCGGATGGTAGGACAAGCAATTATTTTGGTATTCCATTGCAGTTGTTGTTTTATCAAACGAATAATCTGTAGTTGTTGAAAATCTTTTTCCCCCAAATACATCTTGTTAGGTTGAATGATATCCATCAGTATTTGAATGACGGTGGCTACCCCCTGAAAGTGATTGGGTCTTGATTTTCCTTCCATGGATTGATCTAAACCCATCAAATCAAATTTTTTTGCTGTGATGCCTGAACCATAGATTTCGTTAGTTGTGGGGGTAAAAACTAGCAACTTTTTGCCATAAGCCATCAATTTGATTAAATCTTGGTCCATAGTATTGGGATAATGTTTTAAATCTTCATCATTATTGAACTGAGTCGGGTTGACAAAAAGACTCACAACCGTTAATTCATTTTCGATGGTTGATTGATCAATCAAACTTAAGTGTCCCTTGTGTAAAGCTCCCATAGTCGGAACCAACCCTAGACTTGAAGGCGATATGTTTTGAATTTCAAAACGTATTTTTTTTTTGGTGACTATAGGATGCACAGTTGGCATAAAATCGACAGCCAATTTAGTATCCTCTAATCAAAGTCTTATTGTTTTTTTAATTTTGCCAGTCGTAATGTGTGCAAAAGTTAAGGTTTTAAAAGGTAAAAAAATACTGATAGTTTCATCGGATGTCGTGCCTTATATGCCACAATCCATTTCGGCGGTCAAGGCTTTTGAATTGGGTAAAAGCATTAATCAAGCGGGTGGTCAAACGCGAATATTTATCCCTCGATACGGTTCCATTAATGAAAGAAGGCATCAGTTGCATGAAGTCATCAGACTTTCTGGGATTAATTTGGTCATTAACAATTACGATTATCCTTTGTATATTAAAGTTGCTTCGATTCCCAAGCTTCGCATGCAAGTATACTTTATCGACAGCGACGACTACTTTAAGCGAAAAGGCTATCTTAAAGACTCCTCTGGAAAGTATTTTTCTGATAATGATGAGCGCATGATATTTTTTACCAAAGGCGTTATTGAAACCGTAAAAAAGTTGAATTGGGTCCCTAATTATATTCACTTGCATGGCTGGTTCACTTCTTTGTTTCCATTGTACCTCAAAACCAAATACAAAGATGATTTGCTATTCAAAAACAGCAAAATTATCAGTTCATTATATCAAGACGTTTTTTCTGGTCTTTTGAATAAACAATTTAATGAGAAACTAGAGTATGATCAAATTTTTGATGTTGGTTTGAACAATTCATCTCTTGTTGACGCCTTCAAATTATTGTCCATAGGCATCAGGTATTCCGATGGTGTTATCGTTGCCGAGCAGGACATTGATCCACAGTTAATAAAACAGATAAAAACAGAAAAAAAACCACATTTAACTTCTGAAGAATCGAGTCAAGACCAACGCGTTATCGATTTTTTCAATCGCGAATTTTCATAAAGTTTACTCAAATAAGTGAAGCCGGTCTTTAGATTCATTTGTTGTGCCACAGCGTTTAGTGTTTTGATGGGATGTGAGAGAGAATATCATCCAGTGGGGAAATCTTTATTCGAAGGGCAGAAACTTATTTCAGGAAAACAACGGTTTCCGGTGTATACCTTTCAAAGAAAAAATCTAGCCGTTCAGGCCAATGGCCTTCCAACAGCACAACTTGGGAAAATAGATCATCCGATTTTTGGTAGAAGCTCTGCAAAAATCATATCGGCTTTAACGATTGCCAATGGCCCTCGTTTTGGTGAGCATACACAACTGTCGGAAGACACGCAAGATGAGGATAATGTAGCACAAGAAAATGAACGGGTGACGCAAGTGTTTTTAGAGCTCCCTTTTTTTACAAATCAACAAGACACGGATGGGGATGGCGTGATCGACTCTAGAGATGTCAATCCCAATGATCCAAATAGCGATTCCGATAGGGATAGGGTTACGGATATTATGGAAAGGCAAAACAATACCAATCCTTTATCAGAGGATAGTGATGGGGATGGCATCAACGACGATATAGACACGGACAATGCCGCTTATGATGCAGAAAACCAAGTTTATACCATTGATTCAATTTATGGGAATCGGTTTGCGACCTTTAATTTAAAAGTTCATGAACTCACTTATTATCTCAATGAATTGGATCCAACCGACAATTTTGAATCACAAGAAATTTATTATACCAACCAAGATCCCTACAAACAAGGGTTTGTTGGGGAATTATTGGCCGATGAGCCAGTGACTTTAGATTTTGAAGAAATCAGAATCAATTATGAATCAGATGATCCGAACACGACAGATGTCGATGAGACCACAAGAGCAGAAACTCGACTAACACCTAGAATACGAATCCCCTTAGACCCCACTTTTTTTCAAAACCACATTTTATCCAAAGAGGGGAGTTCAGAATTAGAATCGACGGGCCGGTTCCGTGAATATTTCAAAGGGATTATCATCCAAGCCGATGCTGATTCGTTTTCTGATGATCTCTATATGATTCTTGACATGAATAGAGCTCTCATTCGAATCCATTATCAATACGATAAAATAGACTCTGATGATAACGCTCAAACCATGGTTGAAAAATCACAATTTATCATCAATGTCAATGGTCTAAGATTAAATATACTGGAAAATCAACCGATTGATGATCAAATCACAAAACGGGTCAACAGTTCAAAAGAGGGCGTCCCTGCCGACAAAATTTACATTCAAGGCGGACAATTTTATGGAGCATTAAGACTTTTTGAAACCCAAACGGATGACCAACTCAATCAAACACTCCAGGAATTAAGAGCCAATCTTTGGTTGATTAACGAAGCCAATATCGTGTTTCATGTCGATCCATCAATTCCTAAAGAATCATTCTTAGCCAGAAGGTTATATCTCTATGACTACAACACGGGTAGGCCATTGAGTGATTATGGTGAATTTCAAAATAATCAAAACACCAATAATCCAGACCCGGATAAAGAAAGATTTGGAGGTATTTTGGAATTGGATGAACAAGATAACCCGGCCTTATTTAAATTTCGTATCACCGATCACATTTTCAATATACTTAGAAATGATGCCCAAAATGTTGAATTAGGGTTGGTTGCCATTTCGGACATCAACAATTTAGCCATTAGTCAAGCCCTTAAATTAAATGATCAACCCCAACCCATTGACTATCCCCAATCGGCCATCATTAATCCTTTGGGTGTTGTTTTGGTGGGTTCTAATCCAGAGAGTTCTTTACAAAACAAAAAAGTAGAATTGGAAATTATCTACACCCAATGATTACAGATTATGTTGTTTAAATGAACTCTTGAAAGGCTTTAGGTTGGGTTTAATTTTCAGTGGAGACCAGTTATTTTAAATTAAATCTGTTTTAATCAAGAATAATTATCAAATATCATGGGGATATTTGTTCTATCAAGAATCATATTGTAATTTCACAGTCAAAATAATTCGTTGAAACCTCCATTATACTATTTACTGATGGCCATTGTATTGGTATTGATGTCTTGTAGTGATAAAGATGAAGAGTCTACGGTAGTTACTCCACCACCTGACCCGAATCCGACCCCCAGTGCGACTAGTGAGTCGAAATCAGAAGAGACTACGCCACCATCTAATCCGAATCCTGACCCCAGTGCAACTGATGAGTCAAAATCAGAAACCCAAGACAACACGCCCTCTTCAAACCAAAGTTATACACACCAATTGGTTGTGGATGGCATTGACATTCCTTGGGGTATGGCCTTTATTTCAGAAAATGAATTTTTAGTCACTGAAAAGTCGGGCACACTTTATTATGTTGAAAATGAAAAGAAATTCTCTATAGGTGGTTTGCCCCTAATTTATCATATCGGCCAAGGGGGGCTTTTGGATATCGAAGTCGATCCGAATTTTTCTGAAAATCAACTAATTTATTTTAGCCTTAGCTTCAGTCCGGAAAATGAAAACGGAGGAAACACAGCGCTTTATTCCGCACGAATCGATTTAGAATCCAAGCAACTATCCAATGTGAAACAACTTTTTAGAGGAAAAGAAAACACAACAAGAGAGGTTCATTTTGGCTCTCGAATTGCGTTTGATAGTGAAGGATATCTTTACTTAACCATTGGTGATCGAGGACAGAGAGATGTCAATCCCCAAAGCTTAAATCGGGATGGAGGTAAAGTTCATCGATTTAATCGGGACGGGTCAATCCCTGGTGACAATCCGTTTGTCAATCATGAAAATGCCAATCCTTCCATATTCTCGTATGGTCATCGAAACCCTCAAGGGATGTTGTTAAATCCCTTAACGGATGACATATGGATTCATGAACATGGGCCTCGAGGTGGAGATGAAATCAATATTATTGAAGCCGGAAATAACTATGGTTGGCCAAAAATTACTTACGGAAAAAATTATAATGGTTCAACGATAACCAACTTAACTCACATGGATGGTATGGAGCAACCACTTCATCATTGGACGCCGTCTATTGCTCCCAGTGGATTTGAAATGGTCACTTCTGAAAGATATGGTCACTGGAAAAACCACTTTTTGGTGGGTTCCTTAAAGTTTTCATATCTCGAAAGATTGGTCATAGAAAACAATAAGGTCATCGCCACCCATAGGGAACTCAATAACATTGGGCGTGTTCGAAGTATTGAGCAAGGTTTGGATGGGTATATCTATGTTGGTGTAGAATCTTTGGGCGTTGTTCGAATAGTCCCAAAGGAATAGCTTTTATTTTTTTCTCGAAGCATATTTCCACAGCTTTAAATCTATGCTGATTTTCGTTGCAGTAGGGAATGGAGCATTAGTGTTCAATAAGATAAGTTTATTTATTTTTGTGAAATAGTTACCATTGGAAGGTAATTAATTTTTTAATGAACATTAGTTATAAGAGAAAGAAACTTAAAAAGCAGCTGAGCAGCGGTGATGAAATCAAAAAGAATTATGGAAACATGGCCAAAAGAATATCTCAAAGGATGGATGATTTGAGATCTTTTCCTCATTTGGCCGAGATGATTGATTTCCCTTCTTTGAATTGCCATAAGCTAAGAGGGGATCGGCAAGAAGAATGGGCCATTAAAATATCAGCAAATTATAGATTAATTTTTGAACTAGATCATCATCCGTTACCTATAAACGAAGATGGAGTTTTAGACACTAAAGCTGTAACTGACATATGTGTTATAGAAATTGTTGATTATCACTAAAAAATTAAAACTATGAGTAAACTACAAGAGGAACTAGAAATGCTTTCAAAACCAGGAGATACTCTTCTTGAAGTTATTGAGTATCTGAAAATGAGTCAAGTTGAACTCGCAAAAAGAATGGGAAAGACTCCCGCAAAGGTTAATGATCTAATTTCAGCAAAGAAACCAATCACATACGATACAGCTCTTAGATTAGAGAAAGTTCTTGGGACTGATTCGGAATTTTGGCTCAACAGAGAAATGTTATATCGGAAAAAGTTATTGGCGATTCACCAACAACTAAAGTTAGAAAGATTCATCGAATGGCTCAAATTGCAGCCATTGAAAGAGTTAAAAAACCTCGGCTACTTAAAAACAACAAGAATTGGTTCAGAAATGGTTGAGGAATGTTTTAAGTTTTATGGAGTTGCCAATAACAAACAATGGAAAATGCTATACGCAAATCAGTATCGTTCCACCAATTTTAGAAAAAGTGAGGCCTACGATGTTTCTGTGGGAAGTATAGCCGCATTTTTGAGAATAGGAGAAATTGAAATGAGAAAGATGAATTTACAATCATTTGATCGAAAAAAATTTAAAGAGGTATTGAAAGAAGCCCAAAAATTGGTTAAAACACATCCCGAAGATTTTCCTAAAACTTTGAAAAAGCTTTGCTTTGATGCGGGAGTAGCACTTGTATACACGCCTAAATTTCCCAAAGCCCCCATTAGTGGAGTGGCTAGGTGGCTAGGGGGATCCCCTTTAATACAATTAACCGACCGATATAAATCCAATGATCAATTTTGGTTTACTTTTTTTCATGAAGCAGGTCACATATTACTTCACGGCAGGAAAAATGTATTTATCGAAAAGTTTGATAAAAAAAACGTGGATTCAAAAAAAGAAATGCAAGCCAATAATTTTGCAAAAAAATGGCTATTGCCAAGGGATATAAAAAAAGAACGGATAGGTAAAATCACAGCGGATGAAATATGTCGAGTTGCGCAAAAACACGACACTCATCCAGCGATTGTGCTGGGAAGACTTCAACATGATGGGATTGTTCCTTATTCTTACGGGAACCATTTAAGGGTAAAAGTTGATTTGGATGAGTACATAACGAGGTATTAATCCTTTTAAGGGTTTGATCGTTTTAGGTTTTATTCACTCTAAGAATTGGTCTTTCTGACTTAGCGATAGATTCTGGCTATTGTTTGTAGGATACCGTCATTATGTCATAGCCCCAAAAACACACCATAGTAACTTATTCAACTTAAAAGTGGTTCAGGGACTAAAGCTTCTGGTCGTACTTTTGTTGGAAAAAGAGAAAGTAGTTGTACAACAAATAATTGACCTCATATCCGTAATCGATTCCAAAATCATAATCAATTTGAAAACCGTACAAGTTGGTGTTGTAAAAACTCAAAACTCTTTGATTCCAACTAGAAACAAAAATTCTGTTTTTGGCTTCGAGGTACTGTTGTGAATAAAAATTTCTTGGTTTCGCATTGGTCAATATCCAACTATTGAAACCAACATCGATAATAATGATTTCATATTCAATTTCTTCATTGGCAATGCGTATGGTGTCTTTCGATTGTTCTAATTGAGCATTTGTCATCCAAGTAAAACAAACACAAAAAGTAAATACTAGAGTTCGAAGCACCGAAATAGAATTTTATTCGTGACGTATAAAGCTAAGTTTCTCGCACGTAAAATGTCAATAAACATATTCATTGGTTGGAAGATAACTTGGATTCTATAATGGAAGAGGGAATATGATATCGGCAACTAGGTGACTATAATCTTGTTTTTAGACTGGATGGCGTCTGTAATTAACTGGGCATGAACTCTGGAATTTTCAATAAACCACTTGTTCGTTTTTAATCCCCCGCAAACCACACCGGCTAAAAAAACACCTTCAATATTGGATTCCATCGTTTTCGGATTATATTGAGGCGTTCGGTACTGGTCGTCATTGATTTTAATTGAAAGAGATTCTAAAAAATGATAGTTAGGTTTATAACCCGTCATCGCCAAAACAAAGTCATTTGGGATTTCTTTAATACCATCAGGCGTTTGAAAAATCAATGAATTGAGTTTGATTTCTAGTACGGTGGAATTAAAATGAGCAATGATTTCTTCTGTTTCAATGCGGTTGACAATATCGGGGCGAACCCAATACTTGACATTTTCACCAATTTCAGACTCACGAATAATCATCGTCACTGATTTTGCTCCCTTCCGAAAGGTCTCTAACGCCACATCAACGGCAGAATTTGCAGAACCGATGACTGCAATGTCCATCGTATAAAATGGATGAGGCTCTTTATAGTAGTGGTGTACTTTAGACAAGTCTTCGCCAGGCACATTCAATAGATATGGGTAATCGTAAAACCCAGTGGCAATGACCACATTTTGGGTCTTATAATTCTGCTTTGAAGTACTGATGGTATAACCTCCATTCAGAGGAAGGATATGATTCACTTGTTCATACAAATGGAGACTTAACTTCCAATTGGAAGCGACCCTACGATAGTATTCTAATGCTTCAAAACGAGTGGGCTTGGGATTATGAGAAATAAAAGGCACACCACCTATTTCCAAGCGGTCTGAAGTAGAAAAAAAGGTCATGTTTAGTGGGTAATTGTATAATGAATTGACCAAACATCCTTTTTCGATAATGATATAGGATAGTCCTTTTTTAGTCGCTTCAATACCACAGGCCATACCAATAGGCCCACCACCAATTACAATAACATCATACACAGTGCAAAATAAAGTCAAACACTAAAATTGATTTCAATTTTAATCCTGACTTTTTTATACAGATAAAAGCCCTTGCCAGAACTTAAAATGTTTATTTTCAAGCGGGCCATTTACTGATAACCATTTGTTGAGATCAACATCAGTAAAATCAGATACCTCTTGTTTTGATTGGCTCACTACATGAAAATCATCATCAAGAACTTGGAGTGTTGCGACTCTGTTCAAACGGAGAACACCAAGGGCTTATCAAATTTGCAAAACTTTGCATTCGTTGTTCATGCCTGGTTTTTTGGTGTGGTCGGAAACTTCTGCTTTACCAACTGGATTTTTTCTCTTTTGGTATGCCTGTAATCGGAGGTTTCAGATCAGTTGGAAAGGGAACTTCTTCTAATCCATTTTCCATACGCCAAGATTACTCCATGAGATAAAAAGATTCGACTTTTAGTTGGAGATGGTATGAAAATTTATTGATGAGGAACAATATATAGTTTGAAAATAGACATGCTACAAATGAATATACTAAACATGTGTTGATTGGCTTAGTAATGCAACATAAGATGAAAAAAAACAAAACAGCATTCAAAAGGCCATATAGATTAAACGAAAATGAGTCTTGAAATGTTGGAATTAATTGTGAAAACAGACGATATTCAAGATTTGCTAAACTTGAAAATACGAATAGGTTCTGTTTGACATGATGCTCAGCGAATCAAAAACACACGAAATGATGCATCCTTCATAGAGAGTATTCAATCCCCAAATCATTAGACCTCACTTCTCGTAATTTCTCTCTAAGTTTTTGTTTAAACTCTTCTACTTGAGGGGCATAATTGGGATCTAAAGCCAAATTAGTGTATTGGCCTGGATCCGAATGCATATCAAATAACTCTATTCCCGATGAAGCATCTTCTTTATATTGGATATAGGCCCATTGATCGGTTCGCAATAAATAAGTATGTCCATCTTGAGTCACAGAAAAAGCCATATCTCTGACAGAATGTTGTGGATTATCTAATGTTGGCACCAAACTCTTTCCTTGAAGGTGTTTTGAATACGAAAGTCCTGTTAATTCGGCTATAGTCGGATATAAATCCAATAATTCTACAAAGGAATGACACACTGATGGGGCCTTTCCTGGAACTTTAATGATTAGAGGAACCCTTGCAGATTCTTCTTTAACACTGACTTTCATCCAAAATTCATGTTCTCCCAAATGAAACCCATGATCTGAAGTAAAAATAACGATGGTGTTGTCTTCCAAACCTTCTTCTTTTAACGTTCTCAATACCTGACCGACTTGAGCATCCATATATGAAACAGAGGCGTAATAAGCAGCAATTGCCTTTTGTTTTTGTGTATCGTTCATTTGGTTTTTGACACTATTGACATAGTTAATTCCGACTCTTGGAATATCAGACCAATCGTCGGGTGGGTTATTTGGTAAAATAATGGATTCATAAGGGTAGTCATCGAAATAATTTCTAGGGGCTACGAAAGGCACATGGGGTCTAACAAATCCAACGGCAAGAAAAAAAGATTTGTCTTTGTGTTGCTTGATTAATTCAGATGCTTTGGCCGCTGTTTTACCATCAGAATGTACCAAATCATCTCCATCTGCTTTAACAATAGTCATCACATTTCCTCCTTTAATCGGTAATGTCCCATTCGGATTATCTTGAACCAATTCTCCTGCCCCCGGAACTTTCCATTCTGGTCCAGGGCTGTTGAACTTTTCTGTCCAAGAATCATCGTCATCTTTTCCGTCTAAACCGTTTTCGATGTCTTTTGGGACTCGCATATGAAATATTTTACTCACCCGAGCCGTATAATACCCGTTTTTTTTAAAAAGTTGTGGCCAAGTATCTCGATTTGGACCGATGGCTTCTCTTCCACTGACGTATCCGAAGACTTTTGTGGCACTAGGATAATAACCCGATAAAAAGGACGCTCTTGATGGACCGCAAACAGGATACTGACAATAAGCTTTGGTATACATGGTTCCTTCAGAAGCTAGTTGATCGATGTACGGGGTTTTTACAACGGGATTTCCATAGGAAGACACGGCTTTTGCTGTTAAATCATCAGAAATGATGAATAAAACATTCATCTTATCCGTGACAAAAGGCTTTTCATCACGACGACCGACATCGATATCATTAATGACAGATTTTGGTTCTTTTCCAGAGAAAAAGAAAATAAAAAGAAATAATACGTATAATTTATGCATGGCTTCGTATTCTATTTGCTTTTTTTGTTCTATTCCGACGTATTTGATAGAAATCTAAATCTTCGCAGAAGCATAGCATGTTCTGTCTAAAACTTTGGTTTGGTTAATCGTATCCTGGAGTGGTTTGGCTGAGAATATTCCTAAGTTCTACTATTTTCTTTACATCTTCTAAATCTAAAACGTCAACATGAATTGGTGTGCGTTCTAGGGGGTCATCAATCATATTGAACACATCTCCATTTCTATATACCTTCCATTGTTTGTCATGTATGTAGATGGCCTTTTTAAACTTTCCCCAATTGGGAGCGTAATGACAGTAGACCCATTGTCTTGGTTCACTATTCTCTCCTATTAATTGAGAATAAAAACTGATGCCATCGAGCTGTTCATCGATAACGTTAATTCCAGCAACATCGAGTAAGGTTGGCATAAAATCAGTGAAATCAATTAGATGATTATTGATAGAACCTTGAGTTATTGTCCCTGGCCAGTAGGCAATCAAGGGGACATGAGTTCCGGCACTAGTGGTTAATCCTTTTCCTCCTTGTATCTGGTGACCATTTTGACGGGATGTTATTTTTCTACTAGTTCCATTATCACTCAAAAATAAGAGTAAGGTATTGTTAGTTAGCCCTTTATTTTCGACCATATGGACAATTTTACCAACCAATTTATCCATATATTGAACCATGGATCCAAAATACTTTGGATGATTGATTGAAGGCGTCTCCAATTCGAAAGTTTCATTATCGGGTGTTGGTTCAAAGGGGTCGTGTGGCAACACCATGGGATAGTAAATCAAAAATGGATGGTCTGAGTTCTTCTCAATGAATTGATCGATATAATCAACAAAATAATCCGGACCATAACCTGGGTATTTTTTGGCCTCCCCTCCGTTATCCTTGATGCTTAGTTTGGGAGTTTTATATCGTGAACCTAATTGGTCTATTTGCCACAAACAATAATCATTGAATCCAGCGTCTTCTGGTCTTGATCCGATTTTTCCACCAGCTAATCTTTGTTGTTTTGAATTCCCAAACAATTGCCACTTCCCAACGATGAGTGTTTCATAGCCTTGCTGCTTGAAATAATTTGCAAAAGTCGTTTCTCGAGAATCCAAAAGTCCAAAACCAAGATAGTTTTTGTGATTGTATTTTCCAGTCATTAATTGCACACGTGAAGGGGTGCATAAAGGCGTCGAATAAGCATGATTGAAACGCATTCCATGGTTTGCCAAAAAATCAAGATTTGGTGTGTTATAATCATCACTGCCATAGACCCCCAAACCTTCAATACCCAAATCATCTGCCATAATCAAAATGATATTGGGTCTTTCATTTTCTTCTAAGATGAAGCTATCTATGTTTTTGATGCAGACTGGAAGTAAAACTGAAATGATGTAGTGTAAATACATGAGAACAGTGATCATAGCTAAAACAGTTGCTCCTTAAAAGCTCAAATATAATCCATGAGTCCGTTTTTATATTCGGCATCAAAGGGTTGCATATTCATTCGATTTAGTCTTTCAATGCAAGGAAATACGTCCATTGTTTATAAAACCTTTCGTAAAGGTTAAAAAACCATCATCGCCAAACGAACTCTTTGCATCCCGTCGAAGCTCAAAAGCATTCTCAAATTGGAGCCATATTCAACAGGCTAGTGCAACATAATCCATGGGGATTAAATTAAGGGGGACAGTTTGGAGTTTAGTATCAAATTGAGATAGGTTGGCAGGGTTCGCCCTGTAGCCCATTTTTTTTCACACCAAGACTCACGCAACAAAATAGAAGGATTCGATTTTCGGTAGGGGAATGGTATGAAGACGTACAGACAAGGCAGTGATAAATATTAAAACTTGTCCTTTCAATATGGGGTAACACAACATAGGTTGGAAAGAACAAATAGCTCTCAAAAGTCCGTATAAAGGATTAAACGAAAATCAATCGGAAAAAAGAGGGGGTCATTCTAAAAATCTTCGTTTGTGGGTTTGATGAAGTCGAATGGTAAGAGAGGAATTTTATTTCAATCACTTAGCCATTAGTGATTGGCGTAAAAAAAGACTCCCCACACAAATGATAAGAAAAATTAATGCCATCCGTAGTCCTGCAACAAACCATAAAGTCAAGACCGATATAATCCAGTACAATGGAAAAATAATGGCCCCAAAAGCATATTTCATTGAATTATAAAATAATTGCGTATCAAAGAGCTTAAGGACTTTCTTTAGAATTTGAAAAACAATCCAATTGGGGAATTCTAATAACTGGATGAATAAAGTAGACTTCATTTTTGGAGGGGCTTTTTTTGAATGAAAAGGCAATTTCTTTTTTAGATGTTGAAAATGAGCTTTAGCCGATTGATTATCCACAAATCGCCATTGATGCTCAAAGCCTTCTTCAATTTCAGGAAGCCATAAACAGTTTTTAATTTCTTCGGCGAGTTCTTTTTTTATTTCATTGATGATGATGGGAAGTTTTTTTGTTTTTGAAAGAAAGTTCCGCACTAAAATCGGCTTTCCAAAGAACAAGTGTACAGTTCCTCTTGGAGCAGACAAATGACTGTAGTTAAGCCCAACTGGTTGCAAATAGATGTTGGTTGACAGATAGTCTTTTTGAGACTCTAGTGCAAGTCGACTACTTCCTTTGGATAAGGGTTTGAGATATCTGTTTAAATTTTGACCGGCTTCAGGAAACATGATAAGGGATGTTTTATTTCCTAGCAATGCTCTGCATTGAGCGAACACATCACGATTTTTTGAAAGTTTTTCATAGCCGTCTCGCATCCGATAGATTGGCAACATACCTATAGCACTCAAAAACCATGAAAATCGTTTGTTGAAGACATCACTTCTCGTTAATGAAATCACTTTTCTAGGAGTATATGCCCCCAATAAAAGGGCGTCTAAAAATCCATTACAGTGATTGGCGCAATAGATGATGCCAGCATTTTTGGGAATGTTTTTTTTACCATAAACAACGACACTTTTAAAATATAGGACATTAAAAAGTTTGCATATATTCTTGATGGTGATATAGCAAATTGATTTTGCAAAATGATTTATAGAATTAAAAAATAACTTCAATGTTGATAAATTCGCATTTTTAATTGTCTTTGCTCAATAAAATAAGACAACCTCTATAGATAAAACCATTGAACTACAAAAAGATAAAAAACCAATGAGAAAAAAGAATTTAATCGTTAGTGCGACCAGCATTCAAATATTTTTTCTTTTTCTGGGTGTTACTTTAAAAGCACAAATATCAGGAAAAGTAGTGGATTCAGATGGACTTCCAATTGTTTCTGCTTCGATTGTTATCGAAAATCAATCCAACACCATCACTGATTTTGACGGAAACTTTACCCTACCCACACCTAATTCGTTTCCAGTTATATTGGAAATTTATCAGTCGGGATATGTTTCCAAAGAATTAGAGTTATTTACCGAAAGCCAGGAATTGGTGATATACCTTCAAAGGGGTCAAAATCTGGATGAAGTCATTGTGACGGCGGGTCGAAGACCAGAAAAAATACAAGATGCCCCGAATTCAGTGTCCGTTATTTTAGGAAGAGAAATAGCTAGTAAACCATTACACAATCCCGTACTGTACTTAGAAAAACTAGCTGGAATAGACCTAAATCGACAATCAGGCGGTCGCGTGAATATCAATTTGAGAGGACCAGCAGGATTATTGATAACAGATACGTATGTGATGCAGGATTATCGTGGAATCGTCCAAGCGGGATTGAATGTCTTTGACCAAAATGCCACAGCGCTCATTGCCCTTGATTTAGAACGAGTCGAAGTGGTTCGAGGTCCTGTTTCAAGTCTTTATGGACCTGGCGTATCATCCGGTGTGGTTCATTTTCTTTCAAAAGACCCCTTTAGATATCCTGGCACAGAAATCGAATTAGTAGGCGGCAATTTAGATACCTATAGAACCCAATTGAGGCATGCTGGCACGAATAATAAGAAAAACTTTGGCTATAAAATCAATGTGGGATATCAGCAAAATGGGGAATGGGATCTTCCCATACAAAGAGGCCTGACCGATCCAAATGATGAAATTGAAATCGATAACTATAAGCAATACACGAATTCTATTCGAGCGGATGGGTCACTTTATTTTAAACTGAAAAATAATTTCAATATCACAGCGGTGGGAGGATTCACCAATTTGAAAGCCAATTTCTGGTCTGATCGAGGGCCCGTATATCAAGAAGATGCCGATGATGTTTTCTTTCAAGCTCGAGCACAAAACGATCATTTCTTTTTTCAATTTGTTTATAACTCCAATATCAATAATCCTGACAAAAAGGGGTACCTTTATTTTACCGGTGAGGAAGCCGTGATCGATATTAATCAAACGGAAATACAAATTCAGTACAACAATCAATTATCATTCATGAACACCGAATATACCTTGGGAGTTGAAAGACGTTCGAGTCAATTTGATTCTCCTGTTATTTTCGGAAGAAACGATGTCAATGATGATTTAACCATTACGGGAGCCTATTTCCAAACGAAATCCGAGGTTATTCCAAAATTAGAGTTGGTATTATCGGGACGAACGGATCACTATGGCTATAGCGATGAAGTGAGCTTTTCACCGAATGCGGCCTTAGTCTTTAAACCCAATTTGAAACATACTTTCAGAGGCTCATTTAGTCAGACTTATGTTACCCCTGGTGCGATAGACTTGTATACAGATTTTCCATTTATACGACAACAAGAATTAGATCTGTGGCTTTATGGTGGAAAAAATCCAATCAATATTCCAGTCAATCCTGAAATCCAATTTTTAGAACCATTGATTCCAAATCAAACTGGATTGGGAGTTAATCACGCCACGGTTGTCGGAATCTTTCATCAACAATTTGGTTTGCCCAATGCAGGTTTAAATGGACTAACCCCATGGCAAGCTGTGGATGGTGGTGTGGCTCAATTTGCTCAGAATCTAGGAATAAACCCCAGTTTATTGCCTAGTTTTTCCGGACATATGCAAGATCCACAGCTTTTAGCAGAACTAAGTGGAAGAGAGATTACCAAGGGCATTACCATTGGTATTGATGGCCAACCTTTGGAACCTCGGAGTACGCAAGAGGCCAAACTAAGAAGTGAAGTGAATTTTGAAGTAGGCTGGAAAGGAATTATCGGAGATAAAGTGCAGTTATCATTAGATGTATTTAACCTCACGGGTCGAGATTTCAGTGTCATCAGACAAGTCACACCACTCGTTGCATTCCCTAATTTAAGGACTGATTTAAGAGAATCAATTGAAGAAGGGGGTGGGTTAAACAGTACGATTCGAGAACATATCTTGCGATATGTACAAGGGGTTTATGGGTCATTACGAGTGCCTCTGACAGGATTACCTGCTGGAATTGTTGGACCGAACCCGATACCATCCGCAGATCAAGTGGTTCAACTACTTTGGACTTCAGCAGTTCGACCACTCTATCAAGGAGCTGCTCAAGGTTTGGAACAATTGGTTTATGGTCCCAACGGGGACCAGAATGCAGCGGGAGTACTTGGGGTTGTTCGCAGCGACAAAAATCCAGATCGAGAAAAACCGGTGGTGATGTATTCGTATACCGATAGTAATATTGATAAAGTCACCTACACGGGGGTCGATTTTGGCAGTCAAATAGCATTGACTCAAGATATTTCAGCGTATGCCAATTATTCATGGGTCAGTCAAAATATTTGGAGAGGCAAAGAATTAGGTCCCAAAGCAACGGAATCAGATTTTTTTGGCTTAAACAAACCGCAACATCGACTTCGACTGGGATTTAATTATAACCCGACAGATGGCTTCAATTTTGGTGTAGGGACTCTTTATTCTTCTAAATTTGAGTCTTTGTTGTCGCCACTTTATAATGGCGAGGTTGACTCACGCGTTATAGTGAACGCTAATGTAGGATATGGCTTAGAGAACATCTCGCTCTCTTTGAATGTAGACAATCTTTTTGGAACAGAATATTCTTTATTTCCTCGTATGCCGATAATTGGCAGAAGAGTACTGGCAACGGTTCGTTATCGTTTTTAAAATAGGCCGTAAAGAGTAAAATCAAAGTGGTTCTTCGGGTTTTCCTCTGATAAAATTCAAGGCGAGTCACTTATATTTGCGGGCGAAAAATTCAATAGAAGATGACCCAAACCATCGGTAAAGTTTCCCAAGTTATTGGACCTGTCGTAGATGTGGTTTTCCCATCAGGAGGCCAATTACCCAAAATATATGATTCCTTAGAAATCGAGCGTGATGAAGGCTCTACATTGGTGCTCGAAGTGCAGTCGCACATTGGGGAAGATACCGTGAGAACGATTTCGATGGATTCGACAGATGGACTTTATCGGGGGAGTCAGGTCCAAGCCACCAATGCCCCTATTCAAATGCCCATCGGTGATGGGGTTTATGGACGTTTGTTCAATGTGGTTGGTGATGCCATCGATGGGATGCCGCAATTAGAAAAAAAAGGCGATCAAGGATTACCCATCCACCGTTCGGCCCCTGCGTTTAAAGAACTATCGACTTCAACAGAAGTCTTATTTACGGGTATCAAAGTCATTGATTTGATTGAACCTTATGCCAAAGGAGGTAAGATTGGACTTTTTGGTGGAGCCGGTGTGGGGAAAACAGTGCTTATACAAGAATTGATTAATAATATTGCTAAAGGACATGGAGGACTCTCGGTCTTTGCCGGTGTCGGAGAACGAACCAGAGAAGGCAATGATTTGATGAGAGAAATGCTTGAATCAGGAATCGTTCGTTATGGAGATGAATTTTTAAAATCCATGGAAGAAGGCGGATGGGATTTATCAAAAGTGGATTATCAAGAATTAAAAAATTCAAAAGCGACATTTGTTTTTGGTCAGATGAATGAACCACCTGGAGCTCGAGCTCGAGTGGCCTTATCGGGATTGGCGATTGCTGAATATTTTAGAGATGGAGCCGGAGAGGCACAAGGAAAAGATGTGTTGTTCTTTGTGGATAATATTTTCCGTTTTACCCAAGCTGGTTCGGAGGTGTCGGCCCTTTTAGGACGAATGCCTTCGGCTGTTGGTTATCAACCAACCCTAGCAACAGAAATGGGGGCTATGCAAGAACGAATTACTTCAACTAAAAAAGGTTCAATAACGTCTGTTCAAGCCGTGTATGTCCCAGCTGATGATTTAACCGATCCGGCACCGGCCACAACCTTTGCCCATTTGGATGCCACCACGGTTCTTTCAAGGAAATTATTTGAATTGGGGATCTTTCCAGCCATTGATCCTTTGGCGTCGACGTCGCGCATTTTAACTCCAGAAGTGGTTGGCCAAGAACACTATCATTGTGCTCAACGAGTTAAAAAATTGCTTCAACGCTATAAAGAATTACTGGATATCATCGCCATACTAGGAATGGACGAACTTTCTGAAGAAGACCGAACGGCTGTTGAAAGGGCTCGAAAAGTAGAACGATTCTTATCCCAACCATTTCATGTTGCTGAGCAATTTACCAATACGCCAGGTGTTTTAGTTGATATAAAGGATACCATCAAAGGGTTTAATATGATTATGGATGGGGAACTTGATCATGTCAATGTCAATGCGTTCTCTTTAAAAGGAACCATTGAAGACGTGTTTGAAGCGCATAATGCACTATCTAAATCTTAATCATAACCAATGCACTTAGAGATCATCTCTCCAGAAGCGGTCTTATTATCACAAAATGTTCTGAGTGTGGGAGTGCCTGGAACGGCCGGATCATTTCAAGTACTTAATAACCATGCCCCCATAGTTTCGACTTTGGAAAAGGGAGTCGTAAAAATTGCTTCAGATCAACCCGTCGTATTGAGCTCCAATCAATTTCATGTTGAAAATCAAGGAAATTACTGGACCTTTGAAATCAATTCTGGAGTGTTTGAAATGCGAAACAATAAAGCGATTTTATTAATTGAATAATTAATTCAAATATTCAAGGATCAATTGAGGTTCCCAACCTCTTCGTTTTAGATAGTCAGAGATTAGTTTGTTGGCTTTTATGGGAGGGGTCTCTCGATAGGTGCTTTTGGCTTTTTCTAATACCGAAATAAATTGTTCTACATAGTCTTTCGGATCGATTAAATTCAATCCATATTGAACCAAATAGTCTGAAATATCCCTTGTTTTTAGTTCGCTAATCAATCGCAAATTACCCCAATGAGATTGATTGAATTTTCCGATGACAAAAGATTCTACAAAGCGTTTTTCATTTAAAAAATTTTCTTCGATCAGATATTGTTTTAATTCTCCTTGATAACCATAAGGTACTTTGAGTTGTCTCATTTTCATATTAACTTCCTGATGGCATCGATCTTGGTATTGGCAATAAAACTCCAATTTTTTTTTGTATTTCTCTAAACTCATCAGTTTATTTTAAGCCCCATTGTCTATGACAAACAAGGACTCAAAATTAGATGAATTGATTCAACGGTTAATTGGAAATTCAGTGGTCAACTTTATCGATGAACAACAAATAACCCATTGTCCTGAACCAACGGAATTAGCCCCTTGGTATAAAAAAGGAAAGCCTGAACAAAGGCTTTAGAAAATATGAAAGAGCCCTTTGAACAATGCAAAATAAAAAAGTAGGTGACGAGGAAACTATTTTTTCTTTTTCAGCCAATGGATCCACTCATTGGATGTGGTTTTCCTCTAAAAAATCACGATATTTCTCTGGTTTCGGCTTATTTGGCTCATTTTTCCTTCATTTTTAAGCCGAACAAGGCTTTGAGGGTTTCTTTTTTCCATGCTACTTTTTAGGTTGGCATGAAAGCCATCATGCCTAGTGATCTCTTTGAATTCTAGGCGATTGACTCCAAAATATTGGTGATGGACTTTCTCAAACCCCTTGAATCGGGTGACTTGACCTTGGAACCAACGAGTCAGGCCACCAAAGGTCTGTGAAAATGATTATGGATACTATTCCATCAATAGCAGGCGAGACTTTTTAGACGGTATGGAACAATCTTTAGTTGCTGAAGGAAGCCCATGTTCTAAATCATTAATTATCCCATCGACTCGATATATCTTGTAAAAGAAACTCTTCTTGCAACCAAGTTTTCATTGATGGAATAGGAATAACCAACGGTTTATTGGGTAATTCATGGAAAACTCCTTTTTGAAAAAAACGTTCAAACAATCGAATCATCTTTATAACCTATGATATCTGGATTCTTTTTTAAAAAATTGATTAACAACTCACATTCGCTATGAAGAAAATTTTTCAACCGTCCTTGATAATACTCATAACGTAATTCTTTGCCATGTTTCATCATCCTATCAAATCCTTTTTCTGTCAATTGACCATTGGATTGTTGCACTACTTTTTTCGCAGCATACCCATAATTGACTACATGATGAGCCCAACCTTGTGTTTCTTTCATCGTTTAAGTTCTATATCTTATTCTTTTTTAATTTTTTACGCCTCGAAAGTTCAAAGATATGGCGGAGTTCACGGTTGAATATAAGCATTGAAAGACGCTACACAGCAATTTCAGATACTTGGAATGAAACATGACACTCGTGGAGACAATAACGATAAAGTTCGTTTTCGGTATGGGATACAATTTTTAGACGGATTAGACAATTTTTTAACGCTCTAAAACATCTTTGAGGTCCCAAGACACGCCTTGGCTTAATGTCTTTACTTTAATTGTAATTAAAGTTGATACGGTGAAGTTTATGTGAATTACTCTATTTTATGGTTTGGTTAATAATTTGATGGTTTAATATGATCAATGGACTTTTCGAAATGTAAAATCAATCCCTTAGTTTTGAATTTGATTTGAAACATAAAAATGGAAGTACACAAGGCCATTTTAGAGTTGTTGGAAACTAAAAACCAATTGACGGTACCATACTTTGGAACTTTTTTTATCAAAGAAAACAAAGCCCGTTCTAATCAAAGAGGCACCTATTATTCTAAAAAAAGAATGATTGATTCATTTGATCCAACGCGCCATATCAATGACCGAGAGCTAGCCGAATTCCTAGCAGAAAAAAAACAAATTTCATATGCCTTAGCTCTCAAAAAAATACAAGGTTCGGTAGGCTATTGGAAATCTCAAATTAAAAAGGGTCCTTACCAAATTGATGGCCTCGGAACTTTTAACCGAAATCAAAACCGAATAGATTTCCAAGGGTTAAAAACTGGGGTGAGTGTGTCTGAAAATTTTGGTCTTCCATCACAAATTACGGTGCCATCAATACAGCCAAGTCAAAACCCTCAAAAAAAAGCCAAAGGATCTGCAAAAAACACAGCCATAGTTGCCAATCAAAATTCCAAATCCAAACAAAACGCATCGGTTTCAAAAATAGAATCTACCAAAGGATTTGCTCAACCCAAAACCGCCTCAAAAGATTCATCAAAGCCACCATCGAAATCAAACATTGCAGATAAACAAAAAACGGCAAATATTGTTTTTGATA
This sequence comes from Flavobacteriaceae bacterium, assembly GCA_026709415.1. Taxonomy (GTDB): domain Bacteria; phylum Bacteroidota; class Bacteroidia; order Flavobacteriales; family Flavobacteriaceae; genus Bin25. The sequence continues at coordinate 39,678 of JAPOSZ010000030.1, forward strand.
CCAAACAGCCACCCCAAAAAAAGAAAATCAAATCGGGAGATTCATTTTACCCTAGAAGAAAATCCTTTCCAATCAAAATCGCATTGGCTTTGTCATTTATAATCGGACTGATCGTAGGATCCGTTGGCGTGTATTATTTCTTCGTGGACGTTGAGCCATCTATTGAACCGTCTAACATAACTAAAACCAGTCAGGAGATAAAATCTAATGAACTCGATTCAATCACCAAGGAAATAACGCCACCAGTTCAAATCATCGATACGATCATAACACCAACAATTCCAGATATTGAAAGTGAAATTTTCGCCATTGTGATCGGATCTTTCAATACGCAAAGTGAAGCCCTTCAATTCATTGAAGATATAAAACCACAAAATGTAGAAGCCCGCATATCCAATCGAACGGGTCAATCTCGTATAAGGGTCATCACTGGATACTATGACTCTGTCAATCAAGCGCTAGAGGCTTTAGATAAAATTCAACAGACCATCACAGCCGATGCATGGATTTTAAAAGAAGATTGATCAGCTTCGACTACGTAACCAGTGGATTGGATTTTTTGCTTGGGTGTTTTCAAAAAGACTGAATGTAAAACTCGACCTTCCAGTTTTTTGATTGGTAAAGGCATTTCCAATGACTTGTAGTGCATCAACAGCTTGTCCTGATTCAACTTTTAAATCGACTAAATTTTTATAAACGGTGATGTATTGTCCATGTTGTATCAATACGGAATAATTGCTGCCTCGAAAAGATAAAATGGATACTACTTTTCCATCGAAAACCGATCTAACCTGTGAATTGGGTTTGGTTGCCATGGTGATGCCCAAGTTTTCAATAATGATCGTAGGAACAATGGGATGGTACTGACGACCAAATTTTCTTGTCACCACACCTTCTTCCACCGGCCATGGTAATTTCCCTTTGAAAGTATGAAAATCACCACCGAAGTTAATAGGATCATCAGACTTTGAAGCGACCACTTCTTCGACTAAAGTTTGTATTTCTAATTCGAGCCGTTCATCAAGTTCTCGTTTTTGGTTGATTTGATTGACAAAATTTTTTTCTTGTCTGCTATAGGATCGAAGCAATAGCCGCTGTCGAAATGTTTCTTTTTCTAAATCTTTTAATCGTTCTATTCGCGCACTTTGCAATTCTTGTTTGGCTTGCCTTATGGTCAGTAGAGAATCCGCTTTTGTTTCTAAAACCGATACCCTTTGTTCGATTTCATTTTTGATGTTTCTTCGATTATTGACATAGTGTTGTATGTATTGATTACGCTTATAACCTTGTATAAAATTTTTAGAAAACAAGATCATCATCCAAGCATTTTTATCAACTCTACTCTTGTGAGCTGCTTTGATGACTAAAGCATAATTGACTTTTAATTGATCCAATGTTTTTTGCTGTGATGCCATCTGATCTTCTAAGGTGATGGACAATGAATCTAAAATGATATTTTGTTGGTCATGGATATCGATCAGCTCATTGAGCTGATTGACTTTTAGATTCGTTTCTTCTAAATTGACCAAAACATCTCTTGAATCAATTTTTATTTTGCTCATTAAGGCATTGAGTTCACGAATTTCTATTCGAAGTTCTTTTTGTCTTTCAAAGAGTTGATTTTTTCTGTTTTGAGATGTTTGTCCCAATAGATGAACAGATCCTAATATGATGAAAAAACAAAAGAGGAGGCATTTCATTTCGAAAGTAAAATCGGCTTGTAGTTTTCAGGAATTTTGAAGGGGATAGCCACATCTTGATCGAAGAGATTGATTTGCTTATATTCAATGACGACTTGCACTACCTGTTGAGGTTCGACGATGGACATTTCAATTACCCTTGGATAATCGTTCCCTTCGACGGAGATATGATTTTTATAGCGGATGTTGAGCGTTTTAGTGGTTCCCGGTAAGAGAATTCGTTGTTCTTGGAGTAAAAAGCTTTTTGGATCTATAAATAAGGTGGGGATGGTTTTTCCTTTCGTTCTTTCAGCTATTAAAATATAATTGATGGGGTTATCTATGGTTTTCCATTTTACATTGGAAATGTCTATCAGTGATTTTCCCAATAAAAGATTTTCAATCAATTGAAAATTGACTTGGTCATTGTTTAAAAACGTCCGGATGGCTTGGTAATCATCTTCGAAATAGGTTTTTTGAAAACGTTCATAAAACTGAATGGTTTCAGGTGTTACCAAAACTCTCGCAATAGGAACAATCATCACAGCATTAATCCAAACGGCTTTGTTTTGAATCATTCTCAACTGGATATTGATTTTTTCCGAAATATTCCCATTGGTAAACAAAGCGGTGCCTCTAATATTTAATGCTTTATGTTTTGGATACGCTTTTTCAATTTCATCGACCAAAGAAACCACATCGATCGCTTTGATGGGTTGTGGAGAAGGAATCACTTTTTTAGTCGAAACACAACCGATAGACAACAAAAACACAAATAGAATGGCACTGTAAAAACAAAAGGATTTAGGAAGGATCAAAGGCATAAAAACCCTGCAAAATTAAACATCCATAAGTAGTCTATAGACCAACATGACCTGGGGGATGTTACCTTCTCAGCCAAAAGAGTATCCTTTCCCCTGCAGAATCCACTAAAATTCAGAATACTTTCAATATCATAAGGAAAAAACAATTAACAAATCCGGAGTTATTTCGTCTTAATCATGGAGTCTAATGGCCTCAAAATCAAATTGATTTGGTCTGTAATTACTAAATTCGCAACTCTTATAAAGTAACAATGACAAATAACACAAGAAATATGAAAAGACATTTTATTCTTTTCGTTTTATTGGTTTTAGGCTTTGGTTTAAAAAGTCAGCAGGTAGAATTTATTGAATATAAACTGGGTAACGGTCTTCATGTCATTCTACACCAAGACAATAACGCCCCCGTTGTGACGGTTTCTGTCCTATATCATGTCGGCGCAAAAGATGAAGACCCAGAAAGAACTGGGTTTGCTCATTTTTTTGAACACTTGCTATTTGAAGGAACAAAAAATATTGAAAAAGGAAAGTGGTTCAATATTGTAACGTCTCATGGTGGATCTAACAATGCCTATACGACGCAAGATTTCACATATTACTATGAAAACTTTCCCTCCAATAGTCTGGAATTAGGATTGTGGATGGAATCTGAGCGAATGCTTCATCCCGTAATCGATCAAATAGGGGTTGATACACAAAATGAAGTCGTCAAAGAAGAACGTCGATTACGTTATGATAATTCACCGTATGGTCGTTGGTATGAAGTGGTCAAAAAGCATTTATTTGTGGATCATCCATATAAGAATTCGACCATCGGGAAAATGGAACATTTGGATGCGGCTACTCTCGAAGAATTTATAGCTTTTAACAAAAAATACTACATACCCAATAATGCGGTATTGACTGTAGCGGGTGATATCGATATCGATCAAACCAAAAAATGGATCGAAGACTATTTTGGCCCCATTCCCAAAGGAGAGGAAATTGTAAGAAGCTTTCCTGTGGAGCAACCCATTACAGAAACTATATATGCGGAAACTTTCGATCCCAATATTCAAGTTCCGGCTATTTTTACTGCTTACCGAATTCCAGGAATCAAATCAAGAGAGGCCAAAGTCATGGATATGATTTCGACTTATCTCAGTGATGGAAACAGTTCCAAATTATACAAAAGATTGGTAGAAGATAAAAAAATGGCCTTGCAAGTGGCTGCCTTCAATGATGGGGGTGAAGATTATGGAACTTATGTCATTCTAGCTTTACCTCAAGGCGAACACCAGTTAGATGATTTATTAATCGAAATCGATGATGAAGTCAAAAAATTACAGACCGATTTGATTTCTGAAAGAGATTATCAGAAGTTGTTGAATATCTATGAAGACAATTTTGTGAATTCAAACTCTTCGATTGCCGGCATTGCCAATTCATTAGCAGAAGCCTATAAAATATTAGGGGATACGAATTTAGTCAATACCGAAATCGATGCCTATCGCTCGATCACTAGAGAAGAAATTCGAGCCGCCGCTCAAAAATTTTTAAAGCCAAATCAACGATTGGTCCTCGACTATTTACCTGAATCTAACGATGATAATCAAGAGTCGGAACCATCTGAATAAAAAAACATGAAAAAAATATCCATTTTAATCGTTTTTATGGTTTGTGCCCAATTGAGCGCACAAATTGATAGAAGCATCATCCCAAAACCGGGTCCTACGCCTGAAATCAACATCGGAGACCCTCAAAAATTTATCACCCCCAATGGGATAACTGTTTTAGTTGTTGAAAATAACAAACTACCTCGAGTGAGTGTTAGTTTACGGATCGATAACAAACCCAAATCACATGGTGATAAAGTTGGGGTGAGTAGTTTGTTGGGAAGTCTCATCGGCAAAGGATCGACTAATATACCAATGGAAGAATTTTATGATGAAGTGGATTTTATGGGAGCCAGTGTTAGTATATCTTCATCGGGAGGATCTGCTAGCTCGTTGACTCGGTACTTTCCTCGAATCTTTGAAATGTTTGCCGATGCAGCGCTAAATCCCAATTTCACTCAAGAAGAATTTATCAAAGAAAGAGATGAATTGATTTCGGGACTGAAAACGGCTGAAAACAGTGTCCAAGCAGCAGCGGGTCGGGTAGAAGACTTAGTTACTTATGGGGCGGACCATCCTTTTGGTGAGTATACATCTGAGGAATCCGTCAATAACGTGACGCTGGAAGATGTTGAAGAGTTGTACAAAGCAAATTTTGATGTCAATAGAGCCTATCTTGTCTTTGTTGGTAACATCACATTAGATCAAGCCAAAGACTTAGCCAATCAGCATTTTGGTTCTTGGACCACCATGGCTTCAGTAGCACCGGAACCATTACCGGTGCCTAAAAATCCAGAATCTGCCGTTATAGAATTTGTCGATATGCCCAATGCGGTTCAATCTGAAATCGCTGTTAACTATACAACAGAAATCGCTAGAACTCATCCTGATTATTTTGCCATTTTAAAAGCCAATCAAATTTTAGGAGGTGGTGCTGAAGCTCGTTTATTTTTGAATTTGAGAGAAGACAAGGGCTATACTTATGGAGCTTATTCCTCTTATAGTTTCAGGCACCATACGGTTGAAACATTTTCAGCTTCCACCAGTGTAAGAAATGCGGTAACGGATAGTTCTGTTGTTCAAATTTTATCGGAACTAGAGAAATTGAAAAACCAGCCGGTTTCTGATGAAGAGTTGAATTTGGTCCGAGCTAAATATCTTGGAAGTTTTGTTCGATCTTTAGAAAATCCTTCCACGATTGCCAATTATGCCTATAATATCATCACAGAGGGACTCCCTGAAGACTTTTACAGGACCTATTTGCAAAATATCCAAAACGTGACAGTAGAAGACATTCAGCGTGTTGCTCAAACCTATTTCCCATTAGAAAATGCTCGAATAATTGTTACGGGTAAGGGCAGTGATGTATTAGAGGGATTAGAAAATATCGAAATCAATGGAACCAAATTAAAAGTAAATTATTATGATAAATGGGGACATACGATTCCTAGACCTCATTCTGAGATTGACGTGCCTGAAGGATTTTCCGTTGGTCGTGTTATTGATGCCTACATCGAAGCCATTGGTGGGAGAGAAGCTTTAGAAAAAATCGAAAACATAAAATCCTTTCTTGTGGCTGAAGTCCAAGGGATGGTGATTGAAGCCGAGGGGGTTAAATCCGTAGAAGGGAAATCATGGAATATTTCTAAAATGGGTGGACAAGTCATTCAAAAATCAGTGGTATCGGATGGTTCGTCGTATTCAGAAGTCATGGGACAACGAATAGAAATAGAGGGCCCAGAGTTGGAATTGTTAATATTACAATCCTATCCATTTCCAGAATTGAAGTTTGATATTGAAAATCTTGAATATTTAGGCACTATTGAAGTGGGAGACAAAACAGGACACCATATCAAAATCAGCGATAATTTCTCACAAGTTTATGATACAGAGACCAATTTATTGATCCAAAGTAGCACCATCGCTGAAGCGCAAGGTCAGGTGATCGAAACCGATATACAATTGAAAGACTATCAAGAAATCGATGGGATTTTAATTCCACATACCATTACCACTAATCAAATGGGCGTTGACATCATTGGGGCATTAAAATCGGTCGAATTCAATGCCGAACTTGACGACTCAATTTTTGATTAAGTCTTAATTCTTCAACTGGGTATCGATATCATTGAGAACATAGAGGTTAAGATTAAAAACAAATATCATGCTTCGATTCCTGAAACAGGATGTTTATAGAATGGTGGTATCAACATAGAAATTTTCAAGTCGCCCATGGAAATGATTCCCATTTAAAAAATGGTTGTTAAATATAAAACTCCGTTGTTATCCATTTGAAATTCAATGAGAATGAAATCGCTTTCTTCAATGGCCTTATGGATGGTTATTCTAATAGGCACCAGTGCTTGCAAAAACGCTTCGAACCCGCCAATCGTCACCCTTGATGTCGAAAACTCTTCAGAGCCAGTGCAAGCCAATGCTTTAGCCTTATTGACTATCGATGGGATGGTTTGTGAAATAGGATGTGCTAAATTTATTGAAGATCAACTCAATGACTTGAATGGTGTGTCAACGGCTCAAGTTAATTTTGAAACCAAAGTGGCATCGATTTCTTTTGATTCCAAATTGTTAGAGCTAGCCGATTTTATTAAAACAGTAGAAGATTTGGAATCTCGATTTAAAGTGGTGAATTGGAATCTGGAGAAACAAAAATCGGAAAACTTAATTCCATTGGAATGATGCCATCATTCTCATGATATCGCTCTCAATATACTTGATGGCCGGATATATGGAGTCATAGTTGGGAAGGGCGTAAAAGTAAAGGCTTCCCAATATGAAATGATGCGTGCTATCGGTGAGAAAAAACTGTTGTTGGGAAGCGGCATTACCGATAACACTAAATAGTTGACCGTACACCCTTTGGTCGTGATTAATGAATACCTTTTCAGGAATCTCTTCCGCTTTACTCACATGACGATAGGGGATTAAATAGGCATCGTGTAACAAGGAATCAAGGTTGTTTTCAACTTTTCTGTAATTGATATAAATAGTGGCTTTCATCAATGGATAGTAGACTTGTAATGATTCAAAAGATGATACAATGGGTTGGGCAATGGCATTGTAATCAAAAGAATAATTCGGAGATCCATCAAATGAATGGTAGACAGGTATGGGGTATTCTAAGGCTAAATACCCTTTTGGTTTAGGAAATCTTGATTGCTTACAATCGATAAAAAAAACAAATAATACAGCGAGTCCAACGAACCTAATGAATAGCATCATTGAAGCTAATGGAGTGGGATGCTGATACCCACTTGTGAGATTCGATTATCGACAATTTTTTCGATAGTGAATCGATACTGTTTGAATTCAATTTCGGTGCCAACTAAAGGAAATTCTTTATTGATTTCTAAGATTAATCCTCCAAGGGATTCCGCATCTCCAATGACGGTTTTAAATACGCTCATTCTCTTAGCTCCAATGACTTTAAAAAAGTCCATCAAATTGATTTTGGCATCAAATTGATAGTTGGTTTCATCGATCTTTTTGTATTGCAATTTTATTTTTTCATCATGTTCATCTTGAATGTCCCCCACCACTTGTTCTAAAATATCTTCAAGGGTAATTAAACCAGAAGTGCCGCCATATTCGTCCACTAAAATGGCCATATGAATTTTTTCTTTTTTAAAGCTGATCAGAAGATCATCTAATTTTTTATTTTCAGGGACATAGTAAGGGGTTCTCAACACCTCTTGCCAATTAAAATTTGGTTCATTGATATGGGGGAGTAAATCCTTGATATAGAGAATCCCTTTAATTTCATCGAGATTTTCTTCATGTATTGGAATTCGGGAATAGTTACTATTGGTAATTTGCTCAATGACCTGTGAGGTTGACATATCCCAATCTATAGAGGATATTTCGGCTCTTGGACACATGATTTGTTTGGCTTCGATATTCCCGAAATTCAAGATTCCTTTTAAAATTTTTTGCTCCTCTTCAGAAGTTTCTTCATCTCGCGTTAACGCTAGTGCTTCTGAAACTTTATCTAATGAAAAAGTTCGTTTTCGATTCCCGAACTTTTGCTCAAAATAAGCACCAAATAAACTCATGGGTTTTGAAATCGCGTAAACGACATAACGATCAATAAAATCCAAGGGAATCAACATAAATCTTGCAAAGAGTAATGGATTGCGGTTGGCGAAGGTTTTTGGAAGGATTTCAGCGAAAATCATTAAGAATCCAGTGATGATGACCACTTCAATAAGAAATGCTAATACGGGGACTAAACCAACTAGATTAACAAACTGAAACATATAAGCAAACAGTAATACAATACCAATGTTAAAAAAGTTATTAGTAATTAAGATCGTAGCGAGTAGTTTTCGAGGGTTGGACAACAATCTTTTTAGTCGTCCAACAAATTTTTGATTTTTGTGTTGTTGTTCAATTAGTTTAATATTCAACGAAAAAAAAGCTACTTCAGATCCAGAGATCAAACCAGTACAAATCAATAAAACAAACGTAACAATCGGGGCAAAAACTGGAAATTCTGTCAAGGGGTTAAGCTAAATTCAACTCTGAATATGGTGAAGAAAATGTGAGGACTCCATAATATCAAGGATTATAAAGTCTTCAAAAGAACTTTTTCACGAAGTTACTTAAAACCATCGGAAAGGGTTTCGCTGATAATTGTTTAATCCAATAGGTCTTTTCAAAAGTTTTATTTAGATTCTTAAGAATCCAAAATGTAATGAATAATCTTTGATGACTCAATAGTTGAACGATTGGATTTTGATTCCATTTTTCAATGATCGTCCCCTGGGTAATGGAAGATTCCAAGGATCCCATTTCAGAAACGAGTTGGTGAACTTCTTTCAGTTCTGAATTTGATTCTATCAACGGAAATTGATATAAACTCGGCCAAATATCATTGGTTTTTCTTTTTTCAAGAACATATTGTCCTTGAGGCGTCTTGATGACGAGATAATTTAAATACCGATTTCTAATGGTCTTTTTGGATTTTTTTACTGGTAATTGATGAATTTCATTTTGATTAAATGCATAGCATTTCTCTTGAAAGATACAGCTAAGACACTTTGGATTTTGATAGGTGCAAACCAAAGCTCCATATTCCATGATGGCTTGGTTGTATAAACCGGGGGAACCTGAATCGAGATATCGATTGGATAAGTCTTTAAAAGTTTTAAAGGCCAGCGAACTACCTAGTGGAATATCGATTCCAAAGTATCTTGCAAAAAATCGGTATACGTTTCCATCGACAACTCCAAAGGGTTTTTGAAAGCAAATGGATAAAATGGCGCTAGCTGTGTAATCTCCTATACCCGGAAGTTCAATGAGCTGTTCATAGATAGAAGGGAAGATGCCGCTATGGGTATTCGAAATGATTTGGGCTGCTTTATGAAGATTGATAGCCCGCTGATAATATCCTAATCCTTGCCATACCGCCAATACATCTTGTTGAGATGCTTCGGCTAGTTTTTCAATCGTTGGAAAACGATTGACGAATTTTTCATAGAAAGGGGTGCCTTGTAGAACTTGAGTTTGTTGTAGTATGATTTCAGAGACCCAAATCAAATAGGGATTGGAGTTTTTTCGCCAAGGTAAATCTCGATAATTGAGTTTATACCAATGAATTAACTTTTCGGTAAAACACACATGAGCTTCCATTACACGATTTCAACCATCAAAATTTGACACATCACTTTTGCTATTTATTTATATTTGCCTTCCATTGAAAGTTAGAATATGACAAAAATTGACATTGTAACCAACATATCGAGAGATTTAGGCGTTGATAAAGTCGATGTAAAAATAATTATCGAAAAATTTATGTCTGAGATCATAGGTTCAATGGAACAAGGAGAAAATGTTTATTTGCGAGGATTTGGAAGTTTTGTTGTCAAAAAAAAAGCTTCTAAAATTGGAAGAAACATCACCAAAAAAGAACCTGTACTCATCCCTGAAAGACATGTCCCAACATTCAAACCAGCTAGAGTTTTTTCTCTAGGGGTTCAATCTAAATTAAAACACACACTTTAATTCAAATTTTGTAGTCTATGCCAAGCGGTAAGAAGAGAAAGCGTCATAAAGTGGCAACGCACAAGCGAAAAAAAAGGAGAAGAGCCAACCGGCATAAAAAGAAGAAATAATATGGGAATTCAAATTAGTCTCGTTTAATTTGATATATGCATATTACCCAATCATTTTCCCATAATTAGCCTAACTGATGCCAATTGACCGAGACGGTGGATTCTATTTTTCTTGATTCATCAAAACAATTAATTGTTTTGACTTAAGAATTTAATGTTTTGAAAAAAGAACTATTTATTCGATCAAAATCTTCTAATCAAGAAATTGCCCTTTTAGAAGATGGTAAACTTGTCGAATTGCATCGGGAAGAAGATGAATATTCGATTTGTGTTAATGACATTTTTATTGGGCACGTCACAAAGGTGGCTAGTGGTTTAAATGCGGCATTCATAGAACTAAATCAACCCAAAACAGGTTTTTTACCCTATCGTGATTTGGGAATGGAATTTCCAAGTTATAATCATTTTGTCAAACAACTGACCACCAAAAAAAAATGGAAAAGTGGATTGCATTTTCCAAAACTGAATAAAACCCTCAAAAAGGAAGGAAATATCTCTGAGGTGATCAATAATTCTGATCGGGTGCTCGTTCAGGTGACTAAAGAACCGATTTCTTCCAAGGGGCCTCGTCTTTCAGGAGAAATTTCCATTGCTGGTCGATATGTTGTTTTATTACCTGTATCTAATCGAATATCTTTTTCACAAAAAATCAGATCTCGTGCTGATAAAAATAAGCTCACTAAGTTTTTGCTTCAAATCAAACCTAAAAACTTTGGTGTCATCGTAAGAACTAGTGCCATGGGACAATCTCATCAGAACATTGAACAAGATTTGAATATCTGTATAGAACGTTGGAAGTTGTTGGTCAATAAGATCAAAAAAAACAATGGTCAACCTGAAAGGTTGATCAGTGAAATTGACAAAACTTTGGCTATTATTCGAGATCGATATAATGATGAGTTTTCTTCGATTTGGGTTGATGATATTGCCCATTATGAAATGATTTCAAGTTATCTCAAAACAATAGTTCCTCAAAAAAAACAGATACTAAAATATCATCACAAACCCAGCCCTATCTTTGAATATTTCAAAATCGATAAGCAAATAAATTCTGTTTTTGGAAAAACAGTCAATACCAAAAATGGAGGGTATTTAACCATTGAATCCACCGAAGCACTTCATGTCATTGATGTTAATAGTGGGAGACATTATAATAAATCCAATAGTGAATCCGAAACCGCTTTTGGAGTCAATATGATGGCCACCGAAGAAATTGCTCGACAAATACGGTTACGCGATTTAGGAGGAATCATCATCATTGACTTTATCGATTTAAAAAAAATATCAGAGCGCAATCAGCTCATTGAAAAGCTAAATCAAGAAATGAAAAACGATAGCGCTAAGCATCGGATTTATCCCCCCACCAAGCTAGGTTTGGTTCAAATTTCACGCCAACGAATCAGAGTCCACAAATCCTTAGACTATACATCAAGTGAAATTTCTCAAAATAGAGTCATGGCTCCAGTTTTAATCATCAGGGACATTTCTCAAGCATTAAAAAAAGTGGTGGATAATCCATTTAATCAAAGCAAATCAATTTATCTACACGTTGATCCCATAGTGGCTGCCTATTTAAAAAAAGGGTTTCCATCATTGAGGATCAAATGGTTTTTTCAATTTGGAAAATGGATCACAATCATAGCTAGGGAACGGTTTCAATATTTAGATTTTAAATTCTATGATAGAAATCAAATCGAATTGACTGCCTGACATTTTCACCGTCATCTGCAGCGATTGATTCAAACCATTTTTTTTGATTACATTCTTGTCTTAGGATTATTTATAAATCGTATCATTTTGCTGACATCATTTCACAAAGTGATCTAACGGCCCCTTATACTTTACGAATCAGGGTGTTGTAATATATGAAAATGTAAGAGCTAAAAACAATGATTAAATCAATTATGTTAATAAAATGTTAAATAATTTATTTATGTAATATTTACTAAAGGTTTGAGTTACATTTGAATCAAATCACGCAGCCATCGTGCGTTAATATTATCCCATAAAAAAGACTTTCACTTTTACTCTAGCTTTTTTTAACCGCTAAATGAAAAAACAAAAAAAACTATCTTCAGTTGAATTGCTGACGCTTGAATTGAATCAATTGCAGGAGCAAGTCCTGCAGTATTACATTCAATTTCAATTAAACAAGTTGGATAAAAGAGCCCAAAATGCATTTGAAAACATCGTCGGAAACGATTTTTCAGTTAGAAATATAATTTATTGTTGCCTTCCATCGGAACGCCTAAAGATCAGTTCAATTAAAAATGTCGGAAAGAGTACGGCTCCAAAACTAATATCATTTTTAGAATCGTATGAGCAGTTTTTAACTTGGGTTTATAGACTTAAAGATCAAGAACTTATCAAGGCTCACAGAAACAAATTCATTTTGTGCTTAGCATTTAAAAATCATGACTTCCCACTTGAACTCTTATTAACAGATTCGGTCTTTAAAATTGTAGAATACCTATTGAATAATAAACTGTTATTTGATACAATTAAACAACAGGTGTATTTAAACGCATTTGAAATTTATTCTGGAACAAGAAACATTCCTCTGGATGAATTAACCAATAAATTCAACTTGACAAGAGAAAGAGTGCGACAGATAAAGCTCAGTTTTCAAGAAAATTTAAAAAATGGTTTGTCCGTACTAAAAAAACTAGAAGAAGATTTTGAATCAAAATATGGTGTTGATACGGAGGCCTCAATGATTGAATTGACTCCAAAACAGTATTTTAAAATCAATCAAAAAAACGGTACTAAGTACAGTCACCATTTTATTCAAGCCATTTTAGGATATTGTTTAAGTCACAAAGTGGAAATGGTAGGTGAATTTTACGATGTTTTTAAGTTTCGGGCTTCTAAATCAAGAAAACGTCACAATTGGAAAAATATTTATTTGATTCAGAATTTGATAGTTCAATGTGTCGATTTTACTTCAATGTTCGATGCCCTACATCATGAAGTAACAAAAAGACATCCCGTCGATAAAAAAATAGATCTCATCTCTTTTGTGGATCGATTTATTCGACCCTATAATCTGATTAAATCCCAAACGATTTGTGAGTTAGTCAAAAGGATGTTTCTCAAAGAGTTTGAAGAAATCATCATCGATAATGGAGAATTGGTGATTCAAAGAAATTCATTGATGTTATATCATGAATTTTGTAGCCAAGCGTTAGAATCAATCGGTCGTCCTGCGCATGTTCAAGAAATTAAAGAGGAATTAAATCAACTTTATCCCCAAAAACAATTCAAAATAGGACAAGTTCGATCGAGTTTAAAAAGAATCCATGGCTTTATTCCGATAGGAAGATCGAGTGTTTTTGCACTTCAAAAATGGGATGGTCAACTAGAAAATTTTAAAGGGGGGACCATCCGTGAAATAGTAACCCAGTATTTACAAGAACATTCTGAACCCATAAACCTCAAGCAAATTACTCAGTTTGTTAGGCAATATAGACCAAGGACTACCCTCAGCAGCATTAGTACAAATCTAAGATTAAAATCTCCCAATCCATTTGTATTTTACAAAGGGGGTTATGTAGGATTAAAAAGCAAAGTTTATTCCATGAAGTATGAAGTATTGGAACTCAACTATACCGTAAAACGAGAAGATTGGTATACTATATTCAATCGATTAGTTTTTTATCTGCAAAAACACAATCATTTTCCTGCGCCGAGCAAAGTCACTGGACGTGAGGTTAAATTATACAACTGGTATATCTTGCAAAAAAAATGTTGTTTAGAAAATAAGCTGGCCAAAGATAAATGCCTTCTGATTTCTGAATTGATACGAAAGTATCCAAGAATCGATTATCGAAGTTTTAAAAAAATAGCGATCTCTTAATTGTAATAACCTAATTTTTGACGAACCCTAAGAAGGGTCTTATTGGCTGCTTTACGGGCTTTTTGGGCTCCTTGATACAATAAATCTTCTATCTTTTCTGGGTAGCTCATGTAATGGTGAAAACGTTTGATGGGGGTTTCAAAATGGGATAAAAGAGCTTGAATCAATAGTTTTTTTGCATCACCATATCCGATGATTCCACTTAAATAGCGGGTTTTTAAGTTTTCGATTTGGTGATTTTGAGCTACTAAAGAATAAATTTTAAAAACATTACAATTCAAGGGATCTTTTACCTCATCGACCCCTTTGCTATCGGTTTGAATCGACATGACTTGTTTTTGAAGCGTTTTGGTATCTTCAAATACAGAAATGATATTGTTTTTGGATTTACTCATCTTTTGTCCATCGGTTCCAGGGATCACTTGGATATCTTCGAGAATTTGAGCTTTTGGCACGATTAAAGTTTTTCCCATTAGGTGATTAAATCTTTTGGCGACATCCCTAGTGATTTCCATGTGTTGTTTTTGGTCTTTACCGACTGGAACCATATCGGCATCGTATAATAAGATATCAGCGGCCATTAACAATGGGTAATTAAACAACCCTGCGTTGACATTTTCAAGCGCATCGGACTTGTCTTTAAAAGAATGAGCCAATGTCAACCGTTGGTAAGGGAAAAAACATTGCAAATACCATGAAAGTTCAGTGGTTTGACAGACGTCACTTTGTCGGTAAAACACCGTTTTTTGGGGATCCAACCCACATGCCAACCATGCAGCCGCTGTATAAAGCGTATTTTTTTTTAATTGGCCTGCATCTTTTATTTGAGTTAATGAATGGAGATCAGCAATGAATAGAAATGAATCATTTTTATCATTTTTTGACATGTCGACTGCTGGAATAATGGCTCCCAATAAATTGCCTAAATGTGGAATCCCAGTCGATTGAACGCCAGTGAGTACTCTAGCCATTGGCTGGAATAAAAAATAAACTCAATGTTCGAGAATTAAAAAACAAGCAAATCTAATTAAGGATTAAAGAACACAGAATAATGAACAAATAAGATGTACTGAATCAGTCTTTTTTTATGCTTTTACTCGCAAAGTAAACAAGCACTAATGCGATTCCCCCCACGATCGATGCCCCAATCAAATAGGCAAGCCATTCATAGGGTATTAATTCCGTGGTGGAATAAATATAGCCCCCCATTAGCAAACCGATTCCAGCCCCAATGAGTAATGCACCAAATGTTAAAATAAAATTACCATTGTAAGAAGGATTCTCTTTGAGCTTGTCAGATAGAATTTTAATTTTTTCATGATCTGGAAGATCATGAACTTTTTCTATCAGCTTTTTTTTGCGATGATGTTCTGTTACGATGGCTACTATGGCAACAATAAACCCTCCTGAAACGGCTATAATTGGAATGATCATGATGTTTGTATTTTTTGTTGAGTCTTCATAAACTGGTGTTTTAATCAAAAGTATGGATTTAATTGATAGTTCAAACTTTTGGTGTCTATTTCTGAAATTATAATATCTTAGGACGGTAGTCCAATGGGATTGTGGATATTAAAATTCGAATCGATTTGGAATTTGAAAAATAAGAATGTTTAAATGCCATCTTCAACTCACTCAGTGCCCCATGGCCCCATGTTGACTTTATCCTTTCAATGTGACTCAGTTCGTCCAATTGGCGAACGCCTCTGCGATTCATTTTATCTTCAATGAGTTGTATTTCTTGATTGGTCAACATCAGTGCCTTCCTTTTTAGGAAACTACTTTCGTAGCACACCAATTCGGGTTTTTATGATGTCTTTTTCTTGAGACAGATACGATCAATGGTTAACCATTGGATTGGAATTGTTAAGTTTCACACTTTGTGGTTGAACACTTAGTAGGAGTTTAAAAAGGCAAAAGAGACATTGTATTAATCTAAATTCTAGATTTATACGAGATTACAACCGCGGGGGTTTGGTTTGTTGCATAGTCATGAAAACCGATAAGGGGGTTAGAAAGGTTTTGTTTGTCATCAACAAAAATTGCTGGAGTGAGACCTTCCACTTCACCTTGATAAACTCGGAGTCTTGGATTGAACAGGTCTTTCTCTTCGGATACAAACGTCTTTGAATGTTCGTCATATTCTTGAGAGTAGTATAATAAGAGGTAAAACCCTTTTGAGGGAAAATCAATAGCGTGATCTAATAAATCAACACTATTCCATCCTGGTTTTGCTTGAATTATTAAAGGTTCATCAAATAGTGCCTTAAACTTAGGTAGGAGTTCATCAGGTCGAATCTTTCTATTACGTTTAGGGACATACAAATTTATATAAGTATTGTTGTTTGATTGAAATCCTCTTCACAAAGATTGAAATCGATTGAAGTAATGACATGCTGAGTATTTTCGATTGGGTGAACATATAAAATCTTTCTACTCTTTCTTCCTTTATCACCGCCCTTGGAAACCAATTTAAAGCCCTCTGAGCCATTTATAGGAATCAACGCATGATCTTTTGACCCTATAGATTTATCCTGAGAATCAGTTAATAGACTCGTTGAGCTCGAAGTTATAAATGCAAAAAGAACTAGAATTGCAAAGAATTTCATTATGAGTTAGTATCTGTTTACTAAAACGAAATTACCAAAAAGTAAGATAAGTTCAACCATCTAGTGCAACGTAGCAACTCCAACCAAAAGGGTAGCAATAGGACTCGTATTTCATGAACTCAGCACCTGCAAAGTACTGCATGGTGGGGTTTTCAATCCGTCGCTCGACGCGGTTTTTATCGCCTAGATTGTAGATTCTTTTGAGCATCAAACGGCCAACCATCAAGCCAATGGAATGGGCAGGAAGCCCTATTTTGGCATACGAGGGTTCAAATGCTTTTTGAAAATAGGACCAATCAATAATCTTTGCCAACAACACCATACGATGCTCTAGATTGAGAAAGCTTTTGAGTTTCAATTGAAATCAATGAGGTTGGGGGTATCATTCCTGCAATGGCTTACAACTGATTTGCAAATTTCTTTGTAGATTGAAAAATCATTTTTGACTAGTGTTTAACAGTTAAACCCCCGATATAAAAGGGGTGAAGATTAAATGTGGACTTTTTAAGGAGGAATTAGGGAGAATGTTTTGTAAAAATGAGTCTTCTTCTCAAAGGAGAATAAATCAGTCTATCATAGTATAAACCTCATTATGGATTGTTCCATTTAAAGATTCGGAGTGAGACTTTGTAAGATTTAAATGAAACAAAGAACTGAATAAAATAAAAAATGACAATTGATGAAAACCAATAAATTTGCAATAGGTTCGTATAGCTCAGTTGGTTTAGAGCGTTTGCTTGACAGGCAAGAGGTCCTTGGTTCGAATCCAAGTACGAACACGATTATTTTTAGTATACATTCTAATCGCCTGAAAACTGATGAAAGTTTACAGACCAAGTTCTTTGAGATCTGTATTAGTAGTACAATCCAAATTTACTGAGATGTTCTCAGGGATTCTAAAATTTTCTTTACTGACCCACAATTCATCTTCATATATGTCTTTCATATAAAGAGCCCATATGGGCAATGCCATGGTGGCTCCTTGTCCTTGAGTTATATATTTAAAATGGATGGAACGATCTTCACCACCAACCCAAACTCCAGTTACTAAATTAGGCACTATACCTACAAACCACCCATCACTCTGGTTTTGAGTCGTTCCAGTCTTCCCAGCGATTTCGTTTTCAAATTGATAGGGATATCCCGTAATGAGACTTTTGTAAAACTCATTGTTTTCTTGAAAAGAATGCCTTAATCGAGTCCCTGTTCCAAATTCAGTGACGCCACTCAATAAATTCAAGATGGCATAGGCTGATTCTTCACTGAGAACATCTCTAGTATTTAAATCAGCCTGGTAAATCAATCGACCATTTTTATCTTCAATTCTTGAAATAACATTGGGTTCAATATAAATACCATAGTTAGCAAAAACACTGTAGGCCCCAACTAGTTCATAAAGACTTATATCGGGGGTCCCTAGAGCTATTGACGGGACCTCTTCAATGGGGGATGTAATGCCTAGTTTCTGGGCTAATTGAATCACAGGTCCTGGACCGACCATATCCAAAATTCGAGCACTGAAACTATTGATAGAATTCGCAAGCCCATTACTTAAGGTCCTAATCTCTCCGTACTTATTACTAGAGTTTTTAGGACACCATCGCTGCATATTTCCATATTTTAAAGCTGGGATACAATATTGTGAATCTGGATATTGATCGCATGGTGATAATTTCAATTGATCTATGGCCGTTGCATACAAAAAGGGTTTAAAAGTAGACCCAACTTGTCTTTTCCCTTGTTTGACTTGATCGAATTTAAAATGTTTGAAATTGATTCCACCCACCCATGCTTTTACATTTCCAGTTTGAGGTTCCATTGAAAATAGAGAAGCTCTCAAAAAATGTTTATAATACAAGATAGAATCCATGGGTGTTAGGATAGTATCTCTTTCTCCTGACCAACTAAACACTTTCATGGGTGTGGGTTGATTAAAACTTTCCCAAATTTTTTTTTCACGGACCCCACTATTTTTCATCTTACGCCATCGTTCAGATCTTTTTACGGATGATTGTATGATTTGATTAATCATTTGGTCATCAATATCAGAAAAAGGAGCTTGGGGATTACTCTGAAGCTCTTTTGAAAAATGCGATTGTAAACTTTTCATGTGTTGCTCCACAGCATCTTCGGCTTTCTGTTGTAATCTTGAATCAATGGTTGTAAAAATTCTCAATCCATCTTCATAGAGATTATAATAACTTCCATCGCTACGCGGATTATTATCAATCCACTGTGAAACATATTTTTGAATGTAGTTCCTAAAATATGGAGCCAAACCTTGGATGTGCGATTGAGGAGAAAAATCTGTGCGAATAGTCAATTCCCTCAAGCTATCCAATTCTTTATTTGAAATGAATTCATTTCTATGCATTTGTTTTAGTACAATATTCCTTCTACTTTGAGTCAATTCTGGTCTTCGAATGGGATTATACAAAGAAGAGTTCTTTAACATGCCCACTAAAACAGCACTTTCTTCGATCAATAATTCTCGGGGAAGTTTATTGAAAAAAATTCTTGAAGCCGATTCAATACCATCTGCTTGGTATCCAAAATCGTAGATATTTAAATACATGGCAATAATTTCTTCCTTTGTATACCTTCGTTCAAGTCGGATGGCAATAATCCATTCTTTAATTTTTTGGGAAATAGCTCTGGCAAAATGCCGATCTCTTGTTCCTACAAATAATTGACGAGCTAATTGTTGTGATATGGTGCTTCCTCCACCTTTTTTCCCAAGAAAAAAAACAGCGCGAAGTGTTCCTTTCCAGTCAATACCTGAATGGCTATAATATCGTTCGTCTTCGGTTGCTATTAATGCATCGACTAAATTGGTTGGAATGTCATGAAAATCTAATGGTGTTCTATTGTCATCGTAGTAAAATTTACCAAGGATTTGACCATCATCAGAAATAATTTGCGTAGCCAAATTGGTGCGTGGATTTTCCAATTGACTGACATCTGGCATTTCTCCCATTATACCAACTGCGGCGCCCCCGAATAATACCCCAAGAAGAACAATTCCAACAACAAACAATACCCAACAGATTTTGATGGTTTTTCTAACCAATAGGAGGAAAATGCTACTCATTACTCAATGACTTGATCGATACGTAACTCTAATGAATGGATGCCTGAAAGGGAAGTTATAGAACTGACTTCATCAATGTGACGCATAGCGTGTCGAATTTCAATTTCAAAAGAATCTCTGGATGGCGCTTGAACCTTTTCTTTCAACACGAATTTATTGGTTTTGATTGAACCAAATCCTGAACCGGTTAACCGGCCGTCTTTATTAGCCATCAAATATTCTAAGGTGTCTTGGTAAATCAATGAGTTTTTGTCTTTGAAAGCAGAAATTAAAAACAAATTTTCAAATGGATAGGACTTGTTATTTCTAACTAAAAGAAAATAATCATAATAGTGGTTTTGATCTAAATCGACGGAAGGTATCTTAAATGTAATTGGCTCACTGTATAACCATCCGTTTTCAATAGCCACATTTTTTGAAAAGACAGTATTGTTTTTTGAATGACAACTGAAAACAAAAGGAAATAATCCCAAGAGAATGAGTACTCTCATTGAATTAATCTGCATGGTATATTACGCTATGCCCTAATTTTTTGTTTCCTTTTTTTCTTTTTTGAAGATCCGATAGGATTATCAAAAAAGTCTCTTTCTGAATCTTTTTCTTCTTTAATCATATGGTCTTCTAATTTAGAAACAGGAATTGATCGTCGATTTTTTTTAATGATTTCTTTAACGGTATCAACATCAAATTTGAACCAGTTGACACGATCTGTTTCATAACTGTACCACATCAAGTCACTGAAAATATTCATTTTTTGAAAAACGCCAAGGCCTTTTTGGGTTTTTAATTTGATATTGGTCGATGGAAATTTTTTTAATGCTTCAGTGTAGCTATTGAGTTCATAATTCAGGCAGCACTTGAGTTTGCCGCATTGACCGTTGAGTCGATCTGGATTAAATGAAAGTTGTTGAAATCGAGCCGCTGTTGATGAAACTTTTCGAAAATCGGTTAACCAAGAACTGCAACATAATTCTCGACCACAAATACCTATACCGCCTAATCGAGAGGCTTCTGCCCGCATACCAACTTGGCGCATTTCAATTTTAATTTTAAATTCAGCGGCCATCACTCGGATGAGTTCTCTAAAATCAACTCTTTGATCTGCCGTGTAAAAAAAAATGGCTTTGCGACCATCTGCTTGAAATTCAACATCTGATATTTTCATGTCTAAACCTAGATTCAGTGCCATTTTTCGAGATCTATTTTGAAGAAAGGCTTCTTTTTTCTGTAGTTCCTGCCATAGTTGAATTTCTTCTTGGCTGGGAAATCGTAAAACATTCCCAATCAATTCATCATCAGGGACCTTCTTTAATCGCATCTGGGCTCTAGTTAATTCACCTTTAAGAGCGATCACACCGATATCATACCCGTAATCTACTTGTACAACGACTAATGAACCCATTTTGGGTTCCAAATAATTGGGTATTTTAAAAAATGATTTCCGTCCGTTTTTAAATCGAACCTCTACAAAGGGGTAGTCTCCTTGTTGATCTCTAGCTAAATTGGATAACCAATCAAAAGAAGAGAGTTTATGACATTGATTATCGGCACAATAACCATTATTCCGACAACCAGCCGGTATGCTACCATTAGAACAACTAGCACATCCCATGAGCCTTCATTTTTCTGAGCAAAGTTAATGGGATTAAATCGTTGAAATCACATTTTGTAAATGACACCATCAACTTGAAACAATTTCTCTAAAGCGTCCTTTTTTAAAAACTTTGTGACAGGACGCTTGGTTTTTACGTAATTTCTTTTGTTCCCATGCTGGTAATCGAATGATGTTTTGACATTTTTTACAACAACAATTGTCATATTTTGCTTTGCAATCGGGACATTGTATGAATAATAAATGACACGCTTGATTCGCACAATTGGTATGTTGATCGCAAGGTTTTCCACATTGGTGGCATTTTGAAATAATTTGTTTGGACCCCATTTCACTCAGCCGATGGTCAAAAACAAAATTTTTCCCTAGAAATTTATTGGGCAATTGATTTTTTTGGACTTCTCTGATATAATTGATGATGCCTCCTTGAAGTTGGTAGACATTTTTAAACCCTTTACTGATGAGATAGGCGCTGGCCTTTTCACATCGAATGCCCCCTGTACAATACATCAAAATGTTTTTATCAATTTTATGAGGGTGAAGGTGCTTTTCGATAATGGGTAAGGAATCTCTAAAAGTGTCAACATCAGGACGAATTGCCGATTGAAAATGACCGATTTCACTTTCATAGTGATTTCTGATGTCAACACACACACTGTTTGAATGTTCCAACATCTGATTAAATCTTTCCGCATTTAAATATTCACCTTTTTTTGACACATCAATTTGATCTATTTCTAACCCATCAGCAACAATTTTGTTTTTTACTTTGATGGTGAGTTTCAAGAATGATTTGTGATCATGATTAATAGCAAAATTCATTCGTACTTTTTTCAAAAAAGAAATACCTTGAATGAAATCCAAAAACGGTTGATACTGAATGGTTGGAACGGAAACTTGAGCATTGATGCCTTCTTGTGCGACATAAATGCGCCCTAAAACTTGAAAATCCTCTAATTGGATAAACAAATAATCTCTAAAAAGGGGAGGGTTTTTAATGGGATGGTAGACATAAAAAGAAATAATCCACCTTGGCGTCTTTTCCAAACCAATGATATGTTCCCATTGGCTAGAATTTAATTTGTTGTAAAGCTCCAAAATTTGAGATATCTAATTATCAACGAGTAAAATTACATCTCTGACGTTATTGAATACATGAAATAAAAATTTCAGTTGTTCATGCTGAATTTTAAGTTGGTTTGTGTGTGACAAAAATGAGATAATTTACTTTTGTTAACAAAATGTTAACCGTAGATTTCGTTAACTTTGTAAGAAATAACCATAAATAAAATTTTACCCTATGCACAGACGATTTTCTAGATTGTTTGGTAGAAAGATCACGGTTTTTCTACTGATTCATGGTTTTTTATGGGGGGGGGTATTTTCTAACGACATACGCGCCCAAGAAAAGACTATTTCTGGGACCGTCTTGGATGATCAAGAAGTTCCATTGCCTGGAGCAACTATTTTAGTTCAAGATGAAAACCGAGGAGTCTCCACTGACTTTGATGGAAATTTCACCATTGAAGTTTCAGTTGGAGATGTTATTGTTGTCAGTTATGTAGGTTTTGAAAACCAGACATTGACTGTCGACCAAAGGGATAGGTATGCTATTTCATTGCAACCGAGTTCCGAACTTGAAGAGGTTGTGGTTATGGGTTATGGAACCCTCACTAGGAGTGAATTGACTGGTTCTGCCGTACAAGTGACGGCTGAAGAGATCGGTAACTTTCCTGTGACTTCTGTGGATCAAATTTTGCAAGGTAAAGTTCCTGGTTTATATTTATGGGGGAATTCAGGAACACCTGGTGCCACATCGAATGTGTTGATTCGCGGCAGATCCTCTATCAATGCCTCCAATGCCCCTTTATATGTCATCGATGGGGTTCCAATCAATGTTCGTGATGTAGGATTAGGAGGAGGAGCCTCCTCTTTAAGTACTCTAGCTGGAGTGAATGCCACCGATATCGAATCAATCACCGTGCTTAAAGACGCCACGGCCACAGCCCAGTATGGTTCACGAGGCTCAGGTGGCGTTATCGTTATCAATACCAAAAAGTCGGCACAAGGAAAAATTGCTATCAATGTTGATGCCAATTATGGTTGGTCAAATGATGCCATTGATGGGCCTGTTATGCTAACAGCTGCTGAACGTAGAGAGTTGTTTTTTGATGGAATATTTAACACTTACGGAGAAAGAAATGGCTTTAACCGTGAAGGGGCTGAGCAATTTTATTTAGATAACACAAGATTTTTTGGCTTAACGTATAAAAACTGGGCAGATCAAGGCGAGTATAACGAAGATTGGGCTGATTTAATTACAGTGGATAATGCTCCATCTCAAAATATCAATATATCTGCAAGGGGTGGTTCGGAAGCCCTCAACTTTAGAGCTTCGGTAGGTTATCAATCAAATGAAGCGACCGTTGTTGGTTCTGAGTTTGAATCGATCAATGGAACTTTCAACGTTCAATTTAAAATTTCAGACAAACTGACATTTTCTACCAACAATAGATTCAGTATAATAGAATTAGATGGTCTTCTTGAAGATTCAGCTTATTTTTCGAGTCCAAGAACTGCGAAATATTTTATGCCACCAACTTCTCGCGCGTTCAATGAAGATGGCAGCTATAATATCAATAACTTAAATACAAACCTATTCAATCCATTATATTTAGCAGAGAATGATATAAGTTTAAATCAGTTTTTCAACATATCGAGTGCTCAAAGATTTAAGTGGCAAACCCCAATAGAAAATCTTGTTTTAGAATCTGTTTTATCTGTTGACCACGGACGGACATGGTATCGACAGTATAATAATAGAGTACATGCAGATGCTGTTGGAGATGCAGGAACTGCCTCTTTGTCAGCAAATCATTTTGCCGATTTTACAATCCAAAACATATTGACGTATTCTATAAATTTTGAAAAACATAATCTTAAGTTTATAGGAATTCAAGAGTTCATTGATTCTAGTTTTAATTCTGTATTAGCTGAAGGTAAGGGGTTTTCAACGGATGGTATCTATTATTTGAGTTCGACCGCTGAACCAACAGGAGTTGGCGGAATTTATTCGGACGGATATAATGCTTCATACAAAATATCAACCAACTATTCATTTGATGAGAAATATATTGCTAACCTAAACTATTCTCGTGAAGCGGATTCTCGATTTCCAACTGATACGCGATGGGGTGATTTTTATGGGTTTGGACTAGCTTGGAATTTAGAAAGAGAGAGCTTTATCCAAAACTTGGGATATATTGACAGATTAAAATTATATGCGAATTATGGTCTTACTGGTAATGCTGCAATCGGAAGGAATACGTACCAAGCATCCGTTGGATATGGTTCTTCATATGGCGGATCTGGTGGAATTCTTCCCGCAGGTTTTGGAAATGATGATTTAACCTGGGAAAAGTTAGCCGTAACAGAGTTGGGATTAAGCTTTCAGATGTTTGGAAATAGATTCAATGGTGATTTAATTTATTTTTCGGCACGAGCTACAGACATATTGCAAAGTGTCCCTCTTTCTAGAACGACATCTTTTAATAGTCGCAATCAAAATGTTGGTATCATTGAAGGTAATGGCATTGAATTTACTTTGGGGGGCGATATCATCAAACAAAACGACCTGATTCTGACGTTGAGAGGTACTGTTTCCACAGCTCAAAATGAAGTCATTGAGTTGGCGAAAGATGAAAGTGGAGAGACTATTGAAATTATAGGTGGCAGTACCAGAATTGTTGAAGGAGAACCGCTTTATCAATATTATATGAGATCCTATGCTGGAGTAGATGAGCAAACAGGGGTTAAGCTTTATTGGGCCAATGAAGAAAAAACAGAAACGACAGATATTTACTCACAAGCCCCCAGAATTGTCTCAGACATGACCGTTGATCCAACACTTCAGGCATCATTATTTTTAAATGTTGGCTATAAAAATGTTTCACTTTCAGCTCAAGCAAATTATGCTGGCGGACATGGAGAATATGAACCTTGGTCTCTATACATAAGAGAATCTACGCGCTATTCAACCCAAAGCTTTAATGGAATCAATGCATTATTGGATCGGTGGCAACAACCAGGTGATATCACAGATGTTCCGAAAATACAACACGGATTCGAGTCTTGGACTACCTATGATCGTTTTTTGTATGAAGCTGATTTTATTCGTTTGAGAGATGTCACGTTGACCTATGCTTTTAATAATGAATTGGTTAACAAGATTGGCTTTAGTTCTGCACAGATTTATGTTAGGGGCGTCAATTTGTATACTTGGACAAAAGATGATGATTTGTTATGGGATCCAGAGTTTTTAAATTTAAGAACTCCTCCGACAAAATCAGTAGTCATTGGTGTTAATGTTAATTTATAGTATCATGAAAAAACATATAATATTCAGTTTTTCTATCCTTTTATCATCTATGTTTTTAACTTCATGCTCTTCAGAGGATTTGGAGCCTACGCTCACTACAATTGGAGATGCAGCCAATATCAGCTCAGAAGGTGATTTAAGAGGTCTTTTAATTGGTTCTCTTGATGTTTTAACCAATTCAAATTGGTATGGAAGAGATTTTATTATCGAAGATGAAATTAGAGGGACTACCGTATTTGCCAATGGTAATTCGGGTCGATTTACTAATCCCGCTGGCTATAGATACATCGCCGACAATGGCCTAGGGGTATGGGCGACGGCCTATGACGCCATCGCGCCAGCTAACATTATTATCAATCAGGATTTATCAGGAATTGAAGGAGATGCGGCTGCCATGAAAAGCATACAAGCACAAGCTCAGTTTGTTAGAGCCATAGCTCATTTCGATTTATTGCGAAATTATGGTCAACAACATCTTAGTGGTAATTTAGGTGTTCCTATAGTTACTGAATTTAAAGGGGAAGAATTATCTCCAGCAAGAAATACTGTTGAGGAAGTCAAAGGGGCTATTTATGCAGATTTGGAGACAGCCTATAATAATATTAGTGATGGAAGTACGAATAAAAGTTTTCCTTCAAAATGGGCGGCAAAAGCATTAGAAAGTAGAGTGGCTCTTTATTTTGGAGAATGGGATCGGGCAGCAACTGCCGCAAAGCAAGTCATTGATAATGGTGGCTTTAAGATTTTAGAACCTGATGCCTATGTATCAAGTTGGGAAGGGAGTTATGCTGCCAATTCAATTTTTGAATTAGCTTTTTCTGAAACAGATAATCGAGGGATTAATGGTCTTGCCTACATATATAGAGGCTGTTCCTATGGAGATGTTGAAGTCTTACCAAGCGTTTTAAATCTATATGAAGAGGGGGATGTCAGACGTGGTATCATAGCCAATGAAACCTGTCGAGGAAATACAAAGCTTATAAATAAAGCTAAGTGGCCTGAAACCAATACCCAAGATGATAATGTGGTGGTCATCCGAATAGAAGAAATAATTCTTAATTATGCGGAAGCATTATTGGAGCAAGGGCAAACTGATGCCGCCATTGCGGAGTTAAATAAGATTACCTCCAAACGAGGCGCATCCGCTTATACGTCGGTAACCAAACAAGACATTTTGAATGAGCGTAGAAAAGAGCTGATTTTTGAGGGATTCGAATTTTTTGATTTTCAGAGAACGAGATTACCCATTCCAGTGACACCTGGGCATAACAATCAAACCGAAATTTCTTCAACGGATCACCGAAGAATTTTTCCGATTCCGACCTATGAATTGGAATCGAATGCGAATATGGTCCAGAATGATGGATACTAACCATTAAAAAGTTAGGTTATTACAACAAAAACCGTCTTCAAAGACGGTTTTTGTTTTTTTTGGATTGTTGAAATGAATCGTTATCAAGTAAGGGATCAATCTCAAATCCCTTATAAGGGAGATATGTTGGTGATTTGACAGTTGTTGCTTGAAACCATTTAAAATCAAACCAAAAAGTTTCGGATTATCGAAACATCAACGCATTTCGAAGGGGAACAAAACTATTCTCCACTAGGAGAATAGTTGAAGTTGTCCATTAGTTTGGTGGTATAATTACCAGCCAAAAAATCTGGATGATCCATCAATTGACGATGAAATGGGATGGTGGTCTGAATCCCCTCAATAATAAATTCATCCAAGGCTCTTCTCATTTTCAGAATAGCTCCCTTTCTGGATTCTGCCGTGGTAATGAGTTTAGCAATCATGGAGTCATAATAAGGAGGAATCACATACCCACTATAAATATGGGTGTCGATACGAACCCCATGTCCTCCGGGAAAGTGGATGGTTTCAATCATCCCTGGACTGGGTCTAAAATCATGAGCCGGATCTTCCGCATTGATTCTGCATTCAATAGCGTGAAGTTTAGGCATATAGTTTTTACCACTGATGCGAGCCCCTTGAGCAATTTCAATCTGTTCTCGAATCAAATCTCTACTGACTACTTGTTCGGTAATGGGATGCTCTACTTGAATTCTGGTATTCATTTCCATGAAGTAGAAATTCGTTTTTTTATCGACTAAGAATTCGATTGTTCCAGCCCCTTCGTATTGGATGTATTCAGCCGCCTTAATGGCCACATCCCCCATTTTTTTTCTCAAACGGGAGGTCATAAATGGAGAAGGCGTTTCTTCAAGTAATTTTTGATGTCTTCTTTGAATGGAGCAGTCCCGTTCAGATAGATGACAAACTTTCCCTCGATAATCGCCAAAAACTTGAATTTCGATATGACGTGGATCTTCGATGAATTTTTCAAGATACATTTGATCATTACCAAATGCTTTTAGGGCTTCTTGTTTACAACTATTCCATCCTTTTTCTAATTCTGCTTGGTGCCAACAAATGCGCATTCCTTTTCCGCCCCCTCCTGCCGTGGCTTTTAAGATGACGGGATAACCAATTTTCATGGCCACTTGCTTTGCTTCGTCAAAGGAGTTTAAAATTCCTTCAGATCCTGGTATGGTTGGAACACCGGCTTTTTTCATGGTGGCTATGGCCGTGGCTTTATCCCCCATTTTACTAATCATCTCACTAGAAGCCCCGATGAATTTGATGTTATTGGATTTGCATATTTCAGAAAACTCAGCATTCTCCGATAAAAATCCATATCCAGGATGAATGGCATCGGAATTGGTAATTTCTGCCGCTGCAATGATGTTGGCCATGGTGAGATAAGAATCGGAACTTGGTGGAGGACCAATACAGACGGCTTCATCGGCAAATCGTACATGGAGGCTATCTTTATCGGCTTGAGAATACACGGCAACCGTTTGAATATCCATCTCTTTGCAGGTTCGAATGATTCTCATGGCAATTTCGCCACGATTGGCTATCAAAATTTTGTTAAACCGTTTCACCAAAAAATCTATGAAAGCTCAATGACGAATAAAGGCTGGTCAAACTCAACAGGGGATGAATTATCAACCAAAATATCCACAATTTTTCCTGAATATTCCGAATTGATATGATTAAACAACTTCATGGCTTCGATGGTACAAAGCGTGTCCCCCTTTCTGATGGGATCCCCAATTGAAACAAAAGGGGGATCATCAGGTGATGGGTGCAAGTATAGGGTTCCAAGCATCGGAGACTTAATCGTTTTTAGATTTTGATTGCTTTGTGATGATTCTTCTTGAACTTCAGGAACTCGGGTTGGTGGTAGAGTTGATTGAATTGGAGGTTCAATAGGCAGAGGGGTCGTTGGACTAGTTATAATTTGAGGTGTTGTTTCTTGTTTAATACCAGTTGATTTACTGACGGTGATTTTTACATTTTCAAATTCGAGCTTGACCTGTTCAACATCAGTTTTAGAAATGAATTTGATGAGATTTTGAATGTCTTTAAGATCCATTGTTGTTTTATTTTTTGTGTTTAATAACTCCAAGTCAAATAAGCCGATCCCCATGTAAATCCTCCGCCAAAAGCAGTGATGACCAATTTACTTCCTTTTTTGAACTCCTTTTCATAATCATATAAAAGTAAAGGTAT
Source organism: Flavobacteriaceae bacterium (assembly GCA_026709415.1). GTDB lineage: Bacteria > Bacteroidota > Bacteroidia > Flavobacteriales > Flavobacteriaceae > Bin25. Next base: position 69,030 of record JAPOSZ010000030.1, read on the forward strand.
TGTGGCACATGTCGTGTTTCCATAATTTTCAATATTCATCAGCACTTTTTTTGAATCAAGACCAACTCTACGAGTTGTTGAATCGATGATTCGTTTGTTGGCTTGGTGGGCAAGAAAAAAATCAATGTCATCAATCGATAGTTGATTTTTTTTTACAATTTGGGTGGTAGCGTAAAACATTTCGGAAACAGCTCTTTTGTAAACAGATTGCCCATCTTGATATAGTTTATGCCATTTTTTTTCAACCGTTTCGCTAGTGATAGGATGTAAAGAACCACCGGATTTAACACGGAGTAATTCTTGGTTACTACCATCACATCTTAGGTATTCATCTTCATACCCAAACTCATTTTGACTGGGTTCAATCAAGACAGCACCGGCCCCATCACCAAAAAGTATACACGTTGTTCTATCGGTATAATCAACCAGAGAAGACATTTTATCACCCCCTACCACCACCACTTTTTGATGTTTTCCAGAATTTATAAAACTACACGCGGTACTCAACGCATACAAAAATCCGGAACATGCGGCACTCAAATCATATCCAAAAGCGTTGGTTGCTCCGATTTCAGAAATAATAACAGATGAAGTAGGACTAACTTGGACATCTGGAGTGACCGTGGCCAAAATCACCAGATCTATTGAACTCGGATTCGTATTTGTTTTAGACAGTAGTTCTTGGATGGCTTTGACACACATATAAGAAGTGCCTTTTCTAGGATCTTTTAAAATTCTTCGTTGACGGATGCCCGTCCTAGAAACAATCCAATCATCAGAAGTCTCGACCATTTTTTCTAATTGGGCGTTGGTTAATAAATCATCAGGTAGATAGCCACCGACCCCTGTAATGGCCGCCTTGATTGGTTTAGAATTTGATTTTTCCATCAAAGAAAATCAACTAACAAATTCTGCTTTTGGTCAAATGATATGAAGTTAGTCTTTGACAGATTCTTCCTTTAGAACCTTCCCTCTATAATAGAGTTTCCCGTCTACCCAGTGCGCTCTGTGGTATAGGTGAGCTTCTGATGTGGTGGGACAAATACTGATTTGTTTTTCATCGACTTTGATATGGGTTCGACGTTTGTCTCTTCTAGATTTTGAAATTTTTCTTTTAGGATGAGCCATAGTGTTTATGAATTTTTAGTTATCAATCGGAGTTTATCCCATCTAGAATCAGGAATACGATAGCTGTTCTGTTGGTTTGTTTCATAATAAGCCATCAATTCAGAGTCTAAGCTTCCATCATGCACTCCGGGATGAATTTTTTTTATGGGTAATGAAAGCACAACCGATTCATAAATCGGTTGTGCAATGTTCAATTTATATTCTGATGGCTCCAAATAAATAACGTCAGGTTCTGTTGCACTAGTTGCCCTTTGTCCGAATTTGATCACCAAATCATAACAAGATTTTATGGATGTGTTGTATGTTTCTAAAGAAATATCACACACCAAAGTGATGTTTCCTTTAAATCGAAATTTCAATTCCATTAGATTGCTTCTTTTGAATAAGTCAACATCGATTTGAATGTCGGGGTTGATAATATCATTGAATTCGAAATATTCAAAAAAACTATGGTCTATGGTGTAACTGAAATGGTGGACTCCTTCTTTTAATGACAAAAAATAAATGTCGAAATCTTTATGGTTGTATTTCAGATTCACAGTTCGCAAAACTAAGTATTTTTTCACATCATATGCTCATCGTAGACTGAGAGTCACTTGAAGGGGAAGCCCTTAAAATCAATACTTTACTTAATCTATAAATGTTCATATGAAAATTATGGAAAGAATAGTATCAGAAAATCAGTTTTAAAGATTTAAATTTGAAAACATATTTTATATTCAAGCAATGCCTAAAAAACTAACGACTACCGGTGGAGCACCAGTTTCAAACAATCAAAAATCACTGACAGCTGGTCAGCCCGGGCCTCTTTTGATTTCTGATTATAAATTGGTGGAAAAATTAGCTCATCAAAACAGAGAAAGAATTCCAGAAAGAGTTGTTCATGCCAAAGGATGGGGAGCGTATGGAACCTTTACCGTTACGCATGATATCACCCAGTTCTCGCGTGCAGACCTTTTTTCTGAAATTGGCAAACGTTCACCAGTCCTTGCTCGATTTTCAACGGTAGCGGGCGAACTGGGGGCATCGGATACCGAACGAGATGTACGAGGGTTTGCTTTAAAGTTTTATACCGATGAAGGTAATTGGGATATGGTTGGAAATAACACGCCAGTATTTTTTATAAGAGATGGGTATAAATTTCCTGATTTTATTCGAACCCAAAAACGGCACCCCAAAACTAATCTCAGATCACCCGAGGCGATGTGGGATTTTTGGTCATTAACACCTGAAAGTTTACACCAAGTGACCATTCTCATGTCTGATAGAGGATTGCCTATTTCCCCTATGCACATGAATGGATATGGGTCTCATACATTTAGTTTTTGGAATAAAAATAATGAGCGATTTTGGGTCAAATTTCATTTTAAAACGTTACAAGGACATCAGCACTATACCAACGAACAAGCCGCTGAAATCACGGGCCAAACCCGTGAAAAATACCAAGAAGAATTATTTGGAGCCATCGAACAAGGCCATTTTCCTAAATGGGAATTTAAGATTCAAATCATGAACGAAGAGGACGCCCCAAAACAACCATTCAATCCTTTTGATTTAACAAAAATATGGCCCCACAAAGACTTTCCACTCATTGATGTGGGGATTCTAGAGTTAAATAAGAACCCTGATAATTATTTTCAGCATGTTGAAAATGCAGCTTTTTCTCCATCAAACGTCGTTCCTGGCATTTCATTTTCTCCAGATAAAGTATTACAGTCTAGAATATTTGCTTATGCTGATGCTCATCGCTATCGATTGGGAACTCACTATGAGGCTTTGCCTCCCAATGCCCCAAAAAACCAAGTAACGCATTATCATAAAGATGGTGCCATGCGATTTTTCACCAATGATTTTGGGAATCCGGATGCTTACTATGAGCCAAATACCAAAGATGGAGCCGTAGAAGATCCTTCTGTTGAAGAACCTCCCATGAAAATTAGTGGAGATATCACTCGATATGAAGAAAATGACACCTATGGGGTTTACAAGCAACCAGGTGATTTATTTCGTTTATTCACTGATGAACAAAAAGAACGGTTATTCCAAAACATTGCAGCTGCTATGGAGGGGGTTTCTCCGGAGATCATTGAAAAACAATTACACCATTTTGATTTAGCTGATCCCGAATACGGTGCTGGAGTCAGAAATGCACTCGGACTCTAATTGAATTTAGAATTCAATCTTCATATGGAATCCGGTTTCCTTTGATAAGGGATTGAGATGTCAATTCCTGTCCGATGAGCATTAGGTTGGTATATACACTACTTCATTAGTCATTTTAAAAGTCCTTTCATATGGAAGAAATTTTTCAGTTTATCAGAAGTGGCGACCTCAAAAGTCTGAACAAAATGGATGATCGAGTTGATTTTGATTCTTTCGTTGATCAAAGGGGTTCCACCCCATTAATTTTGGCCGCTTACTATAATCAAGTTGAAATTGTGAAGTTTTTGCTAAATCGATCAATTAATATCAACCACCAAGATCATTCTGGAAATACAGCCCTTATGGGGGCTTGTTTTAAAGGTTATAAAGAGGTCGTATTGATTTTATTAGAGCATGGAGCTGACTGTAATATAAAAAATTACAATCAAGCCACCGCCCTGTTTTATGCCGCAGGTTTTAATCAACCTGAAATTGCTCAAATTCTTTTGGAAAAAGGGGCCGATACCACCATCAAAGACAAATACGGTAAGACAGCATTTCAGCAGGCACAAGCTCAAGGGTTAGAAAAAAAGTTTCAGCATATCAAACCCAATTGATTTGGTAGTCTAATGGAAGCAGTTTTAATTTTAACTGGACCCTACTTCAAATAAAAAATGTCTCAATAAGTGGTTGCCATGTTCAACTATCTAGTGCAACAACAAGTTGTTTCGAAATGAAGTATTTAAGGGAAATAGTGGACTCCCATTCTTTATATTCTTTTCAAACAAATAGTGTTATGTACCCCAAAATCAGGACAGCTGTTTAAGTTATATCTCACAGCAGATATTTTTATCATATGAAGCGAAGACAACATACGCCAGAACTCAAATCAAAGCGCTTCAAATTTTTAAAGAAGAATTAATTTGAATGTTCCACTTGCTATTCGTTTTCCCTTTTCTTTCTTTTGATGGGTCTAATGGAATATAAGATGGAGACAATAACGATTGAAGTTCAGAAGTAATGGACGTCTCAATTTGCAATGTATCAAGCAAATACCCCAAACGCTTGACAACAGCTTGACTATTAGATTGCTTGATATAATCTAAGAGCTTTGAAAAATCAACACGATTTTTTGCTTCTAATATTGCTTTTGCTGTAACTTGAATTCCACCAACATATTTAGGACGATTAACAATATCAAGAATGGTTTTTTCAAAATCACTGCATCTTACTTTATACATGTGGTTTAAATACTCTATCCAAATGGTTTCAAATCCATAGAATAATTTTTTCTTATGACTGATCAACTGATATTCCATCCCTTTTATCTCAATAAAATTTGGTGTCATTTGGTTTTTTAAAGCAATGTGTTGTTTTAATGAAGGGTTTTCAATTAATCCATGAATTTGCAACGCTGAACAATATCCTAAATAATAATCATTGGTGCCAGCAAGTGCTTTAGCTGTTAAATAAGAATTCGGAAAAAATTCTTTTTCCATTAAATAATATGGAATAATCATGTAAAGTCCTTTTTTAAGTCTGAAGATTAATTGACGTTCAACTAACGCTTGTAAAAAACTTTGTATATAGGCTCTGGAGGAATTAACAAAATAATTTTCAGCCTCTTGACTGGTGAAATAGGGTTTGTTGTTATTGACAAGGTATCTTAAAAAATCCGATGTGTTTTTAGTTACTACTTTAGTTTTCATATGATTTTAAAATAGTAAATAGACCTATTAATTAACAAAAATAAATATTGTCATTTTAATCAGTTTAGAAACTTCGCCTTTATTATCAAAAATTTGAGACAACTGATCATATTTGGTGAGGTCTTTACATCCAGTCACAAAAAATTATAATTACCGGATACATATGACCTATGTTATTGATAACTTTATTTCAAACAAATAGATGGTTTTTATTCGTCCATCCAATTAATATGACTAGCCATCATGAGATGTTCTTTAAAACCATTATTTACAATTTTCAAAGAATATTGAAATTTCAATTTTTCTGTTTCAAGTATGTTCTAACTTTGAGACCGTAGATTAAATGCCACACAAATATTTTTGCATTAGATGATCCAATTCAGAATTTTAAGAACGATGAATATTAGATTCAAAAGATTACTTTTTTATGTGATGTTTGGATTGATTTTTAAGAGTTGCGATAGAAAAACAGTGGAGCGTCCTAATATCGTTTGGATTGTTGCTGAAGATTTATCTCCAGAATTTCTGCCAATTTATGGCAATGAAACGATTGAACTCCCTAATCTTGAGTTTTTAGCAAAAAAAGGCATTGTCTTTAACAATGCCTACACACCGACACCTGTTTGTGCTCCAGCTCGAAGCGCTCTAATCACGGGTATGTATCCAACCACTATAGGAACCCACAACATGCGCACATATAGCAGCAACCAAATCAAGAATGAACCAACCCTCGGGATTCCTAATTACTCTCCAATCGTCCCCAATGGAGTCAAAATGTTTACAGAATATTTGAGAATCCATGGTTATCACTGTACCAATAATGCAAAAGAAGATTATAACTTCAAATCTCTAGATTCTGGATGGGACGAATCAAGTCCCCAAGCTCATTGGAGAAATCGTCCCCCAAAAACACCTTTTTTTACTGTTTTTAATTTTGGAATCACTCATGAATCGCAAATTTGGAATCAATCGAAAGAGCTTTTATTAGTTGCCCCAGAGCAAGTTCCAATACCGCCAATTTTCCCTGATAATGAAGTGGTAAGAAAAGATTTAGCTATTGGATATTCTAATATCATTCGATTAGATCAACAAATCGGAAACATCATTGATCAATTAAAAGAAGACAAACTTTTTAAAAAGAGTGTGATATTCTTTTATGGGGATCATGGTGGGCCATTTCCGAGATACAAACGATCCCTTTATGAAACGGGAATTAAAGTGCCTCTAATTGTCAAGCTACCTTACAATCAATCCAGTGGTTCTACTGAAGATGATTTTGTGAGTTTTATTGATTTTGCTCCTACAGTGCTTTCATTGGCTGGCATTCGCCCACCGGATATCATGGAGGGGAATCCATTTTTAGGCTCATTTGCCATTCGTGATTCAATCAATGAAATCTATGCCACATCCAATCGCTTTGATGAAAAAATCGACATGAAAAGAGCTATCAGATCAGGAAACTATAAGTTCATTCGAAATTTATATCCTGAGATCTCAAACGCACTGGATATCAGTTATCGAAATTCCATGCCATTGATGCAACATCTTTCTGATTTATATAAAGATAATCAACTCAATAAACATCAAAGCCAATGGTTTGATGTTCCCAAACCCAAAACCGAATTGTATGACTTATCGGTCGACCCATATGAACTAAATAATTTGGCCTATCAAGGTCAATATCGTCAGGTGGCTGATTCGTTGAGTCAAAAGTTGGATCGATGGATGCTCTATTCAGGGGATTTAGGCGTCTATCCTGAAAAAGAGTTGATGAATCAATGGTTGGTTGGAGGACAAAACCCGATTCTTTTACCTCCGATAGCAACGATTAAAAACGATTCAATTTATTTGGAAAGCCCTTTGGAAGACGCTACTATCGTTTATCGAAAAAACGGAAACAAACATTGGGATATTTATACTCAACCGTTATCAATAGAATGGAATTTTGAATCCAAAGCGGTCCGCATTGGATATCAAGACAGTGCATTATGGACTAATCCGAATTAGATTCAGTTGAAAGATAGTCCAATCGATTGTAGTAAACTTGTCTTCCAGTAAAAAGAGCTTCCCTAAATGAGTTGGCATTGGCTTTGTTTTTCCCAGCAATGTCAAAGGCCGTACCGTGATCGGGGGAAGTTCTAACTTTATCTAATCCAGCAGTAAAATTCACGCCATTACCAAAGGATAAAGCTTTAAACGGAATCAAGCCTTGATCGTGAAACATGGCTAAGGTGGCATCAAACTGCCGGTATTTTCCACTCGCAAAAAATCCATCGGCCGAAAAAGGCCCAAAAACAAATTCTTCGTTGTTTCGATATTTTTTAATTATAGGTGATATGGTATCGATTTCTTCAGATCCCATCACTCCGTTGTCCCCCGAATGGGGATTTAGGCCCAAAACGGCGACTTTGGGTCGATGGATACCAAAGTCTTGTTTTAGGGAATTTAATAATAAATCCAATTTTTGATGTAGGCGTTCTTTAGTAATCAACCTGGGAATTTCTGATAATGCTATGTGTTCTGTGACTAGAGCGACTCTTAAATGTTCACTAACCATCATCATTAAAGTTTCTTGATTGAAAAAATCTTTTAGGTATTCTGTATGACCAGCGTATGGAAAATCTTCTGAATAACTACTTTGTTTATCAATAGGCGCCGTCACTAAACAATGAATTTTATCATTATTTAAAACATGGGTGGCTTCTTCTAAGGCCAGAACGGCCATCCGGCCCGATTCGGCATTTGACTGTCCCAACTGCCAATCAAACTCTTGATTTTCAGCCACTTCAAGTACATTCAATGTATTATTTAAAACCTTGTTATCTTCTCCTATCGATCGAATTTTAGTTGATGATTTATAAAACCTGGCCATCTTTTGGAGAATTTGGCTGCTACCAAAGACAATCACTGTAAAAAAATCATACATTCTTTTGTCTTCAAAAGTTTTGATGATAATCTCTGGACCAATCCCATTGGGGTTCCCCATAGAGATACCAACAAGTATTTTTTTAGGTTTTGGAGGCATGTACTTTCTAACTAAATTGCCAGCCAAAAGTAGTCATTCAGTATCGTATGTTTTCAGGTATCGTAGAATCCATGGGTATCATAGAAAGCATTCATTCTAGTCAGAATTCAAAAGAATTCATCATCAATAGTCATTTATCGTCTGAGTTAACCATTGGGCAAAGTATTTCTCATAATGGGGTGTGCTTGACCGTCACCAAGTTTGATCAATCCACCTATGGTGTGACCGCTATTTCTGAAACTTTGCAAAGAAGTAATCTTGGTTTGCTTGGGAAGGGAAGTTACCTCAATTTAGAACGTAGTTTAAAAATGGGCGATCCTCTAGATGGGCATTTAGTACAGGGGCATGTAGACCAAATAGCCGTTTGCATCGAAACACCACAAAAAAAGGGACCAGGATTATATCGATTTGAATGTCACCATCCACCAAAGTTTCCCATCATCGAAAAAGGATCTATTTGTCTTGATGGCATCAGTTTTACCGTTGTGGACACTGCTGACAGTCAATTCAGTATTTACATCATTCCTTATAGCTACCAATCCACCAACATGCAATTTTTAGAAAGGGGGACTCAAGTCAATATCGAATTTGACATCATTGGAAAATATATTACCAAGCTTTATGAGCGGGAAAAAGGGACAAGTTCTAATGACGATTAAAATTTAAAAAAAGGGGGGGGGATTCGATACTTGATAAAACAAACCCTAAAATGAAATGTCAAGTTCTCTCAAAATTGACATTCCATACAATGTGGTAGCACTATCAAAGAGTGATATATTCCGTCGAGATGACAATGAATCAAAACTAGAATCTGATAGGTCAGATTAGATTAAGCGTATAAGTCCCATATTTTAGAACGCTTCGGTTTCGTGGTAGTAGACAGAGTACCATTCCATATGGTTCAATACTATCCAATGCCTTTCAATACTTCAATATCATGAGCCGAAGTTAAATCAGGCAGGTGTTCTGAAACTGGGATACATAGCATTCCTTTTGGGTTTTTTGCAACGTAATCTACTACGGCTTGAGGGAGTTCTTTTTCATCTCTGATTTCGTTAAATGGACATTCTTTTATGAAAGGAAACATCAAACCGCCATCAAAATTGAATACATTCATGCTCAGTCTAGTGCTCCCATTGGCATCTTTGTGTTTAGCAATTTGAGATACACTAGGTTTTTCAATTATTTTTTTTAGAAACCAGTTTTCATCACAATTAATGATGGCAAATTTTGAAATTCGTTCTTGTGGAAATTGTAATCCATCTCGATCATAGGCAATCATGGCACATGGTGCTTTTCTTTTGGATTTTAATGCTTTTAAGGTAGCTACTGAATATAAATTATCACCATTACAAACAGTGAAGTAGCAGGACTTTAATTGAGGGTATTGATCATAAGCCTGCAGCAGGGCATCAGCCGTTCCAGCCGGTTTACTTCTGTTATGTGCAATTTTTTGTATCACAAAATGAATTTTGAGTTTGCCGTAAAGATTATCGGCATCTTTGGAACCAACAAGATTTTTAAATCCTTGATTCTGGGAACTCGTGATCAAATAGACATCTGTATAATTGGCTGATTCAATATTTTGGAGTAGAAGACTCATCAAACTATCATTATCTTGAGTCACTGGAATGAGGCTTTTGTGATCCGATTGGGCAACTTTTTGAATTTTGGGATCCAATGAAACATCCCCTAAAGATTTTTTCATTCGAGAAGACATCCCAGCTGCTAAAATGATAATACTAGAATTGTTTTTCATATGACTTTAAACTATTTCGATGGGATAAGCCTTTTTGGAACCCGCCCCCAAAAACGCTCGAATCACTTTATTTTTTGTTTTTTGGTTTGCCAATGCAACGATACAACCACCACCTCCGGAACCAACGGTTTTCGCTCCAAGAGCCCCCGCTTGTAATGCCCTTTGAATTTGGTTTTGCATCTCAATAGGTGTGTTTTGGATACACGTTTGCAGAATATCTTGGTGTTGATTGATTAATTGCCCAATTTGTTGCTGGTTGATAGCGACTTTTTGCAATAAGGCTTTGGCTTTCAAGGTAATTGAATAATTATGGATGGTCGCATACCAATACGGTTGTAATTCTTGAGAAACCAAATCTTTATACTTTTTATAATCGGTTACGGAACTTTGGAGTAAATCAAAGTTTGGGTATTTGTTTTTGACTTGTTGAACAGCTTCTAAAGCGTATGTTTTGGCTTTTAAAAGCACTTGAAGGGTTCTCTTTTCAATCCCCGATTCGGCGATGATCAAATAATTTAAATTTTTGGGAAAGGAAGTACATTCTCTTGTCGTTGTATCGATGTACAACATCCCTCTTTGAGAAATGGTATACTGATCCATGATGCCCCCAGGCTGATTAAAATGAGAGACTTCCACCTGATGGGCCATTTTCCCTATCTCTAAATCACTTGGTTTTGAAATCTTGTTTTGTATCGACAACAAAAACCGAATCCAAGCCACAACAAGAGCAGAAGAGGAAGAGAGGCCTGCATTGATGGGAATATCACTTGATATAGTGATTTGGTAGCCCTGCTTGAACCGAACCCCCTGTTCTTGAAACAATTTGATTCCTGATAAAAAGTAATCATTGGGAGGTAAGGCATCAATGGGATGTTGTATATCAATGCTGCGGTTTTGATTGATATCGGGCAATCGGATTTTGAAATAACGTTCTGCAATGGATTGAGCTGTTAAGGTGATATATCGATTAATTGCTGCGGCAATCACCGGAAGTCCCAAATAATCTTGATGGTCACCAAAAAGGCACACCCTAGCAGGAACCCGAATATGGATATCTTCTGTCTTACTTTTCATGGGATAGTATTTGAAAAGTATCGGGATAGAAAATGGTCACTAGATGATAATCTCTAAGGGTTGGGTTTTTGACCAACGGCCTCTTGTAAAATCTGGAAAAGTTTGAATTTGACCTCCATGGGCTACCGATTGTTCACTCAATGGCCCGACGGCACTCCAAGCACAACCTTCATAAACATTTTGATCTAAAGACAATCCTTGATGGAGACATTCAAAAATTCGAAGCAACATTAAGGAATCCATGCCCCCATGTCCCCCCATCTCCAAAGATTTTTGTCCCAGTCTTTTATACAAAGGATGTTCATACTTTTCATATAAAGACTTTAACTGCTGCCCAGATGCCCAACGGTTATGATCTTCTGTTGCCTTTTCAACCCCTCCTTCCAAAGCGACACGCGTAGGAAAACCAGCCAACGTTCCCTTGGTTCCTTGGATTAAATTTTTTCTAGTATAGGGTCGGGGACTGGTTTCATCCCATTGTACCATAAGGGTTCGGCCAATATGCGTTTTAATCAGACTAGTGTTGATATCTCCCGCGATGTATTCGAGTTGGTTCCATTTGTGATTGGCCGGATAATGTTTAGCCGCATAATCTTTTCTCCCTTTTGCTGGGGAAGACATAGACACCAAAGAGTGAAATTGATCTTCTCCTCGGCATAAGTTCATATACTGAGCTACAGGTCCTAGGCCATGAGTAGGGTAGAGGCTGCCATTTCGTTTGGCATAATGGGGTGTGCGCCAAGAACCTGTGCCTCGCTCTTGATTTTCCATTTCCCAACGGAGTTCATGAATGTAGGAAGCTTCTCCGTGTAAAATATCACCAATGATTCCTTGACGGCAAAGATTCAAATAAAGTAATTCTTCTCGGCCATAGTTGACATTTTCGAGCATCATGCAATGTTTTTGATGTTTTTCAGCGGCATCAACCAATTGCCACATTTCATCAATCGTTACAGCAATAGGAACTTCAATAAAAGTATGTGCCCCTTTTTCCAAAGCATAGACTCCCATTGAAGCATGATTGTTCCAATTGGTACAAACAAATACAGCATCTGGTTTGGTTTGATCGATCATTTTTTTCCAATGTTCAGGGTGACCGTAGAAGGTGGCCACATTAGGATGTCGATTGGGAGCCAGTTCGTCAATCATTTGGGTCGAACGATGGACCAAATCTTGGTATAAATCCGAAACACCAACGATTTCGACATTGTCTATTCTGGCAATATTTTGTACGTGACCATATCCGCGATTTCCAACGCCAATGATAGCCAGTCTTACATGAGATAGTCGAGGGGCTTTGAAATCACCTAAGTAGGCATTGTTAGAAAAATGGTTTTTATCGGAAAAAGTAGCGGTGGGATCACTTTTTGCTTTAATGTAAATCGATGAGCCGAGAGCAGCTAATGAAAAGGCAGATTTACTGATAAAGGACCGACGGTTGAATTTTTTCATTTGGGTTTTAGATACTAAGATTTATTGCCTCTTTTGGGAATGATACATCAAGGCCTCAAAGGTATATAGTTCCAATAAAAAGATTTATACGATCAACGGGAGTTATTGCATTTTCAAATTCATGTTCGCTAGAGGTAAAGCTGAATACTTTCAGGGCAAAGAAGAAGAAAAACGTTTCTTCAAAAAGACCAAAACCATACAGATGATGGGAAACCTTCAAAGGATTAGAAACCAGGATTATCTGATGAATCTAATTGGAAAATTGGAATCTAATTCTTTCTGGATCACGTCTTGGCACTTCGATGGATACGCCTCCTTATGAGAAAGTTTCACGTCGTCCCAAACTAAGACGCATTATTTCAAAATAAAGAAACGATTAATTGTTTGGATGGATAGTCGATGTGACCTTAAACCATCAAATTCATTGGCTTGATTGGATCTGTTGATGAATTTTTGATTCAAGTTCCGTTTGCAATTCTGGATTATCCTGGAGCAATGCTTTAGCTCCTTCTCTCCCTTGTCCTAATTTGGAATGATTGTAACTATACCAAGCCCCACTTTTTTCAATGATGCCATATTGAACTCCTAAATCGACAATTTCTCCAACCTTGGAAATCCCTTGGCTATAAATAATATCAAATTCAGCCGTTTTGAAAGGAGGGGCTACTTTGTTTTTAACCACTCTAATTCGAGTTCGGTTTCCAGTGATTGTAGCATTTCTATCTTTCAATTGGGTGGAACGTCGAATGTCAATCCGAACGGAGGCATAAAATTTTAAGGCATTACCCCCTGTTGTGGTTTCTGGGTTCCCAAAAATCACTCCAATTTTTTCTCTTAATTGATTGATGAAAAAGACTGTTGTTTTGCTTTTTGAAATCGAACTGGTGAGTTTTCGCATGGCTTGAGACATCAACCGAGCGTGTAGCCCCATTTTAGAATCCCCCATTTCTCCTTCAATTTCACTTTTTGGAGTTAACGCAGCCACCGAATCGATAACTAAAACATCAATAGCTCCCGAACGAATAAGATTATCGGCAATTTCTAAGGCTTGTTCCCCATGATCGGGTTGAGAAATAATTAAATCTTCAAGGTTAACCCCTACTTTTTCAGCATAAAATCGGTCAAAAGCATGTTCTGCATCAATAAAAGCGGCAATCCCTCCTAATTTTTGACTTTCTGCAATAGCATGAAGGGTTAGTGTCGTTTTGCCTGAGGCTTCGGGGCCGAAAATTTCAATGACTCGACCGCGTGGATACCCACCAACGCCCAAGGCGATATTCAATCCTAATGATCCCGAAGGAATGGAGTCAACGGTTTCTTCAGGTTTGTCCCCCAAACGCATGACGGTTCCTTTACCATAACTTTTTTCGAGTCTCCCAAGCGTTAAATCCAGTAGTTTTTTCTTTTCTTCTTTATTATCTGACATGATGAATGGTTACGTTAATTCAAAAGTATTTCAAATTACAAAAATTAAGGATTATCTAGATAAAGTAGTCATTCATCATTGGATCATAGTTTGAAGACTGGGTGACACCTCATATTTCATCAATAGATCACGGATTTTAACCGCTAATGTGTTTTGTAGCTCTAAAATCACATAAAAAAATAATTATTTCTGTAACGCTTCTATTTTTTTGCAATTCTTTGAATTTTATCAAAATTTTCACCTTTATTGTTCAGTTGTTGATGCCCCATTTTTAATTTTCTCTTTGCTTAGTGTAATCATCACTTTGATTATCAATCTGAAAATAGTCATGTGAGAAATGAGGATATTCGGTTTCAACAATATTTTTAACCTCCGAGAGATCATGTTTGGAGAATCTTGATGAATAAACATACGTCTTGTTTTTTTGGCTCACTTTGGTTGCAATGTAACAATTGTTTGTAGTGGTACAACGATATCCAAGATGACGACGAATAATAGAATGATTTTAAAAAGTGTTTTCATCATGATGATATTTCTTGTAGCGTTCATCATTTAGTCGGTTTCTAGATCCGCTATTTCATTCTTCACACGGTACCGTATTTTACTTCATTGGACCGATTAAACTCATTTGCTTTTCCTCTTTCATCAGTGTTTAAATCATCACTCATATCCTCTGAATACAAAGAAATCGCATCATGCATTTTTGGAACTTTTGTCAATAGCCACTTTAAAATTCAATTTATTCAGCTGCTATATCATGGATCCCGATATTGTAGAGAGTAAAAGCAAATATATCAGCTGTTTGTTCAATGCGTTTTGATACTGGAGTTCCTGCCCCATGTCCTGCATCGGTTTCTATTCGAATCAAAACGGGATGGTCCCCATCATGCTTTTCTTGAAGAGCTGCTGCGAATTTGAAAGAATGAGCGGGGACTACCCGATCATCATGATCGGCTGTTGTTATTAGTGTCGCTGGATAATTGGTTCCCTGACGAAGATTATGGAGAGGAGAATAACCCAATAAATACTCAAACATTTCTTGGGATTCTTCCGAAGTCCCAAAATCATAAGCCCATCCTGCTCCAGATGTGAATTTGTGGTATCGGAGCATATCCAAGACCCCCACAGCGGGTAACGCTACTTTCATCAGTTCTGGTCTTTGTGTCATCACGGCACCAACTAATAGACCACCATTCGAACCACCTCTGATAGCCAAATAGTCTGGACTTGTGATGTCTTGAGTGATTAAATATTCTGCAGCAGCGATAAAATCATCAAATACATTTTGTTTGTTGAATTTGGTCCCAGCCGAATGCCATTCTCTACCATATTCCCCTCCGCCTCGAATATTCGGTACGGCATAAACACCTCCTAAATCCATCCAAACAGCATTGGTGATACTGAAGGAAGGCAACAATGAAATATTAAATCCTCCATATCCATACAAGATAGTGGGGTTGGTGCCATTATATTCTAGGGATTTTTTATGAGTAATCATCATGGGAATTGGCGTGCCATCAGCCGATTCATAAAACACTTGTTGGGATGTATATTCTGAAGGATCAAAATCAATATCAGGAGACCAATACAATTCAGAGGTATCGATAGATGGATTATAAGAATAGGTGCTAGATGGCGTATGATAATTTGTGAATGAATAGTAGACGATTTCATCTTCTTTATCTCCACCAAATCCAGAGGCGCTTCCCAATCCAGGTAATTCAATTTCTTTTAGATTATTTCCTTGGTAATCATATAAATATACTCTTGATATCACATCAATGGTATAACGAGCAAAAAGATGATTGGCTCCTGTTGATACATTCAATACATGTTCGGTTTCTGGTATAAGATCCGTCCAATTGTAAAAATGTGGATTTTGAGCATCAACCTCCACAAGTCGTCTATTGGGAGCATCCAAATCCGTCACGATATAGAGGGTATCTCCGTTAGAATCCAACAAATAGCTATTGGCTTGGTAATCATCAACCATTGAGACTAAAGGGGCACTATCTTTGGTTAAATCTTTCAGAAACAATTTATTTCCTGTAGTTGTTTTTGCGGCCTCGATAACCAGATAGCGACCGTCTTCAGACACGGCACTTCCAACATATCGGTGTTTTTCATTTTCTTTTTCTCCAAAAATGACTGGATCTTGGCTTTGAGATTGACCGATTTGGTGGTAGAAGAGTTTGTGGGTATCCGTTAAATCAGATAGTTCACTGCCATCCGGTTTATCATAACTCGAATAGAAAAAACCATCATTGAGTTTCCAATCGATTCCAGAAAACTTGATGTCTTGTAATGTGTCACCTATTTGTTGTTTGGTTTCAGTTTCGATAACAATTATCTTTCGCCAATCACTTCCCCCCTCTGAAATAGCATAAGCAGCATATTGACCATTGTCGGAAAATGATAATCCGGCAAGCGATGTGGTTCCATCTTCTGAAAATGTATTGGGATCTAAAAAGACTTCAGTTTCTTCTTGTTCATTAATTCGGTATAACACATATTGATCTTGGAGGCCATCGTTTTTGTAAAAATAGATATAATCTCCTTCATCAAATGGAGTCCCTACTTTTTCATAATCCCAAACTTGTTCTAGTTTTTGCTGGATTTGATTTCGATAGGGTATTTTTTCTAAAAATCCAAAGGTTGTTTTGTTTTGTTGTTCAACCCATTGGGCCGTTTCAGAGCTTAAATCGTCTTCCAACCACCGATAATGATCAGTGATTTGGGTGTCAAAATAAGTGTCGACCACAGGAATTTTTTCTGTTTCTGGGTATGTAATTCCCGAATCACAACTGTTCAGGATGAATAATATAGCCATCAATGGCATCCATTTTTTCATGTCAAGATTTAAGTTTATAGAGTACATTTTTGTTTGTGATTTATCAATTTTTGAGTTACATTAAAGTTCATTTGAAGTTTCTTGGAGTATGGATTAAGATTCCAAGATCCCTTTTTTAAGGAGCCATTCCGCAATTTGTACTGTATTGGTTGCTGCCCCCTTTCGAAGATTATCGGAAACAATCCACATATTCAAAGAGTTGGATTTGCTGAAATCTCTTCTCAATCTTCCGACATAGACAAGGTCATTACCATGAGCCATTAAGGGCATGGGGTATTCATATTTTGTTGGATTATCTAAAACGAGGACTCCAGGTGTTTGAGACAATAGGGTTTTAATTTCTGAGAGTTCAAAATCATCATTTAATTCTAGATTCACTGATTCACTATGTCCACCGATGACTGGTATTCGAACGGCTGTTGATGTAATAGAAATAGAAGGATCTGATAATATTTTACGCGTTTCGTTGATGATTTTCATTTCTTCTTTGGTATATCCATTTTCCAAAAAATCATCACATTGAGGGATGGCATTTTGATGAATTGGATGGGGGTAAACTTTTTCAGATTCTTGGCCTAAGAATTCTTGTTGTAATTGATGTACGGCAGCTTGACCTGTACCCGTCACGGATTGATAAGTTGAAACAATCATTCTTTGAATTGTATACTTCTGATGGATTGGCCAAATGGCCATCACTAGTTGAATCGTCGAACAATTGGGATTGGCAATGATAAAATCTTCTTTGGTTAAGAGAGGTCCATTGATTTCTGGAACAATTAGTTTTTTGGAAGCATCCATTCGCCAAGCTGACGAATTATCGATCACGCGACATCCCATTTCAGAAAATTTGGGAGCCCATTGCTTTGAAATATTTCCACCTGCAGAAAAGAGAGCCAAATCAGGTTTTTTTTCAACGGCTTGCTCAAGACTGATGATGTGATACGTCTGGTTTCTAAACGTTATTTTTTTTCCAACCGATCTCTCCGAAGCCACCAATAAAAGTTCAGAATATGGAAAATCTCTTTCTTCGATTAGTTCGAGCATCACTCTCCCAACCATCCCAGTACAACCGACGATAGCTAAACGCATGGTGTATTTTTTAGAAACTAAGCACAAAAATACCAATTACCAATAGGATGGACCCCTAGAATAATTTTCAATAAAAACGTTCTTCAATTTCAATGGTTTCTATTCCGTAGGGAGTGGGTTTATTCCTTGTTATATTTCATTTTCTTTAACCGAGTGAAGATGATCAAGTTTTTGAATTGGTTCATTGGCGTATTCGGATAGCAACTTACGACGTATAGAAGGGATCGGAACGATATATTCTCCATTTTTTTCATAATGACATATTTCTTCGAGACAGCTCCTTCAAATAATTTTTCAGATTCTTACAAAAGATACTCTTTTCGATAAAGAAGAAGTGACTTTTTAACGAGTCAAATTTTCCGTTGGGTTTTTTCTATCCCATCCATTCGTTTTGCCTTTTGCTCTCCAACATCAACGCTTTCTATTGATGGCAGTCAATTTCTAAAGATGATCAATGACTTTTCTTTTAATTCTTGAACCAATATTACTTAATTGTTCATAGGAAATGATTCCTGAATTTTCAGCAAAAAGGGAAGTGGATTGATGGGTTCCAAAAAATTCGACGGTGTCTTGTTCTTGACAATCGATATGGGTCACATCAATCATTAAAAGATCCATACATACATTGCCAATGATTGGAGCTAAATGACCATTAATCCAGACTTTATTTTTTTGATTTCCAGAATGGCGAGAAATCCCATCAGCATATCCCAACGGTAAAATAGCAATCCGGCCATCTTTTTCATATCGGTAGGCTTTGTCATAACCAATATACTCGCCCTTTTTCACATGACGAATCTGCATTATTTTGGATTCTAACGTCATCACGGATTTTAGGGACTGATCCCATCTAGAATGATTGGCGTATCCATAGAGCCCGATACCACAGCGAACCATATCGAATGTTAAGTCAGGTCGGTTGAAGACTCCAGAGGTGTTGATCAAGTGAAATAAAGGCCTTTCAGTGAAGTGATCAGTAAATTTCTCAACAACCTTCTTGAACTTTTCAGTTTGTCTATCAATCAGATCAAAGGGAGATGATTCTTGACTATATCCCAAATGGGAATAAATGCTTCTAATGTCAAAGACACTATTTGAAAGTTTTTCTTTTAATTCCGTGATTTGATTCAATTCAAATCCCAAACGATTCATTCCCGTATTGAATTTTAGATGAATGGGATGGTTCTTTATTTTCTTTCTACCAGTCCACTCGATGAGATGATCCCATAAACTAAAACTATAAATGGAAGGTTCTAATTCGAATTCAAATAGAGTTTCTAGATTTACGAATTGAGGATAGAAAACTAAAATAGGAACCTCAATATTGTTTTGTCGCAATTGCCTTCCTTCTTGGGCGGTGGCAACTGCCAAGTAGTCAACCCCAATTTTTTGCAAGTGAGCTGCGATTTCAACATCAGAACCACCATAGGCATTGGCTTTAACCACGCCCATTAATTTCACATTAGATCCAATTATAGAACGGATGTGATGATAATTATGTTCTAGATGCGATAAGTTGATGTACAGTGTATTCAATGAAATGGGAATTATATCCTTTCAACCATCGAGTAGTTTAAATGTAGCAGGCGTTCTATTTTCCAATAAAAACAACAATAAATCACTTAATTGATTTTAAAAATGCATGACGGATTTATCCAAAACACATCTCGGAAATATCATGTCATTCCTTGTTGCCATCATTTATTTTGACATCTATATGGTTTTAACGAATAGTTTGATTTGAAGGATTTTCGTTTTGTTATTGATTGGATGAAGTAATGAGAATATTCTTTTTTCGATCTTTAATTCCGTTATCCTTTTCTTCCTTTTAATGAGAAAGGAATTGGGATGGAGTGGTTTTCAAATAATTTTTTGATTTCAGAATCCAAATCTTCTCGTCTTAATACATTAATAAGTCCTTTATTTCTAAAAACAACTCCATGTTTCGTGTTTTCTTTTTTCAGAAATCCTAAGTTTTCCAATTTAGATAAATAGGATAAAGATGTTTTTCGATCTTTGATTTTATCATTTAATAAATTAACAGGTCTGCAGTAAGGTTGCAGGAATAAAGCATGAGCAAATTTTTCAACGTTAATCTCTCTTTTGATAAGTTGACGCAAAAATTTAATCGTCGTTTCTTTTAACTGATTAATTTCTATGACTTGTTGCAAACTGTATCTAGCGGTCTCTTCAATTCCTTTTAACATATACAATGTCCAATTTTTCCAATCATTTTTTTCTCTAACTTTTGTAAAACCTTCATAGTAATCATTTCGATTTTTTAAAATATATCGGCTTAGAAATAAAGAAGGATGGTCCATTTGTTTTTTTTCTAATAAGTAAAGAATGTTGAGAACTCTACCAGACCTTCCATTTCCGTCATAAAATGGGTGAATTGCTTCATATTGATAATGAATTATTCCCATTTTTATTAAGGGATGTAATTCATCTTCTGAGTGAATAAACTCTTCTAAATTTCCCAATAAATGGCGAATAACATCTTCCCCTTCAGGAGGCGAATAAATAATTTGATTTAATCCATTTCGAAGAGCCGTTCCAGAAAGTTTTCTAATTCCTTGATTACTTCCATTAATGGTATCAGCAATTTCAATAAATGTATTAGTTCGTAGTGTTTTTGTTTTAATATCTTCAATTCCTTTCCATAGAGCTTTTTTATAATTTAATATCTCTTTTGTTTCAGGACTGATGTTTTTGTCTAATGATAGGGCTTTATAAATTTCATCACTTGTGGTTACAATGTTTTCAATTGCAGAACTATCAGTCGCTTCTGTAATAGATAAATTATTTAGTAAAATATCTGGATTTGGTGCTAATTGAATAGAAGTATTTAAGCTTGATAAAGCACTAATCGATTTCAACAATTGATCTATGATTTCTTTTTTAAAAAAATCAAATTCAATGGGTAATCTTGGTAAATCATTGTAAGGTATCAATGGAGAATACATATCAATTTGATTTTTAACGAAAGTACAGAACACATGGGAAAAATCAGCGTTTTTTCCCTCCTGTGAAGAATACATGGGAAAAATCAGCGTTTTCTCCCATCATTTCACATTAAATTTCTAGTATTATAACACATGTTTATTGCACAGATATAATTATTATTTATGCTACCCAAATTGACGGGATAAATGAACATTAACTTGAGAAAACAACATCAAAACCTGATCCAAATTATAGTTCATGTTAGGGATTCAACTCTCAATCGATGAGATTTTTGAATCGATGAGACCATTCTTTTTTCGAGTTGAGTGGAATGGATTCCGTCAGATGTATTTTTGGTATTGGTTCCAAAAAGATAGGATTACCAATTAAATAGAGGAGTTTTAATGGCTGAAACCTGAAATTCGGTTATAGAAAATTGACGCTATCAACTTCTTTCATTATTCTATCCGTTTCGGAAAGAGCGACGATTATTTTCTGATAGTGCAAAATATCTTCATATTCTAATGGTCGGTTTTTACGGTCTTTAAGCCATTTTTGAGCGGGTTGATAGCCTCCAATATAGAACTCCCATGCAACAGGAGGCACATTATCAAAAAATTGTGTTTCGTTAATATAAACATAACCGTCTTTGTATTTTGATTTGTTTACTATATTATTTCCATCTATTGGGTACTGCGTTATAAACTGTTCCACTTTTGGACTTTCTAATAAATGGATTTGGCGTAATTCTCCTCCTACTTTGACCAAAGTCCAAAAAGTGTCTTTATCTTTTGGATAAGGAACTCTTGGAAAATCAATTTTTAAAAACTCTTTGTATTGATTTCGATATGTTGGAGAGTGTAGAACGGCATAGATATAATCTAAAATATCAATTGGAGCAAAAGTGTTTTTAGCTGATTCTTTTTCATTGGTAAAGGTCAACCCCGAAATGTCTTCTATTTTTTTTAAAATTTCTTTTTTGAGGTTGGGAGTTCTTTCAGCGTTTTCTTCAATCTTTAGTTGTCCATTGATTCCAGTATAAAGGTAAAGTGGAAATATTGATGTTATTTCACTTGTGCGATTTGATACATATGAACTCTCAATCAATTTGTTGGCAATAAATGCATGGACGTATTGATTTCCTGTTTTAAATTGTTTACAAAGGGTTAATCCAATATTTTCCCCTTTAAGAAACTGCTGCATAACCTTTTTCCGAGGCCTACAATGAAACCCCTTTGATTTGCCAGTGTAGAAAGTCCATCGCATATCAAAAGGACGATATGATAGTTTGGTAAAACAACCTTTTTGAGGATAATGTTTTTCTAAATCTGCTTTGGCATAACTGACCTTCCAATCTCTAACATCGGGCCCAAGATTGAATCGTATTCTAGATTCGTCAGTTTCAAGTAATAAAAATTCATTGATTATTGATTCGACGCTATCTTTAGTGTGATGAATTGTGAACTTATCTCTTGCCGTTACGATTCCCGCACTTTTTTCTAAAAATAATTCTGAAATGGAAAACCCTTTCTCATATGATTTTTGAGATTCAAAATCTTTTTGCACCATAAAGTACATAGGGGCTAGGTTGGGCAAGGATTTATAATCAATGGAATGGATTGAATTATTGTTCAGAAAATCGTATTTAAAATCACGTTTTCCGTATAAGTCGTAATGCCATGTTTTCCCCAATTCATTTGACTTTTTCTTTCCCGTTTTAACAAAAACATTAATGGAAACTCCTTGCATGATGTCAAACACATTTTCATCGGGGGAACCATCGGGACAAGTTTCTTTTTTCCTGCTATTACCATGTAAATCGATGGTGTAAATTTTATCGTACGTTTTGAGTAAATGCCAACGCATTCCCCGAAACGTCGGGTTATCCAAAAAACCGTGAGGATTAATAAACGCTAAGACGCCGCTACCATTTTTTTCAATATAGTATTGACCATATCTTAAAAACTTCACATAATCATCATTGATCCACTTTGGGTTTCGCTCATTTAACTTTTCTTTTCCTCCAGGCTCTTTTTTGTAATCTCCCGTTAAGCGCATGATCCAACTGCCTTGATTAAAACTTTCTCCACTATACGGCGGATTCCCGATAACACACATCACTGGGGTATCACGCTTTGTTCGGTTGGCTTCATTAGCTTCAGTACTTAACCAAGAGGCGAATAAAGTTCCAGTATCGGGATGACTTTCTTCTAGACTATTGGTCAAATAAACTCTCAATCGTTGGTCAGACGTGGGTTGAAACCCAGTTTCTGCCAGTAGTAAATCTAATTTTAAATGAGCCATGGCATAACTAGCCATGAGGATTTCAAAACCGTTCAAGCGTGGTAATAAATGATTTTCTACATAATGACCCCAAATACCTTGTTGGTTTTTGAATTTTTTGTGAATCTGTTTGACGACTTCGGCTAAAAACGTTCCTGTTCCCGTGGCGGGATCCAATATCTGTACCTTGTGGACTTCACGTTCATTTTGTTTGTATCCAGAAGTCGTCCGTCCGTCCTTGTTTTGAGAATTGACTTTGATGGTAGTCTTACTCGTGTCAGCAAGTCCTTGAGGTAAATCAAACTCTGTTTTTAAAACATCATCAACCGCTCGAACAATAAAATTCACAACGGGTTGCGGTGTATACCATACGCCACGAGATTTACGTAGTTTTGGGTTGTATTCACTCAGAAAGGTTTCATAAAAATGGATGATGGGATCTTCCATTTTTGTGGACTTTCCATAGTTTTTTAAAATTTCTTCAACGTTACAGGCCAAAAAGATGTCGGATAAGTTTTCGACCACCCATTTGATTCGATCATCGATGTCTGGCCCAGCGATATAGCCAAAGAGTTTGCGCAAAAAGGGATTGGATTTTGGAATGAGTTCGGCGGCTTCTTGTCTGCTGAAGGAATCCAAACTAGGATCATGTAAGCGAGCAGCAAACAGGCCATAGGCAATGGTTTGAGCGTAAACATCGGCAAAATCGCGAGGAGTGATGTCGTGAATCAATACTTGTTTGAAAGCTTGCATTTGATCGATCAGTGTGCTGTTTTCTTGATTCTCTTCATCAGTCGATAAAGCGTTCCCAATGATTTCAGACAGGAGACGTGCTTTGCCCGCCATCATTTGGGCTAACTTTTTGGGGCTTTTAATGGTTTGACCGGTATTTGTGCAGAACTCATCGATGAAGATTTCAAAGCGTTCGAAGTTTCGAGGTAAAGCTTTGATTCCTTTGTCTGTGATTTCTGCAATGGTAATTTTGGTGATGAATTCTCCATCACGATATAGATGAAAATGGATGTAATCGGTGAAGATGAGGTTGTTTAGGGACGCCTTGTATCGGTCGAACTGTTCTTTGTTTCCTGTTTTATTCTTTCCATCAAGATCTTTGTCCCCAATATCCTTTGCTTCAATATAGCCGACTGGAATTTCTTTTTTTGTCAAGATGTAGTCAGGCGCTCCACAGCGTTGTCTTTTGGGTTCGTTGGTCACTCGGATACTTGGAACTAAACTTTTAAAAAGTTGTTCTAAATCACCACGATAAGAGTGCTCGGTTGAAATCCCCTCTTTGTATTTTTCGTTGATGCCTTTAACATATTGTTGTATTGTCATACGATACTCAACTTATCTCGCATACTCCTTTAGAATGCACGAAATTTGGGGTATTAGACGATAGGTCATTCTGACATAAATCATTTCAGACCAAATGGGTTTCTTATCGCAAGTTTCCACAGTATAAGGGCATTACAAACCAAATGACAAAAGGTGTCGTGCGTTGATCATGTTTGAAGAATAAACCATCATAAACGAATAAATTATCTTTTGAAGCTGACATCTCAAACGCTTGGTTAATTCTAATTTAAATAGTTCATAAAACAAACGCTACTGTGCGTCTTCTCTAAAAGTGTGGATAAAATCAAAAATATCCAAAATTCAAATTATATTCGACTATTTGAACGGGTAGCACAATATCCATATTGAATCATTGAGAATCTCAATCCCCATCTTTTAAGAAAACTTTAACACAAACCAATAAAATAATGGGCAATGTATGAGTACCTTTGATTGAAGGGTTTTAAAACAGAACAAGGGAGTAACTGAGGTTCATCATAAAAAGTTGATGAAATAATTTTCATGAGTTCAAATCAAGCGGTAGTTCATTAAACCAGAAATTAAATCAAATTAGAGAAAACGCATCCGAAAAAATATGAAATGGACAAAGGTGAAACACCCAAATAGAAACCTTGTCAATGAGTTGGTTTATTCCTCAGGAATCCCTGAGAAAATAGCAATCATGACGCTGCAAAAGGGATTTGATAGAGTAAAAGAGGCTGAAAATTTTTTAATTCCACAAATTAATCATCTAAACGATCCGTATTTATTAATGGGGATGGAAAAGGCAGTCCAACGAATCGTTTTGGCTGCAAGAAATCACCAAAAAGTAGTCATCTACGGAGATTTTGATGTCGATGGAATAACTTCAGTATCCATGTTATACATGGCATTAAAGGACCACTTTCGAAGATTAGAATATTACATACCCGATAGAAATACTGAAGGTTATGGATTATCAAAAAAAGGAATCGATCGTTTTGTGGAAGAAAATTTCAATCTATTAATTACTGTGGATTGTGGAATAAGTGATGATCAATTAATCGAATATGCAAAGGACAATGATTTGGATGTTATTGTTTGTGATCACCACTTACCTCCAAAAAAACTACCTCCAGCTTTGGCCATTTTAAATCCAAAACAAAGGAATTGCCCCTATCCATTCAAGGATTTATGTGGTTGTGGAGTGGCTTATAAATTACTCACCGCGCTTAGTCCAGAATTTAATATCCCCATCAATAAAATCTATTCCTATTTAGATCTTGTCGCACTTGCGACTACTTGTGATATGGTCCCTTTGTTAGGTGAAAACAGAGTGATTTGTCATTTTGGATTAAGATGTATCAATAAAAAAACACGTGTTGGGTTATTGCCATTTCTTGAGGTTTTAAAACACAAAAAAGTAGATTCTGGAGATTTAGGTTATATGATCGGACCAAGGCTCAATGCCACTGGGAGAATATCACACAGTCATAAGGCAGTGGAGTTATTAATCAGTCAGGATATTGAGCAGGCCAACATAATATTTCCAGAAGTAGAGCAATTAAATCAAAGAAGAAAAGCAATGGTAAAACAAAGTTTTTCAGAGGCCAAAAACAATTTGTTAAAAAAACACCATCAAATGGATGAAAAGGCTTCTCTAAAAATGAATAAAAGGTCAGTGAGTCAAAAACCTCTAAAGGTGTATCAAAACATCTATTCCGATAAATCTATAGCCGTTTTTAAACAAAGAATAAAAAAGTATCAATCACCATTAAGATTAAATTGTCCACTGGTTCATTCCATTCGCCAACCAATCAATCAAAATTGGCGATTTAAGAAACTAGGGGTAAGACCTTTTGGAACAAGAAAAACAACTTTTGTCTACCATCCCAATTGGGAACGTGGTGTTTTAGGCATTACGGCAAATGATATGATCAATAAATGGGCATACAAACCCACCATCATTTTATCGGATTCAAATGCTAAAGTATCTGGATCGGCCAGATCGATTCAATCCATTGATATCCATCAAGCCTTATCGAAATGTAGTCCTTATTTGGATAGTTATGGGGGACATAAAGCAGCCGCTGGGGTGAACTTACGAAAAGAGAATATTGAAAAATTTGAATCAGCCTTTGAGGATGCCGTATGTGATACATCTGGTGGACAAGTAGTCGAAAAAGTAAATCACTTTGCAAGTGATTTAGAATTTGGGGAAATTAATTTAGAATTTTATAATCAATTGCAAAAACTGGCTCCTTTTGGCATGGAAAACCAAGAACCAATTTTCCGAACTAAAAATTGTAGGGATACTGGGAATTCAAAGATTGTGAAAGATCATCATCTTAAAGTTGATTTGATCGACGCTTCTCGAAATAGAATAAGTGGCATCGGGTTTTATTTATCAAATAGAAAAAGATTTTTGGATGGCTCAGTGACGATTTATTATAAATTGGATTTAAACACCTATTGGAATCCCCCAGAAATTCAAATTAAACTGATCGATATACAATCACAAAATGATTCAATGGGAATCGAAGTATAGATTTTCTCCTCGATGGTTTCTGCAAATTTTTGATACAGAACGAAGGGTTAAAGCATTCACAATGAAATTTTAACTTTATTGCCGTAGTCGCTAATCCAGGAATTATCAAAAGGCTAATCGCCGTGATTTAATTAGAGAGCTACAGAATGTTCCTAATAGCACCATCAATTTTTTTGACTACGTACCCGAATTGACTAAAAAAGAAAAGTATCGAAAAAGACGGAGTTAGCAATTGATAAAATATTTGAAGAATATACCAAAGAAAAAATAAAAGCTTCAAAATTATAAAATCCACTTTGGTCAGTGCACCTCAATTTAAGGTAAAATAACATCAGTAGAAAGGGTTAACCATAGAGCCTCAAAAGCCAAAACCCTACCAATGGTTATAGAACCCGTTGAATTAATTCGGCGGTTGAAGAATCATGAGAATGAGAAACTTGATGTTGAATATCAGACAAAACTTTTGATGCCAACTGTTTTCCTAGTTCAACTCCCCACTGATCAAAACTGAAAATATTCCAAACAACCCCTTTGACAAAAATTTTATGTTCGTACATGGCAATTAAAGAGCCTAATGTTTTGGGCGTCAGTTTTTTGATCAAAATGGTATTGGTGGGTCGATTCCCCTCAAAAACCTTGTAAGGAGCAAGCCGTTCAATCCATTGCTTTTCATAACCAGAGGCTTTGAGTTCGTCAATCGCTGCATTTAATGATTTACCTTGCATGAGGGCTTGGGTTTGAGCAATAAAATTGGCCAATAATTTTTGATGAGCCTCTTTTTTGGAATGCAAACTCTGAGTGAACGAAATAAAATCAGCCGGAATGAGTTTAGTCCCCTGGTGTATTAACTGAAAAAAGGCATGTTGAGAATTGGTTCCGGAACCGCCCCAAATGATGGCCCCCGTTTGATAGTCTACTTTCTGGCCATTGCGATCGATTCCCTTTCCATTGGATTCCATAAAGCTCTGTTGCAAATAGGTCGGTAAGTTCCTTAAATATTGGGAATAGGGAATGATGGCTTCACTTTCAGCATGCCAAAAACTATGATACCAAATACTGATCAGGGCCAGAATGACTGGAATATTTTTTTCAAAAGGCGAATGTTGAAAATGCTCATCCATGGTGCCAGCTCCCAATAATAGTTGATCAAAATTTTCCGGGCCGATGGCTAAACAAATGGACATGCCGACACAACTCCAAAGAGAAAATCGTCCGCCGACCCAGTCATCCATAGGCAAAATATTAGACGATGAAATACCAAAAACTTGACAAGCCGCGACATTGGTGGAAACCGCAATAAAGTGCTTGGCAATGGCACTTCTGGGGGCCGATTGTCGAAACCAATCTCGAACCGTAATGGCATTGGTCAGCGTTTCTTCAGTTGTAAACGTTTTGGAAACGACAATAAATAATGTCGTTTCGGGTTCTAAATCCTTCAACACCTCTTGAGCATGATCGCCATCAACATTGGAAAGAAATCGAACCTGTAATCGAGTTCTGTAAAACGCTAAAGCTTCGTAAACAAATGCAGGGCCTAAATCAGACCCACCAATCCCAATATTCACCACGGTTTTGATGGGTTTTCCAGTATAACCTTTCCATTTTTCATTGATGATGCTAGAAGCCATCCCAAACATTTTTTCTTTTCGTTTGTCAACTCTTGTTAAAATATTTTTCCCATCAATAAAAATGGGGGTTTTGTTGATCTTCCGCAATGCGGTATGCAATACGGCCCGATTTTCTGTGACGTTGATGCTCTTCCCAGAAAAATAATCACCCATGGCTTGATCCAAACCACATTGGTGTGCTAAATCAATCAATAATTTCATTGTTTTTGACGAACAACGGTTTTTGGAAAAGTCCAAATAAAAGTCCCCCCAATCAATACTGAATTGATCAAGACGGTTGTTTTCTAATTGAAAATGATCGGTAATGGTGGTACTTGAAATCTCTTCAAAATGGCTTTCAAGTTGCTTCCAAGCTTTGAGAGATTTAGGGTGATGACTGGGAAGAGTCATGGGTCTTGTTGATATCTGACTTTTGAACTAGTTCGGTATCATCAGTATGAGATTCAATGGATTGAAAATGAATTAAATCCAATTGACTTTTAGCCGATGTAATTTTTTCAACATAAGCTAATCGTTCAGTTTCCTCCATGGGATCAATCGATGGAAGATCCTCTTTAAAAGGATCGACTTGAACTCCTTTTTTCCAAAATCGATAGCAGACATGCGGACCAGAGGTATATCCGGTCATCCCCACCGTACCGATGGTTTGCCCTTGTTTCACAAATTGTCCTTTTTTGACATCGATTCTATCCATGTGTAAGTATTGAGTGGAATAAATGCTATTATGACGAATTTTCACATATTTTCCATTGGCGGAGGTATACCCGACTCGTTCAACGGTTCCATTAGCTGTCGACATAATCGGCGAACCTAGTGGAGCGGCAAAATCAGTGCCTTTGTGAGGGCGGACTTGGTAATTATAAAGAGCGATACGACGCTTGAGATTGTAACGAGATGTGATGCGACTCCGGGCCACTGGAGCCGTTAAAAATTGTCTTCTTAGATTGTTACCTTCTTCATCAAAATATTCTGGACCAAACCTCGGATCAGCCGTGTGCCGAAAGGCATACAAAGGTCTTCCTCGATGTTCAAATAAGGCGGCTTTGACTTCTTTGATACCGATGGATATGGAATCATCGAGAATTTCTTCAACGTACATCACTTTAAAGCGATCTCCTTTGTGGAGATGAAAAAAGTCGATGGTCCAAGCATAAATGGACTCTAAGGAATTGGATAGGCCATAAGGAATTTCGGCATCAAGTATGGTTTGATCGAGAGAAGACTCAATAATGCCCGAAGATTCCCTTTCAACATAGGTTATTTTTCTAGGAATTTTTTCACCATAGACACTATCTTGTAACTTGATTAAGGTGTATGAAGTGGCTTTGGGAGGATGATAAACAAAATACTCAGGCCTTTGTAAACTGTCATTGGAAATAAAGATGCTGAATGGATTGCCCACTTTAAAATCTCTAGAATAATCGATGCTATCTTTTGTGTTCGAAACAATTTGATGGATTTCAGCATGAGAAAAATCATGCTTTGCCATGAGATCACTAAAACTGTCGCCCCAACGAAATTCATTTTCTATGACTTGATAATGTTCCAAGTCAAGTCCAAATTTTACGTTAGACACTTTGGCGTCAGCATCTTCTTGATTCTTCGTGGTTTGGACTTGTTTGCAACTCAATGCCAATGTCCCCACCAAAGCAGTGAAAAAAAACACCCCTCCAATAGAGCGAACCATAGAAAAATCGATTTTTGTCATGACCACTTAAATGACAAAGTTATAAGATTAATCGACTACGATCTTAAAAGGATGAGCTAAATTTCTGACTTTTTCTAAATCAGCCCTTATATTGCCAATCGAAAGACTTGCTTGGAGGCGAATAGGAATGCGGTTGTTATCTTCAGAAATCCATAGGGTTAAGCTATTTTTTGTTTTAAAAACTCGACCGACTTTGACCGAAGGTCGAAATTTCAAACACCAAATTTTTCCAAAAGGGGTTTTAATGGTTTCCCTGCCTAAGTATTTTAAATCTAGCACATAATTTTCCTCATCAAAAAACATATTGAAATTGAAAGATTCTCCAATACGGAGATTTTTTTTCGGAAGAACATTTCTCAGATAATAAAAAATAGAAATTAAATCTTGAACATCGGATAAAGTAGAAAATTTTGTGGTGGTCTCTTTTTCAAGATCATTGACCATTGCGATATGATTTTGTTGATCGAATCGAACTTGAACATTTTTGGTATATCCGTTTTCATAGATATCCCTAATAAAGTACTTTGGCAAGCCAGAATCTGGATCAAAAAAAGTTTGATAATCATCATCAACTTTATAAAACCATCGAAAAAGTCCAGTGGTTTTTCCCAATGCTTGGGCATGGAAAACTTCTTTTCCTTCAAATTCAGTTTTATTCAATGAAAATCGTGCATGTGCGGTATTAAGGATGCCAAAGTGAATGCGCATTTCAAACCACTCGCCATCTTTAAATGCCAGCGATTTATTTTCAAACTGTGCCAAAGAAACATTTCCCAAAAGACATACAAAAGCGATGCATGCAATTAAAATAGGCTTCATGGAGCGCCAAAAATAAAATTAAAACTGAGCAAGATTCCTTTAATTAGTCAAGAGACTATTATCGCATCAATTTGTTGCAAACATCGGGCTGTTAAAAAAGTCGAAGTTCGGTTATTGAAGAAGATAGATAAGGTCCATCCGCTAAATCCAATGGAATCAAAAGGTTTAGTGAGGAGCATAAACTCTGACATAATCGATCATATATTGTTGTGGAAATTTGGTTAAATCACCAACGGGACCCCCAAAATTTCCACCGATAGCTAAATTTAAAAGAATAAACTGGGGGTTGTCAAAAGGATAATTTTCTTCATTTTTATTTTCGGGAGCATATCGATAGGTCATTTGATCATTAAAATAAAATTCGATGGCCTCGGCCGTCCAATGGATGGCATAGACATGAAATTGATCTTCAACATTTGGAATCAAGTGGGATTGTTTGTTTTGAGTCGTGAAATAACTGCTAGTGGTGTGGATGGCATGATGAATAACCCCAGGTTGCTTGCCAACATATTCCATGATATCGATTTCTCCGCAAGCTGGCCAACCAACTTCTTTGATATTAGCTCCCAATAACCAAAAGGCGGGCCATACGCCCTCACCACGCGGCAGTTTTATTCTAGCTTCTATTCTCCCATAAGTAAATTCTCTTTTTCCTTCTGTTTTAATTCTGGTAGAGGTGTAGGTGTTTTGATTAGATTTTTTTGCTTCAATGATCAGCACCCCATCTTCCAGTCGATGGTTTTCTTTTGTGTAATGTTGCAATTCTTGATTGCCCCACCCACATAAATGAGGACAACCATTTCCTAATTCAAAAGTCCAGTCATTGAGATTGATTTCATCGTCCTCAAACTCATCAGACCATAACAATTCTAGTTTATCAGCTCGATAGAAATAAATGTTGTCTAAATAAATGACGGCTCCAGAATGGGTGTCATGGAGCTCTTCAATTTTCAATTGAAAAACTTTCGTTAAATCAACGCCATGGGGAGTTTTAGAAAACCTATTCAATGGAATATCCATACTAATCCATCTCTCTTTTTGGTGGGTTGGTAATGGATAAGAAACTTTCACTGTTGGATGAGTCGAAATCAAGGATAACTGCAAATTAACGGCCGAAACCACATAATAATCGATATGAAAATGGGTCATTTGAGATACATCCAATCCATTTTCGATTGGGGCAAATTCAATGCCTTGGTAGTTTAATTTAGAATATTTTAACAGCGAGTTTTCTAGAGAATCTTTGACGATGGAAGACGAGGTTTGTTGCCCCCAATTGGGATACAGATCCACCTGAGCAAGGGGAGGATACGAATCACCAAAAACAGAGAAAACGTTTGCTGTTGAATTTTGGGGCGTTGGGGGTTGGGTTTTCGGAAGGTCAGAGATGTTATTGGGGGTAGAGTATTCAATATTGTCAATGTAGTATGTGGTTTGGGTTTGATTGATATTTCCAAGATCCATGATGAGCGTCATGCGATCAAAACGTTGGGTATCCGATGGCGGAAAATGATGAATTAACTTTTCCCAAGAATTAGTTTCTGTCGTGACTACTTGAGATTCTGAAAAAATGCCACCATTGGTACTATCTTCTAATTTCAATAGTACTTTTTGTCCTGGTTTTTGGGAAAACACATCCAGAGATATCGCATTCATATCCTTGGGGAATTCAATTTTCGATTCTAAATCAAAAAAGAATCCAGCCCATGACTCCACATGGGGTTCTTCGGTAATCGATAAAACAGTTGAGGAATGATTGATTTCAGATATGTTGGGATTTTTCGCATAGGCCACATGAATATAATTGGAGGGCGAATGATCTTTTCTTCCAAATCGACCCCAACTGCCCTTTCCTATGGATTCACCAACGAGATCTTCAGTTAAAAATGGATTACCACGACATTCAAAATCGATGGCCTGTTGGTTTAAATCAAGAGGGATCTCTTCAAATTCACAAGGAAAGAACGGTTTTTCAACTAGAACATCAAATGCATTTTGATTCAGGTCATGAGGTAATTCACTCAAGAGAGGGGAAGACCCAAACAATGGGACTCCCATTAACAATCCAAAAGTAAAATTCACCAATACCTTTTGAGTCATCACTTTATCTAATCGGGCTCATAAACTCGGACATAATCCACAATCATTTTTTGTGGGAAAACAACATTGTCTCCCACGGGCCCGCCAAAAGTTCCCCCAATGGCAACGTTTAATAGAATGAACATGGGTTTATTGAAGGGATAAGTTTCATTATTCTTTAGAGAAGGCGAATATTGGTAGGTTAAGCGATCGTTAAAATAAAATTCGATGGCTTGAGCTGTCCAATTAACGGAATACACATGAAATTTGCCTTCTAAATCTTCAACACGGGTGCGCTTGGAACTGGCTTCCCCGGCGTGACCGCTTGGGGTATGGATAGCATTTTGGAAAATCCCAGGTTCTCTTCCAACGTATTCCATAATATCAATTTCTCCGCAGGCTGGCCATCCGACGTCTTCTATATCAGCTCCCAATAGCCAAAAAGCAGGCCATAATCCCTGTCCTTCAGGTAATTGAATGCGGGCTTCAATCCGACCATATTGAAATTCTTGAAGGCCTTGCGTTTTGATGCGAGAGGAAGAATAACTATTAGGACCACTACTTTTCGCTTCAATGGTGAGCATTCCCTTTTCAACAGTGTGGTTGCCTCTAGTGTAATTTTGGAGTTCCTCGTTTCCCCAACCACCTCGACCGACATCAAAAGTCCAATTTTGATCATTTAATGCCTCCCCATCAAAATTATCTTCCCATATCAACTTGGGATCAGTGTTATTGGAAGATGGAGGATCAACAGGATTAGGATCTGCATTGGAAGGGGATTTAGGAGGCGGGTCAAAACCACCGCCAGAACAACTCGTAAAAACCAACAGCGTGGTCAGGCCGACCAGTACAATGTATTGCGATTTGGATGGAACCATGAGTCGCGGATAAACCACAGGGGCGAAAATACTAGATTTGAAAAGTTGAATAAATCCGTTTCTATTGGTGTTCATCCACTGTAGAATATGAAAAACAAAATCAATCGATCATCTTTAATGAACCCCAGATTTGAATTTTTTCCATACCCAAAACAATAAAACCAAAAAAACTATGGCCGTGACCAACGTGATTAAAAATGGGAGTTGTTCATTGTAAAGCAAAAAGCCCGTGCCAAAAAGAATGCTATAGATGGCAACCGAACCCAACAACATGCAAATGATGCCATGGGTAATGTCCCATTGATGAGCCGTTGATTTCAGTTGGACTCCCTTTAAATGTGCTTTTTGCTTGATTTTTCGCCAACCTCTTCCCGCTGGTTGAATCAAATGATAGAACTTAAACAAAGTTTCGTCTTTTTCGGGTTTTGTTAATAAAGTGACAACGACCCAAAAAACAGTGGTGATTCCCACGCCGAGTAATAATTGGGTCACCGATTCAACTTCTTTAAAACCCAATCGAGTGTGAATAATCTGAAAATAAACGGCCACCAAAAAACTAACCACCATGGCCGTTAGTTCACTATAGATATTGATTCGATACCAAAACCATCGAAGAATAAACAATAATCCTGTTCCAGCCCCAATTTGAAGTAAAATTTGAAATGCTTGTAAGGCATTACTCAATGCCAATGCCAGAGCGCCTGATAGCACCATCAATAAAACCGTAGAAATGCGGCTATAAAGCACTAATTTTTTTTCACTAGCTTTTGGATCGATAAACCGTTTGTAAAAATCATTAACAATGTATGATGACCCCCAATTTAAATGGGATGAAATCGTAGACATAAATGCAGCGACTAAACTAGCGACCATCAAGCCAAGGAGCCCTGTGGGCAGATAACTAAGCATGGCCGGATAGGCCAAGTCATCATCGACAACACTAGGATCTACCGTTGGAAAAGCTTGTTGTAAACTTTCTAGATTCGGAAAGACAATGATAGAGGCTAAAGCAATTAAAATCCATGGCCATGGTCTAATGGCATAGTGCATGAAGTTGAATAAAAGAGTGGCCCAGACCGCATTTTTTTCATCTTTAGCCGATAGCATTCGTTGAGAAATATACCCACCACCCCCAGGTTCGGCACCGGGGTACCAGACACTCCACCATTGGACTGCAATCGGTATGAGAAAGATGGTAATAAAGATTTCCGAGTTAGAAGGCGGAATTAAAGAGAGTTTTGGGGTGATTTCACTATGATTCAATAAATTGGTTAAACCGCCGATTTGGGGGAGATTTAAGATGAATATTGCTGCAGCGATAGTGGCCCCCATGGCCAATAAAAATTGAAAAAAATCGGTGATGATCACTCCTTTTAATCCCCCCAATGAGCTATAGACGACGGTAATTAATGAGGCGATAAAAAGCGTTTCAAAGGAACTAAGCCCTAACAGTACAGCACCAATTTTAATCGCCGCTAAACAAACCGTTGCCATGACCATGATATTGAACAAAAATCCCAAGTAGAGTGCTCTGAATCCTCTCAAAAACGCAGCTCCTTTTCCGCCATAACGTATTTCATAAAACTCCAAGTCGGTTAATACTTTGGATCTTCTCCAAAGTCTGGCATATAGAAAAACAGTCAGCATTCCAGTTAAGAGAAAAGCCCACCATACCCAATTTCCTGCCACCCCATTTTTTCGGACGATATCGGTCACTAGATTCGGTGTGTCAGAAGAAAAAGTAGTGGCCACCATCGAAATGCCTAATAACCACCATGGCATATTTCTACCGGATAAGAAAAATTCACTGAGATTTTTACTAGCCGTTTTTGAAGAATAAATACCAATGGCTAATGAGATAACAAAAAATAGAATGACGATGATCCAATCGATAGTTTCTAGTTGCATAGTGATTGATTTACAAAGGCAAAATAAGAAGAACTTTCAAACCTAAATCAAAATGGTCTGAATTATAAAAAATTAAAAACAGAAACCGCATTAGCTTCTACTCTCATATTGAAGATATAGCCTTGACTTGAGAAAGAGTTTGGAGTGACAACTTTATTTAGGGCGGTCAAATTGATGGACTGTTAATTCCATCGCGATAGTATGTCCCAAAGGCATTTTCAATTTTGCCCATTTCTGCTTTTTATGAGCTCGAAAATAGATTGGGGATGCATACATGTTTAACCCAATACCAATATTTCGATGTTCTTTTTCAGAGGATAAATCTTCCTTATTTTCTTGAGTTTCAATATCGACAGAACCCCTTGTTCTCATCGAAGCATCGTCAGATGTTGATTCCTGTTTGGCTTCTTGTTTAAATCCCAATAATTCCTCATTGGATGAATGCTGCTGATACGAAGACTTTTTTTCGAAATCAAGTAATTCAATGGTTGCGATAAAATCATTGTCCATATAAACCATCTCGTTACGCAAATTCACATCGTATTGCCCATCTTCAGTCACTTCAAGTAATATCTCATTTTGATTCACTGGAGTAAGACTCATTTGGTCGTCTATTTCGATTTTTAAACGAAAAGTGAAAAATCTCAGCTTTAAGTTTGTTGAATCTAGAGAAATGCCAGCATCATCCATTTTTTCGAATTTGTTTAAATTGAAAATCCCGGCACTTGTGGTGGGACGTTTTATTTTGGCGATATCAGGATTTATTTCATAAAAGTTGATTCTGAATAGAAAAGGAGCCCGTTTCACATCGTCAAAACTAAATTTCAAATTCCTTAAGTAAAATACTTTCTCCCGAGGGACGTTGAAATACCTTCCCATTTCAGCTCCCTCTCCATTGAACAAATTCATGCCAGACCCTGATGATGAAACCCGGCCAATCTTTCGAACATGGTAAGAAGTCGGTTTTGAAAACACCGAAATAGCTTCTAGTTTTTCTTCCACAGGGAACATTTTAACCATCATTTTCTGTTGAGTAGCTGGTAATTCAACCGCGGAATAGGTTAGATGGGAAAAAATCAAAACATCCCCAATTTGAACTTCATCTGAGGGTAATGTGAAGTTTCCATCTTCATCAGAAACGGTTCCATACTTTAAATTCGAGTGGATGATGTTCACATATGGTATTGGGTTCCCATCGATAGTGGCAATGCTTCCTGTGATTTGGGAATACAAGAAATAGCAAGGAAAGCAACACAGGATGATTAAACATGGGAAGTTCATATTCGTCGACATAAGAATCAGTTCTTTTGAAAAACCGAAGATGAAGGTAATACAAGTTCAACTATCTAGTGCGACAAAAAAATCACAATCAATGGTTTAGCTGGGAGAGTTACGAAAGGCCATTCAAGGGTCCTTATAGATTATGAAATGTAGCCATATCCTAAACTATTTGTTCTAGACGAAAACAAGAATGGGAGTCAGCAATTTCCTTTAGAAACTAATTTCTAAACAAACCGATGTCGCACTGGCGAGTTGTGCATGGCAATTCCCAATTGTGCAAAGGCTTTTGAAACTTGAATTTTGCCCCCGAATGTTTATGTTCGGTGCAATACCTTGATATCCCAAAAAATATCAGGACTCCCCCATGCAACATCCCAATTTTCTTTGTTTATTTTTTTACATTCTTTCAAAAAAGCATTTTTCTAACACCTGGCGCTCCTTGAACTGAAAAAGTGATTTCTGATTTTTTTCCTCAGCTTTTCTCAAAGGCTCTTTGAAAGCGGACAACTCTTTTTTACGTCCATGAAAATACTCCGCTTTCCCCTATCGCTCATCGTTTGACGAACAACCTTTTCTTCTTGCAGGGCACGGATTTTCTTATCGCCTGAATAGATTTTGATATTTTTGCCTGTCATTCTCATTTAAAAAAAGCCTTAGGTATCATGCATTTTCCAAATGAAATTTTATTAGAATATGCTGTAAAATCTAGTCATGAGCAATCTTCATTATTGCAGAAAATCGAATTGGAAACCTTCCAAAAGATGAAAAATCCAGAGATGGTCAGTGGTTCCCTGCAAGGAAGAGTTTTGAGCTTACTGTCGCAGCTAATAAAACCCGAACAAATAGTAGAAGTAGGGACCTTTACTGGGTTTTCTACTTTGTGTTTGGCTGAAGGATTAACCTCCAATGGGGTAATTCATACCATTGATATCAATGAAGAACTAGTCGATGTTCAAAACAACTATTTTAAAAATTCACCCTATAAGCATCAAATAAAATCATACTTGGGAGACGCTCTAGAAATCATACCAACAATATCAAGCAAAATAGACTTAGCTTTTATTGATGCCGATAAAAAAAGCTATAAGGGTTATTTTGATTTATTGGTTGATAAAATGAATCAAAAGGGATTGATTATATCAGATAATACCCTATGGAGTGGAAAAGTTTTAGATCCAAATGATGCGGACACTCAAGCCATCGCAGAGTATAATCAACACCTGGCCAATCACCACAAAGTTCAAACTGTCTTATTACCTTTTCGAGATGGTCTTAGCTTGAGTTATGTTTTGTGAGATCTCGCTTGACCGAATCTTCGATATCTTTAAACTCTTTAGAAATTTTCCCCACCTCTTCTTTGATGCCTTTTGTGACGGACTTCGTCGGATTTTCAATATTATCGTCTACCGATTTTTGTAATTCTGTTTTAATCTCGTTGGTTGCTTGACGCACTTGTGTCATCCCTTTGGCTAGGGTTCTTGCCAATCCTGGAATTTTATCGGCTCCAAAAATCAGCAAAAAGATAAAAAAGATAAAAACAATCTCAGGTCCACTAATAAAATAAGCCACGTTAATTCGAATTATTTAAAAGACCTTATAAAGTTTATCAAGCATCTTTTGTTATTGAGATCCTTCTCTAAAGCGCTCTAAATCAGTTTTTAACTCTTCCTTTGGCCAGCTGTTATTCGAAGGATCGATATCAGCGGTTTCCAGACGAGGATCAACGGTGATATTCACAATGGCTTGATCACTAATCACACGCTTGTACACTAAATCATCATTTTTTCGCCAAACTTGAACAGGATAGGTGACATTTTTTGTAGTGCCATCCTCATAGGTATATTCCACGATCAAAGGCATCACTAGTCCTCCTGGCTTTTCAAAAGCAATTTCATAAATGTATTTTGGATCATTGAGCGTTTCCGGATCGATATCATTTTCTTGGATATAATCTTCAACCGATTGAAGCGGTTCATCTGATGTCGATTCATCTTCAGGAACAAGAAACACATTATAATTCGGAGGTAAATCTTCAATAGACATGCCATAATTGCTCAATAGTTCAATGGCATTTTGACCTGGTGTTGTTGATACTCGGTATGTTTTGACATCTCTGACGCCAATGTCAACATAATCGGTTGTATAAAACCAACCTCGCCAAAACCAATCCAAATCGACTGCCGAGGCATCCTCCATGGTCCGGAAAAAATCTTCTGGAGTGGGGTGTTTAAACATCCATCGTTGGGCATAAGTTTTAAACGCGTGATCAAATAATTCTCGTCCCATGACAGTTTCCCTTAAAATATTGAGAGCCGTTGCGGGTTTTCCATAGGCATTAGGTCCAAGTTGGTAAACATTTTCAGGATTCGACATGATGGGAGCCAAAAAACTTTGATCCCCAGACATGTAAGGAACAATATCCGCAGGCTTCCCCCTTCTAGAGGGATAGCTGCCTAAATCCCCAATGGATTCAGGGTATACTTTACCAAACTCTTGTTCGGTGACATATTGCATAAAAGTATCCAAACCTTCATCCATCCAACCCCATTGTCTTTCGTCAGCATTGACAATCATTGGAAAGAAATTATGACCAATTTCATGAATGATGACACTGATCATGCCGTATTTAATACGTTCTGAATATTCTCCATTGCTGTCAGGTCGACCATAATTCCAACAGATCATGGGATATTCCATTCCTTGGTTTCGGGCATGAACCGATACTGCTTTTGGATAGGGGTAGTTAAAGGTATGTTTTGAGAAAGTCTTTAAAGTTTGTAGCACGGCTTTGGTGGAATACTCTTCCCAAAGGGGATTTCCTTCTTTGGGGTACAATGATACGGCCATGACCGTATTGTCTCCAATTTCAACCGCCTGCATTTCCCAGATGAATTTTCTAGAAGTGGCAAAAGCAAAGTCCCGAACATTCTGAGCCACAAATTTCCACGTGGATTTTTTATCAGAAACTTGACTTTCATTTTCTCGAGCTTCTTCTTCATTGACGATAAAAACAGGTTGATCATAACTTTTTTGGGCCTCACGATACTTTTTGTATTGTTTTGATGTCAATACTTGTCTTGGATTTTGCAGTTCTCCTGTGGCTTCTAAGATATGATCGGAAGGCACGGTGATATTGACTTGATAATCACCAAATTGGAGCGCAAATTCTCCATTACCCCAAAACTGCATGTTTTGCCATCCCTCAACATCGTCATAGACACATAATCTTGGGAAAAATTGAGCGATCACGTAAGCTCGATTATTGTCTTCAGGAAAATACTCATATCCTGAACGGGCTCTATTTTCTACGTGATTGTTGATGTTGTACCGCCATTTGATTTGAAACTGAAATTGTCCTTTTGATGTGATGGGATTAGGCAAATCAATCCGCATCATGGTCATGTTGATGGTGTAAGGAAGGTCATTTCCTTCTAA
The DNA here is from genome assembly GCA_026709415.1 of Flavobacteriaceae bacterium. Classification (GTDB taxonomy): domain Bacteria; phylum Bacteroidota; class Bacteroidia; order Flavobacteriales; family Flavobacteriaceae; genus Bin25. The sequence goes on from JAPOSZ010000030.1 coordinate 109,512, forward strand.
ATCTTTGACATATTCGATGTTAAATCCACCATCAAAGGGTTCCTTTAAGTAAGTCGAAACAAATTGTCCAGAGGTCAGAATAGGATCTACTCCACTCCCATTTTTCTCTAAAGCTGGTGAATCTTTTTTGCGAATATTTTGATCTAATTGGACCCACAGATAGGGGAGTTCATCGGGTGAATTATTGGTATAAGTGATGGTTTGATGTCCGTAAAGTTTGGTGTTTTCATCATCAAGTTCGATATCCATGATGTAATCCACTTTTTGTTGAAAATAATCCACTCCTGGAGCGCCTGAAGCTGTTCGATAACGGTTTGGTGTGGCAAACTCATCATAGAGTTGTCGAAATTTATTTTCATTGGTATGACCGGGTTCTCTTTGGGGAGATTCTGTTTCTTGGCCATAGGCTAGAGGAATTGCAAAAAAAGAAATTAAAATGCAATAGAGAAATTGTTTCATTAAATAATGGGATTATAAAGTTCCAAAAGTAAATATAATTCTCTATTAATAAGATTGGATTAGGATCCCCCAATCTTTTGAGTTACTGTAATGGATTATCATTTTATGGGAATCAATACGGATGACTTTCCAAAGTGTAACAGATAACTTTTTCGGTAGTTGCTTGATTTGAAATGAATGATGTTTTTTTGATCTTCAAACAAATCAAAGAGGACTGTATTGGTTATCATCAGTGTGTCAATGGTTAAAGAGTGAGTGAGGATCTCCAAATGGTATGTTCCTAAATCAAAGTCATATTCTTTTCCAACAAAATCAAAAGGCAAGATATTTTGATTTTGTTTTATGATCAAATGTTGATTTAGATAGTGAAGAGAAAGACTATCAACTAATTGTAGATCCGAGTCAGGATCTAGTTTAACGGAACTATGGAATTGTCTTAAAGCATTTTGCATATCATCAATGAAAATTTTAGTGGTGATATGTATCGAATTTTGACTTTCAAGAAGGGTGATGGAAGTGGTACTCACATAAAATTTATGGAGCGGAGTACTAGAATTAAATAAAAATAAAATTCCTAAAAGAAAAAACAAATTTCGATATCCTAATTCCAACACAACCCAAAAAGTCTACTTCGGATTATAGCAACCTATATCTTTGGGACAATCAATTACTTGTTCTCGCCAACTTCCAAGTGGTTTTTTATTTTCAAACTGATAACACTCTTGACCAACCCCTTCAATGTACGAATATTTAATATAACCACTTGGGACAACCGCATCTGTAGGAAGGGTAACGGATTGGTCATCAAAAATTAATTCAATTCGAACACAAACACGTTTTTGATATTGATTAGCTCGTTTTCTCAATTCGCCTTCTAATACAGCCCATTGTCCTCTATTCAAGGATTGGTGTTGGAGGGTACAATTGAGATAAGAAAAGGATTCATGCATATAAAAATCACTGTCAATAAAAGCAGCCGCTGGGGCTAAGTGGCCTTTATCCCACACGTTTTTATAATAATCATCATCATCTGAGGTGTGGACCGAATCAACGTCATAAAAATTTCTGCCGTCCCTAGAAGTTGTCGCACGAAGGTTGGGTCGAATGGTGTATTCTAACCAGTTGGGTTGTTCTTTTATTTCATTATATGAAACTCTGAATATTGGTCCTTCAATCAAATAGTCTTCATTTTTGGTTTTTTGTTCGGAATTTTTTGACTCGGAATGGGGGTTATTTCCATCATCTGAATTGTCATTATCTTCAGCGTTCGAATCATTATTTTGAGCAGAGGTTTCCGTTTCTGAGGTGTTCTGAGATTCTGTTTGTGTAGGGACTAGTTGATTAGACTGATTTTCTAGACGTGTTATATCCGTTTGAGGGTTGCTATCTGAGGCATTGCAAAAAGTGAATATCACAAACAATATCAATAGCCCTTTTCTATGAAAAAACAAGGTTATAAGATTTTTAGGTGACACAAAATCAGAATCAATCAATGGCTAAAGTTTGATTCAAATATTTTTGGCTTTCATTAACCAAAAAGTCAATCAGTTGGAATTGACGGTCACGACGAAACAATTCTTGGCTTTTCATGTTTTTATCGAGGTATTCCAAAAATCCAACAACTTGATCCTTCGGCAATTTCAAATCGTTTTCAAAAAATGATGGTTCAAATACTTCAGGAAGAACTTCACTAGGTTTAAGCGACATCCGTTGACTTTCTGATTGGTTAGAAAATATTCGAGAGACAAACTTGGCTAAATTCAGAAAATTCAATCCATGTTCTAATTGATTTTCTTCGATGAGTTCATTCCGAACTCTAGTATATTGATCGGTAGTATAATCAAATCCTTTAAATTGTTCCTCAACAAGATCAATAAAAGCATTGGTTTGATCGGGAGTAATCACCACTTCATTTAATTCTTGAACATCTTCATTAACCGCTACTATGAGACGTTTGTTTTGTAGGATTTCTTCTGTCACACTAACTTCTCGTATAACGTATTGTACCGATGAAAAAATAATCACATCACCAAGTGAGGCCATCATTTGAAATTCTCCGTTCGAGTTGGTGATAGTGGCATCTCTGGTGTTGTTGTTGATTACATTGGCTGCGACTACGTTGACATTTTTATATAAGAGTTTACCTTGGATGAGTTGTTGACCGTTGGAAACGCCATTGAAACATAAAATAAGCAGCGCCAATAATGGATGAAGTCGTTTCACAATAACAAAATTACAAAAGGCAACTTTTGAATATAAATGCCGGACTCTCCAAGTAGATTTCCAATTTTAATAACTTTGAGACTCTACGCAGAACAAATGATGGTAGAACCAACAAGGAAAAACACCTACGGCGTAGGGGAATCATGGCCTGTGATTAATAACTAATAAAATGTATTAATTGATCAACTTTCCAATTTAGAATAACAAAAAAGATGGTAATCCATACTGGTATATCTACGGTTATACCAGATGAATCACCATCTTTAAATGGATTCAATTCATATTGAATCTTCAAACAGCGATGGCAAGTTTTGTTTGATTAGCCAAGTTATCAGATACAGGACATCGGTCTTTGACAATAGTTAACCATTTGTCGAGAAGCTCAGGACTAGCGTCCGATTCCACATCCAAATGCACATTAATATCAGTAAATCCAGCCCTTTCGGATGAATCCCCATTGACAAACCGATTGGGATTCAAATTTCCATCCACATTGATTTTAAGGGATTTCAAATTGATATTCAGTTCTTGTGCAATGTGATGTGCCACAATGTTGACACAACCGCCTAAAGCAGCTAAGGTATATTCAACTGGACAAGGATTGTTTGATTCAACGGATTCACTAACGGGAGGTTGATCGATTGTTATGTGAAAATCTCTGGCCTTTCCTACAAATCTAGAAATACCTTGACTTTCACCTGAAAAAGAAAATTTTACTGTACTCATTTTTAATTGTTTTTTTGGTTAATGATTAATAAATAAAAAAACTCCTTTGGTATTCGCTACTACCAAAGGAGTTCAAAATTTATTTGTTTTTAATTCAGACAGTAGCAAAGACATAGGTATGATGACATGCAGAACATGGTGTGCATCATCATGAAAAAAGAATTAGTACTTAATGTCATTACTACTTTAGAAGTCAAGTGTTCTAAATATTTGCCAAACTTATATTAATTGAAGTTTAAAAAAGCATATGATGATATTTTTTTTAAACTTTTTGTTTTTCATTGAATTGCCCCTGGCTTTTAGGGGATCTTTATTTAATTTCTGTTACAACATTGGCCCCAAAGTCAGGGCTGAAAAAAACAATGCTTGAATAGTTAAGAGTCTAAATTTGGAATGTTAGACGCCAATTGCGGGGCTGTTTTTATTTATCAGTAATCTTATATTCCACACATACAATAATGGAGTTTTAAATTGATGTCATCCTCATGATTCTTTCTTGTTGGTTGAATTATTATAAAACGCATCAATAGTGAAATGAATTCATTAAACTCATACAAATCAAAAGCTATACCCCCCCCCTATTAAGTAACTCTTTCTCCTAAAAAGGGTCTCAATGAATACCCCATGAATAACCAATTCCAGATGTATCGGGTAGAATCTATTGTTTCAAAAAACACAGCTTGAGGCTATTTGAAGGCTATCAATGGGGCGAGTGAATCTAGTCAAAGAAGGCGAGCATTCTAGTCTTGTAGAAAATCTAGGGTATGGATGTTCAACGCAGGATTAGGTTACACTTTTGGTATGAACATCGCGGCACTAATTTTGGTACTTTTGAAAACGGTTCCAAAAAATAATGGGGAAAGGAGATAAAAAAACAAAACGAGGCAAAATCAACAAAGGTTCCTTTGGGGTTCGAAGGCTTAAAAGAAAAAAGTCTAAAAAAGCAACTTAACGAACAAAGACTGGATTTAATTCGTCTTTTGAATCTTTTGGACTATGTTGATAACCTTCGGCATTGAATTTTAGTATGTGATTTAAATCGGGGTTTTCAGCGATTGAAATATGTCGTACCATCAATCCTCTGGCTTTTTTCGCAAAAAATTGGATGACTTTTAACTGACCATTTTTATAATCCTTAAAAAGGGGCGTTATCAGTGTCCCTTTGAGTTTTTTAAAATCAATCACTTTGGCGTATTCATGACTTGCCAGATTCACTAGCAAGTCGGTTTCAAAAATCTCTTCCGCTAGTTTAGGGGTGATTTTATTTTTCCAAAACGCATATAAATTGGGGTAATGTCCAATTTGAATTTTGGTCCCCATTTCCAATCGGTATGGAAGAATCAAATCTAAAGGACGTAATACGCCATATAATCCCGAAAGGATCATTAATTTGGATTGCAATCGATTTATTTGCTCTTTAGTCAAAGTCAAACTGTCAATCCCTCGATACACGTCACCAGTGAAGGCAAAAAGGGCTTGTTTGGCTTGACCGTTATCATTGGGCCAAACAAACGTTTGATTTCGTTGGTAATTCAAACGGGCTAAATCATCTGAAATTTTGAGCAATTTGGCAAGTGACCGAATGGATTTCTTTTTCAAGACACTACTGATGCGAATGACTTCATCTTCAAAATGGGGTTGTGTAGAATCTTCGATAGGGGACTTGGATTCAAAGTCTAACGATTTAGCTGGAGAAATAAAAATCTTCATCTGTCTTATATTATCATAACAAAATTATAAAATCCATGTTCTGTTGGCGTACCATAACGCTACTGGTCCTGATGGGCGTAGTCCTCCCAAAGTTGAATTAAAGTTTGAAACTTGTGGGGAATTTCAGAGTCGAAAAGCATTTGATTTCCGGTTTTCGGGTGAATAAAACCCAAAGTTTTGGCATGAAGAGCTTGTCCAGGTAAGATTTTAAAGCAATGATGAATGAATTGCTTATACTTTGATGAAGCAATCCCTTTTATGAGTTGGTTCCCGCCATATCTGGGATCATTGAATAAAGGATGCCCCAAATGTTTAAGATGTACCCTGATCTGGTGTGTACGACCTGTTTCTAGTTTACAAGAAATTAATGTGGTGTATCCAAATCGTTGTAATACTTCAAAATGGGTAACGGCTTTTTTCCCTAGTTCTGTTGATCCAAATGTGGTCATTTGCAGGCGGTTGCGAGGATTTCGACCAACAGGAACGTCGATGGTTCCATTTTCAACTTTTAAATTGCCCCAGACGAGTGCCACGTATTCTTTGTCAACTATTCTTTCTTTGAATTGTTTGGATAGGTTCCCTAGCGAAGATTCCGTTTTTGCAATAACCAATAGACCACTAGTGTCTTTATCTAATCGGTGAACAAGGCCTGGTTTATTATCGGAGTTTAGAGGTAGGTCTTTAAAATGGTAAATCAATCCATTTAAAAGCGTTCCTTCATAGTTTCCATGTCCTGGATGAACCACCATACCTGAAGATTTATTAACAACAATGATGGACGGGTCTTCATAAACAATATCCAAAAAGATTTTTTCGGCTTTGAGAATATGTTGGTATTGGGGAAAGTTTAATAGGACTTTAATTTCATCATTGGGTTTAACACGATAGTTGGGCTTGACTTGATATCGATTGACTTGAATATGCCCCCCTTTCAACGCATTTTGAATCCGATTTCGAGTGATATCAGGAATTCTATCCAATAAAAATTTATCGATTCGATATGGACTCTGCCCCTTGTCAACCGTATATGCGAAGTGTTCGTAGAGTTTTTGATTTTCGAAAACAATATCACGGTCCTCCATTACCTAAAACTAAATCGATGGTAGATCCCTTAGGAAGACGAAATCCGGATTGGACTTCTGTTCCTTGAAAATTAACTTGGAGAATCATGTCTTTACCAATATTTTCAATGTACGTGGTATCCCCTATTACTAACCCACTGGCTTTGATCATGCTTTTTGCATTTCTTAGGGTCACTTGAACCAATTCGGGTAGAACGACTAGTGGTTGACTAGAACGATTGATCGTCAGATAAATCAATCGATTTTTTTTTACCTTGCTGTTCGCTTTAGGAATTTGATCAATCACTGAAATGGGCGGCAAATGCTGAAAAAATTGAGAAGAATCAATGACTTGAAAACGCAATTCTTGATCTTTTAATTCGATAATGGCCTGATGGAGCGAGAGACCATTTAATGATGGTACTAAATGGTACTCATTGTGCCTTGTGTATTGCTTCAGACTAAAGTTAATCCCCCAATAAAGGGCAGCGATGATGATTCCCACAATGATAATGTGCCGAAGTAATAAAATGGTAATTCGTTTGACCATCACGCTTGAATCTAGACAAAGTTAAATGAATTGACCCCTCTTCAAATCGATTATTTTTGAACCCATGAGATCAAAAAAAAATCACAACGTGGCCATCTTTTATGGGGGCTATGGACCGGAATTCGATATATCTCTCCAGAGTGCTCAATTTATTCAATCTGTGTTGGCTCCAATTGGTTGGAAATTATATTTAGTAGAAGTGTCTAAAAGTGGCTATCGAGCGTTTGATTCACAAAGGAATTTATTGGATTTTCTATCGGAAGATTTTATCATCATTGAAAATTCAGAAAGGCATAAGATTCAAGTGGCTTTCAATGCTATACATGGCCCTCCAGGAGAGGATGGAGAACTGGCCAAACTTTTTGAAAAACATCAAATACCCCATACATCTTGTAGTTCAGAAGTAGCCCAACTAACTTTTGACAAACACAAATGCCTCTCACGACTAGAACAAATTGGTATTCATCGACCTAAATATTATTTTCTAGATAAGTTTTTTATGACGACTTTTGATTTAATTGATAAGAAGGTCGGTTATCCTTGTTTTGTAAAACCCGCTAGATCTGGAAGTAGCTTTGGAATCAGTCGGGTGGAACATAAACTTCAATTAATACAGGCTTTTAAACATGCTAGCCTTTTAGACAAACGAATATTAATTGAAAAAGCGGTAAAAGGAACTGAAGTATCGGTTGGCGTGGTTCCATGGAAAAATAAAATTTTAGTACTGCCAATAACGGAATTGATTTCTCAGAATCCGTTTTTTGATTATGAAGCCAAATATTTAGGAAAATCAGATGAAATCACCCCGGCAAGAATATCCGAACAAAAAAAAAATGAGATTGAAACTATTGCGAAAGATATATACACATATTTGGGTTTAAAAGGAGCCACAAGAAGTGAATTCATCATTCAAGAAGAAAAGATTTATCTCCTTGAAGTCAATACCGTTCCAGGATTTACGAGTGTTAGTATTCTTCCACAACAGCTTCAATCAGCGGGTATCGATTTGACCGAATTTTTTGGTGATTTGGTGAGATTGGCCATCGAATAATTGATTTATCTTTGGGTATGCATCGAGCCGTTTTTCCTGGTTCTTTTGATCCACTCACCTTGGGTCATCAAGATATCATCAATCGTGCCTTACCATATTTTGAAGAAATTGTCATCGCCGTAGGCACGAATATCGATAAAGAATATATGTTTTCTGTAGAAAAAAGAATGTCATTTATTAAAAAAAGTTACAAGGATTGCAATAAAGTTGTAGTAAAAGCTTTTCAAGGGATGACCGTTGACTTTTGCAAATCAATAAAAGCTAGTATCATCATTAGAGGACTTAGAAATCCAGCCGATTTTGAATTTGAAAAATCCGTTGCTCAAATCAATCGTAAACTGTCAGGCATCGATACACTATTTTTGCTCACGGATTTATCCACGTCTTTTATCAGTAGTAGTATGGTCAGAGACATTATTCTCAATGGAGGGGATTACACCTTGTTAGTTCCTAATGTAGTTCGAGTTTCTGAGAGTAACGGATAATTCCTAAAGGGGGGGGCATAAGGCTAGATGATTCAAAGCTTTCAGTTGATTTTTATAAAGACTGGATGAGGCGCGTTATGTTGCTGTACATTTTACCCTCAGCCATTTTTGATATTTCTGATTTTGACTTCCATTGAACTTTAGTTATTTGTTCTTTAGTCTCAGGAATTAATGGCCCTTGAAATTTAGTTTTCATATGATACCAATACACCACTTTTAGAAATGGTTTTCCGTTTTCCTTGTAGATGTATCGACTAACGGTTATAAGGTGTTTGACTTTTAACTTCATTACCCCGGTTTCTTCTTGAACCTCTCTAAGAGCGGCCTGCACGGGTGTTTCTCCATGGTCAATTTTTCCCTTGGGGAGATCCCATTTATTTCTGCGATAGATCAATAATATATTGTTTTGCTTGTTATGGACTAGTCCCCCAGCGGCATGGACCATCGAAAACGTTTTTTCAAAACGAGAAACAAGGGTACTTAGATTTTTATCATAAATGTTTAATTCATCGACATTTAATGAATGGATAAAGGATTCAAGTTTGTTGAACTTGATAAACTTGGCCTTAATGCTCATCCGATGAACCTTTGATTTCTTTTTTTTACCGGTCAAGCAAACTAATACATTGTCAAAGCAGACTGTGTATTTTTGGGTGTGGTTTTGAATCAAAAAATGGCGAGACAAGTTGCTGAAATGCTCTTGCAAATAAATGCAATTCAGTTGAATTTAAAACAGCCATTTGTATGGACCAGTGGATTAAAATCCCCCATCTATTGTAATAACCGATTGGTTTTATCTTACCCTCATATCCGATCCAAGATGACATTATGGTTGGCAGAAGCCATCCAAAAGAAATATAAAAATCGACCATATCATATCGCTGGAGTGGCTACCGGCGCCACGGGGATTGCTAGTTTGGTAGCTCACCGAGTCCATAAACCTTATTTTAATTTGTATCCGAATAATCCCTCCAAAATCAAACCCCATAAAAAAACTAAGTTGGTTATGATTGAAGATTTAGTCAGTACAGGAAAAAGCAGTCTTGGGGTGGTCCGAGACATCGATTCAGAGTCCTATGGGGTCAGTGATACGTTTTGCCTGTTTACCTATGGATTTGAAAGCACGTACCATAGATTCCGAGAACAAAACATCAAACTTCATTCTTTGTGTGATTATTCCAATTTGATTGCTTATGCTCAAGATATCAATGAAATCAACCAATCTCAATTAGAAAGGTTAAGTCTATGGAAAAAAGATCCAACCAATTGGTCATGAAAGCATTTATTATCTAAGGTAGAATTTTTACTTGATGATGTGGATAAACCACTTTTTGATAGTTAACTAGTTCAATTAGAAGATGACCTTTAATATTCAAACCATAAACTCTACCACGGATTGATTGACCATTGACGATTAGGGTTTTGAAATGGGTTCGTGACCATAAGCTATTGGAAAAATCTTCCAGTATAAAATCGAAACGCTCTTCTTGAAAACGCTTACAGAAATGACTGAAACTCGTTAAAAAATGATTTAAGATATCTTCTAATTCAAATGATTTTCCTGTTACCATTTGCATCGAAGTCATCTTGATCCCCTCGTAGGGTTGTTTGTTGTTGACATTAATCCCAACACCGATAATGGACCCTATTTTTTGAGAAGATTCGATTAGATTTTCAATTAATATACCGGCTATTTTGCAATTATCTGCCATAATGTCATTGCTCCATTTGATTTTTGGATTGTCTATGCCGAATGCATTTAAAGTTTCTAGGGTTGTTAAAGAGGCTAGCACATTGATCATAAAGTGTTGCGAAGGGGAAAGAGATGAAAACGTTTTATAGATGCTAAATGTAAGGCTCCTATTAGGGGTTGATAACCAGGTTTTATTGGCTTGTCCTTTACCATTGGTCTGATGTAATGCCCAGACCACACAAGGATTCATGGCTTTATGGTTTAGCACCTTTTTTTTAAGGTAGTCATTGGTAGAAGTTGTGGCACGGAGTTTGATTAGTTGGAAGTGTCCCATTTAACAGCAAATATCGAAGAAAGTAAACATCGAAAATATTGGTCAGGATATGAATGACCAAAAATTGGTTCATAAAAGTGAACTAGTTTCGGCAATAATCCAAGCGATTGATGAAATCAAGGGTCGAGATGTTATACTTTTGGACTTTTTAAAAATCGAAAATGCCCCTTGTCGTTATTTTGTGATTTGTAATGGGACATCGACAACTCACATTCGAGCTCTTGAATCGACAATATACAGACGGTGTAAAAAAAAACTCAATCAACGTCCTTATGATGTTGAAGGTCGAGAAAATGCACAATGGGTATTGATGGATTATATAGATGTAGTGGTACATGTGTTTCAAAAAGAAATAAGAGAATTTTATGATATTGAAAGCCTTTGGGGTGATGCAAAAAGCACCACTTTAGCGTCTAGTTTATAGTATGGATAGAAAACAAAATAAAAAACCGAGTCAAAACCCTAAGAAATCCCGGCCAAATGTGTATTGGTTTTATGGAGTGATTTTAGTGATTCTATTAGGGATAGGGTTGTTTGGCAATAGTTCAAATTGGCAAAACTTATCAAAGATTGATATTTCCACATTTGAAAGATACCTCAATGCGGGTGATGTGAGTGAGGTCAACATCATAAGAAATAAATCAAGAGTTAATGTAACACTGACATCCGAAGCACTCAATAAAAGTGAACATTTACATTTAAAAAACAAGGGCATTTTCGGTAATCAAAGCAAAGGACCGCATTATGAATTTGAAGTGGGAAGTCTTGAGCGATTTGAAGAAAAACTAGAGCTTGCACGAGACAGTGGTATACAATTCAAAATGCAATTCAGTACGGTTGAAACCCGTTGGTATTCCTATTTTTTAAATTTCCTTCCGTTTATCATCTTTATCATCATATGGATTTACATTCTGCGTCGAATGTCTTCTTCTTCGGGAGGAAGTCCTGCTTCACATCTGTTCAATATCGGTCGATCTAAAGCACGTCTTTTCGATCAAAATACAGAAGTCAAAACGTCCTTTAAAGATGTGGCTGGGCTTCAAGGGGCTAAAGAAGAAGTTCAAGAAATTGTTGATTTTCTTAAAAATCCTAGTAAATACACCGCTCTTGGAGGGAAAATTCCTAAAGGGGCCTTATTGATTGGGGCACCAGGGACGGGGAAAACATTACTTGCTAAAGCAGTAGCTGGTGAAGCAAAAGTTCCGTTTTTTTCGCTTTCAGGTTCAGATTTTGTTGAAATGTTTGTTGGGGTTGGAGCTTCGAGAGTACGGGATTTGTTCAGTAAAGCAAAAGAAAAATCTCCTGCCATCATTTTCATTGATGAAATCGATGCCATCGGTCGGGCAAGAGGTCGAAACTCCATCACGGGGACTAATGACGAACGTGAAAATACGCTCAATCAGCTGCTCACTGAAATGGATGGTTTTGGTACAGATACTAATGTCATCGTTTTAGCTGCCACCAATAGAGCCGATGTATTGGATAAAGCCTTGATGCGAGCTGGTCGTTTTGATCGACAAATTTTTGTGGATTTACCTGATTTAAGGGAACGCAAAGAAATTTTTAAAGTTCATTTAAAGCCTATCAAAGTCAAAGAAGATTTAGATCTCGATTTCTTATCCCGACAAACCCCTGGATTTTCTGGAGCTGATATTGCCAATGTCTGTAATGAGGCCGCGCTAATTGCTGCCAGAAAAAAAAGGAAATCCGTCTGCAAACAAGATTTCTTAGACGCTGTTGATCGCATTGTTGGTGGTCTTGAAAAGAAAAATAAAATCATCACTCAAGAGGAAAAAAAGACCATCGCCTATCATGAGTCGGGACACGCCATTGTCAGTTGGCTTTTGGAATTTGCGGCTCCTTTGGTCAAGGTGACCATCGTTCCACGAGGACAATCTTTGGGGGCTGCCTGGTACTTGCCTGAAGAGCGGCAGATTGTCCATACCGATCAGATTCTCGATGAAATGTGTGCTGCTTTGGGGGGACGCGCGGCAGAAGACATCGTATTTAATAAAATATCCACAGGAGCTTTAAGTGATTTACAAAAAGTAACCTCTCAAGCGCGAGCTATTGTATCCGTTTATGGAATGAATGCCGCTGTGGGGAACATCACATATTACGATCCTCAAACCCAAACCGATTATAATTTCACCAAACCATATTCAGAAGAAACGGCCCGAATCATCGATAAAGAAATTTCCAAAATCGTCGAAAAACAATATCAAAGGGCCAAACAAATACTTTCGAAGTATCGAGAAAAATTATCTCAATTGGCGGCTCGTTTGCTTGAAAAAGAAGTTATCTTCAAAGATGATTTAGAAAATATTTTAGGTAAAAGGCCACATATGACTCAAGAAGAAAAAATTGAAGCTCAAAAGAAAGAAGAAGATCGAAAAAAGTCAAATGGGCTACTAACTTCTAAATCCAAAGTCAAAAAGGAACCTCAAAAAGTAGAAGAATAGTCCAAAAGCGTTTTTAAGTTCAACCAAAGTTTTCTTTAATTTAGGGCAACGAGCTTTTCAAATTAGATTCTGAAAGTTTAAATCCTAATCAGTTGGTTTCCGAGTAACTGTTCTATGAGAAGTCGTTAACAAAAGGGGAAAACGGCAAGTCTTTAGAAGAAACCCTCATGAGCCAATTGATCTAAGAATAAGGTTTCAAAAGTCCTTCATAGTAAAAACAGAATGATGGGGGGTAGAGATGAAACAAACAGACGAAATAACATCAATAGTTATTTTTATCGAAGTTTAATAAAATCTTACTTTAGTAAAAATCCCGAAATACAACCTTAACCCCATTTTGTCGTCAACAATGGAGTTTTATGATACACCATAGTGATTAGGTATCCATGAGAAAACTATTGACAAGAAGTGTTTTTGGTCTTATGTATGGACTGATTATTTCGGGGTCTCTATTATTATCTGACATTGCCTTTGCCTTCATTGTTTTGATGCTTGGAACGTTTGCCTTAACGGAGTTCCACAAACTAATCGATTATTTTTCTGTTCTTCCAGCTGGTGGATTGGCCATCGTCTTATACTTTGATTACATCAATCAAATAAAGCCATCAACCATAGAGATCATTTTGATATTAATCTTATTGGTCCATCTTGGATTATTCTTTTTTTTGTTGCGTGGGAAGAGTTTTAAATTTTTCCCATTGTTTAAGTTATTGATTAGTACTTTTTATGTTGCGGCTCCTTGTTTTTTATTGTTTTTAAGCACAGATTTGAATCAAAAACTAGGATCTTTATTGACGCTTTCTTTTTTAATGTTGGTTTGGATTAATGACTCCGCAGCCTATTTGATAGGTTCCACTTTTGGCAAAAGAAAATTATCGGTTAACATTTCTCCCAATAAAACGTGGGAAGGAACGATAGGTGGCTTTACTTTAACTGTTTTGGCTGGACTCATAGCGTATCATTTTCAATCTGAATATCCTCTTTGGTTTGTGCTCATTACCGCTGCAATCATTTCAGGTTTGGCTACTCTCGGAGATTTAATCGCTTCTAAGTTTAAACGCTTAGCTGAAGTCAAGGATAGTGGCAATATATTGCCTGGTCACGGAGGAATATACGATCGAATGGATAGCATATTATTTAGCATCACTTATGTGTATTTGATTTTAATGGTTTAATCATGTTTCATAAAGAAGGACGATGGACTATCCTTTGGAGCTTTTTGATTGTAACTACTGTAGTATTATTGGTTGAAAATCTGGTTCTTAACTATTGGGTTCAAGTATTCATTCAACTACCCCTATTGATTTGGTTCGGTCTCATTCTTTGGTTTTTTAGAAATCCAAAACGACCACTTTCTTCTCTTGAATCCAGTCAAATCATTGCCCCCTGTGACGGAAAAGTGGTAGCCATTCAAAAAGTTTTAGAGTCTCAATATTTCAACCAAGAACGCATCCAAATCTCGATTTTTTTATCGCCATTAAATGTTCATGTGACGCGTTATCCCATTAGTGGAAAAATCATCTATTCAAAATATCATAAGGGAAAATACTTGGTGGCTTGGCATCCAAAGTCATCGCTTGAAAATGAACGAACGGCTGTGGTTATAGAAAATCAACAAATGGGAAAAATTCTTTATTGTCAAATTGCGGGATTTGTAGCTCGTCGGATTGTCAATTATGCTCAAGTCAATCAACAAGTGATTCAAGGGGCTGATTCAGGCTTCATCAAATTTGGCTCTCGAGTTGATCTTTATTTACCTTTAGATGTTGAGTTGAATGTAAAAGTTGGTCAAAGGGTCAAAGGGAACATCCATAGGATAGCTAAAAAACAAGTGGGGTCATGAGTATCCGACCTCTTTATTCTTCAACCGTTACAAAATGGAATATACGGCCCCATGATTTTTATGTAAGAATTGTAGATTGAGCTTCAGAATTGATGGAATATTACCAATCTTAACCAAAAGAAATTTTTTGATCGTACCAATTAAGTGTATTAAAATGGGGAAATCTTTTCTGAGCTAATACAAAATCTTTTTGATTATTGGTTACAAGAGGTAGGTTTTGTTCAATTGCTGAAGATGCTATGAGTATATCAAAGTGATCAACATCTTTTTTATTGATACCCATACGAATCACCTCTCTGTATAATTCCAAATATATGTTTGATCCTACATCAGTCAGTTCTAGAATTGATAAGTTCTCTCTAAAATTGATATATGTTACATACCTTAAATTATTCTCTTTAAAATGAAACCCTCTTAAGATTTCTAAATCTACGAACCTACTTATAAAAACTTCACCACTCAAACTTATAAAATTATTGATGTTTGTGGTGACCAACTCCTTATTATTCAAGTAATAAATGATGATATTAGTATCTAGACATACTTTAGTAAAACCCATTAAAGTGTTATGAATTATAGAAATTAATGAGATGAAGCATGATAGAGAAACTCTTCAATCTCTTCATCAGTCATGTTTAGGCTTCCTCCGAATGACTTAAACTTTTCTATATTTCTTTTGTTTCTTTTCTTTTCCAACTTTGTAAGTTCTGTAGACAATAATTTTAATTCTTCTTTAGACAATTGCGATACCCTATCGATTATTTTTATTAGAGGGACTGGAGCATCAATCATGCGCTTTAAAATTTCTCCTCTGATTTTATCATTATCTGTTGCTTGGGCTAATGTTGAATGGTTAGAACTTACATCAACTTTAGATTTTTCAATAGTTTGAGTCGTTGTTTTCTCCATTTTTTCTTCATTTAGAATAAGTGCGAAATTAGGACTTTAGATAAAAAGATAGATATCGGACTAGTTATGACTCGAAAATGGAGTAGACGATTCAATGTTCTTTGCTTCAAAACTTGTAAAATCGACGAAAAAAGAAGATTTGTCATTTTAGATCAATCAAAGATAAAAGTAAGGTAAAAAGTGGAGGAGTAAGGATGGTATCAGTTGTGATTAGTGATAAAAAACTTGTTTACATTGTTCCTATTGATGATTGGAAGAATGCACTAATGATGAACAAAAGTGCAATTTGAGTCATCGAAAAAAACTTTTCGAGCAGATAAAAGAGAATAAAATGATACTCGATACTTATTCAAAAAAAATCAAAAAATGAAATGACCTAAAAGCTCAAACATAATAACATATGCTATCTTCAAACTACTAACGCGCAACAAAAGTCAGTTTATAATTCAATGTTTATTAGGATATGGTTGAGTTATATCTACACTTTTGGAATAGTGTGGGTGGTCTGATATTTAAAAATTTCTAATGTCTAGAATAAGTTGTTGAATTTTAACCTTGGTATCAGCCACTTTGTTTTTTTCTTTCTGAATGATTTGACTGGGAGCTTTATTGATGAAATTTGGATTATTCAATTTTTTATTGATCGACTCTAAAAAATGGTTCAATCGTAAAAATTCATTGTTCATTTTTTCAAGTTGGGTTTTATCTTTTTCTGAAGAAACTTGGGTTTTCAAATCGGATAGATACTGACAGACTTCGTCAATCGAATCTCCAATCAATCTCTTTTTTGTGATTTTCTTTTTTGATTCAATGGGAATAAAAAATCGGTGAGTTTCAATACTCATTGTTTTTCCTTGGTTCGTTGGAGGTTCGCCAACAATCATTTTTAAATGTTCAATCTTTTCAATACAGGCACTAAAAAAAGTGAGATAATCAAAAGGTTCCTTTTCATTGAAAGAAGGTTGGATTTGATAAACTTTTAAAGGCTTGACAAATGGAATTTGATTTTGCTTTCTAAAATGTCTAAATCCTGTGACCAATTGTTTTACAAACCCAAATAATTCAAGCACTTCAGAATTGTATTGCTGAGATTTCGGCCATTTGGCATGAATTAAAGGCTTTGCATTCTCTTTCAAATGATGATTGATTTCTTCAGTGATAAATGGCATGAATGGATGCAATAACACCATTAATTTTTCGAAATCTTCAATCACTTGATCATAGACATTGATTGAAATGGGTTGGCCATAGGTTGGCTTGACGATTTCCAATAACCAAGAGCAAAAATCTTCCCAAACCAATTTGTATAGACACATCAAAGCATCCGATATTCGGTAGCGATTAAAAAATTGATCCATTGTTTCAACGGCTTGGGATAATCGATGATCAAACCATCTTAATCCTTGAATTTGAGCATCCCTTGGACTCAATTCAGAATCTATTGGCCAACTTTTTATCAATCGAAAAGCATTCCAAATTTTATTGGCAAAATTCTTTCCTTGCTGGCAAAGTTTCGTATCAAAGAGTAGATCATTTCCTGCACTTGTGGAAAGCATCAAACCGACTCGAACACCATCAGCTCCATAGGTTTGAATTAATTCAATGGGGTCCGGAGAATTTCCTAGTTGTTTGGCCATTTTACGCCCTAGATGATCTCGAACCAATCCTGTTAAAAAAATGTTCTCAAATGGTTTTTCATTTCGAAATTCATAACCTGAGACAATCATGCGTGCCACCCAAAAAAATAAGATATCGGGTCCCGTCACCAAATCCTTAGTCGGGTAGTAGTAGTTAATTTCAGAGTTATTTGGATACCGAATCCCATCAAAAACTGAAATAGGCCATAGCCATGATGAAAACCACGTATCCAAGACATCGGCATCTTGTCTGAGGTCCGTGATTTTTAAATCAGGATTTTGAGAAATTTCTCTCGCTTTTTCGAGTGCCTTTTCTTTGGTTTTAGCAATGACATAATCCTCCTTGTTTTTTCCATAGTAATACACTGGTATTTGGTGACCCCACCAAAGTTGACGAGAAATATTCCAGTCCTTGATGTTTTCCATCCAGTGTTTATAGGTATTGAGAAACTTTTTGGGGTACAGTTTGATTTCATTGTCAACAACGGCCTTTAAAGCCGGTTTGGCTAGTTCTTCCATTTTTAAAAACCATTGTTCTGATAATCGAGGTTCAATGATGGCATTAGTACGTTCGGATCTACCAACATTGGTTTTGTAGTTTTCTATTTTTTGTAAACTTCCAAGAACTGAGAGTTCTTCTGCAATTTTTTCTCGCACCACAAATCGGTCTTGATCTTTGTAATGGAGACCAAATTCATTCAATGTCCCATCACTATTGAAAATATCAATGAATTCGAGTTGGTGTTTTTCACCGAGCTCTTTATCATTAGAATCATGTGCGGGTGTTACTTTGAGACAACCGGTACCAAATGCTTTATCAACATAGGCATCGCTGATAATGGGGATTTCTCTTTTGGCAATGGGAACAATGGCGGTTTTGCCAATCAATGAAATATAACGCTGATCTTCAGGATGAACACAAATGGCTGTATCTCCCAAAATGGTTTCGGGTCTCGTTGTGGCGATAGTGAGATGCTCTACAGTATCTTTTATTGCGTAATTGACATAATAAAGTTTTCCATTGATTTCTTGATGGTTGACTTCTTCATCCGAAAGTGTTGTCTGGGCTTGAGGATCCCAATGGACCATTCGATAACCCTTATAGATGAATCCTTTATTGTATAAATCAATGAACACATCAATGACTGACTCACTCATGGATTCGTCGAGTGTGAATTTGGTTCGTCTCCAATCACAACTACAACCAATTTTTTGCAGTTGATTCAATATCTGACCTCCATATTTATTGGTCCATTGCCATGCATAATCAACAAATTCTTCTCGAGTCAAACTAGATTTTTTAATGCCTTTATCTTCCAGCCATTGAACCACTTTGGCTTCAGTGGCTATTGAGGCGTGGTCGGTCCCAGGAGTCCAGCAAGCATTGTATCCCAATAATCTAGCTCTGCGAATCAAAATATCTTGTAGGGTATTGTTGAGCATGTGTCCCATATGCAAGACGCCAGTCACATTTGGTGGAGGAATGACGATGGTATACGCTTTTTTATTTTTATCAACATCAGAATCAAAAAGATGATGATCCAAATAGTACTGATACCATTTTTTTTCAAATTTTGAAGCGTCAAACTTTGATGGAATATTCATTCAATCGAGAAAGGAACAAAAATAATGTCCTCAATGGGAAATTATAATATTCGAAATAAACAGAAAAATGATGACATGCTTGTACTATACTGAAAAACTTAGAGATATTTGAGGTTTTCAATTCTTGTTTTTTTGAATTGGAACTCAAAATGGACATGTTTTGAATTCAAAACGGTGCGGTGAAGATTTTATCATGTATTACATTCTTCATTAATGAATAAGTGTAACACTAAATTTGGTGTTTAGAATAAAAATTTGATTTAAACTAGGAATGGAATCGTGTAAAAACACACGAGATATAAAAAAACTATTATATTCGTACTCACAAACGATGAATACCATTATAAAAAGATGATTATTTCCGAAAAAATGGGGGGGGGTATTTATACATTTACTTTGTCTCAGTAGTCTTTTACTCTTCTCTTTCTCATCTGTTTTAGCTAAAAACAGAGATTCTTTATTTCCAACTTCTTTTTCGACAGTAAATGATTCGATTATACCTGTAGCTGTCAAAGGAAAGCATAAAATCAGAGACTATGAACGTCTCACGATGGTGACCACTGCTGACGCTATTGTCAATGGTAAAACAGTCCGAAAGGGGACTACAGTATATGGTAATGTTTACTTTCAAGAAAACCGTCTGTTTGTTTTTGTGACTCATGTGGCACGCATGCCGTATCCAATGGAGGCGTATGATCGAGCCGATTTAAATCCTGGTGTTTATGTTTTGGCTCAACTCAAAAAAACAGGTCTTCTAAGAAGAATTACAGGAACAGCGGTTGCTGCAGGAGCCGCAGGTGCTATAGCAGCGAAACCGAGTGCAGCTACTGTTATTGGTGGATTAGCTGGTGCATCAGTTGCCGATGGTTCTATGAATCAAGATGGTGCTGGACGCAGAGCTGATAAAATGCCATCGATAAAAATAGAAGATGGGTTGGAGTTCGATTTAATTGCCTCGGCACCTGTTGAAAAAGAGGAGGTGGTTGAAAAGCCAGTAAAAAAAGCTTTTCTGGAAGACGACTACTATCCTGCTACATGTGATGAGTATAAAAAATCGCTATTACAACTAGCCAATCATTACGATTATTCAACTGATAATCGATTTACTGGTGTTTATGATGCTTGTGGGTATGTCGAAGATAATCAAACAGTTCAAAATCTTTTGGAATCAAATTGGAAGAGAGCAAAATTTTTAATGAAAACATATCAACACATCGTAGATAAATTTCCAACTCCTGCCAGTGTTAATGCTTTATGTTATGCTATCGATACCGTTTTTTCAGAATTCAAAAAGGTAACAAACTTGGATCAACACCACGTTGACACTATTCAGCAACATGTTGATGTTATTTATCTAGGAAAAAGTCTTTCTCAAGCTATAAAAGGATACGAAGAGAAAGAGGACGATATAGAATATGCTATTTATATAGGGAAGCTTGGTGGACAAGGCATCTTGTCTGTATGTAACCAGACTCAGATGTTAGGAATAAGTATCGAAGGAGAGGAGTTAGAAGAAGCGTGGAAAAGAGTCATAAATATGCTTTTTGAGAATTACGGTTATTATCCCGAGCCTTTTGATAATGTGTTTTTCCCAATTCGGATTTCAGATTTAACCAATAATTAACAACTATTTTTTACATATATCATGAAAAAACTTATTTTTCTGACGGTCACTTTATTTATAGCCAATTTTAGTTTTGGTCAATGGGGTGGTCAATTTAAATTTTTAACTGAAGAATTCTACTCTAGTATTCTTTCATTTGGTGGAGTTTATGGCTTCGATGTTAATTTAGAAAGTTTTGAATTACAAGCAGAACTTAATTATTCCCTATACAACTACAAGGAGGAATATCAAGAAGTATTAGATATCTAACTGAGAATGATTCTACCAGTTCATTAGACATTCGTGGCACAGTTCATTTTTATCCTATTTCAAACAGTGAATCATTTTTTCTTCGAGGAGGATTGGGACTGATTAACTCTTTAAGTAAAGGCGGAACTAGTGAGATAGGCACCCATTTAGGGTTAGGGTATCGATTTGGTGAAAACTTGGCATTATTCGGTGAGTATAATATAATATCAAATGCTCCGGGAGACAACCCTCTTGGAGTTGGAATACAATATGTTTTTAATTAATGAAAACTTTATTTCTTACAAATGACTCCGTGTAATAGCATACTAGTTTTTTTCTAAAATTTCGATTGAGAGTTCAATATGGCTTTAATCAACAAATAAAAGATGTCTGAATCACACACTAGGATATTCCGGTTTTTAATTTTACTCATTTTTATTGTTTTCTCTTGCGGTGGCGATGATGGCATGCCAGAATCTCCTGATCCTCCGACAGCTATGCCAACAAGCCCTCCACCAACACCTACCAACTATACCATTACCACATCTGCTGGACAAGGTGGAAGTATCACGGCAAACCAGACGGTTCAGAGCGGCACATCCGTCAATATTAGAGTAACTCCCAATGAATTTTATGAATTAAACCAATGGACGGGAGATTGTGGCTCTTTTAGCAATATGAGCTTGACGGCTACATTTAATGCAACCAAAAACTGTCTGATTACCGCCACTTTTAGTTTGAAAGATACCGATGGCGATGGTGTTACGGACGATATCGATGAATGTTCCGAAACTGAATCTGGTGCTGATGTGGATGATCAAGGATGTCTTGATAATTCTCTCGTTTCAGTCGTGGATGCTATAAAACTCCCAGAAGATTCTGAAGCCGAGGTGGGTGATACCGTCATGGTTGACTTAGGAGGTGATGAGGGTGAAGTCGAATATACGGTTGTGGATCGAGAAATGTTGGATAACAAAATAGAAAGTGGTGACTTTGAACGCGTGATTACAACCAAAGTGACGGATATGAACGGTTTACTTGAAGGCACAACATTCGATGGTGCTGCTCCTGATATCACTCGCTGGGATGTCAGCAATGTAACGGATATGAGCGGGATGTTTAAAGATAGCCAAGATTTTGATCAAGACATTGGTCATTGGGATGTGAGTAACGTGACGGATATGAGTGGCATGTTTGAAGGGGCTGAAGTGTTTGATCAGAACATTGGTGATTGGGATGTCAGCCAGGTGACCGATATGAGCCAGATGTTTAAGGGAGCCTTTGAGTTCAACCAACCCATCGGCGACTGGGATGTCAGCCAGGTGACCGATATGAGTGAAATGTTTGCTGCTGGGGATGTTCCCGTTCCTCCTATTGAGGAGGATGTGTTTGGTCGGAAATCTTATGCCCCTACATTAAATAGAGGTACGACTGTAGTTGCAGTTAGTGTGTCTTTTGATCAAGACATCAGTCGTTGGAATACTCGGAGTGTGACCTCTATGCGATATATGTTTTGTTTTGCTGTGTCTTTTAATCAAAATATTGGTGGTTGGGATGTAAGTAGTGTTTTGAGTTTTGAAGGAGCTTTTTATGGAGCTAGGTCATTCAATCGAGACATTAGTCGATGGCGAGTGAGTCAGGCCATCAACATGAGTTTCATGTTTTTTCAGGCCTGTGATTTTAATCAAAATATTTCAATGTGGAATGTGAGTAGTGTCATTAATATGAGCTATATGTTTGCGTCTACAAAAAGTTATCCACTTGCCTTTAATGTTAATATCAATTCATGGAATGTCAGACGTGTGGCTAATATGAGTTATATGTTTTATTATGCTGATAAGTTTAACCAACCATTAAATCAGTGGAACGTTAGTAATGTAACTAATATGAATTACATGTTTTTTGGAGCAGTATCATTCTTACAAAACATTAGTAATTGGGTTGTTTCAAAGGTTCAAGAATCTCGAGGTTTTTCTAATTCTAGTGACTGGGAAGATGAAAATCGTCCAAACTTTCGAATTGATGAATCAAACCCATTGTATGTAGCTGAAAATGGAGTGACTGTAAAAAGTAGAACATGGGGAGAAGATCACATTGGTGAGAAATTTACTTTGAATTATAAAGGTGAGAACGTGGAGTTTCTCATTGTAGGTGATAAATACGATTTACATGACTTTATCAGGGAGGAAGATTTCAAAACATTAGAAAAGGTAGTGACAACTTTTGTAGAGGATATGAGTTATTTGTTCGATGATGAAACAACTTTTAATCATGATATCGGTTCATGGGATGTGAGTAATGTGAAGAACATGCGTGAAATGTTTAGTGGTGCTGAAAAATTCGATCAAGACATTGGTTCATGGGATGTGAGTAATGTTACAACTATGCGAGCAATGTTTTGGTATGCTTCGTCGTTTAATCAAGACATTAATGATTGGGATGTTAGTAGCGTTACAAATATGAGGTCAATGTTCGGATATGCAACATCTTTTAATCAGCCTCTAAATAGGTGGGATGTAAGTAATGTGACTACGATGCATCAGATGTTTAAATATGCTTCTGACTTTGATCAACCAATTGGTGAATGGGATGTCAGTAGTGTTACTGATATGGGTGGATATAGATTTAGTTTTTTTCATGGGCTAGATTATTCGAATGGCATGTTTGAAGGGGCTTCTTCATTTAATCAGGATATTGGCAGTTGGGACGTGAGTAATGTAAAAGACATGGGTTCTATGTTTTTTAGAGCTACATCATTCAATCAAGACATTGGTGATTGGGACGTGGGAAGTGTTGAAGATATGTCAAACATGTTTGGGAATTGGGATGAAACTAAAACAAGTAGTGGACCATATTTAGACGGTATGTCCTTTAATCAAAATATTGGCAGTTGGGATGTGAGTAATGTGACAAAAATGCAAGACATGTTTGCAGGAGCCGTGAATTTTAATCAAGACATTGGTGATTGGGATGTGAGTAATGTTACAACTATGGGAGCAATGTTTTGGTATGCAACTTCTTTTGATCAAGATTTAAGTTCTTGGGATGTGAGTAATGTCACCAGTATGGAGCAAATGTTTCATGGAGCCTTTGCAATAGAATTGAACTTAGAGCAATGGAACGTTAACAGGGTGACTAGATGTAGTAATTTCAATTTTGGTTCTTGGATAGTATCGTTACCTAATTTTTTGAATTGTAGCAATAGTCGAGATATAGTTATTGATGAGAACTATTCTTACTTCGATACCGATGAAGATGGAATACAAGATTACTTAGATGATTGTCCCGACGATCATAGGGGGACAGACGAAAATGGATTTGGAATTGATTTGGCAATTAATAGAAAAGGTTGTGCTGAAAATCCATTATATCTTGATAATAATGGAGTAACTGTAAAAAGTAAAAACTGGGGTATAAATAATGTAGCAAAATGGGGTAGTGTGAATAAAGATGGTGGTCGTGTTTATTACCAAATTACGGACCGAAATTTATTAGAAAAAATAGCTCGTGCTAATGAAAATAATGGCGAGTTTTTAGAAAAGGTTAATACAACATTTGTTAAAAATGTGTATTGGTTATTTGGAACATATAGTAATATTAATATCAATGCCGATATCGGTTCTTGGGATGTCAGTAATGTGACCAATATGAGCTATATGTTTTATTATGCTAGTCTTACGAAAGGCAATCTAAATTCTTGGGATGTCAGTAATGTCACAAATATGAAAGCCATGTTTTATGGTGCTGAAAACTTTAATCAAGACATTGGTGATTGGGATGTCAGTAATGTTATAGACATGAGCGATATGTTTTTTGGATCTAAAAAATTCAATCAGAATCTAAATAACTGGGATGTTAGTAATGTCACAGATATGAGTCAAATGTTCAGTTCTTCAACATGGAATAGCCCTAACACATACATTGCTTTTAATGGAAACATATCAGACTGGGATGTCAGTAGTGTTGAAAATATGGAGCGTATGTTCCGTGGAGCTCATTTGTTTAATAATGATATATCAAATTGGACCGTTTGCAGTGTAATAAATATGGATGGAATGTTTGGACATGCAGAATCTTTTAATCAACCTATTGGTAAATGGGGGGATTGTCTTGGTAAAGTTGTCAGTATTGGTTCAATATTTTGGCAAGCATATTCATTTAACCAGCCACTCAATGATTGGAACGTGTCTAGTGTGGAGGATATGAGTTACACATTTAGTGGTGCAATCTCATTCAATCAGCCTCTTAACAAATGGAATGTACGTAATGTGACAAATATGTATGCCATGTTCAATAATGAATTAGAAATACCAGGGGCTTTCAACCAAGACATACGTACTTGGAGAGTTGATAAAGTGACAAATTGTCGATACTTTGCTTGTAACATAAAATCAACTAATCTCCCTAGATTTTCATCTTGTAACAGTGATTGCGAATGAGGGATAATAAACCCTAAACACTAAGGAAATTTAAACTTTACTCAATGAGACTCTTGTTCTATTTTTTGCCATTTTCAATTACCTTTTTATTCATTAATTGCTCTAGTAGTGGAACTAGAATAACAAGAGAACTCTCTGTAGATAAAGCATCTCAACTCATCAAAAGGGATTCCTCCTATGTAGATTTAATTCAACTTGTTGAACTTTTAAAGATGGATTATGAGAACTCGTCAAATAATCTCATATGGAAGTCAAAATACAAGAATTTATCTTACAATCAAATCCAAAAATATGTGAATCGAATCAATGATTCAAATTGGGTTGATCGTACCATAGAAAAGGCAGAAAGGGCTTATGAGAGGTATACTGAATCACTTTTGAAAGACAACAAACCATGGATGTTTGAACATTTTAAAAACCTAAGCATCGAGGATAATAACCCTGCTGATTATTTTGATATTGAATTAGTCGATGTAAGAAATAGTCGGGGATGGTACGGTTGTCGAGCAGATTATTCGGTGTTTCAAGTCATTCCATTGCAAGACACAATAACTGAAATAGAATTTAGATTTTACGCTAAAAACCTAGATGGTCGCTTCATCACATTTGATGGGGTGATTAAAACGGAAATTTCAGATACCATTGAAATCTCATTGACTACTGGAGAAAGGTTCGATGATCTGTATTGTTCTGGTAATACAATATTACCTATCGATGAAATCAAATCATCAGCGGAATTTACGTTTTTAAAAGAAAAAGTGATGACTAAATCTGGCGATACCATACTCTTTCCAGACCCAGTTATCAATAATCAAAAATATTTGAAAGAATTAAAAAGTATACAAGAAACGTTGATTTATGATTCTGGGCTTGAAAGACTAACAATTGATGAGTATAAGTTATCTCGATACAATTCACCAAAAGAGATAACAACAACTCATTCTTGGTGGAAATGGTACCATGCTGTTGCAGATAATCAACTCACTGATGATGAAATCTATTTCATATTGGATCCAAAAGAATCATACGAGTTTGAAGAGGATTACCTAGAAAATGAACTAAAAAAATACCAGCCCTTAGCACATGAGTTTTTCAATGAACTCAAAGAAGACAGGGATTACCATACTATGCTCAACAGATATGTCGCAATGCAATATGTAAATAATTATCAAGATTAATTTTTCATCATGACAAAAGAAAACATCAACAATGAACCCAATTTTACATTTCAAAAAAAAGAGATGGGTAGGATAATTCGAGCCGCATTTTGGTTCATCCTTGGATTGCCTTTTATTATAGTAATATTTATAGAAGAAGTTAATCCACTCGCTAAAATTCTAGGTGTCATTTTATTCGTGATTATTGCAGTAACACTAACTCCTATTCTAAATAGAAAACTCGGAATGGCTGAAAAAACAAAAGATGAAAAGGTTCAAGTGGCTGAAAAAACCAATTTTTTATTAATCTTCATTGCATTAAGTATATGGTTTCTTATCGTCTATGTCACTTCAATAGGTAGTTATTTTTGAATTTTAATCAACTACTAAGTCTATTTATGCAAATCCATGAGTCTCTTTGTTTCACACTTAATGAAAAACATAAAAATATTTAAATTATGAGAGCGTTAGGCAATTTCCTTTGGCACATTCCGTTTTTAGGTTTTGTATCCGCATTAATAGCCTTTTTTGTGGGAGCTCTCCTTTATGTTACATTTATTGGTCTTCCAATAGCCAAAGGCTTGTTTGAACTAGGAAATTTTCTGTTGGCACCATTTACAAGATCTATGATATCTGAAAAGCATGAACTTTTGAAAAATCAAAAAATTCAATCATCGATTCATGATTTTTTTAAAGTAATTGCATTTATTCTATACTTTCCATTTGGAATAGCCAATACTATCTTGATTATTTGTCGAATACCAGCTCTGTTTCTATCAATTATTGGCATCCCCGTTGCATTGGTTTTAATCAAATCATTACCAACAATTTTCAATCCAATAGGTAAAATATGTGTCCCAAAAGCCGTTGCAGATGAAATTAAAAGGCGATCTGATCAAAAGATAGCAGATCAATATTTAAAACACACAGAAAAT
This sequence comes from Flavobacteriaceae bacterium, assembly GCA_026709415.1. GTDB lineage: Bacteria > Bacteroidota > Bacteroidia > Flavobacteriales > Flavobacteriaceae > Bin25. Next base: position 136,643 of record JAPOSZ010000030.1, read on the forward strand.
TAGAGTTAACTAGGTGTATGATAACCAATCTTCTAAATCATATTCTAATCAATCTTGTTCAATTGTTGATGATATTGGAAGACATAAAAAAGTAGAGTTTATATTGATGGGGATAAAACTTTGAGTCTACGTTTTGTAGTGTCTTTTGGATGCCATCTGCCGAAAGATATCCTACGTTTGAAAAAGTGAGGCTTTTACAGAAAATTCTGATCATCCAAAAAGGGGTTCTAAAACGAAGTTAAATTTTAGCATCCGGTTTTTACGCTCCACCACGATTCGTAACTTTTGACCCGGTTTCTTTTGGAGTTTGTTGATAATATCAGATATTTTCAACCTTGAAACAGGCGTCCCATTAATCCGTTTTAAAATATCACCAGGTTGAACACCTACCTTAGCTGCAGGCGATTCCGGACGGACTTCAAAAATTTCAATCACAGGAATCAGTTCTAACTGAAATTGAGGTTGTAAAAACACTTCTACTCCTGAAACTTGACGGTCATCAGAGGTCTTGATCCCTAGATTGTTGGTCAGTTTTGTTCGAATCAGTTCGACTCCATTATGCTGAATTTCAAGGCCACTCATATTGTAATAAAAAGGTCGCTGATGGCGACGGAGTGGTTTGAAATATATTTTTTTGTTTTGGTAGTCAAAAGTGACACGAAAACGTCTGAGTATTTCTCCTCCAATACTTCCGATGCGTCCTTCTAAAATGGATAAATGCTTCAAATTTTCTTCATTCGGGTAAGCCACCTTCACTCCTTGGAATGTTTTTTCACCGATGTTCATCGAAGTTATTTTTCCTCTTTGGCCAAAAATATTGCCATTAATGGCTCTTCCCAAAAAATCTTCAAAGACTGGTTCGATAATGTCTACTGCTTCCGAATGTGGAAATAACCAAATGGAATCCCCCGAGCCACTGTCGACTAAAAACTTACCTTCAATGGGAAGATAGGTGCTCAATTTACCTGAAAGCTGTATATAGGGTTTATTATCATGAATTTCTATTGGTATCTCATAACATTGACGACATATGCGTTTGGGTTGATGTTCAAACTTTTGGAATTTGATTTGCTCGGTTTCGTAATTGACCGTAATCAACGCACTTGAAAATAAGGAGTAACCAAGAATGCCATCGATTTGCGTCCCCATTCTTTTGGCAAATTCAAATTCAGTTTCATCGATTAACAAAATGGTTTGTTGCTCGGCCACAAGATGTTTGATTTTGAGAGTGTTTCCAGTTGTGATATGAGCAACAACGGGATTTCCATCACCCAATCCTTGTAACATCACTTGCTTGGCGTCATCAAGTTTAGGATTTTGTAGTTGATTGTTGTTGAAAACTAGGGTGGTATTCACTCCCGAATCCAACAAAAAATGTAGTTTTTGTCCATTGACTTCAACAGGCAAAACAATCAAATTATTGATGAGCTCAAAATCTACCTTCTGTCTTTTTTTGTTTTCAAGAAATTCAAAATGCGTTCCCATAGAAGCATTTATTGGAATAAAACTCCCCATAAAAAAACAAACCATAAGGCTTTTAAATCGCTTTAAATTGGTATTTGTCATCGATAAACTCTTTGTAGCAATGTATTATTGTGCAGTGGATTTAAAAATCAGAGAGATGTTCATTCGAAGTTAACCATATCCACAATTTTTCGTCTATTATTCAGACGGATAAATAGGCATTTAGTTGCAAAAAATGTTTCACTTTTGCTCAAGAAATAATCATGCCAAAATTTTCCCATAAAACCGAGCAATTAGAGTTTTCTCCTATTAGAAAATTGGTGGATGATGCGATAGATGCAAAAAATCGAGGATTAGAAGTTTTTCATTTGAATATTGGCCAACCAGATATTTCTGCTCCAGATGAATCGTTGAAAAAAATCACGAATAATACGTTGACATATTTGCCTTATGGGCAATCAGAAGGGACTGAAGAATATCGAAGAACTCTTTGTGATTATTATCAAGATCATCATATCCACCTCAGTCCTAAAGATATTATTGTGACGACTGGATCAAGTGAAGCCTTGATATTTTGTTTTAATGTGATTTGTAATCCAAAAGATCAAGTCATCATACCCGAACCCTTCTATGCCAACTACAACGGTTTTGCTAGATCTTGTGATGTCGATGTGATTCCCATAGTTTCTGAATTTGATTCTGATTTTAAATTATTACCAGTCCAAGCCTTTGAGGAGAAAGTCACCGATAAAACTCGGGCCATTGTTTTATGTAACCCTAGTAATCCAACGGGGTATATCTGTCATAGACAGGAAATTATTGACTTGTGTGAGCTAGCCGTAAAACATAATTTCTTTTTAATTGTGGATGAAGTATATCGAGAATTTATTTATGACGGTTCATCCCATTACTCTGTTTTATCATCTATTAAGTATGCTCAACATACCATCATGATCGATTCTGTGTCGAAACGTTACAGTCTTTGTGGGGCTCGTGTTGGTAGTATTGCTTCAAGAAATCATGAATTTTTACAACAAGTGTTAAAGTTTGCTCAGTTGAGATTATCACCACCAACACTTGATATGATCATCAGTCAGGCAGCCATACAATCTTCAAAAAAATATCTAATGAATGCTGTAGAGGAATACCGAATAAGAAAGGAGGTTGCCGTAGAATTTTTGAGCCGGATTCCCAATGTACGCGTTGTGGCTCCTAGGGGAGCTTTTTTCTGTATGGCAGAACTTCCAATAAAAGACGCCGAAGATTTTTCCAAGTTTTTATTGACATCTTTTTCAGACAATCATCAAACCGTGATGTTGGCTCCAGGTAATGGATTCTATTCCGATGATTGCTATGGGAAAAATCAAATTCGAATTGCTTTTGTATTAGAAAAAAACAAATTAAAAAGAGCTATTCAAATCATCGAAAAGGGCCTAGAAAGCTATATCGCACGACTAAATGATTAATGGCATTAATTCAAAAAAATCAATCCCTTTTAAGATACAACACATTTGGTATTGATCATCGGGCACTTTATTTTGCCCATATCAATTCAACAGATCAACTTCAAGGAGCACTTCAAGAAAATAAGACCAACAAGATAATCATATTAGGAGGTGGAAGTAATGTTCTGCTTACTAAAGATATTGAAGATAGTTTGGTCATCCACATGGCCAATAAGGGGTTCGAGATTGTATCAAAAACGAAAGACTGGGTTATTGTTGAGATTCAAGGAGGTGAAAATTGGCATGAATTTGTGCTTTGGTGTTTGAAAAAGAATTTTGGTGGTATTGAAAATTTAGCACTGATTCCTGGGCAAGTGGGTGCTGCTCCTATTCAAAATATAGGGGCTTATGGTGTGGAATTAGAAAGAGTCCTCGTATCATGTCAAGCGTTTGATTTGAAAAGCGGCCGTGTGGTCTGGTTGACTAAGGAAGAATGTGGCTTTGATTACCGAGACTCGATATTCAAAAGAGAGTTTCCGAATCGATTTATTATACTATCTGTTAGATTCAAACTGAGTGTCACGAATCATCATTTGGAATATTCTTATGAAAGTCTCAAAAAAGAAATGAGAAATCAAAAGCCGACAATCGAATCAATTGCAAAAGCCGTGATTAGAATTCGTTCTAGAAAATTACCTGACCCACTTAAATTAGGAAATGCAGGAAGTTTTTTTAAAAACCCAACGATTTCTCAATCCAAATTTTCTGAAATTAAGTCGCTTTATGAAGAAATCCCGCATTTTAAAACCACGTCAGGAATAAAAATTCCTGCGGGATGGCTGATTGAACAAGTTAAACTAAAAGGTTACAGACAAGGAGATGCTGGAGTACATCATAACCAGGCATTGGTATTGGTGAATTATGGAAAGGCCACCGGTCTAGAAGTTTTTAAGTTATCTCAACTAGTTAAAAACAAAGTTAAAAACACATTTGGGATCGAATTGGAAGAAGAAGTAAGAATATTATAATTCTAAAAAGGGGATGAATATCCTTACATAATAGGAACTACTTTGAAAAGACTTGTCGAATCTTATTCCAAAGATTCTCTATGGTATTTTTGTTCATTTCAACTACAACACGAGCGATCAACCCACTTACTATCACATTGATCCAATAGTTTTTAATCCAAGATGTAGGTACAATGATCCAAGTAACGAGAAGACAAAAGAAATAATAGATTTCGTAAGATTCACCTTTTGCTTGGTTTTTAATTTTTTATTTTTGGGATAATACATAATTTTTAAATTTTGGTATTTCCTTTTCTAACGTGGGAATCTCTTGAAGAACAGTTTCCCAGATAGTGGTTAAATCGGTTTTAAAATATTCATGAACTATATAATGGCGAAGCGATATCATTTTTGACCATTCTAAATGTGGATATTCTTCTACTATTTCAGGGCGTATTTTAGAAGAAATTATATTCATTGCCTCTCCAATATCTTGTATTAGTTTAGAAAGGATGAGTTGTCTTTCTCGACTATTTAAAAACTCTTTTTCCGACGAAATTGCTTTTGAAAATGCATGTATTTCAATAATGGATTCTTCGATATGATTCAATCTAAATAGAATTCGCTTTTTCTCTCTTGGTTTCATCAAAAAATATTGTAGCATCTTTTAATAAGTCGTTTTTAATGTACGGATGAATGTATTTAAAAGAGGTTAAATCTATTTTTTTGTTCAATTTTTCTTCTAATTCCTGAATGACTCCCATAAGCTGGATTAGACCTGGTGTTTCGCCAAAATCATAGAGTAATCCTATTTCATTTGGTTCCGTATCAAAATCAGTAAATCCAATTTTTGTTGGTTTAAAAGGTTTCATCACTTCAATTACAATGTCCTGTTCTTTTTGTGATAACACAGTAAATAAAATTATATCGCGTCAAAATTATGAAATTGGTTGCCAATTCAGAAACTATTCTGTTTTCGGTTAGTTGTTGATGAGGTTAAACATTTATGGGAAATAGCACAAACGCACATATGAATCAAGGGTTACAATCCGCTCCTAATATCTTTTGAATGCTACACATAATTGGAAAATCAAAAGATTTTTTATGGGGGGGGGTAGGTATGTTCAAAAGCGTTTTTCAGAATGATGGTATTTCAGATTCAATTCAGGTAGTGTTATTGAATTAGAAAAATTGGATAAAGCATCGGAGGGTCAAATTATTGAAAACTTTATCAAATAAAACGCCAAAGAGAATCAAGATATTTCTCGTTGCATTGATGAAATATCCAATGAAACGCATGGTTGAGCTCAACTTCCTATGGGAATGTTGCATCCGATGTTATAGAAGAAAACGGTGACAATTTAACAGATAAAGGATTGAAAAAAGTTTTGGATATAGGAAAAAAATCAAGACATGAATACGATAACGGAAGAGTTACTAATTTCACGTTCAGAGAATGCCAAACAGTAGCAGAATTTTTAACTAACCATAATCAAACGATTGAAAAAGAAGATGGTTTAGAAAAAGCGAGTGAATTATTTGAAAGATTGGTAGAAAAAGGCATCTTTCATCGGATTGAAGATGGGAAATATGTTGTTCCTATTCTTTCTATAAAAAAAGTTGGTGATAGTCTAAATTTGGAAAAGAAAAAATATCATAAATCAGAGTGGTTTAAAAACCAATTAGAAATTAAAAATTAAATCAGGCGTTTATTCTTCTTAAAAAAAGGATGATAAAACAATCTAAGAGAAATAACACGAAAGCAATAAAGGATTGAAGTGAATAAGCTAGGAATTAAATCTTGTTAGTAAGGGGTTTATTTCTTATCGTGACCAAGAAGTTCTATAGCAATGATTTATCGACCTATCAGAAACCGACGGATTACCGACAAAAAGAAACATCAATCTTGACTTCAGCAATTAACATATTAGCTTGTGGAGTGGGGGCAATTGGACCGAAAGGTTTGTTGGCATTGACCACCCCGATGAGGTGTCAACCTGTCTATGGTTATACGATATAAGCCTCATAATAATTCTCGATCATGGCATTAACAGACAAAGAATTATCACAAATCAAATATGATGATGTGTTTGAAAAGGTTTATATATGGGATTACAAAACCGATGAACTAACATTAGAGGATAAGGAATTAATTATTCCTCGATTGCTTTATTTTCCAGATGAGTTTGATGAAAACATAAAATGTCTGGAAAAATACTATACGAAAGGAACCATTTATGATGTTTTAGAAAAAACAAGAGAACTTCTTTTTGATGAAGTCTTAATTCAAGTTTGTCGTCGCTATGGTAAGCCTTTGTTTCCTAGATTAACAGATAGGTCCCATCGTCAAAGATATTCTCTATGAGCATAGAAGCCGTCAGTGGAGGATTAAAAACGACCATTATTCGATTACAGAATTGTCAAGCATTGAATGATTTTGGACTTGCTGGTGGTACAAATGTTGCTTTACGATTAAATCATAGGGTTTCAACTGACATTGATTTGTTTTGTCATCGTGTTATTGGTGAAAAGGGATACGCCCAAATCAAACAAGAATTTATATTGATGTATTAAAAATAAAACCTAAGAAATACACATTCAGTTTTTCGCATAATAAAGAACATTTTGGTGCAAGTCGATTGAGATTCCCAACTTCGAACAAAACAGAAATCAAAGTGGATATTTTAGATAATGTGAAAAGACTAGATTCATTGGAAGTAAGAGAGGGCTTTCGTTTGTTATCTTTAAAAGATGTCGGTGTCTTGAAATTAATAGCATTGGGTGGTCGTGTTCATAAAAAAGATTTTTATGATTTAGATCATATCACAGATATTATTCCATTGGTGGAACTGATGGAGGGGTTGGAAGAACCTTTGGCGAAATATCCGTATCCCCAATACGATTCTTTCTTGGAAATGAATAGTATGGGATATCCAACAAAACGGTCAAAATTATTGCTGTCCTACATTGAATTATATCCTGGGGCTTATGATCATATGATGAAAAAACAAACGACTGAACAAGTTGATGGTAAAACGTGGGAAGAATCTGAACGAAGTTGGATTGATAAATCAAGAGATATTATTTATGGCAATTCCCGATATCCACAGGATACTCTATCTCATAAGATACCTTCTGAAACGATAGATACTCGATTAAAATCTAAACTTGGGCATTAGCGATAAAATTATGAGGGGAATTATATTTTTTAGTAACCAATAAGTCAATCGAAAGTCGTGTCTTTATCGAGGTAAAGACACCTATTCAACTTCGATATAGCATCAGAAGGACCAAAAAGAATGATCAATTATGGTTTTATATTGCTGGAGCGAATCGATATCTATGGAATACGACATGATATCACCAAAAAATCAATATGAATCAACAGGCCAATGTGATGCTAGTTTTTCACTAGGCAAATGGCACTCACAGCATAAAAAAACAGTCATTTGGTGGCATGATTACCTTCCCTGAACTTCCAAATTGATTTTGAAGACTGATCCATTTTTATTGAATCAAGCTTAAAAGTTTTACAATTGTATTTTCAAGGGTGTTTTTGCCCTTTTCGTAGGTGATCCCCTTGTAGAGGATAAACCTCAAACTAAGATAATTCCTACTCTCTATTTTTAGAATCAATGAGTATGGTCACAGGACCATCATTGATTAAATTCACTTTCATATCTGCACCAAATTCACCGTGTGAAACTCTTCCGGAAATGACTCCTCGGGCTAATTCGATAAAACGTTCGTATAAAGGAATCGCCAATGCTGGATTGGCGGCATCAATAAATGAAGGTCGGTTTCCTTTTTTAGTTGAAGCCATTAACGTAAATTGACTGATAATGAGCAATTCTCCTTTTATATCCAGTAGAGACAGATTCATTTTATTAGATGAATCACTGAAAATGCGGAGTTGAACAAGTTTATGAACCAGCCAGTCCACATCGCTGTTATCGTCTCGGTGCTCTATCCCCAATAAAACAACGAGCCCTTTTCCTATGGAACGCGTCTCAAGATGGTTGATGGTAACCGAAGCTTGACTTACTCGTTGAATGACCATTCGCATATTATCGATATTTCAAATCAGTCTGCAACATACTCAAATAACTATTATATCTCGACGAGGCAATTTCTCCGGAGTGGACAGCTTCTAAAACATGACAATGGGGTTCATTGATATGCCAACAGTCCGAATAACTACACTGATGACTACGCTTTAGAAATTCAGGAAATTGATGTTTTATTTCCTTTTTTGGAATATCAATTAATCCGAATCCTTTGATTCCTGGACTGTCAATGATTCGAATGTTCTGGACCAATTCAAATATCTGGGTCTTTCTTGTGGTATGTCTTCCAACATGTGTTTTCGAAGTTAGATGAGTTGTTTTGAGATTTAGTGAGGGGGCCATGCTATTGATTAAAGACGATTTACCAACGCCGCTATTCCCAATCAACAAATGAAGTTTGTTTGACATAAAATCTTTTAAACTTTGTATGTTTAAACCAGTTTTAGCAGAAACCTTGAAACAACGGTATCCAATGTTACGGTACATACTCATTAATTGATCCACTTCGCTTTGTTCTTGAACATCATAAATATCGAGTTTATTAAAAACTAGACAACTGTTGATTTTTTGAAATTCTAAATTGACCAAACAACGATCGATAAATTCGGTATACGTTTTTGGTGTTTTTAATGTGATGATGATTAAAGCATTATCAATATTGCTTGCAATAATTTGTCGCTTTTGATGTTGTTGTGTGGATTTTCGGCTGAGAAAATTTTTGGAAGGATGTTTCGAATGAATGACTCCTAAAAGCGCTTCTTGATTTTCATTGGCTTTTATGTCAACGAAATCACCTACGGCAATCGGATTGGTGTTGTTTTGATTTACTATACGATTGCGTCCTCGCAAATGACATTTAAAAAGGCCTTTGGAGGTTTTTACCCAGTAATGTTTGCCCGTTGATTTATAGACAGTTCCTTGAAGCATTGATGGTACAAAATAATTTGATTTTTTCAATTCAATGAATCGATAGAGGCAAGTCAAATTTTTACTTTTACAAAAAATATAATGAGTCAAAAAGTTATTTTGATGATTTTGGATGGATGGGGGATAGCACCTGATCAAAAGGTATCGGCCATTGATTTAGCTAAAACGCCTTTTATCGATAGCCTCTATAAAAAATATAACCACACAACACTTCGTACGGATGGATTGCATGTTGGTTTACCCAAGGGTCAAATGGGAAACAGTGAAGTCGGCCATATGAATATAGGGGCTGGAAGGATTGTTTATCAAGATTTAGCCAAAATCTCAATGGCCATAAACAACAACCAACTGGTCGAAAATCTTGTATTGATTCAAGCGATTGAATATGCCAAAAAAAAACAAAAACCCATCCATTTAATGGGCCTACTTTCGGACGGTGGTGTCCACTCGCATATTGATCATTTGGAAGGATTGATGGATACGATAAAATCTATAGGACATCAAAATGTGAAACTACATGCTTTTACTGATGGTAGAGATGTTGACCCTAAATCAGGGAAAGGCTTTGTTTCTCGCATAGAAAAATTTATGGATCAATCGGTCGGTGAACTTTGTTCGGTGATTGGGCGCTATTATGCTATGGATCGAGACAATCGATGGGAACGCATCAAAAAGGCATATGATTTATTGGTTAAAGGTCAAGGAATGACAACGACTGATTTTTCCGACGCAATTGAACAGCAATACAATCATGGAATCACGGATGAATTTTTGCCCCCTATCGTAAAAATAGATTCTAACCATCAGCCTATAAGCAAAATAAAATCAGGAGATGTGGTCTTGTTTTTTAACTTTCGGACTGACAGAGGAAGAGAATTGACTTCTGTCTTATCACAACGTTCGATGGATGCATTCGATTTGAATCCACTGGATCTCTATGTTGTCACCATGACTAATTATGATGATTCATTTAGAGGGATTAAAGTCTTGTTTGATCGTCAAGATATTAAAGACACATTGGGTGAAATACTTTCTAAAGAAAGTAAAACACAACTTCGCATTGCGGAAACAGAAAAATATCCACATGTTACCTATTTTTTTAATGGAGGTCAAGAAACCCCTTTTGAAAATGAATACCGTATTATTTGCCCCTCCCCAAAGGTGGCGACATATGATTTGCAACCTCAAATGAGTACTTATCAAGTAAGAGATCAGTTGATTGAATATATCCATGACCAACATCCTGATTTTATATGCGTCAATTTTGCCAATCCGGATATGGTTGGTCATACAGGAGTACTTTCGGCAGCCATCAAGGCTTGTGAAACAGTCGATGCATGTGTTGCATCCGTCATCAAGACGGCTACAAAAGAAGATTATATTTCGATCATTATGGCCGACCATGGAAATTGTGAAACCATGAAAACCCCAAATGGAACGCCCCACACATCACACACAACCAATCCAGTACCACTGATTTTGGTGGATTCAAAAAAAAGAAAAGTCAAATCTGGAATATTAGGTGATATCGCACCAACTGTATTAGATTTGATGGGCATTCAAAAACCAGATTTGATGGACGGTCAATCATTAATAAATAATCAATGAAAGAGTGGATTTATACTTGTTTTTGCTTGACAGCGTTACTGTCTCAAGGTTGTGGTCAAAAAACGACAAGCCATTCTGAACTAAAACCTTTAGATGCCCTCCAGATTATCAATGAGGATAATGATACCATTTTAGTGGGGCAAATCAATCGGAAAAATCTAGAATTAAACCCAACATACAACCAATGGTATCAAAATTCATATGAAAAGTATCGAATCCCTGAAAATTGGATAGACCAACACAAAACGTACGTTCAAAACTTAACGGCTAAAATTTTTATGGGGACTTGGTGTATCGATACCCATCGAGAATTGGGGTCCATGATTAAAATTTTGGATTCTCTAGAAATATCACATGATAAAATTGAGATGTATGCATTGACTGAAGATAAAGACAGTCCTGATGGCATGGAGCTGAATTATAATATCCAAAAAGTTCCTACTTTAATTCTTTTTGAAAGTGGTATCGAATTAAATCGTATCGTTGAATTTCCGATACAAAGCCTTCATCAAGATCTTTCAAAAATCCTCAAAAAAGAATCCTATCAAGATGCCTATTATGATTTTTAAATGGGCAAAATCAGGTTGAAATCATCTGAAGAAATTGAGCTCATTCGGCAAAGCGCCCAATTGGTGTCACGGACATTAGGGTTACTAGCTCAAAAGATTATCCCAGGAGCCAATGGCTTGGAATTAGATCGCCTGGCGGAAGAATTTATTAGAGACCATGGCGGGCTTCCCGGTTTTAAGGGAATGTATGATTTTCCCAATACCTTATGTATTAGTCCCAATGATGTGGTGGTTCATGGGATTCCCAATGACAAACCCTTTCAACAAGGGGACATCGTTTCCATCGATTGTGGGGTATTGATGAACGGATTTTATGGAGATCATGCCTACACGTTTGAGGTTGGTGAAGTTTCTAAAGAAATTAAGCATTTGATTACCACCACTAAAGAATCCCTCTATAAAGGGATTTCAGCATTTGTCCACGGCAATCGGGTGGGAGATATTTCTTATGCGATTGAACAACACAATAAATTGCAAGGCTTTGGAATTGTTAGAGATTTGGTGGGCCATGGTCTTGGGAAAGAGTTACATGAAGAACCACAAGTGCCCAATTATGGTAAAATGGGTCAAGGAAAAAAACTCGTTAATGGCATGGTGTTGGCCATTGAACCCATGATCAATATGGGAACCTACCAGGTTTCCTTAGGAGAAGATAAATCAACGATTTTTACCGATGATGGAAAACCAAGTGCTCATTTTGAGCATAATGTGGCCATGGTCAACAATAAACCATGTTTGCTTTCTACTTTTGACTACATTCACGAAGCATTAGGTATTCATACTCCAGAAGAAGCTCCCTTCAATTAATAGCCAAATAGTTGAATCAGTGAAATGGATTCTCCGATTGTTCCCTCGAGTCGTTCTCATTACCGTGGGAGAGTGGATTCGCCCGATATTAAAAATTCTCTGTTCTGGTAGAAAATATACTGATCCCATTGATCAAAGCCGTTACAGAATATTTTTAGGATATGGACATGGCAAAAACTATCGAAAAAAAGTATTATGTCCAGGAACCTTTTCTTTAGAGCGTCATCGATTATTATGGCTTTATATGAAAAACAAAACAGATTTGTTGGATAGAAAACTAAAAGTCCTTCATTTTGCTCCTGAACCGCCACTGTTAAAACAATTTAAAGAAATTCAAAACTGGGATTATACGACGGCGGATTTAACTAGTCCACTGGCAGACCTCAAAGTTGATCTTTGCCATCTTCCATTCGATGATCAGACATTTGATTTGATCATGTGCAATCATGTATTGGAACATATAGAAAATGATGCTCAAGCAATGAGGGAACTGTATCGGATATTGACAATCACGGGGATATTAATTGCCATGGTTCCCCTCAATTCAAAATCCAAAACAACCTATGAGAATCCCCAAATTAAATCCAAAAAAATGCGTAAAAAACACTTTGGTCAATATGACCATGTACGAGTCTATGGGATGGATTACAAAATACGATTAGAGAAAAAAGGATTTCATGTTGAGTTCATCAACTATGCATCAGAATTAAAGCAAAGTGAATTGGAGCGCTATCGATTAGATTTTGAAGAAATCATCCCCATCGCTATCAAGAGAGTTTGATACCATATGGTATCACATCAGAAGCTACAACTTGTTAACTTTTTATGTTTTAGAACTTTAGAGAAATGTCAATGATATTCGATGTCATAGAAAACCGTAAGAATGAAATCGTTAACAATAAAAAAAGATAGTATCTTCCAAAGATAAAAGTTCTCAAAAATATAGTTTTACGAGTTGTTTTCATTTGGAATCCCTCATCTGTCTCAACTTTTTGTGAAAATACTCATTGTCCACTTTCAACTTCCTATTTAAAATATAAGGGAACTATGTAATTCCCTTATTTTATAGAGATTATACCAATCTTTGACTTTCGTCTTTTTACGAAGATTGTTTCAATGCTTGGAATAACTTTTGAATTTTAGGACTTGGTTTTTGATTCATCATTTTTAAATACTCTTGATATTCGCCAAGCATCCAAGTTCGTAATGAGGGTATCGGAATTTCATAAAACCCATCTCTACGGATTTGTATAATCCCTCTCGAAACAACATCTTGAAACATACTTTCAGCATTTTTAACAATCGGATTGATTTCAAAATCAGACTCTACTTGATTACCTATAATCACCTTTTCATTCACTTCGTTTTCAAATAAAGCATAAAATATCGAGGCTCTTTCAAATGCCTGCAATTCTTCAAAACGACCATCATAATATTCTATTTTCAACTCTCTTGATTCTTCTAGTACCTCTGTTAATATCTGATTCGATAAGATTCCTTTTTTGTTTTTTACCATTTCCAACGCTACTTGCCCATAACATGAAATATGATGAGCCCATTGATACGTTTCTTGTGATATTCGATCAATCCAATGCAAAAGATCAGGATTTCGAGAATCGACTCCACCCCCTTTCACTAAATAATCTTGAATAATCCTCTTTTCTGATTCACGATCTAAAAGATTTAAATTGATAACGCAACGACTATTAAATCGAGATATTTTAAAATCTTTAAATATTTTTCTCGTATCACTTAAACCAGCGACTAAAAAAATCAACCCTTTTTTATTCTGTAAATTATGAAATTGATTTAAGACATAAGACGCTTGTTTCATTTCAGGACTATCTTTGGTATGACCATAACTGATCATTTGAGCTTCATCCAACACTAAAATCATCGGTTTTTGAATCGACTGAATCATTTTTGAAAAGATAGGTTTTGTCTTTTCATAACGCATCGAACCTTTCAATAAACCAATATCACCACGAATTTCCTTTGCTCTTTTTTCAAATTTCTTTTGTTTGAATAAAACATGATGCAATACATTCACATCCCAGAAAGCTTCAAACTCCATTTTAGCAATATGCCAACCTAACTTTTTACCTACCTCTTCAAGTTTTCTTAACAATGCTGTTTTACCAACGCCTGGAGCCCCTTGTATTAAAACAGAGTGTGCTTTTTTCTTTTCTTGAGATTTTTCTAAAATCCCCTTTACGAAATCAATCTCTTCCTGCCTTCCATGAAAATAATCCGCTTCCCCTCGATCTGAAACAATCGTTTGACCAACAGAACCCATACTTACAAAGATACATGACTATCCTCAATCACTTAATGAAAGTTTTTTAAACCAATAAAATCCAATTTAACAACCTTATTTTAAACTTTTTTGAATCTTGGCGTCGATATTGAATCAACACCAAACATTCTATAATGCTTCTTTCATTGGAGCTAATGATTTTTATTACCCATTTTTTGTGTAAAAGTGACGACTCACTTGTTGCTGATATTCATCTTGGATGTCCCGAGAACGTTTGGGGTTAAAACGATTGCCCATCAATCATCCTTGGTCATTCAATGGCACGGCTACGGCATGAATATGGGGTGTTTTTTCACCCCAATGTTCGATGACACTTGACAATGTCTTGTTCACCATACAAACCACCCCAATATCGTTGACGTCACTATTCATGTTTGATCGGGTCGCTTTCAATGGCTTTCATGTCATCAGGGGGGGGGCAGAAGATCCATTGAATGGGTGTCCACATGGCTTTAGATTTTTTGAAACTTTCCTATTTTGGTGCGGTGGTCATAATGCCACTCAATGCATCGATCAATGCGTTGATCCATCATAGCCTTCGAGGAATCGATCCCAATTGAGATGTAATTTTTTAGGATCGGCATTTGCATAGGAATAGGGAGAATCGACGTGTCGATCAATATGATTTCCCAGACAACCTCCCGAAGACTTCCCTTTTTGAAAGGTAGCAATACCCTAACCCATGCTTCTTTTTTTTGATTTCAAAAGGGTTTTAATAGAATCGCCCTCAAGCTCTCGGCAGAGCCTGATAGTGTTTTTTCAAGGAACGAAGTAAAAACGCTATAACAAACTGTTTACTTTTTAAATGCAAAAGCACGCATTCGCTACCAACCATTCGAACACACTTCAAAAATGGTTTCTTGAGGGGTTGGTTCAATATCCGTTTTGGTGTTCAAAAAAACGTTTTGAAAGGATTTCTGTAGAAGCAGAAATTCACCGTTTTTTATTAGACTAAGACATAATGGCACTACACATTTGAACCACTAAGCCTACAACGAATAGGGTTGCTAAAACGATAAGTGTTACTTTGACGACTTTCATTGATGTTAATTAGTCGCTCTTTAAAAACTCAAATAGAGTCCATCATCCCCTTGATATATGGGATTGAATGATACCCTACTGGCCAAGACTGGGTTTTGAAATCTGCAAGGAAATTTGTATCTTATGTGCAAAACCTCGTAGAAATGATCCAAAAAGTACCTCCAACAGCCCCCGTGATTCGAATCGACATTTGAAAGCCTACTCCATCCAAAACATGAGATCCAGTGGCTAGTCAATGTGATGGACTGGTCTACTTTTGAAAAAGCCTTAGCCTCATTGTATGCCAAAACGGACCGTCCGGCCCATCCCATTCGGGTGACGGTGGGTTGTTTGATGTGAAACGGCTTGACCATCTGGGTGATGAAACGCTCATGGATCGCTGGATTGAAAATCCATACAGGCCGTACTTCACGGGTTCTGATTTCATGAAACATGTACCACCTGGCGATCCTTCTGATTGGAGTCACTTTAGAGATCGTATTGGCCAATCAGGGGGTGGAAAAGATCTTTGCCTATTCCGTCCCGTGGCATCAAAAGGAAATCAAGAAATCCTCATCGATGGTGTTATCGGATACCATCGTCCAAGGGAACCATGTGACCTTTCCGACCGATGCCCAACGGAATAAAAAAGTCATCGATCAATGCCACAAGATCGCCAAAAAAGAAAAGATAAAACAGAGACAGACCGATGCCAAAGCCTCCAAAGAACTGGTGCGTCAAACCTTTAACGGGAAGCCTCCCCGACGAGCTCAAAAAGCCAAAAAGGCCACCTCCAAACTGAAGACTTTAGCGGGCCGACAAGTCCGAGAGCTCGAACGAAAACGAGATCCCCAACAAAAAGGACAGTACCAAAAAGAACTGGATCGGTATCAACGAGTGATCGATCAACAACGATTCGATAAAAACAAAATCTATGCCATTCACCAACCGTTCACGGCTTGCCTAGCCAAAGGCAAGGCTCATCAAATGGATGAATTTGGGAATCAAGTCGGCCTAATCGCGACGAGAGGCCCAACCATGATCATCACAGCCATCCGTGCCTTGGAGGGCAACCCGCATGACAGCCAAACCATCCAACCCTTGTTGGAACCACAGGAATCCATCGTCGGTCTCGCTCCCAGAGAACTGATCTATGATCGAGGCGGTCGGGGAAAACGTCAGATAGGCGAGACCAAGATATCGATGCCAGGCAAACCACTGAAAAACGATACCCTGTATCAAAAGCACAAGAAGCGGAAAAAGTGCCGACGCAGAGCGGCCATAGAGCCACTGATTGGCCATCTCAAAACAGAACATCGGATGCAAGAAAACGATCTAATAGGCGCCCCATCGCCAACGATCAATGCCTCTTTGGCTGCTACAGGGTGGCATTTGAAGAAATTCATGGAACAACGAGTTCAAGAGGTTCTTTTTTATTTTTTCAGAAGGGCTTCATTTTCAGTTCAAAGAACTTTGATCATCAAAATAATATAACGACAACTAGTAAAAAAAGACTTTTTAAGGAGCGACTAAATATAAAAAGCCGTCTGAATGGACGGCTTTTATAACAATTAAGAGGTTTAAAACTCAGTTAATATTTGGATTAGACTGGATTTCAGAAATCGTAATAGGAAACAACGCGCCAGGAGAAGTCGTCGCATCAGTATTGGCTATCCAGTAGGTTGATGGATCATTGAATCGATAATGATCAGCAATCCTTCTTCCTTGCAAAAAAAGATTGACTCTTCTTGAATGAATCAATAATTCTTTGGCATCCACTTGTCCAGAATACGCTGTTAATCCATCTAATGCTCTTATAGCATTGATGTGCTTAGTGAAAGTGGCAGAATCATTTCTTGCCAAAGCATCTTCGGCAATGATTAAATGGAGTTCTCTTGTTGATACAACGGGATAATCTGGATATAATCCGGGTTTAGTAAATGCTCTGACCAATTTATAAAGTGCAGGACATGGAATATTATCAATAGGATCATTCAATGTTATGGTCGTTGCTGGATCCCCGTCGTTTATTGCATTTGGTTTTTTTCCTTCTTTGTGGACAATGATGTACTCATCTGAAAACCTCATCTCATTTCGTTGATTAACCTCTCCTGCAATATCAAGAGCCCCAATCGTTTCGGGTGCCTTCGCGTCGGTTTTTAGCAAGTAAGCAAAATCAGCCGATAATGTACTTAAAGCTTGTTTGGCAGCAGCAACAGCAGCACTCGAACGAACCAATGGGTCTGAGGTATTCACGGGATTGATTTTCCCCCATACCCCTTTTGAAAATTCAGCTCGAGCGATTAATGCATTGATTTCACTAGTCAAACCCGCATTGAGTGCTAGAGCTTTGTTGAGATACCCAATGGCTGTATCGTAAAGGCTACTCATATTAGACGGACCAACTGGAGAACCCACTTCTGATTTTGATGAGTCGATGACAAAATCATCAAAAATATCGGCTATGACAATATAAATGATGGCTCCATAAATGTAAGCTCTTACTAAGTCACTATCATTGTCGTAAAGGGGATCGGATTTAAATTTTTCACCTCTTCGAATAACCTCATCTGCCCAAAATCTAGCTTCGTTTACATAGAAGTAGGCGGCATCCGTAAATTCATTATTGGGATTACCAACATTTCCAAAATTTAATTGTTGCCAAGCATCCCGTGATCCAATCCAAATTAATTCATCACCAGCCGTCGAATAAGGAGCTAAAATATTTCCATAAGCTCTTACTAGGGCCCCTTCAGCCCCATTGATCATCGGGGTAAAAGCGGTAATATTTAATCCATCTTCAAGCAAATTATTAGGATTGTCTGTTTCCAATTCGCAGCCAATCCCAGAAATTAAGAATATTCCTAAAAAGGATATCTTACAACATATAGTTTTAATTGTTTTCATGACTAAAAACCAACTTTAAGGGTTAATATAAGCTGTGTCGGTATCGGATACCCCCATGCAGCGATTCCTTGACCAAAGTTTTGATTCAGTGTAGATTGTGAGCCTCTTCCAACAAAATTAATTTCTGGATCGACCCCACTATAAGAAGTAAACAACGCAATATTGCGGCCAGATAGACCTACAGAGGCGGTTTCAAGCCCAAAAGTATTGAGCCAATTTTGATCGAATCGATACACCAAACTCACTTCCCTCCATCGAATAAAATCCGCTTTTTCTAATGTATTGAGACCAGAGAATGGAGCTAAAGCTAGCGTGTCATAAAGCCATTCTTCGAGGGCTTCGACCCGCACATTAGGATTGTTTAATGGGTTAAAATTACCATCAACACCACCGGTAAAATAATCTCTTGTGATGCGTGCAGAACTAGGTAAGTTTCGACCAACCACTGCGTTTGCCTGACGAAAAGCATTCGTTAAGTTATTGACCACAAAATTTCCGACTTTATACTCAAAAGTGGTGCTGAGTGTGAAATTTTTAAAGTCTAAAGATCCGCCAAAAGAACCTGTCCAATCTGGAGTGGACTTTCCTAAAAAGTGATCGAGATAATCCCCATCGCCATCTTCATCTTTCAGGAGCACACCACCAGTCCCCACCGTTGTCGGCATACCAAGATCTTTCGCATTTTGTTGGGTTGTTTTACCAGAAAAGAACGTGACTAATTCATCACGAGTATCCGGACGTCCATCTTTATTGGCAATATCGATGGGAAGTTGATGGGGACCGACATCTTGAAGCACGGCGCCAAAATTGGATCCCGCAGAATAACCTTCAATCAAAAAGTTTCGGTATCTGGGATAGGAGCCTCCAACTTTTAGTGGAGGAGCTCCTCCAAGACTGACGATTTCATCTTGATAGTAAGCCCCATTCACAAATAAATTCAGTTGTAAATCTTGCGTTCTGAGAACCGATCCATTGAGATTGATTTCGATACCATGGGCAGCAAGTTCTCCGATATTGGTTAATTGGGGATTTCTAAATCCACCAGATAAAGCAAATTGTCGGGCGAATAGGGCATCTTTCGTCACTCGATCCCAGTAGGTAAACTCTAAATTCATTGAGTTGTCAAAGAGTCCTGCAGTGAATCCAATTTCAAATTCACTAGAAACTTCTGGTGCCAAATCAGCATCACCCAAATTATTAGGAGCAATACCTGCACCGGTGGCTGAAGCTAAGGCTGTATACGTAGTAGCAGCATCGAACGCTCCTGGCTGGAGTCCTGATAAACCATAAGAACTTCTTAATTGAAGAGAACTAATAGGGCCAATATTCGACCAATTAGGTGTATCGGATGGCACGTATGATGCTGAGACTTTCGGATAAAACGCTGCATCAAATTCACTTCCAAAAGCCGAGTGTGCATCCAGTCGAGCGCCGATGGTCAGGAAAATAGAGTTGTTGATGCCAACTTGTTCTTGAGCAAAAATGCCTGTATTGATGGTTTCTTGAAAAAATTCAAAAGTGACTTGGTTTGCTGCTGCCGATGTGACCGCAAAACCTGGACCAGGAAAAGCCTCACCAGAAGCTCCTGCAATTGAAACTTGCTGGGATACATATTGTCCTCCTAGGATGAAGTCAGATGTAATATTAGGTGTGATTTGATTTTTTAAGGACACTTTTAATTCAGCTGATTGGGATAAAAAATCCCTATTATCCACGAGCTTAATACCTTCAGTCGTAGCTCCTGAAATACCATCAATATTGTATCCAAAAGGCCAAAACTCGGTGCTCTGCTGGCTGGAATAGTCGATACCGAACACCCCTTGAATTTTTAACCAATCATTGGCAAAATAATCGATTCCAATGATTCCATTATAGTGGCTTATTTCAGAGTCAATGGATAATTGTAATGTTTCATCAACTGTAGCAAAAGATGGAGCACCTGTTGTGTTTCTAGGAGTTATTAATTCAGGTTTGCTCGAGTGAGCTAGCGTTCCAGGTCCACGGATGTTGTTGTTGTTTTGCATGGTGCTCAAATAACGAGAAGTAAATCCAGTGGTTAATTTGATATCGAATTTTCTAGATGGATTGACCGTTAAATTCAAATTCAATTGCGTTAATTCATCAATATCCGAAGCCTTAGTAGACTGTCCTTCTTTATAACCAATTCTTTCTTGGCCCCCAAACGGACCGTCAGTATAAGAATAGCGACCAGCTACATAGTATCTAATTAATGAGTTTCCACCTGAAACATCACCACTGAATACATTGGATAAACCGGTCTCATAAAGTTCTTCAAAGGAATTAGCTGAAATCAATTCATAAGGCCTAATAGAAAAACCTAAGACGGAAGAAACATCCGTGACTCGTTGACTCGCATTACTTGAAGATCCGTTAATCCATCCCGTATTATCGGCTACTTTGCCCTTAGGATAATGGATAATTCCTTGAGTCGCTTTAAAATTAAAAATAGGCTCGCCAATTCGACCACGTTTCGTAAAAATCTGAATGACTCCATTGGATGCTTCCGTACCAAATAAGGTGGCTGCAGAAGCTCCTTTTAAGATTTCAATCCGTTCAATGGATTCTGGATTGATGTCATCCAATCGTGATGAGGAACCTCCACCACCAGATCCGACAAGTCCACCACCGAAGCCACCACCAGTATCGACTCGAACGCCATCGATGAGAACAATAGGTTCATTCAATTGTGATAAAGAAGCACTCCCACGGATTCTGATTTGGGAACCTTCGCCGGTCAATCCACTAGAAGGTAAGGTAATCACACCTGGTTCTCTACCCTGGAGAATATCAGAAAAACTGTTGATGGGTAAATTTTGTAATTGAGCTGTTGAAATAGACCCAATACTATTACCCAATTTCTTTTTTGCAACAGCAGAACCCGTACCAGTGACCACAATTTCATTTAAAATAGAAGCTGAGTATTCTAATTCAAAATCCACAGTGACATCAGCATTTCCTACAGTCACTTGACTGTAGTTAGAAGAATATCCTGTAAATGATGCCACTAAGGCATAATCACCGGGTTCGATATTTGTCAGCAAATAGTTGCCATCAAAGTCGGTAGCGGTACCGATGTTGGTTCCAGAAATAACCACACTGACCCCTAACAGTGGGGCATTGGTATCCCTATCGACCACTTGACCAGATATAGTGTATTGTGCCCATGACTGAGAACCAAATAAAATTGCAATGAGAACGGGTTTGAACCCCGTCCAAATAAAATGTTTGTTCATAAATTTTTTTGTTTAACGTTTAATAAATAAAAAAACTCCTTTGATAAACACTACTACCAAAGGAGTTTAAACTTTATTTATTTTTTATTAAGACAGTAGCAAAGACATAGGTATGATGACATACAGAACACAGCAAACATTACCATGTAAAAAGAATTGATAACTAGTGCCATTTGTGGTTTGAAGTGAAGCATTTGAAAATTCGGCTGCAAACTTAAATCAATGAAAGCAATAGGATACGTAGTTCAACACTTTTATTTCTATGTGAAGATTTTAGTTACAGAGTTTAAAATCAATTTACAAGTTCAACTATATAGTCGCTCCTTAAAAAGACTTTTTAAGGAGCGACTATTTAAAAAATAATAAACTCAGCTATCATGATGGAAAATGGACAGATTTTGGATTAAATACAGTCTCAGAAGACGGAACAAGAAAAAGATTTGAATACTATGAAGGAAGAACGGCAACTTTCACTCATCAAGAAATTAAAAGTTTTATAGGAGTCATTGACAAGAATGATTTTTTATCGCCTTTGGATCGAGAGCATATTATTAAAAAGTTTCAAGAAAAGGACACATTAGATCACTCCAATCGTTTATTTGAAACAACTCTCGAAAAAGGCCTTTTTCATCGAATTAAAGATGAACCATACGTTATTCCCATTCCTTCTATGCACCATTTGGTTGATGTCTGGAGATTGGCAACTAAAAAGGGAAAGAATGAGAAAGAAAATACAAAATCCATTTCGTTGCACCCTAATCTTATACAAATTAAAATCAACATGGGATTATGTTGCACGAGCGATTGGAACATGGCATTTCCTTCTTTAATGAACCATTTACTGTGACACCACTAGAAACCAAAACCAGGGCTTCGGTGAATAGCAACTTGGGTTTTATCTGAATAAACCCACAAAGCTTCAAAATCTTTTTCTCTTTGAATCAAAGCTTTACCTTGTTCAAAAGGCATGACCAATAGGGCCGTTGCCATAGCATCTGCTTGGATACAAGTTTGAGCAATGACTGAAACACTCAATACTTTAGAATTTTGAACAAGACCTGTTAATGGATTAATCGTATGAACATACCGTTTACCAGAAAGAGAATCAATCCAAAATTTTCGGTAGTTTCCCGAAGTGGCTTGCGCTTGATTTTTTAGTTCCACCACTTTTAAAATTCTAGGAAGTGAATCCAAAATGGGATTTTCAATACCTATCGACCAATGGGTTTTTGATTGAGGATTCATTCCCTGCACCAACACCTCGCCACCAAGTTCAATCAAAAAATTTTCGACTTGAAGATCTTTTAAATATTGTCCTACGATATCGACGGTATACCCTTTGGCAATGGCATTGAAATCCAATGAAATCTCAGCATATTGTTTGGTTAAAACTCGATTACTTAAGGTTACTTTATCCAATCCAATAAATTGTTTTAAAGAATCGATGTGTTGTTGATTGAGTTTTTTAATTCCTTGAGGACCAAATCCGTAAGCCTCTACCAGTGGTCCGACAGTCGGATCAAAATAGCCATCGGTTTTTTTCCAAACTTCTTGGGAACTACGAAATACACGTTCAAAATGCGCATCTATCGCTATGGGGGTGTGTCCCGAATTTATTTTGGAAATTAATGATGTGGGGACATAAGTGGACATGGAATGATTGATGATGGAAAAAATAGAATCCAATCCCTTAGTTAATTCGGAATGATCCAATGATTTTGAATCAAGTTTTATTTGATAAGTTGTCCCAAGCGCCTGCCCTTTGACTGAGGTGAGCTCAACCGATTGTTGACAACAAAGACAAAACAATAATCCAAAAAGTGAGCTGAAACGCCTAAATAATGTTAAAAAAGAGTGCTTCAAGACCAATCGATTCTGTGGAATAGAGGCATCAATTTCAATAACCAAAGAGTTGTTCCAAATTCAATTCGGTAACGGTGCCATACTGGGCCAAGTTTTCAAAATGGATATTCTCTCGATGGCCAATCAACGTGATATTATGTTGTTTGTTGGAGGTATACTTTTTTTGAAAGGCGACGAGATCTTGAAAACTCATATTTTGAACCTCTTGATAAATCAATTTTCTCCGATCAGTCGTCAATCCAAGATCTTGATGTCGAATATAACGGTCTAGCACTTCGGAATTAGAGATTCGTTGACTTTCAATCTGATTCAGTACTGCCTTTTTAGCGACCTCAAAACCTGTTTCAGAACTCAAGGGAGTATTGATGAGATTAAACATGGAAGACAGGGCTTCTGGTTGCTTATCTGACTGGATGCCTACATATGACTGCAAATAATCAGGTAGATTTTTTTTACTTCCTTGATTGTAGTATGACGAAACAGCATAGGCCAATCCTTGGGCTTCCCTGATTTCTTGAAATACCAAAGCTGAAAAGTATTCATTATAGAGTTCAATATAGGGGGATTTCATAGGATCAAAAGTTTCCAATCTTGCCAGGAGATTAATTTCAGATTGCACCATATCGAAATGGGTCCAAAAGACCTGACTCGTATCATAATCTTTTTCTGGATATGGTTTAGGTTCACTATTGATTTGCAGCTGATTGGTTGTTGAGTGGTAGGTATTGATTAACCGAGTTAATTCACTTTCAGAAGAAGGGCCATAATAAAGAATTCGATGAGGATAATGACAGAGATCATTTAATAAATCGGTTAGTTGATGGATGGTCAATGACTTTAATTCATTTTCTGAAAGCAGATCGGTCTGGGGATTGTTGAGCCCATAGATGGAATAATTTCTCAGTCTAGAAAAAACAGCATTTTTATTCTTTTTGGCATCATTTCGTGATTTGAGAATCCGTTCAACCAGTAAATCCAAATCCTCTTGTTGACCATTGGCCTTTTGAAGTAGATCTTCAAACAACTCTACGGATTCTTCCAAATTTTCATTCAATCCACTGAGGGTAATGTACGTTCGATCTCCTTTTGATGGGCTAAAGACAGAATAACTACTGCCTAGACGATAGAATTTTTTTTGAATTTCTTCAGGAGTATACTCATCTGTGCCAAGAATATTCAACAAATCGTTATGAATCATGCTTAAATGGATATGGCTGTTTTTGCCGAATTCAAATAGATAAGTCAATTCAAAAAGATCGTTGTTATTGTTTTTTTTGGCAATAATGGGGGTGTTGTTTGTTTGATAAAAATCTAATTCGGACTCGAAATCAACATATATGGGTTGAATCTTTTCGACTTCTTTTGATAAAAGTTGTTTAAAAAAACTTGATTGGGATTCTGTATTGGTTTGAACTTTAGTAATTGTTGGTTTCTCTACTCTTTGAATGTTTGGATCGGTCCCTGTCTTTTTATAAACCACGGCATAGTTCTCTCCATAATGTTGATTAGCAAAAGCCACTAACTCATCCTTAGTGATGGCAGACAATCGGTCATAATAATTGACCACTTCATGCCACGGGGTTGAGGTCGTAAACGCCATGACCATCTGGTCTGATCGATAATAATTGGCAAAGTCAGTATTTTCTTCGTTTTGCATTTCATTTTTTTTCAAATCATTAATCACCGCTTCGATGAGCCAAGGTTCGAACTCTCCATTTTTTACTTTTTCTATTTCTCCTAACAATAACTCTTTCACTTCTTGGAGAGTTTGCCCCTGTTTGGGTTGGCCGTATAATCGATGCACTGAATAATCATTGGCTTCACTGATGAAGCAACTAGCACTGAGAACTTTTTGAGCTTGGATCAGATTCAAATCGATAAATCCAGCCTCTCCATTAGAAAGCAACATATCCATGAGCACTAACTTGAGATAATCATCACTTCCATAGCCATCAAATCGAAATCCAATATCGACCCGTTCAGCATCTGGACCAATCACTTGGGTTTCCCTAGGACTGGTGATGGGCGTCTCTTCTATCGTTTTCCATTGAGGGATGTCAGGATTTGGTTCCCAATGACCAAAATGCTCTTCAATGAGATCAATCACTTGGATAAAATCAATATCGCCACTGATACAAATGGCGGTATTGTTGGGTTTGTAATAAGTGTCAAAATAATGGTTGATTTGGGTGATGGAAGGATTCTTTAGATGTTCTATAGTTCCGATGACGGTTTGGGTCCCATAAGGGTGTTCTTCAAAAAGCAGGGTGTTGATGCTTTCATATATTTTCCAATTGTCATTGTCTATAGACCTGTTTTTTTCTTCATAAACGGTTTCGAGCTCAGTATGAAACAACCGATTGACAATTTCTCGAAATCTCAATCCTTCAATTTCTATCAATCGGTTCAATTCATTGGACGGTACATCAACAATGTAGACGGTTCGATCTTGAGTGGTATAGGCATTTAAATATTGTCCACCAATCGCTGAAATCAATTTATCGTATTCGTTGGCTATGGCATAGCCTGATGCTCGGTAAGACAATGCATCAATTTTTTGATAGTGTTTTTGTCTTTCTAGCGTATCGGTTAATTTGGCGTATTGCTCGAAAAGTAATTCTATAGAGTCTAGTAACACTTTTTCGGCTTGATAATCTATGGTGCCAAAATGACTGGTTCCTTTAAACATCATGTGTTCTAAATAATGAGCTAATCCGGTATTGTCTTTGGGATCATTTTTCCCTCCAGCTTTAACAGCGATCGAAACTTGTGCACGGGGGGAAGCTTTGTCTTGTGATAAGTATACTTTGAGTCCGTTATCTAAAGTATAAATACGTGTTTTTTTTGGATCGTTGGTTACATGTTGATAGGTATACCCATTTTCAGTTCTTGTTTTGAGTTTGTGTTTTTCTGTTGAGCAAAATGAAAAGAAAAACAAAACTCCTAGGATCAGATAGCCAAGATGTTTCATAATTTTTGATGGAAAACTAAAATCCAAAGGTATTTCATTTACATAGAGTTCGTTCCCGTAAAAAAAGAAAGGGACGATATACTAAAATGGCAAAAGCATAGCTGAAAACAGCTAAATTCTGAGAATGATAATTCTCTTAACTTTGTTGGTATGAGTTCAAAAAAAAACAATCATTGTTTCTGATCGAGGTCGAGCGGATTACTTTCATGGAATAAAAAAGGAGATTCATATTGTAAAAGATATTTTAAGGCTATCTAAAGAAAAGAAAAAAAGTCATTCCATATTAATACAAGGGGCTCCTGGTGTTGGCAAAGCCGCGTTATTAAGAGAACTCGAAAAAGCAGGAAAATAGGACGGTTGGACAATTGCTAAGTTAGAATTAGAAGCTTTATGGAAGGTGAACGAATTATACAATGCTTTGATTGGAGAGAAAGAAGTATGAAAAAATAGCACAAGAAGTCAATGCTAATATTAAATTGGCCGGAGGAACCATGCGTTTTGATAGGACAGAACGAACGGTTTCTGAAACGATTCGGGCTATTAAGAGACCACTCATCTTGGTTTTAGATGAAGCACAAATGGTGAGTGTTGGTCATACAACAAAAAGTCCTGAAATTATAAAAGCAGCTCATTTATTTAATCATCTTCATAATTTAGAATTAGAACATGGATTGGTTTTTTTAATGGCTGGATTAAGTGATACAAGAAGTATTTTTGAAGAATTTAAGATGTCGAGATTTAATAGTCGTTGTGTGTTGAATCTCAGTGTATTAGATAAAAAGGCAGAAAGAAACATTCTCAAAGATTATCTAGTTCAAGGAGCTGGAGTGGATGAAAGTCACTCAGAATTAGATCATTGGATTGATCAGATGTCAGAAGAAACACATCAATGGGCTCATCATATTTCATGTTATGGGCAAGTGGCATCGGCCATAGTGAAAAATAGTGGTGGTGTATTATCGAATGATTTGTTATCGGAAGTGTTAAAAGAATCGCAAGCTTTAAAAGATATTTATTACGATGATCGTTTTGAAGAATTAAATAAATCTGAAAGAGTTTCGATATTTAACGCCATTTTTGAAAATGAAGAAAAAGAAAACATCATTATGGGGTCAAAGGCTCAATCTGATTTTGAAAAGAATCCGATTATCAAAAATCCCGAAAAAATATTTCAAGAAGTGATGTCAAGAGGTATTTTACAGATTCGTCGAGGCAGATTTTATCAAATCCCTATTCCTTCATTAAGAGCTTGGATGCTTCAAGAGTATCAAGCGTATTTAAAAATCATCGATCAAAAACCAAGTCTCAAAATACAACAGCTGATGACTTCGATCCAAACACCAAAAGAAGTAGCATAATTGAAGTGGTTATAAACACCGTGTCCAAACGATGAACGAAGAAATTTGGAATCTACAAAATGACCAAAAGGAAACCTGTTTTCGGTCGGATGGTGTTTTGATAACGGAAGAAGAAAATCAATTGGCTCCGTCCCCTGATTTGGAAATAATATGATGCTATACTATGTAATTTCCCAAAAAAAACTTTTTTCTTTTTAGCCAATGGATCAAAAAATAGTATTGAACATTTTTTTCATTTGTACAAATTCAATGACTTTGATCAGTTTATAATGGTAATTCAACAGTAAGATAAGGTATCGATACGGAGTCTATTTCAAAATGAACTGTTTTCAAAAAGGGGTGGATTACCCAACAAGAATAAATTATCAGC
This sequence comes from Flavobacteriaceae bacterium, assembly GCA_026709415.1. Classification (GTDB taxonomy): domain Bacteria; phylum Bacteroidota; class Bacteroidia; order Flavobacteriales; family Flavobacteriaceae; genus Bin25. The sequence continues at coordinate 164,597 of JAPOSZ010000030.1, forward strand.
TTTATTTGCTGATAACGTTAGGGATGTTTTTCTTCATGGCTTGTGATGATGATGTGATGGCGGATTCCAAAACATCGCAAGAAGATAATCCTGAAATTATTGAAGCCAATGAATTAGATGCTTTGCCACATATTTATATCGATACGCATGGAGAAGAAATCGTTGATGAACCCAAAATACCAGCGATTTTTGAAATACGAAACAATCAAGAGGTGATTGAAAAACATTTCATTGGTATTGAAATAAGAGGCGCTACATCTAAACATTTAGAAAAGAAATCCTATGGTTTTGAAACTTGGGACGAACAAGGAAACGATCTTAATGTCGAATTAGCAGGGTATCCTGAAGAAGAAGATTGGATTTTGCATGGTCCTTACATCGATAAAACCTTGATTCGCAATGTTTTGATGTATGATTTATCAAATCAAATCGGTCGCTATGCCACTAGAACCTCTTTCTATGATGTGACGATCAATAGTCAATATTTAGGCGTTTATGTGTTGATGGAGAAAATCAAACGAGATAAAAACCGAGTGGATATCAAAAAAGTGAAAGATGATGACATCACAGGTGGATACATCATCAAAATCGATAAAACCAATAATGATGAAGAAAAATTCATAGGAGAACTGGGTTGGCGATCCAAGTATACCCCTTGGGGTGTTTTGAGAGATGAATTTTCTCAAAGAGACATCCACTTTCTTTATGCATATCCTGATGCTGATGATATCAATAAAGAACAAAAGCGATACATCCAAAACTACTTTGAAGAATTTGAAAGGGTATTGATGTCTGATGGATTCAAAGATGCTGAAAGTGGTTATAGAAAATATATTGATGTCGACAGTTTCGTGGATTATTTGTTATTGAACGAACTTTCTCGAAATATCGATGCTTACCGAATCAGCACATTCATGTATAAAGAAAACAAAAATGGAAAGTTGTTTATGGGCCCTGTTTGGGATTTTAATCTCGCGTTTGGTAATGCTGATTACTGTCGAGCCGAATCAACCATGGGGTGGAGTTTTGAATTTAATTCCGTTTGCTCACATCATTATTGGCTGGTTCCCTTTTGGTGGAGTCGATTGCTGTCGGATCCGTACTTTGCTGATAAAGTAAGGCAACGTTGGAAAGAATTACGTTCAAGTGTCTTTTCATCTCAAGCTATTGCTGAACGTATTGATGATCATTACAAATACATAGCATCCCATGATGGATTTCGAAAAAATTTTACCAGATGGAAAATTTTAGGAAAACGAATTCCCCCCAATTTTTATGTCGGCCATGATCATAATGAAGAATACCAGTATCTAAAAGATTGGATACTCAAACGAACCTTGTGGATGGACTCTGCGATTGAAAATCTATGAGCGGATACGACGATTGTGAAAGCCATTAACAGCAATCAAATCCATTTGCCTTCTGTTCGTCAAAAACAACTAGAAAAAACACCTTGTTAAGAATCTTCTCGACTCCATCAAGAAATCAGCAAAGTCGTGCCAATGGAAAACCCGAAACATCACTCCAATGCTAAGCCACCAGAAAGAGGTGGTCTTTTAAGGTTTTCTTGACCATATTCTTCAATTAGAAACGAACGAAAAGAGGGAATAGGTACAGAGGATATACCACGTTGATCTGTATGGAGAATTCCTTTGGAAAGAATGGTTTCGTATAACATACGAGCATCCTCTTTTGAAAGCCTTTTAGAGAGACGTGAGATAAAGTCTTCTTGATCAAAATATGTGGGTAACGACTCAATCGCTGATGTGATTAACTGTCGATTTTGATGACTGATACCATCACATTGTTGTTCGTAATAAATCGATTTCAAATCATCACCATAAGCTAAAACTTCTTCTAATCGTTGATCCGTTAAAGATTCCTTTGGTTCTAAAAAATCACAAATGGCATTACAATAGGACTGAATATGGCGAGGCCAACGATCGGTTCGGTTGATAATTTCTTGTATCCACGGTGTGGTATCGCTTGGCGTTTTGATTTCTTTAGTCAACCAATCATGAATAATAGCTTGTTCTGCATCCGGTTCAATGGCTTTTAAGTATTGAATAGCAGCAGGATTAAATCTTGAAATACCAAATTGACGAAGAAATTCTTTCGTCATACTTAATCCCCCTAACAATAAAATGAAGCCTTTTGAAGATTCGAGATTGTGATACGTATTGAAAAAATCGGTCACCCGATCTCTTCTTTCAACAGATAGTAAATCGCCTAAAGTTTGTGCTTCGTCTAGATATAATAAAGTCGGTTGAGAACGAATCATAGCCTCATTCAAATAATCAGTTTTTTCCGATTTTTGAGAAACGATATCCATTTAAAGAGTTTTAAATCAATCCCATAAGTCGTTTGAATTTCTTGGGCGTTTTTGTTTTGAGTTAATCGCTTAAAAAATTCTTTTTTATTGTATAATGATTTGTTATTTAAGCGAATCACTTCCCAATCTTTTGCTTTGGCTTCTTTGCCTAATTGATGAATTAAAGCGGGTTTACCAACACCTGGTGGGCCTTGAATCAGCATACCACTCCCCCTGTTCTCGTTTGGTTTGAAGTAGAAAGCGATGAAAAATGTTTAATTCTTCATACCGACCATGAAAGTATTTAGCCGGGCCACGTTCAATCATTAAAACTGAAAGATTTTCCCACAAAGATAAAGAAACACAACACCCCACCTTCCATAGATGCCAAAAATCAAAATCCCCATCAGCCTTAATAACATCAAATTCAGCCAATCGAAGTCGACAGAAACCAAGCTCCAAGTGCTTCACGACAACAAGCACCAACTCGACAAAAAGACATCTGCAAGTATTCCACGGTAATCTTGTTTTTTATACGCATTTCAAGTATCCTCGACGGGGACCATTGAATACCATTGGACGAACCATCAACGCATCTCCAAGAACGCCAACAATTCGATGCTTGCGATGCCTCCATGCAGCGCTTGGGCTCCAAGTTAAGTCACTAAACCCAAACGATGCCGCCTGATACTCATCAAACCGACATTGTCCTGCAGGGGGCTTTTGACTTATTGGTTAGTTTATAGCAATCCCTTAGACCGTTTATACTCTTGGATGAAACCGGCCAAGAAATCAACCGCTAATTGATCTACCAGTGGTAGGTTCTAATGGGCATCGGGTGGTTCCTTTTCCTTTGATCCAAAAACACCACTTTTTTGTCTTTTCTCGATAGCCCTACTCGACAATCATCATTAGGCGTTCCCGACTTATTGTGACACGTTCTTTCCTTGTTTTATTGATGGTATTCAATTAACTGTCTTTTTTGGTTTGATTGAAAGGGGGTTCAAGATCAAAAACGCCATGAACCCAAACCAAAGTCATTTTGTGGTTTCAACCGTCATGGACACGGACTATTTTTACTCGGAATTGATAAAATATCTAGGTTTCCCGTACGTAAAACATTGACGATTAATGTAGCGTAATAAATTTTTCTTTATAATCAAGGTCTGATTCTCTTAAATAGATGATTAAAGGAACATCAAGTTTTCTGATTTATTGGATTGAAAGTCGATCATTTAACATAATCATAAAGCGTTTGAAGACTGAAATGGAGGGGTTAACGTTTTTGATTTTAAAATGTCTTGCGAAAAAGGCAGCTTTTCGATGTTTTGATTAACCACCAAAATCATCAAATCGAATATTTTCTGGAGGCACCCCAAAGTCTTCGGCCATTTTTTGTACGGCCACATTCATCAACGGAGGCCCACAGAAATAAACTTCAATATCTTCCGGCGATTCGTGGTGGTTTAAATAATGATCGATGACGACCTGATGAACAAAGCCTACAAATCCGTCTCCTTTGGGATCGTCCAAAGATTCTTTTATCGTCCAATTGTCTTCTTCCGTTGGCTCTGAAAGGGCAACATAAAATTTAAAATTTGGAAAATCTCGTTCTAAGGCCTTGAAATGATCCAAATAAAATAATTCTCTTTTGGAACGACCTCCGTACCAAAAGGTCACTTTGCGGTTCGTTTTAAGGGTGCGGAATAAATGATAGAGATGAGAGCGCATGGGAGCCATACCAGCCCCTCCACCAACATAGAGCATTTCTGCTTCCGACTCATTGATGAAAAACTCTCCAAAAGGCCCCGAAATAGTCACGGTATCTCCCTCATTTAAACCAAAAATATAAGAGGATGCAATGCCAGGATTGACAGGCCTCCAATTACCTTTAGTCGAATCCAAAGGTGGGGTAGCAACACGCACATTGAGCATGATTTCTTTTCCTTCGGCAGGATAAGAAGCCATGGAATAAGCCCGTTCCACCGGGGCGGAATTTTTCATTTTTAAATCCCACAATTTGAATTTATCCCATTCTAAATGGAATTTATCTTTATCATCAGCGTGTTCTTCGGGATGAGCTGATATATTGATGTTTTTATAATCGACTTCGCATCGGGGGACTTCCAATTGAATATACCCTCCGGCTTTATAGTTCATCTCTTCAGGAATTTCAACGATTAATTCTTTGATAAAGGAGGCCACATTGTAATTACTCTTGACTTTGGCCTCCCACTTTTTGATACCAAACACATCATCAGGCACTTGGATTTTCATATCTTCCTTGACTTTGACTTGACAACCAAGTCGCCATCCTTCGCTGATTTCTTTACGTGAAAAATGAGGGGTTTCTGTGGGTAAGATTTCGCCCCCTCCATCAAAAATTTGACACCGACACTGAACACAAGTTCCCCCTCCACCACAAGCGGAAGGAAGAAATATCTTGGCATTGCTCAGCGTGGTCAATAGGGTATTTCCAGAAGTCACTTCAATATTTTTATCATCATTGATGATCAACTGAACAGGTCCAGAAGGCATCATGTTCTGTTTGACCACTAGTAGCATCCCGACGAGTAAAAAAACCACAAAAGCAAAAACTAACACGCTAGCAATGACAACAGTGAAGTCCATATTCGGATTATAATTTAACGCCCATAAAACTCATAAAACCAATGGCCATCAGTCCCGTGACAATGAACGTGATGCCCAGACCACGAAGGGGATCTGGAATATTGGAATACGTGATTTTTTCTCGAATAGAAGCAATGGCTAAAATGGCCAAGAAGAAACCCACTCCAGACCCTACGCCATAAACTCCGGATTCAAAGACCGAGACAAAGGCTTTTTGTTGCATGAATAACGAACCGCCCAAAATGGCACAGTTGACAGCAATTAAGGGAAGAAAAATACCCAAAGCACCATATAAGGCAGGGGCAAATTTTTCAACAATCATTTCAACCAATTGCACCATCGAGGCAATCACGGCAATAAACACGATAAAACTCAAAAAACTCAAATCTAAAGAAGCAAATTGAGGGCCTAACCAAACCAAAGCCCCCTGCTGTAAAAGATAGGTGTCTAATAAATAGTTGATAGGAACGGTAATCCCTAAAACAAAAATAACGGCAGCTCCCAAACCAACCGCTGTTTTAACCGTTTTGGAAACAGCGAGATATGAGCACATGCCTAGAAAATAGGCAAACACCATATTTTCAATAAAAATACTTTTAACAAATAAATTGACGTATTGTTCGATCATTTATCGCTTTAATTAGGACTCTTCAACTAACTTTCGATTTCTTGCCCGTTGAACCCAAATAATAACGCCAACCGTGATGAGCGCCATGGGCGAAAACAACATAAATCCGTTGTTTTCATAACCCAAATGGTAGATAAAATCAGGGATGACCTGAATGCCCATTAAATTTCCAGAACCGAACAGTTCGCGAAAAAAAGCCACCATAATCAAAATCAATCCGTATCCCAAGGCATTTCCAACGCCATCGAGAAAAGATCGCCAAACCCCATTCCCCAGTGCAAAAGCTTCCAATCTTCCCATAACAATACAATTGGTAATAATCAATCCGATAAAAATGGACAGTTCTTTACTCACATCATAAGCAAAAGCCCGAAGAATTTGGTCGACCAATATGACCATCGTGGCCACGACTACGAGTTGGACAATGATTCGAATGCGGGATGGAATGAGGTTTCTAAAGATCGAAATAATCATATTACTGGCAGCCATCACACACACCACTGAAATGGCCATCACCACGGCTGGCCTTAATTGGACGGTAATGGCCAAAGCCGAACAGATTCCTAACACTTGAACCGTGATGGGATTATCATCATCCAATGGATCCACCAGCAACTTTCGTTCGGATTGAGAAAGTAAGGATCTTGGTTTGAGGTTTTTGGAAATAAAAAATAAAGTGGGCTTTTTACTCATTGAGTTTGGCAAAATAAGGCAAATAATGTTGCATTCGTTCGATAATCATATCACTGACGCCATCGCCAGTGATGGTAGCTCCAGAAATGGCATCGACTTCAAAATCAAATTTATCCGTATTTCCGGGATCATTATTGGTTTTAGTGAGTTTGATGCCAATAAATTCATTATTATCGTCAAAAAGAACTTCATCATCAAATTGCTCCATGAACCATGGTTGGGTAATTTCAGCGCCCAATCCAGCTGTTTCTGCAGCATGATCAAATACGGCCCCTCGTAATGTTTTACGGTCCTCTTTCAAGGCAATATACCCCCATATGGCATCCCATAAACCAGAACCTCTCAACGGAATGATATAATATTTTTCTCCATCAACCACGCCTTTAAAAAGTGGAAAGCGTTGTTCTGTAATGGGTTTTTTGGTTTCAATGGCTAAGTCTAGCGTAAAGGCATCGACATTTGGATCAACATCCCCATTTCCATCCAAAGAAACGTGTTCAACGATGTATTGATCATAGAGAATTTCAGCCTCGGGTCTCGTGGTTTCAATCCCAATAGTGGAAAGAATGTTTTGCATCTTTTCTTGACGGATATTGACGTCTTGTTTTTCCTTTAATGAACTGGCTGTAAAAGCCAACGTCGCAGCCACTACCACCACCATTGCCGAGGCAAAGAACAAAGTATATCCGTTTGTTTCTGTGTTTACTTTACCCATTGGCTTTTGCTAATTGCCATCGTTTTTTTCGTTTTTTGATATTGGCATGGACCACATAATGATCGATGGTTGGTGCAAAGACATTCATGAGTAGAATGGCCAACATCACGCCCTCTGGATAGGCTGGGTTAAAGACTCGAATTAAGATACAAAATACACCCACTAAAATGCCATAAATCCATTTCCCTTTGGTGGTTTGAGCGGCCGAAACGGGATCGGTAGCCATAAACACAACACCAAAAGCAAATCCACCAACAATCAAGTGTAAATAAAATGGAAAAGTCATTAGTGCATTGACTCCCAGCAGATTAAAAACCAGTCCTGTAAATGCCCCACCGATAAGACATCCTAACATGATTCGCCATGATCCCACACCAGTAAAAATCAAAATAAAAGCACCAATGAGAGCCATTAAAGTGGAGGTTTCGGCAATGGAGCCTGGAATGGTTCCAACAAACATGTCCCACCATGTATAATCGATATTGGCATTATTGGCGGCGAGTGACCCTAAAATGGTTTCCCCAGAGATCGCATCGATTGTGCTAGCATCGGCAACCCAAACTTTATCCCCTGACATATACGTTGGATAGGCAAAAAAAGCAAAGGCACGTGCTGTGAGCGCCGGATTTAAAATATTCATGCCAGTTCCTCCAAAAGCTTCTTTGGCAATAATGACCGCGAAAGCCACAGAGACCCCCACCATCCAAAGGGGTATGTCAACAGGCATGGTCATGGGAATGAGAAGTCCAGAAACCAAATAACCTTCATTGACTTCATGCCCTCGATAAACGGCAAATCCAAATTCGATGGTCAAACCAACAGCATATGAAACGGCAATCATTGGAAAAATGCGACCGAATCCAAACCAAAAAGTTTCCAAAACGGATACTTGTTCTCCCAACTGTGAAAAATGTTGATAACCGGTATTCCACATACCAAACAAGAGCGCAGGAACCAGTGCGATGACGACGGTAATCATCGTTCTTTTGGTATCCACCGCATCTCTAATATGAGCTCCGCTTTTTGTCGTGACATTTGGTACAAATAAAAACGTATCAAAGGCATTGATGGCAGGAACAAATTTCCTCAGTTTATCAGAACTCCTTAAATCCCGTTTGATGCCATCGATTCTATGTCTAAGTAATTTTTTCACTTTAAATCAACCGACTTCTTTGATCATTAATTCAAGTCCTGATTTGATGATTTCTTGGGCTTCCAATTTGGAAGTATTTGAAAAATCAATTAATCCAAAATCTTCAGGAACCACCTCAAAGATGCCCAAAGCTTCCATTTTTTCAATGTCTTCAACCATGCATGCTTTGATTAATTGTAAGGGATAAATATCCATCGGAAACACTTTTTCCATTTCACCCGTCACCACCAAGGCTCTCTCTTCACCATTGAGATTGGTGTTGACTTCTATTGGTTTGGATCCTCTTTGAAGCCAATTGAAAGACGTTCTTGAGATACTCAAAACCGCATTATCATGAAAAGGCAACCAGCCAAACATGCGGTATTGGTCCCCTTCGGGTATGACGCTGATGAGATTGTTGAGATAGCCAATATGATCCTCATAGTCAACAAATTCTCCAGATAAGACATCCCCATTAATATACCGATTGATTTGATCCATTTTGACGTTGGCTTCTTTAAGTAGGGGCAGTAATTCGTGACCGATAGTGACTTTAAAATATTTGGGACTATGCACCACATTACCAGCCACCGCAATGGTTCTTTCTGCAGAAAATTCACCGGTAAGGAATGACTTGCCAACATTGGCTACATCTTCGGGATTAATCGTCCAAATAAGTTCACCAGCATTTAATGGATCAATGCGATTGATGTGGACACTTAAATTACCCGATGGATGTGGTCCAGAAACACTGTAAAAAATCGGTCCTTCGATCGATTTCAGTTTTCCTTGATAATCGGAGGATAAGCCGATGTAAACCTTGTCTGCTAATTTTGATAAGGCTTGAATTCCCAACTGGAATTCTTTGAATTTATCTTGAATAATGAATTGGTGATTAACTCCCAACGGTCTTGTGTCTACGAATGAAACGTAAATTGCTTTGGGTGTTTGGTTGGGATTAGCAATGATTCCATAGGGACGTTGAGTGATATATGGCCACAGTCCACTTTTCAGTAAATAATCAACGATTTCTTGTCGACTCCCTTTATTGATATTTGGAACATTAAATGACAAAGCGTTTTGTTTTTCATCTCTTTGAACAATCACATCGAGTACTCGTCTTCTTTCGCCTCTGATGATACTTTTGATAGTTCCCGAAATGGGTGAAACGAATCGCACTTCAGGATTCCCTTTATCAAAAAACAAAGGCGTTCCTTTTTTGACTTGATCCCCTTCTTTTAATAGTAGTTTTGAATTAAGGTAAAAGAAATTACCAGGCTTGATGGTGTAGGTCTCCGAGGGGGGCATTTCAGTACATTCAAGTGCAGCTTGCCCTTTAATCTTGATGTCTGCTCCAGAATCTATTTTTAGGTTGTACCTAAAACTCATTCACTCTATTTGAGTGGTGCAAAAGTAAGGATTTTGAGGCAATCATTTTACCACTTCAGTAACCTCAATCTAGAATCGTGTAATGAAAATCGAGAAGTAAATGCTATACAAATTATAACTTCCAATCCGGAGATTGATGTTTACTAGGTAAACGTTTCAATTGATTGTTTATTTTATTCATCAAAATAGTCCCCTTATCGCTTTTATCATATATCTGTAGTAAATAAACCAAATTGGCTATAGATATAATGCAATGTATGACTCTTGCACCACCTGACTTACCACTACTTTTGGATTTAATTGGTATTCTAACTCTGTAGCAATCGTTTTGTAGCAGAATTCCTTGCCTTTGTGGAGCCTCAATTAATTTTTGGAGTAAAGGAGCAATATCACTGTTGAATAGACCTGTATTTTTTGTTTAATTTTTTGAAGTCTCTTTCGAATTCATCAGTCGTTTTGATTTCGTAACTCATCTAAAAACTCCCATACGGTTCTCAATTCTTTTTTTCCTTCAAGATGTAATATGACCTCATCGATGGCTCTTCCAAGACTTTCAACAATTTCATCCTCGTAAGATATGGGCTCTTTAACTACCGTATCTAAAGTTTCTAGATTTTCCATAAACTGGAAAGTATTCTATAATACACAAATGTAATGAAAGTTTAATATATCTGCTTTTCTACTAAATCATATTTCTTTATGATCGTTGTATTTCATCTAGAAATTCCGATACGGTTCTCAATTCCTTTTTTCATCAAGTTGTAACATCAAAAATTTGATAAATCTGCTAAGATTTTCAATAATCTCATTCACAGAAGAAACGGATTCCTCAAAGATTTATTAGCACAGTATTATCTACATCACAGCTACGATTTAATTTGTAAATTAATTCGTAGTGGGTTATCGGTTGTTATTCCAAAAAACACTCAATTCTATATCAATATCCCTATTTGGTGTGAAAAAAACTACATAATTAACCTCTTCAACATAAACTTCAAAAGTTACATTTGCTGCCCTAAACAGCCCACTTATCTCTATTCTTTTCACATCCAATACATCCCAACCGCTGTATGTGTTGTGTCCATGCTCTATAATTGTAGGTAGATTGCTTATTATTTTTTCAATAAATTCATAAAACTCATTAAAAGATATATCCCAACTTGTCCGATTTCCAATATAGTTTTTATCTATTTCAAACCTATTATTCAAAAGAACAAATTGGTCATTGCTAAAGTTTCTAAAACATCCTTGAACAAAATATATCTCATCCCATTCGTCCCAATCATCCGCAAACGATTTACTATAATCTATCCATTGCTGTCTATCCGTAGTAGGGTCTATCCGTCTCAAAATATCTATTCCATCACAACGATTTTCCTCTCTTATCCGTTTTATACGTTCTTTTTCTAAACGCAATTTCTCACTCCGTTCTTTTCGTTCTTGTTCTAAACGTCTTTCCTCTATAAAACTTGCTAATTCACGTTTCTCAATATATCCTTTAACATATATTGCCAATAAACCCAACGCCCACAAACCCAACACTAACCATAAGGTTGTTTTTATCGGTTTTTTTAATTCTGTCCAAAATTCCAACCATTTTTTTAATATTTTCATTTCCTTTGTTTTAATTCATAAGAATCCATGCCGTTGGGGTGCTTTTGGATCATCTCGGACAACCGTTGATTAACCATTGCATTCAGTGTATCCATGTTTTGTTGATCCTCTGGTATTTGGTTCATCAACCCAACAAACGTTCTCACTAATTGGGGGATTGGGTATTTCAAAATAAATCGATCTTTGGCTGGTTCAAAAGTTTAATATAATCTGGCGTTTTATTGAAATCATAGAGAATCGCTACTCTATCTAGGATTTGAAATAATACTGAATGGAGACTATGCCAACCGAATCGGTTCAAATGGTTTTAATTTTTCAACAATGATGTTTTCTTCTTCTTTGGTTAACATGATTTCAATTTCTTGTCGAGATACGATTTGCTGTTAAAAATTGATTGAAAATAAAACGATAATTATCGTGTTGTCGAGTAATCTTTTGATCGAGTTTGATCATTTTCAATGAATTTTCGAAGACCAGGTATTTGTTTTTCTAACTTTGGAATACTATTCGTCATGGCATTCCAAAGTTTTTGATTATTAATTTTAAAATAATAATGAGTTAAAATAATTCGAAGGCCAATAGTTTTTGACCATTCAATCAATGGGTATTCATTTTCGATATGAGGATGTATTTTATAGATGGTATGGATTCCTTCACAAATATTATTGATTAATCTTTCAACAACTAACTTTTCTTTTCGATTTTGATATAAAATATCCATCGAATCAATGGAATGTGTTAGTTCATAAAATTCTTGAATGGATGCTTCAATGAGGTCACAATGAGACAGAATGTTCTCTCTCTTTTTCTCTGTCATTAAAAAAGGTTTTAGATGCTTTTAAAACATCTTCTTCAACGTTTTTTGGAATATCTTCAAACCCTGTGAAATCAAATTTTTTAGGAATTCTTTTTTCGATTTTTTGCATGGCACCGATGAGTTCAAAGTATCCTAATGATGTGTCTTTAAAATCATATAATATTTCGATAATATTGGAGTCTATTTGATACGCACTATCGGTTGTCCAAGCTAACCGAACAGGTTGAAATATTTTTAATTCATCTAAAACAATTTCTTCTTCTTCTTTGGTTAACATGATTTCAATTTCTTGTCAAGGTACGATTTTTTCAACGATCCTTTGTTGTTTGATAAAGTTTTTAGAAAAGAATTTATTTATTTTCCAAAAAGTCCTGAATCGCTTGTTTTGTCGATGTGGAAAAATCAGCTCTGAGTAACCAATGTAACCATTTCTTATCTTGATGAGCCTCCCAAGTTAAGGTTTTGCCCAAATGTTTACCAAAATCCAAAGTTGGTTTGCCATCCTCATTTTCTTTAATATAAAAACCATTATCCCAATACTTCATAGTACCTTCGTATTGTTTGGCTAAGGCTTGGGCATTCGGTTCCAGTCCATATCTTTTGATCTGAGCTTCAAAAACATCAATCGTCGCTTCCACATCAGCCATCGCATCATGAGCATATTCTAAGCGACGATCACAATAGAACTCCATGGCCCCGATAAAGTTTCGGGTTCATGATGAAAAAAATTAACGCATCGACATAATCGTAGGCTTGTAAATCAAAGGGACCCCCACCCAATCCATTTCGTAGGCTAAGACTTTAATGTTAAATCCAATGACATTATAACCTCCAATAGCCACTTGGTGTCCCGGAAAAAATGGTTTCACTTCTTTGGCTAATTGACCAAAGGTTTTAGCATCTTTCACGTGTTCATCGGTAATCCCATGTACTTTAGTGGCTTGAGGATCATTGGGCATTTCTGGATTCACTAATGTTTTGTATGGTTTCCGAGAATCATTGGAATGAACTTGAATCAATCCGATACTCTCGGAAGCTGGTGCCGGTGGTTTCTAAATCAAAAAAGGTGATAGGACGATCACATATCATGATTTGATATCTAATTCTTGTTCAATTGATGGAATTAAATTTCATTCTGAGTGAATGAATCTGATGATTTTTAGCACGGATGAAAGGAATTAAACCTTTATTTCCATCATTGGACTGATGGTATCTTATTCTAGATGACATCCGTGGTGGCCACTTTTTTAGTTCCCATTAAAAGTCAAGAACAGTATTTTTTATCGAGTGAATCGATGATTTATCGATTTTGTTTGATGTTGACGAACAAAGGTTTTTAGTTGAAATAGTTCTTTTTCTAATAAAGACCAAAATAAAATCTGTTTTTGAGTATGTTTTAATTTGGGACTTATGTATTTAATTTGAATTAGTTCTTTCTCTTTTTGGATTTGAGGGAATGTTTGCTTTTTTATTGATATGAAGTGGGTAGATAAGAATAAATTTGGCAAATTAAATTTAAAAGAATATCCTAATCTTAAAGAAAATGGGAACCTATTTAAGGCATTGGATCAAAACGAAAACAAATTATGACAAAAAAAATAATGAAAAACTACCTTTTTTGAGGAATTGCCAAACCATGAAAGTACTCCTTTTGGAATTGCGCTTAAAAGTGAATGCGGTGATGAGTGATGTATTCCATCGAAACAATAATGAACCAAAACCAGAATCTAATCGATCGAAATTAAGTTATGCGTATAAGCCCCAAAAGTTTGGCAGTATTCTTGTCCAACTTCAAACTTTGGTATGCCTTGTTGCTCATCAAAATAAACGTTAATTGGGGTGTATTTCTCAATCATTAGTTCCAATTTAATTGGTGATCATCAATAATTGATTTGGCTCCGTTACTAAATTCATTGCTCTCAATCATCTTTTGGATCACCCCATTGATCATTTTCTCCACGTTTTCAACCGTCTTAAAGTCTATATGTTGAAACGTGGTGATTAATTCTTCAATCACGACATCAACTATTTTGATTGGCAGAATACTTCAAAGGATAATGGTTCTGGTCAAGCTCAAAAATATTGAAAATTTTAAGGTTTGTTTTTTTATGTAAGTAAGTCCGAACTGCTTTTTTTGAACCTCAAGATTCACTAGCAAATGTTATTCAAGTATCTCTACGTAATGATGACTCTCAAGTAACGATCAGTCACTAAATTCGCACTCTAAAACGTATAAATATGTCTAATGGTATTCTTCAAATTTCACAACCTAAAAACGAAAAAGTACTTTCTTATGCAATTGGTACAAAAGAGCGTATTAAAGTTCAGCAAGCGTATGATCGATTATACGATCAGCAGATAGAAATCCCTCTCTACATCGGAGATGAAGAAGTGTTTTCAGGCAATACAGAGTCCATTTCTCCTCCACATGATCATCAACATCAAATTGGGGTATACCATACGGCATCTCAACATCATGTACAACAAGCCATTGAAGCAGCCTTAAAGAGTAAATCCCAATGGGCCCAAATGCCTTGGGAATCTAGAGCCTCAATATTTCTCAAAGCAGCCCATTTAATTGCGGGTCCATATCGCAGTCAAATCAACGCGGCAACTATGTTATGTCAAAGCAAAACCATTTACCAGGCAGAAATTGATGCGGCTTGTGAACTGGTTGATTTTTTGAGATTTAACGTCTATTTCATGCGACAGATTTATACCGATCAACCGATCTCAACAGACGGTGTACTGAACAAACTTGAATACCGGCCTCTTGAAGGGTTTGTATATGCGATCAGTCCATTTAATTTTACGGCGATTGCGGGTAATCTACCAGCTTCTGCAGCATTGATGGGAAACACCGTTGTTTGGAAACCCAGTGATTATCAAGTGTATTCTGCCAATGTCATTATCGAAGTATTCCAAAAAGCAGGATTGCCCAATGGGGTGATTAATGCCGTTTATGGAGATCCTGAAATGATTACCAATACCGTATTGGAATCCTCAGATTTTGCAGGGATTCATTATACAGGGTCAACCCAAGTGTTTAAAGGCATTTGGAAAAAAATTGGGAATAAAATCGATTGCTATAAATCTTATCCTCGAATAGTAGGAGAAACGGGAGGTAAAGACTTTATCATAGCTCATCCGAGTGCGTCTGTTAAAGCGCTTTCAACGGCTATTGTCAGGGGAGGTTTTGAATATCAAGGTCAAAAATGTTCCGCAGTTTCGAGAGTATACCTTCCAGAATCCATAGCAGAAAGAGTACTTGATCTGGTGATTTCAGAACTAAAGACAGTAAAATTAGGAAGTCCTAGAGATTTTGAAAACTTCATGACTTCCGTCATTCACCATAAGGCATATAATCGTTTAGAGTCGATAATTAAAGAAATCAAATCTAGTAAAGAAGCTCAAATTATTTTTGGGGGAGGATGCAATCAACAAGTGGGATACTTTGTGGAACCGACAGTTGTGATAACCACGAATCCAAAATTCAAAACCATGGAACAAGAATTGTTCGGTCCTTTGGTTACTATTTATATTTATCCGGATAATGAGTTTGAAAAAACACTGAAATTAGTCGATGAAACCGCTCCTTATGGATTGACAGGGGCCATATTTTCTCAAAACAGAGATGCGATAAATAAGGCATTACAGGAATTGCAACACAGTGCTGGAAATTTTTATATCAACGATAAACCAACTGGAGCTGTTGTTGGTCAACAACCATTTGGAGGGTCTCGAGCCTCAGGAACCAATGATAAAGCAGGTTGGTCATTAAATTTATTAAGATGGGTTTCACCTCAAATGATTAAAGAAGCTTTGGTTCCCGATACCGATTATCGATATCCTTTCCTATCAAAAGACGAATCCTAAAACATCATGGTTTTTGTTCCTAATACTAACGATATGAAAAAACAATGGCAGGATCCGACACTAAAAATTGGTATGGCTCAAATCAGTCCGGTTTGGCTCAACCGAGAGTTAACCCTTCAAAAGGTTGTTTCAACCATTGAATTAGCTGCTGAAAAAAAAGTAGAATTGCTGGTTTTTGGCGAAGGGTTGATACCAGGTTATCCTTTTTGGTTGAATCTCTGTGGAGGGGCTCAATGGGAAACCGATTTGAATAAAAAACTATTCAGTCATTATGTTTCCAATGCAGTTTCGATTGAAAAAGGACACCTCAATAAGATAAGTCAATTAAGCAAAAAATATAAAATGGCCATTTATTTGGGGGTCATTGAACGAGCTATTGATCGCGGGAATCACAGTCTTTATTGTTCATTGGTGTACTTAAATCAAAATGGAGAAATAAAAAGTATACATCGTAAACTGATGCCGACCTATGATGAACGATTAGTATGGGGGCAGGGGGATGGCTATGGTTTAAGATCCCATTCATTAAAGGGGTTCACTTTGGGAGGATTAAATTGTTGGGAAAATTGGATGCCATTAGTTCGTTCTTCATTTTATGCCCAAGGAGTCAATGTCCATTGTGCCAGTTGGCCTGGATCAATACACAACACACAAGACATCACTAGATTTATTGCCAGAGAGGGTAGAACCTATGTAATTTCAGTGAGTTCATTAATGAATAAAGCTGATTTTCCGTCTGATACGCCGTATTTGAAAGAAATTCTATCGAAGGCTCCAGATTCTTTAGCCAATGGAGGTTCTTGTATGGCCAATCCAGATGGTAGCTGGTTAATCGAACCCATTGTTGATAATCAAGGAGTTTTTACGGCAGAAGTTTTTCTATCAAAAATATTTCAAGAAAGACAAAATTTTGACCCGTCTGGACATTATTCGAGACCTGACGTGACCAAACTAAAGGTCAATCGTAAAAGACAATCGGTGGTTTTTAATGAATGATCCCTTTCAAACAATCTAAAAAAACGAAGGTTTTTAATTGGGTCAACCTCCTTATTGGATTTTATATTTTAAACCTAAAATGTAACTCAAACCATTGTTTTTCGTCTTGATATCAAAAACAAGTACAAATGAGAACATGGATGACAATATGGTTTAGTATCCCATTGATAGGATTCGGTCAAGTGAAATCGGATGCAGATCCATTGGACCAGAATGAAAAAGATTCGTCAATCAAAGTGACCAAGCAACATGATAAGAGTGGCAATCTGATACAGTATGATTCAATTTACATAGGCCCTGGAAAAAAGTATAGAATAAAATTTGCAAAAAATGATTTTATTCCATCCCCCATGTATATCCTTCCTCCTCATTATGGAAATGGGATTGAAGATTTTGAACTATTTAATCTAGATACCATCGATTATGTTCCAGAATTTAACTCTATTGGGGATCAATGGGATATGTGGCCTCCAGATATTTATGGTCAACCAAAACTCGATAGCGTTTTTGGAGAATTAACCTCAAAAGATTTCAAGAAAATGCTAGAAATGGAAATAGACATTTTACAAAATGGCAGCTCTCTCGATAGTTTGATGATTCGAGTAAATGAACATCTAAATACCATGGAATTTAACATGAAGCCTTTACCTAAATCTGATAATGACAATTCGTTTCAGTTTTTTAGCTCCCCTATAAATAATGATGAACTAGACTCCATGATGCAAAAACAATTTCAAAAAATGGAGGAGTACATCAAAAGGCTGGAAAATCTTTTACGAGAACATGATCTCTCGTCAAAAGAAGAAATCAGTTAAAATTTCTGAAATGCTACTCCCTAGCTCGTTCACAAAGACTCTTATCCAGTATACAGAGTTACCTTATCGTTTTTTTTGATTGGCATAAGCGATGATCGATTTTTTGGGAATATGCACAATTTTTTTAGTTGAATAAAAAGGGTGCTTAAAATTTTTATTTAATTCATAAATTTCTGTGTCCTTCAGTTGGTGTAGTTCTTCCTTAAGGTTTCCTCCTTTCCATAACCATAATCCTGATTTGGATTGATTTGTAAAGGTGATTTGCCCTTTGATCTGAATCAGTGTTATGATGTCTTTGACTGATCCCACCCAGCGAGAAATCATATAATCCGCTTGTTTTTCAATCGTTTCAATGCGTGCATGAATGGGCGTTACATTGTTTAGTTCGAGCAAATGAGTTAATTCTCGAACCACATCGATTTTTTTTCTGATAGATTCAACCAAGAAGAAGTGGGTTTTAGGATATAAAACAGCCAAGGGAATTCCTGGAAGCCCACCACCTGTTCCCAAATCAATGACCGTCGTATTCTTTGGGAAATCAAAAATTTTTGAAATCGATAAACTATGCATCAGGTGATGTGATTCAAAATGGAGAATGTCTTTACGGGATACTAAATTGATGTGTTCATTCCATTTGCGAAATTCTTTTTCAAATGTTTGAAACTGATTAACTTGATATTTAGAAAGTGGAGAAAAGCAGCGCTTTAAATTTTTCATTAGAATACGAAACTATCATTTCTAAATTTGTATCATTAAAATTTCATCATGAACGATTTATCACAAAAAGTCATCAACTTACCTGAATCGGCCACCTTAGCCATGGCTAATAAAGCTAGAGAAATCAAATCAAAAGGAATTGACGTTATCAATCTGAGCATTGGAGAACCAGATTTTAATACACCTGATTTTATAAAAAGGGCGGCCATCCAAGCCATCCAGCAAGATTATAATGGGTATACGCCAGTGGATGGTTATTTAGAACTACGTCAAGCCATCTGTCATAAGCTACAACGTGATAACCAATTAGAATATGAACCTCATCAAATTGTGGTTTCAACCGGAGCCAAACAATGTATTGCTAACATTTTAATGGCATTACTGGATCCTGGAGACCAGGTGTTACTTCCTTGTCCCTATTGGGTATCTTATTCTGCCATGACCGTTTTAAATCAATCCAATGCCATATTGATACCATCTAGAATAGATTCGGGGTATAAAATTTCAGCCGAGCAATTAAAACAAAGCATCACACCAAAAACCAAGGCAGTGATTTTTAATTCTCCAAATAATCCCAGTGGAACCGTCTACAGCAAAGAAGATTTTTTAGCAATTGGTCAAGTACTGAGAGAACATCCTCAAGTGTATATTATATCGGATGAAATTTATGAACACATCAATTATGGTGTTCCACACTATAGTTTGGCCAATATTCCTGAATTGTATGAGCGTACCATCGTAGTTAATGGTTTATCCAAAGCATTTGCCATGACTGGTTGGCGTTTGGGTTATATGGCGGGTCCAGATTGGATTGCCGCTGCTTGTAAAAAGATTCAAGGACAATTTACCTCAGGAACTAATTGCATCACACAAAGAGCCGCCATTACCGCATTGATGCATCCAGTTGCAGAAATTCAGTACATGGTGAATGCGTTTAAAAAAAGGAGAGATTTTGCATTAGAACTATTAAAGGCCATCCCCCAAATCAATCTCATTAAACCCGATGGTGCGTTTTATTTATTTCCAGATATCTCTTCTTTTTATGGCACTAAAATCAAAGGTGTTCCCATCAATAATTCAATGGACATGGCGCTGTTTTTTTTAGAACACGCGAAAGTGGCTACGGTTGCCGGCTCCGCTTTTGGTGATAAAAACGCTTTGAGATTATCTTATGCCACTTCTGAACAACAAATTGAAAAAGCCATCAAGGCCATAGCCAAACTGCTAAGCTCTTAACTAAAAAAGTTTGGGAAATTTCATTCTGTTATTGCAACTCATATCAATAAAGGTCGCTTTATAGGGTTCTGTCCCAAATAAAACGAACCTTGAATAGATGTGTTCAGAGTCAATTTTAAGTAAACTTGGCAACGACAAGAAAAGTTAGAAAATATATCGTATGTGATTTAATGCAATATAAAAAGTATTTAACTTTGTAGTATTATGGACGATGCGGTGGATTTATCTTTTTTAGAAGTTGCGGGAATAACTATATTGGTATTTGTTACAGCATTTATTGACACAATTAATCCTTGGGTTACTGGATTGCTTGGAACTTCTACTACAGTTTGGATTATAGTTCGAATTATCAATAGTCGAAAAGCAGATAAGCGAGCTGATGAAAAACATAAAATTGAAATTAAAATTCTTCGAAATAAACTAAAGAGAGATTATAATGATGACATTGATCAGTTACCTGAAGAAGATGATTAAGAGTATAAGATTGCCATGATTCATGGAGGAGCTTGCAAGAAAAGCTCAAGGGTCGAGTAAGAACCAAAGCGATCCTTCCCAAAAACGCTCAGACTCAGTTAAAAGTATTGATGGATGCAAAATCCAAAGAGTTGCTCGAAACCTTAGGGCATCTCATGGGACTTGAAAAAACCAATCATCTACAAAAAAACAGTCCATGTTGATGATGACTTGAAAGGCTCATAGAGCTGTTTTCACTCAAAATAAATCACAAAAATGTAGTGTCAATGGCTTTTAAAAAATCTCAAATCACTGATTATCAAAGGTTTAAGAATTCAAAAGATAAACTTTCGTTAAATCACAGACCTTGACTTACTTTTAGTTGGTCGATGGTGTGGGGATTTATCAAGCAAATTGACCTTTTGGGTTTTGCGGCCAAGGTGGTAGAGGTCAATTGGCATGCTTTCTGATAAGTTTTTGTTTTCAAATCCCTCAAATTTACCAAAAAGTTGCAGGAAGATAGGGGGACACTTCACCTTAAAGTTATCATCAGTTCAAATCATTCATATTGTGAATTGACTTCCAATCCCATGGCCATGAATGTTTCAATATCTTCTGACAATTCTTTATGCCCTAATCGGACAATGATTAAATCTTCTGAAGGAAAAGTAATAACGTATTGTCCTAAGTGTCCCTTCATTAAAAAAGCGCTTTTATTCTCAAATTCTTCAAACCAAAACCCATATCCATAATGGGGTGCTTCTTCAAAGCGAGGGGTTAAACTGCGAGATACAAAAGTCGAATCCAGTATTTGTTGGCCGTTCCATCGGCCATGGTTTTTATAAAGTTTGGCTAATCTTGCAAAATCTCTTGCATTGGATGCCAAACAACAAAACGATTTTTCATTTCGATGTTTTTTGGAGTCTAGTTGCCAAAAAGCATCCTGTTGATAACCCAAAGGATGCCAAATGGATTGTTGCAAATAATCTGAAAGGGACCTTTTTGTCGCTTTGGCTAGGGCTAATCCCAATAATTGAGTCGCCCCACTTTGATAGTGGTATGCTTGTCCTGGTTCATCTTGAATGGGAATAGCCATCATCAATTGGTATAAATCTGGAGTAAAATAGGACTCAGTAGTGACATTGATTGGCAAATAGTATTCTTCTTGCCATTGCATACCCGCGGACATACTGGCTAAATCCCCCATGGTGACTTGATGCGCATAATCACCCGATAGTTCAGGTAAAAAGTCGATGACTTTTTGATCCAATCCATTCACATAGCCTTCTTTAATGGCCTTTCCTAAAAGGGCTACGACATAAGATTTTGCAACCGAAAATGAATTGGTTTTAGAGTTTGTTGAAAAACCATCATAGTACTGTTCCAAAAGAATCTGATCGTTTTTAAAGACTAAAAAAGCGATGGATTTGGATTCTTTGTGAAAATCAAGATGCTCCTGGGATAACTCAATCGCATTATATGCTTCATGTAATGGCCACGGCTGACCATTAGTGGCTTTGATAGTTGCATTTTCAAAAAAGGCATAATCCTCTAAAAAAGCCGTGGAATGTCCCGTGAAATAAGACACTCGGATGGCCTTAAAAACATACGTATAATCGAGATGGTAAATGAAACTATAAAGACAGATTAAAACAAAAAGAATTTTCGATAAACCATTTAAAATTTTCATTGGATTCGATGATCGATGGGTAGCGAATAAAAATACTTTTTGTTTTCTAAATCAATGAGCCTAGCCTTTCGATTCAGTCCCCCTGAATAACCTTTTAATGAGCCATCAATACCGATGACTCGATGACAGGGAATGATAATTAAAATGGGGTTTTTACCAATATTGGTGGCGATGGCACGGGTTGAACTCGGCATGTTCAAGGCATCAGCAATGGTTTGATAAGATACCGTGCTTCCATATGGAATGCTGAGGAGATAATTCCAAATTCGTTTTTGGAAATCAGTCCCTTCAATTCGTATGGGAAGATTAAAGATCTTTAGACCATGAAAAAAATAAGCGTTTAATTGATTGCGGACTTTTTGCTGAAATGGTGAGGGCTTAGTGGTGGTTTTGGTCTTATTATTGACAAACTTTAAACCGACTAAAGTGCTGTTTTTTGAACAAGTTTCAAGGATTCCAAAAGGGGATTCGTAGTAATAATAGTCGAGATTGGCAGGCTCAGTATCGGAGTTCATTGTTACAACAAGCAAATTACAATAACCACAGCGTTTACAGGCTTGATAACCATTAGTTTGTCTTCAAATGTTTAATTTTGCCCTAAAGTCGGATAAATGCGGAAACCGATTAAGATTCCTTGGAAAGGCGTTTATCCCGCCATCACCACACAGTTTAATCCCCAATCAAAATTAAACCTTGTGGCCTTTTCAAATAATTTAAAGGCTCAAATTTCGGCTGGTATCCATGGAGTTGTCTTGGGGGGATCGCTTGGTGAAGCCTCTACTTTGCAACAAGTTGAAAAAACCCGTCTTCTCAAAAAAGCTTTGTCCATTTGCAATAATAAAATTCCAGTACTAGTCAATATTGCTGAATCTTCGACTTTAAACGCCATTCGAGCTGCAGAACTGGCTCAGTATGGTGGAGCGGATGGTTTGATGCTATTACCTCCGATGCGGTATAAGGCCACAGAGCATGAAACCGTTGAATTTCTCAAAGATGTTGCACAGTCCACTCCATTACCTATCATGCTCTATAATAATCCAGTGGATTACAAAATAAACATCAGCCTTGACATGCTTGAAAGTTTGATTGAAGTTCCCAATATACAAGCCATCAAAGAATCATCAAGAGATGTCACGAATGTGCAAAGAATAAATGCTCGATTTGGTGATCGCATACACATTTTGTGCGGTGTGGATACGATTGCTCTTGAGAGTATGGTACTAGGGGCTCAAGGGTGGGTGGCAGGACTATGTAATGCATTTCCTACAGAAACGGTGGCCTTGTATGAATTAGCCAAAAAGAATGAAATTCAAAAAGCACAACAACTGCTCAGCTGGTTTCTACCTCTTTTAGAATTGGATTTATCCCCGCAATTGGTTCAAAACATCAAGCATTGCGAATTAACCACCCAAATGGGAACCGGTTTTGTTCGAAAACCTAGATTACCATTGTCAGATGATCAAAAATTTGAAATTGATAAGATATTGAAAAAAGCTATGAAAAAACGTCCAAATATTTCTATATAATGATAAAAGGATTAAGTCAAATTGATGGTGAGTATGTTGCTCCTGGCACATCAACATCGTTTTATCAATACCAAAACACTTCCTTTTTCGAAGCCGAATCGAATCATGTTGATGTTGCTCTGAGCCAAGCCGAATGGGCCTTCGAAGTATTGAAAAAATCGTCTCCTAAAACGATCGTTCAATTACTAGTGCAGATTGTCTCTGAACTAGAACACCATCAACCATTGATTATGGAAACCTATCAATCAGAATCTCATTTTCCACTAGGGAGGGCCCAAGGAGAATTTGCGCGAACCATAGGACAAATAAAAGCGTTTATCCAGCTCCTTGAAAAAGGCCAATACCTCCAAGCCAAAATTGACCATTCGACTGACATCACACCTGATCTGAGAAAAATGTTGGTTCCCATGGGGCCCATTGGGATCTTTGGCGCTAGTAACTTTCCATTGGCTTTTTCTGCAGCGGGAGGGGATACCATTTCGGCATTAGCCGCCGGTTGTCCTGTGATTATCAAAGGGCACCCTTATCATGCAGCGACTTCTGAATTAGTGGCATCCTGTATGATAAAGGCGGTTAAAGAGTCCAAATTACCTTCGGGAACGATTTCTCATCTACATGGGTCAAGTCATGCTGTAGGAGAGGTTTTAGTCAAGCATCCCAAACTCAGAGGGGTCGGTTTCACAGGAAGCTACTCAGGAGGAAAAGCCCTCTATGATATGGCCCAAAAAAGAACCATTCCAATACCGGTATTTGCCGAAATGGGAAGTGTTAATCCTGTCATCATTTTAAAGGAAAAGCTCCATGCCAATCAAGAATTAGCACAACAACTAGCCGATTCGGTACTCCTAGGTTCGGGTCAATTTTGCACCAATCCGGGACTTATTTTCATTGAAACAAATGATGATAATCACCCTTTTGTCAATGAATTGATTTCAAAAGTCATCCAATCGCAAACAGGTCAGATGGTCCACCAAAACATTCTCAAAAGTTATGCTGAAAAAATTGATCAACTTTCACAGTATTCGCCTCATCTAAAGTTATTCCAATCAAAATCTAATCATGGGGCATGTGGAGTGATAAAAATCAGTGATTTGATAAAACATCCTGCCTTAACTCATGAGATATTTGGACCCTATACGCTGTTAGTTTTGTTTGATGGTGTTTCAGACTTTTTGAAGATTATTCCATCATTATCTGGACAGTTAACGGTAACCATTTTGGGTGACCAATCCGAACACAAAGCAATCGCTAAAGTATCTGATGCTATCAGGCATTTGGCAGGACGAATCCTCTATAGTGGTGTTCCTACAGGCGTTGCTGTACAATCAACGATGACCCACGGAGGCCCTTTTCCTGCAACAACAGATGCCCGTTATACTTCGGTAGGCACCGATGCGATTTATCGATGGCTCAGACCCATTACTTTTCAAGACTGCCCAGAAGCATTATTACCCGATGCCTTAAAGAGTGACAATCCTTTAAATCTCCCTCGACAGATCAATGGTAATTGGGGCATTCATTGATTGTGAACCCCAATAAAACTCATGTTTTTGATTGTATTGATGGCTATACTGCGGGGAACCCTGTTCGACTTGTCAAAAGCCCCAAACCAAAGCTCAAGGGGGCTACAATGGCAGAAAAAAGAATCGATTTTATCAATCGATTTGATTGGATAAGAAAAGCCCTGGTCTTTGAACCCAGAGGCCATGATCTGATGAGTGGGGGATTTTATTACCCACCTTTGGATCCTAAAAATGATGTCGCCGTCTTGTTTATTGAAACCAGTGGCTGTTTGCCAATGTGTGGCCACGGATTGATTGGAATAGTTACCATGTTGCTCGAAAAAAAATTGGTTAAACCCCAAAATCCAGGGGTATTGAACGTTGAAACGCCATCTGGATTGATAACGGTAACCTATAGCATTGAAAATAACCAAGTACAATGGGTAAAACTCCTCAATGTGCCTTCTTTTTTATACCAAAAAGACATGGAAGTTCAATCTTTTGTTCTTGGAAAAATATCGGTTGATATTGCCTATGGTGGTAATTTTTATGCCATTATCGATAGCCAAACCAACTATCGAGATTTAGAAGATTACTCTGTGTTGCAGTTGATTGAAATGGGACGAGAAATTAGAAACGCCATCAATAAAAAATGGCACATTGAACATCCGTTGGATCCAAAAATCAAAACTTGCTCCCATGTATTGTGGACTGGAAAACCTAAAAAGAGCGCTTCTTCTGCTCGAAATGCCGTGTTATATGGTCAAAAAGCTATCGACCGTTCTCCCTGTGGTACAGGAACTTCAGCCCGAATGGCTCAATGGGTCACCAGAAACAAATTAAAAGTAAATGAGACCTTTGTACACGAAAGTGTCATTGGCTCAACGTTTATTGGAAGAGTCGAATCGATGGCTCAAATTGGTCCGTATAAAGGCATCATCCCATCAATTCAAGCGCACGCAAAAATCACAGGGTATAATCAAATCATGCTAGACCCTAAGGATGAATATGCCCGTGGTTTTCAAGTTATTTAACTCATGTAAATAGTCATGAAAAAGCAAGTGGCCATTGTCGGGGCTGGTATTATGGGTTTGAGTTGCGCTTATTATCTTTTGGAAGAGGGACACCAAGTGGTGGTCTATGATCAAGCAAAAACTGGCCGTGGCACTTCTTATGTAAATTCAGGGTATATGACGCCTAGTCATTTTACCACTTTGGTAAACCCTGGCGTTTTAAGATCGGCATTCAGATATTTATTAGATCCTTCAGGGCCCCTCTTTATTAAACCAAATTTAGATTATCAATTCCTTAAATGGGGGATACGGTTTGTATTGAATGCCAACAAAAAAAATGTAAAAAACTCTGAAAATACTTTGCTCAATATGAGTTTTTTGAGTAAAGAACTCTATGGTGAATTAAATAAAAAACTAAATTTTGATTTTGGCTTTACCGAGACGGGATTACTACAAACCTATCGAACATCCAAAGTGGAGCAATCGGAAAAAAAATTAGCTAAAAGAGCTCGAGAATTGGGCTTGGAGGTGGTTCATTTATCAAAACAAGAAGTAGATCAAATGCAAAAAGCCCCCATGAATATTCAGGGCGCCTACTGGTATAAAGATGATGCTCATTGCACACCAGATGTTTTTATGAATCATATATATCAATATCTCATAAAAAAAGGAGTTCAGTTTGAATTTGGCACTGAAATCATCAAATTGAAAAAATCTCAATCCAATATTGTGTCATTTCAATCAAAAAACAATACTTATCAAGCAGACCAAATCGTTTTAGCCAATGGATCTTGGACCGGTAAATTATTAAAAACAATCGCTCGTGATTTATCTCTTCAACCGGGAAAAGGGTATAGCTTTCAAATGGACAATACCGATATTGAGATGCCAGCTATTTTGACGGAATCTAAAGTGGCCATAACCCCGATGTTGGGCAAAACGAGAATCGGGGGAACCATGGAAATTTCAGGTTTTAATATGCAATTAAAAAAAAATAGAGTCGAGTCCATTCGCCGAGCAGCACAAAGTTATTATCCCACGATTGATTTCAGTGTTAAAAAGTGCCAGAATATTCAAATGGGATTTCGGCCCCTAACCCCGGACGGTATGCCATATGTCGGTAGAATGGATGGATGTTCCAACCTTATTGTAGCCACTGGTCATGCTATGGTTGGTTGGAGTCTAGGTCCTGTTACGGGAAAAGTAGTTTCGGAAATGGTTTCAAATAAAAAAACCAGTATTGACGTCAGCCGGTGTGATCCCAATAGAAAAATTTAGAATGATTGAGTGAAAATTTGAATCTTCAAGGAAAGTCAATAATCAAGATAAACCCCTCCAGAAATACTGGTTGCTTCAAATCCTAGACGCCCCCAAACAGGATGGGCCAATCCAAAACTAATCCCAAAATGGTCAAATAATTCAAACGAGGTTTCGACCCGAGCAACCAAACTTTCAAGTTTATCAACAAAAAATGACACATCATCTAAAGATTGTTGATCGCCGTTTTTCATGGATTTAGTCAGATGAAGGGCCCCTAAAACAAGCAATCGATTGTCTAAAAATTGAAAGCCGTTTTCCAAAGCGATATGTAATTCGTCTGAAAACCCTTTGGTTCTAAAGTTATACCCTAAATTGGATTTAAAATAACTTGGTGTTTTCCCAACAGAATACCCGGTGCCCATATTGAATCCGGGTTGTAAGTTAAACTCTCCATCGCCAGTTTGAAAGCTAGCACCAATATCTAGTAATTCGTCATTATCGGTATCTTGTTCTGTGATTCCTTCGGAATTACCGGTGGGTAACGAGGCCTTTAGGGTCGATGAAAACACCCAACTTCGGGTATTGAATAATCCGAATTCTAAACCCAATTCAGCATCTCCAAAACTTGATAAACTTCCTCTTGGCAATAAGATATCTCCTGTTGTTTCTGAAACTTGAGCAAACTGATAGGCGGTCACTGAAAAGGGAATATATCCAACGATACTAATTCTATTAGCCAAACCATATTGAAAATAAATACTGTGTATCGATAATCCCCTAGTAGCATTGGGATCCGACTTTCCTGAATCCGTAAAATGCTTATCGGCCAATAGATGCCATGTATTGAGTTTAATGTAGGACTTCCCTTTTTCTTTTACCCATTGGCTATTACCGGGGATGGAAATCAAAAAGCAACTCATTACTAAGGAGAGGCAAAGCGTTTTATAATTCATCAGTATAAAAGTATAGGTATTTTTCTAGCGATTAAACGGTTCCTACTAAAAAGGTTTATTTCCTACTAAGGGATTCGCAAAGATAGTAGCATTCGAATTTATCAGTTTTAAGAACTTTTTTGAAACGCTAACGCGCTAAAATCTCCAGCACAATTTATTTTTTATACATTAACGCTTGATTTTTAGGTATTAACTTCAACAGAAAATGAACCCCTATGGTTGAGTCCTTGGATATAATGCCCTTATTTTACGAACAGCAAAAACCAATTCCACTTAGAGGTATTATCATTAGCCATTTCAATTGATACCTTTGCTGAATTGAAAACATCAGATAGCCATTCACAAATACGACCTTTAAAAAAACGGGTATTAACCGATGCGTCAACTCTAGTTAATCAAGGCGTGAAAAATCTAATGTTTGTTCTTTTAATAATCGCAATAAGGCTATTCAATTCCATGGGTAACTGATGAGACTATTTGATAAAATAGAGCCTTTGTTATTGTTGAGAAAATCTCTTCGAGTCCAGTTTTTTTTCGCCATGACTGGGATTTTGGTGATTTCGGGATTTTTGGTTGTCTTGATAACGGCCTATCAATATGAAGCTCAAAGAGAAAAGTATCATTTTGATCGTCTCAATAGAAAAGAATCTCAAATTATTCGGCATATTGATTATATAGTCAATAAGTACGATCTAGTAGATGCTGGTCTTGGTCAATGGAAAAATTTAGAGAGTGATTTCAACCAAATCAACCAAATACATAGTGTCAAATATTCTCTGTTTACCATGGATGGGCAAAGAATATTTTCCTTTTTTGCTCCCCTAGAAGTCCTAGCCAATGATTACTCGTTGAAAGCGGAATTAATCGATCAATTAAAACAAGCGCCGGATAATCGAATTCTTGAAACGAACATCGAAGAAGTCCATGGATACAGTTCGTCATTTCGGATATTGACAAATCAATTCAACACCCCATATGCTATATTATTCTATCCCTATTTCTCTGATGTTGATATTGCTGAAAACGAGTTGAATTTATTTCTTCAAACCTTTTACCAAATCTATATTATCTTATTGATTGGGACAATCATCTTTGCTTACTTTTTAGCTAGATATGTCACTCGATCGATTGAATCGGTTAGAAATAAGTTAAATCAAACGGATTTACAAGGTCAAAACGAAAAGCTAGAAATAATCAATGCTCCAATTGAAATATTGGGTCTTATTGAAGCGTATAATAAAATGATTGATCAATTGATTGATAGCGCCAATCAACTGGTTAAACAAGAAAAAGATTATGCTTGGAGAGAGATGGCTAGACAGATAGCCCATGAAGTCAAAAACGCCTTAACCCCCATGCGGTTGATTGTCCAAGATTTTAATGAACAATTCGACCCCCATAAACAACAATCCAAAAAGAAATTATCGGAATTTTCTTTGACTTTAATAGAACAAATTAATTCGATGTCTGAGTTGGCCGAATCCTTTTCTTATTTTACGACCGAACCCAAAAAAAATGTGAGCGAATCGGATTTAGTCAATCATACCAAACTAGTGGCGATTTCTTTTACAAATTTTGATGTTCGGATAAAATCTTCTCATGAAAAAATCATCTATACCCTCGATGTCAATCAATGGACTCGAGTTCTCAATAATTTAATTCTCAATGCCCAACAAGCCATTCCGGACAAAAGAGAAGGGTATGTTGAAATAAAATTTCAACTGTTAGAAGATAAAATAGTCGTCGAAATCAGTGATAATGGTTGTGGGATTAATCCCGAATTAAGAAATACCATTTTTGAGCCTAAATTCACTTCAAAAAATTCTGGAACGGGACTCGGTTTGGGAATTGTACGAAATATCATCTTGTCCCACGGGGGAACCATATCTTATGACTCAGAAATTGATGTGGGAACCACCTTTAGAATTGTGTTTCCATTGATTTAGAATAAAATCAACGATCCATTAGCAATGTTGATCGTAGGCTTCAATTAAATTACTGGAAATTAAATGTGCCGGGCGCCCTTCAATATGGTGTCTTTCGATCATATGAACCAGTGTACCATCTTTGAATAAAGCAATACTTGGTGAACTCGGGGGAAAAGGAGCCATTTTTGATCGAGCAGCATCGGTGGCGTCTCTATCCACACCGGCAAAAACAGTGTATAGTTTTTTTGGTTTTTTAGAATGGGCTAAAGAGGAAATAACACCAGGACGAGCATTGCCAGCGGCACAACCACAAACTGAATTGACAACGACCAATGTCGTGGTTTTTTCAGCTAGTGCTTTATCAACCTCTTTTGAAGTGAACAGTTCGCTAAAACCAGCTTGAACAAGTTCTAAACGCATCGGTGCAACTAATGATTCTGGATACATTGATTTTTTCTGCAAAGGTATAAATATCCCAATCAAAGGGGATGTTTTTGTTAGATTTGTTCCACCATCAAGCACTGTTTTAATTCTCCTATGAAAGAACTTCTGATTTGAGATTCTTAATGGCATTTTTTGGTTTGATTTTCATCAGACCTTGGTTTATCGGAGCCACCATTGGATATTTTGTTGGCTTTTTAATTGAAAAGTTATTTTCTAATTCTTCTCGGGGTTCAAGAGCTAATTTTTATTATCAAAATGAAGCAAGAAATCTTGATTTACGGGTGAAAATTCTCTTGCTTGCCATGAGAGTTGCAAAAGTTGATGGCAATATTTTACAAAGTGAAAAAACATTCATAAGAAGTTACTTTTCTAGTGTCTATGGGCCTGACCAGGTCGATACAATGATTCGCACGGTTCGAAATAATCCCAATTATTTATATCTCACTTCTGAAGATATCGCTAGAGAATTTGCGCAAAAATTAAAATATAGTCTCCGAGCGACTTTGTTGCATGTGTTGTTTCGGGTGGCCGAAGCGGATGGTAAAATCAGTCCCGCTGAAATTCAAGAAATTGAAAAGATCGCTCGTTTTCTTCATATTTCTAAAGCCGATTATGATAGTGTAAAGGCCATGTTTTTTGAGGTTGATGATTCAGCCTATACCATTTTAGAAATCAATCCCGATGCCAACGTCACTGAAATTAAACAAGCTTATCGCACCATGGCTAAAAAATATCATCCGGACCGGATCCGGTCTAGTGATCCGGCCATAAAACAAAGCGCCAAGGAAAAGTTTTTGCAAATTCAGGAAGCCTATGAAGAACTAAAAAAGAAAAAAGGATTTTGACCATTTTAAACCCAATAAAAATATTGGGAGCTTTGAGTACAAATGTTTGATGTTAAATTTGAATTAAAACAACCCTACTCCCGATGTTAGACCAATTAATATTTTTTTTAGAACTAGGATTTTTTCATGTCTTAGACTTCAAAGCGCTGGACCATGTATTGTTTTTGATTGTTTTAGCACTTCCTTTTGCTTTAAAACATTGGAAAGATTTAATCATTATTGTGAGCCTTTTTACCATTGGTCACACGATTTCTATGTTTATCGTTTATGTTGGGCTGGTTCCACATTCAAATAATTGGATAGAACTTCTGATTTCTTTATCGATTGTTGTAGTGGCTACCAAAAACATATTTGCTAACAAAAAGTCACTAAAAGGCTATAATAGAAACGGGTTTTATTGGATAGTGACTTTCTTTTTTGGGACCGTTCATGGCCTAGGGTTTGGAAGTTTTTATCGATTAGTGACCCCACAGGGAGAAGCTTTTGAATCTTTGGTGGGCTTTGCTCTTGGAGTTGAGGCCGCCCAATTATTGGTCGTCAGCATGGTGGTATTATTAAACTCTATACTGAATCGAGTAATCAAACTCGAAGAGTTTTTTTGGATTCTATTGGTTAGTGCCCTTGTATTGATACAAGCCACCAGAATGGCCATCGGAGTTATTATAGAATTTTAAACTTTTAGTTGATAAATCCTACCCCTGCGGTATTGTTGGTCAAATAATTGATCAAGATAAAAGATCCTAAGGCTTTGTTTTCTGAAAAGGGTTTAACCAACAATTCTTGTGCTAATTGAAATTGTACTTGACCCAAATCATTGATATGAAGCGTATTGACATTTTCAATGCCCCCACTGATTAAATTCATTTTCCCTTCCACCGAAACGACTTTACATAGGATACGGTTCACACCATGTTGCAACCAATATTTATTTCCAAGTGTTAGAGCATCAGTTTCCATCCAGCATACGGTAGCCTTTAATCGATTGGTTCTTTGAAGAGAGTGTGGATTGGAAACAATAACCGAACCTCGTGAAATATCTAGTTGATCCCTTAAATACAAGGTAATATTTTCAGATTCTTTGGCCTCTTGGACTTCATCTCCGTGATGTTCTATTTTGATGATGGTTGAGTGATTGTTACTTGGCGATACCACTACACTTGCATTTTGAATAAATTTTCCACAAGCCACTTTTCCAGCATATCCTCTTTGAAAAGCCCCAGAATTGTTTTTGGATCGCAATACGTATTGCACGTTTAAAACAGCATCGTTTGTTGAGGGTTCATCGATTTTTAACTGTTCGATTAAATCGATCAAGACAGTCCCATCATGCCATGGTAGGTGAACACTTTTGGAAACAACATTATCTCCATGAAGTGCCGAAATAGGGATAAAAAACAGTTCTTGACGTAATCCGTTGGAGGCTTTATTCAAGGCTAGGATATCTTTTTGAATTTGATGGAACTTACTTTGAGAAAATCCGATGAGATCCATTTTATTAATAGCAAATATCAATTGAGGAATTCCCAATAAAGAAGTTATTCGAAAGTGTCTGATAGTTTGTTCTGAAACCCCTTTTTGAGCATCTAACAAAATAATGGCTGCATGAGCCGTTGAAGCTCCAGTAACCATATTGCGGGTATATTCAACATGACCTGGGGAATCGGCTATGATATACCGTTGTGTTTTGGTTTGTAAATAAATATGGGAAACATCAATGGTGATCCCTTGTTTTCTCTCGGTCAACAAACCATCGGTCGCCAAAGAAAAATCGATATATCCTTTATTTTCTATACGGCTTTTTTCTTCAATGTGTTGCAGCTGGTCTTCTTTCAAAGATTTGGTTTCATAGAGCAAGCGACCAATTAAAGTGCTCTTACCATCATCGACACTACCCGCGGTAGCTATTCTAATGACTTGTTTCAAGGGTTAGAAATAACCGACTTTTTTTCGTTCTTCCATAGCCCCTTCAGATCGTTTATCATCCATTCTGGCACCTCGTTCAGAAAATGTAGATTTTTTTATCTCATCGATAACGGCAACAATGTCTTTTGCATTGGATAATACAGCTGCTGTACAACTTAAATCACCAACCGTTCGAAAACGAACCATTTTAGTTTTTAGTCGGTTATCGGGGATTGGTGATAAATCACTGGCCGGCATCCATTGACCATTTTTTTGATATACTTTACGCTCATGGGCATAATAAATAGAAGGTAATTCTAACTTTTGATCTCGAACATATTCCCAAACATCTAATTCTGTCCAATTGGAAATGGGAAAAACACGCACATTTTCGCCATTATGTATTAGCCCATTTAGAAAATCAAAGACTTCAGGCCGTTGTAGTTTTTCATTCCATTGACCAAAAATATCCCTGACGGAAAACACCCGCTCTTTGGCTCTCGCTTTTTCTTCATCTCGTCTAGCACCACCTATACAAGCATCAATTTTATAGCGCTCGATAGTTTCCAGTAGGGTCGTTGTTTGTAAAATATTTCTACTAGCATCTTTGCCTTTTTCTTCGATGACGGTGCCCCGATCAATACTATCTTGTACATAGCCCACTTGCAACTTGACATTGTATTTTTCAATCAGATAATCACGATGTTGAATGGTTTCAGGAAAGTTATGTCCTGTATCGATATGCAGTAACGGATATGGAATTTTCGCTGGAGCAAATGCTTTTTTACTCAAATGGAGCAAGGCGATGGAGTCTTTACCTCCAGAAAAAAGAAGACAAGGATTTTGGAACTGCCCAGCGACTTCTCGCAGTATGTAGATAGCTTGTTCTTCCAAATATTCAATTGTCGACATAGGATATTTTAAACGCTTAATTCAAGTGAAGGCCACACTCTTTTTTACCTTCTTCCCACCACCATCTTCCTGCTCGAATATCTTCACCTGGTTTAATGGGTCTAGTGCAGGGGGCACAACCAACAGATATGAATCCTGACGCATGCAAGGGATTTTGGGGGATATCAAATTTGTCGATAAAATTAGTAATCTGATCGAGAGTCCAATCAATCAGGGGATTATATTTTGTTATTTGGAATTGTTGATCCCATTGAAATAGGTCCAACCCCTGACGATGCTGACTTTGTTGGGCTCTCAATCCGGTGATCCATAGATCGGCTCCCTCTAATACTCGTTTCAAGACATTGGTTTTTCTGATTTGACAGCAAGTTTTTCGGTTGTCAACACTGTGATAAAAACTATTGACACCGGTGGCTTTTATGAAAGTCTCAAGTTCTTGGTTATTGGGATGATAAACTTGTATGGATTTTTGATATTTAGAGATGGTTTTCTCAAGCAGAACATGGGTTTGTTCAAACAATCTTCCGGTATCTAAGGTAAAAATAGTGATGGGCAAGTCATTGGTAAAAATGACGTGAGTCAATAATTGATCTTCTTGTCCCAGAGATGATGAAAACACAATATTTCCAAAGCCTTCAGAAGACAGAAGGTCTAGCCCTTGGTCTAGTGAAGTGTCTTTAAATTTTTGATTGAGCCGATCGATATGCTGACTCATCACTCACTTTTTTTACCCCAATTGAGTTTGTTCCATGCTCTTTCGTGAAAAAAATACAGAACCATTTTTGTGACCAATTCAATGAATCCAATCGAAAGTGCTTCAACGATGGTTCCTGTGATAACGTAGGATATCAAAATCGTGTCAAGAGTCCCCAAGATACGCCAACTAATGGCTTTTACGACACTTCGAATGACGGATTCAGAATAATTCTTTTTAGGTTTTCGAATCGACGAGCGAGAATACTTCTTGCTAAGCAGTATATCAATTAGCATATTTTTGAATCCTTATCCGAGGTACTGGATGCTTGGCAAATATAAAGACAATAGGACACATACTAATTTATGTTCTATGTGATAGGAATTTCGGTTCACTTTCTTTCTTAGTGATTGAGATGGATTCAATACGGATTTTTTTGTTTATTCGCATCCTATTTGGATAATCCAATGGAGATGAACGGGATCATCCTATGTCGTTATGATTCCTATGAAAGGATTTGACAAACTAGAGATAGAGAATATCTTGGAGTATAAGATCTAAAAGCACAAAAATAAATTGTTGTTGTACCTTTGATTCGCATGAAATCAATAGATGTCAAAGAAGCTGAAGAAGCTAGAACAGATAATTTCGAAACTAGAAAGGAACCTCGAAAATCTTTTCAGACGTTTTTAAGAAATCAGAATAGATTATATATCAATTCTTTCAATATAATTGACCGAAAGGCTTCGATTATGATTCGGATGAATTCCATCATTATCTCGGGGGTCTTCTTGTTTTACAACAATGTTAAGGATGTCGAATTGGGAAGTCTTATTGGATTAATCTTAATTATTTGTTGTTTTTTATCCCTATTATTTGCATTAAATGCTTCTCGACCAAATTCCTTTGGGGCCTTATTTTTTATCAAACAAAACACAAAAAAACGTCAGTTAAAAACAGAAGAAACGCTTTTTGTGTCTGGAATAAACACCCATCTGACGGAAGAAGATTTTGAGAAAGCCTTTGATAAAGTTGTCAAAGATCAAAAACTGCAAATAGGGAACCAAGCAAGAGCTATTTATATGTTTGAAAAGAGAATTAGACAATCTTTTTTCCATATTGAGGTATCATATTTGACATTTATGTTCGGTTTTGTGTCCGTCGTGATATTATTCGTCATAGGTAATCTGTAGTCTATTTCTTTTCTCTTTGAAAAAGAATCTGTTTTTTTTAGCAATTCTTTTGCTAGCTGGAAGATGCGCCACCTACCAGCCACAAAATCGTTCGATAACTAAAGAATCCTTTCCTCAGGATAAAGAAATTCAACACTCATTTTATTTGATTGGTGACGCAGGAAATGCAAACCTTCATGAAGTCCCATCAACACTTGAGGCCTTTAAAAAGGAATTAGATCATGCATCATCAAATGCGACGGCTATTTTTTTAGGGGATAACGTTTATAGATACGGCATTCCAAAAAAATCAGCAGAAGATTATGAATTAGCCAATTATAGATTAAAAGTTCAGACAGATGTCACCAAAGATTTTAAAGGCAACACCATCTTTTTGCCCGGAAATCATGACTGGTTCAGTGGATTAGACGGATTAAAAAGACAAGAGCATTTGGTAGAAAAATATCTTGGCAAGAATACTTTTTTGCCAGAAAATGGTTGCTCAATTCTTCGAAAACATATTACAAAGGAGATTGATTTAATCATTATCGATAGTCAATGGTATATTACCAATTGGAATAAACACCCCCAAATTAATGATGATTGTGATATAAAAACTCGAGAAGGTTTTTTAAATGAATTCAGTAGTCTCATCAAAAAAGCCAGAGGCAAAACCACGATTGTAGCGTTACATCACCCAATGTATTCTAATGGTCCTCACGGTGGGGAATATTCATTGATGAGTAGTTTAAAGCCGTTACCATTATTAGGAACGCTTAAAAATGTAATCAGAAAAACTAGTGGAGGTAACAAAGCGGATATACAACATACTCGCTATCGAGAATTAAAAAAAAGATTGGTTGCCATGGCTCAAGCGAATAAAAAAGTGATTTTTATATCAGGACATGAGCACAGTTTACAGTATTTGGTAGAGGATAATTTACATCAAATTATCAGTGGATCAGGATCCCTAATTTCTCCCGTTCGTATGATTGGTGGGGGGCGATTTGGCTTTGCTACCAATGGATTTGTTCGCTTAGATATATTTAATGATGGATCATCATATGTGCGCTTTTATTCAGTGAATGAGGATGAAATTGTTTTTGAACGTCAGGTATTTCCTCCCGATGTAAGGGAACCATTCGATGAATATCCTTCAGAATTCCCTCCCAGCGTTTCTGCTTCGATATATACCGATGAAGAAGCCAATAAAACAGGTTTTAAAAAATGGTTATGGGGAGAGCGTTATCGAAAATATTACAGCACAAAAGTCAATGTCCCGACAGTCCATCTTGATACGCTTTATGGGGGATTGAAACCCATAAGAAAAGGTGGTGGAAACCAATCGAAATCACTACGATTGGAAGACAAGGAGGGGGCTCAATATGTCATGCGAGCACTAAGAAAGCAGGCATTACAGTATCTCCAAGCCGTATTATTTAAAGATCAGTACATAGAAGGACAATTTGATGATACGGTTGCCGAAAGTTTATTGTTGGATGTTTTCACCGGTTCACATCCGTATGCTCCTTTTGTCATTGGTGATTTATCCGATGCCGTGGGCGTGTTTCATACCAATCCTATTTTATATTATGTTCCAAAACAAAATGCTTTAGGTTCTTTCAATCAAGAGTTTGGAGACGAACTGTACATGATTGAGGAGCATGCTTCGGAGGGACATGCTGATAAAGCTAGTTTTGGGTTTCAGGACAAATTGTTCAGTACTCCTGATATGCTAGAAAAGTTGCATCAAGATGAAGACATTATGGTTGATGAAGCTTCTTACATAAGAGCCCGTTTGTTTGACATGTTAATCGGAGATTGGGATCGACATCAAGACCAGTGGCGCTGGATTCAGTTTAATGAAGGCGGGAAAAAGATCATGCGACCAATGCCTCGAGATCGAGATCAAGCATTTTCCATCATGTCCGATGGATTTTTGTTGAGCGTGGCGGTGAAATTGGTTCCTCTTTCTAGGCTACTGAGAAAATACTCTGATGATTTAGTGGATGTCAAAGGGGTCAACGCATCGCCTTATCCTTTGGATATGGAATTGATTGTTCAATCTGACAAGGAGATTTGGGATCAGCAAGTTAAAATCATTCAAAAAGGGATAACCGATCAAATGATTGATCAAGCCTTTTTAAATATGCCAGCAGAAGTTCGAGATGAAACGGTAGAAGAAATAAAACGAAAACTAAAAGCCAGGCGAGGGAATCTTCAAAAAATATCAGACAGATATTTTACTTTTTTAAATAAACTCGCCGTGATCAAAGGGACAAACAAAGATGATTGGTTTGATGTCCAACGATGGCCTAATGGATTAACAAAAATCACTGCCTTTCGGATTCAAAAAGGGGAAAAGGGAGAAATTTTTCATGAACGGGTTTATTCTCATGAACAGACTAAAGAAATTTGGATCTATGGATTAGATGATGATGATGTATTTCACGTATTTGGAGAGAATGGAACTAACGAAATTAGATTGCGATTAGTTGGCGGTCAAAATAGAGATACTTATGATATTAAAAACGGAAAAAGGGTTTCTTATTATGATTATAAATCCAAGAAAAGTGATGTCATGACCAAAAAAGGAAAACAAAAGTTTCGGGATGACTATCAAACCAATGTATACAACTTCAAAAAATTGAAGCCAAGTGGAACTCAAATCATACCATCCCTAGGATCCAATCCAGATGATGGATTCAAGATAGGCTGGAATCTATCTCATACCCATTTTGGTTTTGAACGCAATCCATTCACAGTTCAGCATCATGTCAATCTAGGATACTATTTTGCCACAGAAGGTTATGACATGGCTTATGCTAGCGAGTTTGCTCATATTTTTAAGGGCGTCAATTTTGGGATTGAGGGATTGTTGACTAGCCCAAATTATGCCATAAACTTCTTTGGCTTTGGGAATGGGACAGATAATTTAGAAGAAGAAAAGTCTTTGGATTTTAATCGAGTGAGAATTAAAACGTTAAAAATAATGCCTTCATTGGTTTGGCGAGGGGAATTAGGAGGTAGTTTTAAAGTAGGCATGTTCTATCAGAGTCATGAAATTGAACGAGATAAAGGGCGGTTTTTAGATATTACATCCAATGATGAAGGGGTTTTTGAAAAGCAAGAATTTATGGGCGGTGAAATAAGGTATCATTTTGAAAATAAAGACAATCATGCTTTTCCCACATTGGGGTTTCAAATATCGGTTGACGCGGGATTAAGTTACAATGTCAATTCTCCAATGGGCTACGGATATGTTGTTCCTGAGGTCGGATTCAATTATCGTTTGGTACCCAGTGGTCAATTGGTTTTAGCGACAAACCTTCGTAGTCATTTCAATGTTGGTGATGAGTTTCAATTTTATCAGGGAGCGACCATCGGTGCTAAAAATGGACTAAGAGGGTTTCGGAATGAGCGGTTTACCGGCAAAACATCATTTGTTCAAAGCACCGATCTTCGATGGGTCTTCAATAACATGAAAACGGGGTTGTTACCCATAAGAATGGGTTTCTTTGGTGGAATTGATCATGGACGAGTTTGGATGGATTGCGATCGAACGACTCTCGATTGCCATGAGACCAATCAATGGAAAAATTCTTTAGGGGGAGGATTTTTTATTAATACGGCAGAAATGTTTGCCGGCAATATTTCAGTATTTCATAGTGATGAGGGGGTGCGTATGTCTTTTGGTGTAGGATTTGATTTTTAATTCCAATTATTATATCAATTTATCCTTCATATCAAAAAACACTTTTTATGAAGAATTTCTCAGTTATTTTCCAAATTATTGGCTTTACCTTGATATGTCTCTTATTGTACAATCCATCAAATTCGAACCTATTCAATAGGAATTTTTCAATGATTAATAATAAACTCTCTCTAGCTTCAAAGTGAGAGTATTGGGGGATGTTGACTTCTCTCTTTTTTTCATCAGAGTGTACTAGATTGTTTCTCAAGGATGCTACTGCATGCGAAAGGGTTTCTATTTTTGATTCTCCATGAATCTTGTTATAATTTTCTGAATACTCTTTCAAATGAGGTGTGTTTTTTGTGATATTATTAGGAATTGAAAGAGCTTTCATTAGCTCTCCTATTTTTTCCCCTGTATATTTCTTTCTCTCTTTGTTCTCCTCTTTCACCTTTTCACACTTAATTCCGTAAAGCTTATCTTTTTTGCAAAAATTCCAAATCAATTCAACTCCAGCTTGAGCCAAAACAAGACTTCCAGAGGTATAACCGCTATTGATATTAGCCATACAATACCAATAAATTAAATCAATATAAGCTTGAAAATCATCTGTTTTGACGAAAAAATTGAGCATTTTTTCTAAAATAGATAATCTTTTAGAGTTATATATATCAGAAGAGAGTAAAACCTTATGACAAGATTTATACGATTTAATGTTTCCATAGGTTGGGTGCCAGTTGATTATTTCATTTTTATCGTTGAAAAAGTTCAATAAAGCAAACCCTAAATCCTGACCGTTTAGAAATCTTAAAGACAAAATCAAACGGTCTAAAATAATTTCAACTTCTTTAATAGATCTGCCGTTTGCAAACTTTATACGGACATGATGCGTTATGCAGTAGCCACCTTTTCTTTCGAGGGTTTTAATAATTGAAGGCAGACATTCTCTGTCACTTAAAGAGACCTCTACGCATTCATTTTCTCCATTCTTTTGTGATAAAAATTTAAACTTAAAACCGGGTTTTTTTGATGAATTACAAACTGAAAAGTTAACAATTGAAAACTCAATTTCCTTAATTAACTCAATGTTCTGCATTGGAAAATTTAACATCACTTTTATTGAATCTGAGAATTCGATGATCCTTCCATTAGAAAAGTATAGGTTATCGATAATAACATAAAACTCAGTACTCATCAAGATGTGTTCAATAGGAATTTGATTTGAACATGTGCCGCTTAATTCAAAATACGGAATAGTGTTCCAATTCATATAAATTTCAAAATTTAAAACATGAAAATGGGTTGTCTTCGAATTTAAAAGAGCCTCATCACCTTTATGAATAATGATTCGCTCATTAACAAGTTCTTTGAATTTCAAAGATTTACGATCGATAATAAAATTGGTTTTTCTCATGGCTTATTATGAGGTTCACTAATTTTTAGACCACTAAATAAGCTGAATTTAAACTGTATGCAAGCGAAATTGATATGGTTCAGTTTGAGTTTTTTTATACAACTACCGACAACAAAATGGGGATTGAAAAAT
The DNA here is from genome assembly GCA_026709415.1 of Flavobacteriaceae bacterium. Lineage (GTDB taxonomy): Bacteria > Bacteroidota > Bacteroidia > Flavobacteriales > Flavobacteriaceae > Bin25. The sequence continues at coordinate 205,701 of JAPOSZ010000030.1, forward strand.
AAACTAAGTAAGTCTTCAATCAGAGACGGTTGATATAACTACCAATAGAATCTTTGAAACGATATCCGCCACTGATCTGGTATCGGCTGATTTTTTTATGAGCGCTGATGCCCCACAAGAGAAATTCAGCATGGAATAAAACATCTTTTGAATCCAATTTTTTGGATTTACTCAATACGAATTCCTCAAGTCCAGGAACACTGCTGATGATTTTTTTTCTTTTGGTGTCGGTCATTTGATCGGTCAATTCGATTTGATGGTCTTCCATAAACCATTGGATTAGAAAATCATAGGGATCTTTTTCTTCTGTCTTTGTTAACTTTTTAATCGGTGGAAAATGTTTCGGCAATAGAGTTTTGATGGATTGATTAATCAATTCAAAAGCCACTTTTTCCGGTCCTAATTGTTCGCCTTCATAGGTCAATTCAATTTTGCCATTGATGGCAGAAATAGTCCCCAAAAAGTCACTAATTCTAATTTGTGTCGTTTTTTGTTTGGTTCTGAGCAATCTTCTTTGGGCATTGGAAGTGAGATTTTCATAGGCTGAAATGCTTAATCGAGCACTGACACCACTTCGATTATCGACATATTCACTGTTTCGAGCTTCAAATGAAATTTGTTCTAATAAATCCATGGCAAGTTCTGGAACGGTAATCTTATCGGTTGTGATGTTTTGTACTTGAGCTTCTTGAAGCGTGATGGTTTTAGCGATATCGATACTTCTTGGGTAATGCGTTAAAATTTGTGAACCAATGCGGTCTTTTAGTGGTGTTACGATGCTCCCTCGATTGGTATAATCTTCAGGATTAGCTGTAAAAACAAAAAGGACATTCAAGGGTAATCGTATTTTGAAACCTCGAATTTGGATTTCTTTTTCTTGAAGGATTGAAAATAGAGATACTTGTATTCTAGCTTGTAAATCAGGCAGTTCGTTTAAAGCAAAAATGCATCGATGAGCCCGAGGAATCATACCAAAATGAATCACCCGTTGGTCTGCGTAAGTCAATTTTAATTGAGAAGCTTTGATAGGGTCGATATCTCCAATCAAATCAGCTACGGTGACATCTGGAGTGGCTAATTTTTCAAAAAATCGTTCCGAACGATGCAGCCAATCGATGGGTGTTCGATCTTTTTCATGGTCAATGATACTTTTTCCTTCTAAGGTGATGGGATTCAGTGGATCATCATTCAATTCCGATCCCTTGATGATGGGTATCCATTCATCCAATAAATTTGTCATCCCCCTTGCCAGACGTGTTTTGGCTTGCCCTCGAAGACCCATCAAGTTGATATTGTGCCCTGAAAGGATAGCCCGTTCTAAATTAGGAATCACCGTGTGGTCATACCCATGAATCCCTTCAAAAGCATTTTGTCCGTTGAGGATTTTCTTTTTGAGATTTTCAGCGAGTTCCTGCTGAATGGATTTTGGTTGATAAGAACTTTCTTGAAGTTCTTTTAAAGTTTTAATCGTTGGTTTGGTCATGTTCCAAGAGATGTTTTTCGATTGGCATCATAATCTTCGAATATCATTTTCCCGAGTTGATCCAATCCGGTATAAAATGCTTTTCCTTTGTTTAACTGAGTAAATTGTTGAATAAACTTTCTCAAATAAGGATCTGTAGCTATCATAAATGTGGTGATGCGAATTTTTAATCGTTTGGCCTCAATAGCTTTTTGATAGCATTTTTGAAGAATTTGATCATCCAGTCCGACACTGTTTTTATAGTAATGTCCTTGTGCTAACTTCAAACAACTGGGTTTGCCATCGGTAATCATAAAGATTTGTTTGTTGGTATTTTTCCTTTTTTGCAATAATTCCATGGCTAATTGAAGACCAGCCACCGTATTGGTATGGTATGGACCGACTCTCAAATACGGCAAATCTTTTAATTCTATGGGCCAGGCATCATTGCCGAAAACTAAAATTTCTAGATGATCTTTGGGATAACGGGTCTTGATCAATTCAGCGAGAGCCATGGCTACTTTTTTAGCCGGTGTAATGCGGTCTTCGCCATAGAGAATCATGCTGTGTGAAATATCAATCATCAATACAGTGCTCATCTGAGTAAAAAAGAAATCTTCAGAAACGACCAAATCCTCTTGCCGTATATCAAAAGACGGATGGCCACTTCTGATGTGAGCATTTTTTAAACTTTCTGTTAACAAGATTCGTCCTATTGAATCGCCAAATTGATAGGGGCGAGATTCTCCTGAATCTTCTGAACTGTCCCCTTTGAATTTTGTGCGATGGTTTCCCGAATGGGATTTTTCTAAATTCCCAAAAATTTGATTCAATGCATGTTGTCTCAAAATTTTTTCAGTTTTTGGAGTCATTTGGAAAGCATGAATTAGATCTCCTTTACCCTTGACTGGGGCTATAAAATTATTTTTCAGGAGATCCCCTATAAAATCTTCAATAGTATAATCTGAATCGGTTAAATCATATTCTTGATCGAGTTTTTTGAGCCAATCAATGGCTTCATCAAAATCTCCCGAAGTATGAGTAATTAATTCTTTGAATAGTTCAAAAAGTCTATCAAAAGGGTTTTGTTGAATAGGTGTGCTCTTTTCAAACCCCAAACCTTCGATTGAAAAACCAGAGGAGTACATCATAACAAAAATAAAAATCGATCACTTTTCATACGGGCAAAAAATGACCCACTCATCCAAGTATATCATGTTGTGATTGAAAGATATGTTATTTTCTATTGGATTATATTTGTATCGCATTTTCACTACCAAAGTCCGTCCTGTATGATGGATTTAATACATCACATAAAACAGATTGTGGAAAAAATATTAAAACCTGAACGAGATTTGTATGCAGTCGAAACAAACATTAGTCAAGACGGTAATATCCGTTTAGTCCTGGACTCGGATAACAAACTATCCCTCTCAGAATGTATCAGAATACACAAACGATTGGAACTGCAGATGCAACAGGTTGAGAGTTCATTGAATTATTCTATTGAAGTGACCTCGGTTGGTATTGGCACTCCTTTAACGTTGAAACGACAGTATTTTAAACGAATTGGTAGGAAATTGTCGGTGACAACCCATGATAATCAAACCGTCAAAGGAAGGTTAAATCGGGTTGATGATGATCATATTGAACTCTTATGGAAAACCAGAGAAAAAAAGGAAATAGGAAAAGGAAAAAGAACAGTGGTTCATCAGCAATGTGTTGAATATGATCAAATTTTTAAAGCCAAAGAAGTCGTATAATATTTAGTATTGATATAAATCATGGATACAACAGCATTGATTGAGTCTATAGTAGACTTTAAAGACGAAAAACAAATCGATCGAGAAACTTTAGTCGCTATTCTAGAAGATGTTTTTAGAAGTGCTTTGGTGCGTAAATATGGAACGGATGAGAACTTTGATTTGATTATCAATGTGGCCAAAGGAGACATCGAAATCATTAGAAACAGAATCATTGTTCCGGATGATCAAATTGAAGATCCATCGCTTCAAATCGGATTATCTGAGGCCCAAAAAATCGAATCAGACTATGAAATAGGAGAAGAGGTTTCCCAAGAAATCGGACTCGATGATTTGGGGCGGCGAGTCGTTCATTTTATAGGTCAAAGTCTCAAAACAAAAGTTTTGGAACATGACAATACCAATGCTTATAAAAAGTTTCATGATTTAATTGGTGAAATCTATAGTGCGGAAGTGCATCACATTAGACAAAGAGAAATTATTTTAATCGATGACGGCAATGAATTGATCCTACCTCGAGATAAACAAATTCCTAAAGAATATTTTCGAAAAGGAGATGAAGTTCGGGGGGTTATCGAAAGCGTTGAACTAAGAACAAATAAGCCACGAATTATTTTATCGAGAACGTCTCCTAAATTTTTAATCAAGCTCTTTGAATTGGAAATCCCCGAAGTATTGGATGGCTTGATTTCAATTCGTAAAGCCGTTCGGATTCCAGGAGAAAAAGCCAAAGTCGCCGTTGAAACCTATGATGATCGTATCGATCCTGTCGGCGCTTGTGTTGGAATGAAGGGATCTAGAATTCATGGGATTGTTCGTGAGTTATGTAATGAAAACATTGATGTCATCAACTTCACTAATAATTTACATTTGTACATTACGCGGGCACTCAATCCAGCGAAAATCAATCAACTTAAAATCGATGAAGAAACCAAAACAGTTGAAGTGATTTTAGATGCTCAAGAAGTTTCGAAAGCCATTGGAAAAAGAGGTGCCAATATCAAATTAGCAGGGCAGCTGACAGGCTATGAAATTGAAGTATACCGAGATGGTGTAGAAGAAGATGTCATGCTCAATGAATTTTCAGATGAAATCGATGAATGGGTCATTGATGAATTCCGAAAAGTGGGTCTAGATACTGCTCGAAGTGTCATGGAATTGAGCTTTGAAGAATTATGTCAAAGAACCGATTTAGAGGATGAAACAGTGACCGAAGTACTACAAATCTTAAAAGAAGAATTAGAAAAATAAAGAAGTGATTAAACCATGGAATTGTCTCTTTAAACAAGAATTTGAAAAGTAGATTCAACCAAACATAAATGACAGTTACAACAAGGAAGTATCGAATTAATAGAGTTCTAAGGGAGTTAAATATTTCTTTTCAAACGGCTGTGGAATTTTTGGAAAAAAGCCAAAATCCCATGGACAATTTATCCATAAATTCTAAAATTGATCAAGCCGTATATGAATTATTACTCCAAGAATTTGCTGATGATAAAGAACGCAGAGCCAAAACAGATGAAATCTATCGTGAGAAACTAAAAGAAAGAGAACAAATATTTGGGGTCGAACAAGATCATAGCACCCCCTCTGTCGTTAACCCCTCCACGATAGTTCAAGATCTCCCCTCCCAAGAAAAGCAACCGCCCCCAACAAAGAAGGATAAAACATCAAGCAAACCTCAAAAACCTCTTGGTCGGGAAGCCTTAAAATCGCCGGAAATCGTTGGATTTAAAGATTTAGAACCCCAAAAGTCCAAACCAAAGGTTGAAGAAAAAAAACCGGACCAACCCAAACCATCGGATAGTCCATCCAAACCCCAGGTTGACCAGTCCCCGAAAAAACCCAAACCTGGAATTACCGATACTGGAAGAGTCGTTGATTTGGAGAATATCAAGGCTAAAGAAAAAGAAGTTCAAGAAATCCGAGACAAACAATCCAGTCATGAAAAAGTCACAAAACCGCGTCGCAAAAGAAGAAGAATTAGTTCTAGATCAACAGGAGGTCATCTGCTTGAAGTAGACAAAAAGAAAAAAGAGGTTTCCTCTATCCAACCCATTGAAGAAGAAATTTCAGAAGAAGATATTTCCAAAAAAATCAGTGAAACGCTTGAAAAATTAACGGCTTCGCAAAAAGGTCTAGGGGCTAAACATAGAGCCAAAAAAAGAGCTGAAGAAAGAAAAGTTCAGGAAGAGCTCCATGAAAAAGAAAAAGAAGCAAGAAAAATTGTCAAAGTCACAGAATATGTCACTGTCAGTCAGTTTGCTTCCATTTTAGGAACAACCCCTACGGATGTCATTGCCAAGGCAATGAATAATGGTATTATGGCTACCATGAACCAGCGATTGACTCCAGAAGAACTAGAGTTTATTGCCTTGGAATATGATATTGAACTGGAATTTGAAAAATCTGAAAGAGAATCATCACTAGTTGATAAAAAAGACAAAGATGCTGATTTGGTTAATCGTCCACCGGTCGTTACGGTCATGGGGCATGTTGACCACGGAAAAACCTCGTTACTGGATTATATTTCAAAATCAAATATCGTTGCCGGTGAAGCTGGAAGCATTACGCAACACATCGGTGCTTCTGGGGTCGAATTACCTAATGGAAAAAAAATAACGTTTATCGATACGCCTGGACATCAAGCCTTTACCGCCATGCGAGCTAGAGGGGCCCAAGTAACCGATATGGCCATTATTGTAATTGCAGCTGATGATGATATCAAACCCCAAACGATTGAAGCAATCAACCATGCGCAAGCGGCTGATATCCCAATGATTTTTGCCATCAATAAAATCGATAAACCAACAGCTAATCCAGAAAAAGTCAAGATTTCTCTCTCTCAAAGAAATTTATTGGTTGAAGATTTGGGTGGGAAATATCAATCTCAAGAAATATCAGCAACCAACGGAACTGGGATCGATGAATTATTAGAAAAAGTATTGCTACAAGCTGAAATATCTGAATTAAAAGCCAATCCCAACAGACATGCTGAAGGGGTTGTTTTAGAAGCTAATTTAGATAAGGGAAGGGGTTATGTTACCACCGTTTTAATTAAAAATGGAACATTGAAAGTAGGCGATTATATCTTGGTGGGAAGTGTTAGCGGGAAAACTAGGGCGCTTATGGATGAAAGAGGCAAAAGATTAAAACAAGCAGGTCCTTCGACTGCCGTGTCTATTCTAGGGCTAGATAGCGCACCCCAAACCGGAAGCACATTCATTGTATTGGAAGATGAAAAAGAAGCCAAATTAATCGCTAGTGGACGAAAACAACTCGATAGAGAACAAACCCTAAAAACCCAAAAACAACTAACATTAGATGAAATTGGTCGTCGACTGCAACTAGAAAACTTTCAATTGGTCAATATTGTCCTGAAAGGAGATGTGGATGGTTCAGTGGAAGCATTAGCCGATTCTATTGAACAACTATCAACAGAAGAGATTGAACTTAAAATTATTCATAAAGGGGTTGGCGCTATCACCGAATCAGACATCCAATTGGCATCAGCTTCGGATGCTATTGTCATCGGATTTAATGTAAGACCGACGGGCAATGTGAGAACATTAGCTGAAAAAGAAAAAATCGATATTAGAACGTATTCTATTATTTATGATGCCATTGATGACATTCGAGATGCGATGGAAGGCATGCTTTCCCCAGAATTAAAGGAACAAGTAACAGGAGTGGCTGAAATCAGAGAAACTTATAAAATTTCGCGATTGGGAACCATTGCCGGTTGTATGGTGACCGATGGTAAAATGGTCAAGAATAGCTTTGTTCGCGTTCTTAGAGATGGTCTTGTCATCTTTACTGGAGAAATGGCTTCGCTCAAACGTTTTAAAGACGATGTTAAAGAAGTTTCAAAAGGTTATGATTGTGGGATTCAAATCAAGAACTTCAATGATATTGCTTTAGGAGATCAAATTGAAGGGTTTTTAAAGAAACAGGTTCGAAAGAAAATCTCTTCTCCCACTTACCACTAATTGGTATTGGTCAATTCATCTGAATCTCAATCCTTCCAATCATACATTAGGTGTTTTGGAGTACGAAGGCGTTCGGATAATGCACTTTGACTTCGTTGAGTAAGGCATGGATTAAAACCGGATTTCTACTTTTCCCCACATGTAGTTTATAGTTGGGGGTTTCAAATTTTAATCGAACATCCATTTGAGGGAATTGAGTTTCAAATTCCTCTTTTAGATCATTCATATCTTTAAGGGTCCCGAAACCGATTTGAATGGTGTAATGGTAATCGGCAAAAAGGACTTTATCTTGAGCGATTTTAAATTCAATTAACTCTTCAACCAAAGGGTCCATTTTAATCGTCCATTGGACTTCTTGAGCTGATGTCTTATGAGATAACAACACCAACCATAAAAACACAAACAATCCAATATATACTGTCAAAAAAGGCTTCATCCGGTCGACTAAAAAGACCATCCAAAATTAAAAGATTTTGGCTCTACTACAAAAGTTTCGGGTCGGTTATCTTTGAGTCATTAATTCATCGTTTTATGAAAGGGCGATCAAAATTTTTTGGGTCGATCTTATAAGATTGGCGATTCATGACGTGTCGATGATATTTCGGTTGACGATCGCCAGATGTCCATTCATGTGTTGGTTTCTCCTGTTGGTGACCAAGAGAGTTCAGAACCATTGGCAAGGCGTTGACCATGCCTTGTATTACCCGTAGTCCAATGCCAAAGACGAGCGATTGAATGGCGAATTCAAGGTTATGAGTGCGGATATCGAAAGTTTAAAAAACTTTAGAGTCGCCGTCCTGGTTTTTAATGGTCGTTAAAACTTTACCCACACTTTTGTATTAGAACGTGGCTTTTAATCGTCGGCTCTATAAAGTGAAATCAAAACACAAAGCCATGGTCTGTTCTGATAAACGCTATACGATAGCTATTGGTGCTGAAAATAAAACAGAATCGGGATTAGAATATTGTGAAATGAATTTCATCCTTTTAAATAGGCCTTTAAGCTAATGGTATGTTGCATAAACGGGTTCAAAATACAACTATTTAGAACAGTTCTAAATTTAAAAAAAGAGGCCTGTGTTAGAAACTAATAAAGGCATATGGCATACATTTGTTGCCACTGAAATTCAAGAAGTTCATTGAATTATACTAAGGAAGTTTCTGAAGACGAGATTAAATTCAGTATTGTTTTCTTAAAATCATTGCTCTTTTTAGTTTTGACGATTTTCCCGATTGAACTTTTGGGACAAGACGATGCTACGATTCAACAAGGGAAAACGTTGTTCAATACCCATTGCGCGGCTTGTCATAAAGTCAATCGAAAAGCCATAGGGCCTGCCCTAGCCGGTGCTTCAGAAAGATATGATAGAGAATGGCTCTATAGCTGGATTCGGAATTCCAGTGCCATGATTGCTGCAGGAGATCCCATCGCCGTTGCATTATTTGAAGAATACAATCAATCGGTAATGACCGGATTTCCTCAATTGTCCGATCAAGACATCGATAATATTTTGGCCTATACAGATTATGTGCCAGAAGTCGTTCAAGCAGCGCAATTGACGACAGCAACAGAAGGACCATCTGAAACACCGACGTTGTACAAAATATTTTTAATCGGATTGGTTATCGTGCTGGTTCTTTTGGTTGTCATGCTCTATTTCATCCAAAAGCGGTTAATAAAAATTAAAACGCAGGTTGAAAGTGATTTCAGGCCTGATCCGAAAATTGATCCTATTTGGAAAGCGTTTGTGAAAAATCAATTTTTGGTCTTTTCCACGGTTGTTTTATTATTTTTAGTGGGACTTTACCAACTCTATGGGTATATGATGCAAATAGGGATTGACAAAGGGTATCAACCTATTCAACCCATTCACTTTTCACATAAAATCCATTCTGGGGACAACCAAATTGATTGTAAATATTGTCATGCTAGCGCCCGGGTCTCAAAACACTCTGGGATTCCTTCCCTGAATATCTGTATGAATTGTCACCGAAATATTGCTGAATATACTGGTGAAGAGGATTTGGCAGCGGGATATGATCAAGAATTTTATACTGCGGAAATTAAAAAGATATATGCCGCCGTGGGTTGGGATGAAGAAAATCAAGTTTACACGGGTCAAACCCAACCGGTGCGATGGGTACGTATCCACAATTTACCCGACTTTGTATATTTCAACCATGCCCAACACGCGCAAGTGGCAGGTATCGATTGCCAAACATGTCATGGTCCTGTTGAAGAAATGGAGGTGTTATATCAATACGCTCCATTAACCATGGGATGGTGCATCGATTGCCATCGAGAAACGAGTGTGGATTTATTGGGCAATGAATATTATCAAAAAGTGCACGAAGAGCTTTCAAAAAAATATGGTGTCGAGCAATTAACGGTCGCTCAAATGGGGGGATTAGAATGTGCAAAATGTCATTATTGATTTAAATAAAATCACGTGAGTGAAGAAAAAATTTATTGGAAAGGGATTCATCAATTGGATGATTCTAATGCTGATTTATCGGACCTAGAACAGCGTGAATTTGCTGAAAAACTTCCATCGGATCTTTTTGGAAAACAAAAAGAATCCGATGACCAGTCTCCAACACGAAGAGATTTTTTAAAATACTTAGGGTTTTCTACAGCGGCTGCAGCTGTTGCTGCCTGTGATGGCCCCGTTATTAAATCGGTTCCTTATGTGGTTAAACCAGAACAAATTATTCCTGGGAATGCGAACTTTTATGCCACTAGTTATTGGGATGGATACGACTTTAGCAATATTCTAGTGAAAACCAGAGAAGGAAGGCCTATTAAAATTGAACCCAATAGCGATGCCCCTGACTTTTATCAAACCAATGCTCGCGTTCATGCATCGATTCTCAATCTATACGATACTCAACGTCTCCAAACCCCCAAAGCCAATCAAGCTGATATTTCTTGGGACGATTTATACCTTCGAGTCAGAGAAAAATTAGATATCCTCTATCAAAATAATCAAACGGTCGTTTTATTGACGAGTTCCATCATCAGTCCAACGACAATGGATATTATCAATCAATTAACGGCCAAATATTCCAATATACAGCACATACAATATGATGCCTTGCCAGCCCAAGGGGTATTGGATGCTTATCAGGATAAATATGGAGAAAGAGCCATGGCCAATTATGACTTTTCTTCTTCAAAAGTGATCGTTTCTATTGATGCCGATTTTTTAGGCGATTGGCAAAATGGGGGATATGATTCTTCATATGTCAAATCAAGAGTCCCTGATGAATCGGACAAAAAAGCTAGCATGTCTTACCATATTCACTTGGAAAGTAATCTGAGTTTAACCGGGGCCAATGCTGATAAGCGCATGCCTTTAAAACCAGCACAACTCAAAAAAGTATTGGCCCACCTCTATCAAAAGATATGTTTGGGATTTGATGTTGGTGATGAAGATTCTGAGATTCAGTCCATCGTCGATCATATCTTAGAAAAAATCAATATAAATCCTGCAAAGGCCGTTGTAGTTAGTGGCATAGAAAGTAAAGCAGCTCAATCGATGGTGTTGGCTATCAACGAAAAAATCCAAAGCAGTGCCTTTTTACCGGAGCAACCACTTTATTTCAAGAAAGGGGATTCATTAGCTATCGAAACGGTTTCTCGAGGCATCAGTGGTGGCCAAATCAAAGGATTGATTTGGCATGGTGTCAATCCTGTTTATACATCACCTATTGGTCAGCAGTTGAGTCAGCAAATCCAAAATCTCGATTTTAGCTTGGCCCTATCGACGGTTAAAGATGAAACGGCTGTATTGGCCAAGTTTGTTGCTCCAACATCACACTATTTGGAAGCATGGCATGATTATCATCCCAAAAAAGGGCATTATAATATCGCGCAACCCACCATCCGACCGCTATTTCATACTAAAGATTTTCAACAGATTTTACTGGATTTAGCGGATATTCCGATGTCTCATGTCGACTATATTAAAAATTATTGGCAAAACAATATTTTGATTGATTCGAATTGGAATCAAGTCGTTCATGATGGATTTTATCTTAAAAATGAACCCGACCAACCCATTGAATTTTCTGAAGATACAGAACCTATTGATGCTTTGGCATTCATCAATGCCGTTGATTCCCCCATGAGTTTGATTCTGTATCCGAAAATTTCTTTAGGCGATGGACAACAAGCCGCCAACCCCTGGTTGCAAGAAATGCCCGATCCTATTTCACGAGTTAGTTGGGATAACTATTTAACCGTCAGTATTTCTGACGCAAAGAAAATAGGCATCGTCAACACGACCAATTCCCATGGGGCCATTGATGGAAGTATTGTACAGATCAAGGTTGGAAATCGCGAATTGGAAGTACCGGCACTCATACAACCAGGTCAAACGCCAGGTACAGTAGGATTGGCATTGGGCTATGGGAGAAAACAAGGGGTCAAAAATGAGATGCAAATTGGAGTCAATGCCTTTGAATTGTTATTAAATCATAAGCGTCATCAAAATGTTGAAATCACCCCCATCAAAGGTAAAATGCATGAATTTGCTTGTATTCAATTGCAAAACACAGTCATGGGAAGAGGCGAAATCATCAAAGAAACCTCTTTAGAAGAATTCAACACCCAAGAAAAAGAATATTACAATCCAGTTGTCCATGTGTCCAAAAATCATATGGAAGTACCTGTCAGATCTCAAGAAGTAGACGCTTGGCGGTCTTTCGATCATTCCATTGGTCATTTTTTCAATCTTTCGATTGATTTAAATGCCTGTACGGGTTGTGGGGCTTGTGTGATTGCTTGCCAAGCAGAAAATAATGTCCCCGTTGTTGGTAAACGTGAAGTCAGACGTTCTCGAGACATGCACTGGCTTCGAATCGATCGCTATTATTCTTCCCATGAGAGTTTTAAAGAAGATCATAAAAAAGCTGAAGAAACCGCTTGGTTTGGAGAAGCCTTTGGCACCTTCAGAAAACTAGAAAAAGCTGCTGAAAATCCACAAGTAGTTTTTCAACCTGTGATGTGTCAACATTGCAATCACGCTCCTTGTGAAACCGTCTGTCCAGTGGCTGCCACCGTGCATGGAAGACAAGGTCAAAATCAAATGGCCTATAATCGATGTGTAGGCACCCGATATTGTGCCAATAACTGCCCTTACAAGGTGCGGCGTTTCAATTGGTTCCGATACAATAAAAACAAAGAATTTGACTATCATATGAACAGCCCATTGGGTCGGATGGTATTAAATCCCGATGTGGTGGTTCGTTCAAGAGGTGTCATGGAAAAGTGTTCGTTTTGTATGCAGAGAACACAAAAAACCATCATGGATGCCAAATTAGAAGGGCGACAAATCAAAGATGGAGAATTTAATACAGCTTGTGCTCAAGCCTGTACTAGTGGGGCTCTAGTTTTTGGTGATGTCAACGACAAAACATCCAAAGTGGCCAAACTAAAAAATTCCAAACGTAAATATTACATGGTTGAGAGTATTGGAACAAAACCCAATGTGATGTACCAACTCAAGGTTCGTCATACCGACAAATCAAAAAATCACGCAATAACTAAAGAAGTCTAATGTCACATTACGAATCTCCGATTCGAGCGCCTTTAGTGTTGGGCAAAAAAAACTATCACAATGTCTCTGAAGATATTGCTAGGCCGGTTGAAAATAAACCAACTCGTCAGTGGTGGATTGTGTTTTCTATTGCTCTTGCGGCTTTTTTATATGGAGTGGCATGCATTATCTATACTATTTCTACTGGAATCGGTGTTTGGGGACTCAATAAAACCATTGGATGGGCTTGGGATATCACCAATTTTGTTTGGTGGGTGGGCATAGGACATGCGGGAACACTTATTTCAGCGGTTTTGCTTCTGTTTCGTCAACGTTGGCGGATGGCCATCAATCGATCGGCTGAAGCCATGACCATTTTTTCAGTCATTCAAGCCGGATTATTTCCATTGATTCATATGGGCCGGCCATGGTTAGCCTTTTGGGTGGTCCCTATCCCCAATCAATTGGGGTCCTTATGGGTTAATTTCAATTCTCCTCTATTGTGGGACGTCTTTGCCATATCGACTTATTTATCGGTTTCGTTGGTCTTTTGGTGGACGGGGCTATTGCCGGACTTTGCCATGATCCGTGACCGTGCCATCAAACCATTTTCAAAAAAAATATACAGTATACTCAGTTTTGGTTGGAGTGGTCGTGCCAAAGATTGGCAACGATTTGAAGAAGTGTCATTGGTCTTGGCTGGGCTGGCCACCCCACTAGTGTTATCAGTCCATACCATCGTTTCATTTGACTTTGCCACATCGGTCATACCGGGTTGGCATACGACGATTTTCCCTCCGTATTTTGTGGCTGGAGCCATATTTTCTGGATTTGCCATGGTACAAACCCTACTGATTATCATGCGTAAAGTATCAAAACTAGAAGATTATATTACCGTTCAGCACATTGAATTGATGAATATCATCATCATGATTACGGGATCTATAGTCGGAGTAGCCTACATTACGGAGCTATTTATTGCTTGGTATTCAGGCGTTGAATACGAACAGTATGCGTTTTTAAATCGAATGACTGGACCTTATTGGTGGGCTTATCTCGCCATGATGACCTGTAATGTATTTTCACCACAATTTATGTGGTTTAAAAAATTAAGAACCAGTATCATTTTTTCATTTATCATTTCTATTGTAGTCAATATCGGTATGTGGTTTGAACGATTTGTTATCATCGTGACTTCCTTACATCGGGATTTTATTCCATCTTCATGGACCATGTTTTCACCAACTTTTGTTGATGTTGGAATATTCATAGGAACGATAGGGTTTTTCTTTACGCTTTTTTTACTTTATGCCGTGAAGTTTCCGGTCATAGCCCAAGCGGAAGTAAAAACGATTCTTAAAGTTTCGGGACAACAATTCAAAGCCAAACGCCAATCAACAAATACCAATCATGATGGATAGCGGAAAAGTAGTACATGCTGTATTTGATGATGATGATGTGTTGTTAAAAGCCGTCGAGCACATCCGTAAAAACAAGTATACCATTGAAGAAGTCTATACCCCTTTTCCGGTCCATGGTCTTGATAAAGTCATGGGTTTATCTCCAACCCGAATATCCATCGCCTCTTTTATGTTTGGATGTTTAGGGTTGACTGTGGCTATTTTGATTACAAACTACATCATGATTGAAGATTGGCCTCAAAATATCGGTGGAAAACCATCGTTTAGTTATTTTGAAAACTTGCCTGCTTTTGTTCCTATTTTGTTTGAGATGACGGTCTTTTTTGCTGCTCATCTCATGGTGATTACGTTTTATCTAAGAAGCAAATTATGGCCGTTTAAAAAAGCTGAAAATCCGATCAAGGAAACCACCGATGATAAATTTTTAGTTGTTTTAGAAACCCCTGACGATTCATCGAAAACGAAAACATTTTTAAAAGAATTAGGGGCGACCCAAATCGTGTTTAAAGCCAACGAATCTTGAAATGAAAGGGGTCAAATTTAGTCGTTACTTATTGTTAGGGTTCTTGTTTTTAACAGGATGTCAAAACAAAAAAAAGCCTAATTATCAGCTTTTTCCAGATATGTATGAACCCATTGGGTATGAAGCCTATCAAGAATCGGCTGCTTTTCGCGATAGTATTTCGGCATTAGAACCCCCTCCGGGTTCAATTCATCGTGGTTGGAATCCTTATCCCTATCCTAATACTAACGAAGGATATCAAGAAGCCAAGCTGAATTTAGTTTCCCCTTTGGATTCCTTAGAGATAGATTTGGCCCAAGGCCGTGAATTATACGGTATTTATTGTGCTGTATGTCATGGTGAACAAGGCGATGGACAAGGCATTTTGATGCAAAGAGAAAAGTTTTTAGGAATCCCTAGTTATGCCGATCGGGAAATCACTGCTGGTAGCACCTATCACGTGATTTATTATGGTATCAATGCCATGGGGTCGCATGCTGGACAACTGAATGAAAACGAACGATGGCAAGTCTCTGCCTATGTTACGGAACTTAAGAAAGAATTGGATCACCAAGCCAACTCAAATGCTGAATAACTGATAGATGGAATATCATTTTTCAAAATTTCTAAAAAGGGGTTCAATCATATGCATTTTAATTGGTGCCGTCGCTATTGCTTATGGTTTTTGGAATATGCCAAAAACAGTAGAACAAGCACAAGAAAGGGCTGCGGCTACACATCATGGACATCACGGACATGGGTCATCTTCTGATGATTCTCACCATGGTTCTCATGATGACCAGACCCATTCTGATCAAGACAATGAACAGCATGAACACATAGAGCATTCTGTTGTCGAATCCCTCGACAATCAAAAAACGAATCATCATCAATCCGCCTCAGACAAAAAAAGCCATGACAACCATGGAAAACACTTGTTGCATCAATTTCAAAACAAACCTTGGGCGGCGGTGTATGTTGCGGCCTTATTTTTCTTTTTTATTGCTCTGGGAACTTTAGCGTTTTATGCGGTGCAAAGGGCTTCTCAAGCCGGATGGCCCATTGTGCTATACCGTGTGATGGAAAGTATTTCAGCTTACGTTATCCCTGGTGGCATTATCGTTTTTATCATCTTGTTGTTTTCCGTTTTCGGTGCCAATCACATGTTTGTATGGATGGATCCTAAAGTCGTAGAGCACGATGTCATTATTCAAAACAAAACATGGTACTTAAACATTAATGGATTTATTTTAAGAGCCTTGGTGATATTGCTTGGATGGGGTTTGTATAGAACCTTTGTAAGAAAATTTTCATTAAAGCAAGATCAAGATGTTTATTTGGCCATGAATTATCATCGGAAAAACTTCAGATTATCGGCCGGATTTTTAGTCTTTTATATTTTATCGGTCAGTGTCATGTCATGGGATTGGTTGATGTCCATTGATCCGCATTGGTTTAGTACCTTATTTGGTTGGTATGTTTTTGCATCGATGTTTGTTTCGGGAATAACAGTCATTGCTATCATGACCATTTATTTAAAATCGAGAGGATATTTAGAATTTGTCAATAACAGTCATATCCACGATTTGGCTAAGTTCATGTTTGGTATCAGCATCTTTTGGACTTATTTATGGTTCAGTCAATACATGTTGATTTGGTATTCAAATATTCCAGAAGAAGTCACGTATTTTATATCCAGATTTGAAGATTATCAATTGCCTTTTTTGTCCTTGTTAATCCTCAATTTTCTATTTCCAGTATTGGTGTTGATGAATACAGATTTTAAACGAATAAACTATATCGTCGTTGTTACCGGAATCGTCATTGTCATCGGTCATTACCTGGATGTGTTTAATATGGTCATGCCGGGCACGGTTGGCGATCAGTGGTCTCTAGGCTTTGTAGAAATCGGGGCCTTTGCGTTCTTTTTAGGATTATTCATTCTCATCGTGTTTCGATCTCTTGAAAAAGCCCCTTTATTGGCCAAAAAAGATCCTTTCACTGAAGAGAGTAAACGATTTCATTATTAATACATAGATGTCCGTCCTTTTGATTTTAATCGCCCTTATTCTATTATCAATTGCCGTATGGCAAGTGACTAAAATTTTTGAGTTATCACAGAAAAAACCGGTCAATACTCAAATAGCAACGCCAAGAGATAATGATATCCAAGGCAAGTTACTGGTGGCCTTTTTGGTGTTTTTGTATTTATTGACCATTTATTCTTTTTGGGCTTATAACGATGTCTTATTGCCACAATCGGCTTCAGAACATGGAGTGGAATATGATCGATTGATGTGGTTGACTTATGTCATCATCTTTATTGTTCAAATCATCACCCAAGCTTTACTGCATTATTTTTCTTATCGGTTTAGAGGAAAAGACCCCAATCGAAAAGCCTCCTATTTAGCCGAAAATGATCGACTAGAGTTTTGGTGGACCGTCATCCCTGTGATTGTTTTGGCGGGCATTATTCTCTATGGACTATATACTTGGACAGAGATCATGACTGTTGAGGAAAACGAAGATGCTTTGATTGTCGAATTATATGCGCAGCAGTTCAATTGGAAAGCTCGTTATGCTGGAAAAGACGGACAATTGGGAGACGCCAATGTGCGATTTTTGCAAGATTTTAGGGGATTGAATTTAGTGGGTATCGATGCTACCGATCCCAATGGAATGGACGATGTTGTGGTGACGGAATTGCATTTGCCAGTCAATCGAGAAGTGATTTTCAAAATGCGATCTCAGGATGTGCTACATTCGGCCTACATGCCTCATTTCAGAGCTCAAATGAATACGGTCCCTGGTATGATTACGGAATTTGCGTATACGCCAACCATTACCACCGTTGAAATGCGTCAAGATCCCGTGATTGTAGACAAAGTGGAAAAAATCAATCAATTGAGGGAAGCCAAAAGCCAAGAATTAATGGCTCAGGGAGAGTTTCCACTTGATTCTTACGAATTTGATTATTTGTTGTTATGCAATAAAATTTGCGGTGCTTCACATTACAACATGCAAATGAAAATCATTGTCGAAACCGAAGAAGAATTTCAAAATTGGCTAGACCAACAACCGACTTTTGCTCAGATCATACAATAATATCACAATCAATTAATGAGTCCACATTCAGAAGAAAATAATCACGAGGAACATCACCATCATAAAGAGACTTTTATAACCAAGTACATCTTTTCACAAGATCATAAGATGATTTCCAAACAGTATTTGATTACTGGTTTGTTCATGGGAATTATCGGTATTGGGATGTCTTTATTATTTCGTCTTCAATTGGCTTGGCCTGAAAAACCCTTTTGGATTTTCAAAGTGATGCTTGGAAAATGGGCAGAAGATGGGGTTATGGACCCCAATGCGTATTTGTCATTGATTACCATCCATGGAACCATCATGGTCTTTTTTGTGTTGACGGCGGGACTCAGCGGGACCTTCAGTAATCTATTGATTCCCTTACAAATTGGAGCTAGGGATATGGCTTCTGGTTTTTTGAATATGCTATCCTATTGGCTCTTTTTCATTTCTAGTGTCATTATGGTGGCTTCTCTTTTTGTCGAAGCTGGACCAGCTTCCGCTGGTTGGACCATTTATCCTCCATTGAGTGCCTTACCCCAATCCATTCCCGGCTCAGGTATGGGAATGACCCTATGGCTGTTATCCATGGCGGTCTTTATTGCCTCTTCATTATTAGCCGCTTTGAACTATGTGGTGACCATCATTAATCTGAGAACCAAGGGCATGAGCATGTCTCGATTGCCTTTGACTATATGGGCTTTTTTAGTAACAGCTATTATTGGGATTGTATCTTTTCCAGTCTTATTATCAGCGGCTTTATTGCTTTTGATGGACCGCAGTTTTGGGACGTCTTTCTTTTTATCGGATATTTTTATTCAAGGCGAAGTGCTACACTATCAGGGGGGTTCTCCTGTGTTATATGAACATTTGTTTTGGTTTTTAGGTCATCCCGAAGTGTATATAGTTATTCTGCCAGCATTGGGGATTACCTCAGAAATCATCGCTACCAATTCTAGAAAACCCATTTTTGGTTATCGGGCGATGATCGCCTCCTTGTTGGCCATTGCCTTTTTATCGACCATCGTTTGGGGGCATCACATGTTTATTTCCGGCATGAATCCATTTTTAGGATCGGTTTTCACTTTTACCACGCTTTTGATCGCCATTCCTTCAGCCGTTAAAGCCTTCAATTATATTTCGACGCTTTGGAAAGGAAATTTACAGTTCAATCCGGCCATGTTGTTTTCCATAGGGCTGGTTTCAACGTTTATCTCAGGAGGTCTCACTGGGATAATTTTGGGGGATAGTACATTAGATATCAATGTGCATGATACGTACTTTGTGGTGGCCCATTTCCATTTGGTCATGGGTATATCAGCGCTCTATGGGTTGTTTGCCGGGGTCTATCATTGGTTCCCAAAAATGTTTGGAAGAATGATGAATAAAACATTGGGTTATGTTCATTTTTGGATCACGGTCGTTTCGGCTTATTTGATTTTCTATCCCATGCACTTTGTGGGCATGGCTGGTCTTCCAAGGCGGTATTATACCAATACCGCTTTCCCCTATTTTGATGATTTAGCCGATATCAATGTGTTTATATCGGTGGCGGCTATCATCGGCGGTTTGGCCCAATTGATTTTCTTATACAACTTCATTCATAGCATGTTCTATGGCAAAAAGACGGTTCAAAATCCATGGCGTTCTAATACGCTTGAATGGACGGCACCCATCAAACATTATCATGGCAATTGGTTGGGTAAAATCCCACATGTTCACCGCTGGGCCTATGATTACTCTAATCCACAACATCAAGAAGATTTTGTTCCTCAAAATGTCCCATTAAAAAAAGAAGAAAAGGTCTTGCACCACTAGATGGTTGAACTTGTATTTTCTTTTCAAAGAGGAGGTTTTTGTTTTGAAAAACAATCTTTTGCCACTTTGGTATATAATTCCACCAACGTCAAATCCTCTTTTGAATGGTTGATGGTGAATGAAGTGTCTAGTGATGATCAGGAATTCAGATCTCCAATATCTGAGAGGAAACGATTGTTAGCATCATCATTTTAATAGTGGCTTTTTGGCGCTAACGTATTGATTGCCCTAGTCTTTATAAGAACCAATTAATTGATGCTTGGTGACTATAAAACTGTTATTTACAAATTAGAGTTTGCAGGGCATTAAATGTCAAATTGGTATTGTAGTTTGAAATAA
This sequence comes from Flavobacteriaceae bacterium, assembly GCA_026709415.1. GTDB lineage: Bacteria > Bacteroidota > Bacteroidia > Flavobacteriales > Flavobacteriaceae > Bin25. The sequence continues at coordinate 225,625 of JAPOSZ010000030.1, forward strand.
AAATTAACTTGGTCGATTTGAAAACTTCTAAAACCGTCGACATAGGAATAGCCATTGGTGCCACCGATGTAAAATATAGTAAAAGGGTTGGGTTTCCATTGCAAAAGCGTTTGGACAAAAGAATTATCATCAAATGAATTGATTTCTCCAACAAAACGAAATGACAGATTATTGGAAAATTGATAATTGATAACCGATCGAATGATTTGCCCTTCATAAAAAATATGAGCATCTAATGGTCGGACCAATTTGGTATAACGAATACTTGGCTCGATCGAGAAACGAGGGGATAACTGAAAATTGTTGAAAGTTCCCAAAAATGTTCGATGGCCTAATTCTGGGTTAGCGTCATAATAGATAGCATCACCAACACTAATAAATATTCTCAAGTTTAGAAGTTCATTGGGGTTGTATCGAGCAAACCAACTGAAATTTTTTAAATTTTTGAAGTTTTGACCCTCATAGATTTCATTTAATTCAAAGTAATAGTCTATTTCAGTAGAAATATTCTTAGCCAATTGAGCTCCTGTTTCAATGCCGATGTCGGCAAATTTTCGAAGTCCTCGATAATTAAAAGTAAACTCTGCTCCAACGAAGGTTTGCCATTGTTTGATAAAACTTTCGTCTTCAAAGTATTTGGTGTAGGATTGTCCTACAAAAAGATTTCTGATGTTGTTTTGGGTAACAAAACCAATAGGCGAGTTGAATAATGGAGAGTAATGCTCATAGGAAAAAAAGGTGTTCCAATTTCGAGTTGAGCGACTAAACTCGATTGAAAGAGCATCTCCTTGATGCTTTTCTCCATCCAATTTCAAACTTTTTTGTTGGACAAATTGGTCAGAATCAATCCAATCTGCTATGGGTTCACGAGTGAAATTCCGGTTGAGTTCAGCGGATAAAACATACTTGCCACCAAAACGCCAAGTAGCATCCAAACCGACTAAATTGCCAGATCCACCACCTTTAAAAAATCGACTTGTGGTCATCAAACCGATATTGGAACCGCCCTTGTAACTTCTCTGATATCTAAAAATATTGACATAAGCTTCGCTCCCTTCTTCCAATATAGAGGATTCCTCGCCCGCTATCAAATAAGGGGAAGATTGATCAAAAGCGGATAAGAGATATATTCTATCTTTTTCGCCTTGTGAAATGAGTTTTGAAGCAAACAGAGGTTGGTTAATGAATCGGGTATAAACCGTTGATAACTCGGTGTCAATGATATCATTGCCTTCGTTAAAAAAAGGTCTTCGTTCCGGAAATCGAACAGCAAAAGTATTGTTGACGGTGACTTGTGACACATCGGCTTCCACCTGAGAAAAATCAGGATTGATGGTATATTCTATCGAAGTTGAATTATTAATATCAAATAACCCACTCAGTCCTATACTGCCTTCAGGATCTTTGTAATGTAGATGGCCATTTTCTCTTTCAGCATGAGTGCTCCCCACCATATTTGGAATAAATGATTTACGATTTTTAGATTCAATCCCATTGAGATTGATGATCGATGGGACTTGACAAGGTAAACAAGGATTATTACGGTCGATAGGAAAATTCAAGTTATCGGTATTCAATTCCTCGGAGTAGGTGTTTCGATAAAAGGCGACATTCCATTGGTGGTTTTCACTCTTTTTAAACTGAAGAACACTGAAAGGTATTTTCAATTCCACATGATAACTGTCATCATTTTTTGATGTTTTGGATTCATAATTGATATTGTATGATTCGTCATCTTGACCACTAGAAGATAATTTCATATCCAATTGACTTCCGTCGGCATTAGCCCCCATGCAAATGAGATATCTCCCATCGCCATAAGTATCAATACAAGCCATCACAAAATCATCTTGCCAAGATTCATCTCGATTTCGAACCGATGTTCGCAGGGAGGTCATGTCAGCATAAGATTTGAAACCCACATACAAAAAGTCTTTGTCGTAATCAACAAAGACATCGGTAAGATTTTTTGAGGGCACATTATCACCGGGATCAATTTCATAGTTGATTTGAAATTGTTTGGCTTCAATCCATTCACTTTTTTGAACGATACCATCAAACTTGATTTGATTCATTTGAGCTTTTGCGGAATAATAAAGCCCGAATAAGAGTATGATATGAACTTTAAACCGCATCAATGTATGTTGAGGAAAACTATTGTCAAAAAGACGTCACATACCTTACTTCGTTACATCGAAAAACGCACCTAAGTCTCAGAAAACATTATGCACTAGCAACCGACCTCGATTACTCTCCAGAATGTAGTATTTGGTAAACCCATGTTTTAAAAGGACTTTGTTGATAATGAGATTTTGAAGTTTTTTTGAATTCCCAGTAATGATCGAAAATTCATAAACCCCTGAGGTATTGCAATTATTCAATAGAAAATCTTCCGTTTGCTCGATGCATTGGTGATGTGACAGTCCGTGTAAATCAATTTCGAGCATCAATCATTAATGTTAAAGCAAATATCATATTCCTTTGGGTATTGATATTGACCAAGCAAGAAAAAATGAAACATATCAAGTTGTTTTATGTTGTAATCATTGGGCGATCAATTAGTTGTCAAGTTTCATTTTCTCGAGCCTGCAAAATCCCAACAAGACCAAAATAGCCTTTTGGTAGGATGATTATTTTTGCGTCGCAAAAATAAATCATGTCGCAAACGGAATTAGTCATTGTTGAATCGCCTGCTAAAGCAAAAACAATTGAAAAATTTTTAGGAAAAAAATTCCAAGTCACTTCGACAGTTGGTCATATATTGGAGTTACCAAAAAAAGAATTGGGGGTTGATATAGACAATGGGTTTCAACCCAAGTTTGAAGTCATTTCTGACAAAAAAAGAGTATTGCGAGAGCTGAAAAAAAAAGTCAAGGATTCCAATGCTGTTTGGTTAGCAACAGATAACGATCGTGAAGGAGAAGCCATTGCTTGGCATTTGTTTGAACAACTTAAACTAAAAGAAGAAAAATCAAAACGAATCACGTTTACTGAAATCACTCAAAAAGCATTAAAACAAGCCATTGAAAACCCAACCAATATCAACAAACATATCGTTGATGCAAGAAATACCAGAAGAGTATTGGATCGATTGGTGGGGTATAAGTTATCCCCATTACTATGGTCTAAAGTAACAGGTGCTCGTTCAGCTGGGAGAGTCCAATCAGTCGCCTTACGATTAATTGTTGAAAAAGAAAAGAAAATTGAAAACTTCAAACCCAAGGAACTATATAAGGTCGAAGGGTATTTCAAAACCCTAAAAGGAGATTATTTCAAGGCCGATTTAACCAATGATTTTCAAAATCAAGAAGAGGTTATCAAGTTTTTCGAAAAATGCAAAAATATAGAGTTCCAAGTTCTAAAAGTGGAATCCAAACCCGGGTATAAAACGCCCCCCATCCCGTTTACAACTTCTTCACTCCAACAAGAAGCTTTTCGAAAACTCAATTTTTCGGTCAGTAGAACCATGAAAGTCGCCCAAAGATTGTATGAAGAAGGATGGATTACTTATATGAGAACCGATAGTCTGAATTTATCATCTGCCGCGATCAAAAATATTGAAAGTGAAATCACATCTCGTTTTGGCCAAACATATGTTGAAAAGAGAATTTTTAAATCTAAAAGCAAAACAGCTCAGCTAGCTCACGAGGCCATTCGCCCATCTTATATGGAGAGAAATGAATATACACCTAATGACTCGGATAAAAAAAGACTCTACAAACTCATATGGAACCGGATCATCGCTTCTCAAATGAGTCGGGCAAAGGTTGATAAAACCAAAATTGAAATTGGGAACTCTAAAATCAAAGAATTTTTTAGGGCAGAAGGTGAGGTCATTACGTTTGATGGATTTTTAAAGGTGTATCAAACACCAGAACAACTAAATCAATCGAGTCAACCCAAATTGCCCCAAGTCACCCAGAATGAATCCTTAGTCAAAGAAACGTTTAAAGCTAGGCAAAGATTTTCAAAACCCTCTGCTCGCTATACACAAGCCAGTTTGGTTAAACAACTTGATGAAATGGAAATTGGCCGTCCGTCCACTTTTGTCGATACAGTCGAAAAAGTGTTGTCAAGAGAATATGTAGAGATTGGCAAGAGCAAAGGAACAAAACAAAATGTCCAACTCATCGAATTGAAAAACAATCAAATAGTCCAGTCAACGGAACAAGAAATAGTCGGAAATAATACTGGAAAATTGATTCCGACCGATACGGGCCGAATTGTCAATGATTTTTTATTTGAAAAATTCCAAGATATTTTGGATTACGACTTTACGGCTCAAATGGAAAAAAAATTAGATGATATTGCCCATGGAAATGAAAATTGGGTCGATACCCTTGAAAAATTTTACTCTCAATTTGAGCCGAAGGTCCAAGAACTGGCATCGATCAGAAAAAAAGAATCTGGTGAAAGGGTATTGGGAAAAGATCCCACCACGGGGAGAGTCGTTAAAGTCCGACTAGCTAAATACGGTCCCGTTGCTCAATTGGGAGAACAAACGGACGAAGAAAAGCCTATATTAAAACCGATTCCTCGAGAAATAAAATTATCAGCCATCACTTTAGATCAAGCTTTGTATTTGTTGTCTTTACCTGAAAAGATAGGAACTTATCAAGATAAAGAGATTTTCCTCAATTATGGAAAACGAGGTCCTTTTATACGATACGATGGAAAATATCATGCCATTGACCATATTGAAAAGACGATTCCTCTCTCCTATGACCAAGACCAGGCCATTGAATTGATTAAACAAAAAAACAAAGAACAAGAACCCATTCTAATTGTTGAAGATAAACCAGTCACGAAAGCAATAGGACGTTTTGGTCCCTATCTGAAATGGAACAATCTATATATCAATATTCCAAAAAAAAATGATTTCGATAATTTATCAGAAAAAGAAATTTCAGAACTGATAGAAAAAAGAAAAGAAAAAATTATCCATTTTTGGGAATCAGAAGACATTCGTGTTGAAAAAGGACGTTGGGGCACCTTCAGAATCATCAAAGGCAGGAAACAAATTAATTTACCTAAAACAACCAACGCTGAAGACATAACGCTAGACCAAGCTCAACAATTATTGAAATAAGATGGAGATATTTAATTTTTGTTACCTTTTCACTACTGAAAATACTAATTTTAGCGTTCTTTTAATTCAAAAAACAATCGCAGCTAAATCAAAGGTTTTATGAGAGTCCATAAAGTTGTCCTCGTCGTGGTTTTAATGGGGATTTTGTTGGCATGTGGAAATAAAAAATCGCGACTATCTGGAGCACCTATAGAAGTCTCAGGAATCCAGCGTGAGTATGTACCCGAAAAACCATTTGGTATGACTGAAATCGAAGGAGGATCCTTTTCAATAGGAACACCGAATGATGATATGACCGAACCCAGAGACTATACACCAACTGTATTAGTCCCATCATTTTTTATGGATGAAGCAGAAATCAACAACGAACAGTATAGAGAATTTGTTAATTGGGTAAGAGATTCAATTGCTCGAGAACTTTTGGCTTTAAAAGTTCAAGAATTGGGAGCTGATAATCTATCGGAAGGGATTGGACAATTTGCTTTTCAAGACAAGTCTGATGTCGAGTCTTCATCTGAATATAAACAATATATGATTAAACAATATGGAGAAGATTTTCCTGACACTTATAAAATCAATTGGGATGTTAAATTGTTTTGGGATTTTAAAAAATATCCAGATCAGTATTATGCACAAGTTATGGATTCATTTTATCTCCATCCTTCAAAATGGGTCATGGGGAAACCAAAGTTAGATGTTAAAAAATTCAAATACCGTTATACAATACCCCAGCGTGATTTGCCTTTAAATAATTCAACTAGCTCGGATACGTTTTTAAATTTTGAACCTTTTATTTCAGAAGAGGTTATTGGAGTGTATCCAGATACAACTGTTTGGATTAAAGATTCTCATTATTTTTATAGCGAACCAATGCACTATAATTATTTTTGGCATCCTGCCTATAGCGAATATCCAGTCGTGGGAGTCAATTGGCATCAAGCCAATGCGTTTTGTGCTTGGCGAACCCAGAATCGAAACAACTCCAATGTATCTGGAGTAAAACAAGTGATTCCTCAATATCGATTGCCAACTGAAATAGAATGGGAATATGCTGCAAAGGCAGGAGAAGGAGAATTGGATAGCATCATCTATCCTTGGGGGACCAATCAACTGACTGATGATGGTAGATTTTTGGCCAATTTTAAACTTCGTAGAGATAAGAAGGGGCTTTATACCGTTCATGTAAGAGCGTATAAACCCAATAGAAAAAATTTGTATAATATGGCTGGAAATGTAGCAGAATGGACTTTAACATCTTATAATGATAGGGAATCCTTCACTCCTTCGGTAAATCCTAATATCAATGATAAAACCGATGAACGTAAAGTGATCAAAGGCGGTTCATGGAAAGATGTTGCTTCTTATTTGAAAATAACTTCTAGGGATTCTGAATATGCAAATATTGCAAGAAGTTTTATTGGCTTTCGTACGGTTCAAGATTATCCTAAAAATTTTTCTAAAGAAGACTTTGAATAATTCAAAATCAAAAAAGTCGGCCGCTGCGAAGAAATATTTTTTCTTTTTCAACATATTGATCAACTTATTCGGAATTGATTCCGTTTAAAAAAGTGTCTTCTTCCCGTGATTTTGCCTTTTTCGTCTCCATATGGAGTGTCTTTGAGCTGAATAGGGTTTTTGATGGTTTCCTTTTTCCGTGAGATCTTTTTAGGAAGGCCATGTTCAACTATACAGTGCAACATGAACGACTCCGAGACATGTTGACAGTGGATTTTATCCAACCCTTTGAATCCTACCATCTAACAACCAAAACAACGAGCTAAGCCAACAAAGGTCTGTTTCATCACCAACGTTCTTTACTAATGGCTTTGTTACACTTTTTTTGTTGATGTATCGAGAGTTTGTTACGAAACTCCTTTTCTATCACTAAGGATTCCCTCCTCATTTGTTTCAGCAGTTGATTGTTTTTTTACTCTTTTTAAAACTAATGGGCTTCATTGTCCATATTGGGACTGTCTCATAGTTTTTCCACACGATAGGCATCTTCTGCTTTTAACTCTTGATTGCCACGAGTACTCTCTTGACGGACTTAATTTCTATTTTTAGGCTTGCCTTTTGGTGAAATGGGACTCGTCGTCATACTAGGATCGACAACAACGGTTTCTTGAATGATGACTTTCTTTTTTTCCCATTGTCGATTGACCTCATCCATGATGGGTTGAGACCGATTTTGGGCTATCAACTCGGAACGAAAAAGAGACAAGATGCTATGATCGGGAGCTATAGCTCCTATGTCTAAACCACAAAAGGTCGTGAAACGGATGCTATCTTTCATGGATTCTTCCGTCCGAACATCCGAGAGTTTGAACCACACGGAAATCAACGGCATTTTCAATAAAATCATGGGATGGTAAGCTTTCAGGCCTCTTTGTTTTTTTCTGATTGAATGTGTTCGACCAGTAGGACTTCCATTGGTTGCCAATCCATGATGTCATTAACTTGATTGAAAAACTAGTCGATGGCTGTTTTTTTTCGTACTTGATATGTATTAAAAAACGCATTGGTCTCGATTGAAAGGATTTGAAATGATACATAACGTGTATCATAGATAAAAAACAATAGCTTAAATAAAAAAGAGGGTTTTTTGACCAAATCCTTTATTTTAGCAAAGAGTCAAAATTTTGATGCAAAGGTCTCAATAAAGTAACTAACACCTGTATCATAAGATACAATAATTAGAAGATTATATTTATGAATCGCTCGACATTAAAGAAGAGATATATCATCCAATTGAGAATGCATCAGTTATTTGGTTTTGGTGCTGCCATTGTGATTTTGGGTGTGCTTTTCAAAGTTTTACATATCGAAATTGGATTTCTCACTGGTAATTTGGTATTGGGAATTGGTTTGGGGGTTGAAGCTTTGATATTTACGCTTTCTGCATTTCAAGTTGGAGAAATTAAATCCCAAAATGAAGATCGCATCCGAAAACTGGAAGAAATGGAGAATAATAAAAATCAAAGAAGTCAAGCAGGGTTATCCGCTAAAATTGATAAACTATTGATTGATTCAAAAGTTGATGTCGTGTTGATTGATAAATTAGCAGATGCTATTAAAAACCTAGAATCAACGGCAAATCAAGTGTCTAGTACTTCCAAAATTGTATTGTCTTCTCAAGTCTTTGGAGAACAATTAGAACGTGCTACTGCTCGACTGACTTTATTAAGCAATAGTTATCAAAATCAAATTCAATTAATTGAAAAACAAGAATTATTCAATAATCAATTAACTCAAAATATGGAGTTAATTAATCAACAGATGACTCAACTCAACAAAAATCTAACAGCCATCAACCAACTGTACGATGGTGTGCTGGTCGCCATGAAATCACCTAAAAACTAGTATCCAACATTGTGGCTAGGGAGTCCATACGACAAAGACTGATTAACTTGATGTATTTGGTGTTTATTGCTATGTTAGCTTTAAATGTTAGTCGAGAAGTATTGTTTGGTTTTTGGCAAATGAATTCTAAAATGATAGATTCCAATGAAGAGTTGACATATGGTAATCAAGAGATTTCTAATCGAATAGCTATTATTGCCGATGAACGTGGTGGTCGATGGATCGACGTATTAGATGATGCCAAGACAGCAGATTCATTGACTTCAAATTTCGTTCAATATTTAGAAGAAATCAAGTACCAATCCACTACCAAACGCAGAAAAAAAGACCCGACTCTCACCGACTTCAACCAAATGGACTCTTCTGAATCGTTGGATCGCATCTTTTTTCAATCGGGTGGAACTACGCCACAAGGAAAAGGATTTATCAATCGTATCGAAGACTTTAGAAATCAAATTAAGTTGGTCATTTCACCAACCAATGAAGATTTTAATGCAGTGGTCGATGAACGCTTCTATACGGGAGATCAAAATAACCATGTGGTCAATGCTAGTGGTCAGACGGTAGAATGGCTTCAATACCATTATGAAGGATTTCCATTGATAGCTTCGATTGCAAAAATATCAATGCTTCAAAATGACGTGCTTCAAACGGGCAATGATATTTTTAATATTTTAGTTAGTGGAGAATATCGTGGAGATGCAGAAGTCAATGAAGAAAACTATTTTTCGATGTTAAATTCAGAAAAGGCGGTGTATTATCAAGGCGACACCTTCGATAGCGAAGTTGTTTTAGCTCGACGAGGTAGAACTCAAAATCCAAATGAAGTTGAATTGTTTCTAGATAATCGACCATTGACTCCTAGTCAATATAGTCTGGTTCCTGGTGGTGTTCAATTAAATATTGACAATTTGGGTGTTGGTGATTACAACTTGACTGGCCGTTTGATTTTTTTTAATGAAGGCGTTCAATCCATCATACCGATTCAAAAAACCATCTCTGTTATGAGTAGACCCAATACGGCTGTTGTTTCTGCTGACAAAATGAATGTCGTTTATCGAGGCATTGATAATCCCATGACCATCTCAATTCCAGGGATTTCAAACAATAAAGTTTCGGCTTCAGCACCAGGATTACAATCCCTTGGAAATAATAAATACAATATGCGACCATCTACTGGTCGTCAAGTAGACATCAATGTTACTGGTCAATTATCAGATGGTCAAGTCGTGAATTCATCTTCACGTTTTCGAATCAAAGAAATACCAAAACCAACTGGGTATTTTAGAGGTTACTCTGGAAACTTTACTTTACCTCGATCTAGTTTTGAAAAGGGCATTGTCGAAGCGCGATTAGAAGATTTTGATTTTGATTTAACCCTTAGAGTGGTCTCTTTTCGGTTTCGGGTTCCTGGCCAACCAAGTTTTCAAATTTCTGGAAACAGATTAGACTCTCGATCGATCAATGCCATGAGAAACGTTCGCTCAGGTCAGGTAGTGATCATTTCAGATATTGAAGTACAAGTCACATCGAATACGACCTATAGAATGAGACAAACATCACCGATATCCATTACTGTTAACTAATTTATGAAAACCAACGTTCCCATCTTATTGACTTTCCTATTAGTTGGTTATGGTTTTTTCTCCTCCCATGCCCAATACAATGAAATATCTGCTCCTTTTCCTAGTCTTATTGGCCAACCGATTGATCCCACCATCAAGGTCGATAATTCTGAAAGTTACATACCCTATCCGTTTGTGGATGAAGACGATATTCTTTGGAAAAAAACGGTCTGGGAATATATCGAGTTACCAAGACAAGACGAACAAGACCAGGAAAATAGAAATAACCCACTTTATTATCCTACCATAAATAATGGATTTTTATCAGATGATAGAATTTCACTTTTTCGGGTATTATTGGATGGGATAGAAAATCGTGAAATAACAGAAATCTATAGAACTTATAATTTCAATGAACGACTAACTATTAAAGAAGTTCGACAAAATTTAAATTTGAGAAAACTATCTGATTTTGGTATTACCAAATTAAATGCGGGTGAAACCCTGACTGAAGATGATTATGACATCTATGAAATCCAATCAGGAGGAATATTGCAGTACTGGATTAAAGGAATATGGTATTTCAGTGAGCGGTTAGGTTCTCTGAAATATCAAATCATTGGGATTGCCCCAGTAGCTCCCGATGTGACAACGCTAGATGATCCGAATAACCAAGGCACCAATGTTTCTGAAGATACCTTGGTTCCTCTATTTTGGGTTTGGTATAAAGACGCTCGAAAAGTACTTTCTCAACACAAAGTTTATATAGGTAATTACTGGGCAAGTGAGGATAGTTATGACGATTATTTAATCGAGCGTCAATTTCATTCGGTGATTTACGCTGTAGAGAATGTTTTTAACAACCAAACTATTAGAGAATACTTACCTGAAGATTCCGAGCAAAGACTTCTCGAGTCTGAAAAAATCAAAGAATCCATAAGAAATTTCGGACGCGATATTGAGGGTCAATAGTGATCCTGCTTGAGATTCTTTGGTTGTGTATCATTCAATAATTGTCGGATATGGATTGGCAGGGTTGTGTTATGCATTCCAACTAAAAAAGAGAAATCGCCCTTTTTTGATCATTGATCACCCTTCAATCAATGGAGCTTCTCAGATTTCAAGTGGACTTTGTAATCCGTTTAATTTTAAACGATTGACGCTTGCTTGGCGAGCTCCTGAATTTTTTCTGTTTGCTAAAGAATTTTTTCAGAGCTATGAAAAGCAAATCAGCGGTTCATTATTCAAACAAATGCCCATTTATAAACGGTTGACTAGCGCCGGTGAAATCAATCAATGGTCCGTCAAATACAACCAACCATTTTTTAAATCCTTTTTTGACGCTCAAATTCACAAAAGCTTTTCTCCTATTGGTCCGCATGGGCATTATGGAGTAATTCACAACACCTTTCAAATCGATTTACAATGGCTGTTCAAATCATTTTTACAAACCATCGATTCATCCTATTACGTCAAAGAAACTTTTAATTCAAATGAATTGAAAATGGATCATTCACAGGTTAAATACAAGCGGTGGACATCCCAACATATTGTTTTTTGCCAAGGTTATGGATTAAAATCAAATCCCTTGACACGATATTTACCCCTTATTGGAAACAAAGGGGAACGATTAGTCATCAGATCAGATGCCATCCCGACTGATAAAATATTAAAATCAAAGTGCTATGTTATTCCGCGCTTCAAAAAGCACCAATTCTGGGTTGGGGCCACCTTTGATAGACACTCCAAATCTGTCCAAACGACATCCAAATCAAAACAGCAATTAATCGATGACTTGAAACAAATATTTAGCGTTGACTATCAAATCATCAGTCATCAATCCCAGATTCGACCAACGGTTATTGATAGGAGACCTCTGCTTGGCAAAATCCCCAACCATAAGCGTGCCTTTGTATTCAACGGTTTGGGAATACGAGGCATCATGATGGCTCCTTTATTATCAAAGTGGCTATATCACTATATTGAAAAGGGGGTGAAACTTCCTGAAGAAGTATCGATTGATCGATTCAATCAATTCCATTGAACTGATCGACAGAGAGACTGATGTCAACTAAAATTGGTTGACTTCAAGTATTTACTTTTGTCAGTCATATATTCAAACTCGTTCAACTCCGTTTTATTAAAAGTTAAATCATAGAAATGTCAGAAAAATTAAAGTATATACCACCTGGAAGATTAGAAAAGACTAGGTACGAAAAATTACATCTAGCGGTATATCGGGAACCTGAAAAAGCATCCACGGATATCGCTAATGCCATCGCTGATTTAATTCGAGCAAAACAAAAAGAAAACAAAACATGCGTCTTAGGACTAGCAACAGGTAATACGCCCCTTAATGTGTACAAAAAACTCATCCAATGGCATCAAAAAGAAGGATTGAGTTTTAAAAATGTCATTACTTTTAATCTTGATGAGTACTTTCCAATGGCTCCAGAAGATGCGAACAGTTACTATCAATACATGCATTCAAACTTCTTTAATCATATCGATATTGATTTAGCCAATACACACATTCCTAGAGGAGATCTCCCTCAAAGTGAAATACTAGAGCATTGTAATGATTACGAAAGCGAAATAAAAAAAGCCGGAGGGATCGATTTGCAATTATTGGGAATTGGTCAAACAGGTCACATCGGATTTAATGAACCAGGCTCCCATTTAAATTCTAGAACTCGATTGATCACGCTTGATTATTTAACTCGAAGAGATGCTGCAAAAACTTTCGAAGGGTTTGAAAACGTACCACGAAGAGCTATTACGATGGGTGTAAAAACCATTTTAGAAGCTCGCCGCATATTCATCATGGCTTGGGGAGAAAATAAAGCAAGGATTGTTCGAAAAACGGTTGAAGAGTCTGAGACAGAAATTATAACGGCTTCTTTTTTGCAAGAACATACCAATACGACCTTTGTGCTTGATTTTCAAGCAGCATCTGAACTCACTCGATTTAAAACCCCATGGATCGTCAGTCAAGTCGATTGGGATGATCAAAAAATACTACACGCGGTGACTTGGTTATGCGGTAAAACCAATAAGGCGTTGCTAAAATTATCGGATGAAGATTATAATCAAAATAGTTTATCAGAACTTATTTCCATTCATGGGCCATCCTATGATTTGAATATAAAAATGTTTAATAAGCTACAACATACCATCACTGGTTGGCCTGGTGGAAAGCCCAATACCGATGATACCAATCGTCCAGAGCGATCCAGTCCTTCCCAAAAAAGAGTTATTATTTTCAGTCCTCATCCAGACGATGATGTCATTTCCATGGGGGGATCTTTTGATCGATTGGTCACCCAAGGACACCAAGTTCATATTGGTTATCAAACCTCGGGAAGTGTCGCTGTCACCGATGAAGATGCTATACGTTTTCTCGAAGTAACATTAGATTTCAATTCCAAACAAAGGAATCCCTACGTTGAACATTTGATAGAGTGTATCAAAAACAAAAATTTATCGCCTGAACAATTTCAAAGAGTCCTTCATCTCAAAGGAACCATTCGTAAAAGAGAATCTTTAGCCGCCACTCGTTATTTTGGACTTCCAGACCATCAAGTTCATTTTTTGAATTTACCTTTTTATGAAACTGGAAAAGCCATAAAGAATCCCCCATCACAAAAAGATTTGGAGATTGTTGTGGAATTCATTGACCGAGTCAAACCCCATCAAATTTTTGCTGCGGGAGATTTAGCGGATCCGCACGGGACTCACCGAGTCTGTCTAAATATCATTTTTGAGGCATTATCTGTTTTAAAGCCCAAACCTTATATGAAAGATTGTTGGGTATGGTTGTACCGAGGGGCATGGGAAGAATGGGAATTACATCAAATCGATATGGCGATCCCCATGAGCCCAGACCAAGTATTAAGAAAACGAAAGGCTATTTTTTATCATGAAACTCAAAAAGATGGGGCCATGTTTCAAGGCAATGACGAGCGTGAATTTTGGGTTCGCGCGGAAGACAGAAACCGCACGACGGCCGAACAATATCGTAAAATGGGATTAGCAGAATATGCGGCCATGGAAGCTTTCAAGAGATACTATTATTAGTCGGTTTTTTTTAGGCTCTCATGTTATGATTCCAAGACTAGAATCGACAGGAGCATAGAGGGGTCTTATTGATGTAAATAAATAGTTTGATTCAAAAGACTTTTACGAAATATGGCGAAATAACTTGCAGAGAAGTCTGTTATTTTTTTAAAGTAGGGGTAAAAGTTTTTTCTATTAGGATGTTTATCATCTAAGTTGTTTTTGGAAATGGTATACTAAGGTGGCAAAACGCAACTAAAAATAATTATAATCGATTATGACATCTCATTGGAATATTCTAGAGAAAACAAAAAATGAGTATTTGAAACAAGTGGGTCATTATCCAGATTTCAACAAATTGAATATGTATTGTGTCGCTCATTTCAGTTCTGTGATTGAAGGAGCTTCATTAACCTTTAGAGAAACATGGCGTTTGTTAGACGAAGGAATCACGCCAAGCAGACCTGAAAAACATGTTTCCATGGTCATCGACCACTTTAATGCTTTGATGTATGCTTTCCGATTGGCCTTTCGAAAGGAAAAACTAACGTTACAGCATTTGGAAAAAATAAACAGTTTCATTAATAGAAGAACAGGTGAAACGGGTATTTGTCCAAATACACAAACATTTTACGATACAGCGGAAGGTCAATTAAGAACATATGGTGCCTTTACGATGATGGACGATGGTTCTCGAAAAGATTATTTACATCCCCATGATGTCCGTGATGAAACCAAATTATTGTTGAAGAATATCCATCAAGGTCTCACGAACTATAGTAGTTTTGAAAAAGTGAATCAATTATCATTTCAAGCACATTATGATATGACAAGAATCCATCCATTTGGGGAAGGAAACGGAAGGACGGCAAGGTTGGTGATGAATTATATACAATATTACCATGGATATCCGTTGTCTTTTATTTTGAGTAGAGATAGAGATTCGTATGATGCTTCTTTAGATGCCACCGATAGGACATCTGATTTAAAGCATTTTGAAACATTCATGATGAAAGCATCATTAAACGCTTTTCGTCAAGGAATCGAAACACTGAAACCAAGTAAGGAATATAAGAACCCACTTTATGAAAGATAGTCGCGTTATTCGAATAGAAAAACAATTGCAAAGAATTGAAAATGTGTTTTTAGAATATGGAGATCCTTATGATTTTCATGAATTTGCTCATTCAGACCATCATGATCGAAGGCGTTTTATCCAGTGGTGTGAGTTCTTAAACACATACAAAAAAATCAAACTGAAGATAAAAAACAACAACTCTTTACTAGAAGGGTTTGATACAAAGTTTGAAAAATATGTTGATAGAAACTTAAATACATTTTTTTTTAAGAACACGGTTGTTTGTAAAGCAAAAGAACACGGTTTAGTCAAACCATTTTCGTTACCCATATAGAAGTTGTCATTATAGAAATTAAAACTAGCTAAACGCTCTTATTTGGAACGTTTTTTTGAATTTAATTGAGTGTGAATGTATTGACTTAGACTACGGATTGATTAAAGAATCATCTTTCTACACACAAAGAATGGTAGAGCCAAAATCAGTACGTAATAGTAGTCAAGTGAAAGTTTGGTTTGAAACTTTTATTCTTTAATTCCCTTAGAATTTCGTACTTTAAGTACTATCAGAATGATTAGTTGTGCTCACAGACAAAAAAAAGAGCATTATTAATCAATCAGAAAAATTCAAGCCGGTATCTCTTGGTTGAGCAGATTACGGTATTGATGAAAACATAACCTACTTTATTAGTTTCTTTCAGTGATCCTGTTGGAACAGAATTTTATGGTTTATGGGAAGAGTTAGAAACAAAATTAAATAAACGATTTTGCATGATTAATTCCGCTGCTTTAACTGAAGAAAGATTAAGAGACATCATAAAATATACGGATATCTTTGGGACTTATGTATTTATCTTGAATTGATTCTTTCTCTTTTTGGGTTGGAGGGAATGTTTGCTTTTTTGAATACTTCTCCCATCACATGATCGACTCTTAGATGCAACTCTAAAGGAATCTTTTTGTAATTCGGCAGTTTTTCAAAAGGTAATTTTTCGGTAGGTTCTTTCGCCATGTCTTGATTTTAAATGACGGAATTAATGTGTTTTAATGAAAATTAGCGATTTGAATCTTTTAATGCTGCGTCATAAAGGGAAAAGTTCTTCTAAAAGCGAGTTTAATTCACTAAAATCTGGAACAGAATCAAGTTGTCTTCGTTAGCATAACGGCTATCGTTGTTGCGTCGTGTCGATGGTTGGATCGTTTATTTTTAAAGAATCAATATAAGATTTCAATTTGACGATTTCTTTTTCTAAGACAACCATATCTTGTGTTATTAAACGATAAACCTCGCCATCGCTTACTTCACCATTTTGGTGAACGATTTCGTTTCGAATACGATTCATCGCACGCCATCGAACAGAAGGATACTTTTTGGCGATGTCGGGTTTTTGTTTAAAAATATGTTTCGCTTCTTCAAGGATGAGTATTGTATACCAACAAGATAGACCACGTATGATTAAATCAAACAGAAAAAGGTCTTGCGAAGGAATTTTAGGAACTAAAGATCGCCGTTCTCCAAAAAGAGCATCAATACGAGTACACCGCTTCTGTATTTTTTCCTTTTGATTTTTGGTTATCGTAAAAGAAGGTCGCATTCTCTAACACTTCTTTTCTATAATAAGGGGAGATATAATCAAAATGAACCATTTGAATGGGGCGATTGAGTTTTTCCTCTAAGGAAATCATCATGTCGCAAGTATCAGCTAAACTCACTTTTTTCCCCACTCGTAAAGCAGATGAATTTCTCTACCTTCTGAATAATAAGCATTATACGCCAAGCGAACGGGCTGTAAGGATTGAGTCGTTTTGATGATGATTTCTTGTTGTCGTTTTGTTAACATAAGACAAAGATATTCAATCCTTGGGACTGATACACTTAACTTAAAACCGGACGGTCTGATGGTGGTTTCGGCTTTGATTCATTCTTATCTTCACGAAAGATATCACTCATCACCGCATGCGCTTTTAAGTGGAACGCTAAAGGAATATTTTCATGGTTTGGTAATGCTTCAAAAGGTAATTTTTCGGTAGGTTCTTTCACCATGTCTTTTATAGAAATAGAGAAAGAAACCAGAGGTTCGCATCGGCTGTTTCGTATTAAAAAAAGTATGGACTTTATTAATCAGCACATCAAAAATGGGGAATAGCACACAATAATAAACGAGTAGTCAGTCATGTATCAACTCTAACAAATATGACTTTGGTTTCTGAATGAATTGCATTATGTCATCGCCATTGATATTGTTATTTGTCTTTAGTGAAGGATAATCTGATCCAGTATCTTGCTTCTGACGTTGAGTTTATAGATTGAACTGAGTTCTCTATGCGGATAGACTCGGTTACTTAAAAAAATCATAAAGCAATCGTATTGAGGATCAACCCATACAAGAATCCCAGTGAATCCACTATGTCCATAACTACTTGGTGAAGCCCATTGAGAGGGGTATGTTTGTTGTCCGGTCTCTTTTAAAATGGGTTTATCAAAACCAAGTCCTCGTCGATTGCCTGTTTGAGGAAATATTCTAGAAGTAAATCGTTCAACAGTTTCAGATAGGAGATACTGTTGATCATGATACATCCCCTTGTTTAAAAGCATTTCCAATAGTACTGAAAGAGATTCGGCATTGGCAAATAAACCGGCATTGGTCGATAGTTTGCCCATCAAAGCAGCGGCTTCATCATGAACCCATCCATGAACTAGGGTTTTTCTAAATAAAGTGTCTTTTTCAGTGGGTACGATTTCTTCGAGTGGAAAATATTCCCCAGCTCTAAAAGCAATCCGTTCTAATTCGAGGGGGTTATAAAAATGAAGATCTAAAAAATCATCGATAGTCATCCCGGTTAAACGTTCAACCAATTCAGGTAACAGAAAAAACCAGAGCCCTGAATATTTATATTCTCCGATCGTGGGAACCTCAGAATCTTTGATTCGCCTTTTGACCGTTTTGTAATAATTCTTATGAACAAAAAGAGAAGTGCTTATTTGGTAAGGAAAACGTTTTGATGGTTTATTGGATATGGTCCGAGCTTTGAGTTGGCCATTCTTTTTATGCAAAGTCTTATGATGTTCAATAGATGGGATCCATCCAGCACTATGGGTCAGTAATTGGGTAAAGGTGGTCTCCTTTTTATTACTTCTTTTTAAATAAGGAAGATAGTCTGAAAGGGGAGCTTCTAAATCAAGGTGATAGAGTTCATACAATTT
The DNA here is from genome assembly GCA_026709415.1 of Flavobacteriaceae bacterium. GTDB lineage: Bacteria > Bacteroidota > Bacteroidia > Flavobacteriales > Flavobacteriaceae > Bin25. The sequence continues at coordinate 243,975 of JAPOSZ010000030.1, forward strand.
CATAAAGGCTAAAGTCCCGGCTAAAATCTTGGTGACCGATGCCAAATCATACAAATCTTGTGTCGATACTCTGCGGATGGAATCATAAGTATGATAGCCATACGCTTTGTTCAATCGAATTCCCCCATCCTTATATAGCAGTATTTGAGCCCCAGGAAAAGCTTTTTGTTTGATGGCATCTTGCATGATAGAATCCACATTTTGTTCCAATATGGAAGGTTTTGGAACCAATTTTGATTGAGACCATCCCCAGCATGTATAAGAAATGAAAAATAGACAACTCAGTGTTTTACCAAGTGATTTGAGCATGAGATAATGATTGTTTTGAAAAGATAAAGTTAAAGGTATTGTATTCAAAGGAATTTGTGGATATCAGATGCTAAACAGATGTCAGCATTTGTATTTCATAGTACAATAAAAAAACTAAACGCAACTTCATAAAATATTATCAGCCTATTTTTTATTACAGGAATTTATTTTTCTTAATTTAGAAACCTAGACTATATTCCAAAAAACCATTTCTGTTTTTAATAAACTGTGGGCGAAGAACTTTCAATATGCATGGTCATTTTTGATACCACTGCTGATTGTATTGGGGTATCAATTCATTTCTCAAGAGTTTGCCGAAAAACCGCAACAAAGTCAAGAAAATATAGTTTCAATCGCCCAGACTTTACCAGAGGTTATTAGCTTCAATTTTGATGTTAAACCGATTTTATCGGATAAATGTTTTACGTGTCATGGACCCGATGCCAATACGAGAGAAGCCAATCTTCGATTGGATTTATCCGATGGACTCTATAATCCAATGATGGAATCGCCTGATAAAATACCAGTCGTTCCATTTGAACCTGAAAGTAGTGAAATCATCCGAAGAATTTTTTCATCAGATTCCCAAATTCAAATGCCACCATCTGATTCACATTTGAGTTTGACCCAAATTGAAAAACAAATGATTCGACAATGGATCCAACAGGGGGCCCCTTACGACAAACACTGGGCTTACATTCTACCCAAAAAACCCGACATCAAAGCCCCTTTCTTCCCCCGCTGGGAACTCAATGAAATCGATTGGTTTATTGGTCAAAAAATACATCAAAATGGTTGGCAACCATCCCAGTCAGCGGATAAAGAAACACTCCTCAGACGTGTTTACTTTGATGTTATTGGATTACCACCTTCCATAGAAGAAATAGACGCTTTTTTGGCCGATGAATCCGAAAACGCCTATGAAAAAGTAGTCGACAAATTGCTAGATTCCGAGCATTACGGGGAACGAATGGCTTCTATATGGCTCGATATCGCACGCTATGCCGATACCCATGGATATCAAGATGATTTAGAACGATTTATGTGGCCTTGGCGGGATTGGGTGATTCATGCTTACAATCAAAATCTACCCTATGACCAATTCATCACATGGCAATTAGCAGGGGATTTATTGCCTAATCCGACCAAAGAACAGATTTTGGCCACTGGATTTAATCGAAACCATAGCATCACTCAAGAAGGTGGGGTTATTCCCGAAGAATATCGCGTAGAATATGTGGCCGATCGAACCATTACAACGGCACGAACCATGTTAGGTATTACCATGGATTGCGCTCGTTGCCATGATCATAAATACGATGCTATTTCTCAAGAAGAATATTATGGCTTTTTCAGTTTTTTTAATCAGCTCGATGAAAAGGGGTTAATCGATTATGGTGAATTTCCAGAACCCCGCATGCCAATAGACAAAGAAATAGCGAAAAGAGATTTTCCATTTGTTCATTTTCCAGATTCTATTTCAAAATTTTATTTGATGGTCATGGAAGACACGCCAGGAATTAGAACAACCCATGTCTTGGATCGAGGCGTTTATAATGCACCAACTACTCAAGTATCTCCAAAAACACCGGAAGCGATTTTAGCGTTTGGAGATGCCTTCGAAAAAAATAGATTAGGACTGAGTCAATGGTTGTTTGATGATAACAATCCTTTGACTGCACGGGTTACAGTCAATCGTTTGTGGCAACAATTTTTTGGTCAGGGAATTGTTTCGACTCCAGATGATTTTGGCAATCAAGGAGCCAACCCATCCCATCCAGAACTCTTAGATTATTTAGCCCATACTTTTCAATTTGAAGATCAATGGGATGTAAAAAAAATCATTAAAAGAATGGTGAGTTCGGCTACTTACAAACAATCTAGTATGGTAAAACAAGAATATTTAAATGAAGATCCATTAAACACCTATTGGACCTATTATCCAAGGGTCCGTCTCAAAGCTGAAATGATTCGAGACAATGCATTGGCCACTAGTGGCTTGCTAGTTCAACAAATTGGCGGGCCAAGTGTCAAACCACCCCAACCCGAAGGTCTCTGGCGTGAAAAAGGAGGCAATGGACTGGTTGAATATATCCCCGATGGAGGGGAAAATCGATTCCGCAGAAGTTTGTATACTTTTTGGAAGCGAACGGTTCCTCCACCTAATATGCTCATCTTTGATGCGGCATATCGTGATTTTTGTACCGTCGAGAGACAAAAGACAAGCACCCCTTTACAATCGCTTGTTTTAATGAATGATCCTCAATTCACTTTTGCTGCAAAACACCTCATTGAGTCTCATCAAGAAAATTTCAATCATTGGTCATTAAACGAATCAATTGAGTTTATTTATAGGACCATCACATGCCATAAACCTAATGAACTAGAGTTACAGTGGCTAGCTGATTACTATCACCAATCAATGGGAATTGAAAATCCATCTGATAGCAATATTGAAGCCAGCCATCCATCAATTCGGAGTGTTTTGATGGATGTCGCATTATTGATTTACAATTTAGATATCACCACCCAGAAAAGTTAGTCTATGGATCCACTAACTAGGTATTTTCAGAATAATAATCGAAGAGAGTTTCTTAAAAAAATGGGCTTTGGTATTGGTGGACTGGCGCTTGGCTATCTATTGGATCCATTTGGTTTTGGAAAAAACAACGGGTCTTCATTAACAAAACTTCAAAAAGGATCATGAGCCTTGCCTCATTTTGCTCCCAAAGCCAAGCGCATTATTTATCTCTTTCAAAGTGGTGGTCCTTCCCAATTGGATCTATTCGATTATAAACCGAAACTCAATGAAAACAGAGGCATGGACTTGCCCGAATCGGTCCGAATGGGACAACGATTAACCGGCATGACTTCCGGGCAAGCGACATTTCCACTGACTGGAAGCGTATATGATTTTGCTCAATATGGAGAATCTCGTGCTTGGCTCAGTGAGCTTTTACCCTATATCGGCAAAATCGCCGATGAATTGTGTTTTGTTAAATCAATGCATACCGAAGCCATCAATCATGATCCAGCCATTACGTTTTTCCAAACGGGATCTCAGCTGCCTGGCAGACCTAGTTTTGGATCTTGGATGAGCTACGGATTGGGGAGTTTGAATGATAATTTACCATCATTCATTGTCATGCTCTCCAAAGGAACCGGCCGGGAAGTTGCCCAGCCACTTTATTCAAGGTTGTGGGGCAATGGTTTTTTGAGTTCCCTACATCAGGGCGTGCAATTCAGAGCTGGAAAAGATCCTGTACTGTATTTAAACAATCCTGAAGGCGTCTCCAGGCTCGAGAGAAGAAAGATGCTAGATTATTTAGCCCAGATCAACCAACATCATGAAGAAAATTTTGGTGACCAACAAATACTAGATCGGATGGCACAATACGAAATGGCCTACCGAATGCAAACTTCGGTGCCAGAAGTCATGGATATCGAAAATGAACCAGATGCGATATTGCAAATGTATGGTCCGGATTCCCTCAAACCAGGGACTTATGCGGCCAATTGTATTTTGGCCCGAAGATTAATCGAAAAAGATGTTCGTTTTGTCCAATTATATCATGTGGGGTGGGACCAGCATGCCAATCTACCAGCAGAAGTCAAACGACAAGCCAAAGATGTTGACCAACCCACAGCGGCATTGATTTTAGATCTCAAGCAACGGGGATTATTAGAAGATACACTAGTGATATGGGGTGGGGAATTTGGAAGAACCAATTACAGTCAAGGGATACTGACCGATGATGACTACGGTCGGGATCATCATCCTCGATGTTTTACCATTTTCATGGCCGGTGGGGGCATCCAACCCGGTATGACCTATGGCCAAACGGATGAATTAGGATATAATATCGTTCAGGATCCTATGCATGTTCATGATTTGCAAGCCACCATCTTACATCTTTTTGGTATCGATCATGAACAAATGACATACAAGTACCAAGGAAGACGTTTTCGCTTGACCGATGTTCATGGTCATGTGCATCATCAAATTCTCGCTTGAGGGGTTTCGTTTCAATCGGATCATTCAACCAAAATCAAGTCTTGTAGAAAACAACTTCATTGTTTAAAATTCAATTCTATTCGACCAAATGATGGAGTGGTTACACTTCGTAGGAAAGTTACATCCAGTAATTATTCATTTACCGATTGGCATCTTTTTATTCACCTATTGGTTGGTCTTATTATCCATCAAAAATCCCAGCAAATACACCCACACGATTGGATGGGGTCTTCAGTCAAGTTTTTATACCGCTATTGTGGCCTCTATTTTGGGTTATTTACGATACCTCACGGGGGATTATACGGCGGAAGTCCTCAACCATATGTGGATGGCCATCACAACCACTGTTTTCATCGGTCTCTTATGGTTTTTGTATTTCAAAAAAGTATCAAATCGACTCTTTAATGGATCGTTTACATTGGTGGTTATTTGTTTGACGATTTCAAGTCATTTGGGGGCACAACTGACCCATGGAAAAGGCTATTTGAAATTGCCTAAAAAGCCCACAACAGTATCCATAAAAAAGGATAGCATTAATCTATACACACAAGTGATCCATTCGATCCTCGATAAAAAGTGTGTCAGTTGTCATGGAAATGAAAAACAAGAAGGCGGATTGATCTTGAGTTCGGTAGAGGGGATACTAAAAGGTGGTGAAAGTGGTTTGGCGATTGATTTTAAGAATCCAAATGATAGTCGATTGCTCTATCATTTGGAATTACCAATGGATCATGATTTAAGAATGCCTCCGAAAAGCAGAACGCAGTTAACGCCAATAGAACTAGAATTGATCAAAAATTGGGTGCTTGTTGGGGCCAAGTTCGAGCAAACGATGGCCTATCAGCAAATCGATAGGTCGCAACTTGAGCTATTAGAAGAATTTTTCCCACCTGAATTAAATCCAGTTTCCCCTCCATCTCATAAAGATCTGGAAAAAATATTGGCTCATGATTTTCGAGTCGATCAATACTCGATGGATCATCATTACGTCGTGGTCCGTTATTTGGGAGATTCCCTGTCAATGGATGCTTTTGACGCTTTGTACAAAATCCGAAAGAATGTCATCGAATTAAATTTAAATTCTGTCATCATCCCACCATCTGCTTTTGAAAAATTCAGAAATTTTAAAAACCTCAAAAAACTCCATTTAAATCACACCAATATTGAAGATCAAGATTTGGCTTCTTTAGACGCACTTCCACTACAATTAGTCAGTTTGACCAATACCCGAATCACTCAGGAGGGCATCCATCAATTATTAAAAAACCAGTCTTTAGAAAAATTATTTCTGTGGAAGACATCCATAACCGATGAAGAAAAATCGAATGTTCAAAATAATTCGGTGATTGACATAGATTTTGGTGTTGCTGCTGATTTTGCTGAAAAACAACAAGTAGAGAGGCCCCAAATGGTGAATCAACAAACCCTATTTGTCGATAGTTTGGCTGTTTCTTTTTTGCGCCCCATCGAAAGTGTGGACATCAAGTATACCCTCCATGGACAAACGCCCGATAGTCTTTCAGCCAGTTATCAAGATAGTCTTTGGATTAAAGAATCGGGGACTTTAAAAGCCAAAAGTTTTATCCCAGGATGGTTGCCAAGCCAAACCACAGAAATCGATTTTCGAAAAGTAGCTCATACCATCACCCAATACCAACTTCAATCTTCCCCTTCAGGAACCTATACCAATCATTCCAATTTATTTGATTTGGAATTAGGGAGCACTTCTTTCACTGATGGTTATTGGGTTGGTCATCATGGAGACGATTTAATCGTTGTTTTTGATGCCCCTGAATATCCTCAATTTTCACATGTATCAGTCAGTTCGATGCGGAGTTATGGCGGCTGGATCATATTGCCCAAAAGCATCAAAGTCTATGGCTTAAGTCGTGACGGTTGGCAACTACTTTCGGAATTGGAAATTCCTCAGGCTAGTGAAAAATTCAGTCAAACGCAAAAAGAACAATTTGACATTCCTATCAAACCACAAGATGTCGAACAATACCGGATTGTGGTTGAAAATCTTGGTGTTCTACCACCATGGCATGATCATGCTGGAGAATCTAGTTGGGTTTTTGTGGACGAAATCTATTTATGGTAAAGGGTTGAGACTACATACCTGAATTCCCTAAGAGAATTAGATTGGTTTGATGAATTTCTTAATATAATTCTAATTTTTCGGTGAGCCATGTTCTCATTGAAGGAACAGGAATGACATATCTCATGTTTTTGTTTTGGTGAAATAATCCTCGTTCTAATGCTTTTTCAAACAATTGTTCAGATTTTTCTTCATTATGGTATTTCTGATTGAAAAAGTGAATAATAGGTTCATCTGAAAATGATTTCAGTTCTTGATTTGCTTTTAAAAAGTCAACCAACAATTGACATTCACTGGTTCTAAAACCATCCAATCGGTATCTATAAAATTGATGTCTCAACTCTAATCCTGATATTAACACTTCTTTTAACCCTTTATCAGACAACAAATGATTGTTTCTTTGTAAATATTCTGCTGTTGTTTCACCATAGGAAATGATATGTTGAGCCCAACCATAAGTGTGATTTACAATTTCATCAATCCAGGGATTCAATTTCGGATCGTTTTCATTGGCTCCTCCTTCTTTGATCATGTATTGTTTAAGAATCTCTCTTTCTGATTTTTCATCGAGACATTCCAAGTTAACTAATGTGTTTTTAGCGAATCTTGAAATCTGAAATTCTTTTAAAATATCTTGTGTTGTGCCTAATCCTACAATTAAAAAAACAAATCCGTTCTCAGTTTCAAGATTATGAATATTGTTTAAAACATCACGTATTGTTTTTTTTTCTGAAACATCTTTCACCTCTTCTTTTAATCTCTGAGCCTCATCTAGAACAATTAATGTCGGTTTTTTAATTTCATTTAATGATTTTCTAAAAGTATGTCTAGTTAACGGAATTTTTAAATCAACATTCACAATAGAAACGCTCCTTTTCAAGTGAAGGACTTCATTCTTCCAAAATTCAAACCAATTTTCTAACCCTAAGGAATCTCTAAAGTCTTTTAAATCATAAAGAGCCGTAGGATCTATTTCAATAACATGCCAATTTTTTGCCCTTTTAGATAATTCAAATTTTAAAGCACTTTTTCCAACACCTGGAGAACCTTGAATTAAAAAAGTTGTTCCTACTTTGTCTTTAATGGAACGCGTCAATAAATCTTTGAATTTTTTAATCTCTTCTTTTCTTCCATGAAAATACTTCGCTCGCCCTCTATCAACAGCCATTATTCTCGATTTAGATTATTGAAGAATATAAAAATTATTTGATAAATCTATAATGACCGATGATACAATTGCGACTACCAAGTACAATATGATTCAAGTTGGTTTTATCTCTTCCATATGAATTATGGAGCTCGGATGCGTGAAGTGACAAAAGCATTTCCAAAATACGTATGTTACTGGTCTCATTTAATTCTCCCAAGAAACATTCTTTTTCGTCTTATTTTCTTGTATTCTATCAACTCACTTTTCTTTTAATTTTCCCCCAATCTTTATTTGATGTCAGTTGGATTGTTTCGAAAGTTATTTTTTATTTCCAAAGTGTTGGATAAACCAATCCTTCATTGAAGGAACAGAGATACTATATTTCATATCATCCCTTTGATGGAAAATACCAGAATGCCACGATTTTTGAAACAAATCTTCTGATTTTTCTGTGGAAAGTGTTTTTTCAAAAAATGGAATGATATCCCTATTCGAAAAAGATTCAGCCTCTTTTTGTGTTTTTAGAAAATCAACAATCGACTCCACTTCACTATGGCTAAAACCGTCCATTCTCGACTTATAGTATTCAAATCTTGAATTTTCTCCTTCTTGTAAAACCATTTTTAAACCCCCATGAGTTAATTTACTGCCATGTTCTTCTAAATAATTAACGGCATGAATCCCATGGGAAGCAATATGTCTTGGCCATTGATAGGTTTGTTCTGATATTTTCTCGATCCAATGTTTTAAATGAGGATCATTCTTGTTCACATGACCTTCTTGAACTAACCAATCATAAATGATTTTTCGTTCGGACACTTTATCTATAGCTTGTAAATGAATCACAGATGATGTCGCAAACCTGGATATTCCGTAATCTTTTAATATTTCTCTTGTCCTTCCTAATCCACTAAATAATAAAACAACAGAAGTCTTTGATTTTCTTTTTTGATTATGAATATTATCCAACACCTCCACGATCACCCTTTTTTGTGCTTTTGTGATATTATCTTGATTTAAATTTTGTGCTTCATCCAACACCATAATGGTTGGTTTTTTAATAGCATTTAAAGTTTTAATAAAGGTATGATGATTGATTTCAAGTTCCATTCCAAGACCGACTGTTCCAACTTCAGGATGTGTCATACTTGGATTGAATCCTAGCTTTTCCTTTCTCCAAAATTTCCAAAAAGGTTCTCTACCTAGACGGTTTCTAAAATCTTTAATGTTATATAATGTCGAAATATCGATAACCACGATGTTCCACCCTTGTTTTTCTGCTAAATCACAACAATGTTCCCATAAAGTTGTTTTACCAACACCTGGTGATCCTTGAATTAAAAAAGAAGTTCTGGATTTATCTTTTATCAGACGATTTAAGAAAAGTCTAAATTGTTTCTTTTCTTTTTCTCTTCCATGAAAAAACGTTTTTGATCCTCTATCTAATGCCATGAGTATCTCATTTTAATGGATGATCAATGGTTGATGAATATCAACATCAGTAATACGTCTTTGGTACGAACAAGTTATATGATTGATCGAAAATCTTCTAATTGGTAAGGATTTGGCGAATACACCCCTTTCATGATTTACATGTACATACCAACGAATATAAAAAATTTTAAAAAAACAACCCTAATGGTATCGGCCACTTTTATTTATCCTTTTCTAAATGACGGTAGTGCCATTGATCAGCTTACTCATCACGTCAAAATGAAGAATCTTTTGATGACTATTGTAATTTTACGGTTTTGAAACGATTTTGTGTGTCACGGAACAAGCGTTTTGCCTTTGGGTTCCTTTGGGTTGTTGTGATTCAATGCCATACTCCAATCAACAAAGAAAAAACCACACAGTTCAAACTGTTATCCTCCGAGCAAACGAGCATTTCCTTTATCAATGCCTTAACTGATACCGAAGCCTTTAACATCTATACCTACCGAAACTATTACAATGGTGGGGGAGTGGCGATAGGAGACATCAACAATGATGGACTCGCCGATGTTTACCTAACGGCTAACCAAAAAAGTAATAAGCTTTATTTAAACAAAGGAGGTTTTGAATTCGAAGACATTACTGATTCAGCAGGGGTCACTGGAAATCGATTTTGGTCTACCGGTGTTTCCATGGTCGATATCAATCATGATGGATATTTGGATATCTATGTTTGTAATTCTGGAAGAGTCGACGGTGGCAACAAACAAAATGAATTATTTATCAATCAAGGGGATTTGACCTTCATCGAATCAGCTGAAGCCTATGGTCTCGATGATCGGGGATTTTCGACACATGCGTCCTTTTTCGATTATGATCAAGACGGCGATTTGGATGTTTATCTATTGAATAATTCGTATCAAGCCATTGGGAGCTTTGATTTAAGACGCAATGAGCGCCCCATCAGAGATTCCTTAGGTGGTGATAAACTCTTAGAAAATAGGGATGGACAATTTATTGATGTTAGCCAACAAGCTGGCATCTATGGCAGTGTGATTGGTTTTGGATTAGGGGTGACGGTGGCAGATTTTAACAATGATCATTGGGACGATATCTTCGTGGCCAATGATTTTTTTGAAAGAGATTATTTGTATCTTAATAATCAAGACGGCACTTTCGATGAGGTATTGACCGATCAAATGAAATCCATTACGGGAGCATCGATGGGAGCTGATGTTGCCGATATCGATCACGATGGGGATATGGATTTATTTGTCACCGAAATGTTACCTGCTCAATACGAGCGATTAAAATCGGTGACCACATTTGAAGATTGGAATAAATATCAATACAACGTCACCAATGGATACCACCATCAATTCACGCGCAATATGTTGTATCGAAACAATGCCCCCAATAGTTTTAGTGAATTGGGTCGATTTTCAGGCGTCGAAGCCACCGATTGGTCTTGGGGAGCACTCTTTTTTGACATGGATAATGATGGCTTCAAAGATTTGTTTATTGCCAATGGTATTTATAGAGATTTAACCAACCAAGATTATTTGCAATATATTTCCAATGAACAAGCATCACAACCCTTAAAAGCATTGCAAGAAGTCAACTTTAAAGAATTAGTCGACTTGATTCCATCCAATAAAATTCCCAACCATGCTTTTTTAAACCTTGGGGCATTTGAGTTCCAACCTTGGCCCCAGTCTGGTCTTGAACTACCCAGTTTTTCAAACGGAGCTGCTTATGGTGATTTAGACAATGATGGCGATCTTGATCTCATTGTCAACAATGTCAATATGGAATCATTTGTTTTTGAAAACAAAGCCAATGAAACCAATCATCATTACCTTCAAATAGAATTAAAAGGTTTAGGACAAAATACGTTGGCCATTGGTGCCAAAATCCAAGTCATCACTCCTGGCAAGATGCATTATCAAGAGCAGCAATTGGCAAGAGGTTTTCAATCCAGTATGGATCCTATTCTTCACTTTGGTTTGGATGACGTTGATCAAGTGAACATCAGGGTTTTATGGCCTTCGGGAAAAACCGTTCAACTCCATGATGTCATGACCAATCAACGGATCACCCTCCGTGAAGATTCCAAAGAGACGGCCCAAAGTGAAGCGATTCCATGGACCAACCATCATGAACCGCCATTATTCACCAATCAGGGTCATCTACCTCGATACAAACACCGAGAAAGAAACTTTGTCGATTTTCATCGGCAACGTTTGGACTTTCATAAAAGCAGCACCGAAGGTCCTGATGGGGCCGTCGGTGATTTAAATGGCGATTCATGGGATGATTTAATCATTCCTGGTCCCAAGGGAGAACCAACCGTGGTGTTTTTTGGAACGGCCAATGGTCTGGCGCCTTCAAATCAAACGGATCTATTCCAAGAAATGAAAGAATCGGAACATACCGAAGCACATCTTTTGGATGCCGATGCCGATGGTGATTTGGATGTGTATTTGGCTTCAGGAGGACTCGAAACCTCTCGATTTTCAGATGATTTATACGATCATTTGCTTTTTAATGATGGATATGGTTTTTTTGAATTAAGTCCTCAAAAATTTCCGACTAGTGATGATCGCATCAGCACGGGTGTGGTCCAATCAGCGGATATCAATCAGGATGGCTTTTTGGATTTATTTGTTGGTGAACGATTGGTGGTGGGACACCAACAATTCATGGGGAGTGGTTATTTATTGATCGGTGATGGACAAGGAAGTTTTGAAGATCAAACAGATCAACTGGCTCCAAAACTCAAAGATTTAGGGTTATTGACTGATGCTCTATTTTACGATTGGGATCAAGATGGAGATCAGGACTTGATGGTCACGGGTCATTATATGGGGATTGAACTATTTGAAAATAGTGATGGTCGATTGATTCCAGTGGAAGAAAATCCTCTAGGCCAAAAAAAAGGATGGTGGAATCGATTGGTGTTAACCGATTTGAATCAAGATGGGCAGAAAGAGGTTATCGGTTTAAATCATGGATTGAACTCTCGGTTTAAAGCGAGCGAACAGCAACCATTGAAATTGTATTTCAGTGATTTTGATCAAAATGGAAGTACGGAAGGGATTTTAACGTTTACTTCAGAGGATGGTCGGGATTTGCCCTTTGCGCTTCGTCATGATTTGATTGGTCAAATCAAAATGCTAGCCAGTCGATTTCCTAGTTACGATTCGTTTAAAACAGCCAGTATTCAAGAAATTTTGACTCTTCAAGAATTGCAATCGGCCAAAGTATATCCCATCAATACTTTAGAAAGTTATCTATTCAAACATCAAAACGATTTTCAATTTGAAGGCATTCCGTTACCCAAAGAAACTCAATTAAGTCCGATGTATGGCATGGCTATTGGTGATTGGAATCAGGATGGGAATCAGGATGTCTTGATGGGAGGCAATCTCTATGGAGCCAAACCAGAAGTGGGTATTTATGATTCTTCCTATGGTGTTTATTTGGTGTCGGATGGACAACGCCTTGTCAATCAATCCACGGGTAGTGGATTTCATGTCAAAGGAGAAATACGAGATATTGAAATCATCAATGATCGAATTTATGTGTTGAGATCCAATGATTCGGTGGCTGTTTTCACCTATCAACGATAAGACAGTGAGGCATTTTTTCATTATCAGTACACTCAGTTTGGGTTTTATGACGTTGGTCAGCTGTAAAAAGAAACAAGACAACATTCAAAATCTCCATTTTTCTTTTCAAGTATTGGAATCTCAAGAAACGGGGATTGATTTTAGCAATACCTTAGAGTACCAAGACGATATCAATATCATCGAATATCTTTACTTCTATAATGGCGGTGGGGTGGCTATTGGTGATATTGATCAAGATGGCTTGGAAGATCTTTATTTTTCTTCCAATCAACATCAAGATAAACTTTATAAAAACCTTGGTTCCCTTCAGTTTGCTGACATAACTGAACAAGCCCATTTAGAAGATAGCCAGAGTTGGTCCACGGGGGTTACCATGGAAGATATCAATAATGATGGATTATTGGACATCTACGTGTGCAAAGTTGGTCATTTTCAATCGCTTCAGGGACATAATTTAGTGTATATCAACCAAGGAAACGGACAATTTATTGAAAGCTCCAAGGCCTTGGGATTAGACTTTTCTGGATTTTCGACACAAGCCGCTTTTTTAGATTATGATTTGGATGGCGATATGGATTTATACTTATTGAATCACAATGTCCACAGCATCAATAGCTATGGTTCAATTGATAAGCGATTTGAAAAAGATTCATTAGCCGGGGATCGGTTTTATGAAAACCAAGTCAATGAAAACGGAAAGTTCATTGATAAAACATCCGAATCAGGCATTTATTCAAGTCCATTGGGATATGGATTGGCCCTTCGAATTGCAGATATCAATGGAGATCATTGGCCAGATATTTATGTCGGTAATGATTTTCATGAAAATGATTATATCTATATCAATAACCAAGATAAAACCTTTACTGAATCCATCCATTCGTTCATCACTCATACCGCTCGCTTTACGATGGGGGTTGATTTTGCTGATTTAGATGGAGACCATCGTGAAGATATTTATACCACTGATATGATGCCCTATGATGCAGAGATCTTTTTAAAATCAGGGGGTGAAGACACCGATAACATCACTCGAATCAAAGCTAACTATGGTTATGAACCTCAACTGGCTCGAAATGCTCTTCAAGTCAAAAATGAATTTGGTCGGTACGATGAGCTCGCATTGTATACCGATACGTATGCCACCGATTGGAGTTGGGGTGTCTTATTGGCAGACTTTGACAATGATCAATGGAATGATGTGTTTATTTCCAATGGCATTGCCAAGCGGCCTAATGACTTAGACTATATCAATTTCATGAGTAATCTGGACTTTTCAAAGTATCAGGAAACCCAAGAACGGGAAATCGAAAAATCAATAATTGATCAAATGCCTGAAGTCAAGATTCCCAATTTTTTATTTAAAAACAAAGGGAATTTATCTTTTTCAAAGCATCACGAATCGAAAATAGGGACGCCTGGATATTCCACGGGAGCTGCTGTGGGTGATTTGGATTTAGATGGCGATTTAGATTTGGTATTGAATAATATCAATCAAAAAGCCCAAATTTTAGAAAACACCGTCCAAGATGCCCATTCATTTCAATTGAACTTGGTGGGATCTGAATCTTTCCCCAATGTATTGGGAAGTCAAGTAACGGTTTACTATCATGGTCAATCTCAAACGAAAGAATTGCAAACGGTACGAGGGTTTCAATCGACATCTTCACGAAAGGTTCATTTTGGCCTTCAAAACCATCAGCGTGTGGATTCGATCAAAGTGATTTGGCCCGGAGGCTATGTCCAAAAACTAAAAAAGCCATCCTACCAAATGGCTTCATTCCAACGAAAAGATAATCTCGATAAGGTTGTTATTACCCAAGAAAATTCTGAATACACTATTTCAGAACTTCCCTTTATCCATATAGAAGATCCTCAATATGATGAATTGAGTGAGCCTCTGGTTCCTGAACGATTATCTTATGAAGGACCAGCAGCCGTCCATGAAGATTTTAATGGTGATGGATTGAAAGATTTTTTTATTGGAGGGGGTAAAGGGCAATCTGCTCAAGTGTATCTTCAAAAACAAAATGGAGGGTTTGAGCTTGTGGATAATCCCGGTTTATTTCGAGATCAGCACTTTGAAGATATTGATGCCGCCACGATTGATTTAGATAAAGATGGTGATTTGGATTTATATGTTGTCAGTGGAGGAAACCATCAAGCACCGCCACATGTGGATTATAGTGATCGGATTTATTTTAATGATGGAAAAGGGATGTTTACAAGAGCCTCCACTGAATTATCACAATTTAATGGGAGCAGTATTTCCATTGAAGATTTTGATACCGATGGTAGTGAAGATTTTTTTATTGGCACGCGCTCCATTAAAGGAAATTATGGCCTGTCTCCCCATAGTTTTATTGTTCAAAATCAAAACGATCGATCGATGGATATCCTTGAACGTCAGAATTGGGGGATGGTGACCGATAGTCAGTGGGGCGATATCAACCATGATGGACTGATGGATTTGGTATTGGTTGGTGATTGGATGCCGATCACTATCTTAACGAACAATGGAGATCAAACGTTTCGTTATAGCACCAATCGTTATGGACTTGAAAACACGCAAGGTCTTTGGAACTGTGTTGAGCTCTATGACTTTGATGGCGATGGATTACTTGATATTGTCGCTGGAAATGTTGGAAAGAATTTCAAATGGAAAGCTTCCCAGGAACAATCGGTCGATCTTTATTTGGATGATTTTGATGATAACCAACAGTTAGATCCCATCGTTATGATGCCTTTTTTTGGTCAAAAGGTTCCGTTTCGTTCACGAGATGTTTTGGGAGAACAAATGCCAAGAATCAAAAAAGATTTTCCTTCCTATCTCGCCTTTTCAAAATTCAAAGATGTGGAAGCCCTTTTGGGTCGGGACATCGATGAGGTCATGGAAATAAAGTATCTCAAAGAATTAAGGTCCATGATTTATTATCATCAAGGGGATGGTTTCCAAGGTGAGCCATTGCCTGAAGTTGCTCAAAGGAGTACCATTGAGGACATCATTATCGACTCAGAAAATGGAGATTTGACCTATGTCGGTAATTCCAAAAGCTTTGTTCAAGAATTGGGACCTATTTTAGCCAATCCAGGTGGCCGATTATTGGATTATGATTCGAGCACAAAAACTTTTAATTCTTCTGAAAAATTTGATTTACCGATAGGAATCGTTGCTAAAAGAGTTTTTGAACTTAAAGATGGTAGTTTTGTAGTGGTTACCAATAATGCGAAGTCTTACTTGGTTGAAAAATAAGGACAAATTGAATAAAAAGAAGTCCCTACATTTGAATAAAACCGACTTTTGGTTATGTTGGACAAGCAGTATGTTCATAGCAATGAAGTTTTAAAGAAAATTCAAGAAGATGTTTGCCAAATATCGGGACGTAGACTTTCCCCCAACTCGTGAGTATTCCACTTTCTCGAACAGAATTCCATTAGAGTTTTACTTAAGTACTTTTCCATTATCAGAAAGAATTGATTTATTTCTTGGTTATTTTAATTCGAGTGTATTCAGTGTTTTAGCTCCAGTTATGGCAAGATTTATCTATAACGGAGGTAAAATGAGGATCATTTCGAATCATTATTTAAAGTATGATGATAAACTAAACCTTGTCGAAAATTTAAATCAAGTTGATACTGATTCTTTTGAATTCATTACAGAAAACTTATCTGAATTGATTAAGACACTTAGTCCTAGTTCTAAACACTTTTATGATTGTTTAAGATATCTCATAAAGGAAGATCGAATAGAATTTCAACCAGTTATTTTGAAAAATGGTGACATGGTTCACAAAAAAGAAATGATTCTGTTTGATGGGAGAGATACAATCTCAACAACGGGCAGCATCAATTTTACATTGAGTGGATTGATAAAAAATGATGAGTCATTTATTGTTGATTTATCATGGGACAACAACATAAATGTTAATCATAGAATTGAAAAAAGAATAGATATATTTCATTCGGTAATAAAAGGTAAAAACTCCTCCTATAAACTTTTAAATTCATCAGGAATTAAAAGCCTAATTCAAAACGTTTCCGATGATAAAGAAATTGAGGAATTATTACAAGACTCTTTAAAGTTTCAGAAACAAAATGAATATGGAGAAAAGATTTCTCAATTGCTTAAAAAATCTGAGAATGAAACTCTAAATATTTTAAAAGGTTTAGAGGAGATTCATTCCCATCCAAGATTTCCTTATGAAAAGCCATATTCTTATCAAGTAGAGGCTTATGATAATTGGGTTAAAAACGCGTGTATAGGACTATTTGAAATGGCAACAGGGACAGGCAAAACATTGACTGCCATTCTATGCTTAATTAAAGAATTCAAAAGAAAACGTAAACAATTAAACATCATTGTAGTTCCTGGAGAAGAGCTAATCAATCAGTGGGGCCAAGAACTTAAAAACTCCCAGTTTAAGAATGTTATTAAATGGTACTCTAAAAACTCAAATTTAAATAATGAATTGAGGTCAGTAATTCATCTCAAGAGACTGAACGAGCTGAATATAGTTATCACCTACAAAAGTTTTCAATCTGAGAAGTTTAAACGAAAATTTAAAAAAGACTTAACCGACTTTATTGTAGTCTTTGATGAAGCTCACAATATGGGGGCAGTTGGTTTCATGAATACAAACAAGGATTATCAGTACAATAAAAGAATTGGTTTATCTGCAACCCCTCTAAGAGACTGGGATGAAGCTGGTTCCAACGATTATATTTATAGTTTTTTCAGTATAAAAAAGCCCACTTTCGAATTTAAAATGAAGGACGCAATTGGTAAGTTTTTGTCTGAGTATAAATACTATCCGTATTTTTCTGAGTTGAGTTTTGAGGAATGGGATGAATATAAGTTTTGGACATCTCAATTATTTATTAAATCTGAGAACGAATCTATTAATACTAAAGCTGCTTTAAAAAGACAGCAAGTAATTGATAAGAATTATTCCAAGAGAAACACGTTACTTGACATAGTAGACAGATTGAAAACGGAAAAGAACATTAAACACACTCTAATATATTGTCCGAAAGGATCAGAAGAAGATGACGAATCAAGGATTATTTATCAGATTGGAGAATTAGTTAAAGATAGATTTAAAGGGCAAATAAATGGACATTTTTTCTTAGCTGAAACGATAGATCGAAAACTATTAATTGAAGATTTTACAAATGGGCATGTAGATTTTATTTATGCCATTAAGTGCCTAGATGAAGGAGTGAATATTCCAGTCACCAAAAACGCCATTTTTATTGCTAGTGGTAAGAACAAACGAGAGTATATTCAAAGGAGAGGTCGAGTTCTTAGAAAACATAAAGATAAAACGCACTCAAATATTTTTGATATCATTGTACTACCACCCAGAGAAATATTCATGTCAGATAAAAAATCAGCTTTGAATTTAGTTAAGAATGAGTTTTCGAGAATCATTGAGTTTATTGATATTTCAAAAAACTCACATGAAGCAATAGAAATAATTAACAAAAAACTAATGGAGGTTGGAGGGGAAGGCTATTATTTTGTAAAAAATTTAATTTTGGAAGATGAGAAGAGAATTACTGCTTAAAAAAATTGTGGAAGACCTTGAATTGAGCGAAAAATACTGGCCTGAATTTGATATTGATTCAAGGATTGAAGATTATAAATCGGTAATCAAAACAGATGGTAATAGATATCTCAAGGCAGTCATGGAAATAATTTATGAAGAAAAGACAACATCTAGAACATTGTATAAAAAAATATTGAATTTATTTGAAATATGAGTTCTATCATCAATTCGGTAAATTTGATTAATTGGTTTAATTATAAAGGAAATAAAAACCCAATTAACTTCACCAGTGGTATCAATGTGCTGGTTGGGACAAATAACGCTGGAAAAACTAAACTTCATAACGCTTTTCGTTTTATTATTTGTGATGAAGTCATTTTGAAAATAAAAGATAAAGAGAAAGCTGATTATAAACCCGTTCAAATCGATAAGCTTGAATATCTACAAGAAGTTTATAATAATAGTTCATTTAGGGAGTTACCTATTAATAGGACAAGTCATGTTGGTGTGGAACTTGTTTTTCAAAAAATCAGAAGCTATGGATCGAAGAGCTATCTTTTGAAAAAGGGATTTAATGTTAAGAAAAATGAAAATCAAAACTTGGAAATCAATAATTCAGTAAAACAAGTTTTTGAGATTGATTCAATAACAAAGGGTTCAAGAAGAATAAGCGAAGATTTCGAAGAAGTCTTAAACACGTTACTCCCAAAAAAGTTTAGAGAATTTTTCATCATTGAGGGAGAGCAAATGGCTATGATGACTCCCATGTATGGTATTGGACTTAAAAACACTGTTAAAACACTTACAGATATCCATTCGGTTGACACAACCGTCGATATTGTTGATAAGTTACAAGGAAGAGTCAGACAGGATAAAAGCAAACACGAGTTAAACAGAAAAGATTTGAGTGATAAAGAAAGAGAAGTGTTAACTAAAAAAAATCAGACTGAAAATGAAAATTCAAGATTAAGAAAAGATTTAAATGAAAAACATCAAGATTTAGATGCCGTTAATGAGGGAATCAAATCACTAGAAGCCTCATATAGCACAACTGAATTAAGAAAACAAAAATTGGAGGAGTTAAAAAACTTGAAGAAGGAAAAAGAACAAATTGAAAATAAGATTGATGATCACAATAGGAATTTTCTTGATTCTTTTACTAATGAGAAAGATTTTATCTTGTCGAAAATGGAAAGGTATGACTTAATAGAAGATTCTTTCGAAAACTTAGATTCAAAATTCAGTTCATTTATTATGGAAAGAAGAGCTGAATTAAACAAGAAAATAAGTAAGGAGGAACAGAGAATACTTGGAGCTTTAAGTCTTAGTCAACTTCATCCAAGTACTTTGGAAAGTATGATAAAGGAAAATAAATGTTTTTTTTGCAATACAGAATTATCTAATGAGAGTAAAGATTTTATCTCCAATATTTTAATACCTCACTTTAAAGGGGGATCATCTGAAAATGATGATGAATTGAAAAATTTACAATCACTTAGAAAGGCATTAAATAGGATATATTCTCATTCGAAAAAATATGCATATGTTGATGCTAATGTGATGGAAGATTATAAAAATACGATATCAATTTATCATCGTGAATTATTTGATGTTGGACAACAAATTAAAAATTTCATCACAAATTATGGTGATGAAGATGATTTTGATAATGATGGGTTCCATATACTAGTTGAGTTCAAAGAGAGGATACAGAAATTAACTAAATTGGAAAAGGAAATTTCTGACTTAAAAGAAAGGATTGATGATTATGAAAAAGACATTTCTAGATATAATTCCGAGCTAAATAAATTCGATCCAAAAGTTGATGAAGTATCTCAAAAGTATGAGAATTTAAAGAACTTCATTGATGATATTGATAAGGTTTTTGAGAATATCAAAGAAGACATTTACTTAAAATTCGGTAACGATTTAGAGATAAAAGCCACTGAAAGATTCAAAAAATTGATGAAAAATAACCCCACAACAACGGAACAGAAACTGAAAGTTGAGGTTTCTAAAAGTGAGAGAGGACACATGTCAGATTATAGATTTGAAATTCAATTACGAGATAGTAATGAAAATATTTTATCTCAGCCAGGTGGGGCTTCATCTACTCTTGAACCTCTTTCTGTTGTTTTCGGTCTCATTGATATTTCGGAAATTAGGACTAGTTATCCATTTATAGCTGATGCTCCAATTTCTAGACTCACTTCGGATACCAAGTTGTCATTTTTTGAAACTCTTATTGAAGATGAAATATTTGAACAATCAATTATAATTACGATGGATTTATGGGATAATAAGGAAAATACGATTAATTCACTTGGGGAGTCTGTTTTAAACCTTCTCAATAGTTCAAAAGGTTCTTCATTCATAATTATGGAACCAATTTCAAATAATGAAGGCGTTAATTTTGGATATTTATTAAATGGAGGATGATTTAATTTCTTTGATTCTTTCTCATAGACTGCATATTGATGCAAAGAATGAAAAGTTTGCGTCGAAATTCGTTAATATAGAAGGTTATAAACAAGAAAAAGCTAAGCAAAAGGTGTTACTTAGAACTTGGTATGATGGTTATTTATTTTGTTTATGGATCGGTATAAATTCAAATAGAAGAAAGGAGTATTTCAAGCTTAAGGATAAAGCAGCAAAAGGATGGAAAGATAGAAGTAAACAGTATATTTATTTGATTTCTAAAATTCTTTCAAAAAAAGAAATACAGATAGAATTAAACTTAGACTCAAAAAAGTCAATGATGAAAAACAAGGTTAATCCAGAGAAAGTCTCGACTCAACTTAAAAAAATATGCGATGAATATGCATTTGGTGGATTAGAGTCTTTGAAGGAAATCTATGAGAAAGATGATGAGATTTTTGATGCTACAGAAAACTTCGAAAGGGTTTTAAAAGAATTAAAACTAGTTTGAAAGATTTGGAATAAGATCTATAATAGTTGAGTAACCATTTTCATCTATGATTGTATGTAAAAGATTTAATCCATCATCAACATGTAGTTTTATGTATTTAGGAATGTCTACATCTGAAGAGTGCAGTTTGTATTTCATGCAAATAAGTCCAACATATAATTCGTAGTTTAAACCAAAAAAAACAACTTTAGAATATTCCTTGCCTTGTGAATTTTTTAAATCATTTAGACTTAACTTCTTTTCCTGCGAAATGGAATATGCGAAGGCTATTCTTGAAATATGATTTTCACTACCAAGATTTAGTTTCCTTGTGAGTTTAGAAACGACCTCTCTGTTTTCCTTTGATGTCTTTACTATCATACAAAAAACGCATTTACTTCTTGGACTAGTTCAATATAGGAACTTCCATCCTCATTAATTATTTTATATAATGAAGAAATATTTGATTCCATCATTTTGAATTCATCCCTGGTTAATTCCTTTTCAATAAGTGGAAATAAAACAACTTGTTTTGAAATTTTAGGATAGAACTTTTTGATAATATTTTCAGAATGTTCCTTATCAAACTTTTGAAGTGGACTATCTACAAATATAGGAAACGAAATACCAGACACCTCTACTAAAGCATTTAATATAGATGTTGCATATAACTGTTGTTCACCCTTAGACATTGATTCTTTTTCGATGGTATTACCGTTTTGGTCAAGCAACATAATATCCATGTTATTTTCGAAAAGTTCGATATTAACCTTCTCAATAAAATTCGATTTATGCATAAGACTGTTGAGTCCATTTAAAATTGATTTTTCCAATAAATGTTTTTTATCAACTTTGATTCTTTTGGTAATGTTACTTAATCTGTCTAGTACTTTTTCAGTTAACAATATTTTTTTCTTGTCATCACCAATTACTTTCTGTTTGTTTTCAATTTCTGAAATTCTTTTTTTGATATTTGAAAGATTCTTTGTTGACTCAGAAATGGAGTAAGTTAATTCCCCTTTTTTAATCAATAGGTTTTCAATTTCTTGGTCTATTTCTTCTTTCTGAATCCTAAGCTTTTCGTTTATAGGACTTGATTTTTTAGACTCAAAAGATTTTATTTTTCTTTGAATTTTGTTCATTTGAAATCTATTCTCTTTTTCTTCTTCTAGAATGAATTTGTATCTTTTCGAAAATGAATTTTTAACATTATCGTAAACAGATAATATTCTCCTATTGACTTCGTCAGAAAAATCAAGTAAAAAGCTAACGCTTTTGGTTCGATTGATTTTTGAGACTTCCTCTTGGAATGTTTTTATATATCTTGATTTTTTGGCCCCATGAACATCTGATATGGTGTCTTTAAATATTTCTAAAATTCTCGTGCGTGTGTTAATATCAAGACTTGAGTTCTTAGACTTCATTTCTGATTTTATCTGCCCAATTAGAATATTGAAAAGTTGATCAGAAATAATAAAAGGAATAAACTCAAGATGTTCTTTAAGTTTTTTACGAATGACTTTTGATTGATCCGAATGGGACTGGTAATCTTTTTTAATTGATTTAAATTCATCTAATGTTATTGAATTTCCTTCTCGAATTAGTTTTTCTTGTAGAGAATCGCTTTTGGATTTCAAATTTTCAATTGAAATTGAAGTATCTGATAGGGTATCATTAGATAGTTCTAATTCTTTTTCTTTTTTTGTTTTCTCTTCATTTAGTGAAGCCAATTTTTCAAAATCAATTAAAGCTATACAACGCTTTTTCAGTGTTGAAATAAGAGACTTAAGATTGGATTTTAAATCCTCATACTTTTTTAAACCTAAAACCTCAGAATATGCTTTACTCAGAGATTTAAGTTCTTCTTTTGTTTTAGCTTCGGCTAATGAAACTATCTTTTCAGAATCGAAAAAGAAAAACTTAGCAATTTCTCGGGGAAGAATAAAATCGTTTATGAACGTTTCATAACCAATCTTTTTGGTTAATTCGTTATGGGTCTCGTCAATTAATATTTCAAGTTCTTCTTTGAGTGTTGTTAGATTGAAAGATCTTCTAATTATTATTTTATCACAAGGGATTGAGGGTATTAAAATATCTGAAAGCGCAATCTCAACTGAAAGCTTTTTCTTTCTGCTTTGATTTTTGTTGAATTGTTGTCGTAAGTAAGATTCATATCCTCCAGAGTTTTTTATTTCTAATCTGTATTTTTCTTCAACTTTGGACATTAACTTTCCATAAAACCCCCAAATCAATGAGGTTAGAATAGAAGTTTTACCATAACCGTTTTTGCCTGAAATGAGAGTGATGTTTTTATCTGCATCAGAAGTAAAATCTATGACTACTTCATTGTAGTATGATCTAAAATTTGATATTTTGATTTTTTTGATAATCATAAATACAACTAATCGATTTTAGATTCTATTAATTTTTCAATCTCATTGTTCAGTCCATAGTTCGAAACTAACAAAGACTTTGATTCTTGAATGGAAATGAGATTATCTATTAATCTATAAAGATTGAGATCAGCTTCACATTCTTCTTTTAATATTTTTCTCTCGATTTTGCTGATTGATTTGAAGTTGTTTGTTATTAATTCTATGCCATAGACTTCTTTGTACAAATCTGTTACTGTTTTATTAAAGAACAAATCTCTATTCCATAATACTTGAATAGCAATCAATTCTTGATTTGATATGAGATTAATTTCGGGTTTACTTAACTGAACTTTTTTCTGAACTTCAAGTAGCCTCTTTAAAACGGAGTACCTATATTCTGGAGTATAATTTCCTTGATTTACCCCATCTTCTGAAACGGAAACTTGACCATTTCTTCTTGTTGATCGTCTATTAAATCCTTCATTTCTCTCATTTTGGAGTTGATTTCTGAATGTTAATAGGGGAGTTAACCACGATTGACCATTATCAATTAGTGAAGACATTGATTTGTCTTTTTGTACAACGGTACATGTCCAGCACCCAAACCTACTTTGACCACAACTTTTATGTTCCTTTGATGTTACAACAGTCGGACATTCATAATCATCTGAATTTGCATCAGCATAAATCCTAAATAAGATTGAATTGTCAAAATTCCAAGGAGAAGGAAATGTATTGATAATGTACCAAATTTCTTCTAGTTGTAATTCCTTTATTGGTGAATAGGTCATAGTATTTGGAGAGGAATTATGTGGAGATAACCTTTGATTTTTTACTTCATGTTTTTTAATGGATCTTTCTCGATTTTTGCTTTCATCATATCTAGTCCCTAGTAATACTATAGCTTCTCCTTTTTCATCAACTTGGTTGTGTAAAAAATTAGCCGTTGGTCTAATTTTTAATCTATCTGTACACCATCGAAATGTATTATTTGGAACAGGATAACCTCTCCCAATGACGTTAATCCAAAATGTCTCATCAAGTTTTGGTGAAGTTTTTTTGATAAATATTGGAAGATTCTGTTCTAATGCTGATTTTTCGATATACGATAAAACGTCGTCAACATAATTTGAAATTATGGGATTTTCCACTAAGGTATCATTGCAAACTACGTAGATATCTCTTTTGAATTTATAATTTGGAGTAGATTCTTTCAACCTATTTAGGCACATCCATACCAAAGTCAATAGAACGGTAGAGTCTTTCCCCCCGCTAAACCCGATAATCCAAGATCTTGATGATTTATCTGAAAACTCATATTGGTCAATAAGTTCGGTTATTATTTTATCAATTCTCTTAGGAATTTTCATTTTTTTGTGTACAAGTTTCTATTGCGATTTGGACTAAGTCAAGATGTTCAACTTTATTTTCTTTTTCGGATAAATACTTTTTATGTCATTAAAACCTATCACGATTTATATCGATTCTCAGTTAATATGATCTATCAGCTCATACAAAATTTACTTTCTTTGAGCATTAACAATTTCAATCGACAATGAATTTTCTGAAATTTTAAGTTTTTCAAATGCTGTAACCAAATGATTTATCTTTTTCGATATGGCATAATTTGTATTTATAGAATATTTATTATCTAAAGGTTTTATCCCCTTAATATTTGCACAGAAATCACTTTCTTTGATGTTAAAATTATTTTTCTCTGATGTTAGAATTAAAAGTTCATCTTTATGATTTTTAAATAAGAAACGAAATACTTCAAGATACAAAGAATTCCAGTTAGTACAACTCTTTTCATCATCATTCAATCGAAACGAATTAATTTTTAGGTCCTTAACTCCACTGCCCAATTCAATAAGTTTCTCTAATGAGTACCAATTACGAAACCCGTAGTCAGGCCATATTTTTATAGCTATATCAAAAAGATGAGTAGCTCTATCTTGGATTTGATTTTGATTCCAATTTTCAATGTTATCAAAGTATCGATTTATTGAGTATCGGGATTCGCCATTTAGGTATTTTTCTTTTTTAAAAGAAAATGGTTTATCAGACATTTCACTATTGTCTGAAGGTGGTGCAATAGTGACATTTCCTATACAATTCATCCAATTATCTTTGACCTCTCTCCATTTACTCTTTCCCCCTAATTCTTCAATCCATTCTGGAATTTCCTTACCTTTTCTTAAACTATTAGGCATTATATGTTCACGTGTTAATGCCATACTAATAAAAAATGCGAATCGCATTTCATCAGTTTCTTCAGACTTACGACTTTGTTCAAGTTCAATGCATTTAATAATAAATGTCTGAACTGAAGCTTTTTCAATTTGTTTGTGTACAAAATTTTGCTTAAAAATATTATCGTTTGGAAATGAATAATTTCTGCCATTACTTGAAAGTTTTCTTTGAAAGCTTTCAACGTATGGATACTTATCTTTGCTAATCTCACTATGCATTTTAGCATATAGTCCTGGAAGATATTTACCTACCTGTACTACTCCACAAACTTGTAATCTTACATAGTGGCTTTCAATAATTTTGAGTAAATCTAAGAAATCATCCTCACTAATAGGTAACAACTTTTCAGAAGAATTTGGATTGTTGTTTCTTTTGTATTTGTGATATGCTCCTAAAAGGAAAGAGTAAGGTGAGTTAAATTTTTTATCTACACTTTTTAATTTACAAAGTGGAAGTCTTAATCTAGGACTTGGATTTTTTTCAGGTTTAATAGCTAATTCTAAATAATATTCAGCGTTTGTAATTACTTGATTAAATAAATATTCTTCTCCTGTTGGGTTTTCATCACATGAATTAAACCACTCTAAATATTCTAATTGATTCTCGTTAAAAGTGGCAGTGGTTTCATCTTGTGATTCATATCCTTTGAGAATCTTTAATTCTTTTTCAAACCAATCTTTAAATTTGAAATAAGGTTCAATTCCACTTTTTTCATCAAATGTGTTTTCAGTCTTCAAACCAATATAACTGAACATAAAGTTACGGAGCTTATCGATATTTTCACCATATTTACGTTCCATGGGGAGCCAATTTTTATCATACATCTCATCCCTTTTTTGACTATTTAATTTCATTAGAAGGAAATTGCGGATGGTATCATAAATTTCCAAGTCTTTTCCAGTTGTATTTAAAGATTCAAATACTTCATGAGGATCGTCTTTTTCACTTTCTAATCCAATATCTACAACCCACAGTTTTTTTAGTCCCTGAAAAAATTTAATACGTTCTTTATCTTTATTAATTCTGTTGAAAAATTCATTGAAACAAATTGATAAAGGATGTTTTTTAGACTCTCTATGGACATCTTGATTTTCTAAAATAGCTTGAAATTCATTATTGTCTAATTTGGTTAGTATCAATCTTGGTTGAGTTTGGTTTGAGGTTTTAAAACCCAAATATTCCAATATTTTTGAATCATGAATTAAATCATGTTTATGTAAAGCACATAAAAAAAGAAAAATTGTGGTTATTCTTTGTTGCCCATCAATTAATTCTAATTTATCGAATCCCCTTGATTGTGAATCATGTATGATATTGTATACAATAACACCAAGAAAGTGTTGTTTGGAATCCTCTTTAGACACATTTTTAATGTCATCGTAAATTTTATTCCAATGTCGTTTATTCCAACTATAACGCCTTTGAAAGTTTGGTATTATAAATTGCCTTCCAAGTAAAAATTCAAGTATTGACTTTCTTTTATTTTCTTTAGCAGCCATTTTACCAAGATTATAATTTACAGTAGAATATTTAAATGAAAAATCTCCTTTTCTATAAAAAATAGTGTATTCAATTTGATGTATAAGGGTTTAAGGTCAATTTTGGCCAAAAATGATAGTTGATTATCTAATTTTGATTGTGTTCAAAATCTATTATTCAGTTGTTTGAACCATTTCAATATATATTCCGTAAAAGAATATTTTGAATTAAAAAAGGATGATTTTAATTTTAACATGGGAGAATGGAAATCAACTAAAACAAAAATAACATCAAGGATATAATAATGCATAGACTGTTAAAATATTTGGTTCTATCTTGATGTAATTGGGTTTTGTTATTTTGTGACTAAGTTAAATACTTTCTATTGATGATGATTTTTCTTTGATAGAGCTAAATTGATAAAGTTGAATTTATGAATAAAGGATTTTTAGATTCCAAGTATCAATCACTTGGGCTAATTCTGATTGGGTGATTGGTGCCACCAAATTTCACTAGTATAAGGGTAATATCAATATTTATGTTGCGCTAGATACCGGAACATGGCATCAAGTGATTCTGTAAGGTTCACCAAAAATAGAAAGATTCTAAAATATAGTTTAAGAGCCATATTTAATTGAATTGCAAATAGTTAACCTATAAAAAGAGCAGACTTTCAGAAACGCAGATCATCAGTATCTTATCCCTCCAATAGGAGGGAAAAACGCTGAGTGAGTTATGCTAAGAGTATCGCATCAGTTCCTCGACCTTCTATCATTGGAAATCCAAGGTTGGAGGTATGAACTAGAACTAATGAAAGATTCTGAGACGGACCAAAGAGGAATAATCTCAGTTCAAGCTTATGATTACCAATCTTACTTAGGAGCTTGATGCATGAAAACGTTTATTGGAAAAAATGATCAAGCCTGTTGATCCATATCATTGAGTTTATCGATATATCACTATCGATTCACAATGCCTACAATCAATGATTATATCAAGGCACTATGGAATTTATTCAATCAAGAAGATTTTACCGATGGATTTCGGAAGATGGTTCATCATCTTCGTTTGATGACTAAGGAGACATGGAACCACAAACGCATCTATCGATTGACTATGGGATTTGGATTGAATTTGCCGGAGGAAAGTCAAATGAAGAGGGCTAAAACGAGTCACCTCCCTGCTACAGTAGATTGTCATATCACATGGAGTGCTGATTTCATGCACGATATACTGTTTTGTGGAAAGAGCTTTCGAGTCTTCAATGTAATGGATGATTATCGAGAAGAATTGCTTTGCAGTATGGATAAATCATTGAACTCGGAACAGATCATACAAGAATGGGATGCGTTGATTCAATGGTGAAGAAAATCACGGATTATCCGAGTAGAGTTTATTACTCATCATTTCAAAGATTGGGTAAAAAAGGAAGATTGGTATTGGTTATATCCAACTTGGAACACCCACACAGAATGCATCGATGGAACGCTTTAATAGTTCGATGCCAAAGGAAGTATAGGATACCACTATTTTTGAATCTCTTGAGAAGGCTAGAGAAATCACCATACAGTGGTGATGGCGATATAATAACTTACGTCCGCATGCTGTTCTGAAAAAACTGACCCTGTGGCATTTTTGAGCTATCGTGGGAAATATAGATTTCCCACGATGAATACAGACAATAAAGAAAAAAACTATTTTTTGAAGATCTTCGGTTTAGGAGAGTAGAACAATGCTTAAGATAATCGATGGCATGTCAAGACGGTAACTATAACTAAGGCAAGCATATATCATTATGGTTGAAGAATTATTTCCCTATGTTTCATTAATCCACCATCGATTCCATTTAATTGAAGAACTCAATAAAGTCATCGTCTTTATCTATCGATGGGAGGAAAAAATTCGTCTTGAATTAACATACGGTCGGTATGCTATTCTGAAATCCCTAGAAAAAAGAACCAAAAATAAGAAGAAGTGTCTTCAAAGCTATTCAAGAGTTGAATCTCCATGTCTGTCGAGCGTATAAGCATCGAGAAGATTTCAAGACTATATTTAGTCGCTCCTTAAAAAGTTTTTTTTACGGGCTATGATGCGATGCGTTTTCTTATCCAAGCTCTTGGAACTGAAAATGGAGAGCCTTTGAAAAAGCAAAAAAGAACATCTTGGATGAGTTGTTCCATGAATTTCTTTCCATGCCATCCCGTAGCATCCAAAGAGGTATTGATGGCGGGGGACGGGGCACCCATCAAATCGTTTTCTTGCAGGCGATGTTCTGTTTTGAGATGGCCCATCAGTGGCTCCATAGCGACTCTGCGTCGGCACTTGTTCCTTTTCTTTTGTTTTTGATACGGTGTGTGGCTTTTCATCGATTTTCCAGGAAGGGATATCTTGGCATGGCCTCTCGGACGTTTTCCCCGTCCTCCTCGATCAACCACGAGTTCTTTGGGAGCCTGGCCGACAACCAATGGATGTTGTTCCCATAAGGGTTGGATGGTCTGACGATCATGGGGTTCTCTTCAAAAGCACCGATGGCTGTGAGGATCATGGTTTGGCCCCCAGTGGCCATCTAGCTCGCCTTCTTTCCGAATGCATCTTTTTGATGGGCCTGGCCTTTGGCCATGCAAGCCGTGAATGGCAGACACCTTGCTTTGATCGGTTCGTTTTGGATTGATGATGCGTTGGTCTCAATCCAGCTCTTTTCGGTATCGGTCTTTTGGTTGCGGATCTCCTTTCCGTTGGCGTTCTCGGACCTGTCTCCCCGCTAAGGTCTTGAGTTTGGAGGTGGGCTTTTGGAGCTCGTCGAGGATCTTTTCCATGGAAGGTTGGACGCACCAGTTCTTGGGAGGCTTTGGCATCGGTTTGTCGTTGAATGACCTTTTCTTTTTGAGCTCTTTTGTGGCCATTGTCCAAGACCTCTTGACTCCACTTGGCATCGGTCGGAAAGGGCACCTTGTTGCCTTGTACGGGCGTATCCGATCAGACCGTCGATGATGCCTTGTTGCTTTCTTTTGGATGCCGTGGCACCGAAGAAACAACGATTTTTTCAATGCCTTGTTGCCCCATCCGTTTTCTCATAGGACTCCAGTCAGAAGGAGCACGAGGCGGTTCCTATTGCATGACATTCGAGCCAGTGACGTACGGCATGGTGGGATTTGCAACCCATGGCTCCATGAGCGGCTCATCGCCCAGATGGTCAAGACGTTTCCATAGCAAACAACCCACCAGCACACCCATGGGCTTGGCTAGACGGCCCTTGGGGGGCAAACAAGGAACCCAAGGCGTTTTCAAAAAAAGCCCCATCCATGGCATCAGCAAGCCATTGGATGCTCCGTTGGGGGTTGCGAATCACCTTCCATGTAGCATCAAAGAATGGGGGCTGTTTTGGCGTTACTTTTTGGATCATTATCTGAAAGGTTTTCAGGCCAAGAGACGCATTTCCTGACCGATTTTATAACCCTATAACCCATAGGATACCTTCAATCCCGCTAAATAAAAGGACTGGAGGTTCCTTTTGAATTTTTTAAGGAGCGACTATTTAACTGCACTCATGTTAAAGAAACCATCGGATACGTTACTTTATGGGCCGAGAGTGTCCTCAATGAAATCATGATCCATATTTTCCTAAGACATATCAAAGGCCTGATTCGTGCACTTGTTTTTGAATAATCCAATTTCAGAGTGGAACGATTGAATGGAAAAATACAAGAAGTTATGCCCATCGCTATAGGGTTTCGAAACTTTAACAATTTTAGGAGTTCTGTGTTGTTCCACTGTAGGAATTTAGATTTCTATCCACACTTATCGGGTAAAGATCTTATATATTGTTCTCCAATCATATAAAAACTCTGAAAAAACAAGGATATAGACAAAAAATAAATTTAAACTTGTAGTTGCACTAAGAGAGCGTAATAAAATGTGAAATAAAGAATTTAGATTAGGTTAAACAGTTTAACTTTAATAGCAGATAATCGTTTTAAAATCAGACAATGAAAAAGCTTAATGTGCATTTGGAAAACTGCTACGGAATTGGAAAGATGAATGCCGAATTCGATTTCTCAAAAAAGTCTGCTTATGTAATTTATGCGTCTAACGGCACAATGAAATCTTCATTTGCCAAAACCTTCAAAGACCATAGTAAAGATTTGAATCCTCAAGATGAGATATATCAAGATCGAATACCATTTAAGAATATTACTTATGATAATAAACCTATAGAATCAAATAGTGTTTTTGTTATAGAATCTTACGATCAGTTTTTTATGTCCAAAACAGGAATTTCAACATTACTTGTTAACGATGAATTAAGGTCTGAATATGGTAGAATTTTAATATCTGTAGAAGAAAAGGTTTCGGAACTTTTGAGTTTACTTAATCAAACTTCTGGGTTGAAACAGGTAGATTTAAAAAAAATCATTTCAAATACTTTCACTAAAAAAGACAATAAGCTTTTCCGTGCGTTTGAATGTATTCAAAATCAAATAATTGATAATTCAATAGACGTATCTTTAGCTGAGTTCAAGTTTGAATCATTGTTTAATGAAAAAATCAATAAACTACTTGAGAGTGAAGAAGTTCAAGATAAATTAAAAGATTACACAATTGAGTATGAAAGACTTCAAGATGAGTGTAGTTTTCTTAAGAAAGGTGAGTTTAATCATTATCAGGTAAACGAGATAGCGAAACAGTTAGAAAATCATCATTTCTTTAGGGCAGGCCATAAAATTATATTCAATTTAAAAGATGCGGAAAACAAGGTTTTTGAAACCGAAAATGAATTAAAGGACTTTATCAATAAAGAGATTTCAGCCATTTTTGGAGATAAAAAACTTAAACTTATTTTCGAGAAAATAGATAAACTGTTAAAGAATAAAGAATTGAGAGAATTTAGGGATATTTTAAGAGATAATCAAGATTTGCTACTTAAAATAAAGCACCGAGAAACTTTGAAGAGAAATTTGTTGGTGTCTTATATTATGAAACACAGAAACTGTTTTGAGGATTTAATGAAAGCGTATAACGATAAAAAAATGAGAATAGATGAGATTACTCAAATAGCATTAGGACAAAAAACAAAATGGCAGGAATCAGTTGATGTTTTCAATCAAAGATTTTCGGTACCGTTTAAAATAAGTGTAGAAAACTCTACTAATGTAATTCTTGAAGGTGTAACTCCAAATCTTCGATTTGAATATGAAGATTATACAGGGACAAAGAAACTAGTAGAACGGAGCAATCTTTTAAATATCCTTAGCCATGGGGAGAAAAGAGCTCTTTACTTGTTAAATATAATTTTTGAAGTTCTAGCGAAAAAGCAAGAAGGTAAACCAGTTTTGTTTATAGTGGATGACATTGCAGATTCTTTTGATTATAAAAATAAATATGCTATTGTTGAATATTTGAATGATATTTTTGAAACTAAAGGGTTTCATCAAATTATTTTGACTCATAACTACGATTTTTATAGGACTATTCGGAGTAGGTTAAGGCTCTTTGAGACAAGTTTTATTGTAACAAAGTCCAAAGGAAATGTATTTTTAAAAAAAGATGAAATCTATCATACTCCATTCAATAAATGGAAGAATTCATTGTTAAGTGGAACTAACGATGAAAAAATATTTTCATTAATTGCGTTAATACCATTTGTAAGGAATCTTGCCGATTATTGTGGAAAAAATGAGACGTCCGAGAAATTAGCGAAAGTTCTCCATTACAATTCAGAGTTGTACAATATTAAAGTTAAGGATTTATTGTGCGATTATTCTAAAGTTTTGAATTTGAAGTGTTTAACAATTGATAACCTTCGTGAAGAATGGGTCATTGATTTAATATACAATGCAGCAGATAAAATGGTAAACAGACCCCAGTCTCCATTAGAGTTAAATAAAAATATTATTCTATCCATTGCTATTCGTCTTAAAACCGAAGAGTATATAATAGACAAAATCGGTAAAGACCATATAGATTTGAAGAGTATTAATCGCAATCAAACTGGCATTTTGATTAAACGGTTTAATGACTTCATTAACGAAAACAATATGGATAATCAAAACTTAAATTTGATAAACCGTGTAAAGATAATGACACCAGAAAATATCCATATTAATTCGTTTATGTATGAACCCTTAATGGATCTGTCGCTAGAAAATTTATGTAATTTATACAAGGGAATCGATTGTCTTGAATGATACATCTTTAGATAGACAATGCAACGTAATCTAATGTAGCTCAAGTTTATGTAATGAATTTAGAAAAAAGAACGATTTATTGTCGAGATAATATTGATGTTTTGCTTGCCATTGATACTGAGACTGTTGATATGATTTATTTGGATCCACCGTTCAACAAAAACAAATCATTCACGGCGTCTCTTGGCTCGACGGATTCAGGAGCTTCGTTTAAAGATATTTTTTATCGAGAAGATTATAAAGAGGAATGGAAAGAAGAATTTAAAACATCGCATAGAGAATTATATGACTTTTTATCGACGATGCCATTTTATGCAAAAGACAGTGATGTGGCTTGTATCGCATATATGGCCAAAAGAGTCATTGAATGCCATCGTATTTTAAAACCAACAGAGAGTTTTTTCTATCATTGTGATGATACCATGCAACATGACATTAAAGTAATGCTTGATATCATTTTTGGAAGAGAACATTTGATCAATGAAATCAATTGGCGTCGATATCAATCAAAATCTTTGAAAACAAATCGATTTAGTAGGATCTCTGATGCTATTTTGTACTATCAAAAATCAAAAAGTTCAGTTCCAATTCTATGTTTTTAAAATCAACAGAAGATATCGAATCGAAGTTTCCATATGTGGAAGAAAATATAGGAAGACGCTACCAAACAGTTGCTTTAGAATAGAGTAGCAATTATCGATTTAAAGGTGAGAAGAGGGTTGTTCATGGACAAGTATTTCAAACAAATCTTGGTTGGCGATGGAGTCAAAAAACATTCGATGAAAGAATTAGTGAAAATCCCAACATCATTTATGACACTAGGGGAGGAAAAATAAGATATAAATTTTATGCTGATCAATGGAAAGGGAAACCATTAACGGATGTGTGGATCAATATTCCGACATCGAAAATGTCAAAAAAAGAAAAGCAAGGTTATCCAACTCAGAAATCGCTTGTTTTATTGGAAAGATTAATTGAAAATACCACAAATCCAGGTGATTTAATATTGAACCCTTTTTATGGATGCGCAACTACTTGTGTTGCTGCTGAAAAATTGGATCGAAAATGGGTTGGAATAGATATTTCTCATTTGGCATATCGTTTAGTTGAAGAACGTTTGGTTAAAGAGGTTCAGGGTTATTCTCAAGAGACCAAACAACAAGATATGTTTGGTTCTCAAAAGAAGCTTTATTTCAAAACCGAACTTCCAATAAGAAGTAAAGATGAGGTGAAATTATCCAAATGGGGTTATGTTATTTCAAATTCAAAACACCCCAATGAATACAAAGTGGGTATAACATCGAATTATAAAAAGCGTTTAAGAGGCTACCAAACATTGGATTCTTCAAGGGCATATAGACTTGAAACCACGAGAAGCTCTTAGCGAGAAAACATTAAAACAAGTTTTGGACTATGGAAATCATTTGAAGGATTTGTATTACAAACAACAATGTGACCATATCAGTTATAGTTGTCGACAAAATATCGCTGATGCTCTCGAAACATTACCACCTTTTTTTGATCTAGAGATGATCATCGAAAAATTCGCTGGTTCCTTATCCATCAATCGTTCTGAAAAACTTTATGAATCCATCCTTTCCAGAGGTATCATCCATCTCAATGATGATGGTTTGTGTTCGGTTCCGATTCCTTCATTGAAAACTTTTTTAAGCCAGAACTATGGTCAAAAAAAGGATTTGACAAAATCCAACGAGTTACCAAGAAAGTACTGAATTATCGCTACTTTGTGCCATCTTTGAAACAAAACCTTTGATGATGTTATCGAAAAATATCTTAGAACGTGGCCCGGCTAAGTATTTTCATGGGCGAGACAAAGAACGCCACATTTTTAAGAGTTTATTGCATGAGACGATTCATCGAGGTATGGGAAGTAGTTTCTTGATTCAAGGAGCACCAGGTGTTGGTAAAACGGCTTTAATTGATCAATGTTGTCGATTAGCCCAAGAAGAAAAATGGCATATTGTTCGACTGAATCTTCGATCCTTATATGATGAAGAAGAATTCTATCGGCGATTAACCAAAAATAAAAGCCGACATCAAGTGAAAAAGCGTTATGGTGTTGATTTGCATTTGTTCAAAGCGGATATCGAATCACAACGAAGCAAAGCTTTTGATTATCTGAATGAGCGTATTATTCAATCCCAGCCGACATTACTTTATTTGGATGAAGCACAAACCTTAGGAACCATGGTCTCCGCAGAACAAAAAAACCGAGTGACTGATTTTTTGAATACCTATCACAATTTAGAATCCAAAAAAGGCTTTATTCTTTTGATCGGAGGATTGAGTATGACCAAAGAAATCCTTCGAGATGTTGGCATTTCAAGATGGAATCGACTTTGTTTTCACCGATTAGGAAGGCTGGAAGCCGAAGCAGAACGA
This sequence comes from Flavobacteriaceae bacterium, assembly GCA_026709415.1. Lineage (GTDB taxonomy): Bacteria > Bacteroidota > Bacteroidia > Flavobacteriales > Flavobacteriaceae > Bin25. Next base: position 279,765 of record JAPOSZ010000030.1, read on the forward strand.
CAAATCCTTGATGATTGGCTTCAAAAAGAAATCAAAACACCCAGCGACACGAAACGATGGCTGAATGCCATCACCAAGCAGACTGATGGCTGGCCGAGTCATATCGAAGCTTATTGTCACGCTCTATCGGAGTACTTGAAACCACAAGAAACTCTTAGCGAGAAAACATTAAAACAAGTTTTGGACTATGGAAATCATTTGAAGGATTTGTATTATGACCAACGTTATGATGGTATTCCGTATGAATATCGGCAACTTGTCGTGCAGTCTCTGGAATCATTAAACACCACCTTTTTGAAAAAAGACATCATCGCTTCTTTTGCAACATCCTTATCCGAAAAAAAAGCAGAAGAGTTATACGATATCATTGAGGCTAAAGGCATTATCGATATGAACAGTCATGGTTTGTGCGGGGTTCCGATTCCATCCTTGCGACATCACCTCATCGAAACTTATGGAAAAAAGACGATGACTTCGGTATCCAAGAAACCACCGAGACAACCTTCAACTTTTGATTGAAACGATCCGAGAGGTGGATTCTTCCACTTGGGAGGCTTTCCAAAAATCTATTTTTTCTAATCTTTTCTGACGCACGTGCGGTAAGTGAATCCGATGATCATTCATCGACGTGACGATAGCTAACTCTTTTTCAAAAGTTTCTCTTTTCCTGAGCCATCGTCTTTTCTTCCAATAGCCCAACAAAACTTCGGGCATCATCGGTGGTGGGATGTCTGAGTTTCCTCTTTTTGGAGAGACCACCCTTCTTTTTCGATGGTCTGTCGGGTTTGTCGATTGATTTGAGGAATGATTTTCTCAATGGCTTTTTGGCTTAATTCAATCAAATAAGAAGGTAATAAAGCATCGCTCAGCCGATGACGATAGTATTTGAGATCATTGAATTCTTTGGACAGATGATGATAGGTGTTGCTATGACCATGAAGACAATCGAAAGTGGTTTGGATTTCTGACCAATCCAACAAATGAATGCGTTGATTGTTATCCCATAGATCATCGATATGCTCTCCCAAGACACCCACTGCTTTTTGAAGAGCTGGCTTATGTCCTACAAAATCCATCAAATCCTTTTGAAAAACTTTTAAAAAAGTAGGATTAATCGAAAAACAATGTTTGTTCCGTTGATGATTAAACACCATATCCCCATGACAAGCCACATGCAATCCCACATCCTGAGCATTCATATGCGGAACAGCACGTAAACGATTGAGGTAATCCAAGTAATAGACTTGATAATGGCTTGTCGCCCATTTTCGCTCCTGGTCTTGTTGGAGCTTTTCAAAGGCATAAGTCGACATCACTCCACTCGATAGGTGATGGGTAAACAAGTTCCCATCTGATGATAATTGATTTTAGCTCGGCTGACCAGATGATTCAAGCGAGTTCCAAAACGAAGAGCTTTCTTTTCTTGGCTTTCGACACTCAGCTTTCGCCAAAGATGTTGTAATTGCTGACAAGCCGAAGTTTCCTGAGTGAGATAGCGTTCTTTATCAAATCGTTTGTACAGATAATCATTATTCTGCCAAATGCGATATTCTTCTTTCGTGGTGAATAAGGTTAATCCTTTGGGTTTGGTGATCAAGAGAGCATGAAAAGGTTCTTGGCCTGTCAATAAAACAGGCAATGGCTGACCACAGCCACAATCGGCATCATCCTGAGCGTAGCTCATCGTCATGACCATCATCAAACAACCGATGATCCATAATCGAATCCTTGCTTCATTCCTATTCTGAGTTTTCATCATCATCGTTGTATTTCGATACATCGATTCGATGGGATGGTCGAGGAGTCCAAATGGCCATCGTTTAAGCGTTTCACATGAACAAGCGTCAATGGATTGATGACTTCTTGTTTCCAATGTTGCTCGGCTTTTTCAACCGACAGTACTTCATAAGTTTGAATCGTATGAAAATCTTCATACCATCGAACTCGATCCCCGACTTCTAAGTCTTTCATTTTTTTAAGATCATGATTTAACGGCTTAAGGATTGACTTCAAAGTGCTGGCGGATCGATTTGTTGAATTATAAAAACATATTCACTCACATTTTGAAGCAAAACATGAATGGGTTGTAGCAGATTTACGTAAGACAATCAAAGAAATAAAAAACTTTCTAAAACCTTATCTACTAAGGGATGTTTTTTATAGACTCAAGTTTGTTTATAAGTTGAATCAAAGCAAACTTTCTCCGTGGATGACTTCTGAATTTGGAAGAATTCTTTTATTCAAGTTGCTCAACACATGTTTAGGCCCCACTTCATAGAAAACCGATACCCCTCGCTTCCCTATATTTTCAATCGTCTGTTGCCATAACACAGGAGATGTTAACTGTTCAACAAGGTTGGATTTTATTTCATCTACAGAATGAGACGGTTTGGAATTGACATTATGATATATTGGATATTCAGGAGTCGAAAATGTTGTGTTCTCCACAGCTTGTGCTAATTCAACTTTGGCTTCTTCCATCAAAGGAGAATGAAAGGCACCACTAACAGGAAGCAACAAAACTCTTTTGGCGCCCTTTGATTTTAGTTTTTCAGAAGCCTTTTCAATAGCAGATGTTTCACCAGTAATCACTATTTGACCTGGTGAATTATAATTAGCAGCTTGAACAGTGCCAGATGTTTCTTGACAAACGGTATCGACAGTTTTGATATCCAATCCAATGACGGCTGCCATCGATCCAGGATTCCGTTCACATGCTTTTTGCATGGCATTGGCTCTTGTAATGACTAGTTTCAATCCAGACTCAAAACTTAAAGCACTAGATGCCACTACCGCTGAAAACTCTCCGAGGGAATGTCCAGCAACCATCGAAGGAGATAATTGGTTTCTTATCATTTCAAAAAGAATGACTGAATGCAGGTAAATAGATGGTTGGGTCACATCGGTTCGTTTTAAAACTTGAGCATCATCACCAAACATTAATTCGGTAATATCAAAACCTAATATTTCATTGGCCGTTTCAAAACGTTTTTTGGCTATTTCAAATTGATCGTATAGATTTTTACCCATTCCCGGATACTGAGATCCTTGACCTGGAAATAATAAAGCAGATGTCATATTCTTTGGTATGTTTTATAGGTAAATTCAAACGCATGTTTTTCATCAATTGGATGTTCGATTTGGCTGGTAACTTTCCATTGGTTATCATCAATGGCCGGGAAAAAAGTGTCGGCCTTTTCAAATCGATGATGGATATGCGTCAATTCCATATGGGTGGCGATATCCATAAAAAGAGCATAAATAAAACTCCCCCCAATAATGTATGCTTTTTCAGAACCTTTGGTTTCTTTTATAGCCGAATCAATATCGTTCACAAAAACGAGATCTTTTGTGCTATGCTGTGGTTCTTTACGAGACATGACAATATGTTTTCTTCCTGGTAACAATCCCTTCATGGACTCATATGTTTTTCTACCCATAATCATAGGAAATCCATAGGTTAACTGTTTAAATCGTTTCATGTCATTTGGTAAACGCCATGGCAGGGTATTATTAACTCCAATTGCATGATTTTCGGCCAAAGCAGAAATGATAATCAATGGTTTTTGCTTCATCTATGACCTATTTAAATAATTAATTTTGGTGACAATTTACAAATTCAAATAGTTGTTTCGAAAAGAATTTCCCATCACCAAAAACCACGCTTATTTCAATACAGCTTATGTTGGTTTGATGTCTCGAAGTTTAATCAAATATCGTTCTCAATACGATCATCAACTGTTCAAATCGATATGGGATTACAAATCAAAAAGTGATACACTACTTTCTGAAACTAGAAAGTTGGCCTCACAATTGATTGGTTCAGATAATGACAAAACCTTGATAACGAATAGTTTGTCTTCTGGTATTCGATTTGCTTTGGATTGCCTTAGTCAACAATCTAAAGTATTGATATTAGAAGATGATTATCCATCATTGACAAAAGCCGTTGATGAAAGGAATTTTCAAATAACCAAAATGCCAATAACGCATGATCTGGAACAAAAAATGGTTCAAGAGATCGGAAAACGAAAGATAGATGTTTTACTCTTAAGTGTTGTTCAATACATCAGTGGTTTAAAAGTTGATTTTGAACACTTAAAAAAGATCAAACAAGAACATCCTAATTTACTAATCCTAGGAGATGCCACTCAATTCGTCGGAACCGAATTATTTGAAATGAATGATTCTCCTTTTGATGTCGTGGCATTGAGTTCCTACAAATGGCTATTGGCAGGATTTGGAAGTGGGATTTTATGTTTTTCTGACCATTTCCTGAAAAAAACCAACACCTCTTTAAGGGAGTTAGAATCAAAAGTTCAGGTGGGACATGTCAATTTAGGAGCCGTATCCAGTTTAAAATTCGCTATAGAAAAACTTTTTGAGTGGGATTATGAAAAGTTAATGGATAAAAAAAATCAGGTTTGTCAGTATTTGAAACACAAACTTTCTGAATTGGAATTGCTTGATGAAATGGGACAAAAGAGAAAAAACCACAGCAGTATTTTTAATTTGAAACTAGATCCATTATTCCACAAGAAACTCAAAGAAAAAGGAATACAGACATCATTAAGGGGAAATGGCATTAGAGTATCGGTACATTTTTACAATACTCCAAAAGATGTTGATTTATTGATGAAGACAATACAAAGAGCTCGATTGACAGTATAGATTTATACTGCCACTTTGGCTTTTATTGCAGGGTAGGGGTCGTAACCGATGAGTTCGAAATCTTCAAATTGAAATTTGAATAAATCATTGACATCAGGGTTTATTTTCATCTGAGGAAGTTTTCGAGGTTTTCTGCTGAGTTGTAAATGAATCTGTTCCAGATGATTATTGTATATGTGAACATCTCCAAAAGTGTGGACGAATTCTCCTGGTTGAAATCCACTGACTTGAGCCATCATCAAAGTCAATAACGCATAAGAAGAAATATTAAATGGGACCCCTAAAAACACATCAGCACTTCTTTGATATAATTGACAGGAAAGCTTACCATTCACAACATAAAATTGAAAAAAAGCGTGGCAAGGCGGTAGGGCTGCTTTATCATTGGCTACATTTTCTGAAAAACTCTTTGATGTATCAGGAAGCACATTAGGATTCCATGCGGTTACAAGCATTCTTCGGCTATCTGGATTCTCTTTCAATAGTTTTAAGATCTCTTTGATTTGGTCAATACCATCTCCATTCCAGTTTCTCCATTGATAGCCGTATATGGGTCCCAAATCACCTTTTTCATCGGCCCATGCATCCCAAATTCGAACCCCATTGGTTTTGAGATAATCAATATTCGTTTCCCCGTTTAAAAACCACAATAACTCGTGAATCACCGATTTTAAATGGATTTTTTTTGTTGTGACAATAGGAAATGAAGACGCTAGATCAAAGCGCATCTGGTAACCAAAAACACTGATTGTTCCGGTCCCTGTTCGATCTAATTTTTCAGCACCATGATCCAAGATATGTTGTAATAAATCGAGATACTGTTTCACTTTGATGGTTTCAATGGGTTGGTTCTGTTTCAGCTTTACTCAACTCCCTAACTCCTATGGATTTGCTTGGTAGTTGGTATCGGTCGTTTTCTAGTTTTTTTAAACTGACTTTAGTATTTAATCTATCTATGGTATCTAAACTTAAGGCGTCTAATATGTTGGTAGAGGTTTCTAAAAAGCTCCTATAGGGCGTTGGTTATCATTTTTAGTGTTGGATATTTGAGTACTAATTGATGGGTTGGATTGTAGATTTTCTAACCCCTAGTGGGATTACACATTTAGGTGAGCCTGGCTTATCGTCCCAAATGACCGTAACGGAGGGAAATGGGTTTGCTTTCATTTTGATTATTGTTTTATGTTCGTATCTCACATTCATTTTTTCAACAGTAATGATGCTATGTTGGTTATGATTTGTTTGTAAATAAGGTTACTACAGCTCCTATGATAGATAATATAGTTGTACTCCCTACTCCTATAATCATTTAACATTATTAGCCGTGTTATTAACCTTATCATTCATTCCCTTTACCTCCTCTTCTATATCATCTAAACGTTTGGTTATCCCCTTGTTCGTTTCATTAATAGCGTCTAATAGCTGTTTATTGGTTACCCTTTGTTGGTTCATTGTTTTTTATTTCATTTGGTTTTTATCGTATCTACTATGTTAGCGTTATATCTGTTATGTCAGCATGTATGTCTTCTATAACATTTCTACTATCCCTCAAGTTCGTGAATTTTATCACTTAGTTTGCTAAAATAGGACAGTTTGTTTTTTTACTCTACTATTTTGGTCCTTATCATACCAAACCTTTCATTATGAGATTTGATAAGATTTGTTATCGAGCCTTTTAAGTCCTCTATTCTTGTTTTGTGGCGTTTTTGGTAATCCATTGTTTTCTAATGAGTTTTTCTTTTGATACAGTTAATAATTGAACGACAAACACAAATGAACCTTTAACAAATCTAAGATTTAGAAGATTGACGTATGTTTATTTCATCACGAATGTGGGCAGCAATTTCGTATTTTTCTAGTTTCACTACATAATTTAATGCTTCATCTAATTCTTTTTCAGCTAACTCTTGAAGTATTCTAGCTATTTCTTCCTTCGTTAAATTTTCGTCAATAATTATTTTTTTCCAATCAGTCTCTTTAGGAGACTCTTTGATGGTCAAATTAATTTTGATGTTTGTAGCGCCTGCATTTTTTAAGACGGATTTTGACGCATAGATAGGAGCTTTAAAACGGAGTGCTATAGCCACGGCATCAGATGTTCTAGCATCGATTACTTTTTCAGTTTTTCCTTGTTGGCAGTGTAGTGAAGCAAAAAACACGCCTTCTTTTAAATCACTGATAACTACCTTATTGACTTTTATTTCAAAAGAATCAGAAAAAATTTTAAAAAGATCATGAGAAAGAGGTCTTGGCGGCTTAATCTTTTCTTCTAAACTCAGTGCTATGGATTGAGCTTCGAATCCTCCAATGACCACGGGCATCTGTTTGTCTCCATCTTCTTCTGCTAAGATCATCAAAAAAGCAGAAGCTTGAAATTCACTGTAAATTCCCTCAACTACTAATTTGACTAAATCCATAGAAACGTTTTAAATGCAAAATAAAATTAATTGAAATTCAATTAATCTTTATCAGAAATTAAAATATTCTTCAAATTGAAATATGGCTATGATCAAAGTGAAAGTATAGCTCGCTTTAATGAAACTTTATTTGTATATGGAACGTTTGAATGTTTCAGCTGGATGGAGTCATAGGTGCTAATTTCACTCAGAAAACCTAATCTGAGTCAAATGACGGACCTTCTTTTCTTCTTGATTTTTTTTGAAAAAGATAGATTAATCTGTAGGATTGTAAAAGTGAACTAATTGCCAATAAATTAGATATTTCGTGAAAGAAAATGGAACTTATCAATTGTATCATGGCGTATTCACCATCAGAGCACGAACTAAGAATAGGGGATTATATACTTAAGTGCCAAAAGGCATACAAAATGACTCCTCTCTACTAATACCCATAGCCATATTCATCTTGTTGTTTTTGAGAAGACACATCCTTTTTTGGGGTTTTTATATTGAATAGATCTTGAGGGTACCGATCATTTTGATAAATGACTTGTCTGGCTTTTTGAATCCAACTTTTTTCGGAAGCCTCCCAAGTCCTTCCTCGAATGGGTTGGATGGTTTGTTGTCTTAATTGATGATCATATTCGCCAGGATATAATTCGATGTAGGATAGTAACAATTTAGTTCGTTGAGTCGGATACCCTAAAAGGTTTTTCTCAAAAATAGAATCGTATTGAGGATAAGGGTATTGTTTCAATTTAGTTTCTAAATGAGCCATCAAATCCATCAATGGTATTTGATCGGTGATATGATCCAAATCATAAAAATCTTTTTTATGAACACGACCACCTAATACGATCAATTTTTGAACACCAACGTCTTTTAATGATAACAACGAGATATTGTTTTTCGTTTCTAAAGGATTTAATCGTTGAACATTATCAATAATATCTACTTTAATTTTTTTCCATCCGATAGGGGATACATTAATTTACTACTTCCGAATTTTTCATTGTTATTTTGAAAATGATAATCATATTGTTTTGGATCAATTTTTATAACATCAATTAATTCTTCTCGGATCATGGTGTAGCCTTTATCACCAATGATTTGATTGGTAAACAAATCAATATCTACCGATACGCGATGTTCTAATCGTAAGGCGATATTCGTTCCGCCAGCCAAACCAAATCCGAATCTTTTTAATGTTTCTAATTGTTGTAACGTTTCAATCGTTTCTTTTAATGCATCACTAACTGCTTTCATTCAAAATGTGGTTTGATTAGGATGGCGTCAATCTTGAAAACAATGGTTTTTGATACCGTTGGCAAACGGTTATTAACGTATGATCAAAAAGTAATTCTGTTGTTTTCTCTAAGACATCATAAATTATTTCTGGAGAATAGTATTGTTCTAAAAGCAATATATTTTTTTCAAAATCGATCGGATGACTCTGGGAATGATGAGTTCTTTGGCTTCTAAGGTTAAATGATCGGTTCGATAATCCCAGATATGATGTTTTTCAAAAACATCATCATATTTAATTTGAGAAAGACTTTGGTTTTTTTTCATTGATTTCATTTTCGATGATGTTTCAATACTTCAGATCGTTGTAAGCTATCGTTATCAACGTAAATTGGCTGTTCATCATTTAGAATATATGCCTTTTAAGATGGTTTGAAAGCAGGTAATGATTCCATTTTTACAAAATGAGCTTGTTTATTTAATTTTTTTCTGAGGTATCCCACAAAGTCACGAAATCCCATTTTCCAAATTTATTTTAGCCAGTGGTTACGAGAGGATATAATTCCCTAAGAATAATAGCAACTTTGAGTTTTAAATATATCCAAAGAATTTAGCGATTAGTCCACCTCCAATGATAATAGCACTTCCAATTCTGATAACCCACTTAATATTGGTGCTATTATTATCAATTCTTTTTGTCCATAGAATTTAAGTCTACTCGCATTTTATCAAACTTGATTTCCAGTCCATCAATTCGCTTTTCCAGATGACTGAATTTATCATCAATATGACGGAATCGATCATCAAGATGACCGAATTTATCATCAATTTTGTTAGATAAGGGTTCTAATAAATCCGTGATATCTTGTATCGTTGCTACTTTATCGCTCATATTATTTCGTTAGTAATCATTATTGTTAATGATTTCGTCACCTCTTGGAATAAGGATTGATAAAGATAACACATTTCTAACAATAAAATAGGGAAAAACTCTTTCCTAATGGTGACGCTATGTTTATAAAAACTCAATGGCTGTATTCAAAAATTCAAAAAGGTTATGAAACGGTTAGAATGGAGGACTCCCGAATTTTTAAACCACAATCTAAGTGACATCAAGGCTAGCAAAAAACATACTGCAAAATTGAAAGCCATTGTGGCTATCGATGCGATTCAAGAACGTGGAACTTTAAAAGAAATGTCTGTTCACTATGACGTGTCTCAGGCGATGATTTCCAAATGGAAGTGCATTGGTTTGATTGCCAGAATGGTTTGAGAACAAGGCAAAAAAATAAAAGAGCCTCAAAAAGTCTCAGCAGAAAACGTTATGCTATAGAAAAAACATGAGCCAAATAACGACTTTATTTGGCTCGAAAACCCCCTTATATTTGGAGGATTATATACTTAAGTGCCAAAAATAGAGGTCATCGTTTTGGAGATGTGTTTGGAATCAAACCTTTTTGCAATTTTTTAATAAAAGCTTTGAAAAGAGGGATTTCTCGATCCAAACGAGGAATATCTGCTATGACCGTTAGCCATAAGGTATCGATATGTAATTGAAAATATTCATGGGCAATATATGTTCTTAATTTGATGACTTTAGCCCATTCAATCGTAGGATATAGACTCCTAATATCCCTCATGAATTTTTTGTATTTGATAGATACTTTCTTGAATACAGTAAATGGCGTGAATGCAAGCAAATTGTGTTTTGAGATCATTGACAAAAGATTCCTTATCCAAATGATGAATGATAAGGTAGAAATTCTGAATGGAATTTTCAATATGCGATAGTTGCTCCTATATTTTTTCTATCTCTTTTTTGGTCATCGAAAAAAACGAGTTTGTTGAAGCAGTTTTTCTCGATGCGGTAGGAAAATCGCATCGTAATGAATCATATGAATCGTTTTGTTGAAATAAGTTTCTAGTGGTAAGACAGCGTCCATTAATTGAAAGTAACTGATTGATTTTTTAAAATCATAAACAATGGAAAGATCATGGTCGTTTCGTTGAAAAGAGGTGATACCTAATTTCTTAGGCTCAAAAGGAGTCATTAATTGGATAATGTATTGCTCTTCTTCGGGCGTTATCATACCTCGAAGATAATCATTTTAGAATCATCACCAAAAAATAATAATATTTAGTGATGGATAATGACAGGATGGCTTTTCTTACTTAAGTATATAAGCCCCTATATTTGAGCCAAATAGTAATCGAATGTTGTATAATTGGGAATTAGATGATTGGCTAGATTTTAAGTATGATCTTTCATCAATCACTCCCTTGATCTATCAATTTATGGAATCAACGGGTCGGGTTTCTGGAATGGTTGAAGGATTTTCGAAAAGAGATAAAATAGAAACGATCATCGATATGATGGTTAACGAGGCCATGAAAACATCAGAAATTGAAGATGAACACCTCCATGAGGATAGTGTAAGAAAATCAGTCATGAAAAATCTAGGCTTTGAAGTGGATGAAAAAAGTATAAGAGATGTTCGAGCCATAGGTATGGTTGAGGTCATGAATCAAGTTCGTAAAGATTTTAATAAACGATTGACAAAACAAACGTTATTCAATTGGCATCAAGCAGTCATGAAGGGAAAAGAAGGAGAGATGAAAGTTGGTTTTTGGAGAAAGAGTAAAATCCCTGTGCAAATCATTTCAGGTCCTGAGTATAAAAGGGTTGTTCATTTTGAGGCTCCTCCATCTGTAAATGTGCCAAAAGAAATGGGACGGTTTATCAAATGATATAACGATTCGCGAAAAACAATGGCTATCCCATTAGTTCGATCCGCAATGGCACATCTTTATTTTGAATCGATCCATCCTTTTCAAGATGGAAACGGAAGAATAGGTCGTGCCCTTTCAGAAAAAGCGATTTCACAAGATATGGGCTATCCTTTATTGTTAAATCTATCCAAAACCATTCAAGAAAATAGAAAACAGTACTACGATTATCTCAAAAGAGCACAAAGAACAAACGAAATAACAGAATGGATGCACTATTTCATTAAGACCATTCACCTTTCTCAAATGGAAACAAAACATAGCATTGAATTCACTCTAAAAAAAACCAAATTTTTTGATTTGTGGAAAAATCAGTTAAATGATCGACAAACAAAAGTGATTAACAGAATATTCAAAGAAGGTCCAAAAGGATTTAAAGGGGGGATGAATATCAGAAAATATATGGGAATCACGAAAACTTCCAGAGCGGCGGCTAAGCGAGATTTACAAGATTTGAATCGAAAAGGGATTCTAATGATGCAACGCGGCGGAAGAAGTACTCATTATCTTTTACAATTAGAACAACTTTAAAGTTAAACTTTATAGTGTGATTTTTAAAATCACCTGCTAATTTATTGCTTGAGACGATTATTCGAGCAAATTCGAATGGTCATGAAGAATCAATGAATAAACCATTTCAATGATCTGGAAATGTTCGTGATCTTTTGCTTTATGGGGTCTTCAATATTAAGAATCATTGGATTCTAGTCGTTGTGTGATCACTTGATTCAAATCAATTAGATTTCGTATGTAGATTGCCTCAGTTCATATGTCCATTAGGTTAAGTATAACAAGGACTACTGTTCTGTGGACTGGAATTGATTAACTTTGGATGCTTTTTTGTAATGCGAACGATTCAATTTAGAGAGGCCATTTGTGAGGCTATGACTGAAGAAATGCGAAGAGATGAAACGGTCTATTTGATGGGTGAAGAAGTGGCCGAATACAATGGGGCTTATAAGGCATCCAAAGGAATGTTGGATGAATTCGGTGAGCGAAGAGTTATTGATACCCCCATTTCTGAAGCGGGATTTGCAGGAGTTGGTGTGGGATCCACCATGACAGGTAATCGCCCCATTATTGAATTCATGACTTTCAATTTTGCACTGGTAGGTATCGATCAAATCATCAATAATGCGGCTAAAATTCGTCAGATGTCGGGAGGTCAGTTTCCTTGTCCCATTGTTTTTCGAGGACCAACGGCTTCGGCAGGGCAATTAGCAGCAACCCATTCACAGGCTTTTGAAAGTTGGTATGCCAATTGTCCCGGACTCAAAGTCATTGTCCCTTCCAATCCCTATGATGCCAAAGGATTGCTTAAAAGCGCCATCCGAGATGATGATCCAGTGATCTTTATGGAATCGGAACAGATGTATGGTGATAAAGGAGAAGTCCCAGAAGGAGAATACTTGATTCCCATAGGTCTTGCTGATGTGGTTCGTCAAGGAAAAGATGTCACTGTGGTATCGTTTGGTAAAATTTTCAAAGAAGCTAAAAAAGCGGTACAACAACTAGAAAAAGAGGGGATTGACTGTGAACTAATCGATTTACGAACGGTAAGACCACTAGACTATCAAACCATCTTTGATTCAGTAAAAAAAACCAATCGACTCGTCATATTGGAAGAAGCTTGGCCACTAGGGAATATATCAACTGAAATCACCTTTCAAGTTCAAAATCAACTCTTTGACTATTTGGATGCACCAATTGAAAAAATCAATACCGCGGACACTCCCGCTCCATTTTCTCCTATCCTATTGGCTGAATGGTTGCCCAATAGTGAGGATGTCATGAAAGCCGTCAAAAAAGTACTGTACATCTAGTCAGCCATTCTCAAAATGGCATAGAGGGTAAATTGGTATTTTTGACCCTCAAAACAAACCATAATGCTATATCCTGATATCATCTATTTGCCCATTGCTCTATCATTGGTTGGTTTACTTTATATGATATTTCGAGCTAGATGGGTCAGCAGTACCAATCCAGGAAATTCTAAAATGCAGTCGATTTCAAAAAACATACGAAAAGGGGCTCTTGCTTTTTTGAATGCGGAATACCGATTGCTATTGGTGTTTGTTATTCTAGCTTCCATTGGACTTTACTTCCTTTCAAAATCGGTTGATACCACTAGTTGGTTGATCATTCCTGCCTTTATCATTGGAGCCGTATTTTCTGGATTGGCCGGAAATATAGGCATGCGTATGGCCACCAAAGCCAATACACGTACAGCACAGGCTGCCAAATCCAGTCTTTCAAAAGCACTCAATATTTCTTTTGGTGGTGGTATAGTCATGGGACTAGGGGTCGCAGGATTAGCCGTATTGGGACTCTCCCTTTTTTTGCTTCTATTCATTGAAACATTATTCGTTCCTACTGATTTTTATACGACCATGACCATCGTATTGGAATCGGTTGCTGGCTTTTCTCTTGGAGCCGAATCAATTGCATTATTTGCTCGTGTAGGTGGAGGAATCTATACCAAAGCGGCCGATGTTGGTGCCGATTTGGTCGGAAAAGTTGAAGCAGGAATCCCTGAAGACGATCCTAGAAATCCAGCCACAATAGCTGATAATGTGGGAGATAATGTGGGAGATGTCGCTGGAATGGGAGCCGATTTATTTGGCAGTTATGTTGCCACCGTATTGGCGGCCATGGTCTTAGGAAATTATATCATCAAAGACATGTCAATAGCGATTGGCTCACAGTTTGGAGATGCCTTCAATGGCATGGGACCTATTATATTGCCACTGGTCATTGCGGGAACAGGAATCATCACTTCGATTATAGGGACTCTTTTGGTGCGTGTTTCTTCCAAAGCACAATCTGAAGCGAAAGTTCAAAGGGCACTCAATATAGGAAACAATACCGCCATTGTTTTAACGGCTATTGCAGGATACTTTTTGATACAATGGATGCTTCCCGAAACACTGCCTGGTATTACATTTTTTGATTCGGAATCAAAATCGGTGGCTCGTATCAATGTGTTTTGGGCTACCATTGTTGGACTCACCGTTGGCTACGCTATTTCATTATTTACAGAATATTATACGTCATTGGGTAAAAAACCAGTCAATGACATTGCTAAAAATTCTTCAACTGGTGCCGCAACTAATATTATAGCCGGTTTGTCTACGGGTATGATGTCAACCTTTAGTTCGATCATCTTGTTTGCTGGCGCGATTTGGATTTCTTATGAATTAGCTGGATTTTATGGTGTGGCCATATCGGCTTCAGCCATGATGGCCACCACCGCCATGCAATTGGCCATTGACGCCTTTGGACCGATTGCTGATAATGCGGGAGGGATTGCTGAAATGTCCGAATTACCTAAAGAAGTGCGAGAAAAAACCGATATTTTGGATTCGGTTGGCAATTCAACGGCTGCTATTGGTAAAGGGTTTGCCATTGCTTCTGCTGCATTGACAGCATTGGCTTTGTTTGCTGCTTACGTCACCTTTACAGGCATTGATGGGATTAATATTTTTAAAGCCAAAGTACTAGCGACTCTTTTTGTGGGAGCGATGATTCCCGTGGTCTTTTCAGCACTAGCCATGAAAGCGGTTGGTCGAGCGGCTATGCAAATGGTCGAAGAAGTCAGAAGACAGTTTCGTGAAATCCCAGGGATTTTGGAAGGAAAAGGAGACCCCCAGTACGGGAAATGTGTTGAAATTTCAACCAAAGCGGCCCTCAATGAAATGATTCTACCTGGATTGATTACTATTGTGACTCCAGCCATTATTGGATTCACCATGGGTGCTGAGGCTTTGGGAAGTTATATGGCTGGTGTTACTGTTTCGGGTGTCTTATGGGCTATTTTTCAAAACAATGCCGGTGGTGCGTGGGATAATGCCAAAAAATCATTTGAAGCAGGCATCCAAATCAATGGCAAAACGTATTACAAAGGATCCGATGCCCATAAAGCAGCTGTTATTGGGGATACAGTAGGTGATCCATTTAAAGACACTTCTGGTCCTTCGATGAATATATTGATCAAATTGACATGTTTGATTGGATTGGTATTAGCTCCCATTTTAGCCAAACCCGATCTCGATACTTATGTTAAAGAATCACCGATGAAACCAGAAATGAACCAAAAAATTGTCGAAAATGATTTGATGGTTGATGCCAAGGAACCATTCATTTCAAACAAGCCTTAAAATAGGGATTCTACATCAAAAGGGGTGTCATTGACTTTTTCATGGTTGATTGAGATATTTTCTGTTGTTGACTTCTCTATAACAGAAATGTATGTGCCAAGAATTAATTTGCAAACTGAGAGTTTTGGAGTCGATACATCAGCTGTTTGATTTGGATCTTGATTGAGGTTCATCATATTAGGCTTGGGGCATTTGATACTTTCCACAGAGATTGTCATAGAGCCGAATAAAAAATGAAAGCCAGGATCTTTTTTATTAAAAGAATTTTTGACTCTTTCTGTTTCCGATATATTTCGATACACAAACTCGAAGTGTTTTCTACTCTTTTGATTTTAGCATCCACCATTCAAGTGATATTAGAAATGTATGATTTAGAATATCCATTTTGGTCTCATTTTATTGAAAGCGCGCTGATTAGTCTTTTTACCTATGAAATGTTGATTCGCTGGTTTAAATGGTCTTTAAGTCGAAAAGCCATTGTATTAAGTCATGTGGCCAAACAAATCTACTATCAAAACACATCGGTTGAAAAACGGTGGCTGTTATTTGATACTTCGATTGTGGTTGCTTCCATTGTTACTTCAATCGTCATTCGATGGGATTATGTCGCTTTTATCCTTATCGCTCGATTGGTTCGTATTTTTCGATTGTTGCGTTTGTTTAGCATCCACCGAGAACTTAAAATTATTCCCCATCGCATTTTTTTAGCACTCAAGACCATCAGTGTCTTTTTGATTTTGATGCTATTGATGTTGTTTTTATATGCTTCGCTAGGCGTTTTCATATTTGAAAAAACCAATTTTGGGGTGATGGATTTCAGTTCGCTTCATGCTGGGATGTTTTCTTTATTCAATGTCTTGTTTGATGGGTTTATCGAAGGATATCAAGAAATAAAAAACCAAGTTTTAGTTTCTCCAATAATTGCGAAAGGTTATATGTTGTCTTATGCTTTGTTGATGTTGGTCATATTTATTAATGTCCTAATTGCCTCATGACGAATCAAGTATGGGAGCGAGTCATTACAGATAAAAATCTATCTTTAAAAGAAGAAATAAGAGATGGCGACCAACAGATTCAAACCAAGTTGGATTATCTCATATCTCAAAATCGTTAAGAATGATTCTCAAAAGGGTTAAAGTCAATGGGGAGTTCATAACACAACTTTTACAGATGGATTATCGTTTCAATCAAGCATTTAGATATTTCGGTCTATTTTTTTGCTAGACATTGATATTGATTTTGATGAAAACAGTTGTTTTGGGACTATCTCATTTTTAGTTTGGGAATTAGATAACAAAGTGGCAAAAGATCGCTAAAAACAGCTAAATTAAAGAAATCATATGCCGCTAAATTTTCCTAAATTATTGATTATTAAAATATTATCGGTATGTATTTGATGAAATCACTGAGGTTATTCAGCCTGAGAGAAAAAGCTAAAAAATGATTGATGGAGACACTTTGGAACAACCAAGTCAAAGGCCCCAAAGGTCAGTCATGCAACATCACGCCAGACACGAAACGTAGAAAAAATGGAATGATAAATCAATGGCTAATCCCTAAATGATGTGGATTCTGCTTTTCCAATAAGATTGAATCTCTTTTAAAAGATCCTTACTCTATCTATATTTTTTTCATTGATTTTTATATTCATGCGATGCTTTCTTTTTTAATTCCTCATTAATGGTGAGGGCATATTGACATTCATATTGATTCAATAAATTCAAAAGATTTGGATGGAATGGTGTTTGTTCTAAAATATGAGATAAGGATTGATTCAAATAAATAGATCCAAATACGGTATTTTCTTTTTTTAGCAACCCGATTTGATGGAGTTTGTTTAAATAGGAATTGACGGTTCTAATATTCTTAATATCTCCTTTCAAAAAATGGCTCGGTCTAGAATAAGGTTGGGTATAAAGTATATTCGTAAAACGATCGGTGTTTATATTCTTTTTAAGCACTTGTTGGATTAAGATTTTGGTATCATCCATCATTCGATTGATTTGACTGACTTGTTGAAAATTGTATCTAGCCGTTTCTTCCACTGCTTTTAACATCAATAATATCCAATCATTCCAATGGTGATGATCTCTTACCCCTTGCAGTCCTTTATAATAGCGATCTCGATTCTTTAAAAGATACCGACTTAAATAAAGTGATGGATGATCTATGACCTTCTTTTCTAATAAGTAAAGGATATTCAAAATACGACCCGAACGACCGTTACCATCATAAAAAGGATGTATCGACTCATATTGATAATGGAGTATTCCCATTTTAATTAAGGGGATTATATACTTAAGTGCCAAAATCTATTTGATTTTTTGGATTCATCGTAATACACCAAATTGGTTAAATGTTACCGCTTAAACCCTGGTAAAGGACGCAACACCCGACGCACTAATTCTTCAGGCGTAGTATCAATGCGGACATCTTCTTCCAATTCGGCTTTCTTGGGTTGGTAGTCGTAAGGTTTAATTTTTGGGTTTTTAGGTTTTGGTTTCATTTTAAAAAGTAAAAAAATAATTTATCAATAGAATTGCATATTTAGTTCATTTAGGTTGAATTGATGCTTGAGCTATAAAAAAAGGGCCATTTAGGGGGTGATGAAGTATTGAAACTTTTGTATCTAATTTTAAATCTTTATCAATATCGTTATATGCCTTATTAAGGTTACGGTAACCAATACAATTTTTTATTTCTACAGAAACTGAGTGCCAATCATAAAAATTTTTTTGCTTTGAATCAATAGATTCATGATGTAAAAATGTTAATGTGTTATCTCCTATCATAGAATAGATTTTACTGTTAAGCAAATTAGCATTAGGGTCTACTTCTGTCATTACTCTAAAGCGAATCTTTACTGATGAATTTTCAATTTGTCTTGTTTTAGCAAATTTTGATTGTTTTACTTTAAAAACACTGGAAATTTTATTTAATGCTGATGGATCTATCATGGAATCAATAGCTACCTGATTGAAGGATTTTGTTAATAAATCATCAACAGATATTGTTTCAAAAAAAGAACCCCCTACTAATATTGTTTTCGATAATGGATATGATGGCGTTTGTTTAATACCTCTTATCAAATAATATACATCTCTGTATTCTAATTCTTTTTTATTCTGAGAAGAATGAATTAACCTATCTTGTATGTTCTTTGGCAATTCCTCAAATCTTTTTTTAGCCGTTGGTATAGTCGAATTAAAAGATGCTATTTGAAATGATTTTGAGCTTTTCATTTCAATTAATTCACCTCCACTCAATTCTGAATCTTCATTAATTTTTAAAACCATGTCAGGAAATCCTGATTTTGATTTAGCAGCGATAATTTCTTCTGGATAAGGAAAATCTTCTAAGTTATTATCTTGTATAAGATACCCTCTTTTGCACATCAAATGTGCAAAAAAATGATAGATTGAAGATATTTTTTGAACACTCACGCTACTATGGTGTTAAATTCCATATTTTCATTTTTAAATTCAGGCCAAATCTGATTTAACTTTGGAGTGAAACGATACAAATATCGGTATTTATCTATTAAATCAGATGAACCGATGTTAGTTAATCTTTTTTTTATACATCTTATGTTAACTGAATCTTTTTCTATCCCAATAGATTTTCTATTAGTTTGTAAAGCCACTGATAAAGTGGTTCCCGTTCCACAAAATGGATCGCATATATAATCACCTGGATTTGTTGAAGATAATATCATCCTTAACAATAAAGCTATTGGAGATTGTTGATTATGGACTCTTTCTCCATTATCAAATCGAATAACCTCATCTCCAGCATAATACCCTGAAGTCAATTCACGAATATCATCCCAAACATCTGGTATATAAATACCATTATCACGAGGTTTATATCCATTAATTAAAGGCGGATCTATTCTTAACTTATTAAATACTCTGGGACGTAAACCTTTAGTAGCAAAAACAATTATTTGGTAGGATTTACTAAATCGGATATTAGATGGAATTGCTGAAGTTTTTTTTTTCCAAATTATTAAATTTTGAAAAACCCATCCTGTCTTACGTAACACGTTCATTACATAATCAACATTTTTTTCTCTTTGCATAAAATAAATAGCGGCACCATTTGTAGATAGTCTAAACAAATGACTGCATATATCTTCCATCCACTTCCAATAATCACTTTCTAACATAGAATCGTTATGTAGTCTATATTTTTTCCCTTGATTAAAAGGTGGATCAAGAAAGGTGAAGTCAATTTCCGGCTCACTTTTCATTTTTAAAAATTGATAACAATCCTTCTCTATAATTTTATACTCCATAATAAAACAATATAGTTAATTTATTTTTATTTAAGGATGAGAGCCATTCGACAATCCATTACATTGCTTCAATGTAGTATAAGATAAGGATTTATCTTTCAAACCTTCTACCATCCATCCCATCTGATCCAATGTACCCATTTCTCGAATGTTTTGCTTTCCAGCAAATTCCATAATGTATTTATCTAAGTGCTTGGGACTGATTTTATGAAATGTCC
>JAPOSZ010000026.1 GCA_026709415.1 Flavobacteriaceae bacterium
ATTGCCAGAACATCCAAACGCGAATATTTTTTGATATGAGGTTTTTTCAATGATATGTGTTGCATAATGCAAAGCCCCATTTAAAGCATAGTTATCAATTGATTTCACATCGGATGCTATAACGCATTTTTCTGTGTTTGAATAATGAACGTGTTTATTGATTTGATCCTTATTCTCAATAATGATTAAATAGTTACTAGAGATAGCCGTGAATTCGGGTCGTCCAATATTTCCGCTTTTCTTCTTAGACGCTGTTTTTAAAGCGTCTTTTACTTCTTTGGTAACTCCTTTTTGAGCGGCATATTCAATTCCAGCTTTTTTTAATAACTCAGCAATAAAATAATCTAATTTTTTTTCAGTAGAATTCATGAAAATGATTAATATATCATTAATATTATTTGGTTTAACAAACTTATATATTTCATTATGTTAATACTTACTCCTCGCCCCATTGGACAACCCATTACATTGCTTCAAACCTATGTATTGCAATGATTTATCTTTCAAACCTTCTACCATCCATCCCATTTGTTCTAATGTCCCCATTTCTCGGATATTCTGTTTCCCTGCAAATTCCATAATGTATTTATCTAAGTGCTTGGGACTGATTTTATGAAATGTCCCTTGATACGAACGTTTTAACATCGACCAAAAAGACTCAATCCCATTGGTATGAGCCATATCGTTCACATATTCACCAACACTATGTTTGACCGACTCATGCGGACGATTCAATCCTTTGTATAGTAAACTTTCATCCGTATAGACTTGTGTTGTTGGTTCTGTATTTCCTTCCACAAAAGATTGAATATTCTGCTTATTAGGTTCAGACATCACTTGTGCAACCACTTGTTTCGTTTCTCGGTTTTTCATACCAATGACGGCTTGTTTTCCAACGGCACCTCGTCCAGCTTTCAATTTCTTATCTGCATGTTTATTTTTTTCTTTGCCACCCATATAGGTTTCATCGGCTTCCACTTCACCAGAAAATAGGTCCATTAATGCCCCCATATCATAGGTTTTTCGGATACGATGAGCCAAATGCCACGCTGATTTTTGGGTGATATTCAAGTCCCGATGTAATTTCATCGAAGATACGGATTTAAGGCTTGTAATCATCAAATAAATCGCTATAGCCCATGTTTGATAGCCCAATTTACTGCTTTGCATCACCGTTCCCGTTCTCACGGAAAAACGTGGCTTGCCAATACAATCACGACACCGATGCGTCATGGATGAATGAGCTATGTTCGATTGCACATTCTTGGAACCACAATAAGGACAAACGGGGCCATCAGGCCATACGATCTTTTCCATCCATAAACGAGCCGTTTGATCATCAGGAAACTTTTGAAATAGTTGTGGTAAACTCAATCCCTTTCGATTGTTTTTACCTGGTGCGTTTTTTGTTTTGTTCATATTCTTTATCATTTAAATACACGACAAAGATATGGCATACTGCTGTAAAAACCAAATTTAATTTTCAACTATTTTTGGCACTTAAGTATATAATCCCCTTAATTAAAGGATGTAGACCATCTGTATCACAATGAATGAAATCTTCTAAATTTTTTAATAAATCTCGTATCACATCCTCTCCTTCGGGCGGTGTGTAGATAACTTCTTTTTTTTGATTTTTAAGAGTCGTTCCAGGTGTTTTGCGAATACCTGATGTATTCTCATTGATCAAATTAACGATTTCGACAAATGAATTCGTAGATAAAGGTCTTTTTTTAAGACTTTCAATTCCTTTCCACAAAGCATCTCTATAATTTAAAACCTCTTTAGTTTCTTGGCTTAATTTTTTCTTTAACGAAATCGCTTTATAAAGATGATCATTGGTCGTGACGATATTTTCAATTTGAGAACTATCTCTTGCTTCAGCAATACTCAAATTATTCAATAAGACATTAGGATTTGGAGTTAATTTTATGGAAGCATTTAAACTTGATAATGCATCTACGGATTGAATAAGTTGTTTTGTTATTATTCTGTTTTCAAAATCAAATGGAATAGGCAGTCTTGGTAAATCATTATATGGCTTCAATGGTCGATACATATTTTTAATTTAGGTAGTAGAAAGGAGTCAAAAATACCACCTATTACCATGTTGGTGGTAAAAATAAGTCAAAAATACCACCTACTTCAATCGATCAATGATTTTTAGGGGATGATTTCATTGGAAGTTGATCGAGAACAGCTTGACCATAAAACCTAGATGATACCATTGTCATTGACTACTTTGATATCTCATTCCCTTTAAAGGATGCTTTATTTCAAGATTCTGTCGGTTTCTATTTTTGATTCTGGATTGAAAAGGCGCCTCATGGGACTAGCCTTTGGTCGTGTTTAGAATGACGTCTTTGTTTTCTTTTATCACTCGAAGATGATTTTTTGCTTCATCTCTAATGATGTACAGCTTTCTACTTTGAGGGCTTTTGGTTTATTTTCCATTGATTTGAAATCAACCAGTGTTTCATAGAAGGAAGGGGAACAATATACCGACCATCTTTAACTCTGTGAAAGACTCCTTTTTCCACCGCTCGCTCATATAAATTTTCAGATTTTTCTATCGGAAATTCTTTTTCGAAAGAAGAAATAATGTCTTTACTCTTCATCGGATACAATATGGTTTTATGATTCAGTACTTTCGTTATTTCTTCAATTTCTTCATCATGAAAACTACTCAATCGGCGTTTGTAGTATTCCAGTCTTCTTCTTCTTCCTTCGTTTAATACCTCTTCCAAGTCGAATGTTCCTAAACGATTATCATCAACTCCTTTGCCATGGGTTTTTAAGTAATCCGATGCAGATCTTCCATAAGAGGTGATATGTAGAGGCCAACCAATGGGTATGTTTGATGAAGCCATAAATCAATATTGATGTCTTTGTCGATGTTCCCTCCTTGATAAATCCAATCCTGAAGGATTGGTCTCTCTGATGCTTCGTCTAGTCTTTCAAGATCAAAAGCGCAACCATCATCAAACCTTGAAATCCCTAATTTTTCAAACATTTTTTCAGTCATTCCCAAACCATCAACAACTAATACTAGGGGATTGTTCAGTTGACCATTATGGATATGGTCTAGTACTTTTTTTGTAGTGGTGAAAGTTTTGAAATCAGCTTTCAAAACATCTCCAAGATGTTGTGCTTCATCCAACATTAATAGTGTCGGTTTTTTAGCCGAATCTAAAATCTCTAAAACTGATTTCTGTGATCATTCAAAATTCATTTCGACCCTAACTCCTTGTATCCCCGCTTTAGCCGATGCCTTTTTGAATTGAATACGCCAATTTTTTTGAAGGTATTTTCTTAATTCCAAAGCATCTCATAAACCATCGGAGCTGATCTTAACAACACCCCATTCTTGTTTTGTTCCTATTTCTCGAAATTCTTCCAACAATGCAGCTTTGCCAACTCCAGGCGAACCCTGAATGAGAATAATGGTCCCACCATTTTTTCTTTTGGCCGTCTTTAATGCTTTTTGAAAAAACTTCTTTTCTTTGTCTCGACCATGAAAATAGGTTGCCTTGCCTCTTCATACATGATATTAAAGATATCATAGCTCTAATAATTGTCACCCCTCACAATAACTCTCCTATTTGAAAATAGATCTTAGATTAAATTTTTGATGCGCGTAACATTTAAGTGAAAGTTTATTTATATTTGCGCCCGATTCAGAGGAAGGATTTGACTGATTGCAACCTCTCAAAAAAATTGCTAAAGCAGTGTTGCTTTAACATTTCCGCAATCTTTCCTACTGATGTTTAAAGCAACTAGATGGCATATTTATTTACTTCAGAATCGGTAGCTCCAGGTCATCCAGATAAAGTGGCTGATCAGATCAGTGATGCCTTATTGGATGGTTATTTGGCTTTTGACCCCAATAGCAAAGTGGCTATTGAAACGCTAGTAGGGGCTAATCATGTTGTTTTAGCTGGAGAATTTAAATCTGAAGTCACTATAGACGTCGAACAAATTGCTCGAAATAAAATTGAATCCATTGGTTATGTCGATAAAACAAAGTTTGGTGGATTTACAGCAAAGGGATGCCACTTCACCAATCTCATTCAAAATCAATCTGAAGAATTAGCTAATAACCAAAAAGATAAAACGGTAGCCGGAGATCAGGGAATTATGTTTGGGTTTGCTTCCAATCAAACCCAAACACTCATGCCCCTTCCCATTTATTTGGCTCATAAGATTCTTTATGAATTAAATCATCTTCGACAATCAGGAGAAGTAGCCTATTTAGGTCCAGATGCCAAATCACAAGTGACCGTTGAATTTGATGAAAACCACAAACCCCAACGAATCGATAATATCGTCATTTCAACGCTTCATGAAGAGAGCATTTCACTAGATAAAATAAAGGTAGAACTCAAGAATATTTTGTTTTCTAAGCTCAAAGAAAAATTACCTTCTCATATTGCTGATCTTTTTGATGACCAAATAACCTATCATATCAATCCAGCAGGAACTTGGGCTAAAAAAGGAGGTCCCATAGCGGACTCTGGTCTGACGGGACGAAAAATCATCGTCGATACCTATGGCGGCCGAGGAGCTCATGGTGGTGGTGCTTTCAGTGGAAAAGATTCTAGTAAAGTCGATCGAAGTGGAGCTTATATGGCTCGATATGTTGCCAAAAATCTAGTCAAAGCAGAAGTGGCAAAACAAGTTTTGGTCCAATTGAGTTACATCATTGGCAAACCAGAACCATCATCTATCTTCATTGATACCTATGGCTCATTAAATCCTGAACTAAAGAACGGAAAATCTTTGACGGATGCCCATTTAGCGCACGTGATCAAAGAAATATTCAGTGACCAATTATCAGTAGAGGGAATCACCAACTTTTTAAAACTTAAAAATCCAATGTTTTCCGAAACAGCTGTATTTGGACATATGGGGCGCCCGCCCCAGAGAGTAACCAAAACCTTTTATGATGTCCATGGCACCCAAAAAAAATTCGAAGAACTAGAGCTTTTTACATGGGAAAAATTAGATCATGTACAAACCATTAAAAATCAAATTTTCTAATAAAAACTTTTAATTATTAAACAAATGAGTAATCAATTACAAACACAGGCTCTTCATGCAGGTCATGATACCACGGCCACCCAAGGTACTCGTGCAGTGCCTATTTATCAGACTTCGTCGTATGTATTCAATAATGCGGAACATGCAGCGAATCTGTTTGCATTATCTGAACTAGGATATATCTATACCAGATTAAATAATCCTACCAATGATGTATTAGAACAGCGTTTGGCCGCCGTTGAAGGCGGTATCGCTGCGGTAGCAACAGCTTCAGGAACATCAGCTTTATCCACCGCTTTGTTGATTTTACTGAAAACAGGAGATCATATCGTTTCTTCGAATAGTCTTTATGGAGGAACTTACAATCTTTTGAGCAATACATTGCCACGCTTGGGAATCACCACCACTTTTGTCAACCCTGATGACCCCAAAAATTTCACCAAAGCGGTTCAACCCAACACTCGAGCATTTTTTGCGGAAGCTCTTGGGAATCCAAAACTAGATGTGTTGGACTTAAAAGCCATTTCAAAAACAGCTCAAGCAGCTAGAGTGCCCTTTATTGTGGATAATACTGTGGCAACACCTGCTCTTCTGAATCCCATTAAACATGGAGCCAATATTGTCATTCATTCATTGACCAAGTATATTGCTGGGAATGGAACCATTATTGGAGGAGCTATTATCGATGCCGGTACTTTTGACTGGGGGAATGGACTGTTTCCTGAATTTACAGAACCTTCACCTTCGTATCATGGACTCAAATATCATGAAGCATTGGGTCCAGCGGCGTTTATTGTTCGGATAAGAGTCGAAGGGTTAAGAGATTTAGGGGCGGCACCAAGTCCATTTAATTCATTTTTGGCCATTCAAGGTTTGGAAACGCTTGATGCCCGAATCATTCGACATTCTCAAAATGCATTGGAACTGGCCAAATGGCTTGAAAAGCAAAAACAAGTCGCTTGGGTGAATTATCCAGGACTCAAATCATCCAAGTATAAAAAGCTGGCGGATAAGTATTTGCCCAAAGGAAAAAGTGGAATTTTAACTTTTGGTCTCAAAACTGGTGAGGAGGGAGCTAAAAAGGTCATCGATAATACCAAACTATTTTCACTTTTGGCCAATATTGGTGATTCAAAATCATTGATTATTCACCCTTGGAGTACGACGCACTCGCAACTATCTGAAGAATCTAAGGAAGCCACGGGTGTAACTCAAGATTTGGTTCGAATTTCGGCGGGTCTTGAAAATGTTGAAGATTTAAAAGCGGATTTAAAACAAGCTTTTGCGACACTTTAAATCTTCACATGTCTGTAATTCAGTCCATACCATTCGATTCATTTCGAACGGATACGGGGGCTGTTTATAGTCCAATGGCGTTGTATTATCAACAATTTGGACGACCCATAGGAAAAGCTCCTGTTGTATTAATTCATCATTCACTTACCGGTGACTCCGATGTCGCTGGTAAGTTTGGATGGTGGAAGAGAATTGTAGGCAAAAACAAAGTCATCGATACTGAAAAGTACACCATTTTAGCATTCAATATTTTGGGCAATGGAATCAAAGGGCAAACGTTTAGAAACTATGAAGACTTTCATTTAGGGGATATCGCTCATGCCATTAAATTAGGCTTAGAAGAGCTTCATATAGATCAAATATATGCTAGTATTGGTGGTTCCATCGGGGGTGGATTGGTCTGGGAAATGGCGTCTAAGTATCCCAATTTATCCAAGTACATCGTACCAATAGCCGCCAATTGGAAAGCCTCTGGTTGGATTATTGCCAACACATTCATTCAAGACAGAATATTAAAAAACTCTTCAGATCCCTTGGTTGATGCTCGAATGCATGCCATGATGACCTATCGTAATCCTCTTTCGATTGAACAGAGATTCAACCGAGAGTTTAATGGTGAAAAGAATATCTATCAAGTCGAAAGTTGGTTATTGGGGCATGGCCATAAATTGGCTTCGCGTTATGAGCTTGATGCTTATGTGATGATGAACTATTTATTGAGTTCTGTAGATTTCGCACGTGATGGTCGAGATCTTGATAAAATTATCAAGAGCATCACTTCTGATATCCATGTGATTTCAATAGACAGTGATCAATTATTTACTCATTGGGAAGATATTGAAAATGTAAAAATTCTTAAAAAGTACAAGAAAAACGTTGTCCATCATTTGATTAAATCCAAGCATGGTCATGATGCCTTTTTGATTGAATACGATCAAATTGAAGCCATTTTAAGTAACATTTTTTAATCCAATGATTTTGAATTATTTAATGAATGAAAGTCAATGTACCATAGATGTTGGCTTTAGTTTTGAGGATTTATAAGCCTCCATATGAACCCAAAAGAGGGAGAGTATAAAAATATCTGGTGAAATGAAACTAATTGAAAAAACAAAAAAACAAACTTGATAAAAATGATACTTTCTCTCTTTCTATTAGCGACAAAAGCATGACAAGTTAAAGAGTTGCTTATCCAATAAATTTCAATGGCACAAAAACCAAAACAAAAATTAACTGAAGTACAAGTTCAAAAAGATTAAAATCAAAGAATTGACAGTTGGGTAAAATTTTGGCAGAGAAGAATCCGTTTTTACAGGCAAGCCTGTTGGCAGAGTATATAGTAGGATTATTATAGCAAACAAAACGTTTATTGGTTTAGTACTCCACTTTCCTTTTCGAATTAAGAAAAATGGAGAGAGGATAGTTCAGACCCCAGGTCCTTAACGATTCGATGCTTGCAAAATGATAAAGTCGAGGAAGAAGAATTTTCGATTGATGATGAAGCGTTGATTGATGTACAACAACTTAGTTGAAACAGACACTTGGTGTATGATGGTTTATTCTTTGAGTAAACACCGATTTTCACGGCAAAAAATAGGCCGTCAACCATCTAGGTATGGAACGCTCCCAAGAACTGGATTTTTTTATTGCCAAGGAAGGGATAGGTG
>JAPOSZ010000023.1 GCA_026709415.1 Flavobacteriaceae bacterium
GATCATTTCTGCAAGGTTTTGAGACCAAGAGACGCATTTCCTTGCAGATTTCAAAGCCCATTCTTGGCCAGTGGGGTATCATTCAATCCCACATATCAAGGGGATGATGGACTCTATTTGAGTTTTTAAGGAGCGACTAACAAGACTTTATGAATCAGATATGGATTTCTTTTCTCTTTTGATAATAAAATATTCGATCGTTAATAACCAACCAGAAGTATCAGAAGTTATTTTCTCGCCAATAGAATTTATTGATTGGAGTTGCTTAACTCTAGGGGCTCTTGGATGGGGACAAATTCAAATAGCAAATTCAAATAGAATTGAAATATCTCAAGATCAATCAAGGAAATCTTGGATGTTAAAGTTGTGCGATAATGTTTTAGAATTCTACTCAAAAGAGATTGACAAGATAACAGGGACTAGAATAAAAAGGTTTCAAGAAATAAAAAAGTATTGGAAGAACAAAGATGATGTTTGGTTATAGAAATCAAAGTGTGCGATTTATATAAAAACTTCCAATAGCAAATCTTCTGCTAAAACCAAAACCTTAATAGCTTATTCCAACCGTATGTTTGGAAACCACCAAAAAATTACGATATGTCCGAGTTAGGCGTAGAAGAAATGATTAGAAAGTGTTCTTTAGGTTAGTGAGGTAAGTTACGAATCAATTATCGGAAAATGCGACGGCACTGAAGCTATCTATTGGTTACTACAAAAGGATGTAATTCCAAAGATTTAAGAACATACCAAAAAGTTGTTGTGAATTGCTTACAAAAGATTAATTTTAAGGAACCTTTTTCACCATCAAAGTCTATTATGAATCATCGGAAAGAGTTGTGAATTGCTTACAAAAGATTAATTTTAAGGAACCTTTTTCACCATTGAAGACCTTTTGCAAGAAATTGATACAGTTGTGAATTGCTTACAAAAGATTAATTTTAAGGAACCTTTTTCACCAAACATGTATTGCCATTTCATTATAATTATGTTGTGAATTGCTTACAAAAGATTAATTTTAAGGAACCTTTTTCACCATACCAACCATAACTAGTTGGTATGGTGGTGATTAGGGGATTTTATAGGAATAAAAATTCGAGTGCTTAAATGGATTTAAGCTCATTGATTCGCAATGAAACTTAATTCAAAATAATTCAAGTAGTGGAGGTTGTTGAATAAGCTCGGTTTCTTTTTCACCTTCAAAAAGTTCTAAATCTCCAAATTGCTTGTCCGTGATTCTCAAGATACAAACACTCCCCGTTTTAGGTAGATTGTATTTAGTTCGTTTAATATGGACTTCAGCATTTTCAATACTTGGACAAAATCGGATATATATACTAAATTGAAACATTAGAAATCCATCTTTGACTAGGCTTTTTCGGAAATCAGCAGCTGTTTTTCGCTCTTTCCTCGTTTCGGTTGGTAGGTCATATAATACAAAAAGCCACATACTTCGGTATTGATTAAATCTCAAAAAGTTGTTTCTATTCAATCTTTATAGCTTATGTTCTCAAAAATTTCAGTGCAGTCAACAGATTGGAAATTCAGGATATATTATTTTCCTTCGAATTTTCGCAAAAGATTCAAATAAACTATTCGTTGTAATGCTCATCGCTATCATGAGTGGACTTCTTTTCTTGTTGATTAAAACATCCATTGAGCTGGTTTTAAGCAATTCGGACTTAATTTCGGCGTTTAATGATTTTATATTCATCCCTGATTCAACAAGATTAACTACTATAGAGTCAACAAAAGGACGATATGGCTCCATGATATCATCTGCTAAACAAAAAGGATTGTATTTGTTTTGATGTTTGAGACCAACTGTGGCTAACAATCCTGATCCAACAATAGCTCTAGCGGTAATTCCACGCAAAATAGAATATCCATAATTTAACAAGTTATTTGGTGGGATTCCTTTTTGATTTCTACTAAACTCAGAAAGATTAAAGAGATTTTGAAAATAAAATGCTGCTGCTATTGCCTCACAATTTTCAGAATCTCCACTCTTAACTTTTTTAGAAAGTCGGTTTAATCTTACCGGATTTTTACCAATAAGCCTTAGAAGATTAGCTTGGTTTTCTATTTTGGAAATCACAGTCTGTTTCCACAATTGTTTTTTTAGAGGAAGGCTAGCATTTACTTGATGACGAATTCTTTGACTTTGCTGAGTATGACCAACGATGGGTGAAATGAGGGAACACGGTAAGTGACGTTCATCGCAAGTAAATACTACGGACTTGTTTTGAGCCAGTTTTGTAAGTAAACTATTTGTAATTGTAATCTGACTGTTTTCTAATACGACGAAAGAAATGTCTTCGATTGGAACTGATGTAGACTTTTTGTCAGAATTGGGATATTTAATAATAAGCTGCTCTAGACGGGTACTTAAATAAACTGGATTTCCAAAAAACAAAGTTCTTTTTATCAAACGTGAAAGAGTAAAAATTTAAATGAGACATCAACTTTTGAGGTTGTAATTCGTTAAACCAAAAAAGAGGATAATTATAATAAGTCAAATCAAAACATCAAATAAGATTAAAGGTAAGTTTAATGAGCTATTCGATAATACCTAATTCAGCAATAGCAATTTGTCCATGAGCATCAGTACTTTTTAATGAATCTAGACGAATATATTGAGCATCAATTGGTTTTATTTCTACTGATTGAAGTATAGGATTATTAACGATGTTAGAAAACTCACCTTCAGAAACTTTCTCCCAGTTGGCATTGTCTTGACTCACATATAAAGCGAAATTTGAAATATGCTTTAAATCATGCTTTTCACTTCTTGGCATATAGGTAAAGCCTTTTAAAGTGACGATTCGATTCAAATCAATGGTAATCGAAAATTCAGTCTCAGGATCAGAATCGGATGTCCATCGAGTGCTAAAATCACCATCGATGATGTTTTGACTATTATTTTCAGATCCCCCTTGAATGTCAATAATCTTCCAATCAGTTTTAAGAGAGCCAAATCCTTCATGAATGACAACACTGGATTGATCATTGATTTCATCATGTGCCAATGCTTTAATAATGCCGCGGCCAGGCATGGAAAAAGATTCCGTATACTTGGGACTATCAAATGTTGGTTCGGAACCATCGATTGTGAAATAGATGATATCTGTTGGCTTTTCTGCTTGTATGGAAACGACCCCGTCACCATCTCGTTCGATTTGAGGATTACGAACAAATCGAGGAGCATGAAAGGCTTCAATATTGGATAAAACCGGAATTCCTCTAGCGTCTTTGATGACTATTTTTAGAGTTTGCGTGGTCACATTTTCAGTTCTTAAGATTCTTTTGTAACCAATGGTTGTTTCACTGGCTATGGTTAGCCATTGATTATCAACCTTAGCCAACACATCAAATTCTTTAATTCGTTGACCTAAAGCGATGTATTCTTGAAGTAAAACTCGATTAATGGTTGTTGGCACTTCAAATTCAAATGTAATTTCAGATTGAATCACGCTATCATCAGTCGTCCAGTAAGTGTCTTGATCCCCATCAATTAAATTTCGAACACCATATTGATCATAGAGCTTTCCTCTTGTATTGGATGCCTTGACAGTAACTCCCGCCAAAAGATTTGTTTTTAAATCTTCTTTAATGACATGAACCATTTCGTTGAGTCTTTCAATGTCATTTTCATGAAACAAACCTCTTTGATCTGGTGGAATATTTAAAAGCAAAGTGGCATTGCGACCAATGGATTTATAATAAATATCCACCATTTCTTCAAGAGAACGGACTTTATCGTCTTCACTTTTGTGATAAAACCACCCAGGACGAATCGAAACATCAGCTTCACCAGGAACCCACGCTTCACCATCGATGTGCCCTGACATAAATTCTCTATAATGGACTTTTCCTGCGAGATTGTCTTTTTGTCGGAGCATGCTCCAATTGGTTTTATTGGCGATTCCACTCTCATTTCCTATCCAACGGGCTTCTGCAGGACCTACTCCCCACACCAAAGTGTTGGGAGACCATTCATAAATTAACTTATATGTTTCTTCCCAATCATAGTACTCCAAAGTATTGATTCTTCTCGTTTCATTGGCTCCACCGTAGTAACCACTACCACCGTTAGCCCCATCAAACCACATTTCGAATACTTCACCATAATTGGTGAGCAATTCTTTTAATTGATTTCTAAAATAAGTGATGTACCCTTCCCTTCCATATTCAGGATGATTTCGATCCCAAGGAGAGAGATAAACGCCGAATTTTAATCCGTATTCTTTGCATGCCTCATAGAATTCCTGAACCACATCCCCTTTTCCATCTTTCCACGGGGAATTTTTTACCGAGTGTTCTGTATATTCCGAAGGCCATAGACAAAATCCGTCATGATGCTTGGCTGTTAATATCAATCCAGTCATACCAACTTCTTTGGCCACCCTTGCCCATTGACGGGCATCGAGTTCAGTAGGATGAAACACTTCAGGTGATTCATCCCCAAACCCCCATTCTTTATCAGTGAATGTATTGACGGTAAAATGGATGAATCCATAAAATTCAAGTTCTTGCCAATCGAGTTGCTTTTGAGTTGGAATTGG
Source organism: Flavobacteriaceae bacterium (assembly GCA_026709415.1). Classification (GTDB taxonomy): domain Bacteria; phylum Bacteroidota; class Bacteroidia; order Flavobacteriales; family Flavobacteriaceae; genus Bin25. The sequence continues at coordinate 4,563 of JAPOSZ010000023.1, forward strand.
ATAAACCGGCGCTGGAGGGTCAACGGATGACTGCGTTGAACTTTGACCTGAGCAGAGTTGGATTGCCAAGAAGACTGAAGTTAGAAGAGTGTAGTACCTCATGATGGATGGATTATTGTTTTGTCGTTTAGTAGGATGAATAAAAATAAGGATTTATAGGAATCAAATAAGAAAGAAGGGGGATCCCAGAACCTATTCAAATGTATCGATGAAATGCTTAAGATTTAGAACAATTTCGGGATATTGACTTGCTAGATTGTTCCTTTCTCCGATGTCACTTTCTAAGTCATATAAAGAAATAGGGAAATCTCCACTCTGATGATCCCAACCCAAACTTTTGGCTACATGAAGTTTCCATTTACCGAGTCTCACAGCTTCAAGTTGTCCTCTTCTGGAAAAATAATAAAAGGGAAACTCTTCGAGCTTAATGGAAGGGTTTAAAAGTAAAGCATCAATGTTTCTGCCATCGGTTGGTTTATTGACGGGGAGAGAAGCTTCGGTAAAACCAGCCAGTGTCGGCATTAAATCTAGGGTTGATACAAGTTCAGAAATCACGGTCTTCTTTGGGATTTTCTTTGGCCATGAAATGATTCCGGGGACCCTTTGCCCTCCTTCCCATGTTTGTGCTTTCCACCCCCGTAAAGGTTTTGCAGAACCTTTATCTTTCGCTTTATGGGGGCCATTATCAGAAGTGTAAATGATTAGGGTATTATGGAACAACCCTTCTTCTTTTAAATAAGAGGTTATTCTACCTACATTCCAATCGATTTCTGAAATCACATCACCGTATATGCCATAATCGGTCTTCCCCTTAAAATCTTCTGATGCAAAAAGTGGGATATGGGGCATAACATGAGCTAAATAGAGAAAAAAGGGTGTTGATTTGTCCCGTTTCTGAATAAAATCAATGGCTGAATCGGTCAATCGTTTTGTAAGATAACGTTGATCAGGACCAGATTCTATTTGTGTTTCATTTTCATATAATGGCAAAGGAGGAGATTGAAAATCTTTGGATTTATAATAATGGGAATCCATATCATTTGAGTAAGGAACGCCGAAATAATAGTCAAAACCTTGTTTTGTGGGCAAAAATTCAGGCAAATGTCCTAAATGCCACTTTCCGATACAAGCCGTTTGATATCCAACATCTTTCAACATTTCTGCCATGGTGTACTCTTCAGGAAGTAAACCCGTTTTAGAAAATGGAAAGAGAACCGCTTCATGTAAGTTAGCTCGAATAGGGTAGCGCCCCGTAAGTAATGCCGCCCGGGATGGGGTACATACGGTTGCAGGAACATAAAAATTAGTGAAGCGAATACCGTTATTAGCTAGTTCATCTATGTTCGGGGTTTGATATTCAGTTGCTCCGTAAGAACTCAAATCAGCATAACCTTGATCATCTGTAAAAATGATGATGATGTTGGGTTTTTCAGTTTCAATGTTTTGTTTTTCTTTATGAAAAAGGGAAAACAATCCAATGATTAGCAATTGTATTGTAAAGGGAATCATCATTGATTTAGAAAGTTAATCAAACTAGTGTATTAATTGAATAAGAAATTTAAGTTGTGTGATAAGTTTTTTGTTTCTTTTGAAGAATACCATAATTAGGATAGCATTAATCATTCTATTCTTGCAAAACATACATGTCTTAACCATGCTGAAAATTAATGTAAATAGCAGTGGGGAAAAACGCTGATTTTCTCCTTGTGTTATGTACCCTCGTTAAAGAATTAAAGTTATATGTGTTCTTCATTAAAGCCTTACCGTCGCAAGGGTGTACCGAAAGTTCGAAAACTTCCGATTGTTGTCTTGTTTTTTGTGGAGGGATAAAACGTTATCCACTCAAATCGTTATAGATGCGTAATTAGTATAGAAATCATGAAAAACCAGCTAGCCACTGTAGAAGATATAAAAGAACTCTTAGAACCTATAAAAAGAAGGTATAAATTAAATTAGAAGTCAAAGAGTTGCATAATAAATTTGATACAATCAATCATAAATTAGGTAGGCATGGTAGTTTTATACGGATATAGGGTATCCTTTTAGGACTTATATTAATAGGAATCATAGGCAAAGCCTTTGAAGCCTTTTAAATAAATACCATGTTCAACTCGCTAGTGCAATATAATCTCATGTTGATTTTATCTTTCAATAGGTCTAAATTGATCAAATTGACGAACGTTTCAGTTCAGTGATGGCTTGAACGACTTGATTGAACGTACTTCTATAACAATTAGTTTGGCATTCGTTTTTTGGAGTTCTGTAATTGATGTTGTTTTACCTTCAATTGAGGTGACTGATTAAAGTGGGGGTTATCGATTTAGAGTCTCATCATCAATCGTTTGGACTCAGTTGAGATCCATTTTATTTCTTGAAGCAAAAGGTTTTAGTTATCCCCTAGATCAGGATAGAATGCCCCTAGCTATATCCATGCTTTCCACTCAAATTGTTGTAGTACCCTTAATTTAGATAGAATTATCGAACAAGGAGTGTTTCATTCTTAATAAAGAAGGAAATGATCAAACTCCAATTTCTTCGAGGAGAGATTTTGGTTATTTGAAAATGATGGTGAACAAAATCGTATGAAAGAAAAAAAACTAAAGCCGTGATGATAAAAATCTTGAAGGAGATGATTCTAGTGCGATGGTTCGTTAGAAAAAGAAGTTTCCTAAATCAATGGAATGCAACTGTTTTTCACAATTTTGTGTATAATTTCTTAAATTAGAGAGAATGGAAAATATAGTAGTGTTGATTTTCATATCGGTAGTTGGATTCTTGGTTATCTTGGTTTTATTCTTAGTCAGTAAAAGCAGAAAGCTTTCGCGAAAGTTAGAAAACACTAATGAAAAATTGGACTTGTCTGAAAAAAATCTAAAGGAGGCTGAGGTAAATATTCGCATTTTAGAACAAGCAAAAAAGATCAATGAAAATCTAAAGGAAAAACAAGAAGAAGCATTAAAAGATCAATTAAAAATCATTGGGGCTGAAATTTTAGAGAAGAATTCTAAAAAATATTCAGATTCAGCCTCTGAAAAAATAGAAGCCTTGCTCAAGCCATTCAAGGAAAACATTGAAAAGTTTAGAAAAGAGGTTGAGTCTGAAGGAAAGGAAAGATTTTCTCTTGGAAAAAAAGTTGAAGAATTAATGGGCCTAAATCTACAACTATCAGAAGATGCTCAAAATTTAGCACAAGCACTCAAAGGGGATTCCAAAATGATGGGTGATTGGGGTGAATTAATATTGGAGAGAGTCTTGGAGGCTTCGGGATTAGAACTAGGAAGAGAATACTTGTTACAACACCAACTAAATGATGTTCATGATGAAAACATCAAAGTTGCTGTTTCAAGACTAACGGGCAAAAAAATGCGTCCTGATGCGGTTATTGTATATCCAGACAGACGATTTTTAATCATTGATTCAAAAGTTTCAATAAAAGCTTTTGCTGAATCGTTTCAAGAAGACTTAACGAATGAAGAGTATAAAGATTTGATGTATGAACATGTCAAATCAATAAAAAAACACATCAATGATCTTCACAAAGTGGCTTATGACCAAATACCAAACTCACCCGATTTTGTCATCATGTTTATCCCTAACGAAAATGCATTTAACACTGCTTTAAGAACCGAACCAAATTTATGGGAAGAGGCGTATCAAAAGCGAATAATACTTATGAATCCAATATATCTTCAGGTAACATTGAAAATTGTTGTTGACATATGGAAAATCAAAAGATTAACAGAAGATGCAGATAGCATTGCTCAACAAGGCGCTGAGGTTTATGAAAAAATGGCGAGCATCACCGAAAGTATCCAACAGTTGGGTGGAAGTCTTAAAGGAGCTTGGAAAAATTATGATGAAGCGGTTAGAAGAATTTCAGGACATGATGGTCTTCTGTCTAAGGTTCAAAAACTTAAGTCTATGGGTGTTCAACCCAAAAGGGAACTGAAAAACCTTGAAAATATTGGTCAATTAGAAGAAAAAGGTTCGGAATCTGGGCGCTTGGATAAAGCCATAAACAAATTGAAAGCAATCAAACCTTGAAATAGTGTTAAAATGACATGTGACGTTCTTTTTTGCAAGAGAATTAGAATGAATCATTTTTTCATTCGATATAACTTTTTAAAGCATCAAAAATTAAAGAGGCTCTTTTATCCAAGAAAATGGAATCATCATCAATCAAGTATACCAAATTCTTCTATGTTTTCGATTAGATGGGATTTTATAGAACTCCTTAACCCATCGTTTGCATCCATAAATTGTCTAATGTAATCCGAAGGAGGTCTCGCTCTTATTAATCGTTTGTTTAAGTCCGCTCCAACTAAGGTTATATTGACGATACTATTCCAATTTGAAACACCATTTCCTTGTAAAAATGCTTTTGGAAAAAAATGATGATAATTTTTGCTATTAGCTACTTTAAGATTAGAGTTGTCAAGAAAAACAGTTCCATTAGTTCTAAAATCCTTCGGTTCATTTGAAGCTAAGAGACATAAGGTTGCCTTACAAAAACTGTTGCTTACACTAAAATTCGTATCAATTAAATCTTGTTTTGAATTCAAAAACACCTTAATATCATCATATTTTGGTCTTAACCCACTCCTTATTTTATCGATTCTTTTAAAGTCTTGGGCGAGTTTTGTTTCTGTTGCACTAGAATATCTATGTGAAAGAGAAATTCTCCAAAAAAACTCTCTCAAGTATCTGAGTTTATCTCCTATTGGATTTTCTTTTTCGTAATAAAAAAAACAACTAAAGGGGACTAGCAAAGAATCATAAGGCAATAACTTTGAGACAGGAATTTTAAAAACTGAACGAAAAAAATCAACACTAAATCTTATCGCTGAAATGACATCATCCCAAGTATCAATGATCTGCTGTTTTTCCAATTGAAGAATTGTCTTTCGGTTACATTCTCGATTCTCACTTAAAATCAAACTAAGAACATTGAGTATAACACTACTTGAGATTGTCTCGTAATTGGCATCTCCAAGTTCTTTCAAAAATTCTTGAAATTTTGATTGCATATCAAAATTCTGTTCCTCATCATAAGTTTTCGCTGACATTATCTCAAACAACGTTAACGTTTTTCCTCCAGTATTGATTCGTGTAAAGACTTCAATGACGGAATCAATATCTTCTCTACGAAGAACAACCGTTGAGAAATCGTAAGAGTTGAATATCCCGTGGTATTGGATAATTTTATTTATATGAAGATCATTGAAGTTTTCTCTCAAATAATTGTAATCTATGTCAAGTAAATGCTTTAAAGATATTTGGACATTATTATTTTTTTCTGAAACAATAATTTGTTCGTCGTTGTTTTTTATATCTTTTTCTAAATCAACGTAAATCAATTCATAGTCAGTTTTTATTTTATTCCCTTCTCTTCTGATTTTTGCTCCTTTATACGCAGCATACAATGAAGTAATTCTTTGTTGTCCATCTAAAACATATTGAACTTGATTACCATCGGGAGTTGGTGGAAGTTCAAGATTCCCAATGTTCTTGATGTCGTTTAATCTTTCATTAGTTTTCCAAAGTATGAAAGTTCCAATCGGATATCCTTTGATAATACTATCTAAAAGTTCTGTCGTTTTTTCAATACTCCAAACAAAATCTCTTTGAAATTTCGGAATTTTAATATCTCCATTTCCAATTTCATGGATTAAATCTCTGTATCTCTTTGATTCAGGTTTTGGTTGGTTACACATAATTTTCTTGATTCATTTTGAACTTCGAAGAACGAACTCTGCTCATCGACTAAGGAGAAAAAAGTTAGAAAAACAGCATAAGTCAAAAGGAAGACTTATCCCAATTATGTACTCGGGGCGGGACTTGAACCCGCACGACTGCAATAGTCATTGGATTTTAAGTCCAACGTGTCTACCAATTCCACCACCCGAGCAATCATGTGAGCGAAAGACGGGATTCGAACCCGCGACCCTCACCATGGCAAGGTGATGCTCTGGCCAGCTGAGCTACTTTCGCAAAAGGCAAACAAAAGTAAAAAGATTCAACATCACTTGCGATTGACTTTGTGGTACGAAATGAGTTGCTTTTTATTCCGATTTATTGGATTCTAGTTTTTGGATTTCTTTTTGAAACTCGCTCAACTGTTGTAAAGCTTCCAATGGGGTTAATTGATTGATATCGATAGTAGATATTTTCTCGATGAGTTCATCGCTTTTTGAATCCCCACTGTCTAAGAGGGTGAGCTGGACTCCTTGAAGATTATTGTTTGGAAAATGGCCATGAGTTTCCTCTAAAGAACTTAATTTTTGTTTTGCTAATTGAATGACAAATTTGGGAAGTCCAGCCATTTTGGCCACATGAATCCCAAAACTATGGGCGCTCCCGCCAGGGACTAACTTTCGAAGGAACGTCACTTTGTCTTTGGTTTCTTTAACGGAAACATTATAGTTTTTTACTCGATCTAAACTATTGGTCAGTTCATTCAATTCATGATAGTGTGTCGCAAATAGCACCAAAGGTTTGTTGGGGTGCTCATGTAAAAAATGAGTAATCGCCCAAGCAATTGAAATACCATCATAAGTACTGGTACCTCGACCGATTTCATCTAGTAAAATGAGACTGTTACTAGTCATGGTATTTAAAATATTGGCCGTCTCATTCATTTCAACCATAAAAGTGGACTCCCCCATGGAAATATTATCACTAGCTCCTACGCGTGTGAAGATTCTATCGAGAACCGGAAGAACAGCTTTTTGAGCTGGGACAAAAGATCCAATTTGAGCCATCAGGCTGATAAGAGCCGTTTTCCGGAGAATGACACTTTTTCCGGACATGTTAGGCCCTGTGATCATGATGATTTGCTGTTGTTCTTTGTCTAAGTAAATATCATTGCTGATAAAAGGATTTTCCAAATTATGAAGGACTTCAATAACAGGGTGTCTTCCGGCTATGATTTCTATTTTAGACTCTGTTGTGAATTCAGGTTTAGAGTAATTGTTTTTGGAAGCAATCACAGCAAAGTTGCTCAAGCAATCTAATTTGGCAGTCGTTGAAGTAAGTTGTTGTAAGAGTGAAATTTGATGTTTTAATTGCTGAATCAAGTGTTGGTATAATTCAGTTTCTAAGAGGTAGATATTCTCTTCTGCACTGACAATTTTTTCTTCAAAATCCTTTAATGTTTGATTGATATAACGCTCACCATTGACCAAAGTCTGTTTTCGAATCCAACTTTCTGGAACTTTGCTTTTGTAGGTGTTTCGAACTTCCAAATAATAACCAAAAACATTGTTCTTAGAAATTCTTAGACTCTGTATCCCAGTGGCTTTAATTTCGTCTTTCAACATTTGAGTTAAATGCAGCTCCGTGGACGATTTAAACGCTCTCAATTGATCGAGTTTTTGATGGAACCCTTTGGCAATCACTTGGCCTTTGGCTATGGATTGAGCAGGTTCTTCCAATAGAGTCGAATCGACCAAGTCGATAATTTTTTGAGGGTTTTGAAAGGTGCCGATGTTTTTGTTTAAAAGTTCTGATGAAGTCGATTCTATCAATTGCTTTAATTGCAATACTTTTTGTAATGACTTGCTTAAAAAAACCAGTTGTCTTGGGGTGATTCTGGCCGTGGCAATTTTGGACGCCATCCGACCGATATCACACATTCCTTTGAGTTGAGATATAATATCGGCAAGCAGTTCAGGGTGTTCCGTAAAATACTGAACCACATCATGTCTCTTTTTAATCTGGAGTTTTTCTTTTAAAGGAAATCTCAGCCATGATTTCATTAACCGACCTCCCATGGGTGTTAGGGTTTTGTCAATCACGCTGATTAAGGTTTGACCTCCACTTGTGGTGGAATGGAAGATTTCAAGATTGTTGGTGGTAAAGGAATCCAACCCCATATAATCTTGATTCCCGATGATCTTGATGCTAGTGATATGATCTAGTTGATCATGATGGGTTTCACTCAAGTAGTAAAGTATAGCCCCCGCAGCTCGAAGGCCTTCATTCATATGATGAAGGCCATAGCTCTGCAATGATTGGATTTGAAAATGATTGATAATCCTTTGCGTCGTTGAGTCTGATTCAAATACCCAGTCCACAAGGTATTGACAGTGTAGTTTCGGTCCAAACGTTTGTATGAATTTTGTTTTTTGTGTCTTCGAAACCAAAACTTCTGAAGGATTCAGTTTTTCAACAAGTGGTATGATGTCTGACTTGACTCCTTGAGAAAGCCAAAAACCACCAGTTGATGCATCAAGGAAGGCCACACCATAGTTTTCATCAATACAGACGGCACATAAAAAATTATTTTCTTTTTGCTCTAGATTCGTATCATTGAATTGAACACCTGGAGTTACCAATTCAACGACACCCCGTTTGACAAGTGTTTTGGTTTTTTTAGGATCTTCTAATTGTTCGCAAATAGCCACTCGGGTTTTGGTTTTGACCAAACGAGGGAGATAAGTATCTAAAGAATGATGAGGAAATCCGGCCAGTTCGATTTCAGAAGCATGACCAATATTTCTTTTGGTGAGTACGATTCCTAAGACCTCTGAAATAGTGATAGCATCCTGTCCAAAGGTTTCATAAAAATCTCCCACTCGGAAAAGCAATATCGCATCTGGATACCGAGATTTGATCTCTCGGTATTGTTTCATTAGTGGTGTTTCAATGAAGTTTTTAGTTTTTTTTCTTGATTTAAGTTTGCTCAAAACTAAAAATAAAGACTAACTGACCAATATAATACAATCAAAGACAAGTGATGTCAATGACTAAACAAGCCTAATCATAAAGAGTAACGAATTTGATAAAACGAAGCCCCCAAGAAATAGAGCGAATCTCCATTGAGCAATTCAAATGTTTTCCAAAATTAAAGTTGTCTTTAATTCTGGAGAATATCAGAAGTTTATCTAATATCGGATCTGTTTTTCGTTCGGCAGATTGTTTTCGAATCAGTAAAATTTACCTCACTGGATTTAGTGGAAAACCACCCCATCGTAGCATCCAGAAAACGGCTTTAGGTTCTACACAGAGCGTTGATTGGGAATATGCACAAAATAGTATTGATGTGATTAAATGTCTTGAAAAAAGGAATATTCACGTGATGGCCTTGGAACAAACTGATGAGTCCATTTCATTATTAGATTTTAAACCAAAAACAAATGTGCATTATGCTTTGGTGGTTGGGAATGAAATTCAAGGCGTGAATCAAAGGACGCTAGATCAGGTGAAAGAGGCTATTGAAATACCTCAGTTTGGAACCAAACATTCGTTTAATGTTTCAAATGCGGCATCCATATTCATGTGGGACTTTTTTTATAAAGTGTCCACATCCAAAATAGATGGAGGTTGATACACTTTTGTAAGGCCTCCCAAATTAGGAGCTTTCAAAATATCATTTTAGGAATAACCATGTTCCGTTCGCTAATGCAATAGGACCCCCATGTCAATAGATGAAGATCCTTATTCTCTCCATATGCCTCTTGGCATACTTGTCTGAATGGTGTTTCGATACCATTCAACGGCATGTTGTTTCATGAATTTCAGCAAATTTTTCAATAGACCTCGATGGGGAATAGAGTCTATCAATGATAGCATTTTAGAAAGGAAACATTTCATGGGTATGACACGAAACAATAAGAAAATGTGAGTTAACAATGATATCAATCGATCAAAAAGTGAATTGAAAAAAAGTTTAATTTCGTGATATGAATCGAACAGTCGATGTTGGATTTTTAGAGGTCATTGGATTGAGCATGATAACGATGGTGTCTGCTTATTTATTTAGTGATTGGGTGATTCCCGTAGCCTCTTTGACTGTATTAATTGTTTTTAGTGTTATAAAAAGTGTCAAAGAAGATCGTAAAGACAAACGTGAAAAGGCACAAGAGAAAAGAAATGAAGAAAAGCACGAATGGGAACGTAAAGAGCATGAATTTCGTATGAAGAAGTTGAGAGGGGGTAAAAATCCAAATCAGGAAAATGAAGACACCAAGGAAGTTGACGATGGAGACGATGAAAATTGAATCCCTTTTCAAAATCAAGGAGATTGGATGTTCTTGTGTATCTACATGACTTGGACTGTCTAGTTGTCTTTGAGTCGTAATTACTTCTTATTCAGTTTGATATTTCGTTTTTTTTCGATTTATTTTGCTTATCCTATTGATGGTGAGCTTTTGATTCCCTTATTGCCCCGGAGCATTCTAAAAAAGATCACATCATGAAAGTAGAACCGTTTCAATGAATGAAACAGAGCTTTTTTGCATTAGAATCGCTTCAGATTGCTAGGCTTTAAACAAGAAATAGAAAACACCAGTTAGTCTTTAGATGATGTTTTGGAGCTTTTTGAACAAGCATTTGAAGAATAATTTCGTAGTGAAAACTAATTGATTACTTCAATGTTTTTGACCGTTTGATGTGTATCAAGTCAAAGTTTGGATACCATGGGAAAGGTAGATATCGTTTACTTTTGCGTCCCAATATAAATCCATGAGTTTTTTTCGCGTTTTCCTTGCTTCCTTTTTTGGTGTTATCACCGCGTTTTTGTTGCTTTTTGTTGTTTTTCTCTTTGTTTTGGGTGCTCTTTCGGCATTCGTTTCGTTTTCATCGAAGGACACAACATCAAGTATTGACGATAACAGTGTCTTGAGCTTGAATCTCAACAAGGTAATTCGAGATCGCACTTCACCCATTGAAGAAGAATTAATGGATATATTGGGATTGGATTTTGGTCAAGTCGGACTCAATAAAATAACCGATGCTATTGAAAGAGCTCGAGACGATGACCGCATCAAAGGATTGGTTTTAAAATCAGGCTTTCCTCAAGCAGGTTGGACTCAAATAGCAACCGTAAGAGATGCCTTAGAGGACTTCAAATCTAGTGGGAAATTCATCTATGCTCACGATGAATTTTATACTCAAAGAGGATACTATCTTTCATCAGTGGCCGATACTTTAGCCGTCCATCCCATGGGCATCTTTTCATTCAAAGGATTGGTCGCGGAAGTCTTATACTATAAAGACATACAAGATAAATATGGTATTCGAATGGAAATCATCCGTAATGGTCGTTACAAAAGTGCCGGAGAGCCTTATCTGACCAATCAAATGAGTCCAGAAAACCGAACACAACTCAGTGAATTACTGTTTGATATATGGAATGGATTGCGAGAAGATATTGCCGAATCTCGAAATCTAACGGAAAATCGGATAGATCAAATGGCTAATGATCTAGAAGCCGGTATTGTCCAAGAAGCGCTAGCGTTGGGTTTAATCGATACGCTTGTCAATAAAGAGGGTTTTGATCTTTTGGTCAAAGAAAAACTAGGGATTCAGCAGGACGATTCTATTGAAAGAGTCTCCCTCAATGAGAGTAGAAGTCTCAATCGAGTCCGTTCGACTAATGTGGACCATCGAATTGCTGTGGTCTATGCTCAGGGAATAATCCTTCTTGGGGATGGTTTTGAGGGAACAATCGGAAGCCGGTCAATCTGTAAAACGCTGAGAACAATCAAAAACCGAAAATCAGTTAAAGGCGTGGTTTTGCGCATCAATTCGCCTGGAGGATCTGCCCTGGCCTCTGAAATCATTTGGCAATGTGTCGAAGATTTAAAAGAAGAAAAACCGGTGGTGGTTTCAATGGGAGATGTTGCAGCCTCGGGGGGATATTATGTGGCTGCAGGAGCTCATCAAATCATGGCCGATCCTAAAACCATTACAGGATCGATTGGCGTTGTCTTCAGTCTTCTCAATGCTAAAGATTTTTTTGATGACATTGGCATCAATGCTCAACATGTCACCACTCATGATAATGCCCTTGATTATAGTCCATTTGTAGGAATTCAGTCAGGATTTCGGTCCGTGCAAATCAAAGAAATGGATAAGATTTATACGACATTCAAAGAACGAGTAGCGCAAGGAAGAGGGATGACACTAGATCAAATCGAAGAAATCGCTCAAGGAAGAGTTTGGTCCGGCAAGCAAGCCTTGGAAATTGGCCTTGTCGATGCCTTTGGTGATTTATCCTTAGCTATTGAAAAGGCAGCCGAATTGGCTGAACTCACCGATTACTCCATTACAGAATATCCGCGTTTTGAAAGTACTTGGGAAAGTTATTTTAATGCCTTACAAGGAGTCTATCGATCCAAGACTTCTCAAGCACCGTTTATTGATACAGAAATGACCAATCGTTTGATGGATGAAATAGATAAACTGAAGTTGGTTCAAGATGGACCACAAACAGTATTACCTTTTTATATCCAGTTGAGATAAATGAAACCCATTAATCGAAAGTTTCACTTTCGAATTTATCTCTTTTTCACGGGACTGTTTATCTGCTCTCTGGTGGTTTCCAACTTGATCATTCAGAAATTTTTTTATTGGTACCCTTTTCCTTTTGAAATCCATGTAGCAGGGGTTCGCTTGTTTGAATTATCGGTGGGGATTTTACCGTATCCAGTAACCTTTTTGATTACAGATGTGGTCTCTGAAATCTATGGGAAGAAAAAAGCTTCAGAAATGATTTTAGCTGGCATTTTTGCTTCCATATTTTCATTAGTCATCATTTATGTTTCTTTGGGATTGCCCATCATGGCGGATTCGCCAATCGATAATGATACGTTTTCACAAGTTTTTGCCGCCACACCTTTGGCGATCATTGGTTCGATGACGGCCTATTTTTTAGCTCAAACACTGGATATTAATTTGTATCATTTTTTGAAAAAATTAACTAAAGGCCGCTTTTTATGGCTTCGAAATAACTTTTCAACCGTCACTTCACAATTTGTTGATACCACTGTAGTGATTAGTTTGTTTGCGGTCTTTGGTATTTTGCCATGGTCTTTGGCTTGGGGACTGATTCTTTCCGGTTTTATATTCAAAGTCATCATCGCCATGATTGATACTCCGATTATTTATTTCATCGTGTTGTGGTATCGCAAACGTTATGGTTTGGGGAGACAAGACATTATTGAAATATAATTTTGAGGGACTCCATAGCCCAACAGATGGTTCGTCTCAATAGGTTTCTCAGTCAATACGGTGGTTGTTCTCGAAGAAAAGCAGATCAATTCATTCAACAAGGTCGCGTTGTGGTCAATGGGGTAAAAGCGGTCCTGGGTCAAAAGGTTTTCTCAACGGACAAGGTCTTCCTCGATAGCACGCTCATAAAATCCAAACCGAAAACAAACACCTATTTGGCCTTTAATAAGCCCAAAGGAATCGTATGTACCACAGATTCTGAAAAAGAAAAACACAATATCATCGATTATATCAACTATCCCAAACGAATTTTTCCCATTGGTCGATTGGATAAAAACAGTCAAGGATTAATTCTGTTGACAGATGATGGATTAGTGGTCAATAAAATTCTCAGAACACAGCATCAAATCGAAAAAGAATATCTCGTTAGAGTTAATAAACCCATCAGCTCCGAGTTTATTAAAAAAATGTCAAGCGGTGTCCCTATTTTGAACACCACCACCCAAAAATGTCGTATAGAACAATTGTCGAATGTGGAGTTTCGAATTATTTTAAAACAGGGGCTCAATCGACAAATTCGAAGAATGTGCCAATTTTTAGACTATCGAGTTACTTTTCTACAGAGAGTCCGAATACATCATATTGTATTGGATATGCCGTTGGGAAAATATCGAAAATTGACCCCAGCTGATATGCAGCCATTTTTCAAACAAAATCGGCAGAAAGCTTGATTGATGAAAAATATGAAACCAAAGAGACTCATCAAGGGAAATTTTATTCTTCTACACGTTTAAATTAAAAATTTCTTATGGATTGATTCTGAATTAAATTTGTGGTATTAAAATCATGATGCGTTGAACAATTGGAAACTGAATGTTGTTTTTGCAACAACATTTTTTATCTTTTTAATTTTTGCTTGTCAAAAAGCAGATCTTCCATCCATTGATCCAGAATTAAGAGCCGTATCAGCTAAGGAACTGGTTTTAAAAATTGGTCAATCACCAACTTTAGAAGTTCAGTATTATGATCAAACTGGAAAAATCAACCCTCAAAGTGTCGTTGCTTGGACAAGTTCTAATTCGTTTGTTGTTTCTGTGGATGCCCAAACTGGAACATTAACCCCCCTAAAGCCCGGAACCGCAACTATAACGGCAAGTGTTGTTGCTCATTCTGGGGCAATCCTGAGGCAAGAATTTTCTGTTAGTGTTCCCATTGAAGGATCATTAACCATTAGCCGCACTAGTGATTCTCCTGTTTTGATTGGGTCCTTGATTCCAATCATATTGAGTTTCCAACTAGTCGATCAGGTCAATACTAGATTGACGCCCTCACATATCATTTGGAGAGTGGCTTCTACTGAAAACCCTATTCTTAGCATCGATGAAAACGGAGTCATTCGGCCGTTAAAGCCTGGAACAGCAACAGTACTCCTGACGGTAACGCATGAAAATATAGACTACAAATCTTCAATTGAAATTGAAGTCATTCAGGAACCCACCTTGGCCATTATCAATCCCAACGCCGAGGTAAAGATTGAAAATAAGGGTTTAGAACCTTTAACCGTTCAGTATGTCAATGAGAAGGGGCAATCGATTGATGCCAAGACAGGAACCATACGATGGGAGAGCAGCGACCAAGAGATTTTAGGAATTGATTCTCAGACCGGTCAGTTAACCCCTATAAAACTAGGCACTGTTGTTGTCAAGGTCAGCTTTGACATCGATGGAGAACAATACGCGGAGGAAATTGAAATTGAAGTTATTCAAGAACCCATTTTGACCATCATCAATTCCAATACAGAGGTGAAAATTGGAAACAAGGATTTAACTCCTTTATCTATTGACTTTATCAATCAAAAGGGTCAAAACATCAACCCCAATCATGGAAAGATTCGATGGGAGAGTAGCCGTCGAGAGATTTTAGAAATCACTTCGGATAACGGGGCGTTAAATCCTATAAAACCTGGAATAGCAACAATCAGGATCTTCTTTGACATGGATGGAAAACAATATTCCAAAGAAATCGAAATGGAAGTGACTCAAGACCCTACTTTAGAAATAACCAATCCCAATACAGAAATAAAAGTTGAAGACAAAGATTTAAAACCTTTAACCGTTCAATATGTCAATGAAGAAGGTCAGATCATCGATGTCAATACAGGGACCATTAAGTGGAATAGCAATAGTCGAGAGATCCTAGAAATTGAACCATTAACTGGAAAGTTAATGCCCAAAAAAATTGGCATGACTATCGTGTCGGCTACTTTTAATTTGAACGGAGAGCAATATACCAATGAAATCGAAATTGAAGTGACTCAACAAATAGAATTGATTTTGCCTTCGATTGAAAGTGATATGAGAATCGATGGAAAGCCAATCCAAATAGGGGATTTTGTGTTCACTAGTGAAAAGGGAATTGAAGAAACCCCTGATTCTTTTTGTTGGAAAAGTAGCCATACGGAGGTTTTAACCACTGATTGTCAAGGGAACGTCACTTTGAACAAACCGGGGAAGGTCTATTTGACGTTAACAATTTCTGATGATGGAAAAGATTATAGGAGAAAAACTCAAGAAATCGTTGTTACGCAAGATCCAGTCATTCATTTTGAATTTCCAAAAGAAACGTCCATAGAGGTCGTTCGAACCACACAAGAGCCCATTCAATTAGGATATCGTTTTATGGATGAGAATGGAAATACGGTCACTCCAGAGACCATTCATTGGAAAAGCAGTAACCCCGAAGCCTTAAAAATAGATACCAATGGGATGATTATGGCATTAAAAGCCGATCAAGTCAAAATTACGGTCTCGGCGTATCAAAAGGAGGTCTTGTTGGCTCGAAATGAGTTGGTGATTATCGTTAAACAACCGGCTATGCTGGAGATCATCAACCCACCAAATGAAGTTTCTACATTACAAACAGACCCGATCCAACTACAAATTAAATATACGGATGAAGATGGAAAGCAGTTAACACCCTCTACCTCTAGCATTACTTGGATAAGTGATGATGAAGACAAGTTAAAAGTTGATGAAGATGGAAGACTAACGCCAGTGAATGAAGGAGAGGCGACCATCACGGTTCAAATTGGTGATAAAGACCTTACGGCATCCCACACTATCGTCGTGAAAAGAGAAGTGGACCCCGAATTAGAACTGAACCAATCAAGCCAAACATTAATTCAAGGAGAAAGCCTCCTCATTGATTTTACCTATAGGGATCAAACGGGTCAACCAAGTTCTCCTCAGCCCCAAGGATTATGGACTGTCAGTGATTCAAGTGTGATAGATTTCAATGAAGATACCGGAGAGATTAGAGCTCTTTCTCCTGGTTCTTCAACGATATCAATAACGGTTGAGGGCTTGACAAAAGCCATCACAATTTCTGTTGAAGTTGAACCCGAATTGAGCATTGATTTTCCAGATGTGCCATTGCAATTGAGCCGAGATACTCACGATTTAAATCCCACATTTACCGACCATTTTAGTAGAGACCGAACCGCTAGTCAAATTATTTCATATGAAAATTATGATGAAAATATTATAACCATCAATGATGAAGGTCGAATCAATCCTGTAACTACTGGCCAAACATCGATTATTATAAAAACGGTTTATAGAGGTCAAAGTTATCAACGCTCCAGCACGATAGAGGTCGTGTCATTCACAATACAAGATGTTCCTCATTTGGAAGTGGGACAAGCCGATTATACCCTTAGAGTGAATTTTATTGATGAAAAAGGAGACACTTCAAATCCAATAGTTTCATGGAGTTCTGACTTTTTTGAGTTATCAAGCGGAAAAATCGAATTGAATAAACCAGGAAGAAATAAACGCATCAATGCCCGCTATAGCTATAAAAGAGGTACTTATACAGCGAGTACCACCACTTCTGTGACTACGGATGTGGCTTTTGGCATTGATTCTTTTGATCGAAACCTAGTAATTCCTCAAAATGGAGACGGTTCCCAAACCCTATCCGCCACTTTAAATGATGAATATGGACAGTCAGTGAGTGACTCGAACTATCAAATCGCTTGGACAAGTGACGATCTGTCTGTTGCTACGATCAACGATAGTGGAGTCTTGACTCCAATATCTAAAGGGACCGCCAACATTTCGGCTGAAGCAATCTATAACAATCAAAGCTACCAGTCAGGATCTTTTTCAATAGAGGTTGAACAACCCATACTGATACTCCATAGAAGCGTTAATGGAGGGGTTTTGAAAGGAGAGAATGTAAACTTTGAATATTCTTTTACCGATGGGAATGGAGGCCTTGATCTAACGCCTTCGACTATTCGGTGGCGAGGAGTAAATTCTAATGAAGTCTTCAGTGCAAATGATGTTGGCACTTATGAGGTCATAATAGAAGTGATCTATGCTAGCTATACGTATAAAGATACCGCAGAAATTAAGGTTCGGGAATTATCCATTACTGGAAAACCTTCTAATGATGAAGTGGTTCTTGGTGATTCAAATCCCGATTTGGATTTCAACTTTAAAAACGAGCAAGACATCGTAACCAATGTGAGCTCATCGAGTTGGCGTTTAAAAGACCCCAATAAATCATCAGTATTAACAGTTGATACGAGCACAGGACAAATAACGGCCAAATCAGAAGGGTCCGCAACGGTTGTTTTAACCATAACCTATGAAAATCAAGATCACTTTATTGAATATCAAATAACCGTTAAAAACCCTCCGTCAGTCCATATAGATTTGGAATCTTCCACCTATGAAAGAAGTGATTTTGTATGGAAAGGTTTGAATTATTGGTACTTATGGCAAGAGAATGTTTCAGATTTAGATGATTCAAAAGCCAGTTCGGATGATGATTACAAACGATTTATCGAACAAAATTCGGATTATAGCAGTTTTTTTAAAGGGTTATTGTACAATAGAGGCCAAAGGGGAGGTGATCTGTACAGTTATTCAACCAGCGTACAAGAAATAGCTAGCGTGCATTCTGCCGCAGGATTTGATAATGGTCTATTATTTCAAATTGCACGTGTCAAAAGCGGTTCTTCTCAATTAGTGGGTATAGTGCAGTTTGCTTTTCCAGGAACCCCAGCTGATGGAAAGGTTTCAAGAGGAGATGTTTTTTCTCATGTCAATGGAACGCGTCTCACCACTAACAATTACCAAAGTCTATTGAGTTCTAATAGCATGAGGCTAAAAATGATTGAGTTACAACCCAGTGTAGATTTAGACAATCCAATTGCAGAAGTAGATTTAAATAAAACAGCCACCATCTCTAAACAATCTAATGTCACTAGAGATCCGATTATGGCTCATTCCATCATCTCAAAAGGATCAAGCAAAATTGGTTACCTGGCGTATTATCAGTTTCATAGAAGTGTTTCGGATTTAAACGCCGTGTTTAAAACATTCGCTGATGAACCAATCACTGATTTGATATTGGATTTGAGGTATAATCGAGGGGGGTATCTATCAACGGCTACCGCTTTGGGTTCTATGATTTCGGGACAAAGCTCTTCAAGCGTATTTCTTCAAAAAAATTATAATTCTAAGGTAGCCAATGGAGCAGAAAATGAGTATTTTATCGATTATTTGGATTCAGCTAGAACTGTTCCGGTGAATAAATTGAATGTTTCGAATGTTTATGTTTTAACCAGTGATAGAACAGCTTCGGCTAGTGAAGCGGTCATCAGTGGAATAAGTCCTTATGTGAATGTCACGGTAATCGGTGAGCAAACCGTTGGTAAACATTTGGCGACACTTTATTTATTCGACCATAATGACTCTCCAAGCAATTATTATAAAACATCTGGAGATATCAACAGTGACCATACCCTAGTTTTGAGTGTCGTGATATCATCACTGACTAATTCTTCAGGAGAATCTTATGGATACGATGGATTTACGCCTTCAAGTAGCAATCAGTTAATAGAAAGCCTAATAGATCTCAAACCATTGGGCGATGAACAAGATCCCTTGGTCAAAAGAGCTCTCAATTTAATCACGGGAACATCCTCAAGGAGGTTTTTTGGAAGCCAAAACAATCAATTAATTCCGATGGTGGATTCTGCAGAAGGATGGTTAATCGAAACATTGGATTGATTGTTTTATCGAACGTTACTTGCAAAAAAGAGGAATCAATAGGACTTCGTATGGTTCTGTTGACTCAAAAACTGGGTTAGATTTTTACAGAAATCTTGACTTTGAATCCTTCATGCCGACGAACATTAAACACTCGTTGATCATCAAATAATAAATACTGCCCTCGAATCCCTTGTAATGAACCTTCAATGGGTGTTTGTCCATTTTTAAGAAAGTCAATGCTCAAAGATTTGGGTTTTGTTGGTTTTGTTTTGATGGGGTAATATACTTCGGTGGGTTTTGGTTTTGCCGGGTTGATGTATTTTTTGACTTGATTTGGTATAAGTTCTAAAGCACGAGATTTTTCTTTGGCCCAATCAACATCAATGTCCTCTCCTTTGAGCATTTGTTGCCATGGCGTGGCACTTGAATAATACTTTTTAAGGGCTACTTCAGTGATCCCGGCCAAATATCGATTGGGGACTTCAAGGAGTTCAATCGCTTGTTTTGCTCCTTGGTCAACCCAACGGATAATGGCGTTTTCTTTACGGGTGACGCCAACTTTAATTTTACTAGTGGCGGCTAAATAGACCATATGCGGTTGGAGTTGGTATTTTTTTTCATACGCCAAGTCTCGATCTTCGATGTCTAAATGGGATTGACTCAATTCTGGAGAAATCACCCAGTCACCAATCTCAGGCCTTTTTGAAAAGCATGTCCCGCAATAACCCCTACGAAAGAAAAAAGGCACGTCATCTGGGGTGAAGGTCTTATGACAACCCAAACATTGACAGCCTTGAGGCTCGATAAGAATGTGCTGACCAATGAATTGATTCAGGTGAATAAAAGAATTTTCAAAACTCAAAAAATAGTCCACTGGGCTTTGTCTGTGGTACTGGACTTGCATCTTTGTTAGAACGCCTTCAACCATTTTTGGCTTTGATTATTGCTAATTTTGAACCCAAAGATACATCAACTAATGCCACACCCTTGGTTTCATTTGATCGCTTCATGGCTATTAAAAAAGAGAATCCATCAAATTGAATTATTCATCAAATATCCAGTGGAAGTCCAATTGGAATTGATGTTGGAATTATTAAAAGTAGCCTCGAACACGCAAATGGGGAGACAGTATGATTTTGCTTCTATTGAAAATTATGAAACCTTCAAAAGTCGTCTTCCATTGGTTGAATACGAACAGATAACTCACCTTATTGACCGATGCCGCAAAGGAGAACAAAATATTTTTTGGCCTACCCATATTAAGTGGTTTGCCAAATCCAGTGGGACGACCAACGACAAAAGCAAATACATTCCCGTCAGCACTCAAGCCTTGGAAAGTTGTCATTACAAAGCGGGAAAAGACATGCTTTCGTTGTACTTCCATAACAATCCCAAATCCCAATTATTGGCCGGGAAAAATTTAAAACTGGGGGGGAGTCACGAATTATACCACAAACACCATAGTTACTATGGTGATTTATCCGCCATCATTATCGATAATCTCCCTTTTTGGGCAAAGCTCAGCAGTACTCCCAATCAATCGGTTTCCTTGATGGGGGAATGGGAATCAAAGATGAAAGCCATCGTCAAAAAGACAGTTAAGCAGAAAGTCACAGGAATGGCAGGAGTCCCCTCATGGATGTTGTCTCTTTTGAATGAAGTTTTAAAACACACTGAAAAAGAAAATATCAAGCAAGTCTGGCCAAATTTGGAAGTGTATTTTCACGGCGGGGTTAGCTTTAATCCTTACATGAGTCAATTTGAACAATTGATTCCGGATCAAGAGTTCAAATACTATGAAATTTATAATGCCTCTGAAGGATTTTTAGCCATTCAAGATCGGAATTATGAGAAAGATTTGTTGTTGATGTTGGACTATGGCATTTTTTATGAATTCATCCCTTTAGGGATGGACCAAAAGGCCATTAAGGATCAAATTGTGACTATTGATGGCGTTGAATTAGGAGTACAATATGAAATTGTGATTACGACCAATGCGGGACTTTGGCGTTATCGAATAGGAGATACGATCATATTTACGTCATTGAGTCCCTATCGGATTCAAGTGACGGGAAGAACTAAAAGTCATATCAATGCTTTTGGAGAAGAATTGATTGTTGATAATGCCGAAAAAGCATTGGAACAGGTCAACAAAAAACATCAAAGTTTAATATCCGATTACACGGTGGCTCCTATATTCATGGATAATGGTTCCAAAGGAAGTCATCAATGGATCATCGAATTCAAATCACCCCCTAAAGACATCAATCAGTTTACTGTAGATTTAGATCAAGCCTTACAAAATTTAAATTCGGATTATCAAGCCAAGCGATATAAAAACATCACGGTTGACTTACCAATGATTCATATGGCTAGAGAAAATTTATTTTATGATTGGTTGGCTAGTAAAAACAAACTAGGGGGTCAACATAAGGTCCCTAGATTATCAAATTCTAGACAACATGTCGAACAACTGTTGAAGTTTGAAAAATCAGATTCATAAGACATTGTTGTCAAGAATATTCAATCAGAGTTTTTAAATTTATACTTTGATTCCAATTCACAATAAGGATTATTCCGTTGTGAAAACACACAAAGCGGTCACTGATCGCTTTTTTGTTGACGACTAAACTCAAGTCAAGTTTTGAAGATCAACTAGTTTTTTATAAAGGCTCTGTTTTTTAATCAATTCAGAATGGGTTCCAGATTCAACGATGGTTCCTTTATCGAGCACCAAAATTTTATCGGCTTTCACAACCGTAGATAATCGATGAGCAATAACTAGTGAAGTACGGCCTTTCATGAGTTTTTCTAAAGCCTGTTGCACTAATTTTTCACTTTCTGTATCTAGCGATGATGTGGCTTCATCAAGAATCAAGATGTCAGGATTTTTAACCACGGCACGGGTGATGCACAAGCGCTGCTTTTGCCCTCCTGAAAGCCTATCTGCTCCCTCACCAATGTTAGAATGGTATTGGTGGGGCAGTTGTTGTATAAATTCGTGAGCATTAGCCACTTTTGCAGCGGCGATAAGTTCTTCTTTTCTGGCATGGGGTTTGCCGATTTTTAAATTATTGGCTACCGTGTCGTGAAATAAGATGGGTTGTTGATCGACGGAGCCAATCATTTGGTATAAAGAGCAACGTTTTATTTTCTCAATAGGGACGCCATCGATTTTAAGATGCCCTTTTTGTATGGATTGAAACCCCAATAAAATATTGGCGATGGTCGTTTTCCCACTTCCTGAGGAGCCAACCAAGGCCACCATTTGGCCCTTCTTTATGGAAAAAGACAAATCTTTTAATACCCACTGATCTCGATATTTGAAGTGAACATTTTCAAAACGGATATGACGCTCAAAATCGCTTTTTGAAACCGACATGGCATGATCTTTTCGTGAGGGAATGTCCAATATTTCAAAAATCCGTTCTCCCGCTGCATCGGCTTTACGAAGACTGTAATAGGCTTTGCTGATGTTTTTGGCCGGAGTCAATATGTTGTATGCCAATCCCATATAAGAGATGAAAAAAGCACCGGATAGCGTGGTGCTATTGAGGACTTCTTGTCCCCCAATCCAAAGCAAAACACCAATGGTACAAATCCCTAAAAACTCGCTCATCGGAGAAGCTAAATTGGCTCGATGAAAGAAGCGATTCGAAAAACGATAAAACCGTTTGGTAGCCGTAATAAAGAGATGGATGAACTTATTCTCTGCTTGAAAAGATTTAATCACGGGTTGTCCCACAATGGTTTCATCCATAATGGACATGAAGCGTCCTTGTTGTTTTTGCAACAAATCAGAATCTTTTTTAAGCCGTTTGCCTATTTGTGTAATCAAAAAACCCGAAATCGGAATAAATATCAAAACAACGATGGTCAATTTAATACTGATGGTTAGCATGAAAAAAATGGAAAACAAGATGGTCAAGGGATCTCGTACCAGTACTTCCAACATGGATAAAAAAGACACTTGGACTTCATTCACATCATGGGTCATGCGAGATATTAAATCTCCCTTTTTCTTCTCTGAAAAATATGATACAGGAAGATGGATGATTTTGTGATATAATTTATTTCTTAAATCTCGGAGAATCCCATTCCTCAAAAAAGTGATAAAAAACAGAGCTAAATAATTACACAAGTTTTTTAATAGAAAAGTGACTAAGACAACGGCGATGACAAAGACTAATAGATGACTGGTGTTCTGATCAAAATTTTCATGGATATAATAGTCCATATAAGATTTTAAGTAACTAGTCAAATGGTCAATGCCAGTATAGACTGGGGGGGTTGTTTGAGATTGATTGGTAGCAAACAACACATCCAACATGGGTATCAGAGAAATAAAAGCCAAACCACTAAACACGGCATACAAAAAATTAAATAGGATGTTGAGGGCGACATAACCTTTGTAGGGTGATCCAAAGGCCAGAATTCGCTTCAGTAGTTTCATGGAGAGAGATTAAAATCTCGTTTTAATAATCCGATTTCTTCAGAAAGTTGATTTAATTGGTCTAAAAGAGAAACTTGAGATTGATAAAATCTTTGGAGGCTGAAGTAAAATTTTATTTTGGGTTCGGTTCCACTGGGTCGGATGGTCACTTTTGAATGATCTTGGGTAATGAACTGAAGTACGTTTGATGGGGGTAATTCAATGGATTGAATCTGTTGGGATTCAACATCAATACTTTGGGAGGACTGAAAGTCATTAATGGTGACTACTTTTTGATTGGCTAGTGTTTTGGGAGGCGATTGACGAAGTGTTTTGAGTTGTTGTTGAATCTCTTCAAAACCGGAGAGACCTTCTTTGGTCAACGACACCAAATCTTCATGAAAAAGACCGTATTTATGATAAATCTCAGAAAGATACTCGAGTAAATGACTGCCTTTATCTTTTAATAGTTGTGCTATTTCGCACATCAATAAAGTGGCGGAAACCGCATCTTTGTCTCGAACCTGATCGCCTACCAAATAGCCGAAACTTTCCTCTCCTCCGCAAATGAACTCTTGATCTTGAAAATCTTCAATCATTTGACCAATCCATTTAAAACCGGTCAAACAAATTTTACATTCAATACCATAATGATGGGCCATCTTTTCCATCAGCGGCGTTGAAACAATGGTGGTTGCAATAAAAGAATTTTGGTTCAATTCCCCTTTTCGTTTTTTATGGTTTAATAAAAATTCAGTCATTAATACCATGGCTTGATTTCCCGACAGTAGTTGGTATGAACCGCTTATTGTTTTAACACCAACCCCTAGTCTGTCAGCATCAGGATCTGTCCCAATCACTATTTCAGCGTCCTGTTGTTTGGCCAAATCAAAGGCCATGGAAAAAGCTTTAGACTCTTCGGGATTTGGTGATTCTACTGTAGGAAAATCCCCATTTGGCGGAGCTTGTTTTTTAACAATGTGCAGATGTCCAAATCCAGCCTTTTCCAATACCGGGGGAATGGCTGTCATGCCAGTCCCATGAAGTGAAGTGAAGACAATCTTTAAACTTTTGTTTTTAGACGGATTAATCTGTGCGACATTCAAAACAGTATTGAAGTAGGCTTTATCAATTTTTTCATCAATCAATTCAATGAGCTGTTGTTTGGCCTCAAATTGAATTTCACTAAATGAAACTTGGTCAATGGCATCTATGATGTATTGGTCAATGGGGGGCACAATTTGTCCTCCATCAGGTCCATAAACTTTATACCCGTTGTATTGAGGGGGGTTGTGAGAAGCCGTTATGACGATACCACAGTGAGCCTTCAGGTACCGAACGGCAAACGAAAGTTCAGGGGTGGTTCTCAACTCTGAAAACAGAAAACATTTGACTCCATTTGCGGCAAATACATTGGCCACCTCTTTTGCTAATTGGGCACTATGATTTCGACAGTCATAGGCCACAACAGAGAGGATGGATTCATTTTGATGAATTGTTTTTAGGTGGTTGCACAAACCTTGAGTACATCGCCCCAGAGTATATCGATTGATTCGGTTAGTGCCCACCCCCATGATGCCTCGAATCCCACCAGTTCCAAATTCAAGATTTTTAGCAAAAGCCTCTTTCAATTGTATGGGATTTCTTCGAAGCTTTTTTACTTGATCTCTAGTTTGGGCATCAAAAGGGGGATTCAACCAAGTTTGATATTTAGTCGAAATCTCGGAATCAGTCATATCCCATCAAAGTACGAAAGTAAAAAATCAACATGGGATCATGACGTACTAGCGAGTTGAACATAGCGTTTATTTCGAGCAAACACCCAGGCGTGTTGTTATAAGTATCTAGCGATTGAGGGGTTAAAGATCGGCAATGGTTTAGGTTTGGAAAAGCCAGAATAGGAAACTAATTCAAGTCACCTCCTTTTGTTGTCTTATCAGAGCTATCTTTAGCACTATCCTTTAGTTTTTGTTCGAGAATTTTCATTTCAAGTCGGTGCTTTTCTTCATTTCTCTTTTCTTGTACTTTGATTACAGTCTTTTGTTCTTCATGCATTTCTTTTTCTCTCAATTCTTAAGCTATTTTTCTTTTCTCTTGGGCTATTTCTCTCAATTCTTGAGCCTTTTCACGTTTAGCTCTTTTACCCCCTCTTACAATGGTGACGATGACTATAGTTATGGTTGCTGTAGAAGCTTAAACGGTAAATGCGGGAGTTAGAAACTGCCAACCAAACAAGGTATGAAATACGCTAAAAAAACTTCGTTTGTTCCTCCAGCTCTCATATCACAAATTTTAGTTGTTTTTCTTAGCATCAAGATCATTCACTATGGAACTAGAATACACCTTCCGTGTTAAGTGGAATCATAATCGTTTACTGTGAGTTTGGATGACAGTCTTCTCTTGTTTTTAATACAACGAATGATAAACCATCGGTTTTAACGTAACAAATCTTTTCCAAGAGAAACCGATAGTAGAATCAGAGAAACATCAATAGTTACCCATAGGATTTCACGAGTAGTCTGAGTCGTGGCCATTTCCGCAAAATCATGGTTGTGAATTTGAGCATAGTTCCATGTGAATAGCAATGCAATGACAATAAATCCAATCGATTGAATGTTTTTTCGAGTGCATCTACCAGAATTTTGGGAAGAATTTTCAGGTGGATGGCGTTTCAATGAGGTGACAATTAATCCAATGAGAATGGCCAAAATCATCGCGTAATTAACATATTTCCATGTTGGACTGTAAGGGGACTGGCGTGTTGAAGCGTATAGAATGGGTTCTAATACAAATTGAAGACCGACCACAACACCAATCAGAATAAGTAAAACGCCGAGAAATTTCATGAAATTTAAGATTTAGGAAAGCTAAGTTACTTGAAATTCGGATAAAAAAAATGAGGTTTTGATGTAGAGCAATTAAGTGCATGATAATGGACTTTAAAGTAGCCACATAATGGAACGACAATAATCAACATCACACGACATTCCTCACAAAATTGACGTTGTCTTTTTGTGAGCCAATGAAAAAGTCTCCGTCATCAAAATCTTTAAGAATCCGTCAAAAAGAAGTCCTATTTAACCCCATTGAAGGGAGGTGTCAAGAGTTATCCGTGAAATAGTTAAAAGATAATCAATCCCTTACGGCCGTGTTTAAAACAATACGTACCCCTATCAATAAATCAATGCGTCCCAAATGAATGGACCGAACTCGAAAAAAAGCCAATATAGGCGCATGAATCACAGCGACAATTCTTCTCGGAAGAACTAAAAACTCAGATTCGTGTCTTGATCT
Organism: Flavobacteriaceae bacterium; assembly: GCA_026709415.1. GTDB lineage: Bacteria > Bacteroidota > Bacteroidia > Flavobacteriales > Flavobacteriaceae > Bin25. The sequence goes on from JAPOSZ010000023.1 coordinate 31,308, forward strand.
TGCTACTTCACGAAAACGCCCCAATTTTACCTTGATTATAGGCCTAAATAAACGCTACTCTTGCTGAAAAGACTAGAATAATCCGTCCATTGATGGCACTTACCAGTTCAATCCATCAGGCCATAACTTTAAAGCACAAAAGAGTCATCTCGCGATTCATCAAGTGTAAGAACTTAATCAGACGGTTTCGATCGCCATAAATCTTTTCCAAGTGAAATGGAAAGTAAAACCACGGAAACATCAATGATGACCCATATCAACGAATGCACCTCCTTTGTGGCGGCTAACTCGGTGTAACTTTCGTTGAATAATTGGGCATAGTTCCAAATAAATAGCAGTAAAAGAACAAAATATCCCGTGCAATAGATGTTGTTGCGAGTACAAGCGCTACAATTTGCCGATGAACCGTCTGATTTTTTTGATGATAATGAACTGACGATTAATCCAATAACGATGGCGATCATCGTGGCAATATTCACATACTTCCAATTGGAGCTGAATGGTGCTTCAGGTGTTGCGGTATGTAAAATAGGCTCCAAAACAAATTGTAAACCCACGACAATACCGATAACAAAGAGTAAAATTCCTAATAGTTTCATATCATAATAGTTTAAGTACGGAGCAAGTTATGAAAATTTTTGCCCAATTCATGAGTCATTGTGAATAAAGGATGTTAAACTTGAAATAAAACCTCAAGTCATCCATAGAACACGTACCTTTGAGATTCAAGATATGCTATAATATGATGAAGAAGCTGATTTACATACCCTTGTGGGTTCTCTGGACTCAATATGCCTTCTCTCAAAATAACGACGATTTGAAATTCTTGGTGATGACTGATGTTGAAAACCAAAAAGAAGATTTGATTGAAGTATCCGATAAAATTTGGAAAGCGGCTGAAGTTGCCTTTAGAGAAACTGTATCTGCGGCAACATTGATAGAGTATGCCAAAAAGAACGGATTTACAGTTGAAGAGGGGGTCGCTCAAACCCCCACCGCTTTCGTAGCTACCTATGGTTCGGGACGTCCCGTTATTGGCATTTTAGGGGAATTTGATGCTCTACCTGGATTATCTCAAAAACAGGTGCCCTATAAATCGCCTCTTGTTGAAGGAGGCTCTGGTCACGGATGCGGTCACAATATTTTTGGTACGGCATCATTAGGGGCCGCGGTCGCTTTAAAAAATCTCATCGAACAAAATAAACTACAGGGAACTATCAAATTTTTTGGAGCTCCTGCTGAAGAAATTTATTTTGGTAAGTTATGGATGGCTCGTGCTGGTCTATTCGATGATTTGGATGTTTGTTTGGATTGGCATCCAAGTTATACCACAAAAGCAGATGTCCAAAGTTCGTTGGCTTTGGTAGATTTTACAGTAGAATTCTATGGTCAAGCCGCTCATGCGGCGTCGGATCCTTGGAATGGGCGCTCGGCTTCTGATGCGGTTGAATTGTATGCCCACGGAATCAATGCACTCAGAGAGCATGTCAAACCGACGGTACGCATTCATTACCATATTCAAGATGCTGGAAGTGTTGTCAATGTGGTTCCTGACTATTCTAAAATATGGGTTCGGGTTAGAGATAGCAAGCGTACAGGAATGAAAGTCGTCTATCAAAGAGTTCAAGAAATGGTTGAAGGAGCCGCTATTCTGGCCAATGTGGATTATAAAGTCAGTTTGATTTCTGGAATACACGAACTCCTTCCCAATGTTGTTGGTGGCAAAGTCATGCATGAAAACTTAAAAACCCTTGGAGAAATCACCTATACCGAAGAAGAAATAGCCTTTGCTCACGATATCCAAAGAGCTACGGACATCCCCCTCACAGGGATGGATGGCACACTAGAACCCTGGGAGTATCCAAGAGAAGATCCAGGCGGGGGATCTACCGATGTGGGTGATGTGAGCTTTATTGTTCCCGTCATCCGCATGACCGCCACCATTGCTCCCTATGGAACGCCATGGCATTCATGGGCCGTCGTTGCCAGTGGAGCCTCATCCATCGGTCATAAAGGCTTGGTGCATGCTTCAAAGGCATTGGCCATGACGGGCGTTGATCTATTCACTAACGAGTCTTTACGAAAAGAAATCATAGCCGAATTTAAAGAACGAAAAGGCGATTATGTTTATGAAGGGCTCGTCCCCGATGGGCCACCACCACTAGACTATCAAGATTAAGCCGTTATCGCCTAAGCCACTGTCGTTGTTTCATTTCCTTGCGCACGCGATGTGCTAAATAAAGCACGGCCATCATATTGGGAATGCACATCAGGGCAAAAGATAAATCGATCATGCCGACAACGATCTCAACGGTGACTATTGAGGAAATAATAATGCTAGCGATATAAAAGTAATTATACAAAAAGCCCCATTTTGGCCGAGTTAAATACCCCAAACATTTGACGCCATAATAGGAATAGGTGAGGAGTGTCGAAATACCAAAAACTAACACCATTAAAAGGAGTAATTCATCACCAAAACCGTAAAACAAAGAGCGAAAGGCCTCTAAAGTCAATGTAATGCCATTTAAATCGTCGATAAGATAAGCTTGTGAAATAATCAGAACCAGTCCTGTGATGGTACAGACGAGAATCGTATCGAATAAAGGCCCCAGCATGGCCACCAAACCCTCATCCGTTCCTTTTTCACTTTGGGATTGTCCATGATACATTGGGGCATTACCCACCCCCGATTCATTTGAAAAGACAGCTCTTCGTATCCCCAATAAAACCAACCCCCAAAATCCGCCGGTGACGGCTGTTTCAAACTGGAAGGCCTCACCAAAAATGAGCCCGAATGATGGAATAATTTGAGAACTATTGGTCAACAGAATATAACCGCCTAATAAAAAATAGATCCCTACCATAGTGGGCACTAGGGAAGAAGTGACTTGAACTATTTTTTTTAATCCACCAAAGATGACAATGGCACTGATAATGCAAAAAACAATCCCCAAAATGAGTTTCCAATAAAAATCACCAAACTCTAAGTATTGGTTGGGCTGAACGACATTGATAATCGAAGCCGTCATTTGATTGGTTGTAAACGCAGGAAGCACACCAAATAGTCCAGCGATAGAAAACCAAATGGCCATGGGTTTTCCGTAGCGTTTGATGCCTAAATCCATATAATACATTGGGCCTCCCAACCACCGACCCTCACGGTCTTTAGTTCGAAGTTGAACCGATAACGAACAAGAATAAAATTTGATGATCATTCCGACAACGGCTGTTAACCACATCCAAACCAACACCCCTGGTCCCCCCATGTAAATAGCGATAGCCACTCCCGATATGTTGCCCAGTCCAACAGTGGCCGCTAACACAGCGGATAAAACTTTAAAACGGGAAATCCCTTGGTTTTGATCGACCGACACGAGTAATTTAAATCCTTTAGCGATTCTTCTCAGTGGTGCCAATCGGGAATGGATGACCAAATAGATCCCCCCACCAACAATCAACAGAAGCATCATCCATTCAAAAGGACGGATTAATGAATTGAGAAGATTTTCAAAAAGTTGGAAAAAGCCGCTCAGCAAACTAGATTATTCTTTGACCACCAAATAGGTTGCTTTGACACCGGTAGCCATATACCACCGGTCATTGCCGACCAAATTCCCGCGATCGTTAAATACCTTAATTTCAGCTGTGTTTGGACCTGAAGAACCTTGGTTGAGGGCCAGAAAGTCCAATTTATTAAATCCAGGCGCTAATTGAACCTGAAGAATGGAATACCGTTCATGTAAAAGAATTCTTGGAAAAACTTCGATGTCATTGACATAGACTCGAATGAGGTCTCCATCTGGATATTCATGATCTCTGAGGGCGATTTGAACAAAATCCCCATCATCTCGAATGTCCCCCAAAAACACATCGACTCGACTCATCAAAGATCGATCTTCATTATTGTTGGAACGGGATGAATGGTTTAACTTCCTGAGATACTGTTCTCCTGGATCGATAAACTTTTCTCCTCCCGTCATGTTAAAGGTGTTCGGTGATGCTGTTTCGTTGGGTTGGGGTTGAAAAGGACTGAAATTATTGCCAGACAAAAAAGAACGATTGTTTTGAGGCAGTAAAGATGAGGTGTTCGATTCTCGGTTTTCGGCATTAAAAAGATGGATGGTCCGGCGATTATCAGTGGGGGTTTGACTCAATGAAGCTATAAAAAACCCTCCATTAGTCAAAACCAATAAAATAGAGACCAAAAAGTTCAACCGATGCTTCATTATTGCAAAATTAACCAAATGCCATTTCCTTCTCAAGAAATCCAAAAATCATACCAATAGTTACATGAAACTCATGAACGATACATCACCCAATTCATGGCATGATGTTTAATTTTGAGGCCGTTTAAATTTCAAATGGTGCGTTTTTTAATAGCAGCTCCCAAAGAACCACAAGCCAAGTGGATTCGTTCTTTTCGACAAATAGCTCCCCACATTCCTTTGGACGTTGGATATACATCACCTTATCCAGACCACGTTCAGTGCATTATGGTATGGGGGAAACAGGGAATAGATTATTCAAAATTTAAAAATCTAAAATTGATTTATTCGATGGGAGCTGGTGCGGATCATATTGTGTGGGATCCATCGGTTTCAAAAAAGATTCCAATTTGTCGTATCGTCGATCCGCAGATGGCTTTTTCAATGAGTAATTATATCATCACAGCTGTTTTAAACTACCACAGGCATTGGTATGATTTTATTGAACTAAAAAAAGTAAAACAATGGAAGCAGTATGATTATGATGAGCGAGAGTTAAGAATAGGGATTTTAGGCCTCGGTCATTTGGGGATGGATGCTGCTAAAAAACTGAATATTTTGGGACATCAAGTGATGGGATATAGTTTGAGTCCTAAAAAAACCAGTTTTCCGACCTATAGTGGCCATCAATTGGATGCCTTTTTATCCCAAATCAATGTATTGGTGTGTACGGTTCCACTGACAAACAAAACAAAAGGATTGCTCGGTATGGAGCTATTTAAAAAGTTCGAGGAACCGACCTATTTAATCAATGTGGCTCGGGGAAAAATTCAAAAAGAAAAGGATATTCTCAAAGCCATTGACCAAGGGATTCTAACGGGAGCTTGTCTTGATGTTTTTGAAACAGAACCCTTACCATCAGATAGTCGTCTATGGAACCATCATAAAATCATGATTACCCCACATAATGCCAGTTTTTCATTTCCACAAGAAGGGGTCCATCAAGTTTTAGAAAACTTTCGAAGGGTTCATGCTGGAGAACCCCTTTTGCATCAGGTTCACTTCAATCGAATGTATTAGATGGACTTAAAAGTTCTGTTTTGATGGATATTCGAATAGCCCAATCTGAAAAAGACCTTATTGGTATTAAGACTCTTTTGTCAGAAAATCATCACTCTAACCTTTCTAAAAAAGAACAATATTCAGAAGGGTTTATCACCATCAACTACTCGCTAGATGATTTAAAGGCATTGCATGAAATCGCTTCATCAGTCATTGCTGTCGATAGCAACAAAGTCGTTGGTTATGCATTGGCTGCGACAAAACATTCCACAAGAATTCATCATATGCTCGACGATTTAATTCAATTTATCGAAAATACAAAGTATCAATCGATAAAACTCAAAAAAGCTAAATATATCGTTGTGGGACAACTGTGCGTTTCTAAATCATATCGTCGACAGAAAATCGCTCAAAACATTTACAAAGGATTCCAACAGAATTATCGAAGTGACTACGACTATTGTATTACTTCTGTCGATTTAAAAAATCAGGGATCCCTTAAAGCTCATCTATTACGAGGTTTTAAAGAAATTCAAACCACGCATTATAAAAGCAATTCCTATAGTGTTGTTCTATGGGATTGGACTGAGTCAAGAAAGAGATAGGAGGGGAATTAAAAATCTTAAATCAATATCGAATCGGTGCCCCAAACAAAAAACATAGAAGACTTAACCCATAAAAAATAATGATTCGAAAAAATAATTTTTCAGGATTCAATTGTCTCAAGTGCAAAGTATAACCGAGGGAGACTAAAAAAACAGCCAAAAAATTGATCGCCGGTTGTTCTAGGAGTATAAACCGTTGAACTGAGGAATTGAAAATTTCTGAAAACTTAAGTTGATTCCAAAGCTTATAATGAGGAGAAACAAAATAATGGATGGTTAATAGGGTTAGTTGTAAGTATGCTAGTACTAGAGAATATCGAACGATTGAGAAGTAATGTTTTGAAGGGTTTTTATTCTTATAAAGAAAGAAAATTCCTAGCATGATACTAAGTCCAAGCAATCCAATTAACAAATAGGTAATGATGAGTTGTGCAAACAAAAAGCTTTGATAAAACATCAGTCTCGTGGATTAATGATGAATTTTAAAAAACACAAAACGAGTGATATGGCCAATTAGTTTCGGTGGTTTAATTTAAGATAAGTTATCTTGATATTTAGATTTTTTATTTCATTTTAGAGAATTGATGACGAGGACAGAATTAGAGTCACAAATCAAAGAATTACCTCATGAATGTGGGGTATATCAGTTTTATGATCAAAAGAATAGGTTACTTTATGTGGGGAAGGCTAAAAACTTAAACAAAAGGGTCAAATCCTATTTTAAGACCAAGCATGATCATCGGAAAACCCAAATGATGGTGAGCCGAATCCATCGATTGGAAACGACGGTTGTTGAAACAGAGCTCGATGCCTTACTACTAGAAAACAATTTGATCAAACAATATCAACCTCGTTATAATGTGATGCTCAAAGATGATAAAACCTATCCATGGCTTTGTATTAAAAAAGAACGTTTCCCAAGAGTTTTTTATACCCGAAAAAAAATCAAGGATGGTTCGGAATACTTTGGACCCTATCCAAATTTTAAGACGGTACGTACCTTAATGGATTTAACCAAGGCGTTATATCCACTCAGAACTTGTCATTATGATTTAAGCGAAGAAAAGATCTTTCAAAAAAAGTATAAAGTTTGTCTAGAGTATCATATAGGGAATTGCAAAGGGCCTTGCGAAGCAAAATTTGAAGAAAATGAGTATGATCAAAACATCCAACAGGTTAGAAAAATTTTCAATGGAAATTTTAAGGATTCTTTAAGCGGTTTTAAAATACAGATGAAACAATATGCTGATAACGAAGAATTTGAAAGGGCTCAAGAGATTAAAGAAAAAATGGAAAGTCTTGAAGATTATCAAAAAAAATCCATGATTGTTCATCCGACAATCCACAATTTGGATGTTTATAGCATCCTTTCGGACCCTTCATACGCTTATGTCAATTATCTTCAAGTCAATCATGGCGCGATTGTCCGATGCCACACCATGGAAATCAAAAAAAAATTAGACGAGGATAATGCCACATTATTGACTTTGACGGTTATCGAACTGCGGCAGCGATTTGACAGTCAGTCGAATAACATCATTGCTTCACACCCATTTGTTTTGGATGAAAAAACAATCATTAAGGTTCCCCAAAAGGGAGATAAAAAGAAGCTGATCGAACTCTCTCTGAGAAATGCCAAATATTTTCGAATCGAACGATTCAAACAAATTAAAATAACCGACCCTGGTCGTCATATCGATCGTCTGATGCAACAGATGAAAAAAGATTTGCGACTCAAGGTGGAACCCCGTCATATCGAATGCTTTGATAACTCCAATATTCAAGGCACCCATCCCGTATCGGCCTGTGTGGTCTTTCGAAATGGAAAACCGAGTAAAAAAGAATACCGACATTACAATATTAAAACCGTCATGGGGCCTGATGACTTTGCATCGATGGAAGAGGTGATTTTAAGACGTTATAAACGATTGGTCGAGGAAGATGCTTCGTTGCCAGCATTGATTATTGTGGATGGTGGAAAAGGACAACTGTCTTCTTGTTTGAAAAGTTTGGAAGTCTTGGATTTAAAGGACAAAATCACCGCTATTGGGATTGCCAAAAAATTAGAAGAAATATTTCTTCAAAATGATTCACAACCGCTTTATATCGATAAACGATCAGAAACGCTTCAAGTCATTCAAATGGCACGTGATGAAGCGCATCGGTTCAGTTTAAATCACCATCGATCTAAAAGATCTAAAAGCAGTTTGTCTTCGAAGTTGGACTTCATCCCGGGTGTGGGTGAAAAAACCAAAACGAAATTGCTTCGAAAGTTTAAGTCTTTCAAAAGAGTCGAAGAGGCCTCTCTAGACGAATTACAAAATATTTTGGGGCAACACAGAGGTCAAAAAATATTTAAAGAAATTCAAAAATTAAGCGATAAGACACCAACGGAAAACTTATAAGTCAACCCCAATTTTATAGAGGCATCGAGTATCATCGATGGTTTTGGAGTCGACAATATCACGTCCATCAAAGATTTTTAATTCGTTTTTTGAACCATTGATGATTCGATTCCAATCAAGAGCTTTGAATTCATCCCATTCAGTAACAATGGCAATCGCAGAAGCTTCCTCTATAGCCTCTCGTAAACAAGAATGTATGGTTAAAGCTTTCATTTTTTGATTGAAATTGGAACCTGATTGTTCTAATTCACGGTGGTAAGACAATAAGTCAGAAGTGATTCTTTTTCGGGCTACCATGGGATCATATACCGACACACTGAAACCTAACTCCAAAAGTTTGTAGCCTATTTTTATGGCTGGTGATTCTCGAGAATCATTGGTGTTTTTTTTAAAGGCCCAACCCAAAAGACATGCGTTTTGTTCCGATCTTTTTGCATTCGTGTCTTTTTCTAAATGTTCAATGATTAAATCGGTAAAACGATGGGTTTGGTAGTGGTTGATGTGTATGATGCCTTCCCAATAATCGGCCACTTGATTCAATCCTAAAGTTTTGCACATGTACACCAAGTTGAGGACATCTTTTTTAAAGCAACTCCCTCCAAACGCTACCGAACACTTTAAAAACATCGGTCCAATTCGTTGGTCCATGCCAATGGCCTCGGCGACTTCATGGATGTTGGCTCCCGTCTTTTCACAAAGAGCACTGAGGGCATTGATTGAAGAAATTCTCTGGGCTAACATGGCATTAGAAGCTAATTTGGATAATTCTGCGGACCAAACATTTGAGGTGAGGATTTTTTCTTTGGGGATCCAACGCTGATAGATATTGACTAATTGTCTGATGGCTTGTTGACCTTTGGTTGTGGGATCTCCTCCAATAAGCACTCGATCAGAATAAAACAGATCTTCAATGGCGGTCCCTTCTGCTAGAAATTCAGGATTGGATAGGACTTCAAAGTGCACCGTTTGGTTTTGTTGTTTGAAGACGTCTTTAATTTTTTCAGCCGTTCTCACAGGAAGTGTTGACTTTTCGATAACGATTTTATCGGATTGAGCCACTTTCCCAATTCGCTTGGCACATTGTTCCACATAGGTTAGGTCCGCAGCCATTCCTTTTCCTTCACCGCTGGTTTTGGTGGGGGTATTCACGGCCATAAATATCATTTCTGATTCTAGGATAGCGTGATCAATATCATTGCTGAAAAACAAATTTTTTCCTCGTACTTTTTGAATGACCTCCTGAAGCCCTGGTTCGTAAACTGGTAATTGAGATAAGTCTTGGGAATTCCATGCTTCTATTTTTTTTTGATTAATATCGACTACAGTAACTTTAATTTCTGGACACTTTAATGCAATGACTGCCATCGTAGGGCCCCCAACATAACCCGCACCAATACAACAAATATTTTTTATTGAATTCAAACCGTATGATATCTAAAAAGCAAAACTAAGAATAAGAGATATGGTTCATCAATGGAATTGTTCCTTTAATTTTTATTGGAAAATGATAAGTTTTCTGAGTTTTGCATAACCGAATAGGATCATTTGATTTAGCAAAGTCTTCTTGCCAACTTAAAAAAACATGCAAAGAGGAAACAAACAAGAACTTCGAAGTTATTATAGTCATCAAAGATTTGTCTTATCAGACCAAAGACATGCCAAATATTCCGAAATGATAATCAACCAAACAAGATCTCTTAATGTATGGTCCTATCAGAATTATCATGTTTATCTGACTTCTGAAAATCCAAATCATAAAGAAGTGAAAACTTTTCAACTGATTGATCTGTTGTGGAAAAAGAAAAAACAAGTATTTGTTCCAAAAGTCAATGGACAAGAATTAGAAATACATCCATTCTCTAAAAACACTTTATTGAGAAACAATCAATGGTTTATTCCGGAACCTACGGAGACAGATAAAGAAAATCCAGAAATACTCCAAGCTGCTTTTTTGCCTTTAATTGTGGCAGACCAAAGGGGGTACAGACTGGGTTATGGAAAGGGGTATTATGACCGATTTTTAAATCAATGCGTATCATCAATATTAAAAATTGGATTGGGGTTTTTTGCTCCGATTCAATCAATTGAAGATGTCCACTCTGCAGATCAAAAACTCAATTATTTGATTACTCCTAAGAAAATCTATGAATTCGATTGATTCAAATTAAAAATTCCATTGGGTTAAATCATTAATCTTTTTGATAGAGGAAATTTATGTGAGTCTTTAACCTACTAATTGAAAGGCTTTAGTTGTTATGATTCCATTCAATATAAGTTCTAAGATACACCTTATATCCAAACAGAACTTCCATGACTTCCTGTTCTATGGTTGATTGAATCAAACTTATTGTATAATTCTCTAACATCGGTTTCTATATTTCATAATCGATGTTTATAGGAATTGACAGCTCTTTTATGTCAATTTTTGGCTGTTTCATATCGTTGTTTTAACTCATTTATATCGCTTTTATTGGCGTTTTGGTTTTTCACATCTCAATTCAGTTGAGCTTAAATTAGGGATTTTTTCGTTGTGTTTCACACGTAAAAATAACTTAAATTTTAAAAGCTCATAGAAATTGTTATCCAAATCTATGGAGCCGTTGTACCAGATAGCTGAGCTTATCAACTAATGGGTTTTAAGATTTATAGATGTCTCTCCGTAGTTGGTCTTTAAGAAAAGTATGCACTCCATTGAAAAAATTTATTTTGCTTTTGAATCTTTTCTCAAATCAATAGGGAATAAACTTTTGATAATAATACGCGAGACAGAAAAAACAGTTACAAGAGCAGATCCTAACATACCTAAAAGTATTGAGTCAGAAATAAATTTTTTGTTCCAAATCAAATTCGATATACCAGTCATCAAGATGAAACATCCGATAACAATCAATGATATTGTCGTTGTCCACTTGACCCACTCTGAAAACTTTTTTGAAGTTATATCCTACGCCCTCTCTGCTAATTTGTAAACTTCAAATTTTTCATCGTTGTGTCTTAACTCTTGTTCTAGAAAGTCATTATAGTATTCACTTTGAGTGTTTTCATTCTCTGATGCTAATGAAGATTTGAGTTTGATAATATCTAATACATGCTTTACTTTCTCTGTTAAGAGATTTATCATCATTATCCATGCTCAGTCAAGCCTTACTTTGTTATTTTGTTAATAAAATCTTGATAGTAGTTTTGGATTAATTTCACGGGAATTATTTTATCTAGAGTCCCATCATATGTCTTATCCCAAGGTCCCCTCTTTCATAAGTAATATCAACTAAATATCCAGAAGAAGCCGACTTGTATTTATCCCAAAGAAGTTTTAAGATTTCGTAAACTTCTTCATTGATTGTATTTCTATCTGCCTTGTTGCTATCAAATAAATGTCTAAACTGTTGATCAGTCCGTGCGTAGTTCATCATGAGTTATAGGGGTTTTATAATAGTGTTTATACTGATTGTATAAAGATTTGATAACAGGCTCAAATTTCCAAGCATAAATGGGATCTAGATATAATGGAGTCCTTGGAATGAAAGCACTAGTCCAGCCAAAAAAGATATACGTTAATTTTTGAAATTTTAAATTATCAATAAGAAGTCCATCTTGTTTTCCATGAAAAAGAATGAAGTTGGCAATGTGAACTGCTGTATAAGGAGGGACCTCTTTTGACAATTGTACTCATGATTTAAAAGTTAAGAATATTCTAAAGATTTTAAATTTGTAGTAGTGCTAGTTAAATACGACACAATTGAAAGGGTGTTTAAATCTGATGTTCAAAACCTAGACACTCCTTACCGAACGAAATTATAATAAGACAAGCAAGTCCAAGCTATCCTTTTAGCTCGAGAAATTGGACTAAAATCAGTAAAGTGTCTAACTATGTTGATCGTGTCTTTCTCAAAACAAAAGGCTTGCTATAATGTTTATTTTAGCCTCCATCTTTCAACAATAATGTATGAATGAAAATATTTACAAACGCTGGAATAATATCTGGGGTTGGTCTATTTTCATTATTGCTCTGATTACATTTGGGTTGACTGTTGAACCCACTTCAAGTTTTTGGGATGCCAGTGAATACATATCCACTGCAGCAAAACTGCAAGTAGGACACCCTCCGGGGGCCCCATTTTTTCAGATGGTGGGAGCCTTTTTTGCAACCTTTGCTTCAAGTCCAGAAAAAGTTGCCCTAATGGTCAACTTTATGTCGGTCATTTCAAGTGCATTTACTGTACTTTTTATGTTTTGGACCACTACAATCCTGCTCAGGAAATTACCAACATTTTCTACATTAAACAATCTGACATCAAAAATCTCTTTTTGGGGCAGTGCTACTGTCGGGTCGTTAGCCTTTTGTTTTTCGGATAGTTTTTGGTTTAATGCTGTAGAAGCCGAAGTGTATGCCATGGCCATGTGTTTTCTAGCCACCTTGTTTTGGTTGGCATTGCGTTGGGAAAAAGATATGTTCAAACCAAGGGGTTATAAATGGTTAGTATTGATGTCACTAATAATTGGTTTTTCATTTGGGGTACATTTTATGGCTCTGTTAGCCATCCCCACGATTGGGCTGGTATACTATTTCAAAAATTTCTCCAAAACCACGGTCAAAGGATTTTTGCTGGCCAATCTAATATCCATTGCCATCTTATTATTTATATTCAAATTATTACTGCCTAATACGCTAGCCTTTTTCGGTGAAACGGAAGTGTTTTTTGTTAATACTTTGGGGCTCCCCTTTAATAGTGGGACCATTTTTGCCGGTTTATTGATTGCTCTGGTTTTTGTGTTGTCCCTTCGCTTGACAGCAAAAAAAAATTGGGTGCATTTGAATACAGCCTTTTTGTGTGTTTTATTTCTCTTCATTGGTTTTTCTTCATGGATGATGCTTCCCATTCGAGCCAATGCCAATACGGTTATCAACCAAAATGACCCTTCCGATGCAAGGACTCTTTTAGCTTACTATAGAATGGAACAATATCCAGATACGTATCTGTTTTATGGTCCCATGTTTTCAGATATGTACGCTGGCCAAGATCCAGCCAAACCATTTCGAGATGATAAACCCAAGTATGAAAAAGATCTAGAAAATAGGCGATATGTGGTAGTTAATAATTGGCAAGGGGCTCGAATCAATAGCCATTCAGACCATAAAGGACTGCTTCCTAGACTTTGGAGTACTCAGAACGCGGCGAACTATATGAACTTTATTGGGCCGCTAGAATTTTCAATCTTACCCGAATATGGGGCTAGTCAGCAATTACGAAGTATTATTAGTGACTTTCAGCTTCGAGGGCAACAAGGATTATTGACAGGAGAAGATTATGATGATTTTTTTAGGTCCTATGGAAGGTATTTGGAAATATCAAAACCCACACTGATTGATAATTTGGCCTTTCTGCTCAATTTTCAAATGGGCTATATGTACTGGCGTTATTTTATGTGGAATTTTACAGGACGTCAAAACGATATACAAGGAGATTATTCCATTTTGCATGGGAATTGGATTAGTGGAATCCCATTTATAGACAAAGTGAGACTGGGGAATCAATCGGCTTTAGATCAAGATACCTTAAACAACAAAGCACGCAATACTTACTATTTTCTACCTCTTTTGCTAGGTCTTTTGGGCTTTATTTTTCTGTATAATCAAGATAAAAAAACCTTTTGGAAACTCTTGCTTTTATTTTTATTTACCGGTTTAGCACTCAAAGTATATTTAAATGAACGTCCTTTTGAACCTAGAGAACGGGATTATGCTTTGGTTGGATCTTTTTATGTGTTTTCTATTGGGATTAGCTTGGGCGCGTACTATTTGACCGGGCTTTGGCAACGTTTCAAACCACATTTGATGCGACCTCTGATGGTCTTGGTTGCACTATTGTGTGTGCCTGTTTTGATGTTTGCTGAAAATTGGGATGATCATGATCGATCCAATCGTTATACGGCTCAATCGATGTCCAAAACCTATTTGAAGTCACTTCAAGAGGATGCGGGAACCATGATATTCACTATCGGTGATAATGACACTTTTTCGCTTTGGTATGCTCAAGAAATTGAAGGCATTCGAACCGATGTTCGAACTATCAATACTTCATTACTGGCTACCTATTGGTACATCGATCAAATGAAAAGGAAAACTTATGAAAGCGATCCCATTCCTTCTCAATTGACTCATGAACAATATGCCTATGGTACTCGAGAATATGTTCGATTTCATCCGGTTAATGATACCATTCGTTGGGATATCAAAGACTTTGTCAATTGGATATCAAGTGATCATCCTAAAACGAAATACCGTCATGTATTAGAAGAAATGGAGCCCGACTTTTCGTACTTACCATTGAGCCAGCAAGAAATGATTTACTACCCCACCAATAAAATCCGAGTTCCCGTTAATAAAGAAAATGTTTTAAAATATGGGATTGTTAGACCTGAAAATGAATCTAAAATTGTTTCACATATCGATATTGATCTACCAACTTCTGGACTTACTAAAAATCAGGTGATGATGTTGGACATTTTGGCCAATAATGATTGGAAAAGGCCTATTTATTTTACTGGAGGAAGTTTTGAAGCTTCTGAGTACATTTGGATGAAGGAGTACCTTGAATTAGAAGGGATGGTGTATAAATTAGTTCCGATTAAAACACCATTAGATCCATCCAATCCATATTTAATGGGAAAAATCGATTCAGAAAAAATGCATTCCATTGTCATGCAATGGGAATGGGGAAATTCAGAAGATCCCAACATCTATCATGACCCCGAAACGCGCAAAAATAGCATCACTTATAGAAGCCATATTGCGCGTCTGGCCAATCAATTAGTTGAAGAGGAAAAATTTGATAAAGCCCAAGAGGTTGTTGAATTGGCCTTAGAAAAAATGCCTATTGACTTTTTTGGCTATTACTCCTTACTGCATCCTTTTATAGACACCTTTTATAAAATTGGCAGCCCTCAAAAGGCTAGAGATTTATTTGAAAAAGTTTCTGAAAAATACAGGGATCGATTGGATTATTTCAGTTCATTATCGTTTAATCGACAGAATATGATTCTTTCCGAAATTTTAACTGAAATCGAAAGATATCGAACCGGTTTGAGAACCATTTTTGAGAATGCAGATATTGAGAAATACGAATCCTATATAGATCAATTTATCCAAAGCACGACCCCATTTACCGACCTATATGGAGCATATGAGTTCTACACCCCCATGTCCGAATTGGTAGATGCCTATTACCAAAGTGGGGCCATCCAAAAAGCTCAAGAAATCGCACTCAAGATCGCACAACAATACGCTTCTAGAGCAGAAGTTTATACGCGTATTCCTGATGAACGTTTTGAATTATACATTAATCAGCTGACAGATATTCTTGCTAGGTATAGTCATCTGGTGGATATGATAGAGGCTAATGATACTACTGAATTTCAAAGTCAAATGTCAGAGCGTTTTAATCAAACCATGAATCTATTTGATATTGATCCGGAGACGTTATAGTTTCGGGAGTGGAGTTCATTCATCGTCGTTTGTGGCATCTTCTTTGATTAATGAAAAGTGTAAGCTTGAGTGAATAAAGACAAGTTTTAGTTTACAATAGCCTACATTGAACCCTGATGAAACATATCAGCGAATACCAAGTAAAGAATCTCAAGGCTTGAATTGAATATAGGAAAATTTAAAGAAACGTTACTTTATATCATATACCGTTGCCAGGATAAATCTCATGTGGGTAAGACCATTATTTGCAAACTTCTATACTTCTCGGACTTCAAGCACTATGAACTTTATGAAGAGCAGATGACAGGAAAAATATATCTTAAATTTGGTTCTACTACAAAAATTGCGGGTCGGTTTATCTTTGATTCATGAATTCATGGTTTGATGAAAAAGCTTTTGCGATTTTTTGAATTGATCCTTAAAGTCGATGATTCATGGCAGGTCGATAACATTTCTTTTGAGGATCGCCAGATGGCCATTGATGTTTATGTATCTCCTATTGGTGGTCATGTGGTGTGCCCTGAAACCGGCGAAGAAGGATCCATCGACGATCATCGTCAGGAGTCTGTCTGGCATCCTTAAACCTATGAAGTTGATGACTTTAAAAGAGATAAAAAACGATGATTTATGGTTTCTATTCATGAGATTCAATATGAGAATTCGATAATATGGATGTAGAAGACCTTTTTAAGAACGTGCCGAAGCTATTTGATCGTAAACATCTAAACAAATACGTCAATGAAGCCATATTAATACATCAAGGATCTATTTCATTGAGATTCCCATATGATACCATCGCTAAAACCTTAGACAACTGGAACATAACGTTGGAAGAACAGATAGGAAAAACGCTGAAAGATGTTACTATATCGGCCTTTAACCAAACATATCTTGAGCTTAAGTTTAAACAAGGTGAAATTCAATTTGATTGGCATCCTTGTCCAAGGATGGTATTAGAAATAAAATATTCAGATGAAGAAAATGTTTTAGAGTATTTCTTAGGTCAAGAATCAGTGGATGTTTTTGTTTGTGATAAATTGTTAGGAACCATTCCAATACTTTTTGGTTCTAGTACCATAAGCCATTTAGGTCGTCAAGGTATTTTTCAAGGAGTTGTTCAAGAAAAAGAAATAGAGGACGACGATAATAAACTGGTTCAAAAAATTGAGTTTTCAATAACTAATCTACCATTTAGTTACGGTAAAATCACTCAAAACAAAGACATCAGATTTTCAATTTCCAATGGAGTAGAAATGGTGATTGATGGTCGATATGACTTAAAAGACAAAATATTAAAAGACCTTAAAAACGCCAGTGGACGTTGTATCACCCACCATGGATATATGAACTTCGAATCAGGAATGACGATTGATGAAGCAAGAAATGTTTTAAACACACTTAGATTTTGCTTGAGTTTTTTGCTGGAAGTCATATTGGAATGGTCTTTGTCGAATTTCATGATGAGAATACATTAATTGATTCCCAGATATCATATTATACCAAATTTCGCCCCTATAAAGACGTTATCAAACCAATTTGTGATAATCCGTGGGTTAATTCAAGATTTATAGAGCAAATGCATGAGATTAGAAAAACGGAAGATGATGAACAAGCATTATCAGATCTTCTTCATTGGTATATTGAGGCGAATTCGAATCAAGGGCATACGGAGGGGAGTCTCATATTAGCACAAGTAGGTATTGAACTACTTTGGAATTGGATCTTATTTGACAAACTTAAAATGGTGACTAAAAACGATAGTGAGAGAATTAGTGCAACTTCCAAAATTCAAATGCTTTCCACATATATTGGAATAAATCTGGATGAGAATCAAATATCAGATGATTTTCACAAGTTTAGTAAATCCAAGAAGATGTCTGTTTCAGAAGCTGTAGTCAATTTGAGAAATATCACCGATTATCACGGCAATAAATAGACCGTCAATCCTCTAGGTATGGGACGCT
>JAPOSZ010000002.1 GCA_026709415.1 Flavobacteriaceae bacterium
CAGTTTACAGAATTTTCGGGGGGGGGTAGTGACTACTTTACTCATGTAAACACCTGGCTAGGTAACGGTGTACATACTTCAAATATCGTGCCAATGAAAATTTGATAAAAACCAATTGATGATAACACGACCATCAAAAATCACTTAAATGATGATTCGTAACGCTTTAATACACTATGCAGTGTATCATCAGGATGTTTAGATTTTCAGGTGACACTTTTTTGTATGACTCCATCAAAATAGACATCTGACACGCAAGATATTTCGCCTACCATCACATTATTGATGTAATTTTGAAAACCACTTGATACAAAAACCATCGGCTCAATAGAAGAAAAACAAGAAGAAATTGTTCAAACTTTTGATTTTTTAGAAGATTGGGAACAGCGTTACGAACACATGATTGATCTCGGAAAGTCATTACCCCTGATTGATTCTGAGTTCAAAACAGATGATTTCATCATAAAAGGATGTCAATCTCGGGTTTGGATGCACGCTCAATTGCAAGAAGATCGCCTATACTTCACCGCGGATAGTGATGCGATCATTACCAAAGGAATTATCGCTATTTTAATCGAAGTTTTTTCTGGTCAAAAACCTAAAGATATTTTGAATGCGGATACTTCTTTTATCGATAAAATTGGCATTCGAGAACATCTATCTCCAACTCGAGCCAATGGATTACTTTCCATGGTGAAACAAATGAAATTATATGCTATTGCATTTCAAACTCAAATTCCACAAACATGAGCGACCAAAATCTCGATGATAAAGAATTGGGAGAACAAATTGTTCGGGTTTTAAAAACGATTTATGATCCCGAAATTCCTGTTGATATCTATGAGTTAGGACTGATATATGATGTGATGATTAATCCCCAAAGAGAGGTTAAAATTCTCATGACGTTGACCACACCAAACTGTCCCGTAGCAGAAACGCTTCCCGTTGAAGTTGAAGAAAAAGTAAAGTCAATCGATCAAGTCAAAACAGCCATGGTTGAAATTACTTTTGATCCGCCTTGGAATAATGAAATGATTAGCGATGAAGCAAAACTAGAACTGGGCATGCTATAGGTAACCAATGGAAAATCAAATTGTCAATCGAATAGCAAAAAGTTCAATCGTTAATATCGATTTGGAACACTTCCATCCTCCCGGTAAAAGATCTTCCATTGATTTATCTCAATGGCTGGACCAAGGATTCTTATTAAGAGAAAAACATTTCAGAACTTCTTTAAAGAATCATGACTGGCAACAGTATCAAGACCATTATGTGGCTTTGCAGTGCTCAACCGATGCTATTCTCCCGTCTTGGGCTTATTTGCTAGTGACTAGTCATTTGCACTGCATTGCTAAACTGGTTGTTCAAGGAACGATAGAAGAATTAGAAAAAATCATCTACTCCCATATGGTTAGCCAAATGGATTTGGAACCCTATCGGAACAAGCCCATCATGATTAATGGTTGTTATAATATTTCAATTCCAGATGATGCTTACGTGCTTTTGGTCCAAAGATTACAAAGTGTTGCCAAAAGCATCTTTTTTGGTGAATCCTGCTCTAGTGTTCCTCTATGGAAGTCCAAAAGACTTGCAAAATAATTCCAATACTTTTTAAAACTAAATCTTACAAAAAAGTGTCGCCAATGGGATTCTTAAATCCTCTATAATTGATATTCAAAATTTTTAAAAATCGAAAGACAAACTCCTTCAAATAAATCAGTATTGATTCTTACTTATTACTGGCCACCATCGGGTGGTTCAGGAGTGCAACGATGGATGTATTTCGCTAAATATTTAGTCCAGTTAAACTGGCAAGTCAGTGTGGTTACGGTCGATCCAAAAGTAGCTTCTTATCCTGTTTTAGATGACAGCCTGATCAATCATGTTAAACAAGTGAAAACCTACAGAACCAAATCTTTTGAACCTTTGAGAATATACAAATGGTTAGCATTAAAAAGCAAAAAAGAATTGCCACAAGGAGATATCAATACAAAAGGTTTTATCAACAAAATTTTTGCATTTATTAGAGGCAATATTTTTATTCCCGATGCCCGAAAAACATGGAATTATCATGCTTTTAAAAAAGCAAAAATGGTTTTAAACGAAACACCTATGAACTATTTGGTTACGACCGGTCCTCCTCATTCGACACATTTGATTGGTCTAAAACTAATCAAGCAGTATGAGATCAAATGGTTGGTTGATTTTAGAGATCCTTGGACATCCATCTTTTACAATAAAAAACTATACCGTACCTCTTGGGCTAAAAATAAGGATGCTCAATACGAATCTAGGGTTCTTGAAAACGCTGATGCTATTTTAACCACCCTTGGTGGGGCTTTTCACAAAGAGTTATACCAAAAGACAGATAAAGATCAAAAATTTATTTCGATTGTTAATGGCTATGACCGCCAATTGATGTCAAAAACCAAATCGGTAAAAAGTCAAAAGTTTCATGTTGTTTATTCGGGGTTGTTAACATCCAACCAAAACTTTAAAATCATTATTCAAGTTTTGGAAATCTTACAGTCAAAATATCCAAACAAAATCAAACTGACTTTGGCTGGAAACATTGGGTCAACCATCATCAATAGTTTTAAAAATAGGCTGAAAGCCATTGAGGTCATTTATTTAGGATACATACCACACCATGATTCTGTTTCATTGATTAAACAGGCTCATCTTCTTTTGGCTTTTTCCTTTGAACAAGCTTCAGATCAAATGATTTCCGGTAAATTATTGGAATATTTGTCCAGTGGAGTTCCACTGATTGTCATTGGTCATCCAAAAAGTCAAGTCGCTCAAATAGTCAATAGGGGAACTCACTCTAGAGTGTATCAAAGTTCTGATTACAATAAAATTCAAAACCAATTTCTAAAATTGATTCAAGCATGGCTTGATAATATTTTAATCATCAATCACTTTGAGGGAATTTCCGAATATTCCAGAGATAACCTCACCAAAAAACTTGAAGAGGTGCTACTCTCTTTATAGAACTTACAGTCATTCATTATTTTTGAATTAACTTAGCGATAGATTCCACAATATCTAAATTGCACAATCGTTTGATTTATTTATTTCAATATTTGATGGTCAAAAGACCTCACTATAGTCTTTTATTTATTCTGCTTACTTTCACTGTTTCATGCCATAAAGAAGAAACAGTTTGTTGCTTACCTTCTGATGAAATTAAAGCCAATTTCTATAGTAATTTAGAAAAGTTAAATCTGAACGAATCCGTAAAAGAGAAAATCAAACAATACCTTTCAGAAAACTATACTGGAATGTCAATTAATGAAATCGAAACAGGTGAAAATCAAATAGAAGTCATACTAAATAATGGAGCTGTAATAGCCTTTTCACCCAGCGGAGACTTTGTCAATCCCAACTTATCGTATGATATTTTGGAAAAATTAAATCTTGACGAATCGGTAATAGGTAAAATTAAAAAAACCCTTTCTAGAAACTATCCAGGCATTGATATCTATGAAATAGAAATAGGTGGAAAGGGTATTGAAATTGAACTATACAATGAAGTCGAAATAGCCTTTTCTCTCAAAGGAGATCCTTTAGATTCAGACGATTCTGAAAATCAAATGAACATCCAGTTTGCTCATACGACAGTACCCTCTGATATTCATGATTTATTCGAATTCAGAGGAGATGCAACAAAAGATACCGTTTGGGTGTTTTTACAAGGTGGAGCCACAGACGAAAGGGATTATAACTTGAATGAAATATCTCGTGGAACGGATCTTTTTCCTTACTTCACGGACGACTTTATCGTTTATCCATTTCAATCACAACAACTGAATCCTTCATTACATCACCATTTTGATTTAACCTTTGAACAAGCTAAAGTGGAAGCCTCGCTTTCGGTTGAAATTGCTCAACAAGTCATTAAACATTACGTTGATATGAATAAAACGGTTTATGTCATCGGTCATTCTTATGGGGCCTTTATGGTGCATGAACTATTAGCTGAATATAGTCATACCGCTAGAAAATATATTTCATTGAATGGCCGTCTCGATATGAATGAAAAGGTATGGAAAGGCTTTTCAATGGGTGAATTCTACTATTTTGATGAAGATGGAAAAACCCTCATCCAACTTTCCCCTGAGATCCCTGCTGATGAACTGAGATTTGAACATAATATGGGGCGACTAAATGCCGGTTTAGGATTCAATCGATATACCGAAAAACTGGCTCAGATTGATTTATCCAATGCTCTTTTTCTAACAGCCGAAAAAGACCGAGCCGTTGGCGTCTACACTCCTGAAACGATTGAATTTTTAACCGAAAAAAATCCCGCAGAAGAGTTGATTACTATTTCAGGAGGACATGGACAGATTTTTGAAGAAGCTGATCGGATGGAGGAATTGCACAATCTCATTGTTATGGACAACTAATGATGATGCATGGTTTTGAGGATTTATTCCAAATTGCAAATCCAAGATTCAAGTGACTCTAATGCTTTTTAACTGTTGCTCTTATTAGAATTCGTTCCGTATCATGTCGCATATATGAATCATTTCAATTATTTTAGTTGCAAATAAGCGAATGAATGCCAAAAAAACCATTATTCTGCCTCAGTATAGACCCTATTTTGAAGAACTCGGAGACAATATACGATTGGCGCGGAAAAGGAGACAATTGACGGTGAACCAAATAGCCCAGCGAGCTAGTATTCATCGAGCAACACTTTATCGAATTGAAAAGGGGGATCCATCAGTATCGATTGGCTCTTATTTTAAAGTATTCAAAGCGATGAATCTTCATGAGGATTTTAAATGGCTGGGGGCCAATGATGTTGAAGGTCAGCGACTTCAAGATTTATCGCTTTTATAAAATGACATCTTCTGATTCGACCATTTATGTATTTGCCCATTGGATAGGATTAAATGGTCCCACATTCATGGGACACCTCCATGTCAATCCGAACCGAACAAGAAGATTTTTCAGGTTTGAATATGCCCAACCATGGCTCAAGTCAAGTATCCGATTTTATATGGACCCCGATTTAGAACCTTATTTGGGGGCTCAGTATCCTCAAGGTAAAGAATTGTTTGGTGTTTTTTCTGATAGTATGCCCGATACGTGGGGGAAAACGCTTTTAAAGCGTCTTGAATTTGAAAACTCAAAAAAAGAAAATCGAAAACCAAAAAAACTAAGACATAAAGATTTTTTGCTTGGAATTTTTGATAACACAAGAATGGGAGCCCTTCGGTTTAAGACCGATTTGAATGGCCCCTTTCTAGAATCTAATCCAAAACTCTCGATTCCCCCTTTTTCATCTTTACCAACTTTAGAGTATGCTATAACTCAAATGGAACGTGATGAACCTTCCAATGATTTTCATCAATGGCTTAAACTATTGATGGCTCCTGGATCCTCTTTAGGAGGAGCAAGACCTAAGGCTAATGTTTTGGATTCACAAGGAAATCTTTGGATGGCTAAATTTCCTTCAAAATATGATACCGTTGACAAAAGCGCATGGGAATTTTTGGCCTATCAATTAGCGATCGATGCTGGTATCGAAATGAGTCCATCCAAAATGAGAAAGTTCAGAGGGAGTCATCATGTCTTTTTGACCAAACGATTCGATCGAGAAAAGGGGGATCGCATCCATTTTTCTTCTTCAATGACTTTAACAGGACATACAGAAGAAAATATCAAATCGAGTCCGCCTAGTTACTTGGAATTAGTGGATTTTATTGAAGGGCACTGCGCTGATGTCAAAGAAAATCTAGTGCAGCTTTGGCGTAGACTCATCTTTAATATTGCCATTTCAAATACCGATGATCACTTGAGAAACCATGGATTCCTTTTCAAAGACAATCAATGGAGCCTGTCGCCTTGTTATGATGTGAATCCAAACAATGAAAAAGTTGGCCTCTCTTTAAATATCGATCTTCAAAACAATGCCCTAGACTTTGAATTAGCTAAAAGTGTTGGGCCCTTTTTCAGACTAAGCCAAAAGGAAATGAACGCCGTTTATGATGAAGTCCTTTCTTCCGTCAAACGATGGAAAAAAACAGCCCAAAAAATAGGTATCTCCCCTAAGGAACAAGATTTAATGGCCAGTGCTTTTCATTGTTGAGTATCTCCTTTTTCTGAAGTTTCGCTTTCGGTCGGGTAACCCAATCATTGAGAATCAGAATCCACCTCTCTGAATCCTAAGATTCCTCTTTACTTACAACCCTTTTGTTTGCTCAACAAATGATCTGCCCGGATGTTCTACCCGAAAGGATTCAATCCAACCGCGGTCTTGAGTCGTTACATAAATCGTTTTCCCATCATTTCCTCCAAAAGCAAGATTGGAAACTTTTTTTCCTTTAGTAGGTATTTCTCTAAGGATTTTGCCTTCTTTAGAAACTTGAACAATCGTCCCCTTTCCATAACGCGTGATGTATAGATTTTCTTCAGAATCCACACGCATTCCATCAAAACCATAATCTTCAAAATGGATATGCAAGCGCTTATTCGTCAGATGGCCATCGGGTAAAATATCAAAAACCCAAACTTTTAATTGGACGCTTTCATTGACGTATAGCCTCTTGTGATCTGGACTCACTTCAATACCATTGGTGGTTCCCATTTCATCGTCTAGCAGCGTGATTTGATCTTTTTCAATCATCCAAAGTTTTCCAGTCCCTTCTTTCCAATTCGGATCAGATGCATAGAGCCGATCTCCACAACAAATCGCTAAATCATTGGGTTGATTCGCTTGTGCGAGATGAGCATAAATTGAAATTTTTTTAGTTGTAGGGTCTATTCGTAATACATTATGATTGGTGTAATCAGCGAGCAGTAATGTTCCTTTCCTAGAAATTCGAATGCCATTGGCAACACTTCCATGAGGTAGTGAGTCGATCCATAAACTAAAATTTCTGTCGGCATCAATTTTCCCAATGGACCCTTGATGGTTAGGATTCACAAAATAAAGATTGCCAATAACATCAACCGCTGGTCCTTCTAATCCTTGCGTATACTCCCCAACATATACATAATCATTGGCTTGGTATAAATCAGATGGTGTTTGGCTAAACACGATACCGGATAGCACACCAAATAGAATAGATAGCATATGATTTTTCATGATTTGTTAAAGATTTACAAACTTAATTGTAAGCTAAAAATTAAATCCATACGGATCAATAATCATGATTGCCTTTTTCGAGATGTTTCAATTTGTTACTGAACCACACGATAACAAATATTTGAGGTTTTTTAAATTTGAGGGAATTCTTCCTTGTGTGTGATTTGTCCAAAATAACAATCATTTTCTTTTTGGGGAATTTAATGTCAGGAACCCAATTAATGAGTCAAGAAAATAAAATTTTAAACGTCCCTAAAATTTCAAATCCAAACAAAAACAACATTCATGAATTAGCATCATTGATTCAACCATACACAATGACCAGTAACATCGACATTGTCAATTGGCCTGAATTTAGTTATCGACCCAAAGTAACCTTTCACATAGCACATACTGATGACTCCATTTTATTGGTATACCATGTGACTGAAAAACATGTCTTGGCTAATAAAACCAAAACCAATGCTAGAACACATCAAGACAGTTGTGTTGAATTTTTTGTTGCCATTGAAAACGATCCTAACTATTACAATTTTGAATTCAATAGTATCGGAACTGTACACTTAGCTTACGGTTCAGACTTAAATACTAGAGAATTCATCTCGCCGCATTTGATTCAACAACACATTCGCGTTCATTCATCTTTAGGAAAAAACTCCTTAGATATTCAAAAAGAAAATACTTCATGGACGCTATCCATTGAAATGGATCAAAGGATTTTTGTTCATCATCCTGATTTAAAATTTCAAGATTTAAAGGCTCGAGGCAATTTTTATAAATGTGGTGATTTTACCATCGAACCTCATTTCCTTTCATGGAATCAAGTTCCCACAAAGTCCCCTTCTTTTCACCAACCAAACTATTTTGGCACGCTTGTATTCGAATAAACAAAGTTTTTTAGGCGTTTTACAAATTCCGATAAGTATCAGTTTATTCCTGATGCTTTCTTTAAACTGTACACATCAACAACATCCCTCTTCCGAACTTTTTTTGCCCAATGGATTTACGGCAAACGTTTTTGTCGATTCTCTTGTCACTGGTGTTCGACATCTTTCGGTCAGTGATAATGGCATTGTGTATGCCAAACTCAAAAGACCTTCGCCTCAAGGTTCTGTGGTTATGTTGATGGATCAAAATAAGGATGGAAAAGCTGATTCCATCAGCATGATGGGACATCATGGGGAACAACAGAGAGGCAATTATTCCACTGCTTCCCACATTTACAATGGGTATTTGTATTTCAGTTCTCAACTAAAAGTCTATCGTCAAAAGCTCGATTCCGTCACCCAATTACCCATCGGAGGAATTGAAACGGTTTTAATCGATGACCATCCCCATCGATCCCACGAACATATTGCGAAACCACTGGCCTTTGATGATTCAGGAAACATGTATGTTCCCTTTGGAGCCCCCTCTAATAATTGCCAAAGTCCAAAAAGAACGCCCTTAAAATCTGGAGAAGATCCATGTATAGAACTCATTGACCATGGTGGGATTTGGAAATTTGATGCCAACCAATTGAATCAAAAACAAGAAAGCGGTCAATTATTTGCTTCTGGATTGCGAAGCATCGTGGCTTTAGATTGGAACCCTGAAAATAAAAAACTTTATGCGGTGATGCATGGAAGGGATGATCTCAAAAGATTATGGCCAGATCGATATAGTTCTTGGCAAAGCGCTCTGTTACCTTCTGAAGAATTTCTCGAAATCCAACAAGGAGATCATTTTGGTTGGCCCTATTGTTATTATGATCAATTGATTCATAAAAAAGTGCTTGCCCCGGAATATGGTGGCGATGGAGAGAAAGTGGATCGGTGTAGCCATTATAACAATCCAATCATCGGTTTTCCCGGGCACTGGGCTCCTAATGATTTGGTTTTTTACAACAATCATGATTTCCCCTCTTACTACCATGGTGGGGCCTTTGTGGCTTTTCATGGATCGACCAATCGAGCCCCCTATTCTCAAAGTGGCTATTTTGTAGGATTCATTCCGTTTGAAAATGGAGAGCCCACCGAAGAGTATGATCTTTTTGCTGATGGATTTGCTGGCGTTTCTCCCATAGTCAATGCTAGTGATGCTTTATATAGGCCCATGGGAATTGCCTTTTCTAACGATGGTAAAATGTATATCGGCGATACCAATCAAGGCAGAATATGGCAAATAGAATACACAGGAAATCGACATTCTTATTCGCCTAAAGACAGAAAAAAAATGAAAGAACGCTTTGCTTTAGCTCATATTAGAACTCCTGATATGAATCATGATATTCTCCATGAAGGATTAGAGCTTGCTGGAAAGCAAAAATTTAACCTATATTGTGCAACATGTCACCAACCCAATGCTCAAGGGGATGGAAATCGATTTCCAACGTTGGTGGGTACCGATTGGGTGACTGGGGATAAAAAAAGACTTGTCAAAATTATACTACAAGGGATGGAAGGACCCATTGAAGTCAACAGCAAAACATTTAATGGGATCATGCCTCCCAATGAATTTTTAAGTGATCAAGATGTGGCCGAAATTTTAACTTATCTCAGAACTCATTTTGGAAATCAAGCATCTCCGATTACATCTGACGAAGTATATAATATCAGACATGATCTCCATTCTGAACTTTAAAGCAACATGAAACATTTATTTTTCTCCTATTTACTATCTCTCTTTTGTCTATCCATTGCCTGGGGACAAGCTCCTGATTTATTGATTTTAAATGGTCATTTAATTGATCCAAAAAACAAGATGGATCAAAAAATGGATCTCGCAGTCACCGATGGACACGTGAGCCATCTTGGTCATGATTTATCGGATTTGCATGCGAAGCACATTATCCATGCGGAAGGATTGATTGTCACGCCGGGTTTGATTGACCTCCATGCTCACGCCTTCCATGGAACGACTCCAGATCGGTATTTAGCCAATAGTTTTGGCTCGCTTCCTCCCGATGGATTCACTTTTGAAAGTGGTGTCACGACCATCGTGGATACCGGTGGCGCAGGTTGGAAAAACTTTGAAGTCTTTAAACGACAAACCATCGATCGAGCTAAAACACGCGTTTTGGCTTTTATCAATATTGTAGGGAACGGCATGTCTGGAGGCGCTTATGAACAAGACCTTCGTGATATGGATCCCAAATTAACGGCCATGGTCGCCAATAAATATAAATCGGATATCATCGGCATTAAATTGGCACATTATAGTGGTTATGATTGGCGACCGACAGAACTGACCGTAGAAGCGGGGCGTCTGGCTAAGATCCCTGTGATGATTGATTTTGGAGGGAGTCAGCCCGAATTATCTCTTGATACTTTATTTTTAGAAAAATTGAGACCTGGTGATATCTTCACCCATGTTTATGCCAATGTGAATGGTCGAGAAGCCGTCTTAAAAGATGATGGGCAGCTTCGAAAATCGGCTATTGAGGCTCAAAAAAAAGGACTTATTTTCGATGTCGGACACGGTGGCGCTAGTTTTATTTTTGACCAAGCCATACCTTCTATCCATCAAGGCCTCTACCCTGACACCATTAGTACCGATTTACACACCGGTAGTATGAATGGAGCCATGAAAGATATGGTCAATGTCATGTCTAAATTTCTAAATATGAATTTGACGCTGCAACAAGTCATCAAGGCCACGACTTGGAAACCGGCTCAAGTGATTCAAAGACCTGAATTAGGCCATCTATCCAAAGGAGCCATCGCCGATATGACTCTTTTAAAACTAGAAAATGGGGACTTTGGATTTTTAGACACCCAAAACAAAAAAATCAAGGGAACTCAAAAGTTATCTTGCCAAATGACGATTAAAGATGGACAGGTCGTTTACGATCTCAACGGACTCCACGGGGAACTTTGGACTCAAAATGAGTAATCTTTATCAAGTTTTTTTAGGGCTTAGCCTGATTGGCTTGTTTTTGTGTGGATTGGATCTGTTGCTTTCATGGAAAGTTGATTTACCTTTATTGATGACGATTGTTGGGGGTGTCGCAGTGCTTGGTTTTAAGGGAAATCGATTTTTCATGGTTCTGATGGTTACGATCCTGGTTTCATATCTCATTTTCGATGAAGTCTTTGGAATCGATGTGTTTTTTGTCGGTTTTATCACCCTGATATTTCTTGCCATTGGGGTTCACGCTACCAAATTATTCAAAGGACTGTCCTTTGCACTATTTGTGTTTTCTGCTGTATTGGTTTCGCTGTATTGGCCACAACCATTTGTGTCCATTGGGACTTTCCAAATGAGCCTATTGATCGTTCCCCTACTCCAACTCATCATGTTTGGGATGGGAACTTCCATGAGCATTAAAGACTTTTATGGCGTTTTAAAAATGCCCAAAGGGGTGTTGGTGGGTGTGGTGTGTCAATTTACGATCATGCCCTTGGTGGGATTGGGGTTGGCTCTGTTTCTAAAATTTCCACCGGAGATTGCTGCTGGAGTTGTTTTGATTGGATCTTCACCAAGTGGCCTGGCCTCAAACGTCATGGCCTATTTGGCCAAAGCCAATGTTGCTCTATCAGTCACCTTGACTGCTGTGGCTACCCTATTGGCCCCATTGATGACGCCTTTTTTAATGGAAATCCTAGCTGGAGAGTTTATCCCTATCGATTTTTGGGCCATGATGCTGAGCATCATCAAAATTGTGATCATTCCCATCATTCTTGGCTTGGTGTTCAATCACTTTTTTCATGGAAGAGCTTCTTGGTTGGATAAGGCCATGCCCATCATTTCGATGGCAGGGATTGCGATTGTCATTACAGTCATTACAGCTTCTGGTCGAGATAATCTTTTAACCATCGGATTTCTGTTGATTGTGGCAGCCATTATGCATAATTTAATGGGTTACTTTTTTGGCTATTGGGGATGTCGGTTCATCCGTATGCCGGAGAGAGATTGTCGCACGATTGCTTTTGAAGTGGGGATGCAAAATGGGGGATTGGCGTCAGGGATTGCCTTGGAAATGGGCAAGGTGGCCACCGTGGGACTAGCCCCTGCCATCTTCGGACCATGGATGAACATTTCCGGATCCACGTTGGCTAGTTGGTGGCGAGAAAAAGAGTCGAAAAAATAAAATGATGAAGCCCTTTTTTATACTATTAATTTTATTGTTTGGTCCCTTTCTATCGAACGGACAAAATCTCAGCAAAGAACAACTGATCAAACTCACTCCCCATTGGGAAGGTCATCGATTTGAAGATGGCCGTCCCAAAGTCCCCTCGGACATACTCGATCGCATGAAGCGGGTCACTATTGAAGAAGCTTGGGGTGTCTTACGAAACAACGGATATCACAATCAATTCGAAAGTGGGTGGAAACCCCTTCACGATGATGTTCCCGTTGTTGGTAGAGCCCTAACGGTTCAATACACGCCAGAACGTCCCGATATCGCCCAAGTCATCAAAGATCAAGGGGTCAAACAAGGAGAAATAGGCAACACCAATTCTTGGCCTATCGATCGATTGACTCTTCATGATGTTTATGTGGCTGATGGATTTGGAAAAATTATCGATGGGACTTTAATTGGTGATAATCTTGGTAATTCGATTTATGCCAAAAGCAAAACAGGCGTGGTCTTTAATGCTTCTAGTCGAGATTTGGAAGGCCTCTCACAAATCGAGGGATTCAATGCCTTTGTCCGCGACTGGCATCCTTCATTTCTCAACCATGTGATGTTGTTGAGTATCAACTACCCTATCCGAATCGGTCAAGCCACCGTCATGCCTGGCGATGTCGTATTAGCTAAAAAAGAAGGGGTCATTTTTATTCCAGCTCATTTGGCCCAAACCGTTGTTGAAACATCTGAAATCGTTCGATTACGGGATTTATTCGGAATTACTCGTTTGAAA
The DNA here is from genome assembly GCA_026709415.1 of Flavobacteriaceae bacterium. Lineage (GTDB taxonomy): Bacteria > Bacteroidota > Bacteroidia > Flavobacteriales > Flavobacteriaceae > Bin25. The sequence continues at coordinate 12,949 of JAPOSZ010000002.1, forward strand.
GAAGGGCGCTATACCCCTGGTCAAATAGACAATCAATGGACGGATGAAATAGAAACTGATTTTTCCAATTGGCTCGAAGAAAATAGTGCATCCCTCCCTGTTTCCGAAGAACAAATACAAAAATTATTAGAAAAACGAATGTGGTAACCATTTAATACATCATATGATGAAATCTATCAATCTTTCACGACGTCAATCATTTCAAAAATTAACCCTCGGGGTGGCTGGGCTCTTTGGCCTCACTCAAGTGCGTGCGTCTCACCAGGAAAATCCCCAAAAGAGGGTTTCTAACATTACTCATGACCAACAAATTCCTTTGTTTTCTGGTTCCGTCAGGCATGGAAATACCATCTATGTGGCCGGTAAAGGAGCTCATTTTGATGGTGATATCAAAGCTCATACAGACCATGTTCTCAAAGAACTTGAAAAAGAACTGGTCAAACATGGTTCTTCCATGGAACAAGTCCTCAAAGTCAATGTTTATTTAGCTGACTTAGCCGATTATCATCCCATGAATGAAGTGTATCGGGGTCGGTTTGGTGATAATCCCCCCGTTCGCACCACCGTGGCTACTTATGGTGGCGTGCCCGGCAATTCTCTAGTCGAAATGGACTGCATTGCTGCCGTCGGCTCATAAAAAATTCATGTTAGCCAGAAGACATTTATTAAAACTACTCGGGTCTTTACCCTTTGTTGGATTAGGCAGTCATCAAATCATACGTGCGACTGAGAATCCAGCTACTGCTGATGCTATCAGTCGAGATTTTTTTAAAGAACTGGGGGTTCGAACGTTTATCAATGCCGCTGGAACCTATACCTCCATGACGGGTTCTCTGATGCCACAAGAAGTCGTTGAGGCCATCCAATTTGGAACCACGCAATATGTTGACTTGGACGAATTACAAGACAAAGTTGGGTTGAGAATCGCCCAATTATTGGATTGTGAAGACGCCACGGTGACTTCAGGATGTTTTGGTGCGATGTCGATCGCTATGGCCGGTTTGATGACGGGGATGGATCCCCAAAAAGTATCCCAATTGCCCAATACCAAAGGCATGCCCGACCAAGTGATTATTCAAAAAAGTCATGATATTGGTTACAAGCAAGCCTTAACGAATGTAGGAGCCAAAGTAATATTTGTAGAAACGGCCGAGCAACTCCAAAAAGCAATATCCAAAAAAACTGCTCTTTTATGGTTTTTAAATGCCCATACCCATTTGGGAGAAATTAAATACCAAGAGTGGGTTGATTTAGGCAAACAATATCATGTTCCCACATTAATTGATTGTGCGGCGGATGTGCCACCGGTTGAAAATCTATTTAAATTCCAAAAAATGGGGTTTGATTTAGTCACCTTTTCAGGAGGGAAAGGACTGCGTGGTCCCCAAAGTGCAGGATTGCTATACGGTAAGAAAAAATACATCCAAGCGGCTCGATTACACACCCCACCTCGTGGTCAAACCATCGGTCGAGGCATGAAAGTCAATAAAGAAGAAATACTAGGGATGTTGGTGGCTTTGGAACTCTATTTAAAAACCGATCATCAAAGCCAATGGAAATTTTGGGAATATCAAATTGAACTCATTAAAAAAAATGCTCTTTCAGTCTCAGGTGTTGAGGCTCAAGTACACGTTCCACCTCATGCCAACCATGTTCCCAGTCTGAAATTATTTTGGGATCAATCAAAAGTGGCCATTACTCCAAATGAATTTCGAGAAAAATTAAGACTAGGGCATCCTTCCATTGCCACCGTTGGCAATACAGAACATGTAGGAATCACGACATGGATGATGGCTCCCGGTCAAGAACGTATCGTGGCCAGGCGTATTCAGGAGTTATTCCGTCAATTTGCTATATGAAAACTCTATCGCTATCCTGTTTCATTTCTATATTGGTTTTCGCTAATCTCAAAGCACAAATCGATTCGATTTATGATCCTGAATCCCAATTATCGACACTAGGAATAACGCTACCCGAGGTGCCACAACCAGTGGCTAACTATGTCGGAGACATTCAAGTTGGCCATTTGCTTTTTTTAGCTGGACACGGTCCGCTCCTCGAAGATGGAACATATATTACGGGCAAATTAGGTCAAGATTTAACCATCGAGCAAGGCTATCAGGCAGCTCGTATCACTGGATTGGGACAATTAGCAAAAATCAAAGCTTCACTAGGGAACTTAAATCGTGTCAAACAAATTGTGCAAATCCGTGGTATGGTCAATGCGGCTCCTACATTTACCGATCATTCCTTAGTTACGAACGGAATTTCGGATTTAATGGTCGAGGTCTTTGGTGAACGAGGGAAACACGTTCGAACCTCGGTTGGTATGGGGTCTCTTCCGAATAATATTGCAATAGAAATTGATCTGATTGTTGAAGTTTTTTCTGAAGATGAAAAGGCCATAAAATAAAGGTTTCGTTTCTGAATTTCACTAGCTAATTTCTCATTAGATATTTCTATCCATGAATTGTCAAATTCTCAATTGTCTCATTTCGAGAGTTGGATTCAATCATGGCAAACTTGAAAATCTAAAAAAGTAATGATTTAACTCTTTCTTCCATACAGAACTTAACGCTTTTTGATCACGTCTTTACCGCTTTGGCATGTGGTTTCCTTTATTTTCCATTGCTTTTTTGAAACTGAATAGTGATGAATCAACCAAGTTTTCATGGAAGGAACAGACACAGAGTATATCCCATCTCTTTGTTGGTGAAATACTCCTTTTTCTAATGCTCTTTCAAAAAACTTTTCTGGGTTTTTAATGAAATCATAGGATTCAAAGTGTTGTGTTATATCTTCCTTTTGAATTTTATTATTTTTTTCTACAAATGATGCTATCACTTCTCGCTCTTTATGACTAAATACATTGACACGACCTTCATAATAATCATACCTCGAATGTTGACCTAATTTTGGTACAGAACAATGGCAAAAGTTTTCAATAGAAACTCTCTCATTGGAGCTATAAACCATTGACCAATTCTCATCTTTTTTCTCTTCTATCTCGCTAGGGAACACAACAATCACCATTTATTCAAATTTTTTACCCCGAAATCACACGCTCCGTTTTGCCCTCTTTATTTCTTTATCTTCAATATCATCTTCCTTGCATTAGTCTTTGACTCTTCCTCCCATAGGATTTAACTGCTTCCGGTCATGTCATTGCACTTCGGTATACCATTTCCTTGGTTTAATTAGACTATTTCAACGGAATAAACAAAGAGTATGTGGTACCATCTTTTTCTCTGACCGCTACTGTCATGACTTTGGCCAACCCATCTTCAACATATACAAAAGGACGTTCTAGTCTAGCTACATCCAATTGCTTTCCATTTTTATAGGTGATGGTTTTTCCTAATACTTTATAATTCTTTGCTCTTTGCCAATGTTTTCCATCTTCAGAAGTGATCAATCCCATATAACCAAAAGCATGGTAAATACCGTAATACCGTTTTCTATTCTCATCATACCAAATGGCAGGATCTTCTGAATCCAAATTCCCAACAGCTGCTGTCGGAAGAAGTTCCCACGGTCCAATTGGTGAAGGGGCCATAGCCACCGCTTGACTGCGCACCAATCTTTCCTGATTGGGTTTATCTCCTCTGACCAACATGACGTATCCACCATCGGGTCGTTGTGCAATAGCTGGATTACACGTTATTTTTACAATAGGCCCTGCAGGCTCCACAATTGGAGCGTCAAATCTTTTCCATGGACCATGGATATCATCGGCCACCACCACACCAATGCGTTGATTTTCCCGCACCAAAGCTCGAAACTCATTTTCAATATCTTCAAACCGAGCTTGATACCATTGATCCTTGGTCAACTCTCTATCATCGATATTGGTTGACATGTAATAGAGATAATACTGACCCTCGAAATACTTTATTCTAGGATTGTGCGCGGTATGAGCGTCCCAATGGCCAGGTCCACGACCTTTTAATACCACCTCTTGATGAACATAAGGACCTGAAGGATTGTCTGAAGTGGCGCGTGATATAACACCATCGGTTAGCCAAGAACGAAATCCATGTTCTTTTGGCATTTGTGCATAAAACAAATGATATTTCCCATCTTTTCCTTTAACGATGGATGATCCCCAATTATAGTAATTCTCATCTCTTAAAATATTGTTTTCATCAATAGGTTGGATCATTTTGGATAAATCCAAATCATCTGTATTTTCTTGGCTATATCCGTGATGCAATACACACATGAAAGAAAAAACGACGATTCCAATTCTTTTTATTTGTTTCGAATAGAATTTGGGTGCTATCATGAATTTTACTTTACAGGCTAAAATAATCGTTATTTTCTGATTGGGTCTCGCTAAACCAAAGATGTTCCTGACATGGATTCCAAGCCCTTAACCTTTTCATTTGTGGAACAAACTAGTTTGAAACTAATACTAATTTGCATTTTAAATTACTTTTTAGAGTCAGGACAAAATATTTGTATCTCATAATTCATCTGCTTTAGCTTAATGGCCATAAGATGATAATCAATAAACACATAATACAAATTGGTATAATAACAATACAATCCATGGGAAGTAGAAAGGAACGGTTATCTCTTTTTGGATTGTGGTTCCTTTTTCTTCAATAAAACAAGTCTCAACTAATGAAAACCCAATATCGAATCAAACTTCTTCCCATCATCTCTTTATTGATTAATCGTTGAGTTTCAAAATGGACATAAACGCTTTTTGGGGAATTTCAACATTACCAATTTGACGCATTTTTTTCTTTCCTGCTTTTTGATTTTCTAAAAGTTTTCTTTTTCGAGTAATATCTCCACCATAACATTTTGCAGTCACATCTTTTCGAACCGCTTTAATGGTTTCACGTGCAATGATTTTACTACCTATGGCAGCTTGTATCGGAATATCAAATTGTTGGCGAGGAATTAACTTTTGTAATCTTAAACACATTTTTTTTCCGATGGAGTATGCACTGTTTGCATGGATTAAGGCCGATAAGGCATCCACTTGATTACCGTTGAGTAGAACATCTACCTTTACTAACTTGCTAGGTCTCATGCCTATTGGATGATAATCAAAAGAAGCATATCCTTTGGAATAGGTTTTGAGTTTATCATAGAAATCAAATACGACTTCAGCCAATGGCATTTCAAAAATAAGTTCCACTCTTTCAGGAGTTAAATAAGACTGCCCTTTAATGGTTCCACGCTTATCAATACACAACTTCATGATACTACCTACAAAATCAGATTTGGTGATGACACTGGCTTCAATGAAAGGTTCCTCAATACGATCGATTACTGAAGGATCGGGCAAGTCTGATGGATTGTTGACCAAAACCGGTTGATTTGGACTTTTTCTAGTAAAAGCATGGTAGGAAACATTGGGGACTGTTGTGATAACCAACATATCAAATTCACGTTCTAACCGTTCTTGAATGATTTCCAAATGAAGCATGCCTAGAAATCCACAACGAAATCCAAAACCGAGGGCATTAGAACTTTCTGGAATATATTGTAGCGATGCATCATTCAATTGCAATTTTTCCATGCTATTTCTTAATTCTTCAAATTCATCGGTATTGATGGGATAGATTCCTGCAAAAACCATCGGCTTGACATCTTCAAATCCTTCTACAGCAGAGGAAGTAGGATGATCTAAATGGGTGATGGTATCACCCACTTTGACTTCTTTTGCTTGCTTAATTCCAGTAATTAAATACCCTACATCACCTGCTGAAAGAACATCGGTAGGGTATTTATCTAATTTTAAAATGCCTATTTCATCGGCTTGGTAACTTTTTCCTGTGGAAAGAAATTGGACCTTATCCCCTTTACAAATTTTTCCATTAAAAATTCTAAAATACGTTTCAACCCCTCTATAAGAGTTGAATATGGAATCAAAAATCAAGGCTTGGAGTGGTTCATCAAGATTTCCTTTTGGTGGTGGGATTCGTTCGATGATGGCTTGAATGATTTTCTCAACGCCAAGTCCTGTTTTAGCTGAAGCAGTGATGATTTCATCTTCAGAACATCCCAGCAGTCCAACAATGTGGTCGGTTACATTTTCCACATTGGCCGATGGTAAATCCACTTTATTGATGATCGGAATGATTTCTAATTCATTATCAACAGCCAAGTAAAGGTTTGATATCGTTTGAGCTTGAATACTTTGAGAGGCATCAACGACTAAAAGAGCTCCTTCACATGCTGCAATGGATCTCGAGACTTCGTAAGAAAAGTCAACATGTCCAGGGGTATCAATCAAATTAAAAATGAATTTTTGATCTTCATGTTGGTGTTCCATTTGGATGGCATGTGATTTGATAGTAATCCCTCTTTCTCTTTCCAAATCCATATTGTCTAGCAGTTGTTCCCGTTTTTGACGGCTATGAATGGTATTGGTATAATCCAACAGACAATCGGCCAGCGTGCTCTTGCCGTGATCAATATGTGCTACGATGCAAAAATTTCGAATATGGTTCACTATACAACACAGAATCAGTGGCAAAGATACTTTATCATCACAGGCTCCAATTCATTAACGCCTAATTCAAAGGGAATTTTATTCAATAAATCCGACACTCGAATCTTCAATTATTTTTGTGTTCTTATTATTATGGTCAAAATCAGAGATATCGAGTTGGGGGAGTTTCCTTTGTTACTTGCCCCCATGGAGGATGTCAGTGATCCTCCATTTCGAGCACTCTGCAAAGAAAATGGGGCTGATGTGGTGTATACTGAATTTATTTCCAGTGAAGGGCTAATCCGTCATGCGGCTAAAAGCGTTCAAAAACTCGATATTTATCAAAGGGAGCGTCCTGTGGCGATTCAAATTTTTGGAGCCAATTTGGATTCGATGGTCCAGTCCATTGATATCGTTGAAAAAACTAATCCTGACTTTATCGATATCAATTATGGATGTCCCGTGAAAAAAGTGGTCTGCAAAGGAGCTGGTGCTGCGATTCTGAAAGACATCCCGAAAATGGTGTCTCTAACCAAAGAAATGGTTCAAAGGACGCATCTACCCATCACCGTTAAAACCCGATTGGGATGGGATCATGATTCTATTCAAATTGTTGATGTTGCTGAACGTTTACAAGATGTTGGCATACAAGCCATTGCTATCCACGGACGAACAAGAGCCCAGATGTATAAAGGACAAGCCAATTGGAATCCTATTGCTCAAGTAAAAGAAAATCCACGAATGCATATCCCCATTTTTGGTAATGGTGATGTTGATTCTCCTGAAAAAGCAAAAGTGATGCGTGATAATTATGGATTGGATGGAGCGATGATTGGCCGAGCATGCATCGGCCATCCTTGGTTTTTTAATCAAGTAAAACATTATTTATCATCAGGACAAATCCTAGATTCTCCATGTATTGAAGAGCGACTAAAGACGATTAAAAAACACATAGAAATGGCCATTGCATGGAAAGGATCTACTCTTGGCATTTTAGAAATGCGAAGACATTATAGAAATTATCTCAAAGGAATCTATGGCATCAAACCGTTTCGACTTCGATTATTGACAGCAAAAACGTACGATGAACTTTTGACCATTCTCAATGAAATTCGTGACACTTATCATGAACCTATTAGCATACCACACCTTCATTGAAACTTCCTTGATCCCTTTCATTCAGCGTTTATCTATGGAGTTGTGCTATTTCTGATAAAGGTGACAAAAAAATAGACTCTGATTTGATTTTTAGTCTATTCTTCGATCGAATGAGAATCCATTGCATTTATTTTAAGCGTTTATGGCCTTATTTATGACATATATACGCGCACATATGGCCTTATTTATGACATTTTTGTAGTTTTATATTTCTAAATTCTCTATTTTTTTTCGTTTTGATCTTTCAAAGAAGCATCATCCATCATCTAAAGCAATGGAAAATGGATCAACCCAGAAAGCCCCTCATCATTAGGGGAGCAAGACAGGTTGGTAAAACAACCGTTGTTAAAGAATTTGCAAAAACGTACAAACAAAAAATATTTTTAAATCTTGAAAAGTCAAGTGACTGTGTTTTTTTCTTCAACTCAGATGACGTTCATACGATTGTCAATGCAATTTTCCTCAAAAATGAGTTAGATTCAAAAGATATTTCAGAAACGCTGCTATTTATTGATGAGATTCAAGAATATCCAAAAGCCATACAACTGCTCAGGTATTTTTATGAGGAGTTACCAACACTCCATGTCATCGCCGCTGGTTCTCTATTAGAATTCGCCTCAAAAGAGGTAGCAAGTTTTCCTGTTGGAAGAGTTGAATTTTTATACTTATCTCCTTTCAATTTTGTGGAATACCTAACTGCAAAAGGATATGATAACGCATTGCATCAATTAAGAACAATTCCAGTAAAACCATTTGCTCATCATGTGTTGAAAGATCTTTTTCATCACTATTGTCTTATTGGTGGAATGCCTGAGATTGTCAAGCTTGATATTGCAGGGAAAAAGTTGCCGGAATTGATTAAAATTTATGATAGCCTCTGGAAAACATTTGCTGGAGATGCCGTCAAATATGCCCCAAATGGGGTGGGTAAAAACATTACAAAACATCTCCTATCAAAAGCTGCTTTTTTTATTGATCGCCGAATCAAATTCCAAAACTTTGGCGAATCAAACTATAAATCAAGAGAAGTCGGTGAAGTCTTTAGAAGATTAGATCAAGCTCAAATCATTCAACTCCTTTATCCAACGACAAATCATCAAACCCCATTGGTGCCTAACTTTAAGAAGTCTCCTAAACTGCAGTTTCTAGATACGGGACTGTTAAACTTTATTCTAGGAATTCATTCCGACTTGCTTGGCTTAGATGATTTTAGTGGAAGTTATAAAGGATCCCTTATTCCTCATATTATTTTTCAAGAATTAATTTCAATCCAAAACCGAACAAACGACCTCCCTAAATTTTGGGTCAGAGATGTGAAATATCAATCCGCAGAAGTTGATTTGGTTCAAGTCATCGATGGAAAAGTAATCCCTATTGAAATCAAATCTGGTAGTGCGGGAAAACTGAGATCTCTACATCAATTTATTCTCCAATCTAATCATCCCTATGCGGTTCGTATTTATGGTGGTGAGTTTTCAATTCAAGAGACAAAAACAGTGAATGGAAAACCTTTTTTACTGATGAATTTGCCCTATTACTTAGGGACACAGTTAAAAGAGTACCTTTTGTATTTTGTTCGGAATCATAGACTTCATGCTTACTGATATGTCTTTTCTCTATGTCTAGTGTTGTGTGATGGATATTTATCCATCATAACGCCATGTTTTATAATCTCATCGTTGCTATTTAGAGTTATTATAAACTAATTGAATAATTTTATCCCCCCTAAATTTTTCAATGAGGCTCATTTTATTTATTGTGTTGCTTTATCAAACCACCATGGCACAAGTACATACCATTACCGGTAGCGTTTATTCAGAAGAAATCCCACTTGAAGGAGCATCAATAGTTGTAAGAGGCACGAATATTGGAACCATCACTAATTCTGAAGGACAATTTAACATCAATATTTCATCCGATGATCCATCTGAAATTATCATTTCTTCATTAGGTCATAAACCTCATGTGGCAACCGTAGATTCATCGGTTAATTTGGGAATTATCGAACTCCAAGTTGATGATTCTTTTCAAGAAGTGGTTATTTCTGGCACATTAAAACCTGTGTCTAAACTCGAAAGTCCTGTCCCAGTAGAAGTTTATAGCCATGCATTTTTTAAAGCCAATCCTACATCATCTGTTTTTGAAGCGCTAGAATATGTCAATGGAATACGACCTCAACTGAACTGTAATGTGTGCAATACCGGCGATATTCATATCAATGGTCAAGAGGGAAGTTATACGATGGTTCTCATCGATGGGCTACCTATTGTCAGTGGATTATCCACAGTCTATGGATTATCCGGAATTCCACAATCCTTAATTGATCAAATTGAGATCATCAAGGGGCCTGCTTCGACACTTTATGGTTCTGAAGCTATCGGTGGGGTGATTAATTTAATCACAAAATCTCCTGAGAAAACATCTAAACTCACCATGGACTCTTTTGTCTCGGGTTGGGGGGAACTCAATACCGATGTGGGCTATAGTTACTCCTTATCCAAAAATTCCACAGGATTACTAGGCATTAATTATTTCAATTATTCCAATCCAATAGATAAGAATGATGATGGAATTACTGATTTGACCCTTCAAGACCGTATATCCATTTTTCAAAAGTTAAACTTTGGAAATCAATTGTCCCTTTCTTCGCGCTTTGTTTATGAAGATCGCTGGGGTGGAGAATTAAATTGGACTCCAAAGTATCGAGGAGGAGATCAAGTCTACGGTGAAAGTATTTATACAAGAAGATTCGAACTTTTTGGCAGATACCAATTCAACAAAAATCTTTTTCTACAATTTAGTTTTAATGACCATGATCATGATTCTGTTTATGGGGATACGGTGTTCAATGCCAATCAAAGCATCAGTTTTGGTCAGTTAATCTGGAACAATTCTTTTGAAAAACATGAGCTTTTGTTTGGATTAACCTATCGATATACTTTCTATGATGATGATACCACGGCCACATTTGATGAAGTAACCCGTCTCAATCAATCAGAAAAAACGCACTTGCCAGGAATATTTGTTCAAAACTTGATTGAATTAAAAGATACTCGCGAATTGTTACTAGGCCTTCGATACGATTATAATTCGTTGTACGGAAACATTCTAACCCCAAGGCTGAATTACAAATTGAGCAATAAAAACAGAACTTCTACGCTACGTTTGAGCGCAGGATCTGGATATCGAGTGGTTCAAGTATTTACAGAGGATCATGCAGCGTTAACCGGAGCTCGAGATGTCGTTTTTTTAAATGATCTAGATCCCGAAAGATCATGGAATGTTAACCTAAATTATGTCAAAAACATATATTTCAAACAAGGCGTTATTCTTGATTTTGATTTTAGTGTTTTTGGCACTCAATTTTCAAACAAAATCATTCCAGACTATGATACAGATCCCAACAAGATTATTTATGATAACCTTAATGGTATTTCAATAACACAAGGAGCTTCGTTGAATGTGAATTTACTATCCCAAAGTGGGTATCGAATTAATTTAGGAGCCACTTACCTTGATTCATACATCAAAGAAGACGAAGTCAAAACACGCCCCTATCTTACAGAGCGCTTCCAAGGAGTGTGGCGGTTAGAAAAAAAATGGTTGTCACAAAATATCATTATGGATTTAACTGGAGTCACCGTTGGCCCTTTAAAGTTGCCTAAGCTTGGGGAGCTTGATCCTAGGCCTTCTTTTTCAAATACTTTCAACATTGTTAACTTACAGATTACTAAAATTTGGAATAACACAATAGAATCTTATGGGGGAATAAAAAACATCCTGAACTATACTCCTCCAGCAAATAGCATCTCTCGACCATTTGATCCTTTTGACACAGAGGTTACATTTGATGCTGCAGGCAATGCCCTGCCTACTGATAATAATCCCTATGCTCTGACTTTTGACCCTTCTTATGTCTATACGTCGAACCAAGGAATAAGACTGTTTTTTGGGTTACGCTGGAGTCTCAATTGAAGAAACCATGAATTGTTTCTCCCTTTCATCACTACTATATCTAATTGGAGATACTTGTTGAAATTAAAAAACCATAAGATCTATTCATTAATTTTTTGGATTATTTGATTCACCCCATGGCCAAAACGAGGTCACTTGTCAATCATAGTTTCAATGCCTATTCTTTTCGCTATTTCTACTCCATGAATATATTTATCATAACCTCGTTTTTCTCTCGATTCAATAACTGAAATCAGTTGCTTTGATGGGGAGCCGTATTGGGGTTATCATTTATCTCCTCAGGATTTTGATATCTGTTCCTAATTTTATTTAAATCCTCAATCGTCAGTCTATTATGGTACATAAACTCAAAGCCTACGTTGGAAAAAAATAATAATGCCTCAAACTCATGTAATTGTATGTAGGGAATAAAATTTCTTGTGTCTCTCTGTTTTTCTTTGAGAAGTTCAATCATTCCAATCTCCAATAACTCAACTCCTACATTCGGATTAGATTGGTTGATTTTAGCTTTATCCTAGTTTCTGAAATTATGTGACGAGTTAATGCCATAATAGTCGAAGAAAGTTGACACTACTTTATTTTTATCCCTGAGATGATTCCTTATTTCAAGATATATCTTATTAAATTTTGCATTCCCTCCTCTAGTACTCTTTAGAGTTGAAAATTCAGAGTAAACTCCTGTTTTTTCATACAGATAAGGCCTGAGAATGGCATTAAAAACGCTAACTTCTGTGGAGCCCTCAACCAAACAATGAAATCTATTGAATTTAATACGGTTGTCCTTTAATGATAATTTTTTGCCACAGATCTCCTAAAGAAAAGTCTGATAGCCAATCATCCAGTTCTTCACTATTGAGTCGATTAAAAACAGTTTGGAAGTTTACTCTATCGACGGTCAATACATCATTAGGATCAAATTGACTAACAAGATGAACCGATTGAGTTGCAACAATGATTTGACAATTATACGAAACGCTTCGTATCATTCCTGCAAGTTTGTAGACTGCTACGGGATGAAGTCCCAGCTCGGGTTCATCAATAATGATAACTCTTGGCGGACTCGGTTGCATTAGAAGTGTGGTTAATGCGATAAATCTTAAAGTACCATCTGAGAGTTGTTTTACATTAAAAATAAAGTCTGGATTATTTTTTTCGTACCATTCTAAATTGATTCTTTCTTCATTAAATCTATCTGGCCTTAACTTAAACCCTCCAAAATACGAAGCCGTTGATTTAATGATACTTTCAATAATTTGAAAATGTTTGTTGTGTTTTTCTTGAAGATAATACAAAATCGCAGCTATATTTCCCCCATCTCCCATCAATCTAACATTGTTATTAATCGAGCAAGGAGTTCTTATAGATGCATTATTGGTTGTGTCATGAAAATGATAAATTTTAAAGTCTTCAAAATAATTCTTGATACAAGAATAAATGGGGCTGTTTTCCATCCCCTTTTCTTTTAGCAAACTTTCTTTATCTGAAGCTCCTAAAAAATTATCAATCGACATGCCTTTTTCAAAATAATCAACCTTATCTACAATAGAATCATTATAAGAGACTAATTCTGATTTAATATTTAGTTTATTTTCATCTATAGGAACCAAAGAAAATTTATATTCTTTTTCATGATTAAATTCGATACCTCCCTCTATATTATCGGTGTTTTTAGGACCAAAATGTAATAACTTGTCAGCCCCCTCAATCATTGAATAGTATTCTAATCTCTTTTCATATATGTTATTTAACAAATGAAAAAATAACATGAAATTCGACTTGCCAACACCATTAGCTCCAATAAATACGTTAATTGATTTTAATTCAACTTCAGCTTGATTAATTGATTTAAATCCCTTGATGCGAAGTTTGTTAATCACGGTTTTTTGTCTTTCTAATTAAAACTCCTCAAAAGAAACTAAAATATTGAAAAAGATAAATTTCTATATCAGAGATTTTGCCTTGAAAGATCATCGAGCCTTAGTTCCATAAATATAATTTCAAATGAATCAAAAGACGGAGAGCCCATTTTATGTTTATTGAACAATCTCTTTTAAATGTCTATTCTATAAATTCAATATAAACGTTTTAAAAACGGTCTCACCTCAATTTGACTTTTAAAGTAATAATTTGCTAACGTCTGTTTGGTTCCCACTTTAATTTTAATCACTTCTTGAGGTAAATCGGCAAACATGTTTTCATCGGTGATATCATCGCCTAAGACGATCACCGAATCATAGACCTTTCGCGCATATAGTTGTGTCGCCGCGACTCCTTTATGCACCCTGGAGCTCACTACTTCGATGATTTTATCACCGTCCATTATTTTCAACTCATCAGCAACAAGACTACTCAATAATGTTTTAAGTTCCACCACTCTAACTTTAGCTAATTCAGGATCGGTTTTTCGATAATGCCAAACCAATGAATTTTCTTTTTCTTCTATAAATGTTCCAGGAGTATTGTCCGTAAACGTTTCAACAATCGGAATAATATGGTGTTTCCATTCTACATTCTGAACATCTGTGGTTTTCCACTGTTTATTGACTAATTTTTGGTGGTATCCATGCTCGGCTACCAATGTTATGGGATATCGTCCAAAATGTTTGTCTAAAAAGTTTTGGCCTCTTCCACTGATAATGGCTACATCTAAATTTTTTTGAGAACATAATTGGTCAAAAATGTCATAGAGTTCTTTATCTGGAATGGACTTTTCAGGATTTTCATGAAACCCAACCAATGTTCCATCATAGTCCAGTAATAACAATCGATTTTTCGCTTTTTTAAATTGGCTTGAAATCGTTTGAGCTATCGTCTCATTTATTTTGATGCTCGTTTCATCTTGGTTCAACAATTCCGTTTCTTTCAAAGTATTCATAAATTGATTGGACCATTTGGTCACATCATACCGTCGTGCTCTTTTTTTGAGTCTCAGCATTCTTTGATGTTGCTCTTCAATGGGCATTTCAATAGCTTGCATTAGCTTTTCAACCATATCGACTTTATCAAAAGGATTGACCAAAAGCGCGTCAAAAAATTCTTTGGAGGCCCCGGCCATTTCACTTAAAATCAAGACACCATCATTATTGACCCTGGTGGCGACATATTCTTTCGCTACTAGATTCATGCCATCCCGGACCGGAGTAATCATGGCTACATCGGCACTGATATACAAGTCGATTAAATGATCAAAAGGCATCGATCGATAGAAATACAAAATGGGAGTCCAACCCAAAAGAGCATACTTTCCATTGATTCGACCAACGGTTCGATCGGTTTCTCTTTTCAAACGTTTGTAATGCGGTACGCTTGATCGAGATGGCACCATCAACATAATTAAATGGACGTGCTTGATGTAATGCGGGTATTTTTCTAATAATTCTTCAAAGGCTTCTAAACGATTGAGAACGCCTTTGGTATAATCCAGTCGGTCAATGGATAGAATGATTTTGTTTGCTTGATCGAGCATTTTGTACTCTCTAAGCAAATTGAAGATTTCAGAATGTTCTTCTTTTTTCTGTTCAAAATGTTCGATGGCAATATTTTCAAACTTCTGATAGTCAATTCCCATTGGAAAGGTACTCACCTGAATTTTTCTGGTTTTATAATCCACAATATTGTAACTTACTTCTAATCTCAGTATTCTTTTAACCGAGCTGATGAAATGTCTTTGGTAATCATAGGTATGAAACCCTATGAGATCTGCTCCCAACATCCCATTGAGTAATTCGGTACGCCAAGGGAATATTCTAAAAATCTCAAAAGATGGAAATGGTATATGAAGAAAAAAACCAATCGTTACTTCTGGAACAACCTCACGAATCATGCCTGGGCATAATAGTAACTGATAATCATGAATCCAAACGTAATCTCCTGGTTGTAAATTTTCAATAACCGCATCAGCAAATTTTCGATTGACTTTGAAATATGAGTTCCAATGTTTTTGATTAAACTTTGAAAATTCAATGAAATAATGAAATAGAGGCCAAAGACACTCATTGGAAAGTCCGTAGTAAAAATCCTCCATTTCCTTTTTCTTCAATGGAATCGGAATGTATTTGTCTTGAATTAATGCCTTTTTCAAAATATTCCATTGATTGGATTGGATGGAATCGTGTTCAATGCCCGGCCATCCAATCCAAAGAGAATTTCCATGTTGGTGGACCGATTTCATCCCTGTGGCTAATCCACCACTTGTGGAAACAAAGTTGTACTCACCATGATGTTCAACAATTTGAAGTGGCAATCGATTGGATACGATAATATTTTTGCTCATTGGGATTAAAAACTCGAGTTAAAAGTTAAGTTTATATTCCGACACATTCCGTTTAAAAAAATAATCTTTGTGTCCGTTTCAAAATCTCGCTTCATTGCTTGAGTTTTTTTTGATAAAAGACAAAAACCTATAATCTATTTTACAATGTTTGGGACAACAAATATGGGTGTTGAACATCTTTATTTTGAATCTGTCAGAAAAATTAGTTGCTCGACCATTTTGGAATAATGGTGTGGCAAAACTAAATTGCACGTCCAAATTTTTTGGTTTGTTGGAGAATCTTCATTATGGTATTATTGGCAATTGTCGATCGGCTGCTCTAATTCAAAGCGATAGTTCTATCGATTGGTGTTGTTTGCCAGAATTTGATTCTTCTTCCGTTTTTGCCAAAATTTTAGACCACCAAGCTGGTGGAAATTTCGCCATCAGATCCAAATCATTGATCAAAACATCTCAAAGTTATATCGATAATACATGTATTCTTCAAACGAAATTGACTTGCTCTGATGGTGTTATCGAAGTGATTGATTTTATGCCAAGGTATCCTCGAGAGCGTGGCAATGAATATCACTCCCCTCCTGAAATTTTAAGAATCGTAAAAAAACTTCAAGGGACACCAACCATTTCCGTTGAATACAATCCCAAACTAGGATATGGTTCGGAAACCACCCAAACAACGGTGCGGGGAAAACATATCCGAAGCGTTGTTGAAGCTAAGCGATTTGATACGGTCTTTTTGTATACCAACCTAGAACATGAACTCGTTTTGTCGGCAAATAACTTTGAACTTGACCATGATCTTTTCTTTCTGTTAACTTATAACGAAAAAATCGTTCCCCCGACATTAGAATACGTCAACGAAAAGCTAAAGAAAACCCTATCCTATTGGCTTGATTGGTGCCAAAAAGCTCCAGTTTTCAAGCATTACAACCAAACCATCACGCGAAGTGCATTAACTCTAAAATTATTATCCTATGATAAAACAGGCGCGATTCTAGCAGCTCCCACGACGTCCATTCCTGAATCCATCGGAGAAGAACGTAACTGGGACTATCGCTATTGTTGGATTCGAGATGCTTCGATGGTCGTTCAAGTGATATCCAAATTGGGGCACACGCGTATTGTCAATCGTTACTTGGACTTTATCATTGGATTGATACCACACAAGGCAGAACAACTTCGCATCATGTATGGCATCAATGGAGAAAAAGTGCTCACAGAGTCAACGCTTGATCACCTCACTGGCTATTTAAATTCCAAACCAGTTCGTATCGGAAATGCAGCCTATTTACAAAAGCAACACGATATTTATGGTATTTTGATGGATGCCATTCACATACAAGTATTAAAGCATCCCCATGATCTTCCCAAACATGAAGAGTTATGGTCCATTGTCAAGAATTTGGTGCGCTTTGTCGTCAATCATTGGCATCTCCCCGATAAGGGAATTTGGGAGTTTCGAAATAATGACTTACACTTTACTTTTTCAAAATTATTCTGTTGGGTGGCTCTTGACCGGGGTATTTCCATTGCAACCATTTTTAAAAAACAACGATGCATCGAAGAATGGACGCCCATCAGAGACCAAATCAAAGAAGATATTCTCAAAAAGGCATGGAGTGAAGAATTACAGTCGTTTACCCAATCATATGGTTGTCAGCATTTAGACAGCTCCATTTTATTAATGGAAAGTCATGGTTTTATTGATGCTAACGATCCAAGATTTGTCAAAACAGTCCAAGCCATTGAAAAACATTTACTACAGGATGGTCTTTTGTATCGCTACAAAAATGTAGATGATTTTGGCACCCCCAAATCTTCTTTCACTATTTGTACTCTTTGGTTTATCAGTAGTTTAATCAAACTAGGGCAAATCAAAAAGGCCAAAAAATTATTTGACCAAGTTCTTTCCTATGGGAATCATTTAGGGCTTTTTAGTGAAGATATTGATTTTGAATCAAAGCGATTATTGGGTAACTTCCCTCAAGCTTATTCCCATTTAGCTTTAATTGAAGTGGCTTTGAATTTTAATGCTCTTTCTGACTCCATCGATGACTAAACGATGATTATGAAATTTTCGCCAATTCCCTTGAATTGATTCACAAACCATTCAGTACAATCAATGGCTAAAAAAAGGTTTTCTGAAGGACTCTACGAAAAGTTTCTGTCTTTTGAAGTGGAAAAAGTCTTGAGGAATCATTCTGAGTTGGGGATGGATCACCCTGAAATTAACAACAAAGAAGAATGCGTTGAATTATTGCTGATTCATCTCATCGAAACACTCAAGCCCATTCTTTTAAACAAAAAAGTAGATCAGCAAATCGCATTTGTCAATCAGCTACTCCAACACATAGAAAATAATTCTTCAAAAAGTCAGGTCACCAATCGGGTTTTAAGAGCCGTTTATCGACTGTCTGAAGAAAAATTGACCCATCAAAAAGGACCGAGTAGGCCATCCAAATCATTGATTGCTTCACACTTGATTGCACAATCAAAAGAGGAGAGCTTAATTCATCATATTCGATCCGAAATTCCTTCTGCCGACCGTATTGATTTGCTTTGCTCCTTTATCAAAATGTCTGGGCTGAATCTCTACAAACAAGATTTAAAAACTTTTATTGATAATGGCGGACGTTTAAGAGTTCTCACCACAGTTTACATGGGCGTGACACAACGAAAGGCCATTGACGTTTTAACCAACATGGGAGCTGAAGTGAAAGTATCCTACAATACAAGGAATACCCGGCTACATGCAAAGTCATGGTTATTTTATAGAAATTCTGGCTATTCGACGGCCTATATCGGATCTTCTAATCTTTCTCAAACCGCACAAACGGAAGGAAAAGAATGGAATGTTCGAATCTCCAATACCCATGCGCCTCAAATCATCAAGGTTTTTGAGGCCACCTTTGAAACCTACTGGCAAAGCCTTGATTTTGAAAGATATGATGGAACAGAACAACATAAAAAACAATTTGATGAGGCAATCAAAAAACAAAATCATGATTCTTCCGATCTACCATATATTGACATCAAACCCTATGAATTTCAATCTGAAATTCTCGAAAAGATTCACATAGAACGAACGGTTCATCATCGGTATAAAAATTTAATTGTCGCGGCTACTGGAACCGGAAAAACCATCATGGCCGCATTGGATTATAGACGCCTCTATCGTGAACATAAACAATTGCGTCTGCTTTTTTTAGCGCATCGAAAAGAAATTTTAAAACAATCTCTAGATACTTTCCGTATGGTACTTCGGGACACTCATTTTGGAGAACGAATCGATGGGGCGAACAAACCACATGATTGGCATCATGTCTTTGCATCGGTTCAATCTTTATCGAAGGATCGATACCTATCTCAATTAAATCCCCAACACTTTGATATGATTATTATTGATGAGTTTCATCATGCCGCCGCCGAAACATATCAGAACATTCTGCATCATTTTCGACCAAAATATTTATTAGGCTTAACGGCAACTCCTGAAAGGACTGATGGGTTGGATATTCTCAACTGGTTTGATGGGAAAATGGCTGCTGAATTGAGATTATGGGATGCCATCCATCAAGATTTATTGGTGCCATTTCAATACTTCGGCATCAGTGATGGAATGGACTTATCCAGTATTTCTTGGAATCGTGGAAGGTACTCCGAATCAGAATTATCTCAATTATACACCGCAAGTGACCAAAGAGCTCGTTTGATTTTCAATGCTCTTTTAGATTATATAGGGGATATCAAAGACTTAAAAGCCATTGGTTTTTGTGTCGGTGTCGACCATGCCAATTTCATGGCTTCCTATTTCAAGAAGCATGGGGTCTCAGCGATTGCTATTACGGGGCAAACCGATCCAATAGTCAGAGAGAAAGCAAAAGGGGAGTTGAACAATGGAACCATCAACATCATTTTTGCAGTTGACATCTACAATGAAGGGGTTGATATCCCTCAAATCAATACCGTCCTTTTCTTGAGGCCAACAGAAAGTGCCACTATCTTCCTTCAACAGTTAGGACGTGGTCTTCGGAAGCATCCAGATAAAGATTGTTTAACGGTCCTTGATTTTATTGGAGGAGCTCATAGAGAATTTCGTTTTGATTTGCGTTATAAAGCGCTATTAGAAACTCCCTCAAGAAGGACAGTTAAAAAGCAATTCGAATCAGGATTTCCATTTCTGCCAAGTGGTTGTGCCATTCAATTTGACAAATTCAGTAAAGAACTCGTTTTAGAAAACATCAAAAACTCGATTCAAACCAATGCTAGAAGTCTCACGGTTGAACTCCAGTCCTTGGGACCAGATACAACATTGAAACAGTTTCTCAGCGAAATCCAAATGGATGTTCGAGAATTCTACACAACGAATCAATGGTATTGGACTCGTTTTAGGAGGCTCGCTGGTTTGGAAGCAACGACAAAAAGCTCATTTGAGGAAACTATTGGTAAAAGAATCGGAAGTCTTTTTCAATTGGACGATAGAGAATTAATTGATTTTTATAGAAACCTATTAAAGAACCCAAAAGATTATACCTCGCTACAGCCCAAGCAACAAAGAATGCTTTTGATGTTACTATGTGTGCTCTTTGATCAAAAAGCAGCGGGAAATCCTAAATTCTACTTCGCTCAATTATTAGAAGAAAAAGCGATTTGCTCTGAATTAATAGCACTTTTTGATCTTTTGTATGAAAACATCCGACATGTCTCTAACTCCATTCCACTTCGTGATGAACATATTCCGCTCAACATTCATTGCCAATATTCAAGAGATCAAGTTCTAGCTGCTTTTAATGATATAAGAAATGGAAAATTATATCTACCAAGAGAGGGCGTCTACTATAATGAAAGAACCAAATGCAATCTTTTTTTTGTTACTCTTCATAAAAAAGAAGAGGATTATTCTTCGACAACACGATACAAAGACTATGCAATAAATGAAACTCTTTTTCACTGGCAATCTCAAAGCACCACTTCATCTTCAGGGAAAAAGGGCTTACGACATACACAACATGAAAAAGAAGGCATCACCCCTTTACTGTTTGTTAGGACTCATAAGAAGTTTGGGAAACGCACGATGCCCTATTATTTTTTAGGCCCTGCACAGTATCAAGGTCACGCCGGAGAACGTCCTATGACCATTACTTGGCGACTAGAAAATCGCATGCCCCCTGAATTATACATCGAAGCTAGAGCCGTTAGTTGATTTTGAAAAGGATAGTTATTTGATATCAGTTCCATTCCAACAGCAACCGCTAAAAAATTCTAAACCACTCATTGTTCCAAAAATCAGATGACCGATTTGAATTGACGTAAAAAACGAATGTCATTCTCATAGAACAATCGGATGTCTTCTATTTGGTACAATAGCATGGCAATTCGTTCAATTCCCAGTCCAAATGCATAACCACTAAACTTGTTGGAATCGATACTGCAATTATCTAAAACATTGGGATCAACCATACCACAACCCATGATTTCTAACCAACCCGTTCCCTTGGTAATGCGATGGTCTACTTCCGTTTCTAGCCCCCAGTAGATATCCACTTCAGCACTAGGTTCTGTAAATGGAAAATACGATGGACGAAGTCTCATTTTGCTTTTTTGAAACAAGGATTGACAGAAATATTCAATGGTTTGCTTTAAGTCGGCAAAAGATACTTTTTTGTTGATATAAAGTCCTTCAATTTGGTGGAATAGGCAATGAGATCGAGCTGTTATCGTTTCGCTTCGAAAGACCCTACCAGGAGAAATAATTCTTATCGGCGGCTGATGAGTCTCCATATGCCTAACTTGCACCGTGGATGTGTGCGTTCTCAATAAATAATTCTCTGGCGTCTTCAAATAAAACGTATCCTGCATGTCTCTAGCTGGATGATGCTTGGGGAAATTTAATGCTGTGAAATTGTGCCAATCATCTTCTATTTCTGGTCCTTCAGATAATCCAAATCCAACGGTCGAAAATATTTCAATGATTTTGTTCTTCACAATCGATATAGGATGTCGACTCCCCGATTCAATTTGAAATCCTGGTCTGGTAGCATCAGGTACATTAGAACTTGAACTAGAAACTTTTGAATGCGTTTTTAAACTTTTGACTTTCTGAGCTACTTCTGTTTTGAGTTGATTGACGATTTGTCCAAATGGCTTCCGATCTTGGGGAGAAAGTTGTCCCATGGATTTAAAAAATCCTGTAACAACTCCCTTTTTGCCTAAATATTTGATTCGAAAATTTTCAATTTCCTTTGAATCTTGACTATCAAAAGATTCGACAATATCTAAATGCTCTTTTACTTTATCTACCATATTAAATGACATAAGAAACTTAAATTCAACGGGAGTTTTTGTGTTCTGTTTTTTTAAGATGGAATTCTCACGAATAAAAAACAAATTTATTGAGATTGACTAACTTTGGCAAAGTATCAACTTGATAAAACCCTATTTTCAATGCCTTAACGGTGGATTTGTGTAGTTTATAACTCACTGTAAATGAATGTGAATGCTCTATGGTTCCAAGTATTTTTTCCTAAGAAATCATCCAAAGTCAAAGAATGGTCAAATTCCAACAACGTTTTCTAAACAACTTGTGTGAATAAAAATGGCAAAAGTTGAAACTAAAAATCCTCCTTATACAGCTGCTCATATAGCTAATTATATCCTTGAGAAAGCTAGCATGGACAGCGTAGAAATAACGAACTTAAAACTACAAAAACTCGTCTACATCTTTTTTGGTTGAAGTCTCGTTTTAGGGTCTAAAAAAGTGCTGTTTAAGGATTCCATAAGAGCGTGGAAATATGGCCCCGTGATTCCATCACTTTACCATCAATTTAAAAAGTTTGAAGGAAGAAAAATCGAAGAGGGGACCAAAGCGGTTATCTACGATTTGAAAAAGAATATCATTAAAGATGCCGATGAGAGAGAAATCAACTCTGAAATTCGTCAAACCTTAGATATGCTGTGGAGAACTTATAAAAACGCCTCGTCAGGACATTTAGTTTTCTTAACTCACGAAAAAGAGACTCCTTGGTGGAAGACTTATGATGATTTGATTGAAAAAGAAATTCCCGTTAGAAGAATTAAATCTTATTATTTGAGACTGAAGTTAGGTAAAATATAATTGATCAAAGAAAATAGCGAGTTTATATGAATAAAGAGGCAAAGGAATCCAAGTTCATAGAAAAAACTGAAAAGGATAAAAAATCTAAAGTAACTGAAGGAGAATTATATGATGCGAAAACGAGAAAGGTTAGATCTCAAAGAGAACGAGCAAATCACAGACTCAGAACATTTTATGGTTGGTTTCTAATATTTTTTATTCCCCTATGGATAATTTCCATATATTGGTTAGTTATATGGAATACCAAACATCATGTTTATTCCGATTCCGTTGTCATTGTCTCCATAACAACAATCACTGCTATTTTAACGACTCTAGTCGTTATCGTTGCTGGGGGATCTATGAAAATCCCAATTCAAAGCAAAAACAAATCTTCGACATAACTTAAATTTGTTGCATCATAGCCCAAAATTGGGATGCGACTCACCTATTTTGAATTGTTAAAAACAAGAAAATGCTGTAGGGTTTCCAAAGTTATGCGTTTAACTCTGTTTTAGAAAAGTACTCTAAAATCGCACTCTTAAGCAAAACAATTTGTTCTCCTGATTTTAGATTGGGAAGTTTTTCTTCCAATTTAAAATGTGGCCAACCATCTTGATCATACTGGTCAAAAGAATAATACCCATAAGGTTCTAAGATGGTGCAAATACCAATATGAATTAAATTAACATTATCGTCTTTTCGAAATCTCTGATAAGGCTTGTTATATTCCTGTAATCCGATGAGATAGAGAATTCCTTCCATGTCAATATTTTCTCCAGAAGAAAATTTTTTTGAAAGTTTTTTAACTAATGAATCCCATTTTTGTTTCTTGTTCATGTTAATCGGCAAATTTAATTAGCTTACTCTAAATGTTGCACGTATGACCCTAGCTTTCCAACGATCAAGGGGCTTAATCTATGCATTCCAATTGGTATTTTTGCTACACATAAGGGCTTGGATTTTGAAGTTTTTTAACGTTTTGTTTAATGATCAATGAAGGTGTAATTTATTATGTCATGACACGAAAAATCAATCAAAAAAGTTGAGTTTTTAGCTTTTTAAACCGATGGTTTACTATCTTTTAGATATTATCGGAGGCATCATCATTCTCATTGGCATTATCAGAGGATATTCCAACGGTTTTGTGATTGAACTGACCCAAATAGCTTCTGTATTTATCGGGATTATCGTTGCCCTAAAATACACCAATACCATTGCCACTCTTGCTCACCAACAAGTGGCATTTAGTTTTGAATTAATTCAAATTGTTGCGTTTTTTATAGTATTTGCTCTTGTGGTCATGATCATGCATTTTATCGGAAATCTCATTACAAGACTCTTAAAACTCATTTTTCTTGGTTGGTTCAATAGATTACTGGGTGTCATCTTTGGCGTCATCAAAGCTATGTTACTACTTTGTTTGTTGGCCGTCATAGCGCAAAGAGGAAACGATGTCATACAAATTATCCCACAAGCTTATTTTGATCATTCGATTTTATACCAATTTAGTCTTGGTTTAGGAGAATCCATACTAGACTTCTTTAGTTATGATTCCATAGAAAAGAACACTCCCAATCAAACGACTTGAATTATTCAATAATTCTCAACTCGGCATCATTGACCCAACCGCTAGCTCCATTGGCAAGACGAATATTTTGCCACTGTTGTAAGTTTTCAATCAATTCCACTTTTGTTCCTTCATGAAGATAAAATTGAATTTCAGATCGCTCGTTGGGTTCAGAAAAAATCTCTATCTGTTCAGAAAAGATAATGGCATAGATGCGATTGTTTTTGTGATTATTTAAGTGATAAGTTGTAACAGAAGACAAAATCCACAATAGCAAAAAGAAGCACATTCCCCCAAATAGAATTTTTTTTTGACTCGGGGCACCTGACCACAAAAACCAAATAAATAGAATTAATATCATCCATCCCGCAATAACGGTTATCAATGCCCATCGATCGATTGAAAACAGTCTAAAATATTTTGACATGAGTTGCTCAATTGGAGAAGTTCTTAAAGGAACAATGGTGTCTAATGTCATATTTTGAGCAAATTCACTGTTGATCAAAATGTCTTCATTAGTGGGGCCCAGTAATTTCGCTTTTTCAAAATAAAAATTAGCTTGGCCAACCATATTGAGTCGATAATAACTATTAGCCATATTGAAATATAATTCAGGACTATGTTTGCCTTGCTCTAAAATTTGATTGTACAATAATAGGGCTTGCTGAAATTCTCCATTGTTATAGGCTTCGTTTCCTTGGCTAAAAATTTCTTCAAGAGAAGATTGACCCCAAAGTAACATCGGACTTGAACTGAATAAAAACAAAAAAACAACCGATTTAAAATTGATATTACAAAAGGTCAACTGTGGTGAATTCATTTTAAAGTTGTTTGTCTAATTGAGCCATGATTCGACTGGCAATTTCAAAGTCCTCTCTAACATTGACTGTTAATCCAAGTCCATATCGAGCCTGTTCACAATTGCTTAATAGGGCGATAAATTCATGCATAATCTCATCATCCACTCCATTATGATTGAGTAATTCTCGGATTTTGTCTTTGCTGAATTCAATGGTCTCAATTTTAAATTTGGCTTTTAAATAGGTATGAAGTCCTTTTTCAAGAGCCAAATAAAAAGCCGATGGTTGATTCATTTGCTTTTTGGCAGCACTTAAAAACTTTTTAGCCAATCGATTAGCTGTCTTTTGTTGTTTCGAAAGAGGATCCGATTTTCGATCAAACAACAATTTTTTAGTCAATAAGACGATGATCATCAATAACCATGGGGTTAAAAACAATGTCCAAAACAGCGTGCTTAACCAAAATCCCTTTTCTAAAATACTTTCTAACGAGGTATTGAGCTTTATGAATCGAAATGATTTTGTTTCACCGGTCACCAAATTGATTGATGGGTTGGCTTGATTGACAGTTGAAATGGTGGATGCAGGATCTGTCGGATCTCCATAAACCGAAATGATTTGTTCTTGTGAATTAATCATTTTATAGATTTCTAGTTCAGGATCGAAATAAGAAAAGGTCAATGATGGGATTGGATAACTTCCTTGAACTCTGGATACAATGGTGTAAATGTCTTCCACTTGTCCGCTCGAAGAACTCCCTTGAATGTTAATGCTTTCTTGCCTTTCTGGCTGAAATACTTCAAGATTACTAGGAGCTATCAATTCTGGTAAAGGAAATAATCCCAGATTTCCTCTGCCTTCGACTTTGACTCTAATTTGAAGCGATTCTGAGGCATTCAAGCTCGTTTTATTAGCCAAAACATTAAAATCAAAAGTGCCTACGGCTCCAGAAAACCCCGCCGGTTGTCCTTCTAATGGCAACTCTTTCACATTAATCCTACGGGGATTGGTGCTGATATTTTCTTGCACTTGGTTATAGATTCGACTGCCGAATAAATCTCTTCGATTGGTAGGAACACTAATGGTCATCCCCAAAACCAAAGGGTCTAATTCTATTATTCCTGACCGTTGTGGATACAACAACACTTTTTTCCATAGCACTTCATTATAAGGTTGACCATTGTAAGAGCCTCTAGGGTTGACTTTGATTTGCCCGATGTCAATGTTGTTGCTCCAAAAATCAGCATAAGATGGGGTATTGATTTGAGTGACATCAGAAATATTGACGGGATTTTGAAAATATAATTTGTATTCCACAAGAACGCCCTGATTGATATAAGGTGATGCATTCGAGATATGGGTCACTAAATGCACATTGTCTTGTATCTGAAATTGGTAATTATTGGGATCATTAGGTCTTTCAACGGCATCGGTAACTTGAACGGTTACTGGCTCGGTTTTATACTCTTCGCCCTCAAACGTTACGGCGGCTTGCTCTATGGTGATGAAACCTTTTCTATTGGGTTGTAAAAAATAGGAATACGATTTCGAAAACGAACTCACACCATTGATGTACTGACGAGATACGCTTTGTGAAGGACCGCTAACGACTCGAAATCCTTCAAAGGAGGGCGGAATAAAGTTGTCTCCATTTTCATTCATGACAAACTCGACTTGTAAATTTTCATTCAATCCAAGCTTGTCTCGACTTAATTTGGCTTCAAACGTAATTTGTGAAAAGACACTGAATGGTAATACCAAACAAAACCAAAGCAAAATGGACACTTTGCCTCTCATGTTTACCAATCTTTTCTTGCACTTTGAGACGTTCCTCTTACTCTTTGTGCATTGATTTTTTCTTGTACATTTTTTTCTTGATTATCCATTGCTTGAAGAAGATTCTTTATTTGCTGAGGTGATAATCTGTTTTGCTGCTGTGGTTGAGGATTTTGATCTTGCTGTTCTTGGTCTTGACCAGATTGATTATCCGGTTGACTTTGTCCATCATCTTGATTCTCATCTGAAGAATCCTCTTCAGATTGATTTTCATTTTGATCATTTTGATCGGACTGATCATCCTCTTGGTTCTCTTGATTCTGTTCCGATGGATCATTTTGTTGTCTTTCTTGTTCCAAAAGAGATTTAGCCAATGCATAGTTGTATCTTGTTTCATCGTCTTTGGGATTGTTTCGCAGTGCATTTTTATAAGCTTCCACGGCTTGGGGATAATCTTTTTTTTTCATCAAAGCATTTCCCAAATTGTGAAACGCTTTATGCCTTTTTTCGTTGGAAGTAGCTAGTTTTTGAGTTTGAAGAAACCGCTGGGATGCTTCTTGATAATCTTCACTTCGGTAATGGACGTTCCCCAAATTATAAACGCCTTCCATTTGTTGAGGAGATTCAGAAATAGCTTTTCTAAATTTAAATTCGGCTTTAGTATAGGATTTTTCAACCAATTTTTGATTGCCTTGATGAATTAAATTTTGGGCATCTTGGGCATGCGCTGAAAACCAAAAAGGGCTTAAAATTCCAATCAAAATGGGGATTTTTAGGCTATTTATTTTCATTGAATAAATTGATTTTTTGAATCCATTTTGTCTTGGTCTCGAATATAAATATATCCAAAAAGAGCAAGACAATCACCATGAATATAAACGGTTGAAACCGATCTTTGTAACTGATAAATTCTTGACTTTCAAACTCTTTTTTATCAATTTGATCTAGCGATTGTGCAACAAAATCCAAAACGGCTTGTGTATCGTTACCATCTTGATATTGACCTTGAGAAATTTGAGCAACGCTTTGAAGGATTTGGGTGTTTCGCTTGGTAATGACCACATTGCCATCAATATCTTTTTTATAGGATTCAATCACTCCCCCTTGTTTAATTGGTATGGGAGCTCCTGTTTCTGTACCGATGCCAATGGTAAATATTTTAACCCCTTTTTCTACAGCGGCTTCTACAGCACTTTCAATTTGTTGCTGATGATCTTCACCATCGGTCAAAAGAAAAATGATTTTATTGGTTTGATTGGATGAATCAAAATAAGAAGAAGACAAACTGATGGCACTCGAAAGCGCCGTTCCTTGGGAAGATAACATATCCGTATTGAGTGCTTGTAAAAACATTTTAGCTGCACTATAGTCTGTAGTAATAGGCAATTGTGGAATGGCTTGAGCCGCATAAGCCACAATACCGATGCGATCACTGACCAATTCAGAAATAATAGAATTGACCAAATGTTTGGCTTTTTCTATCCGATTGGGAGCCACATCTTCAGCTAGCATGCTTTTAGACACATCAACGGCAAAAACGATATCCACTCCTTGTCGTCTAACCGTTTCGACTTCTGACCCTATTTTAGGGTTCACCAAGGCCATGGTCAATAAACCAATCATCAGAGAAAAAAGAAACAGTTTCAGCCCCGGTTTGAATTTTGAACGGTTTGGTGAAAGAATATCGAGCATTTCCGGTGTCGCAAACGCTTTTTGTGCTTTATGCTTCCATCGTTTAATCATATAATACCCCAACCAAATCACTGGTAAAAGCAATAAAATATAGAAATATGTCGTGTTGTCTATTTGATACATCTAAATAAAACTTCTAAAAAGGGTTTTTCTTAATATCCACTGCATGACTAACAAGATTAATCCAATGATGACAGGCATTCGATACATTTCTTGGTAATTATAGTATTTAAATTCTTCTATTTCTGTCTTTTCTAGTTTATTGATTTCTTCGTAAATTTCTTCTAAACTACGATTGTCGGTTGCTCTAAAATACTGTCCACCTGTCGACTGGGCTATTTCTTGTAATAATTCTTGATCGATTTCGACTTCGGTCAATCCATATTGAAATTGACCATTTGGTAATATAGCTACCGGGGCCATGGCTTGTCCGTTACTTCCCAAACCTATGGTATAGGTTTTTATGTTGAATTCTTTGGCCAATTCCACAGCGGCTAGTGGGTCAATAAATCCGGAATTATTGACTCCATCCGTCAATAAAATAATGACTTTACTTTTTGATTTGCTATCCTTTAGTCGGTTGACAGCGGTTGCTAAACCCATTCCAATGGCGGTGCCATCTTGCAGTATTCCTTGATAGGATACTTGACTCAGGGCATTTTTGACAATTGATTGATCGCTCGTGATAGGGGTTTTAGTATAACTTTCCCCGGCATAAACGACTAATCCAATTCGATCGGTATAACGATCTTCAATAAAATTAGCGGCCACTTCTTTTAAAGCCGTCAATCGATTAGGTTTTAAATCTCTAGCCAACATGCTCGATGAAACATCAATCGCCATAACAATATCAATGCCCGAAGAAGTAAAGGATTGCGTGGAAACATTGACTATTTGAGGGCGAGCCAATCCCAAAACAAAAAATCCCAGAGCGAATAACTGCAAACTCGGCAATAAAGGCAATGCTTTTGGAATGAATGATTTAGAGTTTTTGAACCCTTCTAAGGATGGCAGTTTGACCAGTGGTCGGGAACTAGTCCAAAAGAAATAGTAGCCAGCGGCTCCGATCGGCATCAAACATAACAACCATAAAAATTCTGGATTTTCAAAAACTATTTGATCGATCATGTTCCCTCTTGATTTTGGATTTCAAAACTTTCCAGTATGCGGTCTTTTATCTCTGATGCGTACCGATCATCGGTGGGGTAAATCAATTTGAAATTGATTTGCCTTTGCTCAAATAATACCAGTATCACTGTAAAGTCATAGCGGTTTGTTTGGACTTGGTCGTCGCTAGCGTAATCAAACCTTCCATCAATGGAAATTGCCTGGTCTCCTTTTGGTAAGGTGATTTGATTTCCATCAATAAATATATTTCGACCGCCTAATTCTTGGATCTGGTCTGCCACTTTTTCAATAAACATCTCCCCACTTGGTGGCACGATGGAATCTTGACTTGGAGTGGTTCCTGTTACCTGATGATCAAAGGGTCCATGATATAATGAACTATAAAATCGATCTCCTAACACACCCCATTCAAAAAGGGACTCCTGTCGTTTTGTGGTTTCTTGGCGAATGAGTACTTGGGGGGTTGTCAACTGAACCGATGGCCAACCATATTCCGATTGTACCCAATTGGACTGCAGCATTCTTTTTGTCGGATACCCCAGTATGGTATCTCGAACTGGATAATATCCGTGGATGAGCATGGAAACCACCAGCCCGATGACTAATAGCCCAAAAAAAGAACTCAACCCATAGATGAGTTGCTGTCTTTTTTTCTTTTTTGCAAGCATCATTTGAAAAGCTTGGGTTTCTTTTAATTGTTCTTCGGTAGGTTCCGGTAGGGATTGCCTGACATCAATGACCGTTGATTGGACTAACTCTTTATCGCTTTGAGCAACTTGGGGATCTAGTTGCATTCGAGCAAATTTTACCATGTCAGCATTGTTGAGAGCCCCTTCTAGATCAGCAATCCATTGAGAATGTGATGATAGCTTTTCTTCTTTTTGGTATTGATGGAGCTTATCAAGCAATTCTCTTGAAGTACTTTCTAAGGCATCAATATCCGTCTCGTTTTCTAAATAATGCCTCAAAATATCAACCAATTGGGTATAGAAATCTTTGTAATCTCTTTGAGATTCTAGTTTTTGGTTTTCTAAATTTTTTAAATCTTTTAGGGCTTTTTCAAAGGGGGACAGTCCTAATTCTTGTAGTTTTTTTTGTTGTTTTTTGAAAAAATAAGTATGAATGATGCCAGCCAGGATAAACAGCCCCAATAACCCATACAAAAGGATTCGAATCAATCGATCATAATTTCGATGTACGCCCATGAAGGGTTTGATATCAAACATGGGTTGTTGCAATGTATCGACAGCTACCGTATTGACCCTTATGGGAATGGAGTCACTGACTTGGATAAAGCCATTGACAAAAACGGCTTGTTGGGGAATAATATAATTTCCTGAATCGAATTGAATCAGCCCATATTTTTTAACAAACGTGTAATGACTTTGGGCTTTGATGGTATCCAACAAACTTTCTTCGATGATTTCAAATGGCGCAAATCTTGGATTGGCCGGAAACTCAACTTGGGCAAGCGTATCAATCGTTAATTCTAGCGTCAGATTCAACTGCTCTCCAATTTTAAGTTCCGTCGTATCTACTTTAGCTTCCAAACCTGTTTGGATTTGACCGTAACTGAGATAACATCCCAAAATCAAAAAAATCAACCCCCTTTTCATTCTTTACCCTCTTGTTTTAAAATAGTTGAGCAGTTTTTTGACATACGATTGGTCCGTGCGGCAATTGACCACTCCCGCGCTATTTCGTTGAAATGCCAATTGAAACTGCTTTTCAAGATTCTTAAAATACCCGCCATATTTCATTCGATTGGCTTTTGACCAGGTATTTATCCAAGACCGTTTTCCCGTTTCGGCATCTTTTGCCAGTGTCACACCAATATTTGGCATACTTTCTTCTCTTGGATCATATACCCGAATCCCCGTTAAATCGTGTTTTTTGGCCGCAATACGAAGTTCTCTTTCATAGTTGTCATCAATAAAATCTGATAATAAAAAGGCGATAGCTCTTTTTTTAAGAACCGATGAGATAAACTCCAATGAATGTCCGATATTGGTTTTGGTCGTTTTTGGCTCAAATTCTAGGAGTTCTCGAATGATTCGAAGAAGATGGGAGCGTCCTCTTTTTGGAGGAATGTATTTTTCAATGGTTTCTGCGAATAGCACCAATCCCACTTTATCATTGTTTTGAAGCGCCGAAAAGGCCAACGTGGCAGCAATCTCGGTGATGATTTCTCTTTTTAGTTGATTGACGGTCCCAAAGACTTCTGATCCACTCACATCAACCACCAGCAACAGGGTTAATTCTCTTTCCTCTTCAAATACTTTGACAAAGGGTTCGTTATAACGAGCGGTGACATTCCAATCAATCACGCGAACATCATCCCCGTATTGATAGCTTCGAACCTCACTAAAGGTCATCCCTTTCCCTTTGAAGGCGCTATGGTACTCTCCGCCAAAAATATCTGCCGATAACCGACGGGTTTTGATTTCTATTTTGCGAACCTTTTTAAGTAATTCTTTAGCGTCCATCACAAAATCTTTTAACGATTAAAAACCAATGGGGCCTGTCCAGATTCTTTAAACCATATCGTTTCGTACATTTTAAACTGCCCCATTAAACATTCTACAGCACGAATGGTTGATTCCTTAAATCAAGGCACTTCAACTTGATTGACAATTTGACTGATGATGTTTTCCGAAGTAATATTTTCAGCCTCGGCTTCATAAGTCAAGCCAATACGATGTCTCAAGACTTCATACACCACCGCCCGGACATCTTCTGGAATGACAAAACCACGGTGCTTTAAAAAGGCATAACATTTGGCAGCTAATGCCAAATTGATGCTCCCTCTAGGCGAGGCACCAAACTGAATCATGTTTTTGAGATCGGGTAATTGATAGTCTTGAGCATTTCTTGTTGCAAAAACTAAATCTAAGATATACTGTTCGATTTTTTGATCCATATAGACATCCAAAGCTGTTTTTTGTGCCGAAAGGATTTGCTTGATATCGACAACGGGCTTTATTTCTACAGAGTTTTTTTGCAAGTTATTCTGCATGATTTTTTGCTCTTCTGAAAGGCTAGGGTAGCCGATGACCGTTTTCAACATGAATCGATCCACTTGGGCCTCTGGTAGTGGATATGTTCCTTCCTGTTCGACTGGATTTTGTGTAGCCATCACCAAAAAGGGAGCGGTCAATTCAAAAGTAGAGTCTCCTATGGTTACTTGACGCTCTTGCATGGCCTCTAACAGTGCCGACTGTACTTTTGCTGGAGCTCTGTTGATTTCATCGGCTAAAATAAAATTGGCGAAAACGGGTCCTTTTTTAATGGAAAAATCGTTCTCTTTAATATTATAAATCATCGTCCCAATCACATCGGCAGGCAATAAATCGGGAGTGAATTGGATTCTAGAAAAAGATCCATCAATAGCCTTAGATAACGTATTTATCGTTAGGGTTTTGGCCAGCCCAGGAACTCCTTCAAGCAATATGTGTCCCTTTCCTATTAATCCAATCAAAAGACTATCTAGCATGTGTTGTTGTCCCACAATGACTTTGCTGAGTTCTAAATTGAGTAAATCAACAAACGCGCTTTCCGTTTTAATTCGCTCGTTTAATTCGCTAATATCTACTTGTTTCATATCTTTTTATTACCAAATATTGTAACGTAAAATGGAGGCAAAAGTTACAATATTCTGTGTTTTTATCTAAATGACATGTGGCATAAAGATTTTATATTTCGGCAGTTTTTAATCTCAAAAGAACATGACCATCAAGGGTCCATTAATCGTTGGTACCATGACTTGGGGGAAGTGGGGGAAAAATCTATCATCCGGTGCCATGACATCGCTGATCGAATCTATCTTTGAGATGGAACTAAACGCTTTTGATCATGCCGATATCTACGGTGGATATACCACCGAACAAGCTTTTGGAAAGGCTTTTAAAAACAGTGGTGTTCCCCGAGAGAAAGTGAAATTTATTTCCAAATGCGGCATCATGTATCCCACAGAAAACAACTCTTTTCGAGTCAAGCACTACGATTATGGTGCTCATCATATTCGAGATAGTGTCGAGAACTCGTTACGGAATCTTCAAACCGATTATCTCGATTGTTTGCTTTTGCATCGCCCCAGTCCATTGATGGACCCTATTGAAATCTCCGAAACACTTGAAACATTACAAGAAGAAAAAAAGATACTTCATCATGGCTTTTCTAATTTTCTACCCCATCAAATGGCTTGTTTTCCTTTCAATAAGGCCATAGCAAATCAAGTTGAATTTTCTTTAAATCACCATAGCCCGATTGATAATGGCACCTTGAATTATCATTTGAAACACCATATCACTTCTATGGCATGGACGCCTCTTGGCTCTTATTTTAAGATACGAGACATCAAAAGACATCGTATTGAAAAAATTTTAAAACCCCTTACTCAAAAATACCATGCCACCGAAGCCCAATTACTGCTGGCTTGGATACACAAACTGCCTCACAAAATCATTCCAGTTGTCGGTTCTACCAAGAGGCATCGCGTCGAAAAACTAATTCAAGCGAGCCAAATCGACCTTAACATTCAAGATTGGTTTTTAATGTATGAAGCCAATAACGGACATCCCGTTGCCTAATGATGAACAACCGCCTTGTATTAATCACTGGAGCCACGAGTGGGGTTGGGCTAGCGACCGCTAATCTACTGGCTCAACATCAATTTCGAGTCATCTGTTGTGGGCGTCGAAAAGAGCGTTTAAGAGAGATTAAAAACGCTCTTGGTAAACAATGCCATACCTTGAGGTTTGATGTTTCGGACTCAAGAGACGTTTTTAAAGCCATTGATAGTTTGCCTGGGGAGTTTTCAAAAATTGATGTCCTCATTAATAATGCAGGTAACGCCCATGGATTGGATTCGGTTGAATCTTCTTCACTCGATGATTGGAATGCCATGATTGATAGTAATATCAAAGGCTTGATGTATGTGACCAAAGCCATCATTGGTCCCATGATCAACAGAAAATCTGGACATATTATTAATATTGGATCCATCGCTGGAAAAGAAGTCTATCCCAAAGGAAGCGTTTACTGTGCCACGAAGTTTGCTGTGGATGCTTTTACTAAAGGCTTGAGGTTGGATTTGAATTCTCATCGTATTAAAGTTAGTGCGGTTCATCCTGGGTTAGTTGAAACAGAGTTTTCATTGGTTCGATTTAAGGGCGATCGGCAAAAGGCCAAGAACGTGTACTATGGGATGCAACCTCTAATAGCTCAAGATATCGCCCAATGTATTTTGTTCATGGTTACCCAACCAAGCCACGTCAACGTAGCAGATATGGTGGTATTGCCAACCGACCAAGCGAGTTCTATCATCGTCAATAGACAATAGATTTATTCTAAGAGACCTTTGCACTAAAATTTCGGCTTTCCGCTAAGATAGAGGATTTGGTCGAA